>NZ_QLSU01000009.1 GCF_003268775.1 Paraburkholderia unamae
TCGAACATCCAGAACGTTGTTCTGCAAACGGCCGGCAACGCTGGCGGTACGGCATCGTTCGACACGTCGAATATCTCGGGCGTGACGAACCTGACCGTCAAGTCGGCGGGTAACGGCGAAGACAACGTCAAGGCAGCCGCGACGACGAACATCAACGTTACGCACCTGAGCACGCAGGATGGTGGCTTGGACGCAGGCGTCGTTGTCGCAGGCGGCAACAACGTTACGGTGAACACCGCGGCTGGCAACGTCGATGTCGGCAACACGACCATCGCCAACGTCAATCCGACTGGCGCGGTCAATGTGACCGCAGCGAATACCGGCACGGTCAACGTGTTTGGCGGCACGACGGTTACCGTCAACGACGCAGGCCAGAACAGCACGGTGAACGTTGGCGTCAACGGCACTGCCGTTTCGCCGTCGGAGCCGACCGGCGCAGTCTCGGTCAATGCAACGGGTTCGGGCACCACGGTCAACGTGTTCGGCGGCACTGACGTGTCGGTCAGCACCGTTGGCGGTAACGCAGTGGACGCCGGTGGCGTCAATATCGGCGGTGTCGCAGCCAACACGGTCTACGCACCGACCGGCAATGTGACGGTGAACGTCAACGAAGCCAAGGCATACGCAAAAGACTACCTCACGGGCGTGACGTCGGGTTACCAGTCGAACGTAAGCGTCCTGGGTGGCGCGAACGTCTCGGTGACGACGAACGCAGGCAACGTGACCATCGGCGGCATCGCTGTGGACGCAGCAGGCAAGCTCCTCGCTGGCGAAAACGCGACCGGCACGGTTACCGTGACGGAAACCAGCAACGTCAGCCGCGTGAACGTTTATGGCGGCACGGACGTGACCGTCAACGCAGCAGGCGGTGCAGTGCACGTCGGCAATGTTGCAGGCACGGTTGTGGCGACCCCGAGCGGCGCCGTCACCATCAACAACACGGCTTCGGCTGCATACGACGGCATCGTCAACACCAACAACGGCTTCGTCGCCGTTGAAGGCGGCACGGACGTCAACGTCACGACCAACGCAGGCGGCGTGCGCGTCGGCTCGTCGAGCGGCACGGCAGGTGCGCAACCGACCGGCAGCGTCACGGTGACGGATACGACGGCGGGCTTCGTCGGCGTGTTTGGCGGTTCGGACGTGACGGTCAGCTCGGCTGGCGGCCTCGTTATCGTCGGCAACGACAACGCAGGCGCAAGCACGAAGGGCGACGTTTCGGTTACGCAGTCGGCTGTCGAGACCGGCGGCCAGTACACGAACAACTCGGCTGTCAACGTTGCTGGCGGCGACAATGTCACGGTCAACACGACTGGCGGCAATGTTACGGTTGGCTCGGAAGCGACCCCGACGACGGGCGCAGTGTCGATCACCGACACGTATGTCGGCTACAACGTCGACAACTTCACCGTTGTTGGCGGCACGACCGTGGCGATTACGACGACGGCAACCGACGGCGACATCGACGTCGGCAACGTGACGGCAGTCATCGACTCGGTCACGGGCGCGCTCAAGAACGCCAGCGACTACGCTTCGGGCAACGTCACGATCGTCAACGAATCGAAGGCAGGCACGTCGGCTGCTGGCGCCTCGAACGTCTACGGCACGGGCGACACGAGCGTCACGACCAACGGCGCAACGTCGGTCTCGATCACGGGCGGCGAAAGCGCGACCATCACCGACATCCAGACCCAACTGACGAAGGGCGTTAGCACGCTCTCGAACGTCACGCTGGACCACGTCGAAGGCAATTCCACGATCACGTCGGATGCGCTCACGTCGCTGACGGTGCTCAATGGTATTTCGGGCTACGAATACACCATCGACAACACCACGAAGGGTCACGACCTCTCGCTGACGATCGGCGGCGACGCACCGGTGTTCGGCGTCGACACGATCATCGACACGACGGCTGGCGCGGTTACCCTGGCTGACAACGGTGTTGCATCGGGCCGCGTCGACCTGCAACTCGACACGGCAACGAGCGTCACGGTCAACACGACGGCTGCGGTCAACCTCACCGTCGATGCAGGCGCGAACCTGACCACGGTTACGCTGAACAACACCGCCGCTCTGAACCTGTCGGTTGACGGCGCAACGAGCCTCGCATCGATCGACGCGAGCGCGGCAACGGGTGGCGTGACTGTCGAAGTCGACCCGACCCTGACGAGCTTCAAGGGCGGCGCAGGCAATGACGTCGTCACGATCGATTCGAACAGCCTGCTCCACGCTGACGAAACGACGTACAGCACGATCTCGGGTGGCGCTGGCAACAACACGCTGGTGGCGAACTACGCAGCTCAAACGACCGATACGGCGCTGGGCAGCAACTCGCACATCTCGGGCTTCACGACGCTGGCTCTGGGTGAGAGCGCCAAGTCGGACAACCACACTGGCTCGGTCTATGTGGCTGGCACGCCGACTGTGACGGGTGTTGCTCAGGTCTCGACGATTACGTTTGACCAGGTAACCTACAACACTGATGGCAACGTCAGCGAAGACGTCTATTTCACGATCACCGTCGGGGCGAACGTATACAACATCTCGCCGGCCATCTCGACGGGTGAAACCGCCGCAGCGCTTGCTTCTGCTGTCGCATCGGCGATTCTGAGCCAAGGTATCCAAGGGTTCAGCGTTGGCGTTTCGAACGGCGTGGTCACGGTGACGGGTCCGGCAAACGGCACCGCGTTCTCGATCAGCACCCCGGTGATTCTGGCTGGCAGCGGCGACCTGCCGCCGACCGTCGCGACCCCGACCGCGCCTGTCGCGGCTGTCACCGGCACGCCGGCAGACGCAAGCTACGACGCTTCGGGCTTCACGGCTCTGCAAGTCGGCCAGACGACGGGCGACGTGGCATTCACGAAGGTTGCTGCGGGCACGACGCTTGACGTCACGGCTTCGCAAGGCAACGGCGCGATCGTCAACTACCTGCTGGCTAACTCGACCGGTTCCAAGGACGCTCTGTCCCTGACGGTTGGCGTGGACGGCGCAGCAGGTTCGAACGGCGTGACGACCACCGTTGCGACGACCGGCATCGAAACGCTGAACATCACGAGCGAAGGCGCTGCGAAGAGCCTGAACACCGTGACGATCGGCGACACGGGCGCGACGAGCATCGTCCTGAACGGCGACGCTAACATCGCCCTGACGCTGAAGACCGACAACCTCGGCGCGTCCGCGACCGGTGTGACGAAGGTCGACGCTTCGGCAGCTACGGGTGCAGTCAACCTGAGCGGCGTGGAACTCTCGTCGACGGGCTCGACCGTCACGGGCGGCGCTGGTCTGCTGACCGTTGCTGGTGGCGCGGATTCGGGTCACAGCGACGTGATCACCACGGGCACGGGTGGCGGCGTCATCACCATCGGCGACGGTGGCAACTGGACCGGCGCCGCTTACGGCGCAGGTTCGGAAACCGTGGACCTCACGGCATCGGCTTCGGCAGTGGACACGCTGGTTGTCGGCGAAAACACCGTCGCAACGTTCAATGGTTCGACCGGTGGCGTGAAGGGCTTCGAGATCACCTCGAGCGCGAAGACGACCGACCGCCTGGCCATCGTTTCGTCGGGTAGCGCTGTCAACGTCGTGGCTAACGCCGCATTGCAGAACGCGTCGGTCGCTGGCCTGGCATACACGATCTCCAATGGCATCGTGACCTTCAGCGGCGCCGGTACGCACAACATCAACGAGTTCAGCGCAACGGATCTGATCGCAGCAGCGCAAGCGATCGCTTCGGGTGCCTGGGCGCTTGGTTCGGCTACGGTGCTCGCGTTTGTCGCAGGCGGCAATACGTACGTTGTTTCGGCAGAAGGCAATGCCTTGAATGACACGTCGGTGACCGAACTGGTCGGCGTGACGGGCGTCGCTGGCTTCGGTACGACGGCTGCTGGCAACACGATCGTGCTGGCCAACACTGTCACCTCCGAAACCAACGTGCTGGACGTGGCAACGGTCGGCGCCAAGACGCTGTCGTACGACGAAACCGGCTTTGCGCGTGCAGTGCTGAACACGACGTCGGTTGACGTAGCGGCAACCTCGGTTTCGCTCTCGAACCTGGCCGCATCGGCCGTGCTCGAAGTGAACGCCGATCTGTCGAACGTCGCAGTTTCGACGACGCAACTCGGTACCTCGGGTTCGGACAGCCTGTCGATCCAGTTCGACTCGGCCGAAACGATCAAGAGCCTGACCGTGAGCGGCGACAACGCCCTCGCGATCCACACGAGCGGTGCTGACGTCATCACGACGCTGACCGACGCGACCAACACCGTGGCAAGCATCACCGTCGACGGCGCCGGCTCGCTGTCGATCGCCACGCTGACCGACACGGCGCTCAAGTCGTTCGACGCAAGCCACCTCGTTGGCACGCTGGCCCTGACGGCTTCGCAAGACGGCCTGACGATCCTGGGTTCCGTCGCTGGCGACGTGATCAAGGCAACCGGCGCGGCGGATACGATCACCGTTGGTTCGGCGACTGCCGCGGCAATCGGTGCAGTGTCGATCACCGCAAGCGGCGCAGCTGACGCGATCTCGCTCACGACGCAGTCGGCCGTGTCGACGAATCACGTCATCCAGGCGGCCGGTGCAGGCGACACGATCACGCTCAACGGCGGTCACTTCGACAACGTGTACCTCGGCGGCACGGTCAACGGCAGCAATGTCGCGACCACGGCGCTTGGTCATGGCGATACGCTGAACCTGTTCGGCACCGCCACGGATAGCGTGTGGCTCGGCGGCAGCTCGACCGTGAACCTTGGTTCGGCAACGAACTACTTCGGTGGCACGGCCAACCTGTCGGTGCAGGGCGATGTGACGGGTGCAGCGTCGAGCGGCAGCTTCGCGCAAACGCTGATCAACGTGAACAACGCTGACGCGACTGTGAACCTGGCGTTCAACAACGCTACGACGTACGAAGGTCTGGCTGGCAACTCGGCTACCGCTGCACAGGTGAACGTCGCTTCGGCTACGTCGCTGTCGCAGGCTCTCGATCTGGCGATCAAGCAGGCGCTCGTGACGGACTACCAGGCGAACGGCTCGTCGCACGTTTCGCTGGTCAACGGTGTGCTCGAACTGAACGCCAACACGGGTCTCGTGTCGACGTTCCAGTACGCTGGCAACACGTACGTGGTGGAAGCGGTCAACAACACGAACGCGGCAGCTGCTCACGCAGCGCTCGGCGCGAACGACGTTGTGGTCGAAATCACGGGTACGTCGACGGTGTCGAGCGTGGGCTTCAGCGGTCACACGCTGAGCGCACACCTCAACGCTGGCTCCCCTGCCTAAGTCTGAGTAGCACTCCAGTCGTACCGTAGTGCCTCAAACCCCGCTCCCTCGCAAGAGGGGCGGGGTTTTTTCAAATCAGCACCCATCGTTTTGAGTATCCGGAAATGAGCACGATCATCATCGACGACATCGCTTACGATCTCACCGCCTTGAGCGAGGCCGCGAAGCAGCAACTCACGAACGTGCAGGCGGCCGACGCCGAAATCCAGCGCCTGCAAGCACAACTGGCCATCGCAACGACAGCGCGCGCCGCTTACGCTCGCGCGCTGAAGAACGCGCTGCCCGCGGCGGTATCGCACTGAGCCCGATCGAGGCTTCAGCGCCTCGATGCGAAGCCCTGCAAGCACATGCCAGTGCTCAAAAAAAGCCAGTCCGTGAACCGGCAATTGTGAGATAAATCACAGCGCTGAATTAAGGACGCCATGATAATCATGCGTGTCAACACCTCCCGGCCCCTGTACTTTTTAGTTCATCCGGGAGTTCAGCGCCGAGCATGGCTCGGCGCTGCTTTTCCATGCGCCATCCATTGAGCCCGGGGCACGCAGCCACGCGACGTGCCGGGCCGCGCGCGCTTCTCTCGGCTCTTCCGCACTGGCCTCGAGCACAACGGCGGAGGAGCTTTTGCGTCGGGCTTATGCCCGGCGCCTTTTCCCTTTGAACTGATCAGGTATGCAAAACGTTTGCGCGCGCGTAAGCGGCAAGCGTGGCGTCTGCATATCGTCGGATGGGGTGGGGGGAATGGCCGTAAGAGGCGGCGCGGCCTGCGTCGCCTAGGCCCGCTACGGCAGGTCGTAGGCGGCGTGCGCTTGCGCCCGCTCCGGGGCGCCGCGTGAACTCAAAAGAGGGGTATTTGCTGCGGTGTGCCCGCGTTGCGCGGGCGCGATGTTGCGCGCCCGGGGAGATCAGTTGCCCACGAGCCCGTACGCGCCCAATGCGAAATGATTCGACATCGGATCGGTGTCTTCGGCCTCGCCTTGAAACGCCGCATAGCCGCCAAAACCATCGGCGTTGTCACGCGCGGCAGCGCCACCGCCCAGGCTCGCGATCGCGGCGCAACCCTCCAGCGCTGCCTTCAGGTCCTCGATCAGCTCCGCCGCGCTCCCGCTTGGCAGCAGGAAGCGCCGGGTAATGCAGCGCGCTTCCTCGTCCTCGCTGTTCGACCGCATGACGAGCGAGACACTGACATGATCCGGCGTATGAGCCTGCTCGATCGTCCATTCGGCGACCAGCATTTCGGAGCCCGGCTTTCTGCTGCGTGCCGGCTTTCTCTTGGCGCGTGACCCGATCGTCATAGTTGTCGTTGCTTGCATGTGGTGGGCGCTCGCGGCGCCATGATAAGGACTACGCGGATATGCGCATTGGTGGGAAATTTATCGTAACCAGATCAGTGCGGCTGTGCGGTAGAGCACAATTTGAAGAATCGGGCGGCTATGGGGCAGGTTTTGGCGGTCTGCGCCAGCCAAAAGAAAATCCCCTGCAAACAGGGCGTTTGCAGGGGATTGCGATGGAGCCGAGGGCTCCGGTCGTGCGGTCGGCGGGAGCGGCGCGTGGGTGAGCCTGGCGGCTCGCGAGGCGCCTTTGCCGCGCTAGATCACTTCACGCTGACGATCGTCGGCATATGCGCCGGGTTCGCTTTCGAGAGCGCGCCCGCGCCGTCCGGGCGGAACCAGTCCGCGAGCACGTACAGGTCCTGCTCGTTCAGGATGCCGGCTGCGCGCTTGAGTTGCAGGCTTGCGATCATGTACTGGTAGCGGGCTCTCGCCAGGTCGCGCTTGGACTGGTAGAGCTGCTGCGTGGCGGTCAGGACGTCGACGTTGGTACGCACGCCCGCGTCCACGCTCTTGCGCGTCGCGGTGATCTGGAGCGTGGCGGATTCCACCGCTTTTTCCAGCGCCTGGATACGCGTCATGCTGCTGTTGCACAGGTTGTACTGCTTGCGCAGTTCGAGCAGCACCTTGTTCGTCTTGTCGCGCAAGTCGTCCTGGGCGTGATCGTAGTTCGCGCTTGCCTGTTCGGTGCTCGCCTTGACCATGCCGCCCGAGTAGAGCGGAATCGTGATTTCGATACCCGCCTGCTTCGTGAAATAGCGCTGGCCGATCGTGTCGAGCGAGTTCGACTGGTTCTTGCCGATGCTCGCCACGAGGTCGACGTGCGGGTAGTAGCCCGCGCGCGCAACCTGCATCTGCTGGCGCGCGGCTTCGACCGAGTGGCGCTGGGCGATCAGGTCGGAGTTGCTGTCGAGCGCGATGTCACGCCACTGGTCGAAACCGGCGGGCGAGGGCAGCGTCGGCTCGAAATGCTCGCTCAACCGGTCGAGGCCCGCCACGTCGAGCGTCGCGCTCAGCCCCGTGATGGCTTCGAGCGCGTGCGCGCTGTTGTCCAGGTTGTCCTGGGCGTCGGCGAGGTCGGCACGCGAGATTTCGAGCTTCGAGTTCGTTTCGAGAATATCCGTGCGCGTGCCCTGGCCGTTCTTGAACTGTGCCTCGTTGCTGGCGAGCTGCGCCTCGAAGGTCTTTTGCTGTGCGGTCGCGAGCGCCACCTGATCGAGCGCGAACAGCGTGTCCGTGTACGCGCTCAGCACGCGCACCAGCAGGTCTTCGCTCTTGCCCATGAACACGGCGTCGCTGGCGAGCGCGGCGGCTTTGCCGTAGCGATAGCGCGCGATGCCTTCGAGGTTGATGATCGGCTGGCGCACCTGCACGCTGGCCGAATACGCGTGGTACACGTTGTACGACGACGGGGGGCCGCTGGTCTCCCCGAGGTAGGTCGTGTTGGTCCAGTCGCGATAGGTCCCATACGAAGCCGACAGGTTGGGCAGCAGGTACGAGCGGCCGATCGCCACGTTGGCGTCGCCGGCGCGTTTGTCCGCCATCGCGCCTGCGAACTCGGGGTCGTGTTCGAGCGCCGCCTGGTAGGCGTCGACGATGCCGATCGCGTGCGCCGCCTGCATCGCGCCGAGCGCGAGCGCGACGGCCACGCCGAGGCGCGCGAGCGTCGGGCGGGCGCCGTTTGCCTGCGTGGCGCGCGCACGTTCCCTGCGGGCCGCGGCCCGCGTCTTGATTGCCTGGTCGCGCACGTCAGTCCTCCGAAAGTGCCGAATGGGCGCGATCGATGACCGGTTTGAGCAGGTAGCTCATCAGCGAGCGCTGGCCCGCGTTGATGAACACCTCAACGGGCATGCCGGGCCGCACGTCCAGGTGGCCGAGCATCTTCATGCCTTCGGGCGTCACCTTGGCGCGTACGCGGTAGTAGGGTTGTCCGGTGTGATCGTTCACGAGGCGGTCGGCCGAGATGAACGTGAGCTTGCCGGGAATGCGCGGGGTGCTGTTCTGGTTGAACGCGGTGAACATCATCTCCACGGGCAAGCCTTGCTTGACCTTGTCGACGAGGTTCACGGGCAGCTCGCCTTCGGCTTCGAGCGGCTCGCCGCTCGGCACCACTTCCATGAGCTTCGCGCCGGCCGCCACCACGCCGCCGTTGGTGAACACGTTCACGCCTACCACCGTGCCGTCCACGGGCGAGCGCACTTCGGCGTTCGCGAGTTCGAAGTCGCTCGCGTCGAGCTTGCTGCGCAGCGCTTCGGAGTCGCGCTGGATGTCGGTCAGCTGCGTGCGGACTTCCTTCATGTAGTCGTCCTGCTGCTGGAGCATGCGCAGGCGCGTTTCGGCGATCTGGCTCGCCAGTTGTCCGCTTGCGCCGACCTGGCCGGAGATTTCGCCGTCGAGGCGCGCGCTGTCGCGTTCGAGATCCTGCAAGCGCGTGCGCGGCGCATAGCCTTCGTCCGCGAGCTTGCGCATGCCGTCGAGCTGGCTCGTCAGCGCTTTTTGCTCGGCGAGCTTGTAGGTGCGGCTCTGGCCGTTCGCCGCGAGCTGGGCGCTGTAGCCCGCCGCGGTTTCGCGCAGCGCGGCGGTCGCCGATTGCAGCGCGAGGCGGCGGCTTTGCAGCAGTTGCGTTTGCAACTGCATGTCGTCGACGACCTGCTGGTTGTGGTTCTTCGCGGCTTCGAGCAGCTCCGGTGCGAACGTGATGGTCTTCGCGCCCGTGGCCTCGGCGGTGAGGCGGCTGCGCACG
Source organism: Paraburkholderia unamae (assembly GCF_003268775.1). GTDB lineage: Bacteria > Pseudomonadota > Gammaproteobacteria > Burkholderiales > Burkholderiaceae > Paraburkholderia > Paraburkholderia unamae. The sequence continues at coordinate 9,349 of NZ_QLSU01000009.1, forward strand.
GCCAGCTCGCTCAGGTATTGCGCGCGTACCGAGTCGGCCTGTGCGCGCACCTGCACGTCGTTCATCTTCACGAGCACCTGGCCGGCCTTCACCTGGTCGCCGTCCTGCACGAGGATCTCGCTGATGATGCCGCCGGTGGGGTGCTGGATTTCCTTGCGGTTGCCCGTGACCACCACGGTGCCTTCCACCGGCACGCCCTTGCTGAGCGGCGCGAACGTGGCCCACAGCAGCGAGCCGCAGATGCCTACGAGCACGATGGTCCAGCCAATCTTGACGTAGCGGGTTTCGTCGGTATTGAGCGTGGGCGGCAGCGCGGTGCCGAGCACCTCGAGCGCGGGCGCCGCGGCTTTCTTGTTTGCGGAATTGAACATGGAATGACTCTGCGGATCAGGCCGGGACTTCGGCGTCCTTGTCGATGGAGGCGTTGCCCGCGGGCTTGGCCTGCTGCTGGGCGGTTTGCGCGGTTTGCGCGGCTTGTGCGGCCTGGGCCGCTTGTGCCGCTTGCGCCGCCGCTGCCTGCGCGGCCGCCTGCGGCTGCTGGATCGCAGCGAGCACGTGCGCCGTCGGGCCGAAGAGGCGCAGTTGCCCTTCCACGAGCAGCATGAGCTTGGTCGTCGCCGCGATGATGTTGGTGCGGTGCGTGATCAGCACGACGGTGCGGCCGGCGGCGCGCAGGTTGTCGATCGCGTGCTTGAGCGCGGCCTCGCCGACTTCGTCGAGGTTGGAGTTCGGTTCGTCGAGCACGATCAGCGAGGGGCTGCCATACAGCGCGCGGGCGAGGCCGATGCGCTGCTTCTGGCCGCCGGAGAGGCCGGCGCCGCGGTCGCCCACGAGCGTGTCGTAGCCATTGGGCAAGCGCAGGATCATGTCGTGGACGCCCGCGAGCCGCGCCGCTTCGACGATCTTTTCCGCGTCTATCTGGCCGAAGCGCGCGATGTTCTCCGCGATCGAGCCGCCGAACAGTTCGATGTCCTGCGGAAGGTAGCCGATATGCGGGCCGAGCTGATCCTTGTCCCACTGGTAGATGTCTGCGCCGTCCAGGCGCACGGTGCCGACGAGGGCCGGCCACACGCCCACCATGAGGCGCGCGAGCGTCGACTTGCCCGAGGCGCTGGGTCCGATGATGCCGACGATGTCGCCCGCATCGATCGAGAACGTCAGGCCTTGCAGCACCGGTACGCGCGTGCCGGGCGGCGCGGCGGTGACGCCTTCGAAGTTCACGCGTCCTTCCGGCGCGGGCAGGCTCATGCCGATACGGCGCGCGGGATTCTCGTCGAGCAGGTCGACCAGGCGGTCGTAGGCGCTTTTCACGCCGCTCCACTGACGCCACACGCCAATCACCAGTTCGAGCGGGCTGAGCGCGCGGCCCATCAGGATCGAGCCCGCGATCATCATGCCGGGCGAGACCTTGCCGTCGATGGCGAGCAGCGCGCCCACGCCGAGCACGAGCGACTGGAGCGAAATACGCACGAACTTCGTCACGTTGCCGATCAGCGCCGCTTTCTCGCTTGCTTCGGCCTGCTGAAGAAGGAAGCCGGTGTTCAGCTTCGACCAGCGCGACATCAGCGTCGGCAGCATGCCCATCGCCTCGATCACTTCGGCGTTGCGCAGGTTGCTGGTGGCGAGCGCCGTGGAGCGCAGCGACATCTGCTGGGCTTCGGCGAGCGGGCGCTTCGTCATGCGCTCGTTCACGATCGCGAGTGCGACGAGCAGCGCCGAGCCGCACAGCGCGAACAGGCCGAGCCACACGTTGAAGATGAAGATGACGATCAGATAGACCGGGAACCACGGCGCGTCGAAGAACGCGAAGAGGCCGTTGCCGGTCACGAACTGGCGGATCGTCGTGAGGTCGTTGAGCGGCTGGCTTGCCGCCACGCCCTTTTGCTTGAGATTGGTTTCGAACGCCGCGGTGTAGACGCGCGCGTTCAGGTGCATGTCGATCTTGCCGCCCACGCGGATCACGACAAAGCTGCGCACGTATTCGAGTGCGCTCATGAGTGCGAACATGCCGATCATCATGAGCGTCAGCATGAGCAGCGTGATGCCGTTTCGGCTTGGCAGCACCCGGTCGTAGACCTGCAACATGTAGAGCGACGGCACCAGCATGAGCAGGTTGATGAGCATGCTGAAGACACCGACTGTGCGGAATACCTTGCGGTAACCGAGCAGTGCCTGGACGATCTCGTTCGTCGGTAGCTTGATCTTTTTATCCATCTTTCCGTTACCGATATCGCGCACGGCCCCCCGCCCGCGATTCAGCCCTAAAATTGCCCGCCCTGTGGTGCAACTGGTCTCTCAGGCGGTGTCGTCCCCGTGATGACGGCGCCCATTCTGAGTGATCGCCTGGCCGTCGAATGTGATGGCCGTCACATCAAACGGCCTAATCTCGCCCGATACTGGCGCAGCCTTGGCGCACAGACAAAATCAGAAAATTCAGGTATGAGCGAAACATTCACGGCGGACGCGCCGCTCGAGATCGCGATGGGCGGGCGAGCACTGCTAACACCGCTTACGGGGATCGGGCAATACGCTTCGCATCTGGCTCGCGAGTTCGTGGAACGCGGGCACAGCCTGCGGCTTTTCTACGGCACGCACTGGTCCTCGACGATCGCGGGCGGGCAGGCCCAGGCCCAAAGCACGGCCGCATCGGCCGCATCCGGCGCGCCGCTCGCCGGCGCCTCGGTGCGCACGTCGTTCGCGGGTGCGGTCAAGCGCTTTGCGCGCGCCTACGTGCCCGGCGTTTACCGCTTCATGCCGCATGTCGAGCAGTACCGCTTCGACTCGGGGCTGCGCCGCCAGCGCACGCCGCAGGTCTATCACGATCCGAATTTCATTCCGTTCCGTTTTCGCGGGCCGACCGTGACCACGGTGCACGATGTGTCGTGGGTGCGTCACCCGGAGTGCCATCCCGCGCACCGGCTCGCACATCTGCGCGCGAATTTTCCGCGCGCGCTGCGTCACGCCGACCGCGTGATCGTCGTCTCGGAGTTCGTGAAGCAGGAGCTCATGGCGTGCTTTCCCGTCGATGAAAGCCGGATCGACGTGGTCTACAACGGCGTGACGGAGCGTTTCCGTCCGCATACGCGCGCCGAGACCGCCGACGTGCTCGCGCGCTACGACCTCACGCACGGCGGCTATTTCGCCGCGGTCGGCACGCTCGAGCCGCGCAAGAATCTCCAGACGGCGCTTGCCGCGCACCTGCGCCTGCCGCAGGCGGTGCGCCGCACGATGCCGCTCGCGCTGATCGGCGTGGAAGGCTGGCTCACCGACTCGCTGCACGCGGCGCTCTCGGCCTCGCTCGCCGACGGCACCGTGCGCAAGCTCGGCTACGTGAGCGACGACGACATTCCCGCCTTGACGGCGGGGGCGCGCGCCATTGTCTATCCGTCGATCTACGAGGGCTTCGGCCTGCCGGTGCTGGAGGCGATGGCCTCGGGCGTGCCGGCGCTGTGCTCGACGGCGCCCGCGCTGCGCGAAGTGGCCGGTCCGGCCGCGCTCTTTTGCGAGCCCGCCGACGTGGAAGGATTTACCGAAGCGATGCGCGAGCTGATCGACGACGACGCGCTCTGCGCGCGCCTGGGCGCCGCAGGCGCCGAGCGCGCGCGCCGGTTCAGCTGGTCGCGCACGGCAACCGAGACGCTGGCCGTCTACCGCAAGGTGGTGAACTGAAACTGCGCTGAAACCGCATGCGGTGGCGCCGTCGCCACCGCGCATCCGAACCAAGACATGAACGATTTCAGGACCCGTCTCGTCCACATCTGGCTGCTCTCGCGCCAGGACCTCGTGGACCGGCACCGCGAGAACGCGCTCGGCGCGGCATGGCTGGTGCTTCAACCGCTCGCGTTCATCGTGCTGTTCAGCACGGTGTTCTCGCGCTTCATGCGTGCGCGCCTCGGCGCGGACACCGATCCGTATCTCTACACCGTGTACCTGATCGGCGGCATGCTCATGTGGAACATGTTCGCCAATATCCTGAGCCGCGTGACGCCGGTCTACGGCGAGAAGTCGCATCTGATCCGCAAGATCTCCGTCGATCTCTGGACCATGCCGCTTCACGTGGTCGTGGCCGAGTGGGTGGTCTACGCGATCACGATGGCGTTCTTCACCGTGTTCCTGCTGATCGTCGGGCATCCCATCGGCGCGTCGTGGTTGACGCTGCCGCTCATCGCCTTGCTGCTGAGCGGCTTCGCCTACGGCGTGGGCATCGTGCTCGCCACGCTCAACGTGTTTCTGCCCGATATCCGCAACGTGCTCGGCATCGTGTTGCAGTTCGGCTTCTGGCTCACGCCGGTCGTCTATCTCGCGAGCATCCTGCCGCCGTGGGCGGCGCGCGCCATGCACCTGAGCCCGATCTTCTGGGCCGTGGACTCGGTGCACGGCGTCGTGGTCTGGGGGCAGTGGCCGCAGATCAAGGAGCTCGTCGCGCTGTGCGGCGCGGCGCTCGTCATGCTCGCCATCGCGCGCTGGATGCTCGCGCGCCTCGAATCCGAAATGAGGGACACGCTATGACCACCGAGATCGCACAAGGCGCGCCGGTGCTGAAAGTCGAGCATGTCTCGAAGCAGTTCCGCATCTACAAGCGCACCTCGGACCGGCTCGTGGAGGGCCTGTTCAAGCGTCAGCGCCATCGCGTGCACAAAGCGCTCGACGATATTTCGTTCGAGTTGCGGCAAGGCGAGGCGATCGGCGTGCTCGGCCAGAACGGCGCGGGCAAGTCCACGCTGCTCAAGCTCGTGAGCGGCGTGCTCACGCCCGACGCGGGCACGATCGAGCGCAACGGCCGCATCACCGGCCTGCTGGAGCTGGGCACGGGCTTCGACGGCAAGCTCACGGGCCGCCAGAACATTGCCGTCAATGCGCGCCTTATCGGCATGACGGGCGAGGAGATCGCGGAGCGCTTCGACTCGATCGTCGCGTTCTCGGAACTCGGCGACTTCATTGACGCGCCCGTGCGCACCTATTCCTCGGGCATGGTGATGCGTCTGGGCTTCGCTGTGGCGATCCATGCCGACCCGGTGTGCTTCATCGTGGACGAGGCGCTCGCCGTGGGCGACGCGCGCTTTCAGCAGAAGTGCCTCAAGCGCATCAAGGAATTCCGCGACCGTGGCGGCTCGATCCTCTACGTCTCGCACGACATCAACTCGGTGAAGCTGCTGTGCGACCGCGCGCTGCTGCTCGCGCACGGCCGCATCGACTACGACGGCGAGCCCGACCAGGCCGCGCAGAACTATTATCGCCATATCGCGGGCGTGGAAGCCGACTCACAGCGCGAGTCCGCGCTGCACGAGGGCGATTACGGCGCGCTGCGCACGCGCATCGCGAGCGTTTCGATGGCCAACCGTTTCGGCGCGGGCACGCGCTTCGCCTCGGGCGAGCCGGTCACGATCGACGTGGAGTGCGAATCGGACCAGGATGCGTCGCTCACCGTGGGTATCCTTCTGCGCGACCGTTTTGGCCAGGACGTATTCGGCACCAACACCGCGCTGCTCGAAGCGCCGGTGCGTTTCACGAGCGGCACGCGTGCGGTGTGCCGCTTCACGCTGCCGCTGAATTTCGCGCCCGGCAAATACACCTTGACCGTCGCCATTCATTCCGACGAAACGCATGTGCACGACTGCCAGCACTGGTGGGACAACGCCGCGAGCTTCGAGATCGCCGGTTTTCTCCACACGCAGTTCTCGGGGCTTTGCTATGTTCCGGTCGACTTCGAACAGCATGCCGCCGTGCCGGCCTCACTGAATCCAGTTGAAGAAATTCTATGACTAGTGCCGTACTCAACGATCTGATCGCGCGCGTCAAAGCCGAAGCGGCGGTGCACGCGCAACGCGCCGAAGCGGCGCAGCCGGGCGGCTCGCCCCATGCGAATACGCAGGCGCCTGCGCACGGCGCTCACGCGCCCGCGCCCGTCAGCCTCGGCGACGATCCGTTCATGATCGGGACCGACGACGAATTCATCGACAGCGTGTATCGCCGCGTGCTGCACCGCGAAGCCGACGATTCCGGCCGCGCCAACTACCGCAAGCAGCTTGCCGCCGGCGGCAGCCGTCTCGCCATTACCGGCAAGCTGCGGCTGTCGGCCGAAGGACGGCGCGCCGGCGTGCCGCTTGGCCGCGTGAAGCAGGGCGTGGCCGCCGCGCTCGTGCAGATCGGGCTCGGCAAGCTCGGCCTCGGCGCGCTGGGCGCCGCGCTCACGCGCCGCATGGACGCGCGCGCGACGAGCGCGGAGCTCGTGCAGGTCGGCCCGACGCTCTACCGGCACGCGAAATATCTCGAGCAGCACGCGCGCCACCTCGAACGCCGTTTGCAGCAGCACGACGCGGCACTCGCGGGGCACGGCCAGCGCATCGACGAACTGCAAGCGCTCGTGACACCCGTGCCGCCGGTGCCGCCCGAGGTCATCGACGAGTATTACCTCGCGTTCGAGGACGCCAACCGCGGCTCGCGCGAGGAAATCCTCAAGAAGCTTTCGATCTACGATTCGTGGGTCGGCCAGCGCGTGGTGTCGCGCGAGGGCCTGAAGCACGACGTGGTCGATGTGGGCTGCGGGCGCGGCGAATGGCTCTCGTTCGTGCGCGATCGCGGCAAGTCGGCGATCGGCGTGGACGCCAACCGCGTGATGACCGACTCGTGCCTGAAGGACGGCCTGAACGCGCGCTGCGTGGATGCGCTCACGTTCCTGCGCAGCTTGCCCACGGGGTCGGTGGGCGCCGTGACGGGCTTTCATATCATCGAGCACCTGCCGTTCGACTATCTCTACGCCGTGGTGCAGGAATGCCACCGCGTGCTGGCCGAGGGCGGCTCGGTGCTGTTCGAAACGCCGAACCCGGAAAACGTGCTGGTGGGCAGCCACACCTTCTATCACGACTTCACGCACCGCAATCCGGTCACGCCCACGGCCATCTCCTTCCTGCTCAAGCATCACGGCTTCGGCGACATCGACATCATCCGTAGCAGCCCGTATCCGCACGAGGCCAAGGTGCCCGGCGACGATCCGCTCACCGAGCGCGTGAACGGCCATCTGTGCGGCCCGCAGGACTACGCCGTGACCGGCACGAAGGGCGCACCGCAAGAGGCCGACGCGTGAAGATCCTCGTTACGGCCAATCTCGTGCCGTTCATGCATGGCGGCGCGAACTATCACATCGCGGGCGTGGTGAACGCGCTCCAGGCGGCGGGGCACGAAGTCGAGCTGCTGCGCCTGCCGTTTCGCTTTTCGCCCGAAGCGGACATCGTGCGCGCCATGACGCACGCGAGCGAAATCGACCTGATCCAGCCCAACGGCGTGACGATCGATCAGGTCGTGAGCCTCCAGTTTCCGGGCTATGGCGTGGCGCACCCCGATCATCGCGTGTGGGTCATGCATCAGCATCGCGCGGTGTACGAGCTGTACGACGCCGCCCAGGCCACGCCCGAGCTTGCGGACCTGCGCGAGCGCGTGATCGCCTTCGACAACCGCGTGCTGCGCGCGGCGAAGGCGGTGTTCGCCAACTCGCGGCGCGTGGCCGAGCGCCTGCGCGAATTCAACGACGTGGGCGCGAAGCCGCTTTATCATCCACCCACCCAGGCCGAGCAGTTCTACTGCGAAGACGCGCTCGACTATGTGTTCTTCCCGAGCCGGCTCGAAACGCTCAAGCGTCAGCACCTCGTGATCGAAGCCGCGCGCCACATGCGCTCGTCGCTGAAGATCGTGCTCGCCGGCGACGGCGGCCAGCGCGGCGCGCTTGCGCAGTTGATCGAGCGTCATGGCGTGGGCGATCGCGTCGCGCTGATCGGCCATATCAGCGAAGCCGAGAAGCGCGCGTTTTACGCGCGCGCGCAGGCCGTGGTGTTCCCGGCCTTCGACGAGGACTACGGCTACATCACGCTCGAAGCGATGCTCTCGGGCAAGCCCGTGGTCACCTGCACCGACTCGGGCGGCCCGCTCGAATTTGTGCGCCACGACGACACGGGCTGGGTGGAAGCGCCCGACGCGCAGGCGCTGGCCGCGCGCTTCGACTGGATTGCCGCCAACGCACGCAAGAGCGCCGACGCGGGCCGCCGCGCCCGCGACGCCTATGCGAGCGCAGGCATCACATGGGATCGCGTCGTCGAGACGCTGACCCGTTCATACGATTGATCAGCCATGAAAATCTGTGTCGTTGCGCCCAGCCCGGTCCCGTTCGTGATCGGCGGCGCGGAAAATCTCTGGTGGGGCCTCGTGGAGGCGCTCAACGCGCGCCCAGGCGTGCTCGCCGAACTGCTCAAGCTGCCGAGCCCCGAGCGCAACATGGGCGAGCTGCTGGCGAGCTACCGCCGCTTTTCGGAGCTGGACCTGAGCCACTTCGACATGGTGATCAGCACCAAGTATCCGGCCTGGGCGATCCGCCATCCGAATCACGTGGTCTATCTCCAGCACACGCTGCGCGGGCTGTACGACTGCTACCCGCCGGACATGCCGACGAAGGTCGATCCCGAAGCGCTGCGCGCGCTCGGCATGCCGCCGCGCATCGTCGAAGCGCTCGTGAACTATCGCGCGAATGATGTCGAGTTCGACGAGCTGATCGACGCGCTCGACGCCGCGTTCCGCCGCGACCCCGCCTCGCCGTGCTGGGCGTTCCCCGGCCCCGTGTCGCGCGCCGTGATCCGCCTGCTCGACGCGGTGGCGATGCGTACCGACAAGATCGCCCACTACGCCGCGATTTCCGACGTGGTGGCCGCGCGCGACGGCTATTTCCCGAAGAACGTGAAAGTGGCGGTTCACCACCATCCCACGGGTCTGAAGGGCCTGGGCGACGGGCCGCAGGAAACCATCTTCAGCGCGAGCCGGCTCGATCCGGCCAAGCGCATCGATCTCATCATCGAAGGCTACAAGGCGAGCGGACTCGGCCCCGACGTGCCGCTGCACATCGCGGGCGGCGGCCCGGACGAGGCGCGCCTGCGCGCCGCCGCGGGCGACCATCCGGGCATCCGTTTCCTCGGCCGCGTGCCCGAGGCGCAACTCGTGCAGGAATATGCACGCGCGATCTGCGTGCCGTTCGTGCCGCGCGACGAGGACTACGGCCTCATCACGCTCGAGGCGATGCTGTGCGCGAAGCCCGTGATCGCCACGACCGATTCGGGCGGCCCGACCGAGCTGCTCGAAGACGGCAAAACCGGCCTCATCGTGCCGACCAGCGCGGCGGCCATCGGCCGCGCCATGCGCCGCCTGTGCGACGACCGCGCCGCCGCCGCCGAAATGGGGCGCCTCGCGCAAGCGCGCGCACGCCAGCTCGACTGGAACGCGCTATGCGACGCGCTCGTGCTCGCGCCGCGTAATTCGCCGGGGTTCGCCGCCGCGCAAGCCGCGAACGCCGAGGCGACCAGCCGCCCGGCTGCGCCCGCCGTGGTCACGCAGCCCGCGAAGCCGCTGATCGGCGTGCTCAACACCTACCCGATCGCGCCCGTGGTGAGCGGCGGCAAGCTGCGCCTTTTCGGCCTCTATTCGCGTCTCGCCGATCAGTTCGACGTGCATTTCATCAACCTCACCGGCAGCCGCGACGCGGCGAGCGTGCGCACGCTCGCGCCGGGCTTCACCGAGGAGCTGGTGCCGAAATCCCCGGCGCTGGAGCGCGAAGAGTGGCACATGCAGGACATGCTCGGCGCGACGGTGGAAGACCTCGCGGCGGCACTCTATCCCGCGAGCGCGCCGCGCTGGCTCGAGGCGATCGACGCGCTCGCGCGCCGCAGCGACGTGATGGTGTGCTCGCACCCGTACACGCTGCCCGCGCTGCGCGAAGTGTTTTCCGGCCCGTTCGTCTACGAGGCGCACAACGTGGAGGCCGACCTCAAGGCCGACATCTACGGCACGCACCAGTGGGCGATCGACCGCGTGTTCGAACTGGAGCGCCGCGCGGTGCGCGAGGCCGCGCTCGTGAGCGCGTGCTCGCCGCAGGATCTCGCGCGCTTGCAGGCGCTTTACGGCGATGCTGACGACCCGCGCTTCGGCCAGGGCATCGTGGTGGCCAACGGCATCGACGTCGGCAACACGCCGTTTCGCGAAGCGGAGCGCGTGGCGCGCCGCCGCCGCGAGCTGGGCGTGGATCAGCCGCTCGCGCTTTTCATGGGCAGCGCGCACGGTCCCAACATCGACGCCGCGCGCGTCGTGATCGAGGCCGCCGCGCAAATGCCCGACGTGCATTTCCTGCTGCTGGGTTCGGTGTGCGGCGAAGTGCGCCAGTGGGAGCGCACGGCGAACGTCGGTTTCGCGGGCGTGGTCAGCGACGCGGAAAAGGCGGCCTGGCTCGACGTGTGCGACATCGGCCTGAATCCGGTCGTGTCGGGTTCTGGCACCAATCTCAAGCTGATCGAATACGCGGCGGCCGGCGTGCCCGTGGTGAGCACGGAGTTCGGCGTGCGGGGCATCGGCTTCGAAGACGGGCAGCAGTACGTGCGGGCCACGGGCGAAGATTTCGCGCTGGGCATTCGCACCATGCTCGGGCTGGCGGCGGACGACCGCGAGGCGCTCAAGCGCCGGGCGCGCAGCTGGGTGGAAGCGAACGGGGACTGGCAGTCGATCGCGCGCACTTACGCGCAATCGCTCACGCAACTGCTCGCGTGAGGATGACGCCGGGCGCGCCGCAACGGCGCGTCCGGCACACGTTGCGGATCAGAGGAAGAGGTGTGCGGGCAGCACCGCGTCGGTCTGGCCGACGATCGTGACTTCGGGCGCGCTGGCGGGGGCGGCCGAAGCGGCCGCAAGCTCGGCGGCGGGCAGCGCGGCTTCGCCATGCGTGAGGCCGTGCAGCAGCGCGTCGAGCGAGTCGTACGACTGGTTCAGGAACCCGTGGGCCTCGAAGCTGATCGATTCGTCCTGCGCGGCGGGCGCTGCCTGCGGCGTGGACGACGTGACGGGTTGGGTCATGGCTATTCGCTCCATTGAATCAGTCCGCGATTTTATCGCTTTACGGCGGTGCGCACACGCGTTTTCAATTCACCGCGCCCTTTGCCACATTCCGTGACCGGCGTTAGCCGCCACTCACCGCCGCTAGTACTTCCACGAGACGCCCACCGATCCTTCGCGCACGCTGTATGAAAACGGCTCGATCGAGTCGGAGATGCGCTGCGCGAGAAAGCGCGTGTAGAGCGACCAGTGCTGCGTGAGCGGATAGGCGTATTGCAGCGAGACGGCCTGCATCGTCTGGTTCTGGATCGTCGAGCCGAAAAATACCGGGTCGTAGGCGGTGGAGTCGATCAGCGTGCGGCGCTGGAGGACGGCCTCGAACTGCCCGTAGCGGCCGACGTCGTAGTCGAGCGCGAGCCACGCGGTGTAGCCGTGGCGCGCCGCGCCGGGGCGGCTGCCCGAGGGCGCTTCCCAAACCGGTCCCGCGAATAGCTGCACGGTCGTGCGCGCGCCGATGCGCGCCTGCATTGCCGCGCGCAGCTCGAAGCGCACGCCGTTGTAGAGCGAATTGCCGGGGTAGCTCGTGTAGGTCGCCGTGAAATCCACGCCCGCGCGCGCGAGCGAGCTACGGAACGCCGCCGGCGGCGTCCAGTAGCCGGTGTGCCAGGACACGTCGCTCTGGTAGAGCCGGGAGCCGAGCCAGAACACGTCGGCGGCGGCCTGGTTCTCGATGGTGCCGTGGCCGAACGTGTACTGGTGCGCCGCGCCGATGCTCGCAATGCGCTGGTCATAGTCGTGCAGGTCGCGGTACTGGCGCTGCGTGAGCCCGGCGAACAGCGTGAGGCCGGGCACGAAGCGTACCGGCAACTCGCCCTGGAGCGACGATTCGAGGAACTGGTCGCTGTGCGCGAGACTGGAGGGCGCCAGGATGAGGGCGTGCAGGGGGGCGGTGTCGGCAAACGTGACGTTCGGGTCCGACGGGCCGAAATTCGCGTTGGACGTCACGCCCGCGCGCACGCTCGCGATCAGTTGCGGCTTGCGCGCGCTCGGCACGCAGGTGTTGGTCTTGTAGACCTGGATCAGCTTCTCGATGGCGGGCGGCACCTTGTAGCTCGATTCGATGCGCGCGAGCGTCTGGCGCGTCAGGTCGCGCTCGCCGAGCTGGCATTGAAGCAGGGCGGCTTCGAGCAGCGCGCCCGCGCGGCGCGGATCGCGCGCAACGAGTTCGTCGAGCAGTTCGAGCGCCTGCTGGGCGTGCCCCGCCGCCATTTCCGCATTGGCCTGCGCCTCCAGGTCGTCGTTGATGACGTCCTGCATGCCGGCGTCCGGTTGCGCGGCATCGGGTGGCGTCGCGTCCGCGGGCGCCGCCGCGACCGGCGGCAGCGCGGCCGGCCGCGCAATGGGCGGGGCGATCGGCGTGGTGATGGGTGGAGCCGGTGCCGGTGCCGTGATCTGGCCGGTGCCTGGCCCGGCGTCGGTCTGCTGCGCGAAGGCTCCCGGCGCACCGGCCAGCAGTGCGCCGCCGCCCAGCGCGAGCGCGGCGGCGAGGCGCACGGCGGGCGGCAATGCCCGGACACGCAAACGGTGGAACCGGTCAGCAGACGGCATCGAGCATCGCTTCGGCTTCGTCGAGGACGAACAGCCGCTCGGGGGCTTCGCGACCGCGCAGCGTCACTTCGGAGACCATCTTCAGCGGATAGCCGGCGGCGAGGCGCGCCGTTTCCTGGCCCACGAGCAGGTCGGTCTTCGCCGTGCGCGCGTATTCCTGAAGGCGCGCGGCCACGTTCACCGCATCGCCGATCACCGTATAGGACTGGCGCGAGGTCGAGCCCAGTTCGCCGGTCATCGCACTGCCGCTGTTCACGCCGATGCGCACGCGCAGCGCGCGCCCGTGCGGCAGCGCCGTCGCCTCGCGGTTGATGGCGGCCACTTCGCGCAGCATCGCCTGCGCGCAGTCGAGCGCGCGGCGCGCGTGATCGGGCTGTTCGAGCGGCGCGCCCCAGAACGCCATCAAGGCGTCGCCCATGTACTTGTCCAGCGTGCCTTCGGTGTCGTACACGCATTGCGTGAGACGCGTGAGCACGACCTCGGTCATCGCGACGAGCTGCTCGGGCGGCATCTGCTCGGCCAGCATCGTGTAGCCCTCGATGTCGGCGAACAGCACGGTGATCTGGCGGCGCTGCGGCTTGAGCGCGTTCTGGTCGGCGCGGCGCATGATGTGGCGCAGCACCGACTGCGGCAGATACTGGCTGAAGCGGCGCTCGAATGCGCGCATCGCGACGAGCGAGGCGATCCATTCGAGCGGCGCCTGCACGAAGACGAACACGAAGGCGGGGACGAGCGGCAGCGCGATCTGGTCGGCGGGCAGCTCGCGCAGCCAGAGCAGCGCCGCGAGCCACAACGCGGTGGTTGCGGCCGCAACGGGCAAGGTGAGCGCGGCGCGGCGCAGGCGCGAGAGCCCGGCGAGCAGCGCGAGCGTGACGACGGCCCAGGCGAGCGGCAGCCAGCGCGCGAACGCGAGGTGCGAAGCGGTGGGCGCCGCGTCCGTCAGGTCGAGCAGGGCGTCGAGCAACTCGGCGTGCACCACCATGGCGGGCAGCCACGGGTCGATGGGCGCGGCGATATGGTCGTTCAGGCCGAGCGCCGACGACCCCACCACCACATAGCGGCCGCGCAGCAGCGAAGCGGGCGCCTTGCCCGCGAGCACGTCGACGGCGGGCACGACATCGTAGGTGGCGGCGGTGCGCCGAAACGGCACGTGAAAGAGACCGTCCGCAACGCCGGGCAGCGCGGCGGGGTCGGGCGGGGTGGCGGCGCGCTTGCCGCCGCTGCCGCACGCGAGCAACTGCCACGCGAACATCGGATAGACGTGGTCGCCATAGCGGATCAGCGGCGCGACGTCGCGCACGACGCCGTCGGGGTCGGTGTGCGGACTCACGTGGCCGACACACAGACCCGGCTCGGAAAAGAAGTTGCCCACGAAACCACTGGCAACGGGCATCGGCCCGGCAGGCTCGCGCACCGCCAGCGCGCCGCCGATCTGGCCCACGCGCGGCGGGTGATCGGTGGTCGCGAAGCTGAAGGTTTGCGCGAACACGAGCGGGTAGTGGCGCGCGACGTCGAGCAGGGCCGCGTCGTCGTCGGGCTGGCTCGCTTCGGGAAACAGGATATCGAGACCGACCGGGCGCGTGCCGTACTGCGTGAACAGCGTGCGCACGAGCTGTGCAATGAGCGCGCGCGGCCACGGCCACGGGCCGACCGCTTCGATCGAATGCTCGTCGATGTCGACCAGCACGACGCGCGTGTCGGGCGTGGCGAGCAGCGTGTGCGTCTGCCGCCAGTCGTCGAGCGCGTAGCCGAGCCGCTCATAGAGCGGCGGCGCGCCCACGCGCGCCGCCAGCAGGCAAATCGCCAGAAGGGTCAGTCCGAAAATCGCGAGGCGCAGGCGGTCGAGTCGGGAAAGGCGAACTACCTCGACCACAACGTGGCTCCCGCCAGCGACTGGTTGTTGCTCAGGTTCTGATTGAAGATGTAGCCCGCCTGCGTGACGTTCTTGCCGGCGAGCGCGCCGATCACGGCGGCGGGCGCGGCCACGTCCCAGTTGAGGATGCCGCCCTTGAGCACGTCGCCGTACGACGAAACCTTGTAGGTGCTGCCGTTCACGCTCGCTTGCAGGCTCGTGGTGAACCGGTTCGTGCCGAAGTCGACCGCGAGCGCGCCGTTGCTGAGCGATGCGGCCGTGGCGACGCCCGTCGTGTTGTTGATCAGGTAGGCCGCGGAATTGGCGGCGTCCAGCGTGAAATTGAGCACGCCTTGCTGCGGCAGCACCATGTCGGTTTGCGGGCTGCGCACGAGCGTGAACGGCTTGAGATAGCCGATGTAGTCCTTACCCTGCTCGAGCGTCGCGAGCGAGGAGTCGGCGGGCAGGTTCGCAAGCGGCGTGAAGCGGCCCCAGAAAATCTGCTGGGCTTCGGTCGTCTGCGCCGGCGGCGTGATCGAGGTGCTGGGCGAGGTCGGTGTCGTCGCGGGCGGCGTCGCGGGCGTCGAGGTCGCAGGCGCCGAACTCGATGAGTCGGTTGGCGTGGTCGCCGGCGTGAGCGGCAACGTCAACTCCACGGGCACGACGCCCGGATCGACGTGCGTCACCGCCACGGCCGCGCGCGCCGCGCTGTCCTCGGCCTTCTGGCCCGCGCCTTCGGTCGTGAGCGGCGTGAGGCGCGTGTCGAGCACGACGGGATGCGCGCTGCCGCGCGTGACTTGCAAGGCCTTGTCGCTCAGGTCCGCGAAAAGCTGCGCCGCGTTCGTGCCCTCGCAGGGGCCCGCGCCGCTCGACGCGCACGCGCCGCCAAGCGGCGTCATGACGATGCCGCCCGAGCGCACGGAAGCGCTCGTGACGTTTGCGTTGGTGAATACGGTGAAGTCGGTGCCGCGCACGCCCAGTGCCGCGACCGGCGTGTTCATGCGGTAGTGGTCGCGCGCGGCCTGCGCGCCCTTGCCGGAGATTTCGCGCACCACGCCGCGATGCAGCGTGAGCTTGATGACGGTGCGCTCGGGCGCGCTCGCGTCGTAGTCATAGCGCTCGATGCTCAGCGACGAATTCGGCCGCACGCTGATGAAGCCGTGATCGACGGTCGTGACATAGACGTAGCCGTCGGCGCTGGTTTCGATCGTGTCGCCCACCGCGAGGCTCGCGCCCGAGGCGAGCGCGCTCGTGCCGCGCGCGTTCGCGACGCTCGCGTGCCCCACGACGACGACGGCCTTGCCCGCCGCGCTTGCCGCGGCTACGGCGGCGCTTGCCTCTGGCGCCGGCAAGTTCGTCCTATCCCTCTGGTCCTTCTGGTCCGACTGGGTCGTTTGTGCTGCCCCCGCAGCGCAAACGACAGACAGCACTAAGGCCGCCAGCCCCCGCAAAGTTCTTGATGGCATTGGTCTTCGATCCGTTTTTCTCGCGCGCGCGCGATTTTTCAAGGATGGTACCCGCAGTGCCGGCGGGCGGGTTGTGACGGCTGTCACAGATTTTCACGTCGCGGGCGTCTATCGTGGCGCCGGATCACATAAAAAGGCTGCAACTCCAGGATGTCTACAGAAGAGTTCAAAGGCAGCTTCGGACCATTGAAGGCGATCGATCTGCTCAGGCAGCAAAAGCTCCTGCGCAACGTCGCCGATGAAGTGATTGAAGAGACCAGTCGGCATATTCGTTACAGGCGCTTCGGGAAGCGCGAATTCGTCGTCCACAAGGGGGATGCGGGGTCATCCCTGCTGATGCTCATGTCCGGGAGATTGCAGGTCATCGCGCTCTCGGAGGATGGACGCGAAGTGGGATTGAACTTCGTCGAGCCGGGGGATTACTTCGGCGAGCTGTCGATCATCGACGGCGGGCCGCGTTCGGCGTCGATCATTGCCACAAGCGAATCTGTTGTTGGTTTCCTGCCGAAGGCCCACGCGCAAAACCTTTTCTACCGCAACCCCGCGGTGGTCGAGGCCTTGTTGCAGCGGCTGTGCCGCACCATTCGTCAGGCATCGAACTACCGTTCGATGCTCGGGTTGTCGCGCGCATACGCGCGGGTGTACTCGGTGCTCGAGGCCTCGATGAAAAAGAGCGCCGGGGACCTGCACACCATCGAGAACCTGCCGAACCAGCAGGCGATCGCGATCATGGCCAACGTGAGCCGGGAAACCGTGTCGCGCGCCATCCGCTCGCTCGTGGACGGCAAGGTGATCGAGCGCGATTACCGCCGCCTGATCGTGCGCGACGCGCAATTGCTCAAGAAGCTCGCCAAGGGCGAAGCGGAGCTGCAATTGCGCAAGAAGGCCGCGATCGGCCAGATGGAAGAGGCCGGCGATGAAGATGAAGGTCGCGACGTCGAAGCGGATGACGTCGAGGGTAGTGAAGTTGATTAATGAGGCCGCACGCGAAGTCCGCGCCGTCGCCCGCACTGCTGCCCATGCAGTTGTGCCGGCAACGACCTGCACGATCCCGGGCCGCTGAACACACATTCCAATTTCGGGTCATGCATCATGCGTGTGCTGCACTTCTATCGAACGTATCTGCCTGATACGGTCGGGGGCGCCGAGCAGTCCATCTATCACCTGTGCCGCGCGGGGGCGGACCAGGGCGTCGAGAACACCGTGCTCACGCTCACCGCGCAAAGCGGCGGCCCACGCCGCGTGAACCTGCCGGGCCACGTGGTGGAGCGCGTGCCGAGCGGCTTCAAGGTCGCCTCGGTCGAGCTGTCGCTGCCGGCGATCCGGCGCTTTCGCCAGCTCGCGCGCGAAGCCGACGTGGTCCACTACCACTTCCCCTGGCCGATGGCGGACATCGCGCACCTGGCCGCGCGCGTGCGCAAGCCCTCGGTCGTGACGTATCACGCCGACATCCAGCGCCAGCCCACGCTGCTCGCGATGTACAAGCCGCTCATGCACCGCTTTCTCGGCAGCGTCGATCGCATCGTCGCGACCTCGCCGAACTACGTGGCGACGAGCGACGTGCTGCGGGCGCATCGCGACAAGGTCGAAGTCGTGCCGCTCGGTCTCACGCGCAGCTTCTATCCGAAGCCCGATGAAGCGCTGTTGCAGAAATGGCGCGAGCGCATCGGCGGTCCGTTCTTTCTCTTCGTGGGCGTGTTCCGCTACTACAAGGGTTTGAACGTGCTGCTCGAAGCGATCCAGCGCACGGGCTACCCGGTCGTGCTCGTGGGCGACGGTCCGCTCGCGCCGGAGTTGCGCGCCTACGCGCAGCAGCATCGCATCACGAGCGCGCATTTCACCGGTTTGCTGCCCGAAGAAGACAAGATGGCGCTCATCGAGCTTTCGCGCGCCATCGTGTTCCCGTCGCCCAACCGCGCCGAGGCGTTCGGCATGACGCTGCTCGAAGGCGCGATGCTCGGCAAGCCGATGATCACCTGCGAGATCGGCACCGGCACGAGCTACGTGAATCGCCACGGCGAAACGGGACTGGTTTGCGATCCTAACGATCCCGAAGACCTCGCGCGCGCGATGAAGGAACTGTGGGACGACCCGCACTGGTGCGAGCTGATGGGCCGCCGCGCCGCGCTGCGTTTCGAAGACCTCTTTACCGCGCATCGCACGGCGCGGGCCTACCGGCGCATTTACGACGCCGTGGTGGCCGAACACGCGAGCGGCACCGCGAAGGCGGGCGCCGCCAAGGCAGCCGATTTCAGGCGCGAGCCCGCGCCGCTTTCGGTCGAACGAGATCCGGTAATCGAAGAAAAATCCTGAACATGACGTTCCCCCAAACCATCGACACCACCGTGCAAGGCGCTCCAGCGGTTTCGCTCGCTGCGCTCGACATCCTGCCCGTCGTGCTCGCGGGCGGCTCCGGCACGCGCCTGTGGCCGCTTTCGCGCGAGGCGCATCCGAAGCAGCTGATCGGTCTGCTGGGCGACCGCTCGCTGCTCGAATCGACCGTCACGCGCCTCGACTCGCTCGCTCGGCCGGGCTCGAACGGCGGCCTGCTGATCTGCGCGCAGGAGCATCGCTTCATGGTGGCCGACCAGCTCAAGGTGAGCAGCCGCGACTGGCAGGTCATGGTCGAGCCGGCCGGGCGCAACACGGCGCCCGCGCTCACGCTCGCCGCCATGCGCGCGAGCGCGGGCGGCGGCGACCCGGTGCTCGTCGTCATGCCGGCCGATCACGCGATCTTCGACGCGCCCGCGTTCGCGCGTGCCGTGAACGCCGCGGCGCGTCTCGCGCAGCAAGGCCGCATCGTCGCGCTCGGCGTGGTGCCGCAGCGCGCCGAAACGGGCTACGGCTATATCGAAACGGGCGCGACGCTCGAAGGCGACGAGACGACCCGGGCCGCACATGCGCGCGAGTTGTGCCGCTTCGTCGAGAAGCCGCCGCGCGAAGTCGCCGAGGCGTTCCTGGCGGGCGGGCGTCACTGGTGGAACAGCGGCATCTTCGTGATGCGCGCCTCGGTGTGGCTCGCGGCGATCCGCGCGCTGCGCGCGGACATCGCGCACGCCTGCGAGGACGCGTACCGCAAGGGCGGCGCGGAGGGCGCCTCGTGGCGCATCGACACGCAGTCGTTCCTCGGCTGCCCGTCCGACTCGATCGACTACGCGGTCATGGAGCGGCTCGCCGAAGGCGGCCTGCAAGGCGCGGTGGTGCCGCTGGAGGTGGGCTGGTCGGACGTGGGCTCGTGGGACGCCGTCTGGAACATCATGCCGAAGGACGCCGCGGGCAACGTCACGCGCGGCGACGTGCTGCTCGAAGATACGTCGGGCACCTATGTGCATTCGGAAGGGCGGCTCGTGGCCTGCGTGGGCACCCAGGACCTGATCGTGGTCGAGACCGCCGACGCCGTGCTGGTCGCCGACAAGAGCCGCGCGCAGGACGTGAAGGCGCTGGTCGGCCGCATTCGCGAAGGCGAGCGCACCGAGGCCGCGCATCACCGCAAGGTCGCGCGCCCCTGGGGCTATTACGACTCGATCGAGCGCGGCTCGCGCTACCAGGTCAAGCGCATCGTGGTCTCGCCGGGCGCGACGCTCTCGCTGCAACTGCATTACCACCGCAGCGAGCACTGGATCGTGGTGAGCGGCACGGCGCGCGTGACGCGCGGCGACGAAGTGTTCCTGCTCGGCGAGAACCAGTCGACCTATGTGCCGGTGGGCGTGAAGCACCGCCTCGAAAACGTGGGCCGCGTGCCGCTCGAAATGATCGAGGTGCAGTGCGGCAGCTATCTCGGCGAGGACGACATCGTGCGCTTCGACGACAACTACGGCCGGCACGTCGAGAAGTAAGCGGAAATAAGCCGAAACAAGCGCGAACGGCGTGCAATAAAAAGACGGCGGCGCGACCTCGCAGGGTCGCGCCGCCGTTTGCGCTTTACAGCACCGTGCGCACGTGCCAAAGCTCGGGAAACAGCACGACGTCGAGCATCTTGCGCAGATACGGCGCGCCGTTCGTGCCGCCCGTGCCCTGCTTGAAGCCGATGATGCGCTCGACCGTCGTCACGTGACGGAAGCGCCATTGACGGAACGCGTCTTCGAGATCGACGAGTTCTTCGGCCATCTCGTACAAATCCCAGTACTGCGAAGGATTGCGATACACCTCGAGCCACGCCGCCTCGACGCTCGCGTCGTGCGCCGTCGCCTGCGACCAGTCGCGGTTCAGGCGCTCGGGTGCGATCGCGAAGCCGCGCCGCGCGAGCAGGCGGATCACTTCGTCGTAGAACGAGGGCGCTTCGAGCGTCGCTTTCACCTGCTCGAAAATCTCGGGCCGGTGCTCGTGCGGCTTGAGCATCTGCACGTTCTTGTTGCCGAGCAGAAACTCGATCTGCCGGTACTGATACGACTGGAAGCCCGATGAAGCGCCCAGATATGGCCGCATGGCCGTGTACTCGGAGGGCGTGAGCGTGGAGAGCACGTTCCACGCCTGCACGAGCTGCTCCATGATGCGCGAGACGCGCGCGAGCTGCTTGAACGCGGGCGGCAGCGCATCGCGATGCACGTTGGCGAGCGCCGCGCGCAACTCATAGAGCGCGAGTTTCATCCACAGTTCGCTCGTCTGGTGCTGCACGATGAACAGCATCTCGTTGTGATCGGGCGAAAGCGGATGCTGCGCGTTGAGCACCGAATCGAGCGCGAGATAGTCGCCGTAGCTCATCGACTTCGAAAAGTCGAGTTGCGCGTCGTGCCAGCCGTCGCCTTTATCGGCCGAGGTCGAGGGTTGTGCCGTGGGCGCCTGCGCGCCGTGCCCGAACGGGCAGCCGCCGCGCGGTGCGTTGGCGGTTTCGTCGGTCTCGGGCACGCCGGGAATCTGCATGTGATCGTTCATGTGCCGCTCCTCAGGTCACCGCGCCGCGTTCGGCGAATTCGGGCTTGCGCCAGGACTCGGTCGCGAGCACGTCGCGCAGCGTCTCCACGGCGTCCCACACATCGACGTGACGCAGATACAGCGGCGTGAAGCCGAAGCGCAGCACGCGCGGCTCGCGATAGTCGCCGATCACGCCGCGCGCGATCAGCGCCTGCATCACCTCATAGCCGTGCGGATGCTCGAAGCTCACGTGCGAGCCGCGTTGCGCATGCTCGCGCGGCGTCACCAGCGTGAGGCCGTATGCCTTGCAGCGCGTTTCGACCAGTTCGATGAAGAGATCGGTGAGCGCGAGCGACTTGCGGCGGATCGCCTGCATGTCGGTTTGCAGGAACACGTCGAGGCCGCATTCGACGAGCGCCATCGAAATGATCGGCTGGGTGCCGCAGAGGTAGCGGGCGATGCCGTCGTCGGGGCGGTACTCCGGGTTCATCTCGAACGGCTTCCTGTGCCCCCACCAGCCCGAGAGCGGCTGCGAGAACGCGCTCTGGTGGCGCCTGGGCACCCACACGAAGCCGGGCGAGCCGGGGCCGCCGTTCAGGTACTTGTACGTGCAGCCCACGGCGTAGTCGGCGTTCGCGCCGTTCAGGTCCACGGGCACCGCGCCCGCCGAATGCGCGAGATCCCACAGCGCGAGCGCGCCCTGCGCGTGGATGTGTTCGGTGAGCGCGCGCATGTCGTGCATCTCGCCCGTGCGGTAGTTCACGTGCGTGATCATCGCCACGGCCACGTCGTCGCGGATCGCGGCGGGCAGCTCGGACGGATCGTCGACGAGGCGCAGTTCATAGCCGCGGTCGAGTTGTTCGATGAGGCCTTGCGCGATGTAGAGATCGCTCGGGAAGTTCGAGCGCTCGGACACGATCACGCGGCGCTTCGGGTCGCGCGCGTTCTGCACGCGCAGCGCGGCGGAGAGCGCCTTGAACAGGTTGATCGAAATGGTGTCGGTGACGACGACTTCGTCGTCGGCCGCGCCGATCAGCTTCGCGAGCTTGTTGCCGAGGCGCTTGGGCATGGCGAACCAGCCCGCCGTGTTCCAGCTGCGGATGAGGCCTTCGCCCCATTCGGCGCCGATCACGGCCTGCGCGCGCGCGGCCGAGGCCGACGGCGGCACGCCGAGCGAGTTGCCGTCGAGATAGATGGTGCCGGCTGCGAGCGTGAATTGCTCGCGCAAGGCGGCGAGCGGATCGGCGTGATCGGCGGCCAGGGCTTCGTTGCGGTCGTTCATGTCTGCGTTTCGGTGTTGGGCGGTGTTGGGCGCAATGAGCGGGATAGCGGTTTCTTTTCAGCGAGTGCTGGCGGGCAGCGCGCGCAGCACGGCGCGCACGGGGCTCGCGTCGAGCGTTGCGAACTTCAGCGGCAACGCGATCAGTTCGTAGTCGCCGGGCGGCACCGCGTCGAGCACGACGCCTTCGAGGATCGCCATGCGGTGCGCGCGGATACGGTGATGCGCGTCCATCGTCTTCGACTCCTGCGGGTCGAGCGAGGGCGTGTCGATGCCGATGAGGCGCACGCCGTGCGCGGCGAGCAGGTCGACGGTTTGCGGCGCGACGGCGCAAAACGCGCTGTCCCAGCGGTCCTGCGGCGCGTGCGCGTAGGTGCGCAGCAGCACGCGCGGCGGGATGCCTTGCAGCGCGCCTTGCACATGCTCGGGCAGCACGAGGGGCGCGGCGCCCACGCAATGAATCACGCGGCACGCGCCGAGATACGTGTCGAGCGGCACCGCGCCGATCGGCGCGCCTTTGGCGTCGTAGTGCAGCGGGGCGTCGGTATGCGCGCCGGTGTGTGGCGAAAGTGTCACGCGCGCGACGTTGACCGGCGAGCCGGCCTCCATGCGCCAGACGCGTTCGACGCCAACGGGCGTATCGCCCGGCCAGACGGGCGTTTCAGGGTGGATGGGCGGGGAAATGTCCCAGAGGTCGTTCATCTCGTTGAGCAGGTTGTCTCCGTATTTTTCGAATGATAGGCAACCCTGCGTGAAATGTGCTTGCGAAAAAAACGCCGCAAACTACAGTTGTTGGCACATAATTTGTTACAAGACGGGAATGGAGACCAAATATGAACGCAATCTCGCTGGATGCTACCGATTGCCGTATTCTCGCCGTGCTGCAAAATGAGGGGCGGATTAGTAATCTCGACCTGGCGGAGCGTATTTCGCTCTCGCCGTCGGCGTGCCTGCGCCGTTTGCGGCTGCTCGAGGATCAGGGTGTGGTGGAGCGTTATCGAGCCAGTTTGAACCGGGAGATTCTCGGCTTCGAGATGGAGGCTTTCGTGCAGGTGTCGATGCGCAACGACCAGGAAAGCTGGCACGAGCGCTTCGTCTCGGCGCTGCGCGACTGGCCGGAGGTGGTGGGGGCGTACGTCGTCACGGGCGAGACGCACTACCTGCTGCGCGTGCTCGCGCACAACCTCAAGCACTACTCGGACTTCGTGCTCAACAAGCTGTACAAGGCGCCGGGCGTGATGGACATCCGCTCGAACATCGTGCTCACGACGCTCAAGGCGGAAGCGGGCGTGCCGGTGGACCTGATCGCCCAGCGCGAGCCGAAGACCGCGCAGGTGTAGGGGCGCGGGCCCGCACCTGGGCTCGCGACCGCGCGGCTGACAACCTCGGGGCTTACAACGATTGAAGCTGGTGGAACGCGCCGCCGTGGAACACGAGCGGCGAAGCGTTCGCGCCGTCCTCGCGCACGCCGCAGCGCTCCACCTCGCCCACGAAGATCACGTGGTCGCCTTCGTCGTAGCGGCTGCGGTTGTGGCACTCGAACCACGCGATCGCCCCGTCCAGCACGGGCATGCCGGTGTCGCCGGCCGCGTGCGAGACGCCCTCGAAGCGGTCGCCCTTCACGGTCGCGAAGCGCTTGCACAGGTCGAGCTGCGACGCCGCGAGCACATTGATCACATAGTGAGGGTTCGAGCGGAACACGGGCATGGAAGCCGAGCGCGTGGCGAGGCTCCAGAGCACGAGCGGCGGGCTGAGCGAGACCGAGTTGAACGAGCTGGCCGTGATGCCGATGAGCTGGCCGTCGGGCGCGCGCGTCGTGATCACGGTGACGCCGGTGGCGAACTGGCCGAGCGCGCGGCGGAATGCGCCGTCGTCGAAATTGGGCGGGCTGGCGCGGCGGGTCATCGGGGCAGGCCTTTGCGGGCCGCGCGCGTGGCGGCGGGAGAGGAAATCGGGATCAACGTCATGTGGAAAATCGGCGAATTGTCACAATTTTAGCGGAAGCGACGGATGGCGGCTCGCGCGAGCCGCAGTTCAGTGCGCAGCGCGGTGCCCGGTGCAGTGCGCCGTGCAGTGATTTCCGCGACTCATCCGAAAGGAGCGGAGCAGGACCCGGGCGGTCGAAACGGCCATCCCCGGTGTGATGTCGTGACGGACCCTGGAAGTCCGGGCCGCACGGGAGGTCGGGACTCCCTTGAATCCGGACTCGGGAGTGACTTTGTGTCTGTCAACACACAAACTCGCCACCCTCGCGCAGGTTACCTTCTTGGCGGGAGCCACGATAGAGAGCAGCCGCGGAGCGCGACATGGGACAGTCGATTGCAGACTCGAGATACGCCACCCTCGACGGCTTACGCGGCATGGCGGCGATGGTGGTTGTCTTCGCGCACTTCCAGGGGCTGTACCACCTGCCGTACATCGAGCACGGGTATCTTGCGGTCGATCTCTTCTTCGCGATGAGCGGCTTCGTCATCGCCAATGCTTACGACCGGAAGCTTTCGTCAGGCGAACTAAACTGGCAGCAGTACTTCACATTGCGATTGTTCCGCCTGTATCCGCTTTACCTCGCCGGTCTCGTACTCGGCGTCGTTGCCCTGGCGTACCGGCTGCCTGCATCCGACTGGTCCGACATCGCCTCCGCGGTCCCGGCCGGGTTGCTCATGATGCCCTCGCACACGCCCCTGCGGACCTACTACCCGGTCCAGTGGACGATCGACTTCCTCTATCCGCTGGATCATCCTGCGTGGTCGCTGTTCTTCGAACTGATCGCGAGCCTTGCGTATGGCCTGTTCTTCCGCTACCTGACCACACGGCGGCTCATCTTCATCATGTGCGTGTCGGCTGTCGCCCTCGCAACAGCGGCTTATACCGTGGGCCTGTGCAACGGGTTTGTCTGGCAATCGTTCTATGTGGGCTTTGCGCGCCTCGGCTATGCCTTTCCCGCCGGTCTGCTGTTATACCGGCTCCAGCAGCCCGCGCGCAGGCGTGAATCGCGTTCGGCGATCTTCATCGTCGCGCTGGCGTTCGGCCTGCTCTTCATGCCCTGGCCGATGCACAACCAGCCCGCGGTCGCGGTCGACCTGCTGCTCGTGCTCGTCGCCTTCCCCGCCATTGTCTGGGCGGCATGCCGGGTGGAGCCCCCCGCTCGCTGGCTGCGCCTCTTCGCTTTTTCGGGGGCGATCTCGTATGCCGTCTACGTCCTCCATGTGCCGTTCGGGTTCCTCCTGGAGGACCTCACCCGCAACAGCCACTTTCTGCGCCATCCGGCCGGCGTGAGCGCGGCGCTCCTGTTCCCCGGCGTCGTGCTGCTGACGTGGTGCGTCGACCGCTACTACGACACGCCCGTGCGCCGGGCCCTGCTCGCGCGCTCGCGCGGCTGGCTCGCGCCGCGTCCGAAACGCACCGACGCCGCGGACGCGACCATGCCGCAATAAGTCCGGCTCCCTGCGTCCGTTACTCGGGCGCAGGTTTTGCCCGGCGGGCGTGCCAACATCCGGTGCCCGAGGCAGGGTTGCCAGCCGCGGCCAATCTCGAAGAGGATTTGCTTTCGCTTCTTCCGCTTGCGGAGGGCACGGCATTCTTTGGCTTCGCTGAAGTCATCGAAATCGCGGCCTGCCTTGAAATCCGTCCTGACGATCCACATACCACAAAGGTTGGGGGAGACCACGATTAGTCGTCATCCTGCAAAACGGGTTGACGGGTAAACTGGACCCGAATGGACCCGCCACGGCTGAATGACAAGCCTCCCGGATCTTGGATAACCTATTGATTTCATGGTGATTGGTATGAGTGAAATTGCAACGTTGGGCGGCGGATGTTTCTGGTGCCTCGAAGCGGTGTATTTGCGCGTGGACGGCGTGGAGGCGGTGGAATCGGGCTACGCGGGCGGCCACGTCGCGAACCCGAGCTACGAGCAGGTGTGCGACGGCGAGACGGGCCACGCGGAGGTCGTGAACGTGCAGTTCGACCCCGCGAAGATCGGCTACCGCGAGATTCTCGACATCTTTTTCGCGATTCACGATCCGACGCAACTGAACCGCCAGGGCAATGACGTCGGCACGCAGTACCGTTCGGTGATCTTCACGCATTCGCAGGCGCAGCGCGAGACGGCGGAGCAGGCGATTCGCGAGATCGCCGCCGAGGGCGTGTACGAAGGCAAGATCGTCACCCAGGTGCTGCCGCTCGACGGCAACTACTTCCCCGCCGAGGCCTATCACCAGAACTACTTCGCGCAGCATCCGAACCAGGGCTATTGCTCGTTCGTGGTCGCGCCGAAGGTCGCGAAGTTCCGCCAGAAGTTCGCGCACCGGCTGAAAGCGGAATAAGGCGGAATAAGGCGGAATAAGGCGCAAGGCGCGCGGACGCGGCACGACGGGCCGCGCGCCTAGCCCGGCAGGAGTTCGATCGAGGCGACGCCGAGTCCCAGGCGCCGCGTGTCTTGCGAAGCGCCGCCTTCCGAAGGCTTGGCGGGATTGGCGGGAATCAGGTCGATTTCGACGTTGCTGCCCGAAAACGCGCGGTTGGGAATCGTCAGCGTTTGCGTTTTCGCGTCTTGCGATGCGTACGCGAGTGCGCCCACCGCAATGCCGTTCACCACGACGCGCACGGACTGCACGGGATGCCGCGCATCGACGAAACCACGCCCTTGCACGCGCAACGTCATGTTGCCGGCCGGTCTGCCGGGCAGCGTCAGGTAGAGCGAGGCGCTGTCGCCGTCGGTCCAGGTGCCCCAGCCTTCCGGATCGGACCAGCCGATGCGGGATAGCCAGGGCAGCGTGCGCGAGAAGTCGATGCGCTCGCCCGGGCGATAGGCCAGGCCGCCGTTGCCCGGCCATGTCCGGAGCTGGTGCTTCAGGTAGTACAGGTCGTATTCGCGGCTCACGGCCGGATGAAGCGCGTACCAGGCCGTCGCGCAGTACAGCGCGCCCAGCGCCAAAGCGGCGCCCGGCAGCAGCGCCCGCATTGCCGTGAAGCGGCGCGCCTTCATGCCATGAACCAGTATTGTCCCAGCCAGGCCCGGCATGCCGCGGCCAGCAGCGCGACGCACGCGGCCAGGAGCGCGATGCGCGTTCGCGGCATGTTCTGCGTCGCGAGGCCGATCGCCAGGGGAACCGGGTAGAGCGTGAGGACATAGCGGGGAATCGAGACCACGCCCGCGGCAAGTGGAATGAAGATCCCCGTTACGAGGATGAGCGCCTCCGCGTACATGGACCGCGCCGCGAGCCAGATGCACGCCACGATGCCGAACAGCGCCACGCTCGCGCAGTAGAGCGGATAGGTCTGAGCGCTCGTCAGCGCCGTCCATAGCTGGACGAGTGGGTTGCCCACTTCGCGATGCCAGGCGATCTGCACGTTCTTGAACGCGAACGCGTCACCCGTCGTGTGGTGCAGGAACAGCATGAACGCGGCGAGGCCGGCGGGCGCGAGCAGCATGGCGACCCAGGCCCGATCGGTTTCGCGACGAAGAGTCAGCACGGCGCGCCAGCCGTATTGGCTGATTGCGATCGCCAGCATCGGCGCGAGGATCGTCACCCCGAGGTTGCGCGTGGCCGAGAGCGCCGCGGCGGCCATGCCCGCCATCAGCCAGCGGCCGCTGCTGGCGGCCGACACCACGGCCAGCATGAGCAGCAGGTAGAGCGCCTCGGTGTAGGCCAGCGAGAAATACAGGCTGGCCGGCGAAAAGCTCGCAAGAAGGACGACGAAGCGGGCCGTGCCCGGCGTGGTCCATCGTCCGGCGTACTGCCTGAGCAGGAGGAGTGCGGCAAGGAAGGCCAGATTCGACACCACGTAGGCGCCGACCAGCGGCGCCGCGCCTGTGACCAGCGCGGTCCACCGTGCGAGCAGCGGGAAGAGGGGAAAGAACGCCCAGTTGGCCGCGTCGCCGTGTTGATGGGCGAACGGCGACAAAGGACCGCCTGGGCCGAAATTGGGCGCGAGGTCGTAGCCGTGGTCGATGATGGCCCGGTACCAGAGGCAATCGAATTGACACAGCAACTCGGGCACGGAGCCACGCGCGTCGAGCAGATGCGCGCCGATCAGGGTGGCGGCGACAAGCAGCAACCGGCTCGCCGCGTAGACCGCCACGACAAAAGCGAACTCGCGCACGGGCGTTGCCGCCGCCGCGCCCGGCCCTTGCGGTGCGAGCAGCAGGGTCCGCCCGTGGCCCGGCATCATTGCGACACGGAAGAGACGGAAGACGCGGAAGCCGCAACGGATGCGGGTTGCAGCTTGCCGTGGTATCGGCCGCGCATTTGCAGCCACGGGCGCTCGATCACCTGGTAGCTCAGCCGCGCCACGAAAAGACACAGTGGCAGGAGCGTGACCATGACGAGCATCATGCCGACGCGCCAGTTCAGCTTCTCGAAATACGGCAGCGTGAAGTGCGCGAAGATGAAAAGCACGACGCCATGCAGCAGGTAGAACGAATAGCTCACTTCGCCAATGCTCGAGAACAGCGAGGCCGCCGGTTTCGGCAGGCTGCCGCGCCAGCACGAATAGCAGATCACGAAGCCGCCCCACATGAGCGCTTCCACCGTGCCCCAAACCGCCCAGACCGGTTGCTTGGGCACCGGAAGCTGATAGCTGGCCTTGCTGCCGAGCAAACCGAGAATCAGGACCACGGCGCATGTCGCCGCGAGTGGCCAGAGTATCGAGAGCCGGCGCTCGTGCAGCACGGGCATGCGCTTGACGAACATCGCGCACAGCATGCCGATCAGGAACTGGTCGAAGCGCCCGAGCAGCGTCGAGTAATACATGTGCGTGGCCTGCTCGGTCACGAAGTACGCCCCGCAGCGCAGCAGCACCCAGAGCGCGATCAGGCGGATCAGCCAGCCGGCGCCGTACTGGATCGCAAAGCGGGCCAGGTACGGAAACACCATGTAGAAGGTGAATTCGATCGAAATGGACCACGCCGCGCCGGTAATGAACGAGTTCGACGTGGGCGCTTCGCCGAGATTGGAGAACAGCAAATAGAAAAGATCGGCGGGGCGGAACGCGTCGCGGCCCACCGACGTGGCCACGACGTACATCACCACGAACAGCGGGAAAATGCGCAGGAGACGATTGCGCATGAACGGCGCCCATTCGATGTCCGGCGCCGCGAGCGCGATGTTCATGAACAGGAAGCCGGACAGCACGAAGAACAGCCCGACGCCGGTGTGCCCCTCCACGAGCCAGCCCGCCCAGAACGCGCCCGGAAAGGCGTGCCAGTGTCCGTAGAAGACGTGGAATGCGTGATAGAGAAAGACGAGGAGCGCGGCGCTCCCACGCAACTGATCCAGGCGGGGATCGTACGAAAAATTAACTGAGCGCATGCAATCGTGGATTCAGGACGGCGATTTCACGCGCCGTCGGCAATGGCGGCCGGGTGCCGGTGCATCGATGCACGGCATCGTGACGGATTTCGGGCTGTATTCGGACTCTATGGGGCCGTAGGTTAGCGCCCGGGCATGCGCGAAGATGTGATCGCCGTCACATTTTGCCGGTGCGTCAGTCGTCGTTAGCGCCCGCTGTCGCGGCATCCTGCTCCATTTCCGCGCGCAGCCGCGCCATCTCCTCGGCAATCGCCCGCGCGAGCTTCGCGCAGGTGAGCGGCGCCGATCCTTCCGCCTTGTTGTTCGTCGTGATGAGCACGGGCTGGCCCGCGATCGCGTAGCGCGCGGCCAGTTCGGCGAGCGTGTCGCGGGTGTGCGGGTCTTCGTCCACGAGCTTGTCGAACGGCTCGTAGCGCGCTTTGGCCTGCTCGTACTTGAAGCCGCTGTGCAGGCTCCAGCGCACGATCAGCGGGCCGGCCGGGGCTTCGCCGTCCATCAGGGCGAGCGCCGCGGCCTGGCGCAGCGGGTCCGGCATGCGCGCGTGCAGACCCACGCAGTAGCGCACGCCCGCCGCGCGCAGCGTGCGTACGAAGCGCGGCGTGAGCAGGATTGCGTCGCGAATTTCGACGGCGTAGCAGGGGCCGTCGCGGGCCTCGGATGCTCCGGTCGTTTCGGTAGGCTTGGGCAGCGGCGGCAGGGCGGCGAGAAATGCGGCGAGGCGCTCGACGAAGGCGGCCGGGTCGGCCAGCAGTTGATCGGGCAGCGGCGGAAACTGGAACACGAGCGCACCCGCCTTGTTGCCGAGCCCCGCGAGACACGGTTCGACGAATTCGCGCGCGGCCAGCTCCGCATTGAGGAAGCAGGGGTTCGCCGAAACGGGCTCGCCGCGATCGCCGCGCACGCTGGCGTCGGTGACGAGGGCGGGCGCCTTGACGATGAAGCGGAAGTGCTCGGGCGCCTGCTGCGCGTAGCGCAGGTAGTCGGTGACGGTGAGCGGCGCGTAGAACGAGCGGTCGATGCTCACCGAGCGCAGCAACGGATGCGCGCCGTAGGCCGCAAGGCCGTCGCGGGCCAGTTTGGACTGGCTGTAGTCGTCGCCGTAGACGATGCCGCGCCAGCCCGGAAACGACCACGACGAGGTGCCGAGGCGCACGCTCGCGGGCAGTTGCGCGGCGAGGTCGAGCGTTTCCTGCGTGGCCACGGCGGGCAACACGCCACGGCCGCGGCGTTTGGGCGGCGCGCCGGGCTCGGCTTGCTTCGGCGGTTTCGAACGCGGTGCGCCGGGGGCGCGCGGGTTGTCCTCGCCTTGCTCGGGTGCTTCGATTTCGGCGTCGTTGATGTTGTCTTCGGCGGCGGCGGCGCGGGCGGGGCGCTTCGCGGCAGCGGGCCTGGGCGCGCTCGCGGGCGCGGTGAAGCCGAACAGGTCGGGCTGAGGCTCGGCGCGGGGCGCGGCTTTCGGCGCGGTGCGGCGCGCGGCCTCGCGGGCGGCCTGGTGAGCGTTCTCGCGGGCACCTTCGCCGGGCGCATCGAGCGGCCTCGTGCTGCGTGCTTCATCCGAGGCGGCGCCGAACAGGTCGTGGCCGTCGTCGCGTTCGTTCATGCGGTTGCGTCGCGCAGTGGCGTCATTAATGGCGGTCGTGGGGCGAAGCCGCCCGCCTGACAGGCGACGCGGGCGCAACGGCGGCGCGGCGGGCCATGCCCTTGCGCCGCCGCCTGCCTCAGAGCGGCTTCTCGTACATATACCGGCGCGACCACGGCAGCGTTTTTGCGCTGCGGCCGGCCTTGCGGCAGACGATCTGGAAGATCGACACGTCGTCGTGCTCGAACGCGTACGCGCAACCCGCCAGATAAACGCGCCAGATGCGGAACTTCTCGTCGTCGACGAGCTTTTTCGCCTCTTCGGCACGCGCCTCGAAATTCTCCGCCCAGATATCGAGCGTGTGCGCATAGTGACGGCGCAGGCTCTCCACGTCAACCGCTTCGAGGCCGCCGCGCTGCGCCGCTTCGAGCGCCAGGCCAATGTGCGGCAGTTCGCCGTCGGGGAACACGTAGCGGTCGATGAACTCGCCGCCGCCGAGCGGCGCTTCGCCCGATTCGGCGTCCGACGAGGTGATGCCGTGGTTCATGGCGACGCCGTCGTCGGCGAGCAGGTCGTGCACCTTGCGAAAGTAGCCCGGCAGATTCTTGCGCCCGACGTGCTCGAACATCCCCACGCTCGTGATGCGGTCGAACTGGCCTTGTATGTCGCGATAGTCCTGGAGGCGGATCTCGATGCGCTGGTCGAGCCCGGCGGCCCTCACGCGCGCCGTGGCGAGATCGAACTGGTTCTGCGAGAGCGTGACGCCCACGCAGCGCGCGCCGAACTTCTGCGCCGCGCGCAGCACGAGCGCGCCCCAGCCGCAGCCGATGTCGAGCAGCGTATGCCCCGGCTGCACCTGGATCTTCGTGAGGATGTGGTCGATCTTCTTCAACTGCGCGGTGGCGAGGTCTTCGTCGCCGTTCTCGAAGTAGGCGCACGAATAGACCATGTTCTCGTCGAGCCACAGCTTGTAGAACTCGTTCGAGACGTCGTAGTGGTACTGGATGGCCTGCCTGTCCGTGGACTTCGAGTGCGTGAAATAGCGGCGCACGCGGGCGAGCTTGCCGGCGCTCGTGACGGTATTGCGCGCGAGCGAGTAGCTGATGTTGATGATGTCGGCGAGCTTGCCTTCGATGTCGATCTTGCCCTTCACGTAGGCTTCGCCGAGATTGTCGAGGCTCGGCTCCAGCAGCAGCGGCAGGGCGGCGGCGCTATTGACCTTGAGCGTGACCTGCGGCGCGGCGAAGTGCCCGAAATCGTATTGCTGGCCGCTCCAGAGCACGAGACGGGCGGGCAGATTGGCCTTGTTGCGCACTTCCTCTACCCATTGCGCGAGTTTCTTCTCCCAGAACATGCGTTTCTCTCCCTGTCGAATGAACGGTTCCAGACCCACGACAAAAGCGAATTGCGATGCGTGCCAGAGGCGGCGAGACAAAAAAACCGGCGGCGCGGCGGCGAGGGGCTGCGCCGCGCGCGCGTGTTGCCAATCAAGCGGGTGATGCGGGTGATGCGAGTGCAGCAGATAAAACCGTTACGGTAAAACAACCAGGGCGCAGCCGCGCGCGAACGCGCTCAAGGCGCGAGCCGCTCGATGCGCCAGGCCGCGGCGCTGCTCGCGCGCGTATAGCGGATGCGGTCGTGCAGCCGCGAGGGCCGGCCCTGCCAGAATTCGATGGCGTCCGGCACGAGCCGGTAGCCGCCCCAGTGCGGCGGGCGCGGCGGGTGCTCGCCGTACTGCGCTGTGACTTCCTGTTCGCGCGCTTCGAGCTGTGCGCGGCCGGCGATCACGCTGCTCTGCTCCGAGGCCCACGCGCCAATGCGCGAGCCGAGCGGGCGCGAGTTGAAGTAGGCGTCGCTTTCCTCGGCGCTCGTGAGTTCGACCTTGCCTTCGATACGCACCTGACGCTCCAGCTCGATCCAGTGAAAGAGCAGCGCCGCGTGCGGATTGGCGGTGAGCTCGCGCCCCTTGCGGCTTTCGTAGTTCGTGAAGAACACGAAGCCGCGCTCGTCCACGCCCTTGATGAGCAGGATGCGAGCGGCGGGGCGGCCTTGCGCGTCGACGGTCGCCACCGTCATGGCGTTGGGCTCGGGCAGCTTCGCGTCGAGCGCCTGGGCGAACCAGGTCTGGAACTGGCGGATCGGATCGGGATTGACGTCGGCGGCGTCGAGCGAGCCGAGCGAGTAGTTCTTGCGGAGATCGGCGAGGGAGGTCATCTTTTATGCAGACGCTTCATTGCGGACAAGTATAAGGGAGAGGCGGCAATCAGGTTGCGAGCGCGCGGCGCACGGGCGGCAAGCCCTGCAAGTACGCACCGGTTCGCGGTGTTCGGCTCGCGAAGCGGGGCGGCGCCAGGTCCTGCTTCACGCGATCAGGCAAAATACGGGTCTTGCCAGGACCGTGAGCGCCGTGTGGAAGCGCTCCCTGGTCCGCTTACCGATTGCCTACCGTCATGTCCAGTATCCCGAATTCCCCTGTTGCCGCCGGCTCCGTCGATCTTACCGCGAGCCCCGCCGCCGATGTTGCCGACCGGGCCCGCCGATTCGGCGGAATCGCGCGGCTTTATGGCGCACCCGCGCTCGATGCGTTCGAGCGCGCCCATGTGGCCGTGATCGGCATTGGCGGCGTGGGCTCGTGGGTTGCCGAGGCGCTCGCGCGCAGCGCGATCGGCAAGCTCACCTTGATCGACCTCGACAACGTGGCCGAGAGCAACACCAACCGCCAGATCCATGCGCTCGACGGCAACTACGGCAAGCCCAAGGTCGAGGCCATGGCCGAGCGCATCAAGCTTATCGACCCGGCCTGCGAAGTGCGCCTCGTCGAGGATTTTGTCGAACCCTCGAACTTCGCCGAGCTGCTGGGCGGCGGCTTCGACTACGTGATCGACGCCATCGACAGCGTGCGCACCAAGACCGCGCTGATCGCCTGGTGCGTCGAGCATCGCGTGCCGCTCATCACGGTGGGCGGCGCGGGCGGGCAGCTCGATCCCACGCGCATTCGCATCGACGACCTCGCGCTCACGATCCAGGACCCGCTGCTTTCCAAGGTGCGCGGCCAGTTGCGCAAGCAGCACGGCTTTCCGCGCGGGCCGAAGGCCAGGTTCAAGGTGAGCGCCGTGTATTCGGACGAGCCGCTCATCTATCCCGAAGCGGCCGTGTGCGATATCGACGCCGAGGCCGAGCACGTGAGCACGTCGCCGGGACATCACGGCCCGGTGGGGCTCAATTGCGCGGGCTTCGGGTCGAGCGTATGCGTGACCGCAAGCTTTGGCTTCGCCGCCGCCGCGTATGTGTTGCGCGCGCTGGCGCATCGGGCGACGACCGGCTGACCCCGCGCGGGATCGCATCGGCGAAAAAAAACGCACGGCCCGTGAAGGCCGTGCGTTTTGCTTTTTTGGGCGCTGAATCGAAGCCGAATCGGGCAGATTCGCGCCGCGTGCGATCAGTTCAACGCTGAACTCAGCTTGCGCCGCCACTCGCTCACGAGCTGCGGCTGGTGTGCCGCGAGATCGAACACGGAAAGCATGGTCTTGCGGCCGATGTCGTCGCGAAACGCGCGGTCGCGCTTGACGATCTCCAGCAGGTGCTCCAGTGCCCCCGCATACTTGCGCCGGGCGATCAGCGCGTTCGCCAGATCGAAGCGCGCTTCGAGGTCGCCGGCGTTGGCGGCCACCTGGGCTTCGAGCGCGTCGGTGGGCGGCAGGTCGGCGGCGGCGTCGAGCGCGTCCAGGCGCGTCTTGAGCGCGTTGAAGCGCGCGTCGATGCCCTGCGTGGTCTTGGGCGAAAGCAGCTCGACTTCCTTTTGCGCGTCGTCGGCGCGGTTGTCGGCGAGCAGCATCTCGATCAGGTCCATGCGCACTTCGTCGTTGCCCGGATCGAAGGCGAGCGCGGCCTGTAGCGCCTCGTAGGCTTCGTCGCGGCGGCCATCGGCGAGCGCTTCCTGGGCCGCGCGGCGCGCGGCGTCGGCGCCATCGGGAATCAGGCCGTCGAGGAACTGGCGCAACTGGCCTTCGGGCAGCACGCCGATGAACTGGTCGACAGCCTGGCGATCGGCGAACGCCACGACGTGCGGAATGCTGCGCACGTTGAAGTGCGCGGCCAGTTCCTGGTTCTCGTCGACATTCACCTTCACGAGCTTCCATTTGCCCGCGTACTCGGTTTCGAGCTTTTCGAGCATCGGCCCGAGCGTCTTGCACGGGCCGCACCAGGGCGCCCAGAAGTCGACCAGCACCGGCGCGAGCGCCGACGCTTCGATCACGTCTTTTTCGAAAGTGGCGAGAGTGGTGTCCATTGCGTCCTCGTTTGGGATATCCGTTACGTCGCTAGTTGGGGACGAAACGCGCGGGTTTCAATTGGTATTGACCGGTTTCAACCGCTTGAAATCGCTTGAAACCGGCCGCGGCGCGCGTGTTTCCTTTGCGCTGGCTTCGCCCGATCAGCGCGGCTTTTTCTCCGGCAGCGGAATCCATTCCGTTTCGCCGGGAACATGCCCCATTTCCTGGCGCGTCCAGGCCGCTTTCGCGGCTTCGATCTTTTCGCGCGAGCTTGCCACGAAATTCCATTCGATGAAGCGCTCGCCTTCGAGCTTCTCGCCGCCCAGCAGCATCACGCGCGCCCCGTTCGCGCTCGAAAGCGTGACGGTTTCGCCGGGCACGAGCACGGCCATGGTGTGCTGTTCGAGCGGCGTGCCGTCGATGGCGAGGTCGCCTTCCACGAGGTAGACGCCGCGTTCCTCATGCTCCGCGTCGAGCGCGACGGCGCTGCCCGGCGCGAAGTCGGCGGCCACGTAGAGCGTGCCCGAGAAGGTCTCGACGGGCGAGGTGGCGCCGAACGCCGTGCCCGCGATCACGCGCATGGCAACGCCGTTGCGCTCGATTTCGGGCAGCGTGTCGCCGGCGTGATGGAAGAACGACGGCTCCGTGTCTTCGTGATCGAAGGGCAGGGCCACCCAGGTCTGGATGCCGTGCATGGTGAGGCCGGTGGCGCGGTCTTCCTCCGGCGTGCGCTCGGAGTGGACGATGCCGCGCCCGGCCGTCATCCAGTTCACGTCGCCGGGCACGATCTTCTGGCTCGAACCGATGCTGTCGCGATGCATGAGCGCGCCGTCGAACAGATACGTGACGGTGGCCAGGCCGATGTGCGGGTGCGGGCGCACGTCCACGCCCGCGCCCGGCGCGAGGGTGGCGGGGCCCATGTGGTCGAAGAAGATGAACGGGCCGACAAGGCGGGCCGCGAGCGCGGGCAGCACGCGCCGCACATACAGATTGCCGATGTCGCGTTGATGAGGCTTGAGTACCGCTTTGATCGATGAGGACATGGACGCTTCCTTGATGAGTCGTACGGCACGGATGTCGTGGCGGGATCGGGTGCCGGAATCGGCGCGCGGGCGGGCCGCGCGCGCAGCAGGCGCTCATTCTAACGCCGGGCTTCGCGGTGTGTGGCTAACGCGTGGAGGCTCGGCGCGTTGCGGCGCGAGGCGGTAAACTCGCGAATTCGACGAAAAAAATGGGGAGAGCAGGAGATGTCGCCGAAGGACTTGTTGCTCGCGCTGGTGGTGGTGCTCGCGTGGGGCGTGAATTTCGTGGTGATCAAGGTGGGGCTGCACGGCGTGCCGCCGCTCCTGCTCGGCGCGCTGCGCTTCATGCTGGCGGCGTTCCCGGCGGTGCTGTTCGTGAAGCGCCCGCAAATGCCGCTGCGCTGGCTGCTGGCCTATGGCGCGACGATCTCGCTTGGCCAGTTCGCGTTTCTCTTCACGGCGATGTACGTGGGCATGCCCGCGGGCCTCGCCTCGGTCGTGTTGCAGGCGCAGGCGTTTTTCACGCTCGGTTTCGCGGCGTTCTTCCTGCACGAGCGCTTTCACGCGCAGAACGTGATCGGCTTGTTGATCGCCGCGGGCGGGCTCGCGCTGATCGGCATGCAGTCGATGGGCAGCAGTGCGGGCGGCATGACCATCGCCGGTTTCCTGCTCACGCTGTGCGCCGCGTGCATGTGGGCGCTCGGCAATATCGTCACGAAGAAGGTGGGCAAGGTGGATCTCGTTGGCCTCGTGGTGTGGGCGAGCCTCGTGCCGCCGCTGCCGTTCCTCGTGCTGTCGTACTGGATGGAGGGGCCGCAGCGCATGGGTCAGGCGCTTGCGGGCATCGGCATGGCTTCGGTGGGCGCGATCGTCTATCTCGCGTTCGTCGCGACGCTGGTCGGCTATAGCCTCTGGAGCCGCCTGCTTTCGAAGTACCCCGCAAGCCAGGTCGCGCCGTTCTCGCTGCTCGTGCCGATCGTCGGGCTGGCTTCGGCGTCGCTGCTGCTCGGCGAGCAGCTCACGGCCGCCGAGATCGGGGGCGCCGTGCTCGTGATGGGCGGGCTGGCCGTCAACGTGTTCGGCGGCTGGGTCAAGCAGCGTCTGGGCGCAGTGCGTTCCTGAAGCCGCGCCCGAGTCTTCGATTGAGGCTGCAAACGAAAACGCCGCGCAAGCCTTCGGGCTTGCGCGGCGTTTTCGTTGCGGCGCGCAGTGAGGCTTCGCGGCCTCAGGTCATGCGGCTCTTCGCGAGCGGCGGGTTGGCCGCGAAATAGCGCTTGATGCCCTTCATGATGGCG
Organism: Paraburkholderia unamae; assembly: GCF_003268775.1. Lineage (GTDB taxonomy): Bacteria > Pseudomonadota > Gammaproteobacteria > Burkholderiales > Burkholderiaceae > Paraburkholderia > Paraburkholderia unamae. Next base: position 46,742 of record NZ_QLSU01000009.1, read on the forward strand.
TTGGCCATCTTGTCGCGATAGGCGTCGTCGTTGAGCTTGCTCTCTTCCTCGGGATTGCTGATGAAGGCCGTTTCCACGAGGATCGACGGAATGTCGGGGGCCTTGAGCACCGCGAAGCCCGCCTGCTCGACCGAGCCCTTGTGCAGCTTGTTGATCTCGCCGACCTCGTTGAGCACGAAGCCGCCGTAGCGCAGCGAGTCGCGGATCTGCGCCGTTGTCGACATGTCGAAGAGCGCGCGGTTCACGGCGGCGTCGGCCGTCTGCACGCTGATGCCGCCGATCTGGTCCGACGAGTTTTCCTTGTTCGCCATCCAGCGCGCGGCCGCGCTGGAAGCCCCGTGCTCCGACAGCGCGAACACCGACGAGCCGCGCGCGGCGGGTGTGGTGAACGCGTCGGCGTGAATCGAGACGAACAGGTCCGCACCCACGCGGCGCGCCTTCTGCACGCGCACGTTCAGCGGCACGAAGAAGTCGGCGTCGCGCGTCATCATCGCGCGCATATTGGGCTGGGCGTCGATCTTCGCGCGCAGCTTCTTCGCGATGTCGAGCGCGACGTGCTTCTCGTAGGTGCCCGCACTGCCGATCGCGCCCGGATCTTCGCCGCCGTGGCCGGGGTCGATCGCGACGGTCAACAGGCGCGTGGTGCCGCGTTTGCCGGGCTTCGGCGCGGTGAAGCCGTAGTCGTCGCTGCTTGCGCCGTCGTCGCTTCCGGTGTTCGCGTTGTTTGCGTTGTTACGCTGCGCGATGACGGGCGGCTTCGGCACCGCGGGCTTCGGCGACGGCGGCACGACCACGGCCGGCGGAACCGGCGGCGCGGGATGCGGCGCGCCGGACGAGGCATTCGCGTCGTTCTGCGCGTAGCGCTCGAAGAAGGCGTCGCTGTTGTCGTGCGCGGGCGGCGTGTTGGGCCCGGCCAGCGTCGACGGCGTGGAAGGCGGCGCGCTGTCCTTCATTGCCTCGCGGGCGTCGAGCTGCTGCTGCTTGCGCTCGGTCTGCGCGAGGAGGTCCATGAGCGGGTCGGGCGCGACCGCCGGATAAAGGTCGAACACGAGCCGGTACTTGTAGGAGCCCACCGGCTGGAGCATGAACACCTGCGGCTTGACCGAGCCCTTGAGGTCGAACACCATGCGCACGACGTGCTGCTGGTACTGCCCCACGCGCACCGCCTGGATTTGCGGATCGTTCGGCGTGATCTTGGAGACGAGATTCTTGAGCGCGTCGTCGAGATCGAGTCCGCTCAGGTCGACGACGAGACGATCGGGGCCTTGCAGCAGTTGCTGCGAGTTCTGGAGCGGCTGGTCCGACTCGATGGTCACGCGCGTGTAGTCGCGCGCGGGCCACACGCGCACGCCAATTACGGAGGTGGCCCACGCGAGGCGCGGCGCCGCGACGGAGAGGCCGAGCACGAGCGTGGAGGCGCCCGCCTTCAGAATCTGCCGGCGACGCCAGTTGTGCGTGGCGGTGGCGGCCGATTCGATCGAGCGGAACGGTTTGATCAACATCTTTCTAGACATGCCTTTCCTGATGCGCTGTATGCGTAGGCGGTGAGCACGCGGCCTTCGCCGCTTGCATCCGGCTCGAGCGAGAACACGAGATCGGGTACGCCCAGCAGGCCGCCCGCGCGTTGCGGCCATTCGACGAGGCACACCGCATCTTGCGCGAAGTATTCGCGAAAGCCCGAGTCGGCCCATTCGGCCGGATCGCTGAAACGGTACAGATCGAAGTGGTAGAGCTGGAGTTCCCCATTCGGCGCTGCAACCACGTAGGGCTCAACGAGCGTGTACGTCGGGCTGCGCACGCGGCCCGTGTGACCGAGCGCGCGCAAGGTGGCGCGCACGAGCGAGGTTTTGCCCGCGCCGAGGTCGCCGTGCAGTTGCACGTGCAGGCCATGAAAGGGCGGGGCGCCGTGGTTTTGTACGCTGTTTCGCGCATCATTCGCGCGCAGCGAGTCCAGCGCATGCGCGAAGCGTGCGCCGAAGGCGTCGGTGGCGGCGGCGTCCGCGAGATCGAAACGGCGCTCGAGAAGAACGTCGACTGACGGATCAAGCGGAAGCGGCGCGTGGTCGTGACCGGGCGTGTCGGGCATTCTCGTAAAATGACGTAATGAACCCCACGCATTCCTCTTCCCACCGCGCGCAGGATGCGCGCGCGTCTTCGGAGGCGCTCGACCCAACGTCCGCTCAGGCGCGTGCTCAAGCGCAGGCTCAAGCTCAGGCGCCGCGAGATTCGTCTGTGCCTGCCAGCGGGCAGGCCGCGCCGCTCGATGAGGCGGCGCTTGCCGCGCTCGCGGCGCGTATCAGGACGTGGGGGCGCGAGCTGGGGTTCGGTGCGATCGGTATCAGCGACACCGACCTTTCCCATGCCGAGGCGGGCCTCGCCGCGTGGCTCGAAGCGGGCTGCCACGGCGAGATGGATTATATGGCCAAACATGGGATGAAACGCGCGCGGCCCGCCGAGCTTGTGGCCGGCACGCGACGCGTGATCTCCGTGCGCATGGCCTATTTGCCCGCCGATACGCTCGCGCCGAATGCAACGGGAAAGACACACGAAAGTGCTTCGCAAGGCGGCGCCGAGACAAGCGCCGTGCCTGGCACGAACGTTGCCCGCGAGACCATCCACGCCGACTGGCGCTTGCGCGAACACGCGCGCCTCGCCGACCCGCACGCGGCTGTTGTCTCGATCTACGCGCGTGGCCGCGATTATCACAAGGTGCTGCGCGCGCGGTTGCAGCAGCTTGCCGATCGCATCGAGGCCGAGATCGGCGGCTTCGGCTATCGCGTGTTCACCGACTCCGCGCCCGTGCTCGAAGTCGAGCTTGCGCAGAAAGCCGGAGTGGGCTGGCGCGGCAAGCACACGCTGCTCTTGCAGCGCGACGCGGGCTCGCTGTTCTTTCTCGGCGAGATCTACGTGGACGTGCCGCTGCCCACCGACGCCGACGACCCGGCGAGCGCCGCGCCCGAGACGCCGGGCTCGCATTGCGGCAGTTGCACGCGCTGCATCAGCGCGTGCCCGACCGGCGCGATCACCGGGCCGTATCGCGTGGATGCGCGCCGCTGCATTTCGTACCTGACGATCGAACTCAAGGGCAGCATTCCCCTGGCATTGCGCGAGCTGATCGGCAATCGTGTGTATGGCTGCGACGACTGCCAGCTCGTGTGCCCATGGAACAAGTTCGCGCAGGCCGCGCCGGTCGCCGACTTCGACGTGCGTCACGGACTCGATCGCGCGAGCCTCGTCGACCTGTTCGGCTGGAGCGCGGCGCAGTTCGACGAGCGCATGCAGGGCAGCGCGATCCGGCGCATCGGTTACGAGTGCTGGTCGCGCAATCTGGCGGTCGCGATGGGCAATGCGTTGCGCGCCACGCGCGACGACGCGCAACACGTGCAACACGCGCCCGAGCGCGCGGCCATCGTCGCGGCATTGCGCGCGCGCGAGCACGATGAGTCTGCGCTCGTGCGCGAGCACGTGCTGTGGGCGCTGGAGGCGGCGTGAGAAGACAGGGCGAGAGAGGTGGAGATGAGCGATGACGTGCTGGAAATCGCGCGCGCAACGCGGCACCATGGCGTGCAACGCTCGCGCACGAAGGAGGCAACGATGTTCAACGCGGTGATCGCCGCGCCGTTCGGCAAGGTCGGCATACGTGCGAGCGGCGAAGCGCTGCGCGAGATCGTGTATCTGCCCGCGCAGACGGCCGGCGTCGAGCCCGATTGCGAACTCGCCGCGCGCGCGGCCGGGCAGATCGAGCGCTATTTCGAGAACGCCGACGCCGCCTTCGACCTGCCGCTCGCCTTGTCGCAGGGCACGGCGTTCCAGCGGCGCGTGTGGGACGGCATCTGCTCGATCGCGGCGGGCGACATGCTCACCTACGGCGAGCTCGCGAAGCGCATTGGCAGCGTGAGCCCGCGCGCCGTGGGGCAGGCGTGCGGCGACAATCCCTTTCCGATCGTGATTCCGTGTCATCGCGTGGTGTCGGCGAGCGGGATCGGCGGATTCGCGCATCACGGCGGCGAAGGCTTCTTTCGCGACGTGAAGCGCTGGCTGCTCGCCCACGAATGCACCGCCAACCGATTTGAGCTGCGATAAACCGATGACGATGACGACGAATCCGCCGCCGCTCGCCGCGAGCGACGCAAACGACGAGGCGCATGACCAGGTGCACGACGAGGCACACGACGAGGCACACGACGAGGCACACGACGAGGCACACGACGAGGCACACGACGAGGTGAACAACGAGCTGAACAGCGCGGACGACGAAGCCCTCGACCCCGCCGCGGCCGAAGCGCTCTCGGCGAGCCTCACCTGCATCGACACGTTCTGCGACGCCATGTGGCTCGAGCACGGCCTCTCGCGCAACACGCTCGATGCGTACCGGCGCGACTTGCGCCTTTTCGCGCAGTGGCTCGCGCGCGAGCGCGCCAACGCGCTCGACACGACTCACGAAGACGATCTGCTCGCCTACAGCGCGTGCCGCAAGGACGACAAATCGACCTCGGCGAACCGGCGTCTTTCGGTGTTTCGCCGCTACTACGGCTGGGCGCTGCGCGAGCAGCGCGTGCATGCGGACCCGACCGTGCGGATTCGCTCGGCAAAGCAGCCGCCGCGTTTTCCGTCCACCTTGAGCGAGGCGCAGGTCGAGGCGCTGCTCGGTGCGCCCGACGTCAATACGCCGCTCGGCCTGCGCGATCGCACGATGCTCGAACTCATGTACGCAAGCGGCCTGCGCGTGACCGAGCTGGTCACGCTCAAGACCGTCGAGGTGGGCCTGAACGAAGGCGTCGTGCGCGTGCTCGGCAAGGGTTCGAAGGAGCGGCTCATTCCGTTCGGCGAAGAGGCCCACGCGTGGATCGAGCGTTACCTGCGCGAGTCGCGGCCCGCGCTGCTCGGCGCGCGCACGGCCGACGCGCTTTTCGTGACCGCGCGCGCCGAAGGCATGACGCGCCAGCAGTTCTGGCACATCATCAAGCGTCACGCGGCGGCGGCGGGCGTGCACGCGCCGCTTTCGCCGCACACGATGCGCCACGCGTTCGCCACGCACCTGCTCAATCACGGCGCCGACCTGCGCGTCGTGCAACTGCTGCTTGGCCACAGCGACATCTCCACCACGCAGATCTATACGCACGTCGCGCGCGAGCGGCTGCGACTGCTGCACGCGAAGCATCATCCGCGCGGCTGAGCGGCCAGGCGCGGTTGGCCGGGCCCGCGCGGGCCGTGCGGTTAGTGCGTTTACAATGCGCCGATGAGCAAAACGAAACACGTGTCCGAAACGCCCGCCACGCAGATGCTGCGCCGCGCGGGCGTCGCTTTCGGCGAGCATCCCTATGAGTATGTCGAGCATGGCGGCACGGAAGAGTCCGCGCGCCAGCTCGGCGTGGACGAACATCGCGTCGTGAAGACGCTGGTGATGGAAGACGAGCGCGCCAAGCCGCTCATCGTCCTCATGCACGGCGACCGCAAGGTCTCGACCAAGAACCTCGCGCGGCAGATCGGCGCGAAGCGCGTGGAGCCGTGCAAGCCCGAAGTCGCGAATCGCCATTCGGGCTATCTGGTGGGCGGCACGTCGCCGTTCGGCACGAAGAAAACCATGCCCGTGTACGTCGAATCGACCATACTCGAACTCGATGAAATCTGGCTCAACGGCGGGCGGCGCGGCTATCTCGTGAGCCTCGCCCCCGCGGTGCTCACCTCGCTGCTCGGCGCGAAGCCGGTGCAGTGCGCGAGTGTCGAGTGAGGCGCGCGCCTGCGCGTGAGCTTGCGTTGTTTCCCTGATTTACCCTGGTTTTCCCTCGTATGTTCCCGGCGCGCGGGCAAGGGCTGCCCGCGCTTCGGTAGAATGGGCGCCTTCGCGCATCGCGCACCGCTTTCCACTTCCACCGGGTTTCGTGCATGTACAACCTGTTCGTCGCCGTTCTTGCCTATCTGATCGGTTCGGTTTCGTTCGCCGTGATCGTGAGCCGCCTCATGGGCCTCGACGATCCGCGCTCCTACGGCTCGGGCAATCCCGGCGCGACCAACGTGCTGCGCAGCGGCAACAAGAAGGCCGCGATCCTCACGCTGATCGGCGACGCGTTCAAGGGCTGGTTCGCCGTCTGGCTCGTCGTGCACTTCGGGCCGGGCTACGGACTCGGCGATCCGGCCATCGCGCTCGCGGCCATCGCGGTGTTCCTGGGTCACCTTTATCCCGTGTTCTTCCGCTTCCAGGGCGGCAAGGGCGTGGCGACGGCCGCCGGCGTGCTGCTCGCCGTGAACCCGATACTGGGCGCCGCCACGCTCGCCACCTGGCTCATCGTGGCGTTCTTCACGCGCTATTCGTCGCTCGCGGCGCTCGCGGCCGCCGTGTTCGCGCCGCTCTACTACGTGTTCATGTTCGGCCCGCGTGTTGTCGCGCTCGCCATCCTCGCCATGAGCGTGCTCCTCTTCTGGCGGCATCGCGCGAACATCTCCAAGCTCATCGCCGGCAAGGAAAGCCGTATCGGCGAGAAGAAGGCCGCCGCCACGGGGAAGTAATCCGGGAAAGCGGTCGGGGAACCGGGCCGGTGCGCCCGGCCCGGTCAGTTATTTGTCTGATAATTTCGCTTATCGCGCGCCGAATCGCATGTAATGCGCATCTAAAACGCAACTGAGGCGCAACTGAGGCGCATTGTCTGCGATCCGCCCTCAAGAATGCCGTGTGACCTGCCGTAAACCCTGGTAGTTCCAGACCAGGTTGCGCAGGATTCCCCTCATTTCCACACGGCTTTCCCCTCCCATGTTCTCTACCATCCGCGCGCGCATCGTCGCGCTTTGCGTCGTCATCGTCGTGGCCGCGCTCGCCGTGAACGCGGCGCTCAACTACTTCGTTGCCAACTCGCACAACAAGGATTCGATCGACAGCACGCTCAGCGCCGTCGAAGACAGTCATGAGCAGGGCATAGCCGAATGGGTGGCCACGCATACGCGGATGATCGGCTCGTTGCAGGACGCCGTGCTCGGGCCCGACCCGCTGCCGGCGCTCAAGCAGGTGGCGGCGGCGGGCGGCTTTACGAACGTGTACGTGGGATATGCCGACCGCACGGCGAAGTTCTCGACCTCCGACGGCATTCCGCCCGATTACGATCCGACCGGGCGCCCCTGGTACAAACAGGCCGTGGCGGCGGGCAAGGCCGTCGTCACGCCGCCTTATCTGGACGTTGCGACCGGCAAGCTCGTGGTGGCCTTCGCGCAGCCCGTGATCCGCGACGGCGCGGTGAAGGGCGTCATCTCCGGCGACGTGACGATGGACAGCGTGCTCGACAACGTTCGCTCGATCCATCCCACGCCCGCGAGCTTCGGCATGCTGGTGGACGCAAGCGGCGCGATCGTCGCGCACCCGGACCCGAAGCTCACGCTCAAGCCCGTTGCGGAGCTCGCGCCCGAGCTGGCCGGCGACCGGCTCAACGCGCTGTACACCGCCAGCGCGCCGCTCAAGGTCGACGTGAACGGCGACATCAAGCTGATGCGCGCGCAAACGATTCCCGGCACCGACTGGCGCCTGATCGTCGCGCTCGACCGCTACGACGCGACGGCGGCCATGCGTTCGCTCCTGACGGCTTCGCTCATCGCGCTCGTGGTGATCGCGCTGGCGGCGGCGCTAATCGTGGCGGGCGCGACCGCGGTGTCGTTCCAGCGCCTCTCGCGCGTGCGCGACGCGATGGACGCGATCAGCGCCGGTGAAGGCGATCTCACGAAGCGTCTGCCCGCCGTGGGCAACGACGAAGTCGCGCAGATCGCGCGCTCGTTCAACGCATTCATGGACAAGCTGCGCGACGTGATGCGCCACATTCGCGAGGCGAGCGAGTCGGTGCGCACCGCGAGCGACGAGATCGCGGCGGGCAACGTCGATCTGTCGGGCCGCACGGAATCGGCGGCGGCGAGCCTCGAAGAAACGGCCGCTTCGATGGAGGAGATCACGGCGACGGTCGCCCAGTCGGCAAACGCGGCGCAGCAGGCCGACGTGACGGCGGCCACGGCATCGCAGGCGGCTTCGCGCGGCGGCTCGGTGATCGGCGACGTCGTGCACACGATGGGCGACATCGAAAAGGCATCGGTGAAGATCGCGGACATCATCGGCGTGATCGACGGCATTGCGTTCCAGACCAACATCCTCGCGTTGAATGCGGCCGTGGAAGCGGCGCGTGCGGGCGAGCAGGGCCGGGGTTTCGCGGTGGTGGCGGGTGAGGTGCGCAGCCTCGCGCAACGCAGCGCGCAGGCCGCGCGCGAGATCAAGGCGCTGATCGAATCGACGGTGTCGAGCGTGAGTTCGGGCTCGCAACTCGTGCGCCGCGCGGGCGAGACGATGGACGAGATCGTTTCGAACGTCTCGAACGTGACGACCATCATCTCGGAAGTGACCAATGCGGCCGGCGAGCAAACGCGCGGCATCCAGGAAGTGAACCGCGCGGTGAGCCAGCTCGACGAGATGGTTCAGCAGAACGCGGCGCTCGTCGAGCAGTCGACGGCCGCTGCGGCGGCGCTGCGCGGTCAGGCCGCCAATCTCGCCGATGCGGTGGGGCAGTTCAAGCTCGATTGAACGGAGCAGGTGGGTTGCGGGAGAGCGGCGCTGCGGCGCCGCTTTTTTTTCGCCGTGCGTTTGCGCGGGAATGCGCGTTTGCCGGGACCGCCGGGATCGTGGCTCGGAATGCGCCTATGTCGAACGGACGACGTTCGCGTCGCACGCCCAGTCGATATGCTGAATTCGTGCGGATACCGAAGTTTGTCCTGCGACAAATGCAGTGCACGCACGCTTCGACAAGAGGCCCCATAAACCCAACGTTAGGTTAGTATCCGAACCATGCCCACTGTTCTTCGCGTACCGGGTTACCGCGTGGCGATTTTTCCGCACGACCATCGTCCCGCTCACGTTCACGTCGCAAGTCCGCAAGGATCGTGTGTGCTCAAGCTGAATTGCCCTGACGGTCCGCTCGAATTGCGCGAGCTTTACGAGCTTGCGGAGCAGCAGGTCATGCGTCTCGCGCGCGTGCTCGAGCCGGAAATCAAACGGTTGTGCATGGCATGGTGGAGGATCCATGGATTCCATTAGCAAGAAGCAGATCGCGGCGGCGCGCAAGGCGAGCGCGCAGAGTCCGGTTGCCGTGGCGGCGCGCTACAGTCGCGCCCACACGCGGCTCGAAATCGAGTTCGCCAACGGCGTGGGACTCGCCGTTCCCGTCGCGCTCATTCAGGAACTGCAAACCCTCGAGCGGCCGCCCACGGCCGCGCAACTGGCGCAGGTCGAGGTGTGGGGCGGCGGCCAGTCCCTCTACTTCCCGCGACTCGATCTGCTGCTGTGGGCGCCGGGGTTGCTGCAAGGCGTGTTCGGCACGCAGGAATGGATGAGCGAGCTCGCCCGCGCCATGGGTTCGGCCACCTCGCCGGCCAAGGCGGCGGCGGCCCGCGCCAACGGGCGCAAGGGCGGCCGCCCGCGCAAGCAGCCCGATGCAGCCGATCAGGCGACCGACGGGGAGTGATCGCACGTGACGGAGGCTGGGCACACCTCACCCCGCGCATCTCCCCCCGTTTTCTCGTCTTGACATGCAACCATTGGGTTGCATAATGACCGCATGAACGACGACGCCGTATTCCGGGCGCTGGCCGACGCGAGCCGTCGCCAGTTGCTCGACCGCCTCCATGCGCAAAACGGGCAGACGCTCACCGATTTGTGCGAGGGGCTGGCCATGTCGCGCCAGGCGGTGACGAAGCATCTCGCCGTGCTGGAGGAGGCGAATCTCGTCGCGACCGAACGGCGTGGCCGCGAAAAGCGGCATTTCATCAATCCGGTGCCCATCGGCGAGATTGCCGCGCGCTGGATCGGCAAGTTCGAACGCGAGCGCGTAGGCGCGCTCGTCGACCTCAAACGTTCGCTCGAAGGAGGCAGTCATGAGTAGCGAAAAGCGCACGGAAAGCAGCGCCGCCGGCGACTCGACGTTCGTCTATGTCACGTTCATCCGCACGACCCCGCAGGCACTGTGGGAAGCGCTCACGCGCCGCGAATTCACCGAGCGCTACTGGTTCGGCATGCATCACGAGTGCGACTGGCAAACCGGCTCGCCGTGGTCGCTGCGTTTTGCCGATGGCCGCATTGCCGACTCGGGCGCGGTGGTGGAATCGGACCCGCCGAAGCGGCTCGTGCTGCGCTGGCGCAACATGTTCCTGCACGAACTGAACGCCGAGGGCGATTCGTTCTGCACGATCGAGATCGAGCCCGTCGAGCATGCGGTCAAGCTCACGATCACGCATCGCGTGGCGCGGCCCGGTTCGAAATTCATCGAGAAGGTGTCGGGCGGCTGGCCGCGCATCGTCTCGAATCTCAAAACGCTGCTGGAAACCGGTGAGGTGCTGATGCCACTCGTGGTGACGGCGGATTGAGCGCTGGAAGGACGGGGCGGAAATGAAAAGGGGCGGCCGAAGCCGCCCCGCAATGCGCAGTCGCCGCGGACTGGGTCGCGAACCGGGTCGCAAACCGAGTCGCGAATTCAGTCGCGGAAGTTGTTGAAGTCGAGCGGCGTGTCGGTCACGTCCTTGCGCAGCATGGCGATCACGCTTTGCAAGTCGTCGCGCTTGGCGCCAGTCACGCGCACGGCGTCGCCCTGGATGCTCGCCTGCACCTTGATCTTGCTGTCCTTCACGAGCCTGACGATTTTCTTCGCGAGGTCGCCCGAGACACCCTTTTTCACAGTGATGACCTGCTTGACCTTGTCGCCGCCGATCTTCTCGATCTTGCCGTAGTCGAGAAAGCGCACGTCCACATTGCGCTTGGCCATTTTCGAGACCAGCACGTCCTTCACCTGGCCGAGCTTGAAATCGTCGTCGGCGAACGCGGTCAGCTCGCGCTCCTTTTGCTCGACGCGCGAATCCGAGCCCTTGAAGTCGAAGCGCGTGGAGATTTCCTTGTTGGATTGCTCGACGGCGTTCTTTACTTCGATCATGTTGGCTTCGCTGACGACGTCAAACGATGGCATTGTTTTCTCCCAAAAGTGCGAATTGCGTAAACAGCGGCGCAAACGGTGCGCCCGAGGGCCGCAGCCGCATTTTCAGGCAGCGGTTCGCGCACTCGCTATAATCACGGACCGACGCCATTCTACCGGCGCCGTTGCGTTTGCCCAAGGCTGGGCAGCAGTCCGGCCCAACGCCTTCTGGCGGCTTTTTCGGCCTTTTTCCATCTGTTGTCCGTGTTCCGTTCCGCTTCGATGTCCCAGTTCCAGACGTCCGTCGATCTGTCGCCCACGTGGTTCGCCGCCGGTTATCCGCTGCGCGCGCACAACACGTTTGGTTTCGATGTGCGCGCGCGCTACGCGTGCCGAGTCGAAAACGAGGCCGACCTCGTCGCCGCCGTGCGCGACCCGCGCGCCCGCGGCCTGCGCACGCTCGTGCTGGGCGGCGGCAGCAATGTCGTGCTCACGCGCGACTTCGACGGTCTGGTGCTGCTCGTGGCGCTGTGCGGCAAGCGGCTCGCGCGCGAGGACAGGCACGCGTGGTACGTGGAGGCGGCCGCGGGCGAGAACTGGCACGAATTCGTGGCCTGGACGCTCGAAGCGGGCATGCCGGGTCTCGAAAATCTCGCGCTGATTCCGGGCACGGTGGGCGCCGCGCCCATTCAGAACATCGGCGCTTACGGGCTCGAAATGGCCGAGCGCTGCGATTCGGTGCGCGCAATCGATCTGGACACGGGCACGCCAGTCGAATTCGACGCCGCCGCCTGCCGTTTCGGGTATCGCGACAGTTTCTTCAAGCGCGAAGGGCGCGATCGCTTCGTCATCACCTCGGTTACGTTCCGTCTGCCGAAGCGGTGGCAGGCCAACGCGGGCTATGCCGATCTCGCGCGCGAACTCGCCCGGCACGACGCTGTCGAGGCGCCGCAGGCCCGCGCCGTGTTCGACGCCGTGGTGGCGGTGCGGCGCGCGAAGCTGCCCGACCCGCTCCAGCTCGGCAATGCCGGCAGTTTCTTCAAGAATCCCGTGATCGGCGCGCCGCAGTTCGATGCGCTCGCCGCGCGCGAACCGCAGATCGTCTCGTATCCGCAAGCCGACGGGCGCGTGAAGCTCGCGGCCGGCTGGATGATCGACCGCTGCGGCTGGAAGGGCCGCGCGCTGCGCGCGGCGGCCGTGCACGAGCGTCAGGCGCTCGTGCTCGTCAATCGCGGCGGGGCGACCGGCGCGGACATCCTCGAACTGGCGCAGGCCATCCAGCGCGACGTGCTCGCGCGCTTTGGCGTGGCGCTGGAGCAGGAACCCGTCTGCCTCTAAGGCTCAAATTCAGGGTCTAAGGCCTCCTCCAGGCCCGCTGGCGGCTCACTGCCGCTCCCTCACACCACCTTGTCCTGGGCCGCGAACACCGGCCCTTGCACGAAGCGCACGTCGTACTGCTGCAACTGCTCGAACTGCGCCGCATCGGTCACGCGGTTGAAAATGAGCGGAATGCGCAGCCGCGCCGCATAGCTCACGAGCGGCTTCACCATCGAATCGCGCAACGCGGACGCCGCGTCCATCTTCACGAAATCGGGCCGCGCCATGTCCGACACCGAAAGAATCTGCCCCGCATTGGGCAGATTGCCCGCCACCTTGAACCCGTAACGCTGATAGCTCTTCGTGAGATAGCCGAGGAACGTGCGGTGCGCGACCGCCGCGGCCGGCAGCTCGATCACGATGCGCCCCGGATTGAGCCCGAACGACACCAGCACGTTCGAAAAATGCCGCCCGTGGTCGTATTTCACGCTTTTCAGGAGCCGCTCGTGCACGCGCAGGAACAGCAAGCCGTGCTGCTGGCCGCCCAGAAAATTGATGGTGTGGAGCGCGCGCACCATGCGGTCGAGCGCGACCAGTTCAGGGTCGTCGAGCGCGTCGCCGAAGGCGTCGCAGGGCGCGAGCACGCCGTCCTGCTCGCGCAGCGTCACCGCCTGAAAGCCGAGTTCGTCGCCAAAGCGCGACGCCGCCGCGAGATCGGCCGTGAGCGACTGCGCGCCGCTGTGCACGCTGATGTCGTAAATCGGCTCGTAGGCGCTCAATAACTCCACGCCGCGCCGCCGCGCCACGGCTTCTTTGGCGTGCACGCCGCTGCCCATCGCCAGGTGCTCGCCAAGAAACGGATGGTCGGCGGAACGAGCGACGAGCTCGGGAATGGTCGGAGCGATCATGGTGACGTTGTGGGGCGCGGTGCGCGGTGAATGGCGCGGGCCCGACTCGGGGCCGCATGACTCGATGGTAGCAGTCCACGGCCGCGCCGGATGGACTGATTGGTCATAACGTTATCGACCGTGCGAGCGGGTTCTGGAGGCCATCGGGCGTCTGTCAGGGTTTACACGTAATTTCACTATTCGTAATTCGTTTTACCATCCGTAAATCGAGAACGTGGAGAGACAGCAATGAATGCACCCCTGCGGCACCCAACCGAAGTCCAGCACAGCTACATGAGCGGCTTCGCCAATGAATTCGCGACCGAGGCGCTGCCGGGCGCGTTGCCCGAGGGCCAGAACTCGCCGCAGCGCTGCGCGTACGGCCTGTACGCCGAGCAGCTTTCGGGCACCGCGTTCACCGCGCCGCGCTCGCACAACCGCCGCACGTGGTTCTACCGGATCCGTCCGGGCGCGGTGCATCAGCCGTTCACGCCGGTCGCCTCGCGCCTGAACGTCAATGGCGCGCCGCGCCTCGTCGCCGATTTCGGCGACGTGCCGCCCACGCCGCCCAACCAGTTGCGCTGGGACGCGCTGCCCATGCCCACGGAGCCGACGGATTTCATCGACGGCTGGGTGACGATGTCGGGTAACGGCTCGGCGGCCTCGATGAGCGGCTGCGCGATCCACCTGTACGCGGCGAACCGCTCGATGGTGGACCGCTTCTTCTACAACACCGACGGCGAGCTGCTGATCGTCCCGCAGCAGGGGCGTCTTGCCATCCGCACGGAAATGGGCCGCCTCGACGTCGAGCCGTTCGAGATCGTCGTGATTCCGCGCGGCGTGCGCTTCACGGTGGACCTGCCCGATGGCGAAGCGCGCGGCTACATTTGCGAGAACTTCGGCGCGCTGCTGCGTCTGCCGGACCTCGGCGTGATCGGCTCGAACGGTCTCGCGAACCCGCGCGACTTCCTCACGCCCGTCGCCGCGTATGAAGACCGCGAAGGCGACTTCGAACTCGTCACGAAGCTCAACGGCCAGCTCTGGCGCGCCGACATCGGCCACTCGCCGCTCGACGTGGTGGCGTGGCACGGCAACTTCGCGCCCTACAAGTACGATTTGCGCCGCTTCAACACGATCGGCTCGATCAGCTACGACCACCCGGACCCCTCGATCTTCCTCGTGCTGCACTCGCCCACGGACACGCCGGGCGTCGACGCGATCGACTTCGTGATCTTCCCGCCGCGCTGGCTCGCGGCCGAGAACACGTTCCGCCCGCCCTGGTATCACCGCAACGTGGCGAGCGAGTTCATGGGCCTCGTGCACGGCGTGTACGACGCCAAGGCCGAAGGCTTCGTGCCGGGCGGCGCGAGCCTGCACAACTGCATGTCGGGCCACGGCCCCGACGCGGAGACCTTCGAGAAGGCCTCGCATTCCGACACGACGAAACCGCATAAGGTCGGCGACACGATGGCCTTCATGTTCGAGACCAAATCGCTGATTCGCCCCACGCGCTACGCGCTCGAAACGAGCCAGTTGCAGGCGCATTACTACGAGTGCTGGCAAGGCCTCACGAAACATTTCAATCCGGAGAAGCAATGAGCAGCACCATGACGGACGAACTCAAGGCGACGCTTGATCCCGCACGCAAGAGCTGGGTCGAGAGCGCGAACGACGCGCAGAGCGATTTCCCGATCCAGAACCTGCCGTTCGGCGTGTTCAGCGACGCAAACAATGCGAAGCCGCGCGTGGGCGTGGCGATCGGCGACCTCGTGGCCGATCTCGCGGCGCTGCACGAAGCCGGGCTGCTGCGCTTGCCCGCGAGCGCGCAACAAAACGTATTTGCGCGCCCCGCGCTGAACGACTTCGTCGCGCTTGGCCGCGACACGTGGCGCAGCGTGCGCGTGCAGCTTTCGTCGCTGCTCGCACGCGAAACCGCGACGCTGCGCGACGACGCGGCGCTGCGTGCGCGCGCCTTCGTGAAGCTTGCCGATGCGACGCTGCATCTGCCCGTGGAGATTCCCGGCTACACCGACTTCTACTCGTCGAAGGAACACGCCACGAACGTGGGCTCAATGTTTCGCGATCCGAAGAATGCGCTGCTGCCGAACTGGTCCGAGATGCCGATCGGCTATAACGGGCGCGCTTCGTCGGTGGTGGTGAGCGGCACGCCGGTGCGCCGCCCGAACGGCCAGTTGAAGCTGCCCGATCAGGAGCGCCCGGTGTTCGGCGCATGCCGCAAGCTCGATATCGAACTGGAAACGGGCTTTATTGTCGGGCGCGGCAATGCGCTCGGCGAGCCGATTGCGTGCGAAAGCGCCGAGGAGCACATCTTCGGCATGGTGCTGCTCAACGACTGGAGCGCCCGCGACATCCAGCAATGGGAATACGTGCCGCTCGGGCCGTTCAACGCCAAGACCTTCGCGTCCACGATCTCGCCGTGGGTCGTCACGCTCGATGCGCTGGAGCCGTTCCGCGTCGCGCAGCCCGCGCAGGAGCCGCAGCCGCTCGACTACCTGCGTCACAAGGGCGACCACGCCTTCGACATTTCGCTCGAAGTGCTGCTGCGTCCCGAAGGCGTTCAAGAGGCGACGACCATCGCGCGCACGAATTTCCGCCACATGTACTGGACGATGGCGCAGCAGCTCGCGCATCACACCGTGGCGGGCTGCAACACGCGCGTGGGCGACCTGATGGGCTCGGGCACGATCTCGGGCCCGACGCCCGACTCGTTCGGCAGCCTGCTCGAACTCACGTGGAACGCGAAGAATCCGCTCGAACTCAAAAGTGGCGGCACGCGCGGCTTCATCGAGGACGGCGACGAACTCACGCTCGCGGGCTGGTGCCAGGGCGAGGGGTATCGCGTGGGCTTCGGCGCGTGCGTGGGCAAGATCCTGCCTGCGCTGAAGTAAAGCCGCTGTAGTCTGAAAAGCAAAACAGCCGATGCGCTTCGATAGCGCATCGGCTGTTTTTTTCATTGGCTCTCGCGTTATGCGCGCGCTTGCGCGATCCCCCGCGAGCGCTCCCAGCGCAGCGCGCCGAGAAACACCAGCGCGCCCGCGAACAGCACCCACAGCATCGCATCGCGCCCCGCGTGCTCCATCAGCGCGCCCGTGACGATCGGGCCGCCGAAGCTCGCCGCGCTCCACGCGGCGCTCACGAGCGCGCTCGCGGAAACGAGTGCGACGCCCGTGAAGCGCTCGCCGCACGCGACGATCGCCAGCGTATAGATCGAACCCGCCGCCGCGCCCAGCACGAAGAGGAGCGGCCAGCGCAGCCAGGGCGTATCGACCACGAAGGGTAGCAGCGGCAGCAGCACCGCGACGATCACGCCCATGAGCGCATGCACGCGCTCGCGTCCCAGCCGGTCGGCGAGCCAGCCGATGGGGAACTGCATGATCGTGTCGCCGAGCAGCACGACCGAGGCGAACAGCACGGCCACTTCGCTGTCGATGCCGTGACCCATCGCGAAGAGCGGCAGGAGCGACAGCGCGAGCGTGTCGAACAGCGCGAAAAATCCGGTGGCGATGATGAGCGCGGGCATTTTCGGCATGACGTGACGCCAACTGCCGTGCGGCTCGTGCATGTCGGTTTGCTGCGCATTCGTGCGGATCGCGGCGAGCATCGGCAGCGCGATGAGGAAGATCGCGCCGCACACCGCGAAGCGCCACGCCGTGTAGCCCGCGATCTGGCTCACGAGCACGGGCCCCGACATCTGGAACAGCGTGAAGGTGGTCGCGTAGATGCCGACCACGCGGCCGCGGTTCGAGTCGTCGGCGAGTTCGTTGACCCAGGCCTCGCCAATCGTGAAGAGCAGCATGAGCGCCGCGCCGCAGAGCATGCGCAGGATCGCCCACAGCCACAGGTTGGCGCTCGTCTGCATCAGCGCGGTGGCGATGGCCACGGTCAGCACCGAGCCGACGATCACCTGGCGCGAGCCGAAGCGCGTGGAAATCCACGCCGTGAGCGGCACGACGGCCAAGCCGCCCAACGCCTGCGCGGCGGTGAGCAGGCCGACGATGGCGGTGCCGTAGCCGGCGTCGGTGAGGGCGAGGGCGGTGAGCGGGAGGGTCGCGCCGGAGCCGAGGCCGACCACGGCCACGCTCAGGATCAGCGCGAGAAAGTCGCGGGTGAGGACGGTTTTCATCGGGCGCAATGCTACTACGCCCGCGTGAATAACGCGGCGTGGCCGGGCCTCGGGTTGCGCAGACGCGATGCGGCTCAGCGCGCTTTAGTGCACTTCAATGCGCCTCAGCGTGACGCCTGCCCGCCCACGCGCGCCTCGCGAAGTCTCACGCGCAGGAAGTCGGTCCCGAGACCGCCACGCGGCGGCGCGCGCGCCGGTCGATCTGCGCCGAAACCAGCGTGAGCGCGAGCGCCGCGAACGCAGTGATCACGCCCACCCACGGCAGCGCCGTGAGCGGCGCGCCCGCGCTGATCGCCACGCCCCCGATCCACGCGCCGCCCGCGTTGCCGAGATTGAACGCGCCCTGGTTGAGCGTGGAGGCGAGATTGGGCGCGTCGCTCGCGCGGTTGACGATCAGCATTTGCAGCGGCGGCACGATCGCGAACGCGAGAATGCCCCACACGAAGATCGTCGCCATCGCCGCGATCGGGTCGTGCATGGTCAGCGAGAACACGGCGAGCACCACGGCGATCATGGCGAGGAACGTGAGCAGCGAGCGCATGAGCTTCCAGTCGGCGAGCTTGCCGCCCAGCGTGCTGCCCACCGTCAGGCCGAGGCCGAACAGCAGCAGCACGAAGGTGACTTCGTGCGGCGAGAAGCCGGTCACGTCTTCGAGAATCGGCGTGATGTAGGTGAACACCGCGAAGAGGCTGGCCGAGGCGAGCACGCTCATGCCGAGCACCATCAGCACCTGCGGATTCTTCAGCACGCCGAACTCATGCACGAGGCTCGCCTTCTGCATTTCGATCTTCGCGGGCAGGCACACCTGCAACGCCGCCGCAGCAAGAATGCCGATGAAGGTCACGGCCCAGAAGGTCGTGCGCCAGCCCGCGAGCTGGCCGAGCGCGGTGCCGAGCGGCACGCCCAGCACGTTGGCGAGCGTGAGGCCCGTGAACATGAGCGCGATGGCCTGGGCGCGCCGGTTCGGCGCGACGAGCCCCGCCGCGACCACCGAGCCGATGCCGAAGAACGCGCCGTGGCAGAACGCGGTGACGATGCGCGCGGCCATCAGGATCGAGTAGTTCGGCGCGAGCGCGCACAACAGGTTGCCGACGATGAAGATGCCGATCAGCCGCATGAGCGCCTGCTTGCGCGGCACGTTCGCAACGGCGATGGCGACGATGGGCGCGCCGATCGTCACGCCGAGCGCGTAGGCCGAAACGAGCATGCCCGCAGCCGGGATCGAGACGCTCAGGTCGCGCGCGACGTCGGGCAGCAGGCCCATGATGACGAATTCGGTGGTACCGATACCAAAAGCGGCGACGGCAAGGGCGAGAAGGGGCAGGGGCATGGCGTGGAGTCGGCGCGGGTTGGCGGCCGGTGCGAGCCCGAAGCCGTCGTAATTTAAGTCAACGCGGAATTGTACTGAAACCTGACACAACGCATACGGCACGCTTTTCATCGCTGCCGGAAAGCAACAGTTTTGCTTGCGCGGGGCGCGTTTCCACGGTCATTGCGTGTTCACATTTCTTGACGATTTCTACAGATTGCGTGCATGGCGCAACGTGCGGGCGGGCAGCACGATAGCGACACGATCCAGCCGGCGCCACCCCGCACCGTCCGGCCCGCCCGCCGGCACGGCGTCCTCGCCGTCACCCACTGGCATCGTCCGTCCCGCGCATGGCGGACCCCGAGCATGCGCAACTTTCCTGGAGCGATGACATGAACACGATGAACACAGTCCGCATCGCGGTGGCCGCAGCAGCCGCCTTCTTCGCAGGTAGCGCGCTAGCCCAGGCGCAAAGTGACGACCAGGCCCAGGCCAGCACGCCGCCGGCCGCGCAGGACGTGGGTGGCACACCGATGTCGACGGGCGCCTCGGGCGCGCCGACGGCGCTCTCGCACGCGCAGGTCTATCAGGATCTGGTGCGCGCCGAGCAGTCGGGCCAGATGAAGGCGTTGAACCAGGGGCTTTACCACGGCAACTGAGATACCCGGGCAAACCAAAGTATCAGGACGGCGACGCGACGCGCGCTTGCGATCTGCGCCAATCGCTCAGCGCGTCGCGTCGCCGCCAATGTGTTTTTCGATCAGACGCATGCGTCCCGTCGGACGCCAGGGCGCGAACCACGGGTTCGTGCGCAACTCGCACAGCCGTGAGCTGCGCTCGGCGAGCGCCGTTTCGAGCCAGCGGAACATCTCGTCGGGCTGCGCGAGGCGCGCATAGGCCTCGGCGATGAGCAACGGCGACGTGTAGCGGCTGTGCCGCCGCGCGAGCAGGTCTTCGAGATACCAGCGCAGCACCGCGTCATATCCCCCCGCCTCCCATTGCACCCGTATGGTCGTCGCGCGCGCGTGCTGGTTGCAGCGCTCGAGCGCCTCCACGGTGGCTTCCACGGCTTGCGCATAGAGCTTCTTCACTTCGAACGCGGTGGCGAGCAGCTGATAGACGAGCGGCGGATGGTCCATATGGCCGGGCGCCAGGTACTCGTTCACGACGTCCGCGTGTCTGCCCGACATCACCAGGCCGAACGCGCGCGATCCCTGGAACGCCAGCGGGTCGATGCGTTCCGCGCGCTCCATCGCGGCGTCGCCCTCCGCGCGGCGGCCCGCGGCGACCAGCAGGCGCGCGTAGAGGCGGTGCGCCTCCGGGTAGCTCGGATTGCGCCGCAGCGCCTCCTGGAAGCCGGCTTCGGCGTGGCCCCAGTCCCAGTCGTAGAAGTAGCGCACGGCCGCGAGCGCGTGGTGCGCCTCGGGCAGGTCCGGGTCGAGTTCGAGCGCGCTTTCGGCGAGCGCGCGCGCGACCGGCCAGCCGTCGTCGGGCGCGATGAAGCCATGCACGACCGTCGATCCGTAGTAGTTCGAAAGGCCTGTGTAGCCGAGCGCGTAGCTCGGGTCGCGTTCGAGCGCCGCCTCGAAGTAGGTGCGGCTGCGCACGAAGTCCTCGCCGTCGATACCGTGATGCGCGGAAAAGCCAGCCTCGAAATGCACGCGGCGATACCAGAAAAAACGTCCGCGCACGTACGCGTCGTGCGCCGCCGGATCGACGGGAAGACGCCGCGCGAGGCGCGTGCGCTGCTGCTCGGAGAGCGTGGAGGCGAGATCTTCGGCGAGCGCCGCGACGGCTTCCTTGAGCATGTCGAGCGCGCCTTGCGTGGCGCTTTCGTGGGCGCGGCTCCAGATCTGCACTTCGTCGGCGCAGCGGATGAGGCGCGTGAGGATGCGCGTTTGCGCGCCGGCGCGCGCGAGCGACCCTTCGAGCACATAGTCGAGCTTCAGTTCGCGCGCGATCTCGCCGATGCTCTTTTGCGTCGCGCGGTAACGCCCCGCCGTGGTGCGCGCAATCGTCAGGAGCCGCTCGGGGTTGAGCGCGCCGAGCGTCACCGAGATTTCATCGGCGAGCGCGCTGCACAGGCTCTCCTGGCTTGCGTCGCCGGTGAGGTTCGCGAACGGCAGCACCAGCATGCGCACGGCGCGCTGCGCTTGCCCGGCCTCGCTTGCGGCGGGCGCGTCGTGCGCGGCGAAAGTGGCGGCGTCGTGCGCCGCCAGCGGCGCGGGCAGGATGCCGTCGAAGCGGTAGCCCTTGCCCTTCACCGTGATGAGGTGGCGCGGCGCGGCCGGGTCGTCCGCGAGTGCGATGCGGATCTTGCGGATCGCGGTGTTCAGCCCGTTGTCGGTGTCGCGAAAGGGGCTGCCGGCCCACAGTCTGTCGACGATATCGGCGCGCGTGAGCAACTCGCCGCGGCGCGAGGCAAGCAGGATCAGCAGATCCATCGGCAACCGCTCCAGCCGCACGTCTACGCCACTGCGACGCAGCTGGTATCGCTCGACGTCGAGTTCGAAATCCGCGAAGCGGATGATTCGATCCGTCGGCATGAGGTCTCTCCCGTGATGCGGCATCAGGGAAGGGGCGCCGGAGCGGTTCGTCTGAGGATTGCCGCGAGACGCGAGTGGGCTCGACGTCATGGCGAATGGCGGCAGGAGCGGCGGGGGCAGCGGCGCGAATCAATTTCAATGTAGTGGGTCGAGCGCGCGCCTTCAAGCGTCAAGCGTGGTGCATCTCTCGTTCAACCGTCGAGCGGCCCGCCGTGACGGCCCGCGCCCGCTGCGAAGCGCGCGGCTAGCGCCAGTCCTTCGTCGAGCACCGCGCGATAGCCGAGCGCACCCTCGCGGCGCAGCGCTTCTTGCAGGTCGGGCAATGCACTGTTTTCGAGCGCCGAGCGGCGGTCCGCGAGCAGCGCCGCTTGAGGCAACGCGGCCAGTTGCGCGGCGAGCCGCTCGGCCGTGGCGCGCGCCTCGCCCTTGCCGACCACGCGATTGGCGAGGCCGAACGCGAGCGCTTCCTGCGCGTCGACCGCGCGCCCCGTGAGGATCAGGTCGAGCGCGCGCGAAAGACCGATGAGGCGCGGCAGGCGCACGCTGCCGCCGTCGATGAGCGGCACGCCCACGCGGCGGCAGAACACGCCGAGCACGGCGTCTTCCTCGATCACGCGCAGGTCGCACATCAACGCCAGTTCCAGCCCGCCCGCCACGGCATGACCCGCCACCGCCGCGATCACGGGCTTGTCGAGCGCCATGCGCGTGGGACCGAGCGGGCCTGGGCCGCTGCCGTCGGCATGGATCTCGTTGCGGCGCGCGTCGTCGCCGAGCGCCGTGAGGTCCGCGCCCGCGCAAAACGTGCCGCCCGCGCCGTACAGGACGCCTGCCAGCCATTGCGCGTTGGACTCGAAGCGCGCGAAGGCGGCGGCGAGCGCGTTCGCCACGGGCCGGTCGATGGCGTTGCGGCGCGCGGGCCGATCGAGCACGAGAGTTGCTACAGGATTCTGAGGGTCTTGCACTTCGATGCGAACGTGCTCGCCGAACGTTTCGATGTTCATGTGCGCCTCCGCGATGCGGGCCGCCGCCGGGGTTCGTCAAGGTTCTTTGCGGCGGTTCACATTCGTCATAAAAATTTCATGGTCCGTCCGTAGCTTAGGTCGGTTTTAATTTCGTGAGCCACGTTTTCACTTCGCATGCAATCGACGTCCATGTCCAGCTTCACATCCGTTTCGGATTCCTCGCCGTCCCCAGCCTGTGGACCCTTGTGGACCGTTCCGTTGCCCGACCACCCCTCGTACGATCACGTGCGCCTCAAGCGCGTTTTCACCACCGACGGCACGCGTCATGAAGTCGTGATTGTCGATCTGCACAAGCTGCTCCTGTGCGCCGACCGCGACGACACCGACTATGTGCTCAAGCCCGTCGACGACTGGCATAGCGGCAAGGTGCGCGGCATTCGCGAGTTTCTCGATCCGCACGGCGAACGCGTGCCGCAAATGCCCTACGTGACGATCTCCCGGCGTCGATCCTCGGGACTCGCGGGCTGGCTCGGCCTCGCGCACGAGGGCGTGGTGGCGTTTCGCAATGGCCAGCATCGCGCGCGCTATCTCGCGTGGGCGGGCGCGCTGTGGCTGCCCGTCGAAGTGCACGAGCGCGAAGTGGCGATACTGCGCGAGCTGTGCGGCGCGTGCGATGCGGAGTTCCCCGGCTTTGGCGACGCCAGCGCGCCTTGAAGCGCACGTGCGCCGGCGCGCCGGCTTCGAGGCGTGAATGAGCCGTGAACCGAGCCGTGAACCGGGCGGTAAAGCGGTGCGCGCGCAGCGAATGTTCGCTAACGCGCGAGACAATCGGGCCCAAACGCCACGCTTCATAGCCGCTTCATAGCCGCTTGGTAGCGACTTGGTAGCGACTTGGTAGCGACTCGATAGCCGCCTGACCGTCGCTCAGCCGCGGCTCATCGCATGCAACGCCGCGCTGCCCGCCGCCACATTGAGCGCCCGCGCGGGCGCGACCGCAGCACCCGCTGCCGCCACACCTGCCCCACCCGCCGCCGCACTCGTTGCGCCCACCGCCGCCGCGCCGCCGCCGTCGCACGCATGCTCGAAGTGCTCGACCGTGTAGTCGACGAAGCTGCGCGTTTTCGCGGGCAGATACTGGCGGCTCGGATAGACGATCGACATGCGGGCGTCCGGGTCGTCGATCTCGTAGTCGGGCAGCAAGCGCCGCAGCGTGCCGGCGGCGATGTCCTCGGCGACCAGCGTTGCGGGCACGATCGCCACGCCCATTCCCGCCAGGGCCGCGAGGCGCACCATCAGCATGTTGTTGACCGCGTAGCCGGGCTGCAACGTGACTTGCTGCGCGCGCTCGCCCGCTCGCGCGAACTGCCAGGTCGCGCTGCGCTCCTCGGGCGGCAGCGCGACCGCCGCGACCTGCGCGAGTTGCCCCGGCGTGTGCGGCTCGCCATGCTCGGCGAGCCACGCGGGGGAGGCGCAGGGCACGAAGGTGGTGGTGCCGAGCGCGCGCTCCACGAACTCGCCGTTGCGCGCGGGTGAGGCGCCGACGATGCCCACGTCGAAGCCGTCCTCCACGAGATCGACGGGACGTTCCGCGAGCGTGAGGCGCACGTTCACGCGCGGGTAGAGGCGCCGGTAGCCGTCGATGAGCGGCGTGAGCGTGGCGAGCGAGAGCGCGCCCGCGGCAACGACGCGCAGCGTGCCGCTAGGCTCGCTTTCGGTATGCGCCACGGTGCTCTCCAGATGATCGAGTTCTTCGAGCACGCAGCGGCAGCCCTCCAGATAACGCAGGCCAGCTTCGGTCAGCGAGAGATTGCGCGTGGTGCGATTGATGAGGCGTGTGTTCAGATGCGCTTCGAGCATCGCGACTGACCGGGTGACGAGCGCATTCGACACGTCGAGTTGCTGGGCCGCGCGACGGAAGCTTTGCGATTCGGCAACCCTGACAAAGACGCGCATGGCGTGTATCTGGTTCATGGTTTAGCCTCATATGCTCAATGCATGGACCGGCCGGAAGAAACTCCAGGGAAACTGCGCAAAAACGGTGACTGCCTTTCTTTATTCACGAGCGGCGGCATTGCGTGGCGCGACGCCTGTTCCAATACCCCTCGTATGAACGATAGCGGTGGTTGAACAAAAATCATATTGACAGTCCGTGGGAATTACAATATCTATCTCAACAAGCAGCAGCGTTTCGCGGTTGTAAAAGATTCAGTACTCATCTGGCATGGGAATTGAATGACGAATGCGTTACGTGCTGTCGCACCTTTCAAATGTGCGTGTGTTACGGATAGCGGTTTTCCCGATTCAATGCAAGCTCGCGAGGGATCGATGTCTGACACGCCTGCCAAGATTTGTAACCGTTTTGTCCATGTTTTCAGTGAGTTGCAAGCGGTCCGTGACCGGAAATTCACTGCAATGGCGAATGCCGGAAATTAGCACGCGTCCTGATTTTATTGCTATGCGAAAGAACTGTTGCGCATAGAAGCAATAAACACGTGCCGGGCGTGCGCATGTTCTTTTATGCGCATTCAGCGCCAATTTCGAAGCTGCTTTCGGGCTAACTAAAACGTAAATTCGCAGACCAGACATGATCGTCGAATTGCTGAAGTCCCAACCCGAGATTGCCCTGTTCATCAGCCTTGCGCTTGGTTATTTGATTGGCTCGATCCGCTTTGGGCCAATATCGCTCGGGGGCGTGTGCGGCACGCTGATCGTCGCGCTCGTGCTCGGGCAAACCGGCGCGCGCATCGCGCCGGACCTGAAGAATATCGCCTTCGCGCTCTTCATCTTCGCGCTCGGCTTCACGGGCGGCCCGCAGTTCTTCGCGAACGTCGGGCGCGGCTGGCGCTATGGAATCCTGTCTATTATCGAAATCGTCTCGGTCATGACGCTCATCATGATCGCCGTCGTCACGATGAAGCTCGACGCGGGCACCGCGGCGGGTCTGCTCGCGGGCGCGGCCACGGAGTCGGCCGTGATCGGCACGGCTTCCGAGGCGATCGCCAAGCTCGGCCTGAGCGAGGCCCAGGTGAGCACGTTGCAGGCGCACGTCGTGACCGCCTATAGCGTGAGTTACCTCTTTGGCCTCATCACCATCGTGCTGTTCACAAGCCAGGTCGCGCCGCTCATCCTGCGCGTGAATCTGCGCGAGGAGGCCGCGCGCCTGTATCGCAAGCTCGGCGGCGACGGCGCGCTCGACGAAGGGCAGCGGCTCGCGCTGCCCCCGCTCGTGGGGCGCGCGTTCCTGGCGGGGCCTGCGGCGGGCACGGCCGTCGCCGCGTTCGAAGCGCGCTTCGGCAACAACATCACGATCGAGCGGGTGCTGCGCGCGGGCCGCCAGATCGAGGCCGACGCGCAGTTCGTGCTGCAACCGGGCGACACCGTGTTCATCGCCGGGCGCCGCGAGCCGATGGTCGAGGCCGCGGGCGCGCTGGGCGAAGAGGTGTCGGGCGAGGGCTTCACCAATCTGCTCGCGCAGCGCGTGGACGTGATGGTCACGCGGCGCGACGTCAACGGCCTCACGCTCGCGCAGATGCGCGAGCGCGCGGCGCCCGAAGCCGGGCGCGGCATTTACGTGGGCGCGATCACGCGGCTCGACACCACGGTGCCCGCGCTGCCCGGCACGGTCGTGCATCGCGGCGACGTGCTCACGCTGCTCGGCGCGCCCTCGGATGTGGCGCGCGGGGCGAAGCGCCTCGGCTACGTGATCCAGCAGACCCAGAAAACCGACTTCGTCTATCTCGGCCTCGGCGTGCTGCTCGGCATGCTGATCGGCCGCTTCAGCCTGAACGTGGGCGGCGTCTCGCTGGTGCTCGGCACGGGCGGCGGGTGCCTCCTCACCGGGCTCCTGTTCGGCTGGGCGCGCTCGCATTTTCCGGTGGTCGGCTCGCTGCCTTCGGCGGCCGCGCAGGTGCTCAAGGACTTCGGACTCGCGACCTTCATCGCGGCCGTGGGGCTTTCGGCCGGTCCCGACGCCATCAAGCTCGTGCGCGAGTACGGCCTCGCGCTGCCCGCAGCCGGCATTCTGATGGTGCTGATTCCCGGGCTCCTTTCACTCTGGATCGGGCACATGTTTCTCAAGCTCGAAGCGCCGATGCTGCTCGGCGCGATTGCAGGCCAGCAGTGCAGCACGCCGGCGATCAGTGCGCTCGTCGGCGTTACGGGCAACTCGACTCCGGTGATCGGCTACACGATCACCTATGCGTTGTCGAACATCCTCTTGCCGCTCATGGGGCCCGTCGTGGTCGGGCTCGCGGCGAAGTTTGGCTGAGATCGGCCGGCGGTTCGGGCCTCGCGCCGCAAGGCGTCGCGCGAGCCGGTCATCCTCATCTGCAACGGGCGGTTCTTTCCCAAAGCGAGGGCATGATGGAATGGCTACATGACATCTTTCACAAATCTCCGGAAATCGCGCTATTTTTATCACTGGCGATCGGCTACTGGATCGGCCAGATCAACTTCGGCAAGTTCCAGTTAGGCGGGGTGGGCGGCTCGCTGCTCGCCGCCGTCGTCGTGAGCCAGGTGGGCGTCACGGTCGACAACGGCGTGAAGGCGGTGATGTTCGCCGTGTTCATCTACGCGGTGGGCTACGACTCCGGCCCGGGCTTTTTCAACTCGCTCAACCGCAAGACGCTGCGCGAGATCGCCATGGCCGTGTTCATGGCGCTCGCGGGCCTCGCGACCGTGCTCGTCTGCGCGAAGCTCTTTCACCTCAACAAGGGCCTCGCCGCCGGTCTCGCCGCGGGCGGCATGACGCAGTCGGCCATCATCGGCACGGCCGGCGACGCGATTGCGCGCCTGGGCCTGCCGCCCGACCAGGTGAAGGCCATGCAGGCCGACGTCGCGATCGGCTACGCCGTGACCTACGTGTTCGGCTCGCTCGGCGCCATCATCGTCTGCGTGAACATCCTGCCGAAGTTCATGGGCCGCAGCCTCAAGGACGCCTCCGCCGACGCCGAGCGCGAAATGTCGGGTGGCAGCGCCGCCTCGGGGCCGGGGCAGATCACCGCGCTGCCCGAGCTGTTCGGCCGCGTGTTCCGCGTCGAAGCGGCGGCAGGCAAAACCGTCAAGCAGATCGAACTGGCCGAGCAGGACTTCGTTGCGGTCGAGAAGATCCGCCGCGCGGGCAAGCTGCTCGACGCCACGCCCGACTTCGTGCTGAGCCGCGACGACCTCGTGCTCGTCGTGGGCCGCCGCGAGCAGATGGTCGAAGTGGGCGCGCTGATCGGGCCGGAAGTGCCGGACTCGGGCGGCATGAGCCTCGTCATGCAAACGCGCCAGCTCGTCTTCACGAAGAAGGGCATGAACCACACCACGATTGCCGAAGTGCGCAAGAACGTGGACCGCGATCTACGCCACGGCGTGTACATCGAGAAGATCGAGCGTGTGGGCCAGCCTGTGCCGCTGCTGGCGGAAACGAAGCTCGAACACGGCGACGTCGTGACGATCTACGGCACCGCCACCGACACCAAGCGCGCGGTACAGGCGGCCGGCTACGAGCTGGCCTATAGCAACAAGACCGACTTCATCTACATGGGCGTCGGCCTCGTGCTCGGGCTCTTGATCGGTCTCCTGGTCGTGAACGTGGCGGGCATTCCGCTCACGCTCGGCTCGGGCGGCGGCTGCCTGCTTGCGGGTCTCGTGTTCGGCTGGATGCGCGGCAAGCACCCGATGTACGGCGTGATGCCCCCGGCGGCTTCGCAGTTGCTCAAGGACTTCGGGCTCGCCGCGTTCGTCGCGGTGGTGGGCTTGAACTCGGGCCTCCAGGCGGTCGTGACGATCAAGCAGAGCGGGGTCACGATCTTCCTGCTGGGCGTGGTCGTGACGATCGTGCCGCTCATCCTCACGATGCTGTTCGGCCGTTACGTGCTCAAGTACAACAACGCGGCCATTCTGGCGGGCGCGCTGTCCGGCTCGCGCAGTGCGAACCCCGCCTTCGGCGGCATTCTCGACAAGGCGGAAAGCGCGGTGCCCACCGTGCCGTTCGCCATTACCTACGCGATCGCCAACGTGCTGCTCACGCTGCTCGGGCCGCTCGTGGTCGGTCTTGCATGACATGAAGTCGATGCGGGCCGCGCGTGTGCGGGCGGTCCGCTTTCCTGATCTGTCGAAACCGCGGGCCGGTGCGCGCGAGCGCAAACGCGCAGGAAGGGTGCACGGCACGCGTCACGTCTACCAATGGAGAACACCATGGCAACGAAAGCTAAAGACAGCGGCGCAAAGCAGAAGTCCGGCCTCGACGCACTGAGCCCGTTCGAACTCAAGGACGAGCTGATCAAGGCGGCCGGCGGCGGCGCGGCCGCGCGCCCCGCCAATCTCGCGATGCTCAACGCGGGCCGCGGCAACCCCAACTTCCTTGCCACCATTCCGCGCCACGGCTTCTGGCAACTGGGCCTGTTCGCCATGCGCGAATCGGAGCGCTCGTTCGCCTACATGCCCGAAGGCGTGGGCGGCTTTCCGCAGCGCGAAGGTATCGTCGAGCGCTTCGACCTGTTCGTGCGCGAGAACAAGGGCCAGCCCGGCATCAAGTTCCTCGCGGGCGCGGTGTCGTACGTGCGCGACCAGCTCGGCCTTTCGGCGGGCGACTTCCTCTATGAGATGTGCGAAGGCATCCTCGCCTGCAACTACCCGGTGCCGGACCGCATGCTCAAGCTTTCGGAGATCATCGTCGGCCAGTACCTGCGCCGCGAGATGATCGGCAAGCATCCGTTCGTGGGCGAGTTCGACGTGTTCGCGGTGGAAGGCGGCACGGCGGCCATGACGTACATCTTCAACACGATGCGCGAGAACTTCCTCATCAAGCCGGGCGACACCATCGCGCTCGGCATGCCGATCTTCACGCCCTACATCGAGATTCCCGAGCTCAATGACTATCAGCTCAACGTGGTGCATCTCGACGCCACCGTGGAGAACAACTGGCAGTATTCGAAGAAGGAGCTCGACAAGCTGCGCGACCCGAAGGTCAAGGCGTTCTTCCTCGTGAACCCGAGCAACCCGCCTTCGGTGAAGATCGACGACGCGAGCCTCGAATACATCGCCGATATCGTGAAGGAGCGTCCGGACCTCATCATCCTGACCGACGACGTGTACGGCACCTTCGCCGACAACTTCGTCTCGCTCTTCGCGCTCGCGCCGAAGAACACGATTCTCGTGTACTCCTACTCAAAGTACTTCGGCGCGACGGGTTGGCGTCTGGGCGCGATCGCAACGCACCGCGACAACGTGCTCGACCATACGCTCGCCAAGCTCCCGAAAGACGAGAAGAAGGAACTGCACAAGCGCTACGAGTCGATCACCACCGAGCCGGACAAGCTCAAGTTCATCGACCGTCTCGTGGCCGACAGCCGCACCGTGGCGCTCAATCACACGGCGGGCCTCTCCACGCCGCAGCAGGTGCAGATGGTGCTGTTCTCGCTGTTCTCGCTCATGGACACGCCGGACGCGTACAAGAACGCGCTGAAGCGCCTGATCCGCAACCGCAAGCGCGCGCTCTTCGAGGAAATGGGCGTGCCGTATGCCGAGGGCGATCCGAATCAGGTGGACTACTACACGATTCTCGACATGGAATACATGGGCGAGAAGCGCTTCGGGCGCGACTTCGTCGACTGGCTGCTCAAGCAGGTGAAGCCCAACGAACTGCTGTTCCGCCTTGCGGCCGAGGCGCGCGTGGTGCTGCTGCCGGGCAAGGGCTTCGGCACGCCGCATCCGTCGGGGCGTGTGTCGCTCGCCAACCTCAACGAGTCCGACTACCGCAAGATCGGCCGCGCGGTGCGCAAGCTCACCGAGGAATATGTGGAGCGCTACAACGAGGCAACCGGCAAGAAGCTCGATCCGACTGCCGTGAAGAAGTAGGGAAGGGAAGCGGCGGCGGCTCGTGGGGCCGCCGCCGTGGGTGAGGCTTCGGACCGCATCGGGCGCTGTGCGCCGGATGCGGTTTTTTTATTCGGCCTTCGTTTCCTGGGCGCTGCGCACGCTCTTGCGATGGAGCGAAACCGAAAGTGCCACGGCGGCCGCCGCCGCGATCGCAGCGAACAGAAACACCGAGCCATAGCCGAACAGGTTCGCGACATAGCCCGCGAGCGGGCCGGTGATGCCGAGCGAGAGATCGAGGAACACCGAGTACGCCGAGAGCGCCGCGCCGCGGCTCGCGGGCGGCACGAGCCCGACCGCCTCGACGCCGAGCGCCGGGAACACGAGCGCGAAGCCGAAGCCCGTGAGCGCCGCGCCCGCGAGCGCGATCTGCGGCGTGGGCGCGAGCCACAGCAGCAAGAGGCCCGCGCATTCGAACGAGAACGAGGCGATGGCGACGCGAAAGCCGCCGAAGCGCTTGATGGTGTTGGCGAACAACAGGCGCGCGCCGATGAACATCAGGCCGAACACGGTGAGCGTGAAGGCCGCGTTGGGCCAGTGGCGCGCCGCGTAGAACAGCGTGATGAAGGTGGCGATCGAGCCGAAGCCCGCCGAGCCGAGCGCGAGGCCGATGCCGTGCGGGAGCACGCGCGTAAACACGCTGCGGTACGACATGCGCTCGCCGTGCACGATGGGCACCGGTGCGATCGGGCGTGCGAGCCAGAAACCGAGCGCGGCCATGGCGATGACCGAAATGCCGAGCATCCAGAAGCCGAGGTAATGCGCCATCTCCACGCCGAGCGGCGCGCCGATCGCGAGCGCGCCATAGGTGGCGATGCCGTTCCACGAGATCACCTTGGCGTTGTGGGCCGTGCCCACGCGGCCTATGCCCCAGAGAATCGCGCCCGTGCCGCACAGGCTTTCGCCGCAGCCGAGCAGCAGGCGGCTCACCACGATCAGCGTGAGCGAGAGGCCAGGCCAGTGATCGACGAGTGTGCCGAGCAGCAGGAGCACGCCGCTCGCGCCGCAGATCGTCAGGCCGATCGTCACCGTTTTTTTGGGGCCGAGCGTGTCCGCCGAGCGGCCCGCGAGTGCGCGCGAGCAGAGCGTGGCGATGTACTGCACGCTGATCGCCGCACCTGCCACCACGGTGCTGAAACCGAGGTCGTTATGCACGTAGCCCGGCAGCACGGCGAGCGGAATGCCGATCGTCAGATAACAGAGGAAGGTGAAAAAGACGACCGGAATGATCTGCAAGGTCGTCGATGCGGCGTTGCGCCTGGGCGCCAAATCTGCGGACATGGGGAAAACGCGGATGGATAACGGCGGGAAAGGCGTGATTGTCACATGGAACCGGTTTTTATGCAGAAATTGAAAAGCTGTTCCGGCCGGCGGAACACGCGTTTTTCGCGGATTTGGCGGGCTTTGCGACCCATTCGAGGCGTCCTGGAGATGCGGCGCTATTGCGCGATGTTGGCGCTTTTTCGCGCGAATGGCGCCTTTCGATCCGACCGTTCGTGCGGCGCCTGGCCATTTCCGGCAGGTAAATCGTCAGATGGTAATGTCCGTTTTACGATAATCGAGAAGAAATTAACGCAATCCAGTCGCTTCAACATAAGCGTGCGGCCGCCGCAACACGTCGATTTATCGATTCAACGATATATCCCCCATGCTCCTGTAGCTATGGGTTGCCAATATTGGCAGTGATAATTTTCGAACCGTCCACTCGAGCGGCATACGCCTTTTGCGAGCCGCAGCCAACGACGAGCCTGAAATCATGAGCCAGCCGATCCGCTTTTATCACCGCAACGCGATCCGCGAAGTTAGCGACGCGGGCGTCACCCGCACCGTCCTTCAATACCTGCGCGAAGACGCGCGCTGCACCGGCACCAAGGAAGGCTGCGCCGAAGGCGACTGCGGCGCCTGCACCGTCGTGGTGGGCGAGCGCAACGAGGCGGGCGGCGTGAGCTTCAAGGCTGTGAATGCCTGCATCCAGTTCCTGCCGACCCTCGACGGCCGTGCGCTGTTCACCGTTGAAGACCTGCGCCAGCCCGACGGCTCGCTGCACCCCGTGCAGCAGGCCATGGTCGACTGCCACGGCTCGCAGTGCGGCTTTTGCACGCCGGGTTTCGTGATGTCGATGTGGGCGCTCTACGAGAAGCATGGCCATGAGCAGGGTGGCCACGCTTGCGGCGCAAAGGGCGCTTGCAGCGTGCCTTCGCGCGACGAGATCGCCAATGCGCTCACGGGCAATCTGTGCCGCTGCACGGGCTACCGGCCGATTCTCGACGCCGCCGAGCAGATGTTCCAGGCCGACGCGCCGAAGCAGCCCATCGACGTGAAGGCGCTCGCGCAAACGCTCGCCACGCTCGAACGCCAGGACACCTTCCACTACGCGCACCGCGGCCAGCGCTACGACGCGCCGCGCACCGTCGAGGCGCTGGCCGCCATCAAGGCCGAGCGCCCGAATACGCGCATCCTCGCGGGCAGCACCGACATCGGCCTGTGGGTCACGAAGCAGATGCGCGAGCTTGGCGACATCGTCTACGTGGGCCAGGTCGACGCGATGCGCAACATCGACGTGAGCGACGCGTGGATCGAGATCGGCGCGGGTGTCAGCGTCGAGCGCGGCTATGCGGAACTCGCGAAGCACTACCCGGAACTCGAAGAGATGTGGCAGCGCTTCGCTTCGCTGCCGATTCGCAACGCGGGCACCATCGGCGGCAACGTCGCGAACGGCTCGCCCATCGGCGACTCGATGCCGGGGTTGATCGCCCTGGGTGCACGCGTGGTGCTGCGCGGCGGCGAGATAGAGCGCGAAATGCCGCTCGAAGACCTTTATCTTGCGTACCAGAAGAAGGACATGGCCGAGCACGAGTTCGTGCTCGCGCTCAAGGTGCCCACGCGCACCGGCGCGCGCGCGAACCTGCGCTTTCGCACGTACAAGGTGTCGAAGCGCTTCGACTCGGACATTTCGGCCGTGTGCGCCGCGTTCGCCTATATCGCCGACGGCGATGTGATCCGCGAGCCGCGCATCGCCTTTGGCGGCATGGCGGCCACGCCGAAGCGCGCGGCTCACGCGGAAGGCGTGCTCGCCGACGCGCAATGGCACGAGGCCACGGCGCAGGCCGCGATGATCGCGCTCGGCAACGACTACGCGCCGCTTTCCGACATGCGCGCGACGAGCGACTACCGCCTCGAAGCCGCGAAAAACACGCTGTACCGCTTCTGGCTCGAAACGCGTGCGCATAACCCGCTCGCGCCGCAGTCGGTCAACGTGCGCAACGTCGCCGCGGAAACGGCTTGAGAGATTCAGGAACCGGAAGAGACATACGGAGAACGAAACAATGAACCAGCAAGCCGAACCGTTCCTGGACGAACTCAAGGCGCGGGAGCCCTTCGCGCAAGTGCACGTCTCGCGTCCGCACGAATCCGCGCATCTGCACGTGAGCGGGCGCGCCACTTACACCGACGACATTCCGGTCGTGGCCGGCACGCTGCACGCCGCGCTCGGCCTTTCGCAGAAGCCGCACGCGCGCATCGTTTCGATGGATCTCGCGAAGGTGCGCGCCACGCCCGGCGTCGTGGCCGTGCTCACGGCCGAGGACATCCCCGGCGTGAACGACTGCGGTCCGATCATCCACGACGATCCGGTGCTTGCCGACGGCGTTGTGCAGTACGTGGGCCAGCCCATGTTCATCGTGGTGGCGACGTCGCACGACACGGCGCGCCAGGCCGCGCGCCGCGCCGAGGTGCAGTACGAAGAACTGCCCGCCGTGCTCACGGCGCAGCAGGCGCGTGCCGCCAACCAGTCCGTGCTGCCGCCGATGAAGCTCGCGCGCGGCGAGGCGTCCACGCGCGCCGCACGCGCCGCGCACCGCCACGAAGGCGAGATGCTGCTGGGCGGGCAGGAGCAGTTTTACCTCGAAGGCCAGATCGCCTACGCGGTGCCGAAAGACGACGACGGCATGCACGTGTGGTGCTCCACGCAGCACCCGAGCGAAATGCAGCACCTCGTCGCGCATGTGCTGGGCGTCGCCTCGCACAACGTGCTCGTGGAATGCCGCCGCATGGGCGGGGGCTTCGGCGGCAAGGAATCGCAATCGGGCCTCTTTGCGTGCTGCGCGGCGCTCGCCGCATGGAAGCTCTTGTGCCCCGTGAAGCTGCGCCCCGACCGCGACGACGACATGATGGTCACGGGCAAGCGCCACGATTTCCACTACACGTATGAAGTGGGCTACGACGATCAAGGCACGATCGAAGGCGTTTCGGTCGACATGACTTCGCGCTGCGGCTTTTCCGCCGACCTTTCGGGCCCGGTGATGACGCGCGCGGTTTGCCACTTCGACAACGCGTACTGGCTGCCCGATGTATCGATCGCCGGTTTCTGCGGCAAGACCAATACGCAGTCGAACACGGCGTTTCGCGGCTTCGGCGGCCCGCAGGGCGCGTTCGCGATCGAGTACATCATGGACGACGTGGCGCGCTCGCTCGGCCTCGATTCGCTCGACGTGCGCCGCCGCAACCTTTATGGCAAGACGCAGAACAACGAGACGCCCTACGGCCAGGTGATCGAGGACAACGTCATTCACGAGCTGATCGACGAGCTGGCCGAGACGAGCGGCTATCGCGCGCGGCGCGCGGCGATCCGCGAATTCAACGCGAACAACGAAGTGCTCAAGAAGGGCATCGCGCTCACGCCGGTGAAGTTCGGCATCGCGTTCAACGTCACGCACTTCAACCAGGCGGGCGCGCTCGTTCACATCTACACCGACGGCTCGGTGCTCGTGAACCACGGCGGCACCGAAATGGGCCAGGGGCTGAACACGAAGGTCGCGCAGGTCGTGGCGCATGAGTTGGGCATCGAATTCGGCCGCGTGCGCGTGACCGCGACGGACACGAGCAAGGTGGCGAACACCTCCGCCACGGCGGCGTCGACCGGCACCGACCTGAACGGCAAGGCCGCTCAGGACGCGGCGCGCCAGTTGCGCGAGCGCCTCGCCGCGCTCGCCGCGACGACCTACGGCAAGGGCGAAGTCAACGCCGCCGACGTGATCTTTGCCAACGAGTCCGTGATCGTGGGCGAGACGATCGTGCCGTTCGAGACACTGGTTTCGAAGGCCTATCTCGCGCGCGTGCAGCTCTGGTCCGATGGCTTTTACACCACGCCCAAGCTGTACTGGGACCAGGCCACGTTGCGCGGGCGGCCGTTCTACTACTATTCGTATGGCGCGGCGGTTTCGGAAGTCGTGATCGACACGCTCACGGGCGAAATGCGCGTGCTGCGCGCCGATGCGCTGCACGACGTGGGCGCGTCGCTGAACCCCGCACTCGACGTGGGCCAGGTGGAAGGCGGCTTCATCCAGGGCATGGGCTGGCTCACCACGGAAGAACTGTGGTGGAAGCCGGACGGCAAGCTCATGACGCACGCGCCGTCCACGTACAAGATCCCGACCGTGAACGACACGCCCGCCGAATTCAACGTGAAGCTCTTCAAGAACCGCAACGCGGAAGACAGTATCCATCGCTCGAAGG
Organism: Paraburkholderia unamae; assembly: GCF_003268775.1. GTDB lineage: Bacteria > Pseudomonadota > Gammaproteobacteria > Burkholderiales > Burkholderiaceae > Paraburkholderia > Paraburkholderia unamae. Next base: position 82,206 of record NZ_QLSU01000009.1, read on the forward strand.
CCGTGGGCGAGCCGCCGTTGCTGTTGCCGTTCTCGGTGTTCTTCGCGATTCGCGACGCCGTGGCGAGCGTGGCCGACTACCGCTTCAATCCGCCGATGAATGCGCCCGCCACCGCCGAGGAAATCCTGAAGGGCGTGCGCGCGGTTCGGACGATGGCGCGCGAGGGGGCTGCAAAATGAATCGGCATCCTGACCATTGCGTGCGCGTGGACGAAACCGGGCGCGTGATCATCGGCCGCCGCAGCACGCCGGTGCCGCACTACGGGCCCATGCATATCGTGCTGTTCGGCGCGGGCCACGTGGGTCATGCGCTGGTGACGCTGCTCGGCATGCTGCCGTGCGTGGTGCAATGGGTGGACGAGCGCGACGAACTGTTCCCCGACGAGGTGCCCGCCAACGTGCAGATCGAAGCCACCGACACGCCGGCCGCGATCGTCGACGAAGCGCCTGCCGGCGCGTACTTCCTCGTGATGACGCACAATCACGCGCTCGATTTCGAGCTGACCGAGCGCATCATGCGGCGGCGCGATTTCGCGTGGTTCGGGCTGATCGGCTCGAAAACGAAGCGCGTGAAGTTCGAGCGGCGACTCATGGAGCGCGGCGTGGCCGAGGAGCGCCTGGACGAGATGACTTGCCCGATCGGCGTGACGGGGATCGTCGACAAGGCCCCTTCGTCGATTGCGGTGGCCGTGGCCGCGCAACTCATGCAGATGCGGGTGGCGCAGCGCCCGGCTGCGGTGAGAACGGTCGAGCTGGCGCGCGCCTGATCGCAGCGAGCGCACGAGCAACGCAAAAGCAACGCACAAGCAAAACGGGCGCCGCGAGGCGCCCGTTTGCATGAGTGAACGTCGAGCACAACCGCGCCGCCCGCGTTTACGCCGCTTCGAGAGGCGGCGTGGGCGCTTCGTCGTCAGCCGCGTGCGCCGGCTTCTTCGCGCGCGAGCGCTTCGCTGTGCGCTCGGCCGTCAACGTGCCGGAGACGTCCTCGATCAATCCTCGCAGCCACCCCACATCGCTGGGTCTATCCGGCTGCGGATGCCACATCTGATAGCAGTGAATGCGCGGAAAGGCGATCGGCGTGTCGATCACGGCAAGCGGCAGCAGCTTCGCGTAGTGCAGGGCGAAGCGGCGCGTCGTCGTGAAGATCAAGTCCGATTGCAGCAGCACCTGCGGCACGAGCCCGAAGTAGGGGAGCGTCGCGACGATGCGGCGCTCGGCCTTCGCTCTCGCGAATCCCAGGTCGATCGCGCTCGCGTGCGCGCCCGTGTAGGGCGTGGGCGCGAGATGGGGCGCGGCCAGATAAGCCTCGCGCGTGAGTTCGCGGCGCGTGAGTGGATGGTCCGCGCGCATCATGCAGACCACCTTGTCGGAGAACAGGTCGCTGCGCGCGAAACGCGCATCGGGCTTCGGCCAGTTGCCGATCACGAGGTCGAGCTCGCCCGCGTCCAGCGCGCCATGGTGGTCCAGCGTGGGCGAGAGCGAGAGGATCTCGAGGCGGGCCGCCGGCGCCGTTTCGCGAAAGCGCGCGATGAGCGTCGGCATGAAGAAGTCGTTCAGGTAGTCGGGCGCGGCCAGACGAAAGGTGCGCTTCGAGCGCACCGGGTCGAAGTCGCCGTGCGGCGTGGCCACGAAATCGACGTCGCGCAGCACCCGCTGCGCGTATTGCAGCAGCGATTCGCCGTACTCGGTCGGCACCATGCCGGCCTTGCCGCGCACGAGGATCGGATCGCCCAGGATCTCGCGCAGCCGCCGCAGCGCCGTGCTGATGGCGGGCTGGGTCTGGTTCAGGCGCAGCGCGGCCTGCGTGACGCTGCGCTCGACCAGCAGCGTGCGCAGCACGCGCACCAGCCAGATGTCGAGGGAGAGGGCGGTATCGTCGTCCATGGGGGGCGTGGCGGGGAAAGGCGCGCGCGCAAGGCGCGCACGGACTCAGCCATAACCATAAGCCGCCTCGCGCGCCGCCGCCATAGGGGGCGTGGTATGACGGGGATCAGACGGCGGCGGTCGGGGCCGCCACCGCCGCCCCCCGTTATTCCGTCGCCGTCGTGGCCCTGGCGATGCCCGAAGGCAGCGAGGTGATGCGCTTGACCTCGCGCGAGTCGAGCCAGTTCGGCGAGCGTGCGCAGTACAGCACCATCGGCAGCGCGTCCTCGCCCCAGAACAACTGCTTGTTCATCCAGAACGTCGGCACGCCGAACACGCCCATCGCGAGCGCGTCGTTGGTGTTGCGGCGCAACTGCGCACGCACCGATTCCTCTTCGATCAGCGACTCGCCGTGCGGAATGCCCACGCGCTCGCAAAGCTGCTCGAAGCCTTCCTCGCTCGACGGGTCGCGGCCCTCGCGCCAGATGAAGCGGAAGATCTCGCGCACGCACGCGAAGTCGCCGCCGGCCGCGATGGCGAGCAGCATCGGCTTGATCGAATCGAACGGGTGCGCGGGCGGCATCTTGAACGGAATGCCGAGTTGCTCCGCGCGAAAAAGCGCGTGCCGGTAGGTGAAGATGCGCTTGGCCGGGATCGCGGCGCCGAGCGGCTGGCCCCAGTGGCGGTACAGCTCCGTGAGCAGCACGGGCGTCGGCACGAAGTCGAAGCCGGGCCACTTCTCGTGCTGTTCCAGCAACAGATACGAGAACGGCGACACGAAGTCGTAGAACCAGGCTGGCTGGTTGGCGTCGATGCCGTCGATCATGTTGTTTCTCCGCTTGTGCGCTGCTTGTGCGCTTTATGCGGGCCGTTCTTCGAGTGGCCCGTTTTCAGGTTCAATGTACTTATCGCAGCACTAGTGCGTGCGCTCGCCTGCTGTGTCGTTGCCGCTTCCATCGCCGCCGCCGCTTTCGTTTGCGTGGCGCGGTTCCCCGTCCGGCTTGTCCGCGCCCTCGGCTGCGTCGTCCTGCGCGGCGGCATCGGCCTCGGCATCCTCGCGCGCGCGCGCCTCACGCGTCGCCGCAAGCCGCTCGCGCACGAAGCCGATATGTTCGCGCAAGACGTAGAACTGTTCCGCGTAGGCGAGCGGCATTTTCATGCCGTTGACCGACTCTTCGATCGAATCGAGCTGGCGGATCAGCGCCCGCCGCTCGGTGGGCGAATTGTCGGCCATCGCCGCGCGCTCCAGGGCGATCAGCGAGCCGTACCAGCGATAGATGCGCGATTTTACCCGCCAGGCGTAGAGCGAAGGCACGATCCGCAAGCCCGGAATCAGCACGACGATGATCGGCACGAGCAGCACGACGAGCCGGTCGGCGAGGCTTGCCACCCAGAAGGGCAGCGCGCGGTAGAGGAAGCTCTTGCCCGACTTGTAGTAACGCGCGGCGTCGGCGCTGATCGGGAAGTCCTGGGCGCGCGGCGCGGGGAATTCGCCCGCGCGTTGCAGGAGCGTCGAGCGGCCGTGCACTTCCTTGGCCGCTTCGATCAGCAGATCGGAGAGCGCCGGATGCAGCGAGTCGCGCGCGACCAGCTCGGCCGTGGGCGCGATGAAGTGCAGCGGCGCGGCGGGCAGGTTGCGGCCGAAGTCGAACGCCCCCATCGGGATCGTGATGGCCGTGAGGTACGGGAAGCGCCGCGCATAGGCATCGGCCTGCACGAAGTCGAAAAAGCGCACGCCCGGCATGCGCATGAGGCGGCCCATCACGGGCGGCTGCGCGGAGTCGCCCGCGAGGATGGCCACGTCGATCTTGCCCGCCACGAGCGCGCGCGCGGCGTCATCGCCGGAGAGCGGCAAGAGCTTCGTCGGGCCGCCCGGCTCGATGCCGTTGGCCTTGAGCAGCGTGAGCGCGAGTTCGCGCGTGCCGCTGCCCTCGGCGCCGATGGCGAGGCGCTGGCCTTCGAACTGCGAGAGCTTCGTGGCGACGGGGCCGTGATAGAACACGACGAGCGGCACATAGGCCACACTGCCGAGCGAGACGACGCCGTCGGGCACCTTGGTCGCGATGCCGTCCTGCACGAACGCGACGTCCACGTTCGACTTCGGGTCGGACACGCGCTGGAGGTTCTGCGCCGAGCCCTCCGATTCGAGCACGTTGAGCGTGATCTTGTTGCGCGCGAGGATCGCCTTGTACTTCTGGGCGTCGTTCCAGTAGGTGCTGCCCTTGGGCCCGGCGCTCATGGTGAGCGTGTTGGGCGGGGCGGGCTGGATGAGGCGTACCGCGAGCCAGATGGCGGCCACGCTGATGAGCAGGATGGGACCGAACGAGACGGCCAGATCGCGCCACGATATCGCCACGAAGCGCGCGACGAGACGGGGGGGAGGTTTGCGGCCGGTGCGGGACTTCATCGGGGTGGGGCGGGCCTCTGGAGGTTCCTGGGGGGTCACGGGTTGGCGCTGACGCATGACCGCCGGGCTGTTGCCAGGAAATCGGCGCGTCGCGCGGGCTCTGAGCGCCGATGGTACATGAGATTCGGCGTCCCAGCGGCACGCGCTGTGCCTCGCCAGCCTTGCTTGTGCGCATGCAACAGGCCACTGCGCTAAACTCTTTGCGCTTGCGGCGCAGCCAGGCTAAATTGTGGTTCGCCAGCCGTGCCTGGCAAGCGGCGTCGACGCTCGCAGCGCGTTCCCAGCGCAAGGCGCGCGGGCATCGGGCCATCGAGTATCAAGCCATAACAATCAGCACAATCAGCAAGCGGGCGCAGACCCGCGCGGGCGGGCCTTGCACGTCCTCCATCCTTGCCTCTCGCTTGGCGTCCAGACCCTGGTGGCGCCCGGCTACGCGCGCATTGCGCGTGGCGCGCCACCAACGGTAGTGGTAACGAAGCCGTCAGACCGTGGCTGACGGGCGGCCTGCGAGCCGTCCGTCGGCAGGACCGACGGTCCTATTCCAGGCAATAACGCAGGCAACAACGTGAAGACACAAGGAGAAAACATGAAATCGGTCGCTATTCTGAAGACGCTGGGCGCGGCACTGTGCCTGACGGTGGCTTGCAGCGTGTCCTATGCACAGGACACGGCGAGCGCTCCCGCCGCCACCACCTCGGCCGCTCCGGCCACCACGGCCAAGAAGGCCGACCGCAAGCTGGGCTACACGGTGCGCAAGGCGCTCTCGAAGACCCAGGGCGTGGACGTTTCGAACATCAGCGTGCGTTCGCACGGCGGTGCGATCACGCTGACCGGCTCGGTGCCGGATCAGGGCCAGATCGACAAGGCCGGCGAAGTCGCGCAAGGCGTGGCGGGCGTGAAGTCGGTGTCGAACAAGCTGACGGTCATGCAGCAATAAGTGCCGTCACGAGTGCGCCAACAAGCGCACTAACAGGCGCTGGCGGCGAGCCGCCAGCGGCAACAGCAGGCAACGAGCCCCGGCATGATCCGGGGCTTTTTCATGCGCGCCTGGCCGGCGATGTCCGGGTATGTCCGGGGTCGGGGCGCGCCGCCCGCCGTTTTGGCGCGCAAGCCGCGCCCGTCATGCGATTTTGTGATGTTGCAGTGCGTTGTACAGGTGCGGAGTGACACACAGTTTTCCCACCATTCGGGGTATACCGTGGTTATCGCGCGTCTTTCCGGGGTCGAGCGCGGCCTCATCGCTGGAAAGCAGGAAATCGCCATGACCATCCATACCTATACCGACTTGCCGCTCGTCGACCGGGCGGCCTTCGAGCTGGCCTGTGCGCGGCACGGCTTCGCGCCGATTCACTTCGACATTCGCGGCGAGACCGATCCGAACGATCCCGAGCACGGTGAGCTGGTGATCGTGCGGCGCGGCGCGTGGGCGCAGGCCTATCGCGTCGATGCGCGCGGCCAGTGGCTGCGCCAGTTCGAGGTCGATCTCAACGGCAACTTCTTCCGCCAGGCGCCGCACGCCTGAGCACTCGCGGCGCTCAGGCGAAGACGAGCCGCGCGCCCACCAGCGTGAGCGTGGCGGCGAGCAGCACGCGCAGCAGCTTTTCGGGCGCTTTCGAAGAGAGCAGGCTGCCGATCGCGATGCCGGGCAGCGACCCGCACAGCAGCGAGAGCAGCATGTGCCAGTCGATCGAGCCGAGCAGCCAGTGGCCCGCGCCTGCGAGCAGCGTGAGCGGCACCGCGTGCGCGACGTCGGAGCCGACGATGCGCACCGTGGGCAGCGCCGGGTAGAGCAGCAGCAGCACGGTCACGCCGATCGCGCCCGCTCCCACCGACGTGAGCGAGACGAGCGCGCCGAGCACCGCGCCGGTGAGGATCGTGAAGAGGAGCGTGCGCGCCTCGCCCGGCCCATGACGGTGGCGCGAGGCGAACGCGGCGAGCTGCGGGCGGAAGATCAGCGCCACGGCCGTGATGAGGAGCGCCGCGCCCAGCACGCCCTGGATCAGATGCCCCGCGCGCGGCGTGTCCATGCCATAGCGGTGCAGCAGGATCAGCGTGATCGTCGCCGCGGGCACGCTGCCGGCCGCAAGGCGCAGCGTCACGCGCCAGTCCACCGAACCCTTCAGACCGTGCACCAGCGTGCCCGCCGACTTCGTCGCGGCCGCGTAGAGCAGGTCCGTGCCCACGGCCGTGGCCGGGTGCACGCCGAACACCAGCACGAGGATCGGCGTCATCAGCGAGCCGCCGCCCACGCCGGTCAGGCCGACCAGAAAGCCGACGAAGAGGCCGGACAGCGAATACAGCAGATCGATATGGGGTAAGGACATCGCGCGCGAGGAGGCCGGTCAGGGGGTTAGGTGTGGCTGGGGCTGGCTTCGGGGGCTTCGCCGCCGCTCAGGGTGTTCGACAGCGCGCGCCGTAAGCGGCGCGTCAGGCTGGACAACGGCCAAGGCTGGCGGTGAAAATCCGCTATTGTCGCAAAACCGGCGGCTTGGCGCAGGGTTGCGCGAAATCCCGTGCGCGCCGCCCGCCTTGCCATTGCCTTCGGCGGCCGTGCGCGGCGCTGTACAGGCTCGGCACCAAGCGCCGCAAAAAACCACACATTCCGTATGAATCCCGGCATCCTCTACGCCTTCGCGGCGTTCGTCCTCTGGGGGCTTTTCCCCGTCTACTTCAAGACGCTGCATCAGATTCCCGCGCCCGAGATGCTCGCGCACCGCATGGCGTGGTCGCTCGTTTTCGTGGTGGCCGTGCTCGTCGTGCGCCGCCACTGGCGCTGGCTCGGCCCCACGCTGCGCGAGCGTCGCCTGCTCATGCGTTTCGTGGCGAGCGCCGTGCTGCTCTCGGCCAACTGGGGCATCTATATCTGGGCCGTCAATGCCGGACATATCGTCGAGGCGAGCCTCGGCTACTTCATCAATCCGCTCATCAACGTGCTGTTCGGCTACGCGTTCCTGCGCGAGCGGCTGCGCCCGCTGCAATGGGCGGCGGTGGCGGTGGCGACCGGGGGTGTCGTGTGGCTCACCTGGCAAAACGGCGCGCCGCCCTGGATCAGCCTCGCGCTCGCCGTGACCTTCGGCGGCTATGGTCTGCTACGCAAGACCGCCCAACTCGGCGCGCTCGAAGGCCTGACGCTCGAAACCGTGCTGCTGTTCCCGGTGGCGATCGTCTACCTGACGATCGTGGGCCTCGCGGGCGACAGCCACTTCGCGCACGCATCGCGCGCGCTGCAACTGCTGCTCGCGGCGTCCGGCCCGATCACGGCGATTCCGCTGCTGCTGTTCGGCGCGGCGGCGCGGCGCATTCCGCTTTCCATGCTCGGGCTCATTCAGTACGTTACGCCCACGCTGCAACTGCTCACCGGCGTGCTGATCTACGGCGAGCCGTTCGGTGCGGTGCGCGCGGTGGGCTACGCCGCGATCTGGATGGCGCTCGTGCTGTACTCGCTCGAAGGCGTGCGCAGCCTCGTGGCCGCGCGCGAGCGCAGCCGGGCCTGACGGGGCGGGGCGTGACGCGACCGGTTTGACACGACCCGGTCTGGCGCGACCCGGTCTGGAAAGCGTGGCGGCGATGCGCAGGAAGGGCTGCCACGCATTGGCTCAAGCGCGGGCGGCGCGGTAGGATGCCAGGACGCTTCGCGATGTTTGATTCTGGTCAAACTGCGGACCGCAGCACCGTTCCGTTACCCGCAGCCAATCCTCCGTGGAGTGCCCCGCGCATGAGCATCGAAGCCGTTCAACGGTTCGAGGAAGAATTCGCACCGCGTATCGCGGCAAAGCTGGCGAGCCAGTTCGGCCCGACCGTGCAGGTGGATGTCGTGCCGTACGCCGGCCACGGCCACCCCACGCGCGTGCGCCTGCGCGGCCTCGCGAACGAGCACCGGCATCCTTATTCCTGGCCGCTGAACGTTTCGCTCACCTGGGACACCGATGAAATCGAGCGCCTGATGGAGCCCGGCGGCGCGGCGCGCTTCGAGCACTACCTCGAAGCTACTGTGCGCAAGATGGCCTCGTGGGAGTCGGCGCGTCCCGTCGATTTCACCACGCGCAGCCAGGGCGAGCCGGAGGTGCTGATCGGCGGGCTCGATTTCGAGGGCTGAGCCATCGGGTTCCACTCTCTACGGCGAACGGCGGCGGCGCTCCAGCGCGGCATAGATCGCCATGCCCGTGAGCATCGCGGCGACGAATAGCCATGCGCGCGGCTCGCCGGCGCCCGCGGCGACAATCGCGGGGCCGGGGCAAAAGCCCGCAAGGCCCCAGCCCGCGCCGAACAGCAGCGCGCCGCCCACGAGCCGCGCATCGATGCGCCGGTTGGCGGGCAACTGCATGGGCGCGCCGGCAAGGCTCGACTGACGCGAGCGCGCGAGCCAGAAGGCGGGCGCGGCGACCGCGATGGCGCCCGCCATCACGAAGGCGAGCGATGGATCCCAGTGTCCGGCCAGATCGAGAAACCCCAGCACCTTGACCGGATTGGCCATGCCCGAGACGAGCAGGCCGACGCCGAACAGCAGACCGCATGCGAACGCACTGAGCTTGCGCATCTCAACCCCCGAGGATGTGACGAACCGCGAACACGGTCGCGAAGCCCGCGGCCATGAACGCGCCCGTGGCGACGAAGGAGCGCCGCGAGCCGCGCGCGATGCCGCATACGCCGTGACCGCTCGTGCAGCCCGACCCATAGCGGGTGCCAAGCCCCACCAGCAGGCCCGCGCCGAGCAGGGTGAGCGTCGGCGCGTCGATCTGCATGGCGGGCAGCGTGGCGCGCAGCCGCCACAGCAGCGGCGCGGCAACGAGCCCCGCGATGAAGGCCGCATTCACGCCGCGCTCGCCGCCGGCGCCTGGCAGCAGCCCCCCGAGCAAGCCGCTGATGCCCGCGATGCGGCCGTTCACGAGTACGAACAGCGCGGCGGCCGCGCCGATCATGAGGCCGCCCGCGAACGAGGCGAGCGGCGTGAAGTGGACGAGATCGAGGCTCATGCGCCTGGCTCCTTCTTTTGCCCCTTCAGGTGACCGCAATAGAGGTTCGAAAGCGTTTGCATGATCTGGATGACCTCGCTGCTCGCGAGACGGTAATAGATGTACTTGCCCTCGCGGCGCGTTTCAACGAGCCCTTCGTCGCGCAGCTTGCCGAGATGCTGCGAGAGGCTGGGCTGATGCACGCCGGCCAGTGCTTCGAGTTCGCCCACGTTGCGCTCGCCTTCGGTGAGGTGGCACAGCAGCAGGAGGCGGTCTTCGTGCGCGAGCGCCTTGAGCAGCGCGCAGCATTTTTCGGCCGATTCGCGCAGTGCTGCGAGCGCGTCGGGCGTGAGCGGGGAGTTCATGTGTCGCGGCGTTTGTTGAGAGTCAACGGCTGAACGGTATCTCTCACTTTATCGAAAGACATTATATAAATCAATATATTGTGTTTCACTGGAAACGGCCCCAAGGTGAGCGCCCGCATGCGAGCCCGCCTGGCTTGTGCGCCATCGTGGCAGCGTGCGTGCGGCCTTCGGCCTTCGCCCGAGACACGCGGGTATGTTCGTTCGCGTACTTAATGAACCAGGGCATTGCCCTAGTATTTCGCGTGCAACCGGGGCCGATCAGCGAGCTTCGGTCGCCGGTCGACGCATGCCCGCTTTTGCGGATCGGCCCTTGCCGGAGCGGGTGATCAGTGCCACGGCTCGTCGAGAATGAAACGATGTCTTGACCGCGGCGCCAGCGCGTCATGCCGGTATGCCAGGGAATCGAGAGGGATTCGATGAACACAGCTTTATTGCCGCGCCAACTTCCCTTGATCGGCTTCGCTCGCCGCGTCTTGACGCTGCGGGTCCTGTTCGTCGCGACGGTACTCTATGGCGGCTTGCTGTTCTGGATCGCGCCCAGGCCGCCGCTGGTCGATCTTCCGCAGCATGCCGCGCAGGTTGCGATGTTGCACGACCTGGTGCTCGGGCGGTCGCCCTGGCATCAAATGATGCGGATCAACCTGTTTACGCCTTATCTGTTTGGCTATCTTTTCGCGTTGCCATTCACGCTCGTGATGTCGGTTGGCGCAGCGCTCAAGCTGACTCTGACGCTCAGCTATTACACATTCGTATTCGCCTGCGTGCTGCTGCGCCGGCGTTTCGATGGCGATGCGCGGCTCGACTGGCTGTTCGTGCCGGGGTTCTTCGGCCTTGCCTGGCAATGGGGCTTCTATACCTTCGTGGTGGCGACGCCGCTTGGCCTGCTTTATCTGCTGTTGGCGCTGCGCCATGCCGACCGGCCCACGCGGTCAACGTCGTTCTGGCTGTGTCTGGCCGGAACGGCGCTGTTCTTTGCGCACGGACTGGTTTTTCTGGTTGCCAATGCAATCGGCGGCCTGTTCGTCCTCGTGCGCGCCCGCGGCCGCAAGCTGCCAACAACCCTGCTGGCGCTCGTGCCGTACGCAGCGCTCATTCTGCTGTGCGCAGCCTATGTCGTTGCCAATCACAATGCGCAATCGGCCTACGCAGCGGACGTGCCCACTTTCTTGCAACTGCAAATCGTGCACCGGGTCGCCTCGATTCTCATGTTCACCTGGGGCGCGGGGTTCGACTACCGATGGCCGATGATCGTCGCGACGCTGCTTGTGCTCGCGGCTGCGCACCGGCTCGGCCTGCGCCTGAACCGGCGGGAACCGGCCGCGTTCGTGCCGCTGGGCGTGCTGCTCGCCATGTGGGCATTCGTGCCGAGCAGCGGCATGAGCACGCATCTTCTCTACGAGCGCTTTGCGCTGTATGTGCTGCCGTTCTATGCATTGGTGTTCGTTCGCCGCGAGCAAGCCGATGATGTGCCCGGCGCACGGCAGCGCCGCGATTTCGCCTGCCAGGGCGTGCTCGCCCTGGTCTGCATCGTGTTTTTTGGCATCCAGACTCGAAGCCTGCTGAATTTCGCCAAGGAAAGCGCCTCGTTCGAAACGGTGCTCGCCGCGGCGGAGCCCGCGCAACGCGCGCTCATCCTGACCATGGACCCGGTAAGCCCCGCCGCCGGGAATCCGCTTGCCTACATGCACTATGCCGCGTGGTATCAGGCCGACAAGCAAGGTCTGGTTGACTACAATTTCGCGGATTCGCTGGCGCAGGCCGTGCGGTATCGCGAACGGCGCACGCTGTCGATGTCGGCGGACCGGCTCGCCTGGTTGCCGGACACATTCGACTGGAAAAACGACCACGGCGACCAGTACCGGTACTTCTTCGTGCGCACGTCGGGTGCGTTGCCGCACGCGTTGTTGACCAACCCCGTTTGCCCGCTGACCGTGGCGCAAAAAAGCGGCGACTGGATACTCTATGAGAACCGGCAGTGCCACTGAGCCGGTGGACTGCGCCTGATCGCAAGGCGCGCCACACGAACAGGCAGAAGGCCCGCCCCACGTGGCGGGCTTTTTTTGCCCCGGCGTGTTGCCCCGCTTGTCCGAAATTCGAAAGTATCTGTCCACTCACCCGGATGACGGCAAACTAGACTTCGTTTCAATGCGACGCCGCCGATCTCTCTCCGGGCGGCGGGACGCGCACGAACCCATGGAGTCCCGTCATGAAAGCCATCCAGTTCAAGGCCTTCGGCAAGCCCGAAGTGCTCGAATACCTCGACCTGCCCACGCCCGTTCCTGCGGCGGACAGCGCGCTCGTGCAGGTGAAAAGCGCCTCGGTCAATCCGAGCGACGTGAAGAACGTCTCCGGCCATTTCGATCACACCGTGCCGCCGCGCGTGCCGGGGCGCGACTTCAGCGGCGTGGTCGTGGCGGGCCCCGAGGCCTGGCTGGGCGTCGAAGTCTGGGGCACGGGCGGCGACATCGGCTTCACGCGCGACGGCACGCACGCCGAGTTCATCGAAGTGCCCGTGACCGCGCTGGCACGCAAGCCCGCCGCGCTCTCGCACGCGCAGGCGGCGTCGATCGGCGTGAACTTCGTGGTGGCGTGGCTGGGCACTGTCGATTACGCGCGCCTTGCCGAGGGCGAGACGATCGCCGTGATCGGCGTGTCGGGCGGGGTGGGCGGGGCGGTCACGCAGATCGCCAAGGCACGCGGCGCGCGCGTGATCGGCGTGGGCCGCGAGGCGCCGCTTGCCGGTTCGCCGGCCGCACGCCTCATCGACGCGTTCGTGCCGATGGACGAGCACACCGCCGAACGCGTGCGCGAGCTGACCGGCGGTGCGGGTGTGGACGTTGTCTACGACGCCGTGGGCGGCGTGGCGTTCGAACTGGCGCTGTCGCTGGCGAAGCGGCGCGGCCGGGTGGTCGAGATCAGCGCGACGGGCAAGCGGCGCGTGGAGTTCGACCTGATCGACTTCTATCACAACGAGACGCAACTCCTTGGCGCCGACAGTGCGAAGCTCGGCGTGGTCGAATCGGCGCCGCTCATGCAGGCGATTGCCGAAGCGTTCGACGCGGGCCGCTTCGAGCCGCCCGTGGTGGCCGAGCGTTACCCGCTCGAACGCGCGCGCGAAGCCTACGAGGCGGTCGCGGCCGGCACGCGCGGGCGCGTCGTGATCGACATGGCGTAAGCGCGCCACGAACGCACGGGAGACGAGGATGAAGGGCTATCTGGTGTCGTTCGCGGTCGGCGCGCTCGCGGGGCTGCTCTACAACGTGTTGCAGGTGAAGTCGCCCGCGCCGCCCACTATCGCGCTCGTGGGACTGCTCGGCATGCTGGCGGGCGAGAACGCGATCGGCATCGTGCGCGCGTGCGTCGCCCATCTCGCGGGATGAGTGCGCGATGGGTGTGAAACAGGCGTGGAGCAGGCGTGAAGCAGGCGCGGCGAGCGTGGTGAGCGTGGTGAGCGCCGCGCTTCGCCCGCCTCAGGCCTCGGCTCGCACGAGCCGCTCGGGCAGGCGGGCGCGCAGCGCCTTCGCATCGAGCAGCGCGAGATCCTTGTCCAGCTCCAGCGTGACGAGGCTGCGCGTTTGCGCGTCGATGGCCTTGCGCAGCGCGCCGAGAAACGCAGGCGGCGCGGCCAGCACGAGCGTGCCGTAGCGCGCGTCGTTGCGCGCCTTCGTGAGCGTCGCGGCGATCTCGGTGGCGAACACCGTGGCTTCGTGATCGTGCTGGCTTGTGTCGGGATCGGTCGCGCTGCGCCCGGGCCCCATGCGCTCCGTGGTGCGTCCCGGCTTGTCGGTCACGAGGTTCTGCTCCGAAACGCGTCCTTGCGGATGGAGCAGCGTCTCGATCTCCTCGATCGCGCCCAGCGGGCTTTCGGTGGCGAAGATGCGCGCGGTCACACGGTTGGCGACGATAATCCAGATCGTTTTCGACATGTTCGACTCCCTGCCATGGCGCCCGGCGCATGCGGCCGCCAGGCGATTGAGTGGACTCGCGCCACGCGGCGTGAATCACAAGGGTAGCGCGCTTCGAGGCGCGCGGCGCGCGAAGATGCCGCGTCAGTCAAGTCAACGCGTGCGTGCGCGGCGCGAAAGTGGCGGGATAGCGATCGGCGTGCCTGGCCCGGTTTTTATGTTCCCGAAATTCGGGAGGATGGTTCTCGTTGGTGGTGGATTATCTTTTCCACCGGTAAGACCTAATCTAAGGACTCCGAGCATGAACAGCGCAACGCGCTGCAAAGGAGTCCGACATGAACCCCGGCGCTGAACGTAACGACCGTACCCACGGCGAGCACCGCTACCCGAGCGACGTGGCGTTTTCGCCCACGGTCAAGGCGATGCAGGAGCGTTTGGGCTCGCGCGAACTCTACGCGCGTGTGGAGCGCGAGCGCGGCTGGGGCGTGGCGCTCACGCCCGACATCGTGGCGTTCGTCGAGGCGCAAACCAGCGTGTTCCTCGCCACTGCGAACGCCGATGGCCAGCCGTACATCCAGCACCGCGGCGGCCCTGCGGGATTCCTGCACGTGCTGGACGACCGCACCATCGCGTTCGCGGATTTCATCGGCAACCAGCAATACATCACGCTCGGCAATCTCACCGACAACCCGAAGGCACATCTGTTCCTGATGGACTATGCGCGGCGGCGGCGCGTGAAGCTCTGGGGCCGCGCGCGCGTGGTCGACGACCCGGAGCAAATCGCGAAGCTCATGCCCGCGGGCTACAAGGCGCGCGCCGATCGGGCGATCGTGTTCACGGTGCATGCGTGGGATCTGAATTGTCCGCAGCATATTCCGCAGCGCTTCGAGGCCGCAGACGTCAAGTCGGCGCTGGGTGCGCGGGACGAGCGCATACGCGAACTGGAGGCGGAAGTGGCGCAACGCGAGGCGCGCGTGCGGGAACTGGAGGCGGAAGTGGCGCGGCTACGCGAGCGCAGCGTCGCGTGAGCGTGTGACGGGGTAAGTCGCGGGAGAGGGAGAGAGGGGGAGCGCCGCGTGTGTTGGCGCTCGCCCCGTGTATTGCTGCGAGACCGGCCGTGTTACTTGACCTTGTCCGCCGTGTTGGTGATGGCTTGACCGCCCTTCGAAATGTCCTGGCCCGCGCCGGCGATGGTATTGCAGGCGGCGAGCGTCACGGCGAAGAGGGCAAGCGCGAGTGCGAGATAACGGCTCATCTGGGTTCTCCCTGAAGCAAACGAAGCGAATGAACGGGCGCCGGGCACGAGGTGTGCGCGACGCGATCCTTCCGATTTTACGCGCAAAGCGGGGCCACATGCGCGTAAGCACACGGCGGCCGCCCGGTGGTCGCGCAGTCGCCGTTCAGTTGCGCCGCTGCGTCTTGCGCACGACGAGCCACTTGGGCGAGCGAAAGCGCACGATGCTCACGTAGAGCCAGACATACGTGAGCGCGAACACCACGACGAAGCAGAACAGGTGCACGGTGTGCCGCCAGAACAGCGTGGCCGGAATCACGGCAACGAGGCACAGCAGCCACAGGTAGGGTGAGGTGAGCGAGTTGCGCCGCGTGAGCTCGCGCGCGGTGCGCGCGCCCACGGCCCAGCGCATGAGCCGCTTGTAGACGAGCATGTGCAGGTGCACGCCGTCGGGAATGCCGGGCGACATGCCGCGCACGAACTTCTTCCGGTAGATCGAGAAACAGGTCTCGAAGATCGGGTACATGAACAGCAGAACGGGGTACCAGGCCGACACGTCGCGATTGCGCATGACGAGCAGGATCGACAGCTCGGCGAGCATGAAGCCGATGAAATACGCGCCGCCGTCGCCGAGAAAGATCAGGCCGGCCGGGAAATTCCACATGAAGAAGCCGAGTATCGCGCCCATCATGATGAACGAGGCCGAGAGCACGACGGGGTCGTGCACCTGGAAGGCCACGTAGGCGAGCGAGGCGAACATCATGAACGCGACCATCGAGGCGAGGCCGTTGAAGCCATCGATGATGTTGATCGCGTTGGCGAGCGCCGCGACCGCGAGCACGGTGATGAAGAACGAAATCGCCGCGTAAGACAGCAGGAAATCGAGCGGCGGCACGCTGATGCGCGTGACCGCGATGCCGAGGAACCAGAACGCGAGCGCGGCGGCGGCCATTGTGCAGATCAGGCGCACGAGCGGCGAGACGCGCTTGGTGAGGTCTTCGATGAGCCCCGAGGCGAACGCGGGCAGCCCGCACGCGACGATGCCGAGAATGCCGCCCGACACCGCCGGATACGCGCCGTGCAACTGCACGGCCGCCACGACGAGGCCCGCGAGGATGCCCGTTCCGCCGATGCGTGGCACGGGGCGCGCATGGAATTTCTGCACGCCCGCGAGATCCGAGTCGACGGAGAACCTTTCATGCAGATGCGCGTAGCGCACGATCAACAGCGTGACCAGCAATGAGACGAGAAAGCCGAGTGCAAAACTGAGCATGAAAGCGGGGCGAGA
The DNA here is from genome assembly GCF_003268775.1 of Paraburkholderia unamae. Classification (GTDB taxonomy): domain Bacteria; phylum Pseudomonadota; class Gammaproteobacteria; order Burkholderiales; family Burkholderiaceae; genus Paraburkholderia; species Paraburkholderia unamae. The sequence continues at coordinate 98,219 of NZ_QLSU01000009.1, forward strand.
GGAGACGATGCGCGATTATACAAAGTCGGCGAGGCCCTCTCGCGCGTGCGGCGGCCCGCGCCCTGTGTATGCCCGCGCACAGATGGGCGGGCGCGGCCCTGCTTAAATCTGGACAGCCGGGCCCGCGCCCGGCGAAAACGCCGGCCGGTCCGTGGTTCGTCTGCGGACGTTGCATGGCAGGTGCGTGGAAGTGCCGTGGAAGTGGCGTGGAAAATGCGCGCCATGCGCCGGCCAGGCGGTTCGCCAAACTCACTCAAAGAGCGAAAGGATGAATAGCGGGGAGAGCGACGGCGCTCGCAATGTCGAGGCCATGCGCGGCATCGCCGCGATGGTCGTCGCGTATTTCCACTGTCGTGTCATCGCGTGGGTCGGCATCCGGCACTACCTGGCAGGTGAGCATGCGCCGTTCTCGCTCGATACGGTGCTCGCCTACCTGACGATTCCGCTGGTCTGGGGCGCGATCGGCGTACCGATTTTCTTCGTGATCAGCGGCTATTGCATTCATCGCAGCCACGCGGCGCGTCTCGCGCGCAATCCGCTGTATCGTCCGGACGCCGGCGATTTTCTGTTGCGCCGCTTCATCCGTATCTATCCCGTACTGTTCTTCGCACTGCTGCTCACTTTCGCGCTGGATAGCTTCAGCGCCAATTTCTGGCCGCACAACGAGCGCCTGGGCGATCTCGGTCTGCGCACCTTCGCCGGCAATCTGCTCGCGCTGCAAGGCATTACGGTGCCGACCTATGGCTCGAACGGTGCGTTATGGACACTTTCGCTGGAAATCCAGTTCTATGCGCTCTATCCGCTTCTGTTCGCCGTGCGTCGGCGAATCGGGGCGAACGGGACGCTCTGCGCGCTGATGCTGCTCGCTGCCGCCTCGTATGCGCTGTTCGAGCAGCGCGGCATCATCGTGTTCACGTCATACTGGGCGGCCTGGTATCTCGGCGCGTGGGTAGCCGAGCGCGATGTCCGCGGTGCGCGGCCGGCCGGCCGCCGCGTTGGGGCGGCCGCCTTCGTGCTGCTGGCGCTCGGCTGCGCGGCGCCGGTGCAATACTTCCAGTTCCAGATCTGGGCGCTCGCGTTTGCGCCGCTTCTCTCGATCATGGTGCGCGCGCGCGCGCGCCGCACGCTGGTCATGCGTGCGCTGGAGAAAGTCGGCGAATTCAGCTACTCGCTGTATATCGTGCACATTCCGATTTATGTCGCGCTGGTGTCGTGGCAATTCCGCTCGATCAAGCCGGACACTATTCTCTGGTCGCTGGAATATTTCTTCATTGCGCTCGCGTGCGCCTACGTGTTCCACCTTCTGGTCGAACGCCCGGCCATCAGCGTGCTGCGCAGGCTGTCCAGAAGGCGGACCGCGCCACGTTCGCCGCTTTCCGCTCCGAGCCCCTTGCCACTGGACGAACGTGGCTAGTCCGGGATTGCCGTGTGTTTCCCCAGCGTGACGAGATCCTTGATCGATATGTGCGGTAGCCCCCTCCCATTCTCGCCGTTTGGTGTCTAAATGCATTGGCGAAGAAAGTAGCGGCACCGTCTACCTGTTTTTGCGCGTCATCCCGCGGCTGGATTGCTTGTTTCGACGAAAATGAGGCGAACGTTATGGACATTTCCATCAAGGAACGGATAGAAGTCGATTTCTGGACGAACTCGGAAGACGAAGGCCCGCAATCGAACGCGATTGAAAACATCCTCGAAAAGATGGCCGAAGCGCGCATCTTCCTGGAAAAGCTCAAGGCATATCGTTCATTCTTCGAAAAAGCGGAATCCGTGCTCGAACTCGGCGGCGGCCAATGCTGGGCGAGCTGTCTGGTGAAACACATGTACCCGCACATTCACGTGACGGCGACCGATATTGCGCCCGATGCCATCGCGTCAATCGGCAAATGGGAGCGCATCTACGAATGCAAGGTGGACAAGACGGAAGCTTGCCGTAGCTACGACACGCCGTTTGCGGATCAATCGTTCGATCTGATTTTCGCCTATTCGGCGGCGCATCACTTCGTCCGCCATCGCAGCACCTTGCTCGAACTCCACCGCATCCTGCGAGCGGGCGGCCGCGCGCTCTACCTTCACGAGCCGAGCTGCAACGCCATGATGCATTCGCTCGCGCGCGCGCGTGTGAACCGCAATCGCCCGGAAGTGCCCGAAGACGTGCTCGTGTCCAGCAAGATCGAGCAGCTCGCGCGCATGGCGAAGCTGGAGCCGGCGACATTCAACAGCCCGACGCTCACGAACCGTCTGGCGGGCCCGATGATTTACTACTACGCATTGCGGCGCGCCCCGGTTTTGCAGCGCATCCTGCCGGTCACGGCCGATTTTGTGTTCTCCAGAGCAACCTGAGAGGGATGTGCCGGTAGTGCGGCCCTGGTAGTGCAGCCCTGGTAGTGCGGCCCTTGAAGTGCAGCCCTGCAACCGGCGCATTTCACACAGGGCCGCGTCCCTTCACCTCAGGCGATACCCCATCGCTTTTCGCATAGACGAACCGGCTCGCACGGCGGCTTATTCGCGCCGTTCTCCCGCATCGTTGCTGGTGTATTTCTGGCCTGGAGCGCTTCGATTACCGGCGGCGGCATGACGCGCGCCGCACGTGGGCGCGCGCCGCTCAGGCAGGGGGGTGACGTCAGATCGCCATCACCACGGTGACGCCGCACAGGGCGATGACGGCGAGACTGGTGGGGTCCTTGAAGGCGAACACGATCGGGTCATCGTGCATGGTGCCGCGAAACGCGCACATCCAGATCCTGCTCACCCAGAAGAGCGTCAAGGCGAAGGTGCCCCACAACGCCTGCGGATGCAGATACAGCCGCGCCATCTCGGGCGTGTTCATGTAAAGCGCGAGCACGAGCACGGCGAGGTAGGCCGACGCGGTGCCGAACGAGCGCAGGATCGACATGTCCTGCGTGATGTAGCCGCGGCCCGCCGCTTCTGTCTTGCCTGCGCGCAGGATCGCGTCGAGTTCGACATAGCGCTTGACCATGGCGAGCGAAAGGAAGATCGGCACGCAGAAGAGGATCAGCCAGTACGACAACTGCACGCCGGTCGCGGTGCCCCCGGCGATCACGCGCACGGTGTAGAGGCACGCGAGCGCGAACACGTCCACGAGCGTCATGCGCTTGAGTACGAAGGAGTACGCCACAGTAGTCGCGAAATAGGCGGCCAGCACGACGCCGAACTTCCAGGGCAGCAGCGCCGCAAGTCCGCCGCCGGCGATCAGCAGCGCGATGGTGAGCACGATGCCGAACTTCAGCGTGAGCCGCCCCGAAGCGAACGGCCGGGTGCGCTTGCGCGCATGGCGGCGGTCGGCGTCGAGGTCGAGCATGTCGTTGAGCAGATACACCGAGGAAGCCAGCAGGCTGAACGACGCGAAGGCGATGCACGCGGCCGTGATCGTGGGCAGATCGAAGCGGTGCGCGGTGAGCAGCGGCACGAAGATCAGCACGTTCTTCACCCACTGGTGCACACGCATTTCCTTGAGCACGAGTGGAATCAACTGGCGCTTCTGCTCGAAGCAAATGGTCGCGGCGTTCGCCTTGCGGGCCATAGCGGCCGTGTGCTTGTCGCCCACCACGATCGCATTGCGCGCCTGGCGCCAGACCGGCACGTCGGCTTTCGCGTCGCCCGCGTAGTCGAAGCCGCGGTCGCCGAACTGCTCGACGAGCGCGCGCGCCTTGTTCTTGCCGAGCAGGTTGTTGCTGGCGGTGCTCGCGAACACGCCGGTGAAGAGGCCGATATGCGCGGCGATCTGCGAAGCGAGTCGCTGGTTGGTGGCCGTGCACAGATACAGGTCGCGCCCGCTCTTGCGTTCGTCGCGCAGCCAGGCGAGCAGTTCGGTGTTGTAGGGCAGCACGCCCACGTCGATATTCACGCGCTGCGCGATCTGCTCTTTCAGATAGGCGCGTCCGCGCAGCGCCCAGGCGATGCACAGGAAGATCGACATCGGACTCTGCTTGAGGAGTACGAAGAATGCTTCAAACAGCAGGTCCGTGCGCGTGAGCGTTCCATCCAGGTCCACGCACAGCGGGACGGGGTTGGCTGCGGGAGTGGCCATAATCGTTCTCCGTGCCGGGACGAAAACGGGTGAGTCGCCGGCTGCTGCTGCGTTGTCCGGAGCGCGGCGCGCACAACGCGCGCGCACCCCCCGGTGCGAGAACTCATCGTAGCGGCGGCGCCTCGCCGTCTCTGTGCGGCACCGCACCGGCGCTCACGCTCAGTCGCAAACTCACGCGGGCACTCACGCAAACACGAAACGCTTGTCGAGGTGGTATTTGGTGACATAGCCGATCACCAGACCTAGCGCGCCGCCGGCGAGCCGCGCGGTTTCGCCGTGAAAGAGCGCATCCGCGCCGAACTCCACGATCCAGAACACGACCGTCGTGCCAAGCCCCATGGCGACATAGAGCGTGAACGTGCGCACGCCGTGCGCGACGCTGCGGTGCTCGTAGCGAAAGATCCAGGCCTTGTCGAGCAGATACTTGACGACGAGACCCACGCCCGTGCCCACGCATACCGAAAGCGGCACCGCATACGCGCCCTGGTACAGGTGAAACGTGAGGCTCTGGCTGCCCAGGTTCGCGCCGATCGAAATGGCGGCGAACACCGCATACCAGAACACGAGGCGAGAGCGGCTCAGCGTCATGCCGGTGGCCGGACTGCTCATAGCGAAATCCTTTTGAACACGAAGCCGGGCAGCGAGCGGATCACGAGCATGATTTCGGCCCAGAACCACGGCGTGTAGATCAAATCCTTGCCGCGCTCCACGGCGCGCACGATGTCGTTCGCCACGCGCTCGGGGCTGGCGACGAGCGGGCCAGGCAGCGCGAGTCCGGCTGTCATCGGCGTGTTCACGAAGCCGGGCTTGATCGTCAGCACCTTCACGTTCGATTTGAACAGTCGCGCGCGCAGCCCTTCACAGAAGGTCGTCACCGCCGCCTTGGCGGTGCCGTACACGTAGTTCGAGGGCCGCCCGCGATCGCCCGCGACCGACGAGATCACGGCGATCGAGCCGCTCTTTTGCGCTTCGAACACGCCTGCGAGCAGCGTGAGCAGGGCGATCGTGGACAGCGCGTTCACGGTGATTTCGCGCACCGCGGCCTGCGGGTCGCGTTCGCACTCCGATTGATCGGAAAGCGTGCCGTGCGCGAGCAGCACGATGTCGATGCGGCCCAGCTCGGCGAGCGTCGCGTCGAGCATGGCGCGGTGCTGGTCGAAGTCGTTGACGTCGAGCACGAAGGTGCCGACCCGGCCCGCGCCGCGCACGCGCAGGTCCTGCGCGACGGCTTCGAGCCGCGCCGGGTGCCGGCCGGCCAGCATGAGGTTCGCGCCGCGCTTGACCCACTCGCGCGCGCAGGCCACCGCAATGGCCGATGAGCCGCCGACGATCAGAATGTTCTTGTCCATTACCGGGTTGTCCGTTGCCAGAAGCGCGACATCAAGGCCGGATCGCGCAGTTGTTCGAGCGCCTGCCACGCAGGGTAGGCGGCGCGAAAATCCGCACCGCTCATGTGGGCGTCCTTGGCCGGGTACTGGCGGCCGCCCGCTTCGCGCACGATCGCGTCGAGCCGCGCGAAGAGCGTGGCGTTGCGGCTGTCGTGCTGGGGAAAGTCGAGTGCGAGCGAGATTCCCTGCATCGGGAACGAGAGCAGCCCCGGCGAGACGAGCGGGCCGCAGCGCTTGAGCACGGCGAGAAATGAGCCTGCGTTCGACGAGGCGATCGCGTTGAGGAACGCATGCAGGGCGTCGCGCGCGCAGGCGTCCGGCACGACGAGCTGATACTGCTGAAAGCCGCGCCGCCCATACAGGCGATTCCAGTTCTGGATGCTGTCGAGCGGGTAGAAGTAGCTCGCGTAGTCGACCACGGCGGGGCCCGCCTTGGCGGCCTCGCGACGGTAGTACCACGCATTGAACAGCTTGAGCGTGTAGCGGTTCACGGGCGACCACGGCGGCGCGAACGGCACGCCGCGCATGCGGCTGCGGGGCATGTCGAAGCAGCGGTCGGCGGCGTGGTCGGCGCAGACATAGATGCCGCGCCCGAGCGACGCGCCGCGTCCGAGGCAGTCGATCCACGCCACGCCGTATTCGTGCTGCGCATCGCATTCGTGCGAGAGCGCGAGGAATTCGTCGAGGTTGCCGAACGGAATGGTTTGGGTGGCGAGACGGCTCGACGCCACGGGCATGAGTTGCAGCTCGACCCATTCGACAATGCCCGTGAGCCCGAGCCCGCCGATCGTCGCGCGATAGAACTCCGTGTGCTCGCCAGGCGCGCATTCGAGCGGCTCGCGCTCGGAGCGCAGCAGCGAAAAGCGCCGCACGTGCCGCCCGAACGTGCCGCGCACGTGGTGGTTCTTGCCGTGCACGTCGTTGGCCACGGCGCCGCCCAGCGTGACGAACTGCGTGCCGGGCGTGACGGGCAGCATCCAGCCGCGCGGCACCGAAAGCGCGAGCACTTCCCCGAGCGTCACGCCGGCTTCGGCGCGCACGACGCCGGTTTTCCAGTCGGCGGCGATGAAGCGGTCGAGGCCGCGCAGCGCCACCACGTGATCGGTGGCGGCGAGGCAACTGTCACCGTAACTGCGCCCGTTGCCGAACGGCAGTGTGGTGCCCGAGCCGCCGCCCGCCTCGCGCAGCGCGGCCTGCACGCTTTCGCGCCAGCCGGGCGTGCGTCCGGTTTGCGGTGCGTACGGGTAGTGGCCCCATGAACTGAGCTTCGATACGCTCATGATTTGCAGTCGGTACGGAGTGACGTAAACATGTTCCCATCTTAGGTACGCCACTATCCGCCAACCGTTAGCCGAGGCACACAACGGCATGTGTTTGCACGTTCACCCGGCAGTTCACCCGGAAGTGCCTGCAATCACCCGTTTCATCTGATCGAGGTAAGCGCCGACTGAAAAGCGCTGCGCGACATCGTCCAGGGCCTGCGCCGCGAGGCGATTCGCCATCTCGGGCGCGGCGCGCAGGACTTCAATCGCGTCGGCGAGCGCCGTCACGTCGCGTGGCGGAACCAGCCAGCCATTTGTCCGATGCCGGAGGATTTCGGTCACGCCTCCGGCCGCCGCCGCGATCACGGGCCGCCCCGCCGCCATGCCCTCGATGATCACGCGGCCAAACGGCTCGGGCTCGGTCGAAGTGTGCAGGATCACGTCGACCGCCTTCATCCACGCAGGCATGTCGTCGCGAAACCCGGCGAAGATCAGGCGGTCCTGCACGCCGAGCCGCGCGGCCTGGGCATGCAGCGATTTCACATACTCCTGTTCACCGAAGAGGGCCGAGCCGACCAGCACGAGATGCAGGTCCGGCACGCGCGCCAGCGCTTCGAGCGCAATGTGCTGACCCTTCCACGGTGCGAGCCGTCCGAACAGCCCCGCGAGATAGACGTTCTCCGGCAGTCCGAACTGACGGCGCAGCCCGGCCATGTCCGGCGCACTTTCGCAGCGGAACTCGTCGAGATCGACACCGTTGTGGACGACCGGCACGTTTTCCGGCGCGCAACGCGCGAGCGCCACGAGCGAATCGGCCGATGCGCGCGAGTTCGCGATCACGTGATCGACGGCATGGCGCGTGAGCCAGCGCACCACAATCCGTTGCAGCGGCCCGAAATGCTCGCTCGACATGATGTCGTGCAAATGCCAGACGATGGGCTTGCGGTGCAGCGGCTTGCCGAGCGCGCCGAGCACGAGCGCCTTCTGCGTGTTGAGAAAGAGGATGTCGAAGTGTTCGGCGTGGCGAGCGATCGCGCGCACCTGGCGCACGATGCCCGGCAACGCGCCGAGCCAGTGCAGGCGCAGCGTGTCCTTGCGAATGCCCGAAACGCTCGCCTCGCACGCGAGGCTCACCGGCACGCCCAGCGATTCGAGCCGTTCGCGAAACGGCCCATCGGAGAGCAACAGCACTTCGCGGCGTGCGTCCCATGTGGCCGCGAGCGGCATCAGCGAGAATTCCGCACCGCCCAGTTGTCCGCTCTGGTCAACGAACAAGACGCTCGCGGTCTCCTGCCGCGTCCGCGTTTCGACACAGGTCTCCGCTGTCGCGAGGATGCCTGGCGCCAGGATTGGCGGATTTGCCGATGTGGTTTCCTTGAACATGACCTTTTTGCCCGCGAGAAGTAAGTTTTTCTGCTGGCTATTATTCGTGGTCAATCATTGAGCATGCGTGGCCCTCCGCACTTACCCCAACTGACGATGGCATTACATTTGCCTGCGATTTTTTTCGTTACGGTTAGCTAACTGTATGGTATTCGACTTCGTGCGATAGGAAGCGATAGGAAGCGGCACGGGAACGCACAACGCACACGCGTGCCTCGATTCCATTCGAGGCACGCCGTGCCTGGGCCAGGGGATTGAGGTTTGCCTGAATGCAGGGGAAACCAGCGCGTGCCGCACGCAGGGTGGGCACGCGTCAAGGGATACACGTCGCAAGACGTGCGTCGAAGCGTGTGCTACCGCACAATTAGGCGCATTTCTTCTTCGGTGTGCGAAATATCGCGAATCATGCTTTGAGCCGCAATGGTCCGCATCACTTCGACCATGAACGCGCGACGGAACACGGCGGGCGAGAATCGCTCGGCGTTCTTGCGGCAGGACTGCGGGGTGAAGCTGTGGATGCTGCGCTCGAATGCCATGACTGCGGCGCTCAGCGACTGCACCGTCTGTTCGGGAAAGTAAATGCCGGTCGGTTCGGGCTCGCCCAGCGGTATGACCGTTTCCAGCACGCCGCCCTTGCCGTAGCAGACCACCGGCGTGCCGCACGCCTGGGCTTCGAGAATGGCAATGCCGAAGTCTTCCTCGGCGGCAAACACGAAGGCTTTCGCGCGTTGCATGTGATCCCTGAGCACCTCGAAGGGCTGATAGCCGAGAATGCTCACATTGGGCGCGGCTTTCTCGCGCACCGCAGCCATCTGCGGCCCGTCGCCGATCACCACGAGGCGACGCTCGGGCATGGCGGCGAAGGCTTCCACGATCAGATCGATGCGCTTGTACGGCACCATGCGCGAGGCGCACAGATAGAAGTCTTCCTTTTCGGGGTGCAGCTCGAACCCTTGCACATCGACGGGCGGCGCCACGACGCACGCGTCGCGGCGATACGTTTTCATGATGCGCCGCGCGACGAAATGCGAATTGCACAGCAACTGGTCGACGCTGTTGGCCGAGCGCGAGTCCCAGTTGCGCAGATAGTGCAGCAGCGCGCGCGCGGCCCACGAGCGCATGCCGCGCGTCAGGTGCGATTCGCGCAGGTACTGGTGCTGGAGGTCCCAGGCGTAGCGGATCGGCGAATGCACGTAACTCACGTGGGTCTGGTCGGGGCCGACCAGCACGCCTTTGGCGACCGCGTACGAACTGGTGATGACGAGGTCATAGCTCGCCAGGTCGAACTGTTCGACGGCGAGCGGCATCAGCGGCAGGTAGCCGCGATAGCGGCGACGCGCGAACGGCAAATGCTGAATGAACGAAGTCTGCACGGACTTGCCGCGTACGATCGAGCGGTCTTCGAGAAAGTCCACGAGGCTGAACAGGTCAGCGTCGGGGAAGCATTCAATGATCTGCTGAAGCACTTTCTCGGCACCGCCGGAGACGACGAGCCAGTCGTGCACGATGGCCACTTTCATGACAGCGTCTCTCCTCCTGGTGGCGCACGAGCCCATAAACAGGCTCACATGCACAGAGTAGGGCCGAGACTAGCGCTCGTAAGTGCGGGCGGCCACACTGCTTCACGCGTGGGGAGCAAATAATCTCGTCTAACCAGATGTCTCGCTTCGAGACTCCGATCAACCGGAGTGGACCTGCCGCCATGCCTACGCTCGCATCGTCGCCCGTTGCCGTTTCGTCCGACCAGACGTCGTCTGCTGTGCGGACGAACTCGCCTAGCGTGTTGTTCGTCGATCAAAGCGGGCAGTTAGGTGGCGCCGAGTTCTCGTTGATGCCGCTCGCGGCGACATGGGGCGCGCCCCATGAAGTGCTGCTCCTCTCCGACGGGCCGTTTCGCGCCCGGCTCGAATCGCTCGGCGTGCCGGTCAGCCTCGTGTGCGAGGCGAGCGTTTCACAGATCCGCAAAGATACGGTACGTCTGAACTGGCTTCGCGCGCTGCCCGGCATCCTGCGCCAGGTCCGGGCGATCGCGCGGCGTGCGCGCGCTTTCGACATCCTGTTCCTCAACACGCAAAAGGCGCTCGTGCTGGGCGCGCTCGGCAAGCCCCTGCATCGCAAGAAGATCGTCTGGTATTTGCATGACGTGATGTCGAGAGAGCATTTCGGCCTGCTCCAGCGGTTCGTGGTGCGCTGGCTCGTGCGGTACGCCGTCGATCACGTGGTCGCGAATTCGCGCGCCTCCGCGCAGTCGCTCGTGGCGCTCGCGCATTGCGCGCCCGACGCGGTGCCGGTCGTCCACAATGGAATCGATCTCGGCGCGTTCAGTGGCCGGCAAGTGTCCGACGTCGGTGCGTTGCGCCGTCGGCTCGGGCTGCCGGAGGGCGTCTACCTCGCGGGCCTGTTCGGGCGGCTCGCGCCGTGGAAGGGCCAGCACATCGCGCTCGAAGCGCTTGCGCGGCTGCCGCATCTGCATCTCGTGCTGGTGGGTTCGGCGCTTTTCGGCGAAGAGGCGTATGTGGAGGCGCTGCACGAGCAGGCCGCGCGGCTCGGCGTGCAGGACCGCGTGATCTTCGCCGGGTTTCACGACGACATGCCCGCGTGGATGATGGCCATGGACGTGATCCTGCACACGTCGACCGAGCCGGAACCGTTCGGGCGCGTGATCGTCGAGGGCATGGCGGCCGGCCGGCCGGTGATTGCTTCGGCGGCCGGGGGCGTAGTCGAAATCGTCGAGCACGCGCGCAATGGCTGGCTCGTGCCGCCGGGCGATCCCGCAGCGCTCGCCGAGGCCATCGAAACCTTGCGCGGTGCGCCCGCCCTGGCGAGCGCGCTCGTGCTCGAGGCCCGCGCCGAGGTGGCGAAGCGCTTTTCCGTCGAGGTCTATCTCGACCGGATGCGGACCTTGCTGGCGCGTGCGGATGACAGGAGCCAGACCGCGAAATCCCGATGAGCCGACGCGCGCCGCGCGCGCGTGCGCGAGAGGGTGTGCGCGCGTACAGACTCCCCCTGCGCGTACTTCTACGATCGGAGCGAGCGGTGCGCGGACATGACGCCCGGTTTGCCCGCTTGCCGCGCATGCACTGGCCTCGGCCATGCTGGAGCGCACCGCGAATTCACGATCCCCCGCGCGCGAGGAGCGCAGAGAATGACGACACATACCAACATATCCGCAGTGCCGCCACTTGAGATGCCGGTTTCGCAAGGCGAGAGCGCTGCGTCGCAGCCGGCGTTCGCCGTCTGCATCACGACGATGAACCGCGTCGAACGCCTCGAAGCCTGCCTCGCGAATCTCGAACGCTGCACGCTGCGGCCCGCGATGGTGTTCGTGAGCGACGATTCGCCGGACCCGGCGGTGCGTGCGGCGAATCAGGCGGCAGTCGCGGCCCATCCGGGCGTGGTGTATCTCACCGGTCCGAGGCGCGGCGTTTGCGCGAACCGTAACAACGCGGTGCGGCATTGCCTGGAGCAGGCGCCATACTGTAGCCACGTTTCGTTCGTTGACGACGACATCCTCGTCGATCCGGATTTTTTTGAGCAGGCGTCGGCGCATCTGCTCGATCTTCCCGAAGCGCGGCGGGCCACGACGATCCTGACCGGCGGCGCATCGAGCGGTCCGTATCTCCATCAGTGCTGGCCGCTGCGGCTATCGTTCGCGTGCTATTTCACGCGAGGCGACGTGCCGCAATGCGTGAACATGCATTGCTCGATGTTTCCGCTCGCGCTCTTTACGCGCGACCTCTGGGACGAGAACATCTTCTTCGGCACCGAAGACGCCGAGCTGTGCCTGCGCGCATTGCGGCACGGTTACGCCATCGAGCTGGAACCCCGTATGCGCTCGCTCGACACGATGCCGGGCGGTGGCGTTCTCAACGGCACGAAGATGGCGACGGGCCTGACCCGCTACCAGGTGTGCTGCGAAGCCGCGCGGCTTTATATCGGCGTGAAGCGGTACGGCGTGATCGAGCGCGCTCCGCTGCGTTTTGCCGCATTTCTCGTCGTTTATTTCGGTCACCTGACGTTATACCTGGCGAAGCGCGGTGCGCTCTCACAGATTCTGCCGATTATCCGCACGTCAAAGGCGTGGCGCGCCTGCTTGCCGGGCGCCGGCACCGCCGCTCATTGAGCGACCGGGCGCGCGCCCGCGCGCCCCGGAACGCCGCATATCGGTCGTGGGTAGTGGGTCGTGATTCGCTTGCGCCTGTGGCCAGCGCGAAGTTCGCGCGGGTTGCACCCGGCGCGCCCCGGTGACGTTCAATCCACACCGTCGCTCATGGCGGCGCGCGCAGGTGCACCGAGCGTGTGCGGGCGCCGGCCCGGCGCGGGCACCTCGGGTACTTCGGGTACTTCGGGCACGATACGCCGCAGCGCGGCGGCCATGCCTGCGAGCAGCATGGCGATGATGAACCAGCCGGCGGCGGTCCCGAGCGGCGCGCGCTCGATCAGCCGCGCGGTCCAGAAGTCGGGAAAGCGGCGGCCGTCGTCATGCAGTGCGAACGCCGGGTCCGAGAGCGCAAAGACGGCGGGCTGGCCGTTCAGGCCGTACTCGAGCATGGTCCAACTGCCTTCGAGCGCGTACGGATGCAGGCTTTCCTGCAACGATGCGCCGGGATATTCGGCGAGGGGCACATGCCAGTTCGTTGTCGCGGGCGCGAGGTTCCAGGCAAGCGCCGCGATGACAATCACACTGGCTGCCGGGCGCGAGCGTCGCGCGATATGGACGAGGCACGGGCCGGCGACGAGGAAGAACACAGGCAGGAAGGGCAGCAGATAGCGCGGGCCCCAGCCGAACGCGCCCCAGTGGGCCATTCGCGAGATCATGAGCGTGTAAAGCAGACTGCCGAGCAACATGCCCTTGATGAGCCGCTTTTGCGGCGCGCTCAGTTCGCGCCAGGCCGAGGGCAGGACCAGCGCGACCAGCAGGATCGGGCAGTAGATGAAAAGGCCCCGGTTGGGCCCGAACAGCAGCCCCGCGAACCCGACCAGCGGGTTGCCGTCCATCGCGTTCAGTCCGTGCAGATAATAGTCGGACGCCGTGGCAGGAACGACGAACGAACCCGTACGTACGACGTTGTAGAGGAACGTGGGAACGAGCAGCACGAAGAACGCCGCGAGCGCGCTCGCGCAGCCCCGCCAGGGCGCGCGGCTCTTCCATGCCACGAAGGCGAGTGCGGCGAGCAGCGCCGGGCCGATCGAATAGCGGAACGTGCAGGCGACGGCCAGCCACGCGCCCGTGGCCACGAACACGCGCAGGGCGGTTTCGCGGCGCGCGATGCGCTGGGCGTAGTAAAGGAATGCGCAAACCGCCGACGCGCACGGCAGCACGTCCCACGCACTCTTTGCATAGGGCAGGAAGAAGCTGCCCGCCGCGAACGCAAAGGAAATCAGGAACGCCTCGCGCACGCTATAGAATCCGGCGAACAACAGAAACAGAAAATAGCAGCCGATCGCAGAGGACAGCGAATAGGTCAGCGCCACGCCCACCCGGGCGGCGAGCGGCGGATTGCGCACGGCCTCGTCGCCGTGGACGTGAGCGGCCTTCAAAGCGATCCATGTGGCCGGATACATCAGCAGCACCGCGCCAAGATCGTGTGGTTCGTAGTAGAGACCGTCGGGGCCCGGTACCCACGTGACGGCATTGGGCGGACGCGCCGTGCCCAGATGGCCGGTTTCAATGGCGAGCACGGTGGCGCCAAGCTGCTGGCCCGCATCGAAGCTGCCCAGTCTGCCGCTCGACATGAACAGGAAAAAGCACATGAAGAACGTCAGCACCGCACCTTTGACGCCAAAGGGCGGAAGTTGGCGGCCTCGATCTGCGCGTTGCATGAAAACCTCGCTGAATGTCCGCTTCGAACAGGGCTGCGCGGGTCGGTGAGGACGCCTCGCGCGCATCTGAAAGGGCTCGCACCTGTGTCGAGCATGTGAAGCCTGAACGTCGGCGCACCGTACGTCTGTGCGGCATCGCGCAGTCGCTTCGCCCGCGCGGCCAATGTTGTCCATCGAACGCTGCCGCAAGGGCGGCGCTGGTATCGTCGAACACTATCCCGTCGCGCGCGCGGGGTCGACGTGCTTACGGAGTCGGTGATGACGAGTTCTGATGGATCCGGTTCGACCACGCGGGCGCTCGCTTGCCGCGCCCTGCTGGTGAGCCTGTACGTGCTGGTGGCGGCCGCGTCGTTCTGCGGCTTCTTCGCGAAGTACGCATTGCGCGACGACTCGGCGCACGACGCACTGCCCCTCATGCTTGACGCCACGGCGGATCGTCCGTATGTGTACCGCCAGCTTGTGCCCTATGCCGCGAACCTGGCCGAAAAAGCGCTACCCGCGCAAGTCGCGGACCGTCTGATCGCGCATCTCCAGCAGGACTACCCGAAGCACAACTGGCTGGCCAACACGTTCGCGCGCGCCACCGACGCGAGCAACCCCCGCTACGCGCTGCGCTACCACCTTGTCTACTTCATGGACTTCGCCGCGCTGCTGGCAGGCATGCTGATGCTGCGCGCCGTGTGCCTGGAGCTGACCGGCAAGCCGGCGGCGGCGGCGCTCGCACCGCTTGCCTTCGCGCTGGCCATGCCGGCCGGCAACTTATGGGACCTTCCCGAGCTCTTTTTCATGGCGCTCGCGGTCTGGTTCGCCGCGCGCGGCAAGGGCATCTGGCTCATCCTGCTCACGCCGCTGGCGACCTTGAACAAGGAATCGTTCCTGTTTTTTGCGGTGTGCCTCTATCCGTTCCTGCGCGAGCGCGTGTCGCTGCGTCACGCCCTCGCGGTGGTGGGCGCCTGCGTGCTGGCCGCGGGCGTTGTCAACGTGATCATGAAACTGCGCTACGCCGGCAATCCGGGCGATCTCGCGCAATTCAACCTGATGACCAACCTGCGTTTTCTCGCCAATCCGCGCAACTATCTGCTCAGCGACTGGACGTATGGGATTCTGCTGCCGAAGGGCTTCAATATCGTCATCCTGTTCGTACTCTTTACGATCGTCCGCACAGGCTGGAAGCGGCTGCCAGGCGCGGCGCGCCAGCACGCTTTGATCGCCCTCGCGATCAATGTGCCGCTTTATCTGCTCTTTGGCTGGGGGGATGAGGTGCGCGCGCTCAGCATGCTCTACGTGACGGCGGCACTGCTGCTGTGCGAGGGCATCGCGGCGTACATGGAGCGTGCGCCGCGGGGTGCGCCGGCACTTGCGATGCCCGCCCGCCACGAATCTCAGGCGAGCCCGTCGATGTCGCCGCGCTAATCGGCGCGCGCAATATAGTCACCGCGCAGTCAACGCGCAGTCAACGCGCGGTCAGTGCGCAGTCAGCGCGGATCGCGCCGCAGCGCCAGAAGCTGTGTGCGGAAGTTGGGCAGCCAGCCGTCCACGTCGACGCTCGCGACCGTGTGATAGCCGTCCTGGCCGCCGAACTGCACGAGATACTCGTCGTCGATGACCCACCAGAAGCTCTTTGTCGGCGACTCGACGTAGTTCGGGTCGTACAGATACGTTCCGTTGAACTCCTCTCCGCCGTCGATCTGCGCCGGTTTCACGCCCCGGTTGAGCAGCGTGTCGAGCAGGCTCCAGCGTGCGCGGTTCCAGCTCATGTAGTCGTGGGTCCCGGCCACACCATAGCCACCTGTGAGAACGAGGGCGAACATGGCCGCCGCGCCGTACGTACGCATGCCCTTACGCGCTTTTTCCGTGGGCTCGGCGCTCGCGGCCCCCTGCCACTCGAGCGTGAAGAGGGCGAGCAGCGCGAAGGTCGGCACGAGCAGATAGCGGTCGAAGTAGCCGGCCACGAAAAGCGGCGCGAGGTAGATGACGGCGTTGAACAGCAGGAACGCGCGCAAGCTCGCCGCGCCATCAAACTGGCGCTTGCGTAGTGCATTGAGGAGCGAGCGCACCACCAGCCCCAATTCGAGCAGCATGAGCGTCGCGCCGCCAACCGCGATGAACGTCATGAGCAGCCAGAATGCCTTGGGCAGCGGCGCGGGTCCCGGCAGCGTGCCCGGCGCGCTGTGAAGCCGCACGGGGCCGAGACCGCCGTCGTTGATCGTGACCCAGTCGAGCGGCAGCGGCCGGACCGCGGCCATCAGGCCGAACCAGACCAGACCGAACACAGCGGCGCCAATGAGGATCCGGCGGCCGTGGCGTTGCTGCTTGTATTGCGCGATCATCTGGGGCGCGCGCCAGAGCAGCACGGGGCAGAGGAACCAGCCCATATGCACGATGATGCCGCGCGCAAACTGCTCGAGCTTCATGGCGAAGGTGTGCAGTGAAGCGAGTGAGCGGCCAAACGAGTCGGTGGGCGCGCTCGCCATGGCCGGCACGGCGTCGCGCGCGTGCAGCCAGAACACGAAGCCGACGAGGAACGCAACGCTGGCCGCGACCCCGGCGGCGCTGAGCGCGATCGCGCGCTTGTCCTTGCGCGATTCGAGCAGGAGCGCGGCGCACATCGCCATCGCCAGATTCAGGCCGAGCTGGCGCACGGAAACCGCGGCGAGCGCGAAGACGATGGCGGCGAGCAGCGTGCCGGTCTTGCGGGTGCGCAGGAAGCGGCAGAAAAACATCGTGGCGACGATCGAGTACGCGGCGAACTGGATATCGGTCATGAACGATACCGACAGCACGAGCCAGATCGGATTGAAGCCCAGCACCAGCGTCGCGGCAATCGTCTTGCGGCGATCGCAACCCGCGTCCTGGAGCAGCAGCGCAAACGCACCCAGCCCGATGGCGCCGGCAACGATCGTCGAGATGCGCAGCGCCGTGTATGAGAAGCCGAACGGCAGGCAAAAGAGCGCTCCCCAGAGGGTCTGCCCGATCAGCGTCATCGAGGTATAGCCGCCCGGCGTGAACTGGCCGGTTTCGAGCAGCGTGCGCACCGTGAGCGCGTACGACCAGTCGTCGTTCAGCGGGATGTTGCCGCGCGGATCGGCGGCGATGACGGCGACGAGCCAGATTGCCACCGGCAGGAGGATGGCGGCGTAATCGCGGCGCTCGCTCGCGAGCGGTTTGGTGGTGAAAAGCGTGTCCATGTGCGCGAAGCCCGAATGAAGGTCCGGATGCCGGAGCGCGCCGTCCCGTGGCGACGGCGAGGGGACGACGGACGCGGGCTTTGCGTGCGCGGGGCCTGCACGTGCGGCGGCCCTCGCCGGTCGCGTGTGGCAGCAGCGCCGTGCCGGGAGCATGCGGCATTGTCAGCCGTGATGCTACGAGTGGTCGCGTTCGTGCTCTGTACGGCAACGCACCATCGCTCGCAGCCGGGCGCGCGAACGCCGCCGTGTAGTTGCTGCGGCGGTATCGGCAGGGGCCTGGGCTATTCGAGGTCGCGTACCCCCGCCTTCGAGCCGCGCATGCGCGCCCACATCGGGCGCTTCATGTTGGCAAACTGGTTGAGGAACTGGCGGTAACGCACGGCGAGGCGCGGTTCGATATACACGGCGATCACCACGGACAGCAGGACCATGAACACCATCACATAGGGCCGCAGGTCGAGGCTGAGATGCAGTCGCTTCTCGGCGAAGCTGATGATCATGTAGCCAAGATTCTGGTGGACCAGATAGATCGGGTAGGCCGTGCGGCCAAGGACTGAGTAGAGCCGCTGGAGCCACGCGTAGTTCGCCTTGCGCGTAAAGCAGATAAAAATGCCGAGCGCGGCCAGCGCCATGAAGGGCCCGCTGATTGGGGCCGGGCTCGTTTTCGTGAGCAGCTCGGAAATGCGTGCGGCCTCCATCCACGAGCGAATGGCGATCAGGATGAACGTGGTCGCGAGCGCCAGGAGAACGACGGCCGAGTAGCGCCTTTTGATGATGATGAGGTAAAGCAGGATGCCGGCCGCGAAGAACGGCGCGTATCGTTCGAACGGGTAAGGGGTCGTCGGGCCGGCGGTGAGCGCAAAGCCGGGCACGAGCGTCGCGGCGCTGTAAAGCGCGAGCAGCAGCGCGAGCGTCAAGGCGTGTTTGCTCATGTCGCCGAAGTGCATGGCGGCGAACACGATCAGGTAGAAGGTGACGAGGGTGCCGAGCGACCAGTACGACCAGTCGACGCCGGAAATGAGCGGAAGCGGCAGCACGAGCACGGAGCTGAGCAGGCCGAGGGACGAAGGCGAGTACCCCGCGGCGAAGTTCGCCGCAAAGGTGATCGGGGCGCAAACGAGCAGGCACGGCCCGAGCCTCACGAGCCGGTTCGTGAGGAATTGCCCAGGGCTGCGCGAGTGCGCCGAGCCGATGATGATAAATCCGCTGAGGACGAAAAAAATGTCGACGCCGAACGAACAGTAGCGCAGCGCCGGGAAATTCACGGGATCGGCGCTGATCGTGCCGAGTAGGGGTCCGAAATAATAGTAGTGCCAGGCCATGGTGAGGCACGCGAGGAGGAAGCGCAGCGCTTCGAGATAATCGATCTTGCCATTCGCGCCCCGGCTGGAATTGTTTTTCATTGTTGGTGTCTCGCTACCTGGTGAGGTGCGGCGTTGCATGTGGTTGCGTACGGTCGCGTGCGGACCGTACGCGGGATGCCCGACCCCTCGGGCGATTCAATGAAAGAACTGGTCGATCAGCGGCCGGAACCGGTAGAAGGGGCTAAAGCCCATCAACATGCAGCATTCGGGCAGCCGGAAAGTCAGGCAGTAGAACAGCGAGAGGAAGAAAAGCGCCTTACCGTGGCGGCCGCTTCGATATGCGATTGCCGGTATCAGGTCGCGCGACACGTACTGGAAACAGGGCTCGAGCCGCGCGCGCAGGGCGGCGGGAACGCGGCTCATCACGTCGGGGGTGGTGATCGACCCTGTGCCGTCGGCGAGCAGCAGCATGAGGTACGACAGCGCGACGGCCGAAAGCCAGCGCCCCCAGTCCATCGCCAGGATGAAGATCGGAATCGAGCAGAGCGCGAGAAACCACAGGATCGCGAGATGGCGGCGCAGCAGGTCGGGAGAGCACACGCCCGCGCTGGCATCGCGCCGCGACGTGATGAAGGCGAGCACCGCGCTAATGCCGATGGCGCCGACAGCCCACTCCCAGAACTGGCCCGACACGACGACGTGCAGGGACATGGCCAGATTGGCGAGCGTGCTCCAGCCGAGCACGGTGACCGCGCCGAAGGGGATGTCCGGCGATTTCGGCGACAACAGGGCGCGCAGCGCCGGGTCGAGGGTCATCCACATCTCGCTCGCGAGTTGCGGGCTGCCGCGCCACAGGAAGCACACGCCAAGCATGACCAGCTGGATGAAAAGACCGAGCCGGACGAGCCATGTGAAAGTGGGATGCGTGGGGGCGAGCATTTGCGCGACGCGTCGCGCGAGCAGGTAGAAGGCCGGAAACGAGATGAACACGAATCCTTCGTGCACGAGCGGAAGCGCCACGCACTGTGCGAGGAAGACGACGAAGAACAGCCAGGCGGCGGGCAAGCGCCTCGCATCCGTGCCGGCGCGGCAGATGGAGATATAAAGCAGGCAGTCGATCGCAAGGGAGATATGGAACAGCATCTCCTTGCGAAAGAAGTACTCGCCGCCCAGGGCCATGTGCACGAGCCCGCCCGGCAGCAGCAGCGCGAGCAGGATCGCGGGGGTGCTTTGCCAGCGCGAGGCGCGCCACAGCGCGAACAGCAGCACGCACAGCACTGTGTAATTCACGAACACGAGGTGGTTGATCGCGCTGATCCAGTCGGCCTTCTCGCGCACGAGTCCGAGCAGCTCGCCACCCAGGCCGCGCCGGACGAACCCGTGGTCATAGGTGATCAGCCAGTCGGTATAGCCGTAGCCGCTCCAGTTCAGGCTCTCGGGCTTGTTTGCGGTGGCGCCCCAGACAAGCGCAACGCCTACGCCCATCAGCGCCAGGACGATCCAGAGATTCACTCGTTTCACAGCTTCCCCCTTGCTTTTCCTGAACCGGTCGGCCGTCGTCGCGTGCCGATTCGAGTCGACGCGCTGTCGCTGACCCGCTGTGGTTGACTTGCTTTGGCGGCGGACCACCGGCTGTTTGCGCACTGCCTAGATGTCGTTGACTGCCTCGGCCGGGCGCCCGGGCGGCGCGCCGCCCGTCACCGCAAACGAGCCACGGGCCCCGGCAGCCCCGGTCTGGCGCCTGGAGCCGGCGCCGGCGAGAAAGACCGAGGCGGTGGTGCACAACAGCAGCGCCGCGCTCACGTCCAGCATGCTGAGCGCGCGCACTTCGTCGACGTAGCCGAGCGCGAGAAAGAGCGGCACATTGCACGCGGCGGCGAGCAGGGCATGGCGGCGCGCGCACTTTGGCAGCGCGCTCCAGCCCGTGGAGACGAGCAGCGCGAGCAGCCCAAGGATGACGATATTGGTGGGGCGTGGCAGCGGAATGCCGTAGGTCCACTCGGTCAGGAAGTAGTTGCGCGGGTTGGCATAGAAGCGCAGGTTCAACCAGAGATTGAACAGCGCCGGGTCGCCCGCATTGCCTGCGTAACGGTATTTGACGAGCGCATTGACGAGCGCGCCCGCGGCGATGCAGACGCCGATGCACGCCACGGCCACGCGGCGCGAGGCGCGCAGGCGCAGGAACGGATAGAGCGTCACCGCGAAAACCGGGAACGACTCCTTGTTGAACGTCGCCACGAGCGTGAGCGCCACGAGCCATGCGATCTTCGCCCGGCACGCGAGCCAGACGGCGGTCGCCATGAACATCAGCTCGGGAAAATCATAGAAGTAGGTGGCCGGCATGACGATGGCCAGGACGAGAGGCGCAAGCGTGGCGGCCACTTCGTCGCCGGCGAGGTCGAGGCAGACCTGCCGCAGCATCAGCATCGCAACGAGCAGCGAGCAGAAGGAGAGGCCGTACACGACGTAATAGCGCAGTGCGTAAGCGGGGTCGTCCGTGCTCTTCGCGCGCGTGAAGGTGGCGCGCAGCGGGTTGTGCGCCGGGGCGTCCTCGGCGAGATGCTCGAGAAAGCGCGTCTTGAGCGGCTGCGGGAGCAGCCGCTCGGCCGTGTTCGCGATGGTCGGCAGCAGTTGCCGGTAGACGTACGGCCGCTCGGCCGTGCCGTCCATAATCTCCGTGAGCGAGGTGCCCGTGTTGCCGTCACCAAAGCTGTGCTTGGCGTAATTGCCGCAAACGGCGGCTGCCGCGACGAGCAGGTAGGTGCACAGAAGCATCACGCTGCGCGTAATGTGCGCTCCGAGGCGCTGCTGCCGGTACATGGGACACTCCTAAGTCAGGAAGCGCGGGGCCGCACGTTCGCACGGTCCCGCGGGCTCGCGTCAGGGCTTGGGATAGTCCGATCCGGACATGTCGGTGGTGTACGTGTAGGCATACGCGTAGTCATAGTGGCCGTAGCGGGCACCACGCTTGAGCTCCACGGCATTGAGCACGCCGCCTATCACCCGGGCGCGCGCTCGTTGCAGTTTCTTGAGCGACGCGCCGATCTCGCGTTCGGTGTGCGCACCGGCGCGGATCACGAGAACCGTCGCGCCGGCGATGTTCGCGACGATCGAGGAGTCGGCCACGGCGAGCAGCGGCGGCGTGTCGATGATCACCAGGTCGAATTCTTCGGAGAAGCGGCGCAGCATCTCCGTGAAGCGGCTCGACGTCAGGATCTCCGAAGGATTCGGCGGGTAGGCACCCGACGCGATGAAGTGCAGCCCCGAGACGCCGGTTGCGCGCGCGGCGATATCGAAGTCGACCTGACCCGTGAGCAGCTCGGTCAGGCCGCCTTGCGGCGAGCGGCCGAAGTATTGCGCGAGGCGGCCGCGGCGCAGGTCCGCGTCGATCAGCAGCACGCGCTTGCCCGACTCGGCGAACAGGGCGGCGAGATTCGCGCAAAGGAAGCTCTTGCCGTCGGCGGGCGTCGGGCTCGTGAACGCGATGATGCGGTTGGGCGTGTCGACGAGGCCGAACTGGAGCGTTGCACGCAAGCCGCGCAAACCCTCGACCGAAACGTCGAACGGATGCGTCTTGGCGAGCAGCGCGCGAGTGGGCGCATGGGGCGCGGGAACCGGCACCATGTCCGACTGCGCCATGTGGCCACGCTCGCTCGGGCGGGTTGCACGCGGGCGGATCAGGCGCGCGACACCCGAAGGCACCGCACGCATCACGCCGTTTCGCTCGGGCGCGGGCAGGGCGGCCTGCTTGCTGTTGGCGATCTTCAGGTCGCTGCGCGTTTGCTCGGCGGAGAGCGGAATCGAGCCGAAGATCGGCAACGAGAAGCGCCGCTCGATCGTTTCGGGGTCCGATATGCCCGTGATGAACATGTGGCGGCAGAACGCGAACGCGATCCCCGCGAGCACGCCGAGGAGCGCCCCCGCGGAGATGATGAGGCCGGCTTTGGGCGCGACCGGCACGGTCGGCACGAGCGCCTCGTCAATGATGTGCACGTTGCCGACCGTGCCGGCTTTCTGGATCGACAGTTCCTGGGTTCGGTTGAGCAGTGCGACGTAGATGTCGTTGGCGACCTTCGCGTCGCGTTGCAGCGAGACGGCTTCGCGCTCCGAGCCCGGCAGGTCCTTGAAGTGGTCTTCGAAGCGCGCGCGTTCGGCGGAAAGCGCCGCGATCTGCGCGTCGGTCTGCTGGACTTCGGGGCTGTCGATCGTGAAGCGCGTGAGCAGTTGCGCGCGCGCGATGCGCAGCGCGGCGATCTGCTTTTCATAGTCGAGGCCGCCTTGCAGATACACCGAGGCCTCGGCCGTCGGCTGGAACGTGCCCGCCCGCGCCTGGTATTCGGAGAGCGCGTGCTCCGCGCGCTGGAGATCCTGGCGCAGCCGCGGCAGTTCGCTGTTCAGGAAGTCGAGCATCTTGCTCGCTTCCTCCTGCGCGCGCGTGGTGCGCTGCGCGAGGTACGACTGAGCGACGGCGTTCGTGATCGCCGTGATCGCCTTCGGGTCCGTGCCCATGAACGAAAGCTGCACGATGCCGGTGTCGTGACCGCGCTCCATGACTTGCAGGCCGCCCACGAGGCCCATCACGGCGTCGAGCTGGTTGGCGCGTGTGATGAAGAACTCGGTGTCGGGGCGCGCGACGAGCTGCGTCACCTTGATGGTGACGCCGTTGCCCTCGGCCTGCGTGCCGGCCTTGCCCGAGAGCAGCAGGCGGCCCGCCGGATCGAGGAGATCGAAGCGGCTCTCGCCGCGCGCGCGCAGTGTGAGCTGCACGCCTTCGAGCGCCTTCGGCACCGTGATCGAGTCGACGGCGAATTGCTCGCCACCCCAGGCGTACGAGCGCATGCCGAACCAGGCCGGCATTGGGTGGCCCGGACGCGCGAACAACTGGGAGATGCGCGAGAGGTACGGCAGCATCTTCGGGCCCGCGCCGAAGTTGAGCCTGAACTGCTCGACCACGGGCTCGACCACGCTGCGGCTCTTGATGATCTCGATTTCCGCGTCGGTGTGGATCATGCCGCTGCCGGCGCTGGACAGTGAGCCGATCGCAGCGGCGGTTGCCGACCCCTGCTGCGACGGGTCGATCTGAAGCATGGCGTCGGCCGAGTAGATCCGCGTTGCGGTCTGGGCGTAGAAGATCGCCGCTCCCAGCACCAGCGCCGCGATGCCGATCACCCACCAGATCTGGTCGACGACCATGCGCACCAGATCGCGCATCACTTCGTCCTCGTCACCCCCGCGGGCTGGCGAGATGTCTTCAATGTCATAGGTACTCATTGTCAGCTCTCTCGGTCGCGGATATCAGGGGTTCACAAGTTCTTTCGTGAAGAAGATGGTCTGCAACGACGGCGTAATCAGGTCGAGCAAGCGGTTAAAGCGCGCCGACTGGGCAATCTGCACGTACACGACATCGCGCGGCGCCAGTTCGAACCGGGTCATCAGCATGATGGAGTCGACCTGCGTCATGTCGAGGCGGAACACCTGCGGCGTGGCGAGCTTCGTCTTGACCGTGTGGTTCGGGCCCGGCTGCGGGTCGATGCCGCGAATCACGTAAATGGCGTGCGGATTCGACGTGCGGTTGTCGATGCTGTTGGCGTTCGCGATGGCGTCGGCGAGCGTGAGCTTGCCGCGGTTCATCGGCACGATCGACGGGTGCGCGATTTCGCCGAGCACGAACACGCGGCTGTTGCTGCGATCGGGCACGTCAACGATGTCGCCGTCGCGAAGTAGTACGTTCTGCTGAATGTTGCCCGTCGAGACCAGCGAATCGACATCGATCTGATGCCGTACGCCATCGCGCGTCACGCCGACGTTTTGCAGATCGGCGTCCTGCTGCGCGCCGCCCGCGCGGTTGAGCGCGTCGACGATCGACATTGGCATGTCGGTGATCGCCTGCCCCTGGGGCACGCGCACGTCGCCGAGCACCTGGATCTGCTTGCTGTTGAAGCCCGTGACGCGCACGTCGAGCTGCGGATTGCGGATCGTGCGGCTCAAGCCTTGCGTGAGCTTTTGCTGGACCTCTTCGGCGGTCAGGCCGACCACTTTTACGCGGCCTACGCGCGGAAAGAAGATGGTGCCGTCGGCCGCCACGCGCAGTTCGAGCCCGCCGATCTGGCCGCCGCCCGACACGCCGCCCAGGGTGCCGCCGCCGCCCGTCGCGCCGCCGGTCGACCCCGCTGCGCCGCCCGCGGCCGCGCCACCCGTCACGCCGCCCGCCGCGCCGCCCGGCAGCGGAGGCGTGCCGGTGCCCGCGCCGCCTTGCGAGGTCAGCTCGGGGTGATCCCAGACGATCACCTGAAGCGAATCGTTGATGCCGATATGGTAGACGTACGCCGCGCGCGTGGCCGGCGTGAGGCACGTCAGCGGGCAGGTGAGCAACGCCGCGTTGTCGTCAGGGTGCTGAATGAAGTATTGCGCGTTGATGGGCAGCACGTCGTAGACCGGCGGCGCCGTCTGCTGCGCGGGAGGCGCGGGTTCGCGCAAATTGCTTTCGTCAAAGAAGCCGCCGGGCGTCAAGCTGCACGCGCCGAGCGACAACACTGCCAACCCCGCGATGATGTTTTTTGTCTGCATGGTCAGTTTCCCCGCGTTACACGTGCGCGCCGATCCTTTCAGCGTCTGTCCTGCTGCCAGGCGCCGAAAAGAGCGCGTACACCAATCCACCACTGCTGCATGGCGACTGTCGGCCCGGTCCGGCCGAATGCCAGCGTGAGCGCACGGCCAAGCCCCGGGTCCGCGCGCGTGCCAATCAACGTGGCGTAAAAGATGAAAGCCCAGCGACCTGCCGGTGAGAGGTGGTCGCGCATGATGAGTCGCAGATTAAACGAAGCGTTGTAAAACGCCGTGCGGTTGAACACATAACGCTGATCTTCGTCCGCGCGCTGTGCCGGGAAGTGATCGACGAGAATAGTGGGGTCGTACATCAGCGTCCACGCGCGGCGCACGACGTCGAGGCTGAACTGCATTTCGCAGTGCACCTGCGCGCCGCTGCCGAGCAGCCGTTCGTCGAAGCGTATGCCCGTCACGGCCGCGCGCCGGAACGCCATGTTCACGGCCTTGAGCACCTGCACGCGGCGGCGCGGCCCCGCGCCGATGTGATGATTGCCGATCGCGCGGCCGTACCAGCGCACGAGCCCCACGTTGGGCGCGGCGCCCGTGAGCACGGTGCCGCGTTCGTGCACGATGTCGCGCCCGCCGATGCCGCCGAGCGTGTCGTCGTCGATGAAGGCTTCTTCCAGGCGCCTCGTCCAGTCGGGATGCGGCGCGGCGTCGTCGTCGGTGAAGCAGACGAGTTCGCCGCGCGAGGTTTCGAGGCCCATGTTGTAAGCGGCGACTACGCCCGGCTGCGTGACGGGCGCGACGCGCAGGTTGCGCGTGCCGGGCCCGCTCACGCGCGTGCGCAACAGGTCGTGCGTGGCGTGGTCGTCGGCGCGCGCCACGACGATGACCTCGTCGGCGGGGCGCTCCTGTGCGTCGAGCGCTGCGAGACAGCGTGCGAGATCGGCGGGCCGCCGATAGGTCGGCACGACCACGGAAAGGCTGAATGCCTGGCTCACGTCCTTGACTCCCCCGGGTGAAGCTTGGTCAGTAGGCGTTGCGGCCGACAAATCCCTTCACGAGCGTGATGAGCACGATCTTGATGTCGAACCAGAACGACCAGTTGTGGATATAGAAAAGGTCGAACTTCACGCGCGTTTCCATTTTTTCGACTTTGCGCGTGGCGCCCCGGTAGCCGTTCACCTGGGCCCAGCCCGTGATGCCGGGCTTGATGCGGTAGCGATGCATGTAGCCGTACACGAGGTTCTTGTAGAGATCGTCGTGTTCGAGCGCGTGCGGCCGCGGTCCCACTACGGACATCTGCCCGAGCAGCACGTTGTAGAACTGCGGCAGCTCGTCGAGGCTCGTGCGGCGCAGGAACGCGCCCACCCTGGTCACGCGCGCGTCGTGCTCGGTGGCTTGCGTCACGACGCCTTCCTCCTCCCGGTGCACGGTCATCGAGCGGAATTTGTAGATGCCGAACGGACGGCCGTCGATCCCCTTGCGCATTTGCCTGAAGAACACGGGCCCCGGCGAACTCAGCTTGATCGCCACGGCGATCGCGGCGAACAGCGGCAGCGTGAGCACGAGCACGGCCAGCGAGAACACGCGGTCGAACACGAGCTTCGGCCACATCTGCGGCGCCGGAATCGGCATGCCGGTGAGGCTGATGGTGGGCAGCCCGAGCACGTCGACGAGCGAGTGATTAAAGAGCGCGAGGCTGCGCGTGTCGGGCACGAAGCGCAGATTCACGAAGTCGTTCTGGAACGCTCGCGTGAAGCGGTAGATCGTGTGCTCTTCGGAAAGCGGCAGCGCGAGCCAGACTTCGTTGATGTGCTCCTCGCGCACTTTCTGCACGAACGCGTTCATGTCGGTGAGCGTGGGCAGGCCGTTGATGCGCGCGTGCGACTCGGCGAACATGTCGGCGAACTGCGTCGTGTCGAACACGCACACGGGCTTGAAGCCCGCGTGCGCGCGCTGCTCCAGGTGCGCGAGCAGCGTGCGCGTGAAGCCCGGCGTGCCGACGAGCGCGACCGAGCGATAGTTCAGGCCGCGCCGCCGCGCCACACGCAGCGCCAGGTGCACGATCAGCTTGGTCACGAGGATCAGCGCGCCCGAAATGAGCGTCGCGTAGCCGAACCACAGCCGCGAGATCGCCTCCGTGCGGTGCAGCGTGAAGCTGAGCATGAGGCCGGCCACCACGATCAGCAGCCAGGCGGCGGCCACGCGCGAGAGCATCGCCGGCAGCGACTTGCCGCGCCACGTCTCGTAGATGCCGAACACGGGGAACAGCAGCAGCACGAGCGCGCAGTTGAACGCGATCAGAAGCCGCTGCGTGTCTTCGAGCCCGATTGGCGACGAGTAGCGCATCCGGTGGGCGAGCAGAGCGCCTGCGATCACGAAGAACGCGTCGAAGGCCCTTGCGGTATTGCGAAACATGACAGCTCCCCGGCTGTTGCGGATGCGCTCAGGCGACGGTCTCGGCCTGGTGCAGGCGCGGCAGCAGGCGGTCGAACTCGCGGCGTACGAGCCGGTAGCATTCGCACGCGCGGGCTTCGAGCCCTTCGCGGTCCACCACCTCGATGCGGCCGCGATGATGGTGAATGAGGCCCTGGTCGTGCAGCTTGCCCGCCGCTTCGGTAATGCCTTCGCGGCGCACGCCGAGCATGTCGGCGATGCGTTGCTGCGTGACGGCCAGCTCGTTCGACGCGACGCGGTCCGTCTCGCTGAGCAGCCAGCGGCACAACTGGCTGGAGAGCGAGTGATGGCGGTTGCACGCGGCGGTTTGCGCGATCTGCGTGAGCAGGGCATGCATGTAGAGCATCATCAGGCGGCGCAGCATGTCCGAGCGCGCGAAGTGCTGGCGCAGCGCCTGTGCGCTCATGCGGTAGGCGAAGCCCGCGTGCTGCACCTGCACGCGGCTCGGCATGGTTTCGCCGCCGGTGAGGATCGGCACGCCGGTCATGCCTTCGCGGCCGACGGCGGTCAGTTCGACGGAGCCGCCGTCTTCCATCGTCGAGAGCAGCGAAATGACCGCCGTGGTGGGAAAGTAGACGTGGTGAATGCGTTGGCCGGAGTCGCAGATCAACTGCTCGGTGCGCAGATGAACGAGTTCGAGATCGGGCGCAAGCGCCTGCCACTCATGCGTGGGCAGTGCACCGAGCAAATGATTGCCGTGCAGATCGGATTGAAGGGTGAGCATGATTGGTCCTCGCACGAAGCCGCGTGAAACACGGCATTCTGTTTTTTCCCCCGTCACCGCATCTCATGAGTCTCTGCACGCGCGGCGTGCCATGAGTGCGTTGTGTGGGCCCCGTAAACCCCCTGACGCGCCGGCCTTCGTTCGCGAAGTGCCTGTGTCATGCGCCGGTGCCTTCATTTAGCGAGGAGCGTGCCAGCGCACGGCAAAGCGAGCACTGGCGCGATGCAGCATTGTTCGCGCGGCTCGCGCCGAGAAAAAGTCCGGCTTTTTGTTTCAAATCTGTACAGCGAGAAGGCGTGCGCCGCGCGTCCTTCCAGCCGTTGCCGCGCTCGCGAAGCCTTGCTGCGGCGGGGTTCCCACGCGTTCCGGCATGCTGCTGCAAGGGGCTTTGCGCCTGAAACAAGCGGTGTTCGAAGCGGATTCGCCACCCGTCGCGCGCATGCCGAATTGATTCAGATGTGTTCCACGGCTTGCGTGCGTCGTCGCACATACGGTTATTTTGTGGTGGGACGCGCCCCGCATGCAGCGCGCCTGCACGGCCCGGAGAACAAGCATGGGTGCGGGTCTTTGCGGCGCTCGCCGATTGCGTGAGGGTGAAGCCGGTGTGAACGGGGGCGCTGGCGTTCGATCCATGAGTTGGTCCCGGGATGCCGCACTTGTTTCGTTGTTGTTACATGAGGCGCTATGGTCTGCGGTAATAGCGGGGGGCGCGGCGCGCGGGCAGCGGCGTGCCTGCGCGCGCAAGGCGTCTCACACTATGGATAGAACACCGTGGCGACGGCATTGATCGCACGGATTTCGCCTTCGGGCGGCGCGTCGCGATGGGGGCGGCCCGCCGCGCCGCTCGCGGGTGTGAGCGCGATGGTGCGCGCTCGGCCCGGCACGAGATGGAACCAGTTAGGCGTGGCGACGTAATGCGCGTCGGCCACGTAGACGTAGCGCGCGAAGCGCTGTGCTTGCAGCACGAGCTGCCATCCCGCAGACGATTGTTCGAGCGTCGCGGTGATGCCCAGGTCGTGACGTTCGAGCGCGCGTTTCTCGGGCAGATGAAACGCTTCGGCGAGGATGTCGCCGCTCGCGCGCTCGCGCAGCGTCGCGATCGTCACGTCGTGCGGGCGCGGGCCGAAGCGGTACGCATGCGTGAAATCGAAGAAGCGCCCGAGCAGGTCCGCGGCGCTCACGCTGTGCGCGCCGCGCGGCGCGAGGTCGACATCGCGGCTCGCCTCGGCCACCTTCACCGCGCCGTCGCGCAGGCACAGCAGTTCGAGCGTCGCCGCGAGCGGCTTTGCCGTTTCGTTGACGATGTGCAGGTCGAGCCCGTTGAGCCCTTCGTCGGTGATGCCGATGTGCACGGGCTTGAGTGCCTGGGCGAGCGCATGCCACGCGCTCTTCGGACGCCGAAGCGAGTCCACCACGCCCCAGCCCGCGCCCGGGCGCAGGTCCTGAAACTGCCAGACGAGCGCGCCGCCGCAGCGCGACCCCGCGCGCCGCCATTCGGCGAACACCTCGGTCATCAGTTCGGCCACCACAGCGCGCCCGAGGTCGAGAAAGCGCTGCGGGTCTTCGTAGCGCAGCCGCGCGCTCTCGTGGCCGTACACCGCGTGCACGTAGTGGTCGCGCACGTCGTCGAAATCCCAGCCCGAGCCGGGGTCGCGCGGCACGGCGGCCTTCCAGCGCGGATCGTGGCAGTGAATCGTGCCGAGGCCGTCGTGCAGCGTGGCGTCGTCGGGGATGTTGGCGAACGCGAGACATTCGGCGGCGAAGCGCACGTCCGAGCGCCGCACGTCGCTCATGGGCCGCTGGTACGCGCTCACGCCGTAGTAATGGGTGATGCCCGCGCGCGTGCCGAACGGCCAGACGCCGCCCGAGGGCGAATTCGTGATGTACCGGATGTCGGGCCGCTCGCGCGCGACGAGTGCGGGCAACTGTTGCGTGAAGAGCGGCTGCTCGCGCTGCTCGGGCGTCAAGCCGAACATCGCGGCCTGCTGGTCGATCTCGCTGCCGCCGCAGGTCACGGCGAGCGAGACGTGGCGGCGCGTGCGCGCGAGAAACTGCGTGGCTTCGCGCGTGACGGAGGCGATGAAGGCTTCGTCGGCGGGGTAGTCGAAGTTGGCGAACGCAAAGTCCTGCCAGATGAGGATGCCGTGCTCGTCCGCGAGGCGGTAGAAGGCATCCGATTCGTAGACCATCGTGCCGCCCACGCGCAGCATGTTCATGCCCGCGTCGCGCGCGAGCGCGAACCACTGCGCGAGTTCGTCGGGCTTGCCGGCGAGCGTCACGAGGTCGGCGCTCGTCCAGCACGCGCCCCGGCAAAACACGGGCGTGCCGTTGATGCGCAGGGCGAAGCCGTTGCCGTCGTCGCCGTGGTTCGCTTCGATCGTACGAAAGCCCACGCGGCCCAGGTCGAAGGTTTCGTCGCCCAGTTGCAGGGTGAGCGCGTGCAGCGTGGGCGCGCCGTGCGTGTGCGGCCACCAGCGCTCGGCGCCGGGCACCCGCAGGCGGCCCGCGAGCGTGCGCGCGTCGCGCCAGGCGAGCGCGCCCTGGGCGCCGCCGCACGCGAGTTGCGCGCGGGCGGCGGCCGCCTGCTCGTGCACGAACGTGAGCGTGAGGGAGACGACGCCGTCGTCGCCTTCCACGGCGGTGGCGACGTCGACCGTATCGAATGCATGGGGCGCGTCGCCCAGCCATTCGACGGGCCGCCACGGGCCCACGGCTTCGACGCTCGGGCACCAGCCCGGCATGTGACCGAGCAGGGTGGTGCGAACGTTACGTAACGTCGGCGGATTGACGAGACGCGGACGCCAGCGCGCGCGGCCCCGCCGCGCGGCCAGCAGCGGCGCGAGCGAGCGAAAGCACAGCGCGAGCGTGGCACGGCCTTCGAGCGCGATGTCGAGGTCGTGCGCGACGAACATCGAGTCGGAGTCGAGCCGCTTCACGCCGTCGAGCCAGACTTCGGCGAGCGTGGCGAGGCCGTGCAGGCGCAGCCGCCGCACGCCGCCGTTTTCGCGATCGCCTTCGATGGTGACGCGATACCAGTGATCGTTCTGCTGGAGCGGCGGCGGGTGGCCGATGTCGAGCCGCCCGGCGTCGCGCCACGCGGCCGCCACCGTGCCCGGCACGGTGGCCGCGAGCCAGCCCTCGGCGGGCCAGTCGGCGGGCGACGCGCAGGCTCCAGCGGGCGTGCTGAGGCATTGCCAGCCGGTGTCGAGCGCGCGCGGCCAGACGGAGGCCTCGCGCGGGCGCGCGTGAGGCGCTTGCGCCGCTTGCTCCGCTTCGGCCGGGCCGCCGCGAGAGTCGATGGAATCGGTTGGCAACGCCCGCACGGCGGCTCCTTTCGTGGTACGTGGGGTTCCGGCCGTGGGGCGGCCTGCTTTGCGCGGCTCGGGTGAGCCGTCAGCCCATCAGCCTCGCGAGCGCAGGCAGCGTGTTCTCGTAGGCGGCCTCCAGGGTGTCGAAGCATTCCGCGCAGAGGTCGGGGCGCTTGCGCGCCATCGCCCGCACGAGGCGGAACTGCATCACCATCGACTCGGACGCGATGGTCTGCGCCCCCGCCACGATCGCCTCGGGCACGTCGTAGCCGTGCTCGTTGAGCCACAGCAGGTACTTGGACAGGAACTCGAAATTCGCGCCCAGTTGCCGCATGAGGTTGAACGAGTACAGGTGGAAGTACCGCTCGCCGCGCGTGAGCACGGCGTCGAGCTGCTCGGGAAACGCCGCGCGCCACTGCGCGATGGGGTTGTGCGCTGGCCGCCGCGCGAGATGGCCGCGCAGCAGTTCGGCCGACGCCTGCGCGAGCGCTCGTCCCTGAAGGGGGGCGCGCGCCTGCTTGCAGAACTCCACGTACGGGAACAGCAGGTCGGGCTGCTCGAAGAACTGGGGCAGCTTGCGGAACACGCCGTCGTAGTCGTCGCCTTCCAGCCGGTGGTAGCCCGTGTTGTGGAAATAACCGAGCCGCTTGCCCACGGGATCGATGAAATCGATGCCCACCGTGGTTTTCGGGTGCTCGCGCCGGTACGAGGTGGCGCGCGTGTTGGGCAGGTAGTAGCCGTCCACTTCCACGAGCACCGTGTGGCCGCGCAGCGTCTGCGCGCGCACGCGGTCTTCGAGCGAGTCGTAGATCGCCAGCTCCTGCACCTGGGTGCCGTAGAGCGTTTCGAGGTCTTCGAGCGGAAACTTGAAAAACGTGAACTGGTCGCCCTCGAAGTCCTGCGTCACCGTGAACGCGAAGCCCGCGCGCGGGTCGAGGCCGAAGCCGTGCAGCACCTCGATCCACAGGTCCACGTAGCAGTTGGTCTCCACCCACACGCGTTCGCCCTGATGCAGCGCGTGCGAGGCGTGCTCGCCGCGCGGCGGGCGCAGCGGCACGACCACGGCGGGCGCGGGAGCGGCTGCGGGCGCGAGCGACCCGGCAGTCGAGAGCGGCGTGCTCATACGTGGCCCTCCAGCGCGTGCGCGATGCGCGCGCGCGTGTCGCCCCAGAGCAGCGCGCGCACCTCGTCGGGCCACGTGTTCACGTCGAGGCCGTGGTGGCGGAAGAGGGCGAGCGTGATGCGCTCCATGCCGAAGCCCACGCAGCCCGTGTGCGCCACCGAACCGTCGGCGCAGGCGATCTTCCAGATCGCGCCGAAGTGGTCCATGTGGTAGTTGAACGAGAGGCACGCGGTCTTGCTTTCGGGGTTCGCCACCGGAATCAGCAGCTCGAACTTGAGCGCGAGCGTGCGCTGGCTGTCCGCCACGATCTTGCCGCCGCGCCCGAAGAACGGGTCGTTGGCGAGATCGACGTCGAGCGGCAGCTTCAAGAGGCGCACGAGCGCCGAGCCGCGGTCGATCCACATCTGCCGGAACGTCATGACCTCCTCGGCGCTGCCGAGGCGCACATATTCGCGCTGGCGGAACATCTGCATGCGCGCGGGGTCGAGCGAGGGCTCGTGGCGAAAGCAGTACGACAGCACGTCGATGGTCGCGCCGCCTTCGGGCAGCGGGCCGCGCTTCGCGATCACCGGGTAGATCGGGTAGCACGCCGCGGGCGTGAGCACCACGCGCGTGGGCTTTTGCTGGCCGAGCCAGCTGTCGTCGCGGTCGTCGTCGCGCTCGGCCATGGCGTCGTCGAGCGCGCGCAGCAGGCGCCGGTGGCCGCCGTCGTCGCCGCAGAACGAGTGGATCGTGCCGGCCAGATGCGGGAAGTTCTTGAGGTACTCGCTGTCCTCGAAGTCCGTGCGCCGCATGGCGGGCGGAAAGCGCAGCAGCTCGGGCTGCTGGTCCGCGCCGAGGTGCGAGATGGCCGCGTTCAGGCGGTCCACAATGTCCTCGAAAACGGCGCTGCGGCCGTACAGGCCGTTTTCGCCCGTGTCGATCAGGATGCCCTTTTCGAGCAGGCGCTCGCGCAGGGTCGGGTCGGCTTCGAGTTCGGCGGCCGCTTCATGGGCGGCCGCTTCCTGCGCGGTGGCCGCGCGCGTGTCAGTGATCGTGCTCATTTCAGACTCCCCCAGGAGCGGCCGGCCGTTGCGCCAGCAGCAGGCTCGCCGTGTTCTGCGCAATACGGTCGTTGTTGATCATCAGCGGCGCGGAGTACAGGTCGCGCAAATGGCGGCCCACGCTGTATTCCGTGCCGTTCTTGTAGCCCGCCATGCCGACGATCATCAGCACTTCCTGGACCACCTGGAGCGCGGTCGAGGAGATGCTCGTCTTGAGCGTGTTCATGTCGGAGGCGAAGCCGAGCAGCGCCGAAAGCGGCAGGTCCGCCTGGTTCGCGCCGTGCTTGGCGTTGTGCGCGGTGCGCGCGGCGTCGAGCGCGACGGCGAGGCGCGCCTGCATCATCTGCAACAGGCCGGTGGCTTGAGCGAGGCGCATGCCGGCCGGCGGCACGGAGCCGGGCTTGGCGCGCGCCTGGGCGCGGAAGAACGCCTTCGCGCGGTTCACGGCGTCGCCCGCCACGCCGGTCCATACGGCCGCCCACAGCGTGTGCGAGACGGGCAGCATGGTCTGGTCGGCGATCTCGCTGAACGGCGTGGACAGGATCTGCGTGGCGTCGCCGCCGGCGATCAGACGAAAGCCCTCGCTGCACGTGCCGCGCATGCCCATCGAGTCCCACACGCCGCGTTTTTCCAGCGTGGTCTGCTCGCGCAGCGTGACGATCATGACCTGATCGGAGGCCGCGGCTTCGGCGTTGCGGCGCGCGGTCACGAGAATGCCGTCGGCCTGCGCGCCATACGAAATGGTCGGCGCGAGCTTCTCGATGCGAAAGCGCTCGCCCTCGACTTCCACCGCGCACGCGCTGGTGCGCATGGCCCCGCCGATGGTTTCCTCAGACGTAGCCGAAGCGAGCAGCAGTTGCTCGGCAACGAGCCGCTCGAGCAGCGCCGCGTGCCACGCCGTGCCGCTGCCGTGCTCCTCGATGCAGGCCACCTGGATCTGGTGCATGGCGTAGACCATGGCGGTCGAAGCGCAGCCTTGCGCGAGCGTTTCGCAGATCGTGGCGACGTCGGCGAGCGAGAGGCCCGCGCCGCCGAAGCGCGCCGGCACCATCGCGGAGAGCAGGCGTTCGCGGCGCAGGGCGTCGAAAGCCTCGGTCGGGAAGCGCGCTTCGCGGTCCACGGCGTCCGCGTGCTGCGCGGCGACCTGCATGGCGCGCTGCGCGGCGGCGCGCCAGCTCGCGGCCGGCTCGATCGCGGCAAGCGGCGCGGGCGGCGCCTCGCCCGCGGCGAGCGCGGCGTCTTGCTTCAGGGGCGCGTTCATACGGCCGCCTTTGCCTGCTGAAGCTCGGTCACGGCCGCGGCAAGCGAATCGATGCTGGAAAAGAGCCGGCGGGTGAGCATCCGGTCGGGAATCTCGATGCCGAATTCGTCTTCGATCGCGAGCATCAGATGCACGGTCGCGAGCGACGAGAGCCCGGCGGCGTAGAGGTCGGCGTCGTCCGCCAGGGAGTCGGGCGGCACGTCGAGACGGGCGGACTCGGACAGGATGCGGCGCAGTGCTGTTTTCATGAAATTGCCCCCTTCAAAGGAAAGGTCGCGTGGACGCTTGGGGTGGGTTCTTCACGGGTCGGTCCCGGTCTGCCGTTGCGCGGCGCTGCGGCGGCGCTGCTTTCGCGCGGGCAGACGGGCGTGCCGGTTGTTCGTATTAAACGGATCGCGATGCAGCATCGTCGGTACGCTTCCGCACGGAGATCGAAGGGTCGCGAGGCGTAACGTGTGGCCATGGCGACACCGCGTGTCGCGACGGAACAAAAGCTTGAGGAGGATCAATGAACTGGAAAACGCTCGAATTCGATCAGTTCACGGCACGCGAGCTGTATCTGATCATGCGGGCGCGCAGCGCGGTGTTCGTGGTCGAACAGTCCCATGTCTGTCTCGACGCCGACGGCCACGACGAGCGCTCGCTCCACGTTTTCGCCGTGGAGGACATGGGCAAACCCATGCCGGTGGTGGCCTATGCGCGCATCCGGCCCGGCGACGCCGAAGACCCGGAAATCATCATCGACAAGGTGCTCACGAGCCCCGCGCGGCGCGGCGACGGCACGGCCGAACTGCTGATCGAGCGCGCGCTCGCGGCGATTGTCGAGCGCTGGCCAGGCCGCGCGGTGCGCGTGAGCGCGCCGGCCACGCTGCGCGGCTTTTACGAGCAGTTCGGCTTTCGCAAGGCCGAGGGGCCGTTTCTGGAGCACGGCGTGCCGTTCATCGGGCTCGTGCGGCACATGCGCGGCGAGCATGGCGTGTTCACCGCGCGGCGGCGCGAGCGTGGCGCGCTTGCCGCCGCGAGCACGTTCGAGCTGCTCTGAGGGCGCGCGATGAGCGAGGCCCCGTTTCTTGCCGCTCCCCAGCCGACGCGCCTGCCGATACGCGCGCGCGCGCGTCGCCGTTCGCGCTCGCGAATGTCGTTCCTGATCGGCCCCCTCGCGACGCCGGTGTCGGTTTTCGTCGTGACGCTCATCCTGATCGTCGCGCACCAGGGCAAGCTGCTCGAAGTGACCTTCATGCCGATGGCCGTCGCGGTCTCGTACTGGCTGTACCGGCGCTATCCGGTCCATTACGTTTCGATGGTGTGCTGGCTCATTTTCCTCACACCGGAAGTGCGACGGTTCGCAGACTTCTATAACGGCGTGTTCAACCAGACCAGCATCATCATGATGACGCCGTTTTTTGCGGCGAGTCTCGCGGGCCTCTCGATACTGAACAAATATCGCTATCTCGGCCAGCGTCGCGCACTGCCGCTGATCATGATGCTGATCGCCATTGTTTATGGCTATGTGCTGGGCGTGGCGCAGTTCGGCATCATGGCCGCGACTTACGGGCTGATCAACTGGCTGCAACCGATCTTCATCGCCTGGCATCTCATTGTCACCTGGCGCGAATATCCCACTTATCGGCGCGTCTTGACCAAGACCTATGTGTACGGCGCCATCGTGATGGGCGCGTACGGCATCTACCAGTATGTGGCGCCGCCGCCCTGGATCGCTTTCTGGATGGCGCAGTCCGGCATGGAGTCGTCGTCGGGCAGCGCCGTGCCGTTCGGCATGCGCATTTGCAGCACGATGAACTCGACGGGCCCGTTCGCGCTCACGATGATGGTCGCGCTCCTCATGCTCGTCAGCGCGCCGGGCAAGGCGAAGTTCTTCGCCGGCATCGTGGGGCTTCCGTCACTCATGTTCACGCTCGTGCGCACGTCGTGGGGCGGACTGGTCATCGGTCTCGTCTACCCGCTCGCCATGCTCGACAGCAAGAGCCGGCTGCGTTTGATCATGGTCGGCGTTTGTGTCGTGGGGCTCTGCGCGCCGGCCGTCATGATCGACCAGGTCGCCGCACCGTTGCTCAAGCGCCTCCAGACCATTCAGGACATCCAGAACGACAGCAGCTTCCAGGCGCGCTCGGGTTTCTACACGAACTTCTCGGAGATCGCGTCGCGCAGCTTCGCCGGTCACGGGATCGGTTCGACCGGAATTGGGGCGAAGCTCGCCGCCGATCCGTCCCAGGTGCTCTCGGTGGTGGACAGCGGCGTGGTCGACGTGGTGTGGGTGCTCGGCTGGCCCGGCACACTGCTCTATATCGGCGGCGTGCTCATGCTGCTATGGCGCGCGTTTGTCGCGAGCCTGCTGCGCTCGGACGACCGGTTCGCGGTTTCCGGCGTGGGGGCGTCGATCGCGATCCTTGCGATCATGGTCATGGTGGATACGCTACAGGGCTCGTCGGGCATGCTTTTCATGATCGGCACGGTGATCCCGGTGATCGGCTTGCGCTACGTGCGGCACATGCAACGTCTGAACGCCTTGAGCGGCGCCGCGCGTGCAGGGCGGCCCTCATGAGCGCCGAGCGACGATTGCGCGTACTGGTCGTGACTCACGTGGTGCGCGAGAACGACGGGCAGGGGCGCGTGAATTACGAAATCGCGCGGGCGTTGCTTGCCGCGGGGCATCAGGTCACGCTTCTGGCCTCGATGGTCGCCCCGGAGCTGCTTGAACATCCCGCGCTGCGCCATGTGGAGATTCCGGTCAGCCGCGTGCCGAGCCGCTTGCTGCAATACCAGCTGTTTGCGCTGCGCACCGGCGCGTGGATCCGGGCGCATCGCGAGGAATACGACGTCGTGCACGTGAACGGCTTTATCAGCTGGGCTCGCGCGGATGTCAACGCCGTGCACTTCGTGCACGATGGCTGGTATCGCTGCGGCTTTTATCCGTACCGCTTTTTCGACGGCTGGTACGGCGCCTATCAGGTCATCTATACGCGGGTGAACGCATGGTGCGAGCGCTGGGCGTTTCGCCGCTCGCGCGTCATCGTGCCGGTGTCCCACAAGGTCGGCGAAGAGGTTCGCGCGCTAGGGCTCGACGCGAGTGCACTACGCGTGATCCACAATGGCGTCGACACGGACCAGTTCGCGCCGGGGCCATCGGAGCGGGAACGATTCGGCTTGCCACGCGATGTGTTCATGCTGCTGTTCGCGGGCGACCTGCGCTTGTCGCGCAAGAATCTCGACGCCGTGCTGCGCGCCCTGGCGCTCACGCCGCCGCATGTCCATGTGGCCGTGGCAGGCGGCCTGCGCAACAGCACGTATCCTGCGCTCGCCCGCGAGCTGGGCGTGGCCGACCGGGTGCATTTTCTCGATTTCGTGACGGACATGCCCGCGCTGATGCGCTCGACGGACGCGTTCGTGTTTCCTTCGCGCTACGAAGCAATGAGCCTCGTTTTGCTCGAGGCGCTTTCGGTCGGGCTGCCGGTCATCACGGTGGCGACGGCCGGCGGCTCCGAGGTGATCGACAGCCGGTGCGGCGTCGTGCTGGACAGTCCGGAAGACACGCCAGGCCTCGCACGCGCGATCGAGCGGGTCGCCGGGAACGCGCAATACGCGCGCGAGATGGGCCAGGCGGCACGCGAGCTGGCGAGAACCCTCACGTGGCCGACGATGGCGGAGCGCTATCTCTCGTTGTACGAGGAGCTCGCGCGGGGCAATGATGCGGTGAAGCTGGAACTCGCGGGTGAAGTGCTGCCGGGGCGGTCATGAGCGAACGCATTGACTCGTTGCAGATCGGCATGCATTGGTTCGGCGAGCGCCAGGGGGGCCTCGACCGTGTGTTCATGGCGCTCATCGAATCCTTGCCGGCGCAGGGCGTGGATGTGCGAGGGCTCGTGGCCGGCAGCGAGAACGTGCAACGCGCCACGAACGGCATGGTTCAGTCGTTTGCAGGCCAGCACGATGGCCTCGGCACCCGGCTGCGCCGTGCACGCATGCACTCGATCCGGCTCAAGCGTGTGCGCCAGCCCGACATCGTCGCCTCCCACTTCGCGCTGTACGCCGCGCCCACGCTCGGCGTGTTCGGGCGGGTGCCGCGCGTCGTGCATTTTCACGGACCGTGGGCAGCGGAATCGTCCGTGACCGGCCACAGCCGGTTCTCGCATGCCGTGCGTCATGCGGTCGAGCGAACGGTGTACCGCAACGCGCAGCGCCACATCGTATTGTCGAATGCGTTCGGCCGTGTGCTGCAAACCGAATATGGCATCCCGGAGGAGTCGATTCGCGTCGTACCGGGGTGTGTCGACATCGAGCGTTTCGACACGGGGCACACGAAAGCCCGTGCGCGCGAGTTGCTCGGTGTCGCGCAGGACCGTCCGCAGATCTTCTGCATCCGGCGTCTCGTGACGCGCATGGGGCTCGAGGATCTGATCGACGCCATGTTCATCGTCAAGCAGACGATTCCCGAGGCCCATCTGACGATCGCGGGCAAAGGGGCGCTGGACGCCGCGTTGCGCGCCCGCATCGCGGCGCGTGGACTGGAAGCTCACGTGACGCTCGCCGGCTTCGTGTCCGACGACGACTTGCCATTGTGGTATCGCGCGGCGGATCTGAGCATCGTGCCTACGGTAGCGCTCGAGGGCTTCGGCCTCACCACGGTCGAGTCGCTGGCGGCCGGCACGCCGGTGCTCGTGACGCCCGTAGGCGGCCTTCCCGAGGCGGTGGCGCCGCTCTCCGAAGGGCTGGTGTTGCCTTCGATCGGCTTCCATGCGATCGGCTGCGGGATCGTCGATGCCTTGCTGGGCCGCCACCCGCTGCCCGACGAGCAAACCTGCCGGGACTACGCACGCAGCCGCTTCGACCGCGCCGCCGTGGCGTCGCAAGTGGCGGCGGTCTATCGCGAAGTGGTGGGCGAGCGCTAAAAATGCGCTAGCCAGGCGATGATTGGGAGTGCTCCCGAATTTTGCCGCCGATATGCGGGAAAGCCAGCAGAATGCGCCGGCCACACATCTAGACTCTAGGGATGAGTTTCCCGTCATTCAACCTGCATCCGTCGGTTCCTGCGCATATGAAACAATTCTGGAGAGTAAGGCCCACTCTCGTATTGGCCGTCATCGTGGTGCTGGCGTTTGCCTGGCGCGCGGTTTTCATTTATCGGCCAATCGACTGGATCACCAACTTCTGGCTGTTCGAGGACTTCGGCTATTCACTGAAGATCGCCCGCAACATTGCGCTGGGCGCTGGAGAAACGTTCGATGGCGTTGTCTTTACGAGTGGCTATCAGCCGCTATACGTCTGGTTGATGGTGCCGGTGTTCCGGCTTTTCCCGAACAATCTCATCACGCCCGTTTATATCGCCGAGACGCTGCTGGCAATATGCAATTGCGCGACGGCGATTTTTGCCTACCTCATTGTTTCCCGCGTGACGAAGCGGCCGTGGCGCGGCGTCGTCGTCGCCGCGCTGTGGGCGTTCAATCTTGCCGTCGCGCGCAATGGCAGCCTGGGTCTCGAAACTGGCCTGTCGACGATGATGGTTGCCGCGACGATGACGTATGTGGTTTCGATCGATTCCCGCCGCCTGGCGGCGCGCAATGCATTCGTGCTCGGCGCGTTGCTGGGTTTGAGCTTTCTTGCACGCGTGG
Organism: Paraburkholderia unamae; assembly: GCF_003268775.1. GTDB lineage: Bacteria > Pseudomonadota > Gammaproteobacteria > Burkholderiales > Burkholderiaceae > Paraburkholderia > Paraburkholderia unamae. Next base: position 138,710 of record NZ_QLSU01000009.1, read on the forward strand.
ATGCGGCCTTTCTCGTTGCCGCGACCACGCTCTACTTTGCATTTTTCAGTATGGCGAAGCGAGCGGTGACGGCGAAATTCCTCGCCCGCGCGCTCGCCACGTTCGTTGTCGTGGTCGCGCCGTACTGCATTCACAACGTCATTCACTACGGCGCCATGCTGCCTACGAGCGGGCAGGTCATGACCGGCAAGGGAAGCCTCCTTTCCCCATCGGTTCTCCTGCACTCGCTCGCCGAGTTCCGTCATCATGCGGAGTCCAGCCTGTACATCATCGGCCGGATGCTGGTTGGCGTGACGTCGGTGAACGGGTATGTCGTCTTTTCCGATGACTGTTCCATGCCGATTGCGGTGTTCACCAGCGTCGTACTCGTTGCGTGTGTCCTGTTCAGCTATCGGCGCTATGCGCAGAGCCGCCGTGAGATCCTCTATCTGGCGCTGGTTGGCGCGATGTTTACCGGGGCGTATGTGTTCTACCAGATGATGCCCTACGAGCGCTATTTCCTGCCCGCGGTCTTTGCATGGACGCTGTTCGTCGCGCTCGCGGGGACTGAGTTTGTCGATCTCGCGAGGCGTCACTTGCGCTTTCCGAATCTCATCACCGCGTTGGCGGTCGCTGTGCCGCTGGTGTCGTTCAGTATCGGGTCGAGAGCGAAGCTGCTGTCGGAAGAGGGGCACGTCTACGGCTGGTACCACGGGGTGCAGGCGTTGAACCGGATTGCCGGCCCCGGCGACGTGATCGGCGCACTGCAAACCGGAAATACGGGCTATTTCTATCAGCAAGGCCGCGCGATCAATCTGGACGGCGTGGTCAACATGAGCGCGTATCGTGCGCATCAGGCGGGCGTGATCGACCGATATCTCGCTGACAATCACGTGAAGTTCATCGCCGACGAAGGTTCGTTCCCGCTCTACATCTCCAACGACATCGAGTCCGACCACGATAGGGCGAATTTTCTCGCGAGTCTTTCGCAGGTCTACGCCAACCCTTCTGACCTGTACCGGATCTATCGGATCGATGCGCAGCCGTACGCGGCGATTGTCCAGCCGAGCGCCGCTGCGGGCTGGCACGAAAGCGTGCAGAGTTTCTCCATCTTCCGCCGCGCACTGGTGAGCAACGTGCCTGGCGCGAAAACCGGCTTTGCCACGGATCGGCCGGTCGACTTGCGGTTCGTGCGCGCGAGTTCCGCCGGCATGGTGAACGTGTACGAGGACGGAACCTTGCTGGCGAAGGTCGATCTCTACGCGGCCGTTCCCGACCCGACCTACAAGTTCCGTGTTCAAGGTGACGGACGCATGCATCATTACTCGGTGGAAGTCGCCAACGAGGCGAATGCCGATTCCACCGGTCACTGGGTCACGTTCGACGCCATCCTCGAGCGCAACGTCCAGTGAATCGCGGCAGGCCGCCGCTCGATGCGGTGTTTGCGCCGCTGCATGTCCGTGCCGTCACGCCGTCACGCCGCCGCGCGCCGCTCACGTTGTCCGCAAGCCTTGACGACATCGAGCGGCGCGCTCGTTTTTTGTGCTCGTCTCGTACGCTCCGCCCCATGTCGTCACGGGGCGCGGGGCGGGCAGGTAAAGCGCTTATCCCCGGGCGATGCTGGTGCGTGCGAGGAACCGGCGCACGATCTTGCGCAGCGTGGCCGATTGATGCAACGAGAGGGCGAGGTTTGCCGCCGCCGTTGCCAGCGCGGCCGCCGCCGCCGCAGGCATGCTGAGGGGCATGTTGGCGACGCCGAACGCCACGACGATGAACGACAGATGCGCGAGCATGTTGCCGACGATGCTGCGCACGTGAACGCGTGCGAAGTAGAGGAACACCGCGTAGTCGCACAAGGACTTCGCCACGACCACCGCCCCGGTGCCCATGAGGCCGAAGGTGTGCGTCGCGGCCCATAGCGCTGCGCCGAGCAGCGGCAATTGCAGCCAGCTCACGCGCGCGACGCTCGCAGGATTGGCCTGCGCCTGGATCAGGATCCCGAGAATGCTGGACTGGCCGGCGAGCCACACGCCGATGACGAGCAGCCGCCCGACCGGCGCCGCGGATTCGGCGATGGACGCCCCGAGCCAGATCACCAGAAACGGCTTGAGTGCAAACAGCGCGACGATCATGCAGGGCGTGAACACGCCGTTCAGGAACGCCAGCGCGTCGCGCGCGAGATCGTGCGCGTCTTCACGCGAGGCGGCGGAAAGACGCGGGAAGAGCGTGCGCAGCATGGCCGAGGGCAGCATGTTCAGGCGCGTGACGAGGTTCTGCGGCGTCGTGTAGTAGGTCACGTAGCGCGCGCCGAGAATCGCGCCGACGATCACGCGGTCGAGCGTGGCCGCGATCGCCCCTGCGCCCGAGAACAGCAGCGTCCATTTGCCGTAGGCGAACAACTCGGCGATGACCTCGCGCTCGGGCATGCGCAGCCGCTTGATGCCGAGTGCCCGAAAGGTCGCGAAGCCGAGGAGCACACCCGCGATCAGGCGGGCGAGCACGGCGGCGGGAAGCGCCACCGCGAGCGAAGGCGAAAGCCAGTAGATGGCGGCAAGCGGTAGCAACTGGAAGAGAAACGTGCCGAGCGTCTGATTCGCGTTGTAGCTGCCGAAGCGCTCCACCGCCGTAATCGCGCCCGCGAAGACCCAGGTGACGTTCGCGAGCGGCACGGCCACGGCAACCCACGGCAGCGCGCTCATGAGTTCGCTGCGAAACGCCGGATCGACGTGCATGCCATAGGCGAGCCAGGCCGACGCGCCCAGCCAGACGATCAGGCCGCCCGCAATCCCCGTGCACAGGTTCAGAAAACATGCGCCGAAGAAGATGCGCTCGACGGCGTCGCCGGGCGCGTTGCGCACTTTGGCGATCTGGTTCTCGGTGGCGAGGCTCGTGCCCAGATCGAGCAGACTGAAATAGCCGATGAGCGCCCACACGAGGTTGATCACGCCATAACGCTCGACACCCATTAGCCGGATGTAGGCGGGAACCGTCATGAGCGAGACGAGCGTGGGCGCGGCAAGGCCAGAGAAGTTGATGATGATGTTGCGGACGACGGCTTTTTCCATGGCGGTGCGGGTCGGGGAGTCACATGGTGTCGAAGATGGCTTGCTTGAACAGGAGGGCGCCTTGCGCGCTCATGTGGTTGTCGTCTTCGTAAAGGGGCACACCGTCGATGACGGCCTGGCACACCGGCCCGCTGCACAGGCGCGGGATGGGATCGAAAACGCGCACGTTCGGTAGCGAAGCCGCCTGCGCGACGAGATCCCGCTCGAACGCTTCGTTGCGCAGATGGTCCGCCGTCAACGGTTCGACGCGCTCCGGATGCGCGTAAAAACGCGGCAGCAGGTCGTGCTTGAGTTCGGGCGGGTTCTGGAAGACGACGAGTCGCCGCGTGCTGGCCGCGAGTGCCTTGACCGTGAGCGGGAACTGGCTCGACAACGCCGCGCGCGCGCTTGCCAGCGTGGCGTCGCTGTCGGGCGAGGTCGTGATGAAATGCGTTTCCTTCTGGAGTTCGCCGTAGCGCGTCCAGCCATTGCCGTAAAGGCTCCAGCGGCTGATATAGAAGATCACGTCCGGCTTGAGCTGCTGGATCGTCGAGACGATGGGTTCGGCGAGCCCAAGACGGCTGCAATCGCGGCTGCTGACCGCGCCGTCGCTGCGGCGCGTGCCGAGCAGCGGCGGACAGCCGAGATGGACGAAGGCCATCAGGCGCATGTTGTGGTCTTTGGCAATGCTGACGATTGCGGGGAGCCATCCACCGCCGTGCGAATCGCCCCAGATGACCAGCAGTTTGCCGGTGGCCGAGGTGTTATAGGCGCGGCAGAATTTATCGGCGTCGGGGTTGGCCAGATGGCAGGGCGCGGACGGATCCGAATCGCGGATCTGCCCGTCCTGTTCGAGCAGCGCGAGGCCCGCATTGTTGGCAACGGGGCGCGACGGGAGTCCCTCTTGTACAAAGAGCCATGCACCGGCTGCGCCGAGCCCGACGAGCATCGCGCACAGCGTGGCGGTCTGGCGCAGGCTGCTTTTGGTCGCGCGGATCGGCAGTTCGATGTAGCGATACGTGAGGACGGCGAGGACGATGCTCGTGAGCACGAGCGCGAGGCGCGCCTCTACCGGCACGAATCCGCCTTCGAGAATGTTCGCGAACGAGAGCAGCGGCCAGTGCCACAGGTACAGCGGATAGCTGATGAGGCCGATCGAGACGGCCACGCGGCTGCCGAGGACGTGACGGTTGAACCATGCGCGCGGCCCGGCGCAGATGATGAGAAAAGCGCCTGCGGTGGGCAGCAGTGCACGCCAGCCCGGAAACACGTCGTTCTGGCTGATGAAGGCAATCGCGGTGCCGATCAGGAGCACGCCCACCGCAGACAGCGCGCTCGAGGTGCGCGCTCCGAACTGCACGAGCCCCGGCTTGTTCAGCGTAACCCAGGCGAGGATCGCGCCGATCATGAGTTCCCAGAAGCGGGTGAACGGCGAATAGAACGCCGCGGTCGGATCGGACGCCGAGGTCATCAGGTTCAAGGCGAGCGACGCCGCAGCCACACCGCCGAGGAGCAGGACAATGGCAGCCCTGCGGCGGTAGACGAAGCTCACGAGGAGCGGCCAGAAGATATAGAACTGCTCCTCGACGCCGAGCGACCACAAATGCAGGAGCGGTTTTGTCGGCGCGGTATTGTCGAAATACCCGGCCTCGCGCCAGAGCATGACGTTCGACAGGAAGGTCGAGCCGCCGAACATGTGTTTGCCGAGTTGCCGGTACTCCGCGGGCATCAGCAGGAACCAGCCGAACACAAAACACGACGTGAGCACGGCAAGCAGCGCGGGGAAAATGCGCCGGATGCGCCGGATGTAGAACTCGATATAGCTGAAGCGGTTTTCCTCGAGGCTTTCGAAGATGATCGTGCTGATCAGGAAGCCCGAGATCACGAAGAAGATGTCGACGCCGACAAAGCCGCCGCGCAGTTCGGACGGCAGCGCGTGAAACGCCACGACGGACGTGACGGCCACGGCGCGCAAGCCATCGATGTCGGGGCGGTACTTCGGCGCCCGCAGGTGTTGCGGGGCCACGCGTGCCGCAGCGCCCACGTCCGGCGCACAGGTCGCGCCGCCGGGTGGGGCGTCTTGCAGGGTGTCGCGATGAAGCCCGGTGGGCGGGAACGTGGCGGATGTGTCGATGCCGGGTGATGAGCCGCCATCGTTGATGGGAAGCGGGGTGATCGGATTTGTCATTCGCATGGCGGACTCGTGCTGTGCGGATCCGGCATCGGGCGACACATGCGGTGCAGCTCCTTGAATCCGCGTGGACCAGTACTCAACGGTTGGACACATTGTGCCGTCGTGCCGCCGCCGCCAGTGTGGGCGGCCGTACAGATACACCGACGCCGGAAAGGTTAAATTTCTCCAACCTGACGAGGGCCTTTCTCACGCTGTCGCCATGCGCCGCAACGCTCGGCAGAGCGCCCCGGCGCCAGTCATTCCCTCCTTTCCTGCAACGGCATCGCATAGGGATTTCCGATGGAACCTGTCGTTTTCGACGGCTGCCTTGGCTGGCTTCATCCGGCGAGCGGCCGGCATGGGGTGGTCCTGTGCAATCCGTTCGGCTATGACGCGCTCTGCACCCATCGTGGCTGGCGGCGTCTGGCGGAGCGCATTGCGGCGAGCGGCATGCCGGTGTTGCGCTTCGACTATCCCGGCGCCGGCGATTCACTCGGCGAAGAGGAAGATCCGGGCCGCTTCGAGGCATGGATCGACAGCATCGTGGCCGCGGTGCGCCACCTGCGCGAGCGCACGGGCGTACGGCAGGTCTCCTTGTGCGGCCTGCGCCTCGGTGCAACGCTCGCGGCGCTCGCCGGCGAACGCATGGGCGACATCGATGGCCTCGTCATGCTGGCGCCTGCGTTATCGGGCCGCAATTATCTGCGCGAATTGCGCGCGCATCGGCAAAGCTGGCTCAGTACGCCGGCGGGCATGACGGCCGACCCGATTCCCGAAACGGCGGCTTACGTCGAGGCATTCGGCTTCGGCCTGCATGGCGACGATATTGCCCGGCTGGGCGCAGTCGACCTGCGTGCGGACACGCGGGCACCCGCGCGGCGCGTGCTGCTGCTCGACGCGAGCGATCGTGCGCGCGGCGGCGTACTCGTCGATCACTACGAGGCGAATGGGGTTGCTGTCGAGCGCCAGCCGTTCGACGAGGCGGACCGCTTCATGGTCGAGGCGCTCTACAGCGAGGAGCCGGTCGTTGCGTTCGGCGCGCTCACGCAATGGCTTGCCGATGCGCCGCCTTGCCTTGCGCACGACGGCGAATTCAAAGGCGAGCGGCACGATGGGGATAATCCGCATCTCACAAGCGAGCGCTTCGTCGAGCAGCCAGTCGTTTTTGGCGACTACTTCGGTGTGCACTGCCAGCCCGCCGCGCCGCGCACCGATGTGCCCGCCGTGCTGTTCCTCAATACGGGGGCGAGCCATCATATCGGCGATGGCCGCATTTTCGTGCTGTTTGCGCGTCGGCTCGCGGCGCTCGGCATTGCATCGCTGAGAATGGATCTGGGCGGTCTTGGCGACAGCACGCCGGCCGCGCGTTCTGTCACACTCGATACGATATATTCGAAGGAATCCTATACAGATGCGATGCAGGGCGCGGACTGGCTGGTCGCGCACGGTTATCCGTCTGTCGTGGTGTTCGGCGTTTGCGGCGGCGCGTTCGTCGGCTTGCATGCGTGCGCGCAGCATCCACGCATCGTGGGCAGCTTCGGCGTGAACCTCCAGAAGTTCATCTGGGACGGCGCCGATCGCACGCCCGGCACGACCGGCCTCGCCTCGAACCGGGTGCTGCGGCGCTCGGCGCTCAGCGTCGGGAAGTGGAAGAAAGTGCTGCGCGGCGAGACCTCGCTCCTGCGCGTGGCGAGCGGACTCGCCCAGCGCTTCGCTCGCAGCCTGACACGCCGCGCGGCGGACTTCGTCGACGCGGCCACGGGCTGGTCGTTCGCGCCCAGCGAGGCAAGGAGCCTGATGCAGCGCATCCACGCGAAGGGCGCCGAGGTGCGGCTCGTGTACGGCGAATACGACCTCGGGCTGGACGAACTGAAGGTTCAATTCGGCGCGAAGGTGAGCGGCCTGCGCGCGTTCACACGCGTGCACGCGGCGACACTGCCGAAGCTCGATCACGCACTCTTTACTCAGGCCGCGCGCGAAGCCGCGATGGCCGACGCCCGGCAGTGGTACTTCGAGCGTTTCTGCCGGCGGCGGGCGCAGGACGAAGCAGCGTGGCACGGACCGGTGCCTGTCGCCCGGTCTCGCGTCGCCGTTGAGCCTGCAAGCCAGGTTACGTGCAGTTCTCATCTTGATGGAGTGCATCAATGAATATTGAGCTTCCGCTTGACCGGATCAACCAGCGCGCGTGGAACTCGCACGATGCGATGCGTGAGTTCACGATGGGCAAGACATGGACGGACCCCGGCGAAGAAGCGGCGTTCGACTGGATCTATGCCGAGTGCGCGGGTGAACCGATCCTCGACATCGGCATTGGCGCAGGCCGTACGATTCCGCTGATGTTGCGCGTTTCGCAGCGATACACCGGCATCGACTACACCGCGAAGCTGCTCGAACAGGCGCGCGGGCGTTTTCCTGGCCTCGACCTGCGCCACATGGACGCGCGCGACATGGCTGATTTGCCGTCGGATCACTATGCGTTCACCGCGTTCAGCTGGAACGGTATCGACTGTGTCGACTACGAAGACCGTGTGCGCATTCTCAAGGAAATGTACCGCGTGACGCGTCCCGGCGGCCTCGTGCTGTTTTCGACGCATAACCGCGAAGGTCCGGGCTTTCAGGAGAGTGTCTGGAAGCTGCTGCCGCGCTTTTCGCCCAATCCGTTACGCCTCGCCCGGCGCACGCTGCGCTCGATGTGCGTGCTGCCGCTCGCGACGTACAACTACTTGCGCCACGTGCGCTTTCATCGCGACTATCCGGGCTACTCGATCAAGACGGCGGGCGCGCATTACTTCGGCATTGTGATCGTCTATACGACGCTGCCCGAACAGCGCCGGCAACTGGCGTCGCTCGGCTTTGAGATCGATGCGGTGTTCGGCAGTTGCGACGGCCAGCGCATTCCGGCGGAAAAGGACACGAGCGACGCGTTCTGGTTTCATTTCATCGCGCGCAAGCCGAGAGCGCAGTGACATCGTGACAACGCTGGCGGATCTGTGTGCGCACGTACAGATCGACACCTGCGGTGCGCGTTCAATGCACGATGAAATATTGCGGAGCGCCTGGAGACCACAACATGCGGTATGACGACGACCGGTGCCGCATGGGGGAGAGCAACAATGCACGCGAGCGCACTGCGCAAAGCTGACCTGGCCGCGTCGGCCGGAGAACTGGACGAGCGGCGCCTGCGCACCGCGCTGGGCCGCTTTGCCACCGGCGTCGTGGTGATTTCCACGGGCACGGGCGACGAACTGCACGCCATGACGGCCAATGCGTTCATGTCCGGATCGCTGAAGCCGCCGCTCATTGTGGTTTCGGTCGGCCATCGTGCGCGCATGCACGAGTGCTTGATGCGCTCGGATCTCTTCGGTGTCAGTGTGCTGTCCGAAGAGCAGGAGTCGCATAGCCGTCATTTCGCCGGCGAGCCACAGGCGTGGCTCGCGCCGCGCTTCATGGAGGTCGAGGGACTCGCCGGCGTGGTGCTGCTGCATCGCGCGCTGGCCCGATTCGCGGCGCGCGTCGTCGACCGTCATCCGTGCGGCGATCACACGCTCTTTGTCGGCGAGGTGCTTTCGTTCTCGCTCGAGGAGGACGCTCCGCTCGTGTTCTACGGCGGACGCTACGCTTCGGTGGCGCAGGGCCACTGATCTCGCCGGGCCGATCCGGCCCGGTTTCCCGTTCCCGCAGGGCGGTGGGGCGTGCAGGCGCGCGTTCCATGCGCATCCCCAAGGCCGGGAATTCATCGTATACCCTGACCCCACAAGGCGCAGCCTTCGTGTTTTCGTCCAATTCCGGTGTTAAAGCGGAACTTTGACGCTCTGATAGCGACAAATTGCCGAATTAGCGCAATAAGTCACGCCACTTCCCCCGCTTCGCCCCCCTTCTTGAATTTGTCATTCCTCGTCCATATAATTAGCACTCACTGCACGAGAGTGCTAACAACTCTGGTGCGAACCACATCTCTGGCTGACGGTAGTCGGCAGCCAGGTTTTCTTGAGTCGCTTCAAGTCCTAATCAAGAGAGGATCTATCCATGAACCTTCGTCCTTTGCACGATCGCGTGATCGTCAAGCGCCTGGATCAAGAAACCAAGACCGCTTCGGGCATCGTGATCCCGGACGCAGCGGCAGAAAAGCCGGATCAAGGTGAAGTCCTGGCCACGGGCCCGGGCAAGCGTGACGACAAGGGCTCCCTGATCGCGCTCGACGTCAAGGTCGGCGATCGCGTCCTGTTCGGCAAGTACGCTGGCCAGACCGTCAAGGTCGATGGCAACGAACTGCTCGTGATGCGCGAAGAAGACATCATGGCCGTGGTGCAGAAGTAAGTTCAGCCCACCGCACATTCATCAAGAATTCAAGGAGTTAGAAGATGGCAGCTAAAGACGTCGTGTTCGGCGATTCCGCCCGTTCCAAGATGGTTGAAGGCGTGAACATTCTCGCCAACGCAGTGAAGGTCACGCTGGGTCCGAAGGGCCGCAACGTGGTCCTCGAGCGCTCGTTCGGCGGCCCGACGGTCACCAAGGACGGTGTCTCGGTCGCGAAGGAAATCGAGCTCAAGGACAAGCTCCAGAACATGGGCGCGCAAATGGTCAAGGAAGTCGCTTCCAAGACCAGCGACAACGCCGGTGACGGCACGACGACGGCTACGGTTCTGGCCCAGTCGATCGTCCGCGAAGGCATGAAGTACGTCGCATCGGGCATGAACCCGATGGACCTGAAGCGCGGCATCGACAAGGCCGTCGCAGCAGCAATCGAAGAACTGCGCAAGGTCAGCAAGCCCTGCACGACCAACAAGGAAATCGCTCAAGTCGGTTCGATCTCGGCAAACAGCGACACGTCGATCGGCGACCGTATCGCTGAAGCGATGGACAAGGTTGGCAAGGAAGGCGTCATCACCGTCGAAGACGGCAAGTCGCTGCAAGACGAGCTGGAAGTTGTCGAAGGTATGCAGTTCGACCGCGGCTACCTCTCGCCGTACTTCATCAACAACCCGGACAAGCAAGTCGCCGTGCTGGAAAGCCCGTTCGTCCTGCTGTTCGACAAGAAGATCTCGAACATCCGTGATCTGCTGCCGGTTCTGGAACAAGTCGCGAAGGCTGGCCGTCCGCTGCTGATCATCGCTGAAGACGTCGAAGGCGAGGCACTGGCCACGCTGGTCGTCAACAACATCCGTGGCATCCTGAAGACCGTCGCCGTCAAGGCTCCGGGCTTCGGCGACCGCCGCAAGGCCATGCTGGAAGACATCGCGATCCTGACCGGCGGTCAAGTCATCGCTGAAGAAACCGGCCTCACGCTCGAAAAGGCAACGCTGGCCGAACTGGGTCAAGCGAAGCGCATCGAAGTGGGCAAGGAAAACACGACGATCATCGACGGCGCAGGCGAAGCTTCGACCATCGAAGCCCGCGTGAAGCAAATCCGCACGCAGATCGAAGAAGCGACGTCGGACTACGACCGTGAAAAGCTGCAAGAGCGCGTTGCCAAGCTGGCAGGCGGCGTGGCAGTGATCAAGGTCGGCGCTGCGACCGAAATCGAAATGAAGGAAAAGAAGGCACGCGTGGAAGACGCGCTGCACGCAACCCGCGCTGCCGTTGAAGAAGGCATCGTCCCGGGCGGCGGCGTTGCGCTGATCCGTGCACGTACGGCTATCGCCGGCGTGAAGGGCGCCAACGCAGACCAGGACGCCGGTATCAAGATCGTCCTGCGCGCCATGGAAGAGCCGCTGCGCCAGATCGTCACGAACGGCGGCGAAGAAGCGTCGGTCGTCGTGGCAGCGGTTGCCGCTGGTCAAGGCAACTACGGCTACAACGCAGCGACGGGTGAATACGTCGACATGGTTGAAGCCGGCGTTGTGGACCCGACGAAGGTCACGCGCACCGCGCTGCAAAACGCAGCTTCGGTCGCAGGCCTGCTCCTGACGACGGACGCAGCTGTTGCTGAAGTGCCGAAGGAAGATGCTCCGATGGCTGGCGGCATGCCCGGCGGCATGGGCGGCATGGGCATGGACATGTAATTACGGCTTAGGCCGCGATTACGTTGAAGTGCAGGGGAGCGCGCCGCGAGGCGTGTTTCCCGCCCAAAAAGAAAAAACCCGCAGCGATGCGGGTTTTTTTTCGTCTGTGCGGTTCGCACAGACTTTGTCCGTTCCGCGCGGCCGGCCTTCGGCGCCGACCCGCGCGCGGCGATCGTTATGGTTTCGCCTCGCCGGGCGAGGCTTCATCCGTGTCGGCGTCATTGCTGCGCGCCCAGAAAAACCGGTCCGGCAGCCACGACCCCATGCCCGGCCGGAACGCGCTCTGCACCGCCTGATACAGATACTCCTGCGCCTCGCGCACGGCCTCCGGCGGCTCCTGGCCGTTCGCGAGCAGCGCGGCGATGGCCGTGCCGAGCGTGTCGGTCAGGCCCATCATCGGCTGCGTGGCGCGGTCCCAGAGATCCTGGCGCAACTGGCCGTCTTCGCAGTAGAGCGTGTTGATCACGCGGTGCGTGCCGGTTTCCATCGCGAGGATGTACTCGCAGCCCGTGGCGAGCAGGTGGGCGATGGCGGCGTCCACGCTCGGCGCCTCGGCGTCGCCGTCGGGCTGCGCGAGCGCGATCAGCACCGAGGCGTCGGCGACGAGCAGCGTGGTCTGCGGCACGAGCAGGTCGGCCATCGCTTCGCGCAATTCGTCGGCGGCGAGCACGTGTTCGTCGTCGAGCGTGAAGTCGGGCGCGAGGATGAGCGGCACATCGTCGTAATCCGCCACCACTTCGGCGATCGCGCTCACGACTTCGGCGCGCGCGCATGCGCCTACCTTGAACGCGGCGATCGGCATGTCTTCGAGCAGCATGCGCGCCTGGGTGGCGACGGTTTCGGGATCGAGGCCGGTCACTTCGTCGCAGCCCGCGGAGTCGCGTACGGTATAGCCGGTCAGCGCGGAGACGCCGTGGCAGCCCATGCTGGCGAGCGTGAGCAGGTCGGCTTGCAGTCCGCCGCCGCCCGTCGGGTCGGAAAGGCCGAAGGTCAGGACGATGGGAGGGGTGTCGCTAGGCATGAACGTGGCGAGATGAAGTGGACTTCGGCCGCGGCGTGCCGCGCCGTCATATGAGAATGGTTCAATTATGCGGCCTATCCGCGCATCCGGGGGACGGATGACGCCGGTAGCGAGGGATTTTTGCGCACCGCACCAGGCACTGCATCAGGTTAAGGGGCGAGCAGGGGATGCGCAGGGGACGATAAGCGGGCGAATTTTCCCCGAAACCGTGCCGGGCACAGTCCGTCCTTGCTAGGCATGGAAACGGCAACAAGGTACCATCATGGCTCTCGTTTCCCTGATTTTTTTCCGATTGGTTTCGGACTTTTCGACGCGGCATAAGAATGGAATATAGAAGCTGGATGTGCCTGATCTGCGGCTGGATTTATGACGAAGAAGCCGGTTTGCCAGACGAAGGCATCGCGCCCGGCACGCGCTGGGAGGATGTCCCGATCAACTGGACCTGTCCCGAGTGCGGCGCACGCAAGGAAGACTTCGAGATGGTCCAGATCTGAGGCCTCGCTCGCGCCCCGGCTGGCTGGCGCGGGCACTGCATTTGCTCTCGCCGGTGGTCTTGATGAGTTCGCGCTGGCTTGCCCGATGAATTCGCGGGATCGGCGCATCGCGATGTTTTGCCCCGCCTGTCGTCACCGTCGTCGGTCATGCCGGTCTGGTCGGCCCGCAATCCTTCTCGGCGCTGCCCCATGAGTCTTCGTTCAACCGCTGTTGCCCGATTCGAAGCGTTGCCCAATCCGCGCGGCGGCCAGGTGCCGTTCGCGCACGGCGCGCTCGCGCATGCGCTCGCTTCGCTCGATGAGCAGCGCGACGTCGCCCGGCCGCTGCGTCAGGCGGCCCGCACGCTGCGCGACGCAGGCTGGCTCGCGGCCGCGCGTTTCGCCGACACGTTGTTGCTCGCTTCGCCGCTCGCGCTCGCGGCGCCCGTTGCCGTGGCGCCGCCACCTGGCTTGCCGGCGCGTCCGCTGCACGCGCCCGAGGAACTGGAGGGCGTCGAGGTGCGCGTGCAGTTTCGCGAGGCGCTGGAAGACCTCGCCGCCGCACTCGAGCGCCGCAACCTGCGCGAGCTTGCGTGCTCGCCCGCGCTTTTCGCGCGGCAACACGCGCTCGTCGCGGCGCTCGCGGAGCACGTGCCGGGCGTGACGCTCGCGTATGAGGATGTGGCGCTGCATGGCCGGCCGCTTGCGCCGGCCACGCTCCACCCGCAACCGGCGCAGCGCTTCGGTCAGGTGCGCGCACGCTACGAGGCGGCGCTGCTGCACGTGCTCAAGGCGCGTCTTGGCAACGGCAGCCGCGCGGCCAACGCGCTTGCGCTCGCGGCGTTCGACGAAATGGACGCCTGCATGGTCGAGCTGACGAGCGCCGATCCCTACGACTTCTGGCGTCTTGCTGCGGCCTGTGGCCGCGCGCTGCGGCGCGGCGAGGGGGCGTGGGGCGACGAAGGCGCGCGACGGCTTTACGCGCGCTGCAATCTGCTGATCGGCGAGCATGCGCGCGGGCTTCGCTTCGCGCCGCAAACGCTCGTGCGCGCCACGCTCGCGCAGTTGTGGCGCGATTACGCGCTTTTTGGCGCCGCGGCGGAGGACACCGCCGACGTCGAACTGCTGCACGACTATGGCCTGACCGTGGACTGGCACATTGCCGGCACGCAGGCGTCGGAGGCGCTCTGGGAGGCGGGGAGCACGCAGGCCGGTGTGCTGGCGGCGCGTGTCGCGCCCACGCGCGAATTAGGCGCGCTGGTTGTCAACGGCAATGCCTATGAAGATTTCCTGCAAACCGCCGATGCTTCGATGATCGCGCTCGGCACGCACTCGCGTACGCTGAAATTGCGCGGCGAGGGCGCGATCGCCGAGTCCGCCGACGCGCTGATCGCGGCCGAGGCGGCATACCGCATCGGCGCGGCCGCGTGGGCGCTCGGGCTCGGCCATGTGGGGCTGCTCGCCGACGCGCTGGGCCTTGCGTGGCGGCGCACCGCGCACGCGGCGTCGCTTGCCGGGCAGCCGTCGCGCGGCGCGCCCTTCGTCGCCGCGCCCGGTGCCGAGGCGATCGAGCACGCGAGCGAAGCGTTGCGCGCGATGCTGCACAAGGTCGCGGCGGGCGTGGCGCAGCCCGACGCCGTGGCCGCCGTGCGCGCGCTCGGCGTGGCGATCGTCGGGGGCGCGGCGCAGGGCGCGCTGCACTGAGCCCATGGATTCGCGCGCCCGCGCGTGGTTGGCCGTGCGCGCGCCGCGCCGGGCATTGCGCTTGCGCCGGTTGCGCCACTTGCGCCCGCCGATTGCCTTGCAAGGGCAGAGCGCGCGCATGTTAGAGTGACTCATTCCCTGCAATGCGGAAAAGCGCAGCGGTTGGCGGGTCGCGTGGCGACGTTCGGCCGCCGCCCGGGCCGGCAGCGTGCCGCCATTCCGCATCGTCTTTGCTAGAATTCAAACCATGTCCAAGAGTACCGATCGCATCAATCTCACCAACCAGTTCCTGATCGCCATGCCCAACATGGCGGACCCCACGTTTTCAGGAACGGTGGTCTACCTTTGCGATCATTCTGAGCGCGGCGCGCTCGGTCTCGTTATCAATCGTCCCACCGACATCGATCTCGAAGCGCTTTTTTCCCGCATCGACCTCAAGCTCGAAATCGAGCCGCTGCTGCACGTGCCCGTGTATTTCGGCGGCCCCGTGCAGACCGAGCGCGGCTTCGTGCTGCACGCGCCCGCCGAGGGCACGAGCTACACGTCGTCGATGTCCGTGCCGGGCGGCCTCGAAATGACCACCTCCAAGGACGTGCTCGAAGCCGTGGCCAACGGCAGCGGCCCCGAGCGCTTCCTGCTCACGCTCGGCCATGCCGGCTGGGGCGCGGGGCAGCTCGAGGACGAAATCTCGCGCAACGGCTGGCTCACGGTCGAAGCCGATCCGAAGATCGTGTTCGACGTGCCCGCCGAAGAGCGTTTCGAGGCGGCGCTCGCGCTGCTCGGCATCTCGTCCACCATGCTCTCGGGCGAAGCGGGCCACGCATGAGCGTGGCAGCCGGGCGAGGGGCCGGCGAGGCCACCTTGCTTGCATTCGATTACGGTGAAAAGCGTATCGGCGTGGCGCTCGGCAATGCGCTCACGCGCAGCGCCCGTGCGCTCACCGTCATTGCGAACAAGAGCCGCGACTACCGTTTCCAGGCAATCGGCGAGCTGCTGCGCGAGTGGCAGCCCGATCTGCTCGTGGTCGGCCTGCCGTGCCATCCCGACGGCACGCCGCATATCATGACGCAGCACGCGAAGCGCTTTGGCAACCAGCTCAACGGACGCTTCAATCTGCCCGTGGTGTGGGTGGACGAGCGCTATTCGTCAGTCGATGCCGAAGCGCGCCTGCGCGAGCGCGGCGAACGCGTCGAGCATGTGGACGCCGAAGCCGCCTCCGTGATCCTCCAGCAATACCTCGACGAACTCGCGCCTTGAGGGACCCGATGAGCCTACCCACGAGCCATCCTCCAAGCTACGCAATGCGTCACCCGGCTGGCACGCCCGACGCCGAAGCGCTATATGGCGCGGTTCTCGACGAGATCCGCGCGGCCTGGCCCGCCGATGCGTTCAGCGCGTCCGGCGGCGTCGCGATCGTCGGCATTCATAGCGGCGGCGCGTGGGTGGCCCAGCGCCTCGCTCACGACCTCGGCGCGGTGGAGTGCGGCGTGGTGAACGTCGCGCTGCATCGCGACGACTACGCGAAGAAGGGCCTGCACAGCAAGGCGAGCCCGACGGCGCTGCCGTTCGACGTCGAAGGGCGGCGCATCCTGCTCGTCGACGACGTGCTGTACACGGGCCGCACCGTGCGCGCCGCGCTCAACGAGCTCTACGACTACGGCCGTCCGGCCGCCGTGGAACTGGCGGTGCTCGCCGACCGCGGCGGACGCGAGCTGCCGGTGGCGGCGCGTTATGTCGGCGGCTTCGTGAGCGCTGACGCGGGCGCCACGCTCGTGCTCGCACACGGCGACGACGGTCGCTTCACCTTCCACGTCGAGCCGCGCGGCGGCGCCTGACGCGGCGCCAGCGTGCGCATCGAGCGCAGCCCGCGCGGCGAGTCCGTTGCGGCGCACCGCCCGCACGGCGGGTGCGCGAGGCATGCACGCCGGCCGCGCCCACTCCGTTCCAACCGGTCATCACATCCAGGATTCACGCGATGAACACACAGCCCACGCCCGAAGCGTCCGCAGCGGACGACAAGCGTTTTCGCTACGGCTTCCTGAAGGGCAATCCGCAGCTCACGAAGAACGGCGAGCTCAAGCACCTGCTGTCGATCGAGGGCCTTTCGCGCGCGATCCTCACGCATATTCTCGACACGGCCACGCAGTTCGTGAGCGTGACCGACCGCGACGTGAAGAAGGTACCGCTCCTGCGCGGCAAGTCGGTGTTCAACCTGTTCTTCGAGAACTCCACGCGCACGCGCACGACGTTCGAGATCGCGGCCAAGCGTCTTTCGGCGGACGTGCTCAACCTGAACATCAACGCCTCGTCGACGAGCAAGGGCGAGTCGCTGCTCGACACCATCGGCAATCTTTCGGCGATGCACGCCGACATGTTCGTCGTGCGCCACGCGTCGAGCGGCGCGCCGTACCTGATCGCCGAGCACTGCGCGCCGCACGTGCACGTGATCAACGCCGGTGACGGCCGCCACGCGCACCCGACGCAAGGCCTGCTCGACATGTACACGATCCGCCACTACAAGCGCGACTTCACGAACCTGCGCGTGGCGATCGTGGGCGACATCCTGCATTCGCGCGTGGCGCGCTCGGACATCCATGCGCTCACTACGCTCGGCGTGCCCGAAGTGCGCGCCATCGGCCCGCGCACGCTGCTGCCGGGCGGCCTCGAGCAGATGGGCGTGCGCGTGTTTCACAACCTCGACGAAGGCTTGAAGGACGTCGACGTGATCATCATGCTGCGCCTGCAAAACGAGCGCATGAGCGGCGCGCTGCTGCCTTCGGCGCAGGAGTATTTCAAGAGCTGGGGCCTGACGCCGGAGCGCCTCGCGCTCGCCGCGCCCGACGCGATCGTCATGCATCCGGGGCCGATGAATCGCGGCGTCGAGATCGACTCGCAGGTCGCGGACGGCCCGCAGTCGGTGATCCTCGATCAGGTGAGCTTCGGCATTGCGGTGCGCATGGCGGTGATGGGCATCGTCGCCGGCAATCACGACTAACGCGCAAACGCGGCGAGAACGAAAAGGGCAAAAAGGCAAAAGGGCAGCACATGAAGATCCATATTCAAGGCGGCACGCTGATTGATCCGGCGGCCAGCGCCGAACGGCAGCAGGACATCTATATCGAAGCGGGCAGGATCGCGGCCATTGGCGCGGCGCCCGCGGGCTTCCACGCCGAGCGAACGATCGACGCACGCGGCCTCATGGTCGCGCCGGGTCTCGTCGATCTGAGCGCGCGTCTGCGCGAGCCGGGCTACGAGCACAAGGCGACGCTCGACTCGGAGATGAACGCGGCGCTCGCGGGCGGCGTGACGAGCCTCGTGTGCCCGCCCGACACCGATCCCGTGCTCGACGAAGCGGGCCTCGTCGAGATGCTCAAATACCGCGCGGGCAAGCTCGCGCGTGCGCACGTGCATCCGCTCGGGGCGCTCACGGTGGGCCTCAAGGGGCAGGTGATCACGGAGATGGTATCGCTCACCGAGGCCGGCTGCATCGGCTTCACGCAGGCCGACGCGCCGATCGCCGACACCCAGGTCCTGCTGCGCGCGCTCCAGTACGCGAGCACCTATGGCTACGCCGTGTGGCTGCGCCCGCAGGACGCGTATCTCGCGAAGGGCGGCGTGGCCGCGAGCGGCGCGCTGGCGTCACGCCTCGGCCTCTCGGGCGTGCCCGTGAGCGCGGAGACGATCGCGCTCTTCACGCTTTTCGAATTGATGCGCGTGACGGGCGCGCGCGTGCACGTGCAGCATCTGTCGTCGGCGGCGGGCGTGGCGCTCGTGCGCGCCGCGAAGGCCGAGGGGCTCAGCGTCACCTGCGACGCGACGGTGAACCACCTGCATCTGATCGACATGGACATCGGCTATTTCGACGCGCAGTACCGGCTCGATCCGCCCTTGCGCCAGCAGCGCGACCGCGAGGCGATTCGCGCGGCTCTGGCTGACGGCACGATCGACGCGATCTGCTCGCAGCACACGCCCGTGGACGACGACGAAAAGCTCTTGCCGTTCGCCGAGGCCACGCCTGGCGCGACGGGCCTCGAACTGTTCCTCTCGCTCACCGTGAAATGGGCGCAGGAAGCGGGTGTGCCGCTTGCCAAGGCGCTTGCGCTCGTGACGTCGGCGCCGGCGGCGGTGATGCAGCGGGACGCGGGGCGCATCGAGGTGGGCGCACGCGCGGACCTTTGCGTGTTCGATCCGCACGCGCACTGGCGCGTCGAGCCGCGCGCGCTCAAGAGCCAGGGGCACAACACGCCGTTCCTCGGCTACGAACTGCCCGCCGTGGTGCGCGCCACACTCGTGGCGGGCCGGATCGGCTTCGAGCGCGGCGTGCAAGGTGCGTGACAGATTTGTGTCACGCGCTTCTGCTAGGATCGCCCGATTCAGCTAATCGTCAACCATGAGCCTCTTCATCCGCAAGACCCGCTTGCTCGCGCATCTGGTGCGCGGCGCATGCACCGTCGCGCTGCGCTTTCCGCGCGCGAGCGCCGATCAGCGCCACGCCTTGAACCGCGCCTGGTCCCTCAAGATGCTCGAACTGTGCGGCCTGAAACTCGTCGTGCACAACGACGCGGCGCGGCTCGATGCGGGTGCGCTCGTCGTGAGCAACCACGTTTCGTGGATCGACATCTACGTGATCAACGCGTGGCGGCCCACGCCGTTCGTCTCGAAGGCCGAGATCCGCCACTGGCCGCTGATCGGCTGGTTCGCGCAGAACCTGGATACGGTGTTCATCGAGCGCGAGAAGCGCAGCGACGCGCGCCGCATCATGCACGAGCTGGCCGAGCGCCTCACGCGCGGCGAGCTGATGTGCGTGTTTCCCGAGGGCACGACGTCGGATGGCCTCGCGCTCAAGCCGTTTCATTCGAACATGTTCCAGGCCGCGGTGTCGGCGGGCCGTCCCGTGCAGCCGCTGTGCATCCGCTATGAGGACGCGCAGGGCCGCCAGTCGGTGGCGCCCGCGTATATCGACGACCTCTCGCTGAAGGACTCGCTCGACGCGATGCTCAAGGCCGGGCCGCTCACGGCGCACATCTTCGTGGGCGATGCGATCGAGGCCGGCGAGGACCGCCGCAAGCTCGCGGCGCGCGCCGAGGAGGCGGTGGGGCAGGCGCTCGTGACGATGCGCGAAAGCGCGCCGCACAGCGAGGCGCCGGGCGGGCGCGTCGCGCAGCTTTCGTAGCGCGGTTCAGGGGGGGAGTGTGGCGCGGGTCCTGACTCAGGCGCCAATCGCGCGGCACTCCGCGCAGGCGACCTGGGTGAGCGTGCGCTGCGCGGGATCGGCTTCGAGTTGCACCGCGGAAAGGCGATTGCCCCACACGCAACCCGAGTCGAGGCCGATCAGGTTATCGCGCATCATGAGGCCGAGCGCGGCCCAGTGGCCGAACACGACGGTGATGTCGCTCGTTTTGCGTCCTGGCACGTCGAACCACGGCATGTAGCCCGCGGGCGCGGAATCGAGGCCGCCGCTCGCGCTGAAATCCATTGCGCCGTCGCGGTTGCAAAAGCGCATGCGCGTGAGCGCGCTGCACGTGATGCGCAGGCGCTCGATCCCCTTGAGATCCTTCGACCAGCGGTTCGGCTCATTGCCGTAAAGTCCCGCGAGCGTTTCCTTCCAGTTCTTGCCGCGCAGCGCGGTTTCGAGTTCGTGCGCAAGCTCCAGCGTGAGCGTCACGTCCCATTGCGGCAGCACGCCCGCGTGCACCATCAACATGCCGCTCTCGTAGTGTGCGATGGGCCGGTGACGCACCCAGTGCAGCAGATCCTGCGCATCGGGCGCGTTCAGGATCGCGTCGATCGTGTCGCCTTTCTTCGCCTTTCTGATGCCCGCCGAAACCGAGAGCAGATGCAGATCGTGATTGCCCAGCACGGCCACGCCCCGATCGCCGAGCGCGATCACCTCGCGCAGCGTTTCGAGCGAGGCCGGGCCGCGATTGATGAGATCGCCGGCGAACCAGAGCGGCGTGCCGGCGGCCGGCGCCGCCTTGGCGCGCAGCTCGCGAAACGGAGTGAGACACCCCTGAAGATCGCCGAAGGCGAGCGGGGCGGGGCGCAACGAGGATGTGTTCATCGAATCGATTACGGTTGCGGGGCAGGCAGAGGCGACCGCAGACGGTACCACAGGTCGCGCAACTGGACGTGACAGGACAAAAGTGCGGAATGCGCGAACCTGACCGGATTGCATTGGCTTGCATTGGCTCGCGCCTGGGTATGTCGCGTTGCGTCAAATTAAGGATGGCAAAACCCGTCTGACACAATTTGTCAAGCTGTTTCAAGATGTTAGCGATGTGGTTTTCGCGCTGGCTGGCCGTATAATTGTGGGTCTAAAAACAGAGCCTGAGCATGCAGGACGAATAATATCGGTATGCCACTGACCGGCTTTGTCTCAAAAATTCCGTTTTTACAGCATTATTTCAAACGTCTGACTGCGGTCGTTTCTCAGCAGATCGGCGTCCATTCTCGCCAATAAAGGAGTCCCATGATCCTGGTAACGGGCGGTGCTGGTTTTATCGGCGCCAACTTTGTGCTTGACTGGTTGCGTCAATCCGACGAAGCCGTTCTCAACGTCGACAAGCTGACCTACGCAGGCAATCTTGGCACCCTGAAATCGCTGCAAGGTGACCCGAAGCACGTTTTCGCCCGTGTGGACATCTGTGACCGCGCCGCGCTCGACGCGCTGTTCGCCGAACACCGCCCGCGCGCGGTGCTGCATTTCGCCGCGGAAAGCCACGTCGACCGCTCGATCCACGGCCCGGCCGATTTTGTTCAGACCAATGTCGTGGGCACCTTCACGCTGCTCGAAGCCACGCGCCAGTACTGGAACACGCTGGGCGAGGCCGACAAGGCCGCGTTCCGCTTCCTGCACGTCTCGACCGACGAAGTGTTCGGCTCGCTTTCCGCGACCGACCCGCAGTTTTCCGAAACCACGCCTTACGCGCCCAACAGCCCGTATTCGGCGACCAAGGCGGGGTCCGATCATCTCGTGCGTGCGTACCACCACACATACGGTCTGCCCACGCTCACGACAAACTGCTCGAACAATTACGGCCCGTACCAGTTTCCCGAGAAGCTGATTCCGCTGATGATTGCCAACGCGCTCGCCGGCAAGCCGCTGCCCGTGTACGGCGACGGCCAGAACGTGCGCGACTGGCTCTACGTGGGCGACCATTGCAGCGCGATTCGCGAAGTGCTCGCGCGCGGCCAGTTGGGCGAGACCTACAACGTGGGCGGCTGGAACGAGAAGAAGAATCTCGAAGTCGTGCACACGCTGTGCGACCTGCTCGACGAGATGCGTCCGAAGGCCGCAGGCTCGTATCGCGACCAGATCACCTACGTGACCGATCGCCCCGGCCACGATCGCCGCTATGCGATCGACGCGCGCAAGCTCGAACGCGAGCTGGGCTGGAAGCCTGCGGAAACCTTTGAAACGGGCCTTGCGAAGACCGTGCGCTGGTATCTCGACAACCAGGCATGGGCGGATGAAGTCGCTTCGGGCGACTATCGCAAGTGGGTCGAAACGAACTACGCGCAGCGCGCGTAAGGGCGAAAGCAATGGCGCGCAAAGGCATTATTCTGGCCGGGGGTTCCGGCACGCGGCTTTACCCGATCACACACGCAGTGTCGAAGCAACTGCTGCCGGTGTACGACAAGCCGATGATCTACTACCCGCTTTCGACGCTGATGGTGGCGGGCATTCGCGACGTGCTGATCATCTCGACGCCGCAGGACACGCCGCGCTTCGAAGCGATGCTCGGCGACGGCAGCGCGTGGGGCATGAACATCCAGTACGCGGTGCAGCCCTCGCCGGACGGTCTCGCGCAGGCATTCATCATTGGCCGCGACTTCGTGGGCAACGACCCGTCGGCGCTGATTCTCGGCGACAACATCTTTTACGGCCACGATCTCGCGAAGCAGCTCGAGCGCGCGGACGAACAGGATGCGGGCGCAACGGTATTCGCCTATCACGTGCAGGACCCCGAGCGCTATGGCGTGGTCGAATTCGACAAGGGCTTTCGTGCGCTGTCGATCGAAGAAAAGCCCGAGCAGCCGCGGTCGAACTACGCGGTCACGGGGCTTTACTTCTACGACAATCGCGTGTGCGACATCGCGGCCGACATCAAGCCTTCGCCGCGCGGCGAGCTTGAGATCACGGACGTCAACTCGCGCTATCTGCGTGACGGCGCGCTCAATGTCGAGATCATGGGCCGTGGCTACGCGTGGCTCGACACCGGCACGCACGATTCGCTGATCGACGCGGCAACGTTTATTGCCACGCTGCAAAAACGCCAGGGACTTGTCGTGGCGTGCCCGGAAGAGATCGCGTATCGTCGCCGCTGGATTGATGCAGAGCAACTGCAAAAGTTGGCCAAGCCGCTCGCGAAGAACGGTTACGGCAAGTACCTGTTAAACATTCTTACGGATCAAGTCGCATGGCCATCACGGTAACGGCTACAGCCCTTCCCGAAGTCAAGATCATCGAGCCGAAGGTTTTTGGCGACGCGCGCGGCTACTTCTACGAGAGCTTCAACGGCCGCGAATTCGCGGAGCAGGTCCAGGCGGGCGTCGAGTTCGTTCAGGACAATCATTCGCGTTCCGCGAAGGGCGTGCTGCGCGGGCTGCACTATCAGGTAGAGCATGCGCAGGGCAAGCTCGTACGTGTGGTCGAGGGCGAGGTGTTCGACGTCGCAGTGGATATTCGCCGCAGCTCGCCGAACTTCGGCAAGTGGGTGGGCGTGACGCTCTCGACGGAGAATCATCGTCAACTGTGGGTGCCGCCGGGCTTTGCGCACGGCTTCGTCGTGCTTTCGGAGTCGGCGCAGTTCCTCTACAAGACGACCGATTACTGGTTCCCCGAGCACGAGCGCAGCATCGTGTGGAACGATCCGGAAATCGGCATCGAGTGGCCGATCGACTTCGAGCCGATGCTGGCGGCGAAGGATGCGGCGGGCAAGCGCCTCGCCGAAGCCGAAGTTTTTGCGTGAGCGAGTGATGAACGAGCAACCGACGATCCTCGTGACGGGTGTGAACGGCCAGGTGGGCTACGAGCTATTGCGCAGCCTGCAAGGGCTGGGTCGCGTGGTGGGACTCGACCGCGCGGCGCTGGATCTGGCCGATCTCGATCGCGTGCGCGAAGTCGTGCGCGAGGCGAAGCCTGCGATCATCGTGAATCCTGCGGCCTATACGGCTGTCGACAAGGCGGAAAGCGACGAGGCTGCGGCGCGGCGGCTCAACGCCGAGGCGCCGGGCGTGCTGGCCGAGGAAGCGGCGCGTTGCGGCGCGGCGCTGATTCACTACTCGACGGACTACGTGTTCGACGGGACGAAGGATGCGCCATATGCGGAAGACGATGCGACGAATCCGCAGAACGTGTACGGGGCGACCAAGCTCGAAGGCGAGCAGGCGATTGCGGCGAGCGGCTGCGCGCATCTGATTTTGCGTACGAGCTGGGTGTATGGTCGGCGCGGGAAGAACTTCCTGCTGACCATGTTGAAGCTTGGCGCGGAGCGGCCGGAGTTGCGTGTGGTCGCCGATCAGTTTGGGGCGCCGACGTGGTCGCGAACGATTGCCGAGGCGACCTCGCATATCGTTGCACAAGGCGTGGCGGCTGATGATGCTGCATGGTGGGCGCAGCGTTCAGGCGTCTATCACTTTACGGCGTCGGGCGCGACGTCGTGGCACGGGTTCGCCGAAGCGATTTTCGCAAGCGCGCTCGGCGAGCGAGCGCCGAAGACGGTGCCCATTCCCGCAAGCGACTATCCCGTTCCCGCGAAGCGTCCCGCCAATTCGCGGCTCGCGCTCGACAAGCTGAACGAAACGTTCGGCTTGTCGATGCCGGCCTGGGACGATGCGTTGCGCCTGTGTCTGGGTGACTGAATGGGCGCAACGTCCGCCAGGGACGGCAAGTCGGGCACCGTCGTTGTTTTCTATCGCCCCGATGAAGCAAGCGCGCAACTGGCGAACCGGCTCGCCGATTTCGGACCTTGTGTTGTCGTCGACAACACGGAGGGGCATGGGGTGCCATGCGGCGAGCCGCTGGACGGGCGTATCGTTTATCTGCGCAACGGAGCGAATCTCGGCATTGCAACGGCCATCAATCAAGGCGTCGAACGCCTGATTGTCATGGGGTGCACGCGGGCGATGATCTTCGACCAGGATAGCGAGCCTTCGGGTGAACTGCTTGATGCGCTGCCTGCCGTTCTCGCGGGCGAGCTCGAACGCGATCCGCGTGTCGCGCTCGTGGGCCCTGCGTATGTCGACGCGCGCCTCGGTGGTGTGGTGCCTTTCGTGCGTTTCGGGTACTTCAAGCTGCGTCGCGTTGCACCAACCGGTACGATGCCGATCGCGGTCGATTTCCTGATCACTTCTGGCTCGTGTATCAATCTCGCTGTCTGGCGCGACGTGGGGCCGATGGACGATGCATTGTTCATCGATTTCGTGGATCTCGAATGGTGTGCCCGCGCGCGCTATAAAGGCTATTCGGTGCTCGGCGCGCCGTCGCTCAGGATGGAGCATTCGCTGGGCGGCGAGCCTGTGCGTTTGCTCGGCAGGTCGTATCCGGGGCATAGTGCGGTACGCCACTACTATATGTTCCGCAACGCGGTGCTGTTGATTCGGCGCGGATATATCCCGTGGAGCTGGAAATCGACGGAACTGGTGAAGTTACCGTTCCGGCTTGCGATCTACGGTCTTTTCATGACGCCGCGGTGGGAGCACGTGCGGCTATCGCTGCTTGGGCTGTGGCATGGACTGACGGGGCGGATCGGAGCGTTGCGACGCAACTAGTCGAGGTTGCGCGCATGTTGATCTGCATTTGCGTTGAATTCCCTATTCGGTCGTAAAAATCGAAAATCTAAATGGTTAATCTTGCACTTACCGATTTAAGACAGAGCGTCCTGTCGTGGCGACTTTGGACGCTGCTGGGTTGGCTCGAAGTCCGTCAGCGATATGCCCGTTCGCGCGTGGGGCCGTTCTGGCTGACCATCAGTATGGGCGTGATCATCGCGTCGATCGGAGTCGTATACGGCACGCTCTTCGGGCAAAAGATGAGCGATTACCTTCCGTTCATTGCCGCGAGCCTTGTCATGTGGAATGCGTTCGCCCAAATGGTTCAGGAGGGAAGCGTCGCCTACATCAACAGCGGTACGTACATTCGGCAGGCATCGACGGCGAAACTCATCTTTATGCTACAGGTTGTGTGGCGAAATCTCATTGTGCTCGCGCACAATTTTGTGATTGTGCTGCTGCTGTTTTGCATCTTCGGCGTGAAGAACTGGGAAGCGTTGCCGCTGTTTATACCAGGTCTGGTCGTCTACGTGCTGAATGCGCTATGGATCGCAATGGTCGCTGGGTTACTGTCGGCTCGCTTTCGCGACTTGCCTCAAATCATCGCTGCATTGATTCAGATTGCTTTCTATGTAACGCCCATTATTTACCGGCCTAACGCGTTGAGTCGTTTCTCGTTCATTGTCGAATGGAACCCACTGGCCTATCTCGTCGATATCGTTCGTGCTCCGCTGATCGGCCAAGTACCGACCCCGCTCACGTGGGGCGTGACGATCGGTATGCTTGTCATAGGGTGGCCGCTGGCGCTCGCGCTGACAGGGCGTTATCTGAAGCGTATTCCGTACTGGGTCTGAGGGGCGTGACATGGCATACATTGAACTGAAGGGCGCGACGCTCGACTTGCCCATTTACGACGTGCAGGGGCGCTCGCTGAAACGTCAGGTGCTGCGCATGGGGCGCCGCAATACGATTGCAGAGGGCAGCGACGGGGTGATTGTCGTGCGTGCGCTCGACAACGTTGACTTGCGCTTCGACCGAGGCGACCGCATCGGCTTGATCGGTCACAACGGTGCGGGCAAGTCCACTCTGCTGCGCATGATGGCGGGTATCTACGCGCCTACCTCGGGCGCTATCGAACGAGAGGGCAAGGTCGTTCCGTTGCTCGATATCAGCCTCGGTATGGATGAGAACTCGACCGGTCTGCAAAACATCCGGTTGCGGGGTCTCCTGCTCGGCATGTCGGACGCGGAAATTCGCGCGAAGCAGCAGGAAATCGCCGATTTTTGCGAACTCGGAGACTATCTGGATCTGCCGCTGCGCACCTACTCGAGTGGTATGCGAGTGCGCCTCGCGTTCGCGGTCTCGACGGCAGTCGACGCGGAAATCCTGCTGCTCGACGAGGTTATGGGGGTAGGGGATGCCGCGTTCCTCCACAAGGCAGAGGAACGTCTTGCCGACTTGCACAGCCGGGCCGAAATCGTAGTGCTTGCGATGCACTCGAACGCCGAGATTCGTCGCGTCTGCAACAAGGCACTCTGGATGGAGCGCGGTCGCGTACGCGCTTTTGGCCCAGTCGAAGAAGTCGTTTCGGCATACGAGCAGAGTGTCGGCTGAGTGCAGTCCGACCGACATCCGACACGCAACTTTTTCACAGGTGTCCAATTGACGACCACGCCGTTTCGCACATCGGGCCCACAGGCTGCCACGGCAGCCGGCGAGGCGCTGCTCACGGAGGCGTCGTTTCGCTGGCCGGCGCATATCGTTCCCTCGCCGCGGCTCGAACATGCGCCGTTCGCGTTCTGGCTCATGGACGCGATGCGCGCCCGTACCGTTGTCGAGCTTGGCAGCGACGGCGGCTTTTCGTACATGGTCTGGTGTCAGGCGGCTGAGCAGGCTGGGGCGTTGGCTCATTGCTACGCTGTTGACCCCTTCGGGTGGGCGAGCGGCGACGAGGTCTTCGCTGCGGTGCAGCGTCGCAATACTCAGTACTACCAGGCGTTCTCGGAGCTGGTGCGCGCGCCGTTCGACGAGGCCTTACCGCAATTTACTGACGGCTTCATCGATCTACTTCATATCGACGGACTGCGCGACGCCGAACAACTGCGTCGTGACTTCGACGCCTGGTTGCCCAAGCTGTCGTGTCGCGGTGTCGTACTGATTCATGGCACCAACGCGCGTGACCTGCATGCTGGGGCTGCTCAGGTTTGGAGCGAACTTGCGCACAGTCATCCGTCATTCGAGTTTTTCCATGGCGGCGGCCTCGGCGTACTCGCAGTCGGACCGGACGTGCCAGCGGGCATTCAGGCACTGTTCGAGTTGAGCGAAGAGGCGAGCGTCGCGACCCGCAAGGCTTACGCACGGCTCGGCTATGCTGTCGCCTTGCAGTGCGAAAGCGACGACACACGCACGGCCCTGCAACGCAAAGCGCAGTCGCTTGACGACACCCAGCGTGCCCTTACGAGCGTCGATGCGCAGGCGAGGGCGAGCGTTGCCGAGCTGGAAGCATTGAAGCTTGCGCTCGCCAAAGCTGTAACACACGCCAATCTGGTCGACGCCGAATTGAGGATGCAACAGACGCGCGTCGACAAGCTCTCTGAAGAGATAGAAGAAGAGCGCGAATCGCTCGTGAATGCGGACGAAAATCTACGTCGTGCACGCGACGAAGTTACGGCATTGCGCAGTTCGACTTCCTGGCGCGTCACTGCGCCAATGCGCGGCGTAATGCGTTCGGTGCCGGTTTCACGCCGCGCCGTTGCAAAACTGAAATTTCTGTCAGCTATCACCCGAAATTCAGTTCGGGAGAACGGCTTGACACCGACGTTGCGCAAATCCGTTGTGGCGCTCAGGCGTCGCGGGCTGCGCGGACTGCTTAACGCGTCGGCGGGCGGTGGCCTTCTTGCGCAGTTCGACCTCGATCCGGGCCGCCCGGCAGCGGACTGCCTCGCACTGCGCGTGTTGATCATTGCCGAGCTCAGCATTCCACAATGCCGTAAGTATCGCGTGACCCAGAAGCAGACGATGATCCAGGATCTCGGCATCGATTGTTCGGTGGTTTCGTGGACAGAGACTGAGAAGTGCCGCTCGTTGCTCGACAGTCATTCGGTGGTGATCTTCTACCGCGTACCGGGATACCCGGCTCAACTCGAGGTGATCGAGGAGGCAAAGCGCCGCGGCCTGCCCACATTCTGGGAAGTGGACGATCTCATCTTCGACGCAGAAAAGTACAGTCGGAATTCGAATCTGACCGATCTCGATCCCGAGATTCTCCGAGGGTTGCTCAATGGTGCGATCCTTTATCGCAAGGCGATGCTCGCATGCGATTCCGGAATTGCATCGACGGCGGGGCTGGCCGAGGCGATGCGCGAAGCTGGCGTGCCAGATGTACTCGTGATCGAAAATGCGCTCGATGAGGAGACGGTGCGGATCGCAAGCAGGATCAACGCGTTGACGCAACATGAGGATGATGTTGTGCGCATTGTGTACGGCTCCGGCACGAAAACGCACGACGCGGATTTCCGCGTCGCTGCCGGGGCGATCAAACAGGTGCTGCGAGCGCGTCCGAACGTGCGTCTGCGCATTGCGGGCGAGCTCAATTTGCCTGCCGACTATGCAGAAGTCGAAGCGCAGATCGAACGCTTGCCGTTGTCGAACTATGCGACCTACCTCAAGCGTCTCGCCGAATGCGACATTAGCATTGCGCCGCTCGAGCAGACCATATTCAACGATGCAAAGTCGAATATCAAATATCTCGAAGCCGCGATTGTGCGACTGCCGTCGGTTTGCTCGCCAAGCTCTGCGTTCAGAACGGCTATTCAGGATGGCGTAACGGGTTTTCTGCCCGCCAATCCTGGTGCGTGGGAGCGCGCGCTGCTGGCGCTTATCGACGACGCCGCCTTGCGCAAGGAAGTGGCCGATCGAGCGTACGAGCACGTGAAGCAGGACTACGATCCTCACACGGTCGGGCGGGAGCAGGTGGCTCCGCTCGTAAAGCGCTTTGAGCGCACGTTTGC
Source organism: Paraburkholderia unamae (assembly GCF_003268775.1). GTDB lineage: Bacteria > Pseudomonadota > Gammaproteobacteria > Burkholderiales > Burkholderiaceae > Paraburkholderia > Paraburkholderia unamae. Next base: position 167,889 of record NZ_QLSU01000009.1, read on the forward strand.
CAAAACGCGCGTGCTGGGCGTGAACATCTACTTTGCGCCCCGCAGTTTCGGTGGAGCGACCATCGTGGCGGAAGAAGTGGCGCGATGCCTGAACCGCGACGCGGAAGTCGATTACTTCATGTTCACGACTTTGCCGACGAGCGATGTGCCCGCTTATCAGTTGCGCCGTTATGAGAGCACGGCGGCGGGTGTCTTTGCGATGGGCCTGCCGAACGAGAGCGACCCGTCTTTCGGTTTCGATAATCCCAACTCTGTCGATGCCTTTAGGGAAGCGCTTCGGGCATTGCGTCCGGATATCGTTCATTTGCATAGCATCCAGGGCATTGGCGCGCGCATCGCTGAAGTTTGCCGGGCCGAACGTGTGCCGTTCGCCGTTACGTTGCACGATGCCTGGTGGATCTGCGGCCGGCAATTCATGATTACGGGCGAAAACAAATACTGCGGTCAGCGCAAGATTGACCTCGATGTTTGTTCAGCGTGCGTGGAAGATGCCGGATTGAACACGTACCGCCAGTATCGTCTGCGCGAAATTCTCATGCAGGCGAGCCTGTTGCTTGCGCCGAGTGAATTCTTCAGGCGGCTCTACGCCGATAACGGGTTCGACGCAGCGAGGATCGTTGTGAACAAGAACGGCATCATGCCGCCGCGTAATCCTGCTGAGCGTGAGTCCACGCTTGGGCGGCCGTTGCGTATTGGCTATGTAGGCGGCGAAACGCCAATCAAGGGCTCTCATCTCATCAAGACCGCGCTGCGCAGCCTCCCGCACAAGAACTACGAGCTCTATGTCGTGGACAATGTACTCAACCTCGGGCGGCAGTCCATTTTGCCTGGCGACTGGCGCGTGCCGGGCAAGTTGAAAATTGTGCCGGCGTACACGCAGGAAACGATCGACAGCTTTTTCAGCAACCTTGATGTTCTGCTATTCCCGACGCAGTGGAAGGAGAGCTTTGGCCTTTCTGTGCGCGAGGCGCTGATCCGGGATGTCTGGGTAATAGCGACCGACGCGGGCGGTGTTGTGGAAGACATCGTGGCGGGCGAGAACGGCGACATCATCCCGCTCGAGGACGATGGTACTGAACTGGCCCGGGCCATCGGTGCATTGCTCGCCAATCCTGCGCGGCTCGACGGCTATCGCAATCAGTACACGGCACAAATCCGTGTTTTCGACGAGCAGGCGAAAGAGCTGGCGCACCTATTTTCGCGTGTCGCTGCCGAACACGTGGCGGCCCCGGCATCGGACGCAGCGGGTTCTGCGCGTGCGCAGGCGTCGCTCGCCGTTCGTCCGTCGTGAGCCGCCCGGTGTACGCTCTGGCGGCCCGGGACGCGCCGATGAGCGCGCTGTTGGCTCCTGTGAGGGGCTGCCATCGTGGCTAATCCGAGATCGTTGCAAACAGCGGTAGCGAAGCTAACGGATACGTTCGCGCGCGTGGCAAGCAGGGCGATACGTGCCGGGGCGTCCGTTATCGAGGTCGCACGACGTGACGGCTGGCGCTACGCTCTCGACAAGAGCTTACGCGTGGCGCGGCGCCACCGGCAATATCAGAAGTGGATCGGGCTATACGATGGCGAGCCGGATCCTACCGCGCTCGCGGTGTTGGGTGCCGAGGTTGCAAAGCTCGAACGTCGGCCACACTTTTCCTTGATCGTGCCGGTCTACAACACGCCGGCGCACCTCCTGCGTGCGATGATCGAGTCGGTGCTGCGGCAAGTCTATCCCCATTGGGAACTTTGCATTGCCGATGATGCGTCGAGTGCCCCGCACGTCAAGGAGATACTGGACGAATACGCTGCGGTGGATTCCCGCATCCGTGTTGTGCATCGGGGAGCGAACGGACATATCAGCGAGGCCAGCAACAGCGCGCTCGAACTGGCCGGCGGTGAGTTTGTCGTCCTGCTCGATCATGACGACGTGCTGCCGGTACATGCCCTCGCCATGGTTGCGAAATACGTCGATGCCAACCCGGCAGGGCGTCTCTTCTACAGCGACGAAGACAAAATCTCGGACTCCGGGGTTCGCGGCACGCCGTATTTCAAGCCGGACTGGGATCCGGCGCTGATTGTCCAGCAAAACTACTTTTCACACCTGGGTGTCTTTGAAACCGGGCTCGTCCGCACAGTGGGAGGTTTCCGAAAAGGGCTCGAGGGCAGTCAGGACCATGACCTCGTGCTTCGATGCGTTGCCGTGGCCGGCGACGCCGCTGTCGTACACATTCCGCACGTGTTGTACCACTGGCGAATGACGGCCGGCAGCACTGCTACCGGCGCAGAGGAAAAGCCGTATGCGGCGCACGCAGCGGCGCGAGCCGTCAGGGATCATATCGCGGCGAAGGGGCTGGACGCTGCGGTGCAAGGACCATCACGCGATTTTCCATTCGTACGTGTGGACTATGCTCTCCCTCGACCGGCTCCGGAGGTCCAGCTGATCGTTTGCGCATCGGGACCCGCGGAGAATGTCATCGTGCGCGTGTGCTCGCTTCTCGCGCGTACGGTGTATGCGTCTGTCCACGTCTCTGTTGTTGGAGCGCAAGATAGCGCCGCGGCGCTGAGTATGGCGCTGCCCTCGGAGCTTGCGTCACAGGTGACGTTTGTCGATGTGCTCGAAGGTGAAGAGCTGGTCGACACCATCGACCGGGTGGTAGGGGCGAGTCATCAACCGTATATCTGCTTGTGGCACGAGAGCGTTGAACCTGCCAGTCCGACCTGGCTCAGCGACCTGTTAAGCCAGGCAACGCAAGAGGGAGTGGCAATGGCCGGGCCCAAGTTACTCGTGCCATCGGGGAAAATCTATGCAGCGGGCATCGTTGCAGGCCCTGAAAGCGTGCTGGTACGCGCGCATGCGGGCTTGCCTGGGCACGACCGGGGCTATTTCGGCTCGACCATGCTGGCACATAGCGTGTTTGCGTTGCCGTGCGTGTGCGCCGTGGTGAGGCGTGACGTGCTCGTGTCGGCCGGCGGCATGCGAGCGGTCGCGCGGAGTTCGGCGCATACGAATAGGTGTTCTGTCTTGCGTGTGCCGCAGGCGTTGGGGCGAGCGATTCTCGCGCCGGGTGTGCAGATGGTCGTTGATGCGGCGCAGGTGACTTGTTTCCTCGCCGATTGTCCAACTTTGGAAGGCGCGAGGGAATGCGATGGTGTGCCCGCGTTCGATCCGCACTACAACCGCAATCTGGCATTGAACGGGCGTATCGCGGAAGCATCATTCGATGTAGCGTTTCCGCCGCGCATCGAGCGCTTTGAATGAAGCATCGACCGATGCGCGACAACGTTCGTCCGGCGACTTCAATGCCGGAACACCCACACCTTGGCGCTGACGAAATTGATGAACATACCCGCTATGGAGCCTATGGCAACTGCGAGCAAAGGTGTCAATGCGCCTGATGGCAGGAATTTGATTGCCACCGCGTAGGCGCCATAGTTGCAGACGCCGCCAAACGCCATTGCGAGCAGATATTCGTTCCATTCGCGCCATGCCGAGCGCGTCATATTACGGCGAAACGTGAAGCGTCGATTGAACTGCCAGGTGACGAACACCGCGCAGAAAAAAGAGATGACTCGGCCCGCGTAAGGGCCGAGGCCGAGCTTGAGCGCCAGATATAGCACTCCGGCATCGACGACGAAGCCCAGCCCCCCGGCAATGCCAAATCGCAGGATTTGTTGGCGCATCGTCAAACGAGTTTCTGCGCGCTCGAAACCAGGGGGACTGCGAGGTAGGCCATTCTCTTCGCCTCGTTGCGCCCGCGTGTGACGGTGTCGAGCACGATTCCGCAAGTCAGCAGGATCCCACCAAAAAGGGTCAAGCCGCTACAGAGGATGGCAGTCGGGATGCGTGGCACGAGTCCGGTTTCGATATAGGTTTCGAAAAGCGGAATAGCGAGGCCGATCGCGAAAATCATGCAGATCAGAAAGCAACCGAAAAAGAAAGCAAAGGGCTTTTCGGTCTTGAACAGCTTGAGGATGGTCATGAGGATCCGCCATCCATCGCGATATGTGTTCAACTTGCTTTCTGAGCCCTCTGGTCGCGAATAGTACTGCGTGTCGATCTCGGCTACGGGCATTCGCATGCCCAGAGCATGGACGGCCAGTTCGGTTTCGATTTCGAAACCTGCCGAGTGCGCCGGAAAAGTCTTGGCATAGCGGCGCGAGAAAACCCGATAACCGGAGAGCATGTCCTTGAATGTTCGCCCGAAGATCGAAGCGGCGCATTGCGTGAGTAGCACGTTGCCGAAACGATGGCCGAGACGATAGGCAGCTTGCTCCTCGCTCAGACGCGCGCCCACGACCATGTCGAGTCCGTTTTCTATCAGACAATTAATCAGCATGGGTGCCGCGGACGCATCATAAGTGGCGTCACCGTCCACCATCAAGTAGACGTCGGCGTCGACGTCGGCGAACATGCGCCGCACGACATTGCCCTTGCCTTGAAGCGGTACGGTTATGACGCGCGCACCCGCTGTGCGCGCGACATCAGCGGTACCGTCGGTCGAGTTGTTGTCGAACGCAATGATTTCAGCGGCAGGCAAATTTGCCCTAAAATCCCGAACCACGGTGGCGATCGTCGCCGCTTCGTTGTAGCACGGCACGACAACGGCAATTCTGACAGGTGCGCAAAGATCGGGCATGGACTCTACAGGTCGCTAGAGGGGTGAGCGAGCGCTTGTCGCTCGATTAGCCGCGTATTGTAATACGGCAAAGCCCGGTTTCAGATGTCGCTTGCCTGCAACACCGCATCAACAAGCACGGGGGGCATGCTCCAGCGCAGGAGCCCTGCGCCGGGGCATGGGGCGGCATGTACAATGCACGCGGCACGCGCCACGCCGCAAAGCAACGTTGGGGGGGCACGAGGCAGGTCCGCCTGGGTGCGATCTTCACTGCCACTTGTAGTCGTCGTGAGCACAAACAACATTAATAAAGGCCTCCACTGGATATGTCGACACTGGGTCGTATAGCACGGTTCTTCGAAGTGAAGCGCTGGTGGTTGCTATATCTTTGCTATGCGTTGCCGATGGGGCTTTATCTTTGCGTGGCCACTCCGCCATTCCAGACCCCGGACGCCGTCAATCATTTTTACCGCGCGCTACAGGTCGCCGATGGTCACGCCATTGGCGATCGCGTGGGTGTCGCATCCGGCGGTGCCATCGACCCTGGCGTGGTAGAACTCGCGCGTATCGTCGATCCGTTGAGGTTCCATGCAGAGGTGAAATACGACGAAGCGATGCGCGCTTCGAGCGAGACGCTTCGCTGGACTGGCCGACAGGAAATGGCAGCATTTCCCAATACGGCTATTTATCCGGCGTACGCCTATTTGCCTCAGGCGCTCGCGATACGGCTGGGTAAAGGCATCGGTGTCAGTCTGGTGAGCACCTATCGTCTCGCATGCGTGCTCGATTTGTTCATCGGCATTGGGTTGATCTGCTGGGCACTCGTTCTTTGCCGTCGACTTGCGCCACTGATCTTCACGGTCGCGCTACTGCCGATGTCGATGGTGCTTCTGTCGTCTGTGAGCCAGGAAGCGTCGATGCTGCCCGCGTGTTTGATCGTAATCGCCTGGCTGGATCGCCGGCGTCACGATGGGCACTCCATTGGCTTACGCGAAGGCGCCGCAATTGCTGCCGCCCTGGTGTTCAGCATCTCGTGCAGGCCGCCCTATGCGGCACTGCTGCTGATTTTCTTTTTCGCCTCGTTGCGCTTTGCTTCGAGCCGGGAGCGTTATGGCGTCGTTTCGCGGATCGTGTGGTGCTTCGTGACGGCGGCAGTAGCGATAGGTGTTGTGGAACTATTCGCTCACACGACGTGGATGCCAGTGACGCCGCCACGCTCTGTGAGCGGGCAACTTGAGTATCTTCTGCGTAGTCCCATTGACGTGGTGCATATCGGCATCAATACGATGCGGCAGAACGGGGCCTTTTATTACTACAGCCTTGTGGGCGTTCTCGGCTGGCTCGACACCTGGCTGGGCCACGGGTACTACGTTGTGGCTGGTGTCGCAATTGGCCTCGCGTTCGTCTGCGTCGCCTCCCAGGACACACAACCGGCACCGCGTCAGGCAACCGATGCCGCACTCGCTTGCCTTATCCTGTTGTTGAGCGGGGCGATGATCTTCGGTTCGCTTTATCTGAGCTGGACGCCGGTGGGACAGGGTGTGGTCGATGGCGTTCAGGGTCGCTACTTCCTTGGATTGCTCCCACTGGCTGGCTTGCTTGTTCCGGCGATCCGACGGCAATCGGGAAGGGGTTCCGAAGTTCGGGCACGGTCGGTGCAGATTGCTCACCTATTTGTTGCGGTCTTTCCGATATACTCAATTCTCGAAATCGTAAGAGTCATCAGTTTCCGCTTTTACGGATGAATTACAAGACGCATCCACAGATGTCAAATTTTCAAAAAGATCGGGGGTGTGGAATATTTCAGGCTGGATTTTGGCATTGTTACCGATCGAACGATGCGTCTTGAGGTAATGTCGCATTTTTTGCCGATGCCGAGTCCTGCTTTGCGAACGATTCGAATCTCTTCGATGCCCTGAGCCGGACGTTCGTTTGGTCTGCGGTCCGCTTTGATGCAAGTTGCGTAACAAAGCGTAAACGCGGTTGTCCGCTGGTCGGTCCTTGAGCAAACTCGTACTCCTGCAAATAGCTCCGAGGGAGGCGGTTTGCCAACGCGTCAAAACTTTGTCAGATGATTGCATCAAACACTCAGCAGCCAGGAGTGGCCCTTTCGGTGTCCGTCGTCGCCTATCGACCGGACGTGCACCAACTCCTCAATACGCTTCAAAGCTTGCGTATTGCCGTCCTGGCGGGAAGGCAATCGCGGCAAGTCGACGCCTCGCTGTATCTCGTCGACAACGGGGCCTTGCCAGATCTGACTTCGATCCTGCATGAGCTGGAGGGTGACGGCGTTACGTGCGTCACGATCTCGGGACATGGAAACGTGGGTTATGGCAGAGGGCACAATCTGGCCATTGGGCGTACGACCGCGGACTACCATCTGGTGCTGAATCCCGACATCGACCTCGCCCCTGATTCGTTGGCGCAAGCGTTGGAGTTTCTTGATAAGCACCCCAATGCGGGATTGCTTTCGCCGCAGATCGGCGACGATCAGCAGGACCTGCAATTCCTGTGTCGCCGGTATCCGACTGTGCTCGACCTCTTTCTTCGCGGGTTTGTGCCTGCCGGTTTCCAACGTCCGTTTTCCGAGCGGCTCGATCGCTACGAGATGCGCGACGTGATCAACAAATCCGAAGTCGTATGGGACCCCCCTTTGGTGAGCGGTTGCTTTATGCTGTTTCGCACAGAAGTCCTCAAGCGCATCGGGGGATTTGACCCGCGTTATTTTCTGTACTTTGAGGACTACGATCTCAGCATTCGTACGCGCGATGTTGCGCGCATTGCCTACATGCCCGCTGTGCGAGTCTTGCATCACGGCGGGGGAGCCGCGCGCAAGGGCTGGCCGCACATTCGGATGTTTGTGACTTCCGCCGTCAAGTTCTTCAACCGTTTCGGCTGGAAATGGCTATGACCCATTTTCTCGTGACGGGCGCAAATGGTTTTGTTGGCAAGGCATTGTGTCGCTTGCTTCTCGAGCATGGGCACCAGGTGACGGGGCTCGTGCGACGGCCGGGCATGTGTGCCGAGGGTGTACATGAATGGGTTCACGATGCACCGGATTTTGATGGGCTGGCTTCAGTCTGGCCGGACACATTGCGGCCTGCCGTGGTGATTCACCTTGCGGCGCGTGTCCACGTCATGCGGGATACGGCTGTGGATCGCGATGCTGCATTTCGTGCGACGAATGTTGACGGCACGATGCGCGTGGCGCAAGCCGCTCGTCAGCGCGGTGTGAGTTCGTTCGTTTATTTGAGCAGCATCAAGGCGGTTGCTGAATCCGATGGGGGAAAGCCCTTGTCTGAAGAAACGCCACCAATGCCTGAAGATCCTTATGGCCGATCGAAACTTGAAGCTGAACGAGCGCTTGCGACTTTGCGCGATGCCGGAGCGTTCGACGTTGTAGTCGTACGGCCGCCGCTCGTGTACGGGCCGGGCGTCGGCGCAAATTTTCTGAGCCTCATCAACGTGGTCTGGCGGGGCGTCCCGCTTCCACTGGGTTCCGTTGCCGGTCGCCGTAGCCTTATCTATGTGGTGAATCTCGCGGATGCGTTGATGCAAGCAGGACTCGACAAGCGCGCGGCCAATCAGTGCTTCCACGTCGCGGACGCGGAGGATTTGACCGTGCCTGAATTGCTGGTGCGTGTTGGAGAGCAGTTGGGGCGTTCGACGCGCCTGTTCAGCTTGCCAGACTGGCTGTTGCGTTTCGCGGCCAGAATTACCGGGCGTTCGGAGCAGATCCGAAGGCTGACAGATGATTTGCGCGTCGATAGCACTTGCTTCCGGACGGTGCTCGGCTGGCGCCCTCCCTACTCGGTCGATGACGGACTGGCTGCCACCGCACGCTGGTATCTCACGACACATTCCTGACGCTGGATTGCTGAATTGAACAACATGCAGGGCCTTACATTGAGTTCGTTGGGTATCGCGCTCGTCGTTGCGTTGGCGGCCGGGGTTGCCTGCGCCGTAATCCTCGGCACGCTGCTCAAAAGCGGGCTCGCCGTGCGCCTTGCAATCGACATCCCCAATCATCGCTCATTGCACGCGCATCCGATCCCACGCGTCGGCGGTTGGGGCATCGTGCCCGTCGCGGTCGTCGCTCTGCTATTGCTGACGCCGCACCTTTGGATGGTTGCTGCTGCGGCCGCGTTCCTCGCGCTGGTGTCACAGATCGATGATCGTCGCGGACTGCCCGCGCGCGTGCGGTTTGTTGCGCATATTGCCGCAGTCTCGTTTGTCCTCGCGCTTGTGCCGGGGGATTCGTCGTGGTGGTTGCTCGCTGGTCTGGGGTTCCTGATGCTCTGGTTCGTCAACCTGTACAACTTCATGGACGGCGCAGATGGCCTGGCGGGTGGCATGGCGGTGTTCGGCTTCGGCGGCTATGCAATTGCTGCGCTTGTTTCACCGGTGCCCGCAGTTGGGCTCGCGTGCACGTCGGCCGCCATCGCCGGTGCGGCGGGCGGCTTCCTGTTTTTCAATTTTCATCCGGCCCGGATATTTCTCGGCGATGCTGGATCGATTTCGCTTGGGTTTCTGGCGGCGGCGATCGGGTATTGGGGGTGGCAAGCGAATATCTGGCCGATCTGGTTTCCTGCTATCGTATTCGCACCGTTTATCGGGGATGCATCCGTCACGTTGATCCGTCGACTGCTGCGAGGGGAGAAGTTCTGGCAGGCTCATCGGGAACACTACTACCAGCGTATGGTGCAATCGGACTTCGGCCACATTGGCACGGCTCTGGTCTGGTACGTCTTAATGGCGGCTGGCGCAGGAATTGCTGTGACAATTCTTGGCCGGTCGGCAGTTGTGCAGTTTTCAGTCATCGGAATGTGGGTGCTTGCTTTGCTGTCGGTCGGGATCTGCATAGATTTGCGCTGGCGTCGTTTTCAGGCCAATAAAACTTTCCAGACCAACCGAGGTTGATGCAAATGCTTAAGAACAGGGCCTCGTTGTTATCCTTTGGCGCGTTTATGTTCGACGCGTGCGCGGTTGTCTCCGCGTGGATCGTCGCGTATCTGATCCGTTTCAACGCTGGCGTCCCGACCGAGTTCTGGAACGGCGCGTTCCGTGCGCTTGTCTGGGTTTTGCCTGTCTATGCGGTCATGTTCCGCATCTTCGGCCTCTACCGCGGGATGTGGGTGTTCGCGAGCCTGCCCGACCTGATGCGTATCTCGAAGGCGGTCGCTTCCGGCGCGCTGGTGATCATGGTGTTCTCCGTGATGCTCCAACCTTCTCCGATCATCCCCCGTTCTGTGCTCGTAGTGTCACCCCTTTTGCTTTTCCTGGCGATGGGGGGCTCGCGAGCGCTCTATCGTGCAAGCAAGGAGTTCTACCTGTACGGCGGTCTGGTTGCTCAAGGCAAGCCCGTGATCGTGCTGGGGGCGGGTTCCGCCGGTGCGAGTCTCGCGCGCGAACTGTCGAAGTCGAGTGAATGGCGCCTCGTCGGCTTGCTCGATGACGATCCGGGCAAAGTCGGACGTGAAATCTATGGCTACAAGGTGTTTGGGCCGATTGCCGACCTGCCGCAGTGGGCCGACAGGCTGAAGACGGAGTACGCAATCATCGCGATTCCGTCGGCTTCCGTGGATGTGCAGCGGCGCGTTGCGACGCAGTGCGTGCGGGCCGGAGTCAAGGCGCTGGTCCTGCCCGCGCTACAGGCCCTGAGTTCCGGTCAGGCGTTCCTTTCGCAGGTCAGGCATATCGATCTCGAGGATCTGCTGGGTCGGGAGCCGGTGAGGATCGACATGCCGCACGTCGAAGCGCTCCTGCACGGGCGCGTGGTCATGGTGACAGGGGCGGGCGGGTCGATTGGATCCGAACTCTGCCGGCAAATCATGCGGTTTTCTCCGGCGCAGGTCGTGACGCTCGACTTGTCCGAGTACGCGATGTATCGGCTGACCGAAGAATTTCGCGAACGCTATCCTGATACACCCGTTATCTCTATTGTCGGGGATGTGAAGGACTCGCTGCTGATCGAGCAAATCATGTCACGTTATACGCCACACGTCGTGTTTCACGCCGCTGCGTACAAACACGTGCCGCTCATGGAAGAGCTGAACTCGTGGCAGGCGGTGCGCAACAACGTGCTCGGCACGTATCGCGTAGCGCGCGCCGCGATGCGTCATGACGTCCGGCGTTTCGTGCTCATTTCGACCGATAAGGCCGTCAACCCGACGAACGTAATGGGCGCAAGCAAGCGCCTTGCGGAAATGGCCTGCCAGGCGTTGCAGCAATCGAGTCCACGCACCAAGTTCGAGACGGTGCGGTTTGGTAACGTGCTCGGCAGTGCAGGGAGTGTGATTCCGAAATTCCAGCAGCAGATTGCCAAGGGTGGTCCGGTTACCGTAACACACCCTGAAATCACCCGCTTCTTCATGACGATTCCCGAAGCCTCTCAGCTCGTATTGCAGGCTTCGAGCATGGGTGAAGGAGGTGAGATCTTCATTCTTGACATGGGTGAGCCCGTCAAGATCGTTGATCTCGCACGCGATCTCATCCGTCTCTACGGTTTTACCGAAGATCAGATTCGCATTGTGTTCACGGGCTTACGCATGGGCGAAAAACTCTACGAAGAGTTGTTGGCCGATGACGAAACGACGACGCGCACGCCACACCCGAAGCTGCGCGTCGCTCGTGCGCGCGAAGTGCCGGAGAATATGCTTGAGGAGTTGTTGCCGTGGCTCATGCAAAATCGGGTGCCCGGCGACGATGAAGTCCGCCGTGATTTGCGCCGCTGGGTTCCAGAGTACGAACCGGTCACGCTGCCGGCGATACAAAGCGTGCCGGTTGCGCGAATCGGCTGATATGAGGATTTGCCTCTCGCGTCCAGGCGAAAGGCGCGCACCACGGCATGCGAAGTTATCAGGTGCGCGGCGGGAGAAGGGCTGTCGCGGCGCGCCGCAACGGCGCCACGATTCGGCGCAGGCGCCCGACGCCTCTGATACGTGGGCGCGTGACCGCTTCCGACGCCGGCTTCTCCAGAAGTGCGGCATGCAATGTGTCCATCGCTCTTCGCGTTTTCGCCAGCAGCGGCGAGTTTTCAGCCTGTTCGTCCATGATGCGCTGTAGCAACGCCGTTCTCATGCTGAAATAGGCTTCTTGTGTGAAATGTGGCTGCCAGTCTTTGCCCATGTAACGCAGGCGCACAAAAAATTCGCAGCCTAGCGGTCCTGCAATCTCGTCGACTTCGAACTGAAGAAGGCGCAGCCAGGCAAGGTCGCGCAAGATGAGTTCAATGACCGCCGGCGTGAGGGTCCAGCAATGAGCATCGATATAGTCTCGATGGCTCGCGACAAGTTGCGCTTGCCAGTTGTCGTAGCCCATCATCAGATGGTGCGTCGGTTGTAGCTCCGATGAGTCGGTGCCGAGGCTGAGCACACCCGAGCCGTTATGCAGGCACCCCAAGCTTGCTGACTCGAACACCTGTCGCAAAGTCGGTTTGCTGCGCCGCTCAAAAAAAGCCTCCAGCCAGTCGCCGAGGGTTGTATAGGGGCGGAAATGGTCGAAGCAGGTACGCTTGTCCGGGACCGCCATGGACACGATGCCGTGTGGCTTGAGGGCCTCCTGGCAGCCCTGCAAGAAACGGATCGGGTCGGGAATGTGCTCCAGATTATGCGAGGAAACAATGTAGTCGACTTTACCGGCATACCCCGCTTCGCAGACAAGACGTCCAAGGTCGACGGACGAGCCGACGAGATCGACGTCCTCAATGTCCGAGATTTTTTCGCGCGGGATATTCGGGTCGGCCTCGGCGCGCGAGCGTAACACCGAGGCATCGAAGACATCGAGCGAAAGGCAGCGATAGCCTTTGCTCTTGGGCGCAATTGGGTTGAACCATGGACCGACTTCGATGCCAAGCTGTGCTTGGGTGCAGTGCTGCAAGATCCTGTCGCGTCTGTCCATGCTGTCTCCGAGGCGCCGGCGTGCTGCCGGCTGCATTCATGTCATGGTCGATCGTTCCCCGCACAATCGTGAGTGTGCGGGGAACGGTGTCACAGCAACTTCAGTAGCAAGCAAGCGACTTTGAGTCGCCGTCAGCCTTCATGTAATGCTTCGCGGCGCACGGCGGAGCCGTGCAGTCCTGTCGAGTCGTAATAAGCGATAGCACCATCGGCGAACGAATGAATGACGATCGAACGTCGCTCCAACGTATGATCCTTACGCACGGACCCAGCGTGCAACAAATTTTCGTGCCAGATCAAAACAGTGCCCTTCTTCGGGCGATAGATGAACGGCTCATAGTGCGTCAGCATGTCGGCCCATTCCGCGCAGACGCTGCGACCAAATTGCGCCCAGTCGCCGTTTGCGACCTTCGGGCAGTCCGTCTCGGCAAGACGTACGCGACGTTCCCGGTGGCTTCCTGGGTACACGACCAGTTCACCGCTATCAGGTGAGACATCCTGTAGCGCGATCCATGTCCCGCACATGTAGCCCGCGGGAAACGGAGTCAGGTGGATCGTGTCCTGGTGCGCGTCCTGTTGGCTCCCGAACACATAGGTGAGAGTTTGGCATGGCCGGGCATCGGCGCCGAAAATGAGGTCTGCGTAACGGCGGTGGCGCTTGTCGAGCCACAGTTTCCGGATAGCAGGGTAGTGCATATGCAGATGCTCGATGCGCTGGCTGGAGCCGAACTGATAGCCTTGATAGCCGTTTGCGATGGCATCGTCGATTTCGCCGCAGACCCCGTCAACTAACGCGTCGTCGATTAAACCTTCAACCATCAGGAAGCCGCTATTCACGAATTCGCGGAGGTGATGCGCTTCTTCTTCGTTGATTTGTCCCTGTTCCAAAAGGCGGTCGATGTGCTGTGACGCGTCAGGGCGATCGAACCAGGCGGTGTGCGCGCTGTAGGGATACATCTGCGAGTCGCACGGTCCGGTAAAGAACACGGGCGTTCCATGCGACTTCAGGAGGTCTGTGGTCATGGCCGCCAGGCCGCCGACATTTGCAACATTCAACTTCGCGTCAGCAACGGAAACCGAACCATCGGACTCCTCCAGCGTGAAGCGAAGCGTTTGTTCACCGTTTGACAGCAAATGGAAATGAACGCCGACAGAAATTATCTGGCCCGGACCGGCTTTACCAAGGTCAGCTGCCGATTCAGGGCACGATGAGGCGACGGCTTTGAGGCTCGCGTTGGGAACTGCATCCTGTGAAATGCTCACATCCACGCGAACGATGCCGCCAAAGTCTGCGGGATCGCCCACCGAAATCACAGCCAAGTGCCCTGCATCCACGAACTTCTCGCGGCGATTGCGTTGCCAAAACATGTTCACTCCTCCAGGGCGTCAACGTTTATTTGTAAGGGTGCCATAGCATGGATTGGCACCTGGTCCAATGTCAACATCCAGATTCAACGTCGGTGTGCTCCGGGCGATTACGGTTTACATGGGTGGGGGGCTCGGGAGCCGAGGGTAGCAATACGTGACAAACCTGAAGTCGCCCCTCAAGGAACCTCGCGCCGCGGTATATCAGAATCGCGAAAGGGGCAGGCTACGGGTTAGAATAGCCCGCGCCGTATTCATGGATCGGCAATCGCTAAGCGCTGCGTCAGCAATCTCCCGGGTGTCGTGGCACACCTGTATTCGAATTGGGTGGCTGCTGCTGCCGAACGCCCCATTCTACAAAGGCCTCCATATCGATGAGTGGACGAAAATTAAAGCTCGGACTTTATTTTCTTTGCGCAATTTGCGCTATTTCTGCATTTGCGCTGCACGCCCCGGGGCAACTGAGTTTCGACACGACGGTGCAACTGTTCGAGGCGTCCACGCACCATTCGGTCAGTTGGCAACCCCCTTTGCTGTCTGCGCTTTTCGCGTGGCTTGGAGGCGGTCTTCTTGCAACCGGTATCTTCGTCGCTGTTAACTGCTTCCTGACCTACGCCGCGTTTGCCGCGTTCGTGCGACAGGGCGGTGATTTCGGTTGGGCGCGCGCGCTCATCTGTGCAGCGCTGATCCTCAACCCCGTGGTTTTCTCGTACGTTGGCATCGTCTGGAAAGATGTCCTCTTTGCGACGTGGATGGTCGGTACACTGGCGCTATGCCTTGCTGCTGAACGTGCTTCTGATCAGCGGGTGAAACGGTTTACCCTGGTATTGATCTGCATCATTCTTGGAGCAGGATCGCTGATTCGCCAACAAGGTGTGCTGCTTGGTCCTCTCCTCATGCTCGCGCCGCTTGGCATAATTGTGCGTTCGTCGAGCGGCACGCTTCGAGTGGCACAATGTGCGCTCGCGATCGTGCTTTACGTCGTCTGCGCGTTCCTCACCAGCCTTGCTGCTAATGCGACGATTGCCGGTAATGGCGGCCGGGATCTCTCAGTCGCTCCAGGGGTGATCGAGAGCTACGACATTGCGGGAATTGTCGCTCGCCTGCCGACCGATGTTGCCCTTCGGACCATTCCAGGGCTTACCCCGCAGGACGACGCGAATATCCGCAGCGAATATACGTCGGCGCGCGCCGACTTTCTGAATCCCGCAGGGTTGCAAGGCCGTCTGCCTCAGCAGTCCGGCATGTCGCTCCAGCAGATCTGGGTGCATGCCGTGTCGCAATATCCGTTGCTCTATCTGAGACACCGCGCCGCGCTGATGGCATACGTGCTCAGCGCGCGTGATGTGACGCAGTGTTTGCCAACGCATGTCGGGATTCAAGGTGGCGCGGAATATCTCAAAGCGGACGGACTCAAGGAAGAAACCAATGCGCGGGCGAGTTTCCTCTACAAGGGCGAACGGTTTTTCATTCAATCACCGCTCTGGCGGCATTGGATTTACTTGATCGTACTCGCCGTATGTACCTTGGTTGCGTTGTTCGCCAGGTCAACGCGGGGCCGTCCGACGCTGCTGGTTTTTGCGTTCACGCTCTGGGTCTTCGTTGCCGGGTTCATTCCTACAGCTATCGCGTGCGATTTCCGTTACTTGTACCCGATTATTCCGCCGATTCTAGGCATGGCGATTGTTTTGCTGACCGGACGTGCCGCGCCGTCAGCACGGCCGTGATGAGCGTAGCGGAAGATGCCGTTGCGTCGATGTTCAAATGTGTGAGCCCGTAGGAGTGGCCCAGAAAGTGGAGTCAGGAAAGATGCGCGAAGGCGAACTTGAACCGGTTTCTCTTGCAGATGCGCTGACGGAGGGGTGGTCCTACCGGACGCGCGAGAACCATGCAAAGCGCATGATCATGACGGCTGTGTCACCGGCCGTGCGTGGCGCAGGCTGGGGCAAGATTCTCAACGATGAACCGCTGTCGCGGAGCGCTTTGCTGGCCGCGTTGGTTGGCGTGGCCCGTAACTCCGCGCAGGGACTTGTGCTGTCGTTCAGTCACGATGACTACTTGAACGTGGGCGGTGGTGTTCAAAACTGTGTTGGCGACGAGCAAGCAGCGCTCGCTCGTCAGGGCTGGAGTTATCTCCACTTGTGTCCGAACGAGCCAAAGCCTTTGCTTGGCAGGTACACGGAGGCATCGGAGGTCACGTGCATCGCGAATCTCGATGGCGCTCGACTAGGCGTGGTAGTGCTCGCTGACCTGATTGAGGCGCTTGGGCAGGTTCGAAGCGAGGGCGTGCTGCTGCGTAGCGTCGTCCACCATATGCTTGGCTTCGCGCCGGAGCATATTCTGGCCGTGATTGAGCAGTGCGACGCTGCGTACCCCCCTCTAGTGTGGATTCACGATCTATTCACGTTGTGCCCGACGGCCACGATGCTCCGTAATCAGGTGACGTTCTGCAATGCGCCACCGGTATCGTCCGCCGTTTGCGGAGTCTGCCATGCAGGCCGGGATCGCTTCGAGCATGTCAAGCGCATGAGGCGGTTTTTTGCGCGTACGCGTCCAGTCGTGTTGGCGCCGTCGGCAACGATACTTAACTTTTGGCTCGAGCACGCGGGCTACGAGCATGCACAAACGCATGTACTGCCGCCTTGCGAAATCTCATTCGAGCGCGATGCGCCCGCATACATGAGGGATGAGCCACTGAAGGTGGGTTTTCTCGGTGCGCCACATTTTCACAAAGGCTGGTTCGCCTTCGAGAGTCTGGCGAGATGGCACGCGCGCGACCCGCGCTACGAGTTCGTTCATCTGGGCTGGGAAACGCTGGACGTGCCGAATGTCAAGTTCATCCGCACGGCCGTAACGTATCAGGACCGATCGGCGATGGTCCGCACGGCGGTCGAGCAGGGTATTCATGTCGCGATCAACTGGTCGATGTGCTTCGAAAGCTTTTCTTTCACAATGTACGAAGCATTGGCAGCAGGCGCATATGTGCTTGCGCGGCGCGGTGCTGGCAATGTGTCCCGGGCGATGATGTCGACCTTTGCGGGCCGGGGATCGACAGTGGGCTCGGAGATCGAACTGAGTGCGCTTTTTGAAGAGGGTGGGATTCGCGAGATGGTCGAACAGTCGCGGCGTCAATACGGAACGTTAAGCTACAGCAATCAGACGGGCGGCGTACTGGTGGATGGAGGCACAGGTGCGTAACGTTCATTGCTACACGAGCATCACCTACAGCTACCTCGATCGGGCGCGCGTGCTGGCGGAATCGATCAAGCGTTTTCATCCAGACTGGACAATCTGGCTGCTGATGTCCGACGAAGCGCCGGCCGACCTGGAGTTCGACCTCGAGAATGAGAACTTCGACCACATGATCACCGTGGCCGAGCTTGGCATTCCCGAGTGGCGGCGCTGGATGTTCAGTCACGACATCGTCGAGTTGTGCACGGCGGTGAAAGGTCCAATGATGGCGCGCCTACTCGAAAATGGCGCCGATTCGGTGGTTTATCTGGACCCGGACACGGCGCTTTTCGCTCCTCTCGATGACGTGCTCGCGATGCTCGAGAAGCACTCGGTCGTGCTCACGCCACACATCGCGACGCCCGAAACATCGATCGAGGGCATCATGGATAACGAGATCGGCTCGCTAAAACACGGGGTTTACAATCTCGGTTTCGTCGCAGTCCAAAACGTCCCCGAGGGCGTGCGATTCGGTCAATGGTGGCGCGATCGGCTGCTGCAATTCTGTCGTGACGATGTGCCTAACGGGCTCTTCACAGATCAGCGCTGGTGCGATCTCGTTCCCGCGCTGTTCGACGGCGTGGGCGTATTGCGCAATTCCGGGTACAACGTCGCAAGCTGGAATCTGAGCAACCGCCCCATTTCTATGCACGCGAACGGGGAAATTCTAGCGGGTGAGAACCCCTTGCGGTTTTTCCACTTCACGAAGGTCAATTCCGTCGGCGAGCATATGCTCGAGAGGTATTCATATGGCCGTACGGAAGTCTTCGAGCTACTGCGTTGGTATCGGGACAGGTTGGTATTTCATCGCGCGGTGGGTCTGCCATCCGGCTGGTGGGCCTACGGTGTTTATGAAAATGGCACGCCGATTCCGCGTTCCCACCGGCTTGCATGGCGAGATCGGGGTGATCTGCGCGCTCATTTTCGTGATCCATATAGAAGCGGCCCGGAGTCGTTTGCAGATTGGTGCAAGGCCAACGGCCTGAACTGAGTGTGCCGTTCGCGGTGTCGCAGGCAGCCTGTTTGACGGCAGCCCGCAACGGAACTGCGCTTTTTGATTTTGGAGAGGAGTTGTCGACGGTGGCTGAAATCTCAACCCGCTATGGTGTATTGCATACGTTTAGTCCGGTCGAGGATCTGATTAGCAAATTCCTTGAACGGTACGGCGAATGGGCTCAACACGAGATTCAGTTCGTTGCCGGCTGCTTGCCCGAGCACGCGCGCGTGGCTGATATCGGCGCCTTTCTCGGTACGTTTAGTCTGGGTGTCGCACAAATCAAACCGGTTGCCTCGGTGTGTCTCGTCGATGCTAATCCGGCTGTCGTGCCGCTGCTCAGCAAAAACGTCAAGAACAACCTCAGGGCCGAGTCTGTGGTAGTCGAAGCGGTCGTTGGCGGGGCGGGTTTGAATCTCCATGCGTCGGTGATACCTGGCAATCGGGGTTCGTTCTCTGTCGATGCGCACGACGAAGCCGAGCGGGCCTCGGCGGCTCTGGCGGCTCGGTCGATCTCACTCGACGAGATCAACCGAGACTACGGACCGTTCGATCTCGTCAAGATCGATGCGGAAGGCACGGAGTTGCATATCCTCTCCGCTGACCTCCCATTTCTTGCCACTACACGCAGTGCGTTCTGGGTCGAATGCAACGCCACCACGCAATCGCTTGAAGTTGCGGATCTGCTGCTCGGGCAGGGCTTCGATCTGTACTACTTCGCCTTTCCGGCAATCAATCAGCGCAACTTCAATAATGAGGCGGAGCGTGAATATGCCTTTGCCTATGAAGCCGGACTCTGGGCAACGCGCGGTAACGCGCCGGGCATGAACGCTGAACTAGAGCAGGCAGGTTGTATCCTCACGAAAATCACGGGCCGCGAAAGCCTGCGCCACGCGCTGTGGCTAACGCCGCGCTGGTCTCCGCCGGACTGGAAGAATCCGGTGGTGTCCGAGATCGTTGCTCTTGCCGGTCATGCATTGCTTGGCGAGGAGTTCGCCCGCTATCTGATCGCTTCCGACGCCGACGGCGAGGCTGAAAGCGACGTTGGATTCGAGCCGCTCCCGATACGAATGCAGCGGCGTCTCGAGCGTGCGGAGCGTCTGATGAAGGAATACACATTGCGTGAGCGTGAGTCGAGGCAAGCGCACGAGCGGGAGGTCGAGCGGCAGGCCGCGGCAAATGCCGCGTTGAGTCAAGAGCTGTCGTTGGCAACACGAAATATTACGGCCGGTCAAGCGGGACGCGAAGAGGAGCGTAAGCGCTTCGAGGAAGAGTTGGGTTTGTTGCGCGAAGAGTTCGAGCGCGCTGTTGACCGGGCATTGAAATCGGAAACGGCGCTGCGCACGGAGCGTGAACAGTCTCGCACGAAGCTTGCCGCATTGCGTGCGAAGCTCGACGCGGAGATGTACTCGGACGAGCCACGCATAAAGGCGTTGCTGCACGAGCGCGAGCATGTGGCGAGTGCACTTGCGGGCAGCGAGGCCGCGCTCGCGGTCAGTGAGGCCGCACTCGCCGATGCCAATTCGCGCCTGCGTGCGTATGAGATCATGCTTGCTAAAGAGCGTGACCGTTTCGCTTCGGGTGCGAAGGTGCTTGAGCAGAATGCGCAGAATGCGCAGAGTGTCTTGAATGCGCAAAACTCGGAGAGAAGCGCCAGAGAGGAATTACTGAATGCGCGTCTGGAAGCAGAACGCCTTGCGGCGGAGAATGCCCGGATCGTCAACCAGATCAATGAAATCTATGCGTCGAGTTCATGGCGCTGGATGATGCCGGGGCGCGTCCTCGGTCGCGTTGCACGCGGCGACTGGAAAGAGCTGGGGCGCTTGTTGAAGGCAAAATTGCACGGATCGAAGCGGTAAGTGATTGATTTTCCGCGCAGATTTACCGTGTGTCTGCTAACGCAGGTCGCGGCTCTGCGCGCGCAAGACTGAGGGGCCCGAATGGCGAACAAGGTTGCACAGGCATTTGGAGAGAACGCTACCATTCACGATGGCGTCATGCGGGAACTAGCGTGGCGCACGCAATTGTATGTAATCTTTATCCTGCCCCGAACGGGGAGTACCTGGCTGATGGAGATGGCAGAAAACTCCGGGGTGCTGGGCACGCCCCAAGAGTGGTTCAACGAGGATTGGATTCACACGGCGGAGTTGGCCATGGGGTGTCGGCCGCCGCAGCTCGTTGCGACGAAATGTGCGGACGAGTATCTGCGAAAAACAGTTGCGGACTATCGATCACCCTACGGCATTATGGGGTTGCAACTTTCGCCATATCAGGCGCGAAGCGTCGGTGACATGCTTGAAACACCGCGGGCATCGATCGATCTCGTCACACGTTTCTACTTGCGTCGCGCAAACATTGTTGGACAGGCTATCTCGTTATTTCGTAGCGTGCGATCGGGCTTCTTCCACAGCTACCAGGACGGAGCAGTTTCACGGTCAAATCTGGATACGGTCGAATACGATGCCGAGGCAATTCGAAGCTGGTGCGAGCACATCGTCGCAGGCGAAGTTTACTTTGACAGGACCTTTCGGCGGTTGGGAATTGCGCCAGCGTGCTTTACATACGAAGACATCGTGGAGAAGCCGCGCGACGTGTTGGCATGGATGGCCAATTGTATCGACAACCGGCTCGACGCGCGTAACATCACTGCGAAGAGCTCAAGACTTTCTAAACTCGGCGGAAAGAGTAGCGAGCAATGGGAGCAACGCTTTCGCGCGGAGCAGGCTGACTACCTTGTCGCACTAGATAGTAGGCGTCCCGCTGTTCGCTCTGACTTTCAATCGGATCAATGACTGACGCCGCGTAGGTTAAGCGCGCTTGCGCGCTGTGGTGTCAATCTGGGCGAGTTTCGAGCCGAAACGGCGTGCCTGCACAAGATAGCGGACGATATCGTCGACGCAATATTCGACACTGTTGCCGTGAGTGCGCACGGTGAGATCCGGGCGGAGCGGTGGGTGATAAGGCGAGCCGACGCCGGTGAATTGCGGGATTTCCCCGCGCCGCGCTCGACGATACAGGCCTTTGGGGTCACGCTGTTCGCAGATGGCCGGCGGCGTATCGACAAAAATTTCGACGAAGTTAGCTTCGCCGACGATTCGCCTGGCATTGGCTCGATGCTCTGGCTCGGGTGAAATGGTTGCGGTCACGGCAGCGAAGCCTTCACCAGAAAAAAGTGCTGCGACATGCGCTACACGCCGCAGATTTTCGGTGCGTTCCTCATCACTGAAACCAAGATCTGAATTGAGCCCGGTTCTCAGCACATCTCCATCGAGCATCGTTGCTTGACACCCAAACGTTTGCAATCGTGCGACTAGCGCGCGCGCAATTGTCGACTTGCCAGCCCCGGACATGCCAGTCAGCCAGATAACGATGCCACCGGATTTTTCTTCGTTCACAGCGTGAGCCTCACGAGACGTGATTTCGATGCCTCTGAAGGAACATTCTAGCTGTGATACCGCTGTTGTAACGTCGACGTAATAAAACGCAACAAATCGGCGATCTTGTAATTGTTTGTCTCGGCACGATGTGCTTACTCAAACCCCCGCGGATTCCCCTCCTGCCACCGCCAGTGGTCCGCGCACATCTGCTCGATCCCAAACCGCGCCGTCCACCCCAGCACGTTTTCCGCCGCCGCCGGATTCGCATAGCACTCGGCAATATCCCCCGGCCGGCGCGCCACGATTTCATACGGCACAGGCCGCCCCGAAGCCTCTTCAAACGCCTTCACCACCTCGAGCACGCTATACCCGCGCCCCGTGCCGAGATTCACAACAAACCCCGCATCGTGCTTCACGAGCGCATCGAGCGCCGCGAGGTGTCCTTGCGCGAGATCGACCACGTGAATGTAATCGCGCACGCCCGTGCCATCCGGCGTCGGATAGTCGCCGCCGAACACGCGCAGCTTCTCCAGCTTGCCCACCGCCACCTGCGCCACGTACGGCATGAGGTTGTTGGGAACGCCCGCCGGATCCTCGCCGATCAGCCCGCTCTCATGCGCGCCCACCGGATTGAAATAGCGCAGCACCGCGATGCGCCACGACGCGTCCGAAATCGCCACGTCACGCAGGATCTGTTCGGCGATGAGCTTCGACTGGCCATACGGGTTGGTCGCCGAAAGCGCAAACGTCTCGTCGATAGGCGAGCGCTCGGGCACGCCATACACCGTGGCCGACGAGCTGAATACGAACTGCTTCACGCCGTGCTGGCGCATCACGTCGAGCACGACGAGCAGGCCGTCGACGTTGTTGCGGTAATACTCGATGGGCTTCGCCACCGACTCGCCCACCGCTTTGAGCGCCGCAAAATGGATCACGCCGGTAATGCGGTGCGCTTCGAAAATGCGCGAGAGGGCCGCGCCATCGCGCACGTCGGCATCGTAAAAGGCAACCGGCTTGCCGGTGATCTTTTCGACGCGCGCGAGCGATTCCCGGCGGCTGTTCACGAGATTGTCGACCACGACCACTTCATAGCCGCCATTGAGCAGTTCGACGCAGGTGTGCGAGCCAATGTAGCCCGCGCCGCCGGTGACGAGGATGGTGCCCTTTGAGTTCGTCGCTGTCATGGCGTGTTCGTTCCCGTGAAATCAAACTCGATCAAAATGTCGACCCGGTAATTTCCCGGATCAGTTCCCGGTAGCGTTGTACCACAACGCGTTCGTCGAATTCTTTCTCGATTTTTTTCCGGCCGCGCCCGGCCATGGCGGCGCGCGCTTCGTTCCCGAGGTCGAGCATGCGGGCCAGGCTCGCCGCGAGCGACGCGGCGTCGCGTGATTCGCACAGCAGGCCGTTCACGCCTTCGGCGACGACTTCGCGGCAGCCGGGCACGTCGGTGGCCACGATCGGGCGGCCCATCGCGCTCGCTTCCATCAGCGTGCGCGGCACGCCCTCGCGGTACGACGGCAGGACGACGCAATCGGCGTCCGCAATATAGGGGCGCACGTCGGCGGTCTCGCCGAGGTATTCGATCACGCCTTCGCGCTCCCACGCGGCCACTTCGTCGCGCGAGATGGCGCTCGGGTTGTCCACGCCCACCGGGCCGAGCAAGCGAAAGCGCGCATGCGGATAGCGTGCGCGCAACGTGCGGGCGGCTTCGACGTACTCGCCCACGCCCTTGTCCCAGAGCAGGCGGCCGATCAGCACGAAGGCGAAGGTCTCGCGCGCGGGCAGCGGCGTGAACGGGAAGTCGTCGAGATCGACGCCTTCGCCATGCAAGAGCCGCGCGCGCTCGGGATGCGCGAGCAGGTCCTGGTCCTTGAAGGCGGCTTCGTCGTCGCGATTGAGGAACCAGACTTCGCGTGGAAAGCGGAACGCGAAGCGATAAAGGCGCTTGGCGACCTGCGCCGCGCGGCTCTTCTGGATGAAGACGTAGCCGAGGCCCGTCGTCACCGCGACCGACGGTGTGCGCGCGAGCCACGCGGCGACCGAGCCGTAGATGTTCGGCTTGATCGTGTAGTGGAACACGACGTCGGGCTTGAGCGCGCGATAGTGGCGATGGAGCGCGAGGAGGGTGCGCAGATCGTGCAGCGGGTTCGTGCCCTTCGAGGCGACCGGCAGATCCACGCAGCGGCAACCCATTTCGGCGAGCGGCTCGAAGGTGCGGTCGCGCGGCGCGATCACGGTGACCTGCGCGCCGGCCTGGGTGAGCGCGCGCAACAGGCCGCGCCGGTACGTGTAGATCGCCCAGGCGGTGTTGCAGACGAGGGCGATATGCAAGTGGCTGGCGGCCGACCGGGGGGCGTTTGCGGCGCGAGCGTTCTGCGAGGTTGGGGCGGGCGAGGTGTTCACGAGAGCGGGGACGTCGTTGTCACGGCGTGTGACGAAAAGGGCGGCAGCGGCCGGGCGGCACATTTTAGCCGACGCCCGATCCGTCCCTCTGATGCCCCTGTTTGTGCCGATCTGTGCCGCTCTGTGCTGCTCAAGCGCGCGCACGCCCCGCCAGGTATGAAGATTCGCTGCGCATCGGCCGCCGTTGGGCTACACTGCGCGCGCCTCGCGTGTTTCCAGTCCAGCCTTCGCCATGCTTCGTTCCCTTGCCGCCCTGCTGATATTCCAGTGTCTCGGCGAGAGCGTGTCCTACGTGTTCTCGCTGCCCGTGCCCGGTCCCGTGATCGGCATGCTGCTCCTGTTCGCCTTCGCATTGATGCGGCCCGCCGCCGCCGAGGCCATCGAGCCCACCGCGCTCGAATTGTTGCGCCATCTTTCGCTGCTCTTCATTCCGGCCGGCGTGGGCATCATGGTGTCCGCCCAGGCGGTGCGCGGCGAAGCGTTCGCCGTGATCGCGAGCCTCGTGGTGAGCACGACGCTCGGCATCGCCGTCACCGCGCTCGTCACGCGCGTGTTGTTGCGGCGTCAACGGCGTGCCGATACGGCCGGGGAGGGCGCGTCGTGAACAACCTGGCGAACAACCATCTGCCGCTGTCCAGGCTCGACGCCATCTGGGTCTATCTCGCCGGCTCGCCGCTGCTCGGCCTCACGGTCACGCTCGTCGCCTATCTCATCGCCATCAACATCTATGCGCGCGCGAAGCACAATCCGCTCGCCAATCCGGTGCTGATCGCCGTGGCGCTCGTGGTCGCGGCCCTCAAGATCACCGATACGCCGTATCGCACGTACTTCGAAGGCGCGCAGTTCGTGCACTTCCTGCTCGGCCCGGCCACCGTCGCGCTCGCGTTGCCGCTGTATCGCCAGTGGGGCAAGTTGAAGCGTGGCGCGCTGCCCTTGCTCGGCGGTCTCGTGGCGGGCTCGCTCACCGCGATCGTTTCGGCGGTCGGCGTGGCGAAGCTGTTCGGCGCCTCGCACCAGACCGTCGCTTCGCTTGCGCCCAAGTCGGCGACCACGCCGATCGCGATGGCCGTCGCCGACAAGATCGGCGGCATTCCGTCGCTTACCGCCGTGCTCGTGATCTCGACGGGCGTGTTCGGCGCCGTGACCGCGCGCTGGATTCTCAACCTCGTGCGCGTGCGCGAAACCGAGGTGCGCGGCTTTGCGATTGGCGTGGCCTCGCACGGCATCGGCACCGCGCGCGCGTTTCAGGTGAGCGAGGAGATGGGCGCGTTCGCGGGCCTCGGCATGGGCCTGAACGGGGTGTTCACCGCGTTCGTCGTGCCGGTGCTCCTGCCCGTCATGCTGCGCTGGATGTAACGCGCACGGTCCCAGGTGATCAGCGCACGAAGAGCGCGCGCTTCATTTTCTGCAAGGTGCGATAGGGCGTCACGAAGTGCAGCAGGCTCTTCGCCACGCCCGCCCAGTCGCGCCAGTTCAGCACGTTCAGATAACGGAGTTGCAGGCGCAATGTCGAAACGATCTGCCGCCGCCGCTTCGTTGCGCTAATGCCGCCTTCATTCAGTTCGTAGTACAGGCCAAGTTCCGGCAGGTTCGCGCATTCGTAGCGCTCCATCAGTCGCAGGAACAGGTCGAGGTCCTCGGCGGCCGGATACTTCAGACGATAATTGCCCACGGCGAGCACGGCGTCCACGCGCAGCATCACCGAAGGATGCACAAGCGGCGAGCGCAGGAGGCGCGTGCGGCGCAGCGCGCGCGCGTCGGCGCTCGGGCGCAGCATGAAGAGCGGCTCGCCTGCGCGGTTGACCACCTGGGTCCACGTGCCGAGCGCCGCGAGCGCGGGCTCGGCTTCCATGCGCGCGCGCTGTTTGGCGAGCCGCTGCGGCGCGGCGAGGTCGCCCGCGTCGATGCGCGCCGCGTAGCGAAAGCCGCGCGCCGCGAGCGCCTCGACGCCGGCCTGCAACGCGCGCTCGATGCCGCCGTTCGTCGCCATGCGCAACACTTCCACCTGCATGCCGGGCACCTCGGGCACGACGATGGGCGGCGTGCTGCCGTCGTCGACCACGAGCGCATAAATGGTTGCGTTCTCATCGAACGAGGCGAGCGTGCGCTCGACATCGTGCTGGCCGTTGTACGCGGGCATGAGCACGGCAACGTCGGCGAGCGCGCCTTCGCGTGCGTGGCGCGCCGGGAGCGCGGCGGAATTCATCATGAAACGAGCTTGAAGCGAATGTAGTAGAAGTTCACGCAGGCCGCCGCGAGATAACCCGCCGCGAGGCCGCACAGCGCGCCATACGAGCCGAGCCGCCCGATCGCCACGAGATTCACGGCGAACGCCACGGCGAGCGCGAGCAGCCACTTGGCGAGCAGCACGAATTTCGCCTGATATTTGAGCACCACGAGGTTGCCGATGGCTTCGATCCCCGCGGGCACGGAAAGCCACACGGCCCAGCGGAAGATGCCGATCGCGCCTTCATAGTCCGGCCCGAACACGCGGCCGATGATAAAGCCCGCGAGCGCGTCGAGCACCAGCGCGCCGGCCACCATCAGCGCGGCCGTCATCGCGAAGAGGCGCACGAGGTTGCGGCGCAGTTGCGCGGCTTGCTGCACGCGGTAGACGAAGGCGGGTGCGATCGTTTGCGAGAGCATGAGCGCGAGCGTGATCCAGTTCTCGTTGAGCTGCTGCGCGGCCGAGTAGCGGCCGAGATCGGCGAACGAGATCGTGCGTTCCAGCATCAGCCGGTCGAGCTTGAGGAACAGGTACATGCAGATGAGGCCGAGCCAGAACACCGTGCCTGCGCTCGCGAAATGCCGGAACAGCGTGCGGTCCACATGCCAGCCGAGCTTGCCGCCGTGGCGGCGCCGGAAATAGAGCACGAGCGCCGCGCCGATCGCCGCCGATTCGAGCGCCCAGAGCCAGCCGAACGTGGCCGGCGCGAACGCCGCGCGCGCCAGCAGAAAGACGAGCAGCGCCTTGATCACGGCGGTCGTCATGCTCGCGAGCAACTGCGGCTTGCTGTACGTCATGCTTTGCAGCCACGCATTGATGACGCCGACGAACGGCTCGCGAAACAGCATCGTCACCGCGAGTCCGGCGAGCATCGCGCCCACCAACGGATCGGTCGCGCCGAGCGCGATGGCGGCCCAGGTCGCGAGGAGCGCCGCCGCCGACACGCCGATGCGCAGCGCAAACGCGCTGCCGAGCACGGTGCCGAGCTGCGCGGGAGGTTTGTTGACGATCGTCGGCACGAGAATCTCCGCGCCGCACACCCAGGTGATGGGGGAGAGCACGAGCAGCAGCGTGTTGGCGTACTGCCACTTGCCGAACACGTCGGGGCCGAAATAGCGCGCGAGCACGCCGCTGATGGCGATGGCGACGGCGATTTGCGTGAGGCGCTCGAGGCCGAGCCACACGATGTTCGCAAACGCGCGGGCGACATCGGGGTTCGCGAAACGCTTGAGACTCAGCATTGCGCCTCGCCGCTGCGCAAAGGGCTGAAAAAAACGGCAAAAAAATCGCGGGCACGCGTCGTGCTCCTCGCCGTGATTCCGAAAGGCGGCTTTTTTGGCGAATTTTTTGGCGATAGAAGGGGACGGCGAAGCATTAAAATGGGTGCATACCACTGCCGAAAAACGGCAATTATAGTTTGTAACGGATCCCACTTTTCGTAACGGCGAAGGCTTTCAAGTGCCTGTCCGTGTTACGAATAGTCAGAATTCCTCGAATCCCCTTCTGCACGGTGAGCCTCAACATGATTTCGAAATCGATTTTCAAGGCATATGACATTCGCGGCGTGATCGACAAGACGCTCGACGTCGACACCGCGCGCGCCATCGGCCGCGCGTTCGGCAGCGAAGTGCGTGCGCAGGGCGGCGAAGCCGTGGTGATCGCGCGCGACGGCCGGCTCTCGGGTCCCGATCTTTCGCGCGCGCTGGCGGACGGCCTGTGCGAGGCGGGCGTGGACGTGGTCGACGTCGGCATGGTGCCCACGCCCGTGGGCTACTTCGCCGCGAGCGTGCCGCTCAAGCTCGTGGGCGGCGAGCGCAACGTGGACTCGTGCATCGTCGTGACGGGCAGCCACAATCCGCCCGACTACAACGGCTTCAAGATGGTCCTGCGCGGCAAGGCGATCTACGGCGAGCAGATCCTCGGCCTCTACGACCGCATCGTCGCGGGCCGCTTCGACGCGGGCGAGGGCAGCTATACGAAGTACGACATCGTCGACGCCTATGTCGATCGCATCGTGAGCGACGTGAAGCTCGCGCGCCCGATGAAGATCGTGGTCGACACCGGCAACGGCGTGGCGGGCGGCCTCGCGCCGCGCCTCTTCAAGGCGCTCGGCTGCGAGCTGGTCGAACTCTTCACCGAGGTGGACGGCACGTTCCCGAACCACCACCCGGACCCGGCACACCCTGAGAACCTCCAGGACGTGATTCGCGCGCTCAAGGAAACGGATGCCGAAATCGGCTTCGCGTTCGACGGCGACGGCGACCGTCTCGGCGTCGTCACCAAGGACGGCCAGATCATTTACCCCGATCGCCAGCTCATGCTGTTCGCCGAGGAAGTGCTCTCGCGCAATCCGGGCAAGCAGATCATCTATGACGTGAAGTGCACGCGCAATCTCGCGAAATGGGTGAAGGAAAAGGGCGGCGAGCCGCTCATGTGGAAGACGGGCCACTCGCTCGTGAAGGCGAAGCTGCGCGAAACCGGTGCGCCGCTCGCGGGCGAAATGAGCGGCCACGTGTTCTTCAAGGACCGCTGGTACGGCTTCGACGACGGTCTCTACACGGGCGCGCGCCTGCTGGAAATCCTCTCGCGCGCGGCCGATCCGAGCAAGCTGCTCAACGACCTGCCGAACTCGCACGCCACGCCCGAACTGCAACTGAAGCTCGAGGAAGGCGAGAACTTCGAGCTGATCGCCAGGCTGCAAAAGAACGCGAAGTTCACGGGCGCCGACGAGGTCAATACGATCGACGGCCTGCGCGTGGAGTACCCGGACGGCTTTGGCCTTGCGCGTTCGTCGAACACCACGCCCGTGGTCGTGATGCGTTTCGAGGCCGACAATGACGCGGCGCTCTCGCGCATCCAGGCCGACTTCAAGCGCGTGATCCTCGCCGAAAAGCCGGACGCGAAGCTGCCGTTCTAAGCCGGCCAACCGCGTTCGGGGCGGCTCGATGCCCCGGACGCCGCCCCGAACGGCACCCCGGCGGCGCCGCGCAACCCTCCCGCGCGGCGCCGTTTGTATTTTTTTACGCGCTTTTTCCCCGCTTTTCTTCGCATTTGCGTTCGGCGCGCTAAAATTGCGGACCTTTTTCATCTGTCCGGCCAAAGAGCCTTGAGCGTGCAAAAGATCCTCATCGTGCGCGTATCGTCGCTTGGCGACGTCGTCCATAACATGCCGGCCATTGCCGATATCCGCCGGCGCTACCCCGACGCGCAGATCGACTGGCTCGTCGAAGAGAGCTTCCAGTCGCTCGTCGAACTCGTGAGCGGCGTGCGCCGCGCGATTCCGTTTTCGCTGCGCCGCTGGCGCAAGGGCCTTTTGTCGAGCGCCAACTGGCGCGAGATCGGGGCGTTCCGGCGCGCGCTCGCGGCCGAGAAATACGACCTCGTGATCGACTGCCAGGGGCTCATCAAGACCGCCTGGGTCGCGAGCTGGGCGCGCGGCCCGCTCGTGGGCCTCGGCAACCGCACCGACGGCGCGGGCTACGAATGGCCCGTGCGGTTTTTCTATGACCGCTCGATCCGTATCGAGCCGCGCACCCACGTGGTCGAGCGCACGCGGCAACTGGTCGCGGGCGCGCTCGATCTCGCGCCGCCGTCGCCTACCGACGAGATCGATTTCGGCCTCGACACCTATCGCGCCGCGCAGGCGCTGGCGGGCGTCGGGCTGAACCTGCCGGTGCCCTATGTGGTGTTCGTGCACGCCACTTCGCGCGCCGACAAGCAGTGGCCCGACCAGAACTGGATCGAGCTTGGCCAGGCGCTCGTGCGGCGCGGCGCCTCGCTCGTGCTGCCGTGGGGCAGCGAGGCCGAGCGGGCGACGAGCGAGCGCCTCGCGCGCGAGTTCGGCGAGGCGGCGATCGTGCCGCCCAGGCTCTCGCTGCCCGCCGTGGTCGGCCTGATCGACGGCGCGGCGGCCACGGTGGGCGTGGACACCGGCCTCGTGCACATCGCGGCGGCGCTGAAGCGCCCGACCGTCGAGTTGTACAATTTCGCGACTGCGTGGCGTACCGGCGGCTACTGGTCGCCGCACGTCGTCAATCTCGGCACGGCCGGGCAGCCGCCCACGCTCGCCCAGGTGAAGGGCACGCTGGCGGGCTTCGGATTGCTGTAGCGGCTGTCGCGGCGCGGCGCCGCACGAAGGGCGCGGGCGTCCCGCTGGCTGCGGCCGGTCAAGGCGCACCTCGGGGGCTGCGGGTATAAGAGTCGGCGCGCATGAGCACACCCAGGCGCCAGGGCCTGGCCGGCAAGGGCCGTGACGGCGCATCGGCAGCGGCGTGCCAGGGGCACAGCCCACGCCGCGAGCGCACCGCACGCGCACCGTACCCGTACCGTACAAACCGGCAGGCAATCAGATCCATCGCTTCCAGGGGCGACCATGAACGAATCCCAGATCATCGAAATCCAATCCGCCGACTGGCACGGCCAGCAACTCTCGCAGCCGCGCGAGACGCTGCTCGACGCCGTCGAGCAGGGCAAGGTGCTGTACTTTCCGAACCTGGCCTTTGCGATCGAGGGCGGCGAGCGCGCGTTGCTCGACCCCGCCATCGCCGACCCCAAGCGCAAGAACATCAGCCTCGACCCGAACGGCGGCGCGCTGCACGGCGTGCTCGGCGACACCGTCACGCAGTCGGCCGTGCGCGCGCTGATCGCGCGTTACCAGACCTGTGCGCGCACGCTCGTCGACGGCCTCTTTCCCGAGTACATCGGCAAACTGCGCGTGGCGCCCACGAGCCTGCGCCTGCACCAGGTGGAAACGCGCGAGACCTCGTGGCGCAAGGACGATTCGCGCCTGCACGTCGATGCGTTTCCGTCGCGCCCGAACTATGGCGAGCGCATCCTGCGCGTTTTCACCAACGTCAACCCCAACGGCGTGCCGCGCGTGTGGCGCGTGGGCGAGCCGTTCGAGGACATGGCGAAGCGCTTCCTGCCCAACATCAAGCCGCAGTTTCCCGGCTCGGCCTGGTTGCAGAATCTGCTGCACATCACGAAGTCGCCGCGCAGCGAATACGACCATCTGATGCTCAACCTGCACGACGGCATGAAGGCCGACCTCGGCTATCAGAAGTCGAGCCCGCAGGAGACCATCGGCTTTCCGCCGGGCTGCGTGTGGGTGTGCTTCTCCGATCACACGTCCCATGCCGTGATGTCGGGGCAGTTCATGATGGAGCAGACCTTCTTCCTGCCGGTGAAGGACATGGTGCATCCCGAATGGGCGCCGCTCGGCATTCTCGAACGCCTCAAAGGCAAGGAACTGGTTTGACTCCCCACCCGAGCGTGAGCCTGTCCGTGTACGCCCGCCGCCGCGCGGCTGTGGCCTTTCGCGCTGCCTCGGCCGCCGCGGAGGCCCGATGCTAAGAGCGATTTATCGCGCGGCCTGGTGGCTGATCGCACCGCTCGCGGTGCTGCGGCTTTTCATCCGCTCGCGCCGCGAGCGCGGCTATCGCGAGCATATCGGCGAGCGCTTCGGGTATTCGGCGGGGCGATTGCCCGAGGACGACAGCCCGCTCATCTGGGTGCACGCCGTTTCCGTGGGCGAAACGCGCGCGGCGCAGCCGCTCGTGGACGCGCTGCTGGCGGCGCGCCCGGACGCGCGCATCCTGCTCACGCACATGACGCCGGGCGGCCGCGCCGCCGGCGAGCAACTGTTCGGCGATCGTGTGCTGCGCTGCTACGTGCCGTATGACATGCCGCATGCGGTGCGGCGCTTTCTGCGCGCGTGGCGTCCCTCGCTCGGCCTCGTCATGGAGACCGAGGTGTGGCCCACGCTGATCGACGAATGCAAGCGCGCCGACGTGCCGCTCGTGCTCACGAACGCGCGCATGTCGGCGCGCTCGTTCAAGCGCGCGGCGAAGTTTGGCGCGGGCGCGCGCGAGGTGTTCGGCGGCTTCACGCGCGTGCTCGCGCAGAGCCCCGCCGACGCCGAACGCCTCAGCACGCTCGGCGCGCGCAACGTGGCCGTGCTCGGCAATCTCAAGTTCGACATGGCGAGCCCGCCCGCGCTGATCGCGCGCGGCCGCGACTGGCGCCGCGCGATCGGCACGCGGCCCGTATGGGTCGCGGCGAGCACGCGCGAGGGCGAGGAGGAACTGGTCCTGCAAGCCTTCGCCGCGCTCGTCGAGTCCAATTCGGCAACCGGCGCGGCACCCGGCGCGGCACCCGGCGCGGCACCCGGCGCGCTGCTGATCCTCGTGCCGCGCCACCCGCAGCGCTTTGACGAAGTGGCCGCGCTCGTCGAACGCAAGCAATTCAAGCTCGAACGGCGCTCGCGCTGGGCGCCGGCCGCCGCCGCGGCGGCTTCGGCGCACGAGGGCATCCGGGCGCTGCCGCAGGACGTGAGCGTGCTGCTCGGCGATTCGATGGGCGAGATGGGCGCGTATTACGCGGCCGCCGATCTCGCGTTCATTGGCGGCAGCCTGTTGCCGCTTGGCGGCCAGAACCTGATCGAAGCGTGCGCCGTGGGCGTGCCGGTGCTGATCGGGCCGCACGTATTCAACTTTACGCAAGCCACCGCCGACGCCACGGCGGCCGGCGCGGCGCTTCAGGTGCAAGACCCCGCCGACCTCGCCCGCGCCCTGCGCGAGCTCTTCAACGACAAGTCGCGCCGCGTGGCCATGGGCGCGGCGGCGGCGGCCTTCGCCTCGCGCCACCGGGGCGCGACCGCGCGCACGGTCGACGTGCTCACCACGCTGCTTTAAGCCGCGCCCGGCCGCTCCGGCGGCATCCAGCCAGTCCCACCATTTCCGCCGCGCGAACCCTCGTTCGCGCGGCTATTTCTCTTGTCGTCTCTTTGCCAGATCGTCTCGCCTGCAAGCGATCCGGTCGGTTGCGCGCATGCCAAACGTTTGCGAGCGGCCGCTTTCATTACCGCGTATTACGCCGCGCGTGGCCGTCTGTCGTAACGTGGTCCGTCGAACATACTTCCATTTCCATGCGTTTTAGCTTTCATGAGGCGTAACGATGTCTATCAAAAATTACGTTCCTCACGACGAGCCAACATGTACATCATTTTTGTCCTGCTAAGTGGTACGTTCAGCGCGGTCGCCAGCATCCTGCTGCGCATCGCCGCGCGCTCGCCAGAGAACTTCAGCCGCCTCACCGTTGCCTTGCTCGATCGTCCGATGCAGTTGCGCCTTGGCGCGATCTGCGCCTATGGCTTCGGTTTCGTCTGCTATGCCATATCGCTCAAGAAGATCGAACTCAGCATCGCCTACCCGTTGATGGTCGGCATCACGATTCTCGAAATCTTCGTGTACGGCCTTCTGAACAATGAAGTCGCTACTGCCCGCTCGATGACGGGCGCGGCTTTCCTGATCGTCGCCATGTTCCTGCTGTACTCACGCGACATGACCCGTGGCTGAGCTACACGTTCGCTCGACATGAACCGCCGCACCGGAGGCTGATTCCACCGATGAATACCATTCTCAATCCGACATTTCGCGCGAGCCGTGCGGCCAGCACAGCCGCACGCGCGAGGCTGATTCTTCTGGTCGTGACGACGCTCTTTGGCGGCGTGTTGTTCTGGATCGCTCCGCGTCCGCCGATGGGCGATATCGCGCAGCACGTGGCGCAGATCGCGCTGCTGCACGACCTCGTGACGGGCACCTCGCCCTGGTCCGATATCGTGTGGATCAACTGGTTCACGCCCTATCTGCTGCCCTATGCGCTGGCGCTGGCGTTGTCGTTCCTGATGCCGGTGGCGGTGGCGATCAAGCTCGTCATGACGCTTGCCTACTTCGGTTTCGTGGCGGCGGGGGTGGCGCTACGCAAGACCTTTGAAGCGGACGAGCGACTCGACTGGCTGCTCATGCCCGGCTTTTTCGGCTTTGCCTGGCAATACGGCTTCTACACGTATATCGTCGCCGTGCCGCTGGGCTTGCTGTTCTTGATCGTCGCGCGCCGCTTTGCCGCTGCGCCCTCGGTGGCGGGCGCATTCGGCATATTCGCCGCCGGCGTCGGGGTGTTCTTCGCACACGGGCTCGTGTTCCTGTTCGCATGCGCAGTGGGCGCTTCGTTCATTCCGTGCTTCACGCGCCGGGCCGGCGCGATAGCGAAATCTCTCGTGCCATACGTGCTGCTCGGCTTGCTGATCGTCGGCTACCTGTGGTTCGTCAAGCGCAATGCGCTCGTGATTCCGAACGATCCGGGCGGCGCGCAGGCAGCGGTGCTCTGGGACTGGACGGGGCCTTACGGATGGCATCGCGTGTATAACTTCGTGCTCTACACGCTCGCCACCGAGATGCGCGACTGGTATTTCCTGCTCGGCGCGGTGTTCTTGCTGGCCGCACCGATGCTCATGGGGGCGAAGCTGAACCTTCACGACCGCAGCGCGTGGGTGCCCGCGCTGGCGATTCTCGTCGTCTGGTTCCTCGCGCCGACCGCCGCGCTCGGCATCGACCTGCTCTACCAGCGCTTCGCGATTTTCCTGCTGCCGGTGTACGTGCTGCTGTTCCGCTCTCCCAACGCAGGCGAGCGCCGATCCATGCGGGCGGCGCGCATCGGCGTGATCGAAGTGCTGCTCGTGCTGTTCTGCTGGGGCTACTTCGGCACGATCGCCGTGCGCGAGCATCGGTTCGCCGCCGAGAACGAGCCCTTCGAGACGCTGCTCGCGGCAGCGCAGCCGGGTCAGCGTGCGCTCGGTCTCATCTATTCGCCGCAGAGCGAGATCATCCACAATCCGTGGACGTATCACACCTATGCGCTGTGGTATCAGGCGGAAAACCAGGGCTTCGTCGATTTCAACTTCGCGTTTTTCCTGCCGGACGTCGTGCGCTTCAAGCCAGACCAGATTCCGCCGCTGCGGCCCGGTCCCTTGAATTCCGATCCCGGTGCGTTCGACTGGCACAAGGTGAACGGACGCCTCTATCGCTACTTCTTCGTGCGCCACACGCAGCCGTTGCCCGCGCATCTGTTCGACAACGACGAGTGCGACGTGGTGCTCGTAAAGGCGGTGCAGGACTGGTCGCTGTACGAGCGCCGCGCCTGCCGGTAGGCGCCCGGCGCGTTACGCGCTCGTCAGCAATCCTTGCTTTTCGATGAAGGCGATCACCTGGTCGAGCCCGTCGAGCGCCTTCAGATTGCACATCACGAAGGGCCGCTCGCCGCGCATCTTCTTCGCGTCGCTCGCCATCACGTCGAGGTTCGCCCCCACGAGCGGCGCGAGGTCGGTCTTGTTGATGACGAGCAGGTCCGACTTCGTGATGCCGGGGCCGCCCTTGCGCGGGATCTTCTCGCCGCCCGCCACGTCGATCACGTAAATGGTCAGGTCCGACAGCTCGGGGCTGAAGGTGGCGGCGAGATTGTCGCCGCCCGATTCGATGAAGACGATATCGGCATCGGGAAAGCGCGTGAGCATCTGGTCGACGGCTTCGAGATTGATCGAGGCGTCTTCGCGGATCGCGGTGTGCGGGCAGCCGCCCGTTTCCACGCCCATGATGCGTTCGGCGGGCAGGGCGCCCGCGACGGTCAGGAGGCGCTGGTCTTCCTTCGTATAGATGTCGTTGGTGATGGCGACGAGGTCGTAGCGCTCGCGCATGGCCTTGCAGAGCATTTCGAGCAGGGTGGTCTTGCCGGAGCCGACCGGGCCGCCCACGCCGACGCGCAGCGGCGGCAGTTTCTTCGTACGTTTGCTGGATGCGAGCGAATTCATGGTTGTTCGATGACGTGCGGGTTCAGGAGCGGAAAAGCCGCGAGTATTGCGATTCGTGCCGCCCGGAGAGAATGCCGAGTTGCGGCGCGAAGGTGTTGAGCGATTCGGGCGGGGTGGCGAGCGCGCGCGCCACGGCTTTTTCGATTTCGGGCCGCAGCGCGACGATGATGCGCTGCCCCGCGAGCTGGCCGAGCGGCACCGCCTTGAGGGCGGCGGCCGTCTGGTTTTCGATCCAGCTGAACGCGTAGGCCGCGAGCGTGGCGTCGGGCGCGGCTGCGTGCGCCCAGGCGGCGAACGCGAAGGCCGTGGGCTGCGCTACCGGCGTCATGCGTTCCAGGGTCGCGCGCCGCCCGGCGTCGCCCCATTCGAGCTGCGCGCAAAGCTGGCGCAAGGACCAGCCCATTTGCGCGGTCTCGCGGCGCAGTTCGGCCGACTCGCGGCTCGCGACGAATTGCGCGTTGGCCTCGATCAGCGCGTGGGCGTCATGCGTGCGCCAGCGTTCGAGTTGATGCGCGACGAACGGGAGTTCGCCGGTCGCGAGCACGCTGGAGAGACCGCCCGCGATCCAGCGCGTGGCGTCGTCGGCATTCGTGACGAGCTGGACGTCGATCGCCGCTTCGAGCCCTTGCGAGTAGCTGAACGCGCCAATGGGCAGAGCCGGCGAGGCGAGATGCAGCAGTGCGGTGAGCTCAGCGATGTTCATGGCTGTGGTCGTGCGCGTGGCCGTCGCAATGACCGTGGTCGTGCCCGCAATCGTGGCCGTGCACGTGATCTTCGCCGTGGGCGTGATCGTGCGAATGCGCATGCCCGTGGTGGTCCTCGTACACGCGTTGCGCGAGTGCATAGTCCTCGGCGAAGGTCTCGTCGTGGCCGTGTCGATGGCCGCCGCCTTGACCACCGCCTTGACCGCTGTACGCGCCCGCTTCGGGCTGGAACGGCAACTGCGCGCGCTCGACCTGGGCGCCCAGGCGCGTGAGCATGTCTTCGAGCACGGGGTCCGCTTCGAGCTTGAGTTCGTCGGCGCCCACTTCCACCGGCGTGTGCCGGTTGCCGAGGTGATACGCGGCGCGCGTGAGCGTGAGGCGATCGGGGGCGCGCACGCGCAGCACGCTTTCGGCCGCCGCGATCACGCGCACGAGGCCGCCGTCGTCGGCCACGAGCATGTCGCCGTCGCGCAGCACTGTGCCGCGCGGCAGCACCACGCCCACTTCCTCGCCCGTGTCGAGCGTGGCCGCGAAGCGGCTCTTGCAGCGCGCATCGTATGGGAGCGTGAGCGTGGGCGCGCGTTGCATGAGCACCGGCGCGAGCTTCGCGTTGAGTCGTTTGTCGATCGTGCGCATGTCAAAACTTTAGAACAGAAAGTAACGCTGTGCCATTGGCAGCACCGTGGCCGGCTCGCAGGTGAGAAGCTGACCGTCGGCGACGACCTGGTAGGTCTCGGGATCGACGCTGATCGACGGCTGCCAGGCGTTATGAATCATGTCGCGCTTCGTCACGCTGCGGCAGTTGCGCACCGCGACCACGCGTTTTTGCAGGCCGTAGCGCTCGGGTATGCGCTTGTCGAGCGAGAGCTGCGAAACGAAGGTGAGCGAGGTTTGCGCGAGCGCGCGCCCGCGCGTCGCGAACATCTCCCGGTAGTGCACGGGCTGCGGCGTGGGGATCGAGGCGTTCGGGTCGCCCATCTGCGCGAGCGCGATCATGCCGCCCTTGAGAATGAGCGAAGGCTTGATGCCGAAGAACGCCGGCTCCCAGAACACGAGGTCGGCCCACTTGCCCGGCTCGAGCGAGCCCACCTCGTGCGCGATGCCGTGCGTGAGCGCGGGATTGATCGTGTACTTCGCCACATAGCGCTTCACACGGAAGTTGTCGTTGCGCGCATTGTCCTCGGCCAGCGCGCCGCGCTGCACCTTCATCTTGTGCGCGGTCTGCCACGTGCGGATGATGACTTCGCCCACGCGGCCCATTGCCTGGGAATCCGAAGAAAGCATCGACAGCGCGCCGAGATCGTGAAGGATGTCCTCGGCGGCGATGGTCTCGCGGCGAATGCGCGACTCGGCGAACGCGATGTCCTCGGCAATCGACGGATCGAGGTGATGGCACACCATCAGCATGTCGAGGTGCTCGTCGAGCGTGTTGATCGTGTATGGGCGCGTGGGGTTGGTCGAGGAGGGCAGCACGTTCGCTTCGCCGCACACCTTGATGATGTCGGGCGCGTGGCCGCCGCCCGCGCCTTCGGTGTGGTACGTGTGGATCGTGCGGCCCTTGAACGCGTTGACCGTCGCTTCCACGAAGCCCGATTCGTTGAGCGTGTCGGTGTGGATGGCGACCTGCGTATCCGTTGCGTCCGCAACGGTGAGGCAGTTGTCGATGGCCGCGGGCGTGGAGCCCCAGTCCTCGTGCAGCTTGAGGCCGATGGCGCCGGCGGCGATCTGCTCTTCGGCGGGCTTGGGCAGGCTCACATTGCCCTTGCCGAGAAAGCCGAGGTTGATCGGCCAGCCGTCGGCCGCTTGCAACATGCGCTCCATATGCCACGGCCCCGGCGTGCAGGTGGTGGCGTTGGTGCCCGTGGCCGGGCCGGTGCCGCCGCCAAGCATCGTCGTCACGCCTGAGGCGAGCGCCTCGTCGATCTGCTGCGGGCTGATGAAGTGGATGTGCGTGTCGATGCCGCCCGCCGTGACGATCTGGCCTTCGCCCGCGATCACTTCGGTCGAGGCGCCGATGGGTATCGTCACGCCCGGCTGCACGTCGGGGTTGCCCGCCTTGCCGATGCGCCAGACACGGCCGTCCTTGATGCCGATGTCGGCCTTCACGATGCCCCAGTGATCGACGATCACCGCGTTCGTGACGACGGTGTCCGCGACTTCGGCGTGCAGGCGCTGCGACTGGCCCATGCCGTCGCGTATCACCTTGCCGCCGCCGAACTTCACTTCGTCGCCGTAGACGGTGTAGTCGCGCTCGACTTCGATGATGAGTTCGGTGTCGGCGAGGCGCACGCGGTCGCCGGTCGTGGGGCCGAACATCTCCGCATAGGCGCGGCGGCCGATCTTCAATGTCATATCGGATTCCTGATGAATGCGGGGCGCGCTCAGAGCGGGCCCATCACCTTGCCGTTGAAGCCATACACGGCGCGCTCGCCCGCGAGCGCCACGAGCTCGACGGTGCGCTCCTGGCCTGGCTCGAAGCGCACGGCGGTGCCCGCCGCGATGTTCAGGCGAAAGCCGCGCGCGGCCTCGCGCTCGAACGAGAGCGCCTCGTTGACTTCGTAGAAGTGGAAATG
Source organism: Paraburkholderia unamae (assembly GCF_003268775.1). Classification (GTDB taxonomy): domain Bacteria; phylum Pseudomonadota; class Gammaproteobacteria; order Burkholderiales; family Burkholderiaceae; genus Paraburkholderia; species Paraburkholderia unamae. The sequence goes on from NZ_QLSU01000009.1 coordinate 206,905, forward strand.
CGAGCCGATCTGCACGGGGCGGTCACCCGTGTTGGAGACCGTCACGGTGACGGTTTCGCGGCCTGCGTTGAGCTCGATCTCGCCGTCGTCGATCAACATCTCGCCTGGGATCATGAGCGCGCCTTCACGGAATCGGATGGTGGACGGTGACGAGCTTGGTGCCGTCGGGGAAGGTGGCTTCGACCTGGATGTCGGGAATCATCTCGGGCACGCCGTCCATCACGTCGTCGCGCGTGAGCAGCGTGGTGCCGTAGTGCATGACCTCGGCAACGGTCTTGCCGTCGCGGGCCGCTTCCATCAGCGCGGCGCTGATGAAGGCGACCGCCTCCGGGTAGTTGAGCTTGAGGCCGCGCGCGCGGCGCCTTTCGGCGAGCAGCGCGGCGGTGAAGATCAGGAGCTTGTCTTTCTCGCGTGGCGTGAGCTTCATCGTTCTGGGTCGGTTGGGGCAAGTCTGCCGGCCCAGCTTACGGGAACCAGGTTACGCGCAGCTTGCGGCGTCGCGCGCGGAGCGCGCGCATCGGTGCAAGCTCACAGCAAGGTGTGTGCCAGTGATGGGGACAGCGTGAATGCACCATTCATGGCGTATCCGCGCACCGAATTGAGGTGCGCGCGTCGCGACATCGTGCATGGGTGAGCGGGGTAGCACCTTTGTGGTGCGTATGAGACGCGCTCAGGTCGTCCACAGGCGCAGCGGCGTGGCCTTCACGCCATGCACGAACGGACGCAGCGACGTCCAGCATTGCGCGAGCGTGTTCTGTAGCGGTTCCATCGAACGCGCGACCACACGCACGAGCATGACGCCGGGCGCGACACAGCTCACGCCCGAGCGCATTGCGTCGTCGAAGGGCAGGGTGGCGGCGAGGTCCTGCGCCAGCGCGTCGGTGCAGGCGGGGCTGATCGCCCACAGCACGCCGAACGCCGGGTAGCCCGCGAGCCCTTGCGGTGCGTCGCGCAGCGGGTCGGCGGCGTCGATGAGCGCGCGTTCGAACCAGAGCAGTTCTTCTTCGCCGTTATCCGCCGAGGCGCGCGCCACGCGCGTGAGCGCGCGCAGCATGCCCGCCGACCAGCGCTCGCCCGCGGCTTGGCGGCCCAGTTGCGTGGTGTCCCAGCCGATGGCGGTCGCGCCCGCGTCGAGCGTGAGCGAGAAGTCGAGCTCCGCGTGCGCGTGGTCGAACACGAGGTTGTTCTGCGGCAGCCAGTCGAGCTTCGCGCCCGCGCCCACGCGCACCTTGATGCGCTGGCGCGCCACGCGCCCGTTGGACTTGTACCACTTGGTCGCGCCCGGCGTGGTGAGCACGGCGTGCGCGCCGTCGCCCACGTTCACGTCGATGTCGAGCCGGTCGCCGCCCGCGATGCCGGCGGGCGGATGCACGATCACCGCGTGACAGATCGCGTCGCCTTCGGGGTAGAGCGGCCGTTGCACGCGCAACGGCCCGCTGTGCAGCCGGTGCGTGAGCGCCGTGCGTTCCTGCTGGCGCGCGAAGCCGAGTTCGAGCTTCGCGGCCCATTCCTGATGCGCGGTGCTGCGTAGCGTGGTGTTGGCGAGTGCGGCGTGATCGACGTGGAGCGACATGCGGGGCGACGGGGAGGAAGCGGGGGATGGCGTGGAGGATAGCACGCCCGGTCTGTGCTCAAACCGCGCACAATCCGCGCACGATCCGCGCTCAAACCGCGATCAACTCCCGCACGCCGTCCGCATCCATGCTCGCGCCCGCGCCGCCCGCCACGATCTCGCCGCGGCTCATCACCCAGTAGCGGTCGGCAATGGCCTTGGCGAAGTCGTAATACTGTTCGACGAGCAGCACCGTCATCTGCATCTCTTCCACGAGCCGGCGCAGCGTGCGGCCAATGTCCTGGATGATCGAAGGCTGAATGCCTTCGGTGGGCTCGTCGAGTATCAGCAAGCGGGGATCGCTCATGAGCGCGCGGCCAATGGCGAGCTGCTGTTGCTGGCCGCCCGAGAGGTCGCCGCCGCGCCGCGTCTTCATCTCCTTGAGCACGGGAAAGAGCTCGTAGATATGCGCGGGCACGCCGGAGGGCATGCGCTTCTTGCTCGCCGCGCCCACCAGCAGGTTCTCTTCCACGCTCAGGCGCGGAAAGATGTCGCGCCCTTGCGGCACATAAGCGAGACCGTGCGCCACGCGCGCGTGGGTCGGCAGCTTCGTGAGCGGCTCGCCGCGCCAGGCGATCGAGCCGTTCTTCGTCGCCACGACGCCCATGAGGCAGCGCAGCAGGGTTGTCTTGCCCACGCCGTTGCGGCCGAGCAGCACGGTCAGTTCGCCCTCGGGCACCGTCATCGAGACGTTGCGCAGGATGTGGCTGCCGCCGTAGTACTGGTTCAGCGATTCGATGGTTAGCATGGCTGATGTCGTGCCAAAGTCATTCGGGGGAGGCCTAGCGGCCCAGATACGATTCGATCACCGCTTCGTCGCGCTTCACGTCGTCGAGCGTGCCGTGCGCGAGCACGCTGCCCTCGGCCATCACCGTCACGCGGCCGGTTTCGCCCGCGAGCGCCGCGACAAACTCCATGTCGTGCTCCACCACCATCATCGAGCAACTGCCGCGCAAGCGGTTGAGCAGCGTGGCGAGTTCCATCGTCTCGTCGTCGGTCATGCCCGCGGCGGGTTCGTCGAGCAGCAGCAGTTGCGGCTTCTGCATGAGCAGCATGCCGATTTCGAGGCGCTGTTTCTGGCCGTGCGACAGCTCGCCGGCGAGGCGCCGCGCGTCGCTCTCCAGCCGGATCACTTCGAGCGTTTCCTCGATCTTCGCCTGCGCGTCGCGATCGAGGCGCGCGCGCAGCGTCGCGAACCAGCCCTTGTCGGCTTTCATCGCAAGTTCGAGGTTCTCCCACACGGGGTGTTGCTCGAACACGGTGGGCTTCTGGAACTTGCGGCCGATGCCCACGCGCGCGATCGCCGGTTCGTTCATGCGCGTGAGATCGAGCGTCTGGCCGAGGAACACCTTGCCCGAGTCGGTCGCGGTCTTGCCCGTGATGACGTCCATCATCGTGGTCTTGCCCGCGCCGTTCGGGCCGATCACGCAGCGCAACTCGCCCGCGTCGATGGTGAGCGAGAGCTTGTTGAGCGCGCGAAAGCCGTCGAAGCTCACGGTCACGTCTTCCAGATAGAGGATCGTGCCGTGCGAGGTGTCGATCGTGCCGGGCTCGACCACATGTCCCATGTCGGCGACACCGGAGAGCGCGAGTTCGTCGCCCTTGAGCGCTTCGTCGAAGGGGTTGGGGTTGAGCGGGTCGTTGAGCACGCTGAGTCCGATCATGGGCGCTGGCTCCGTACGGTGAGGCGATGCTTCAGGAGGTCGATGAGACCCATGATGCCGTTGGGCAAAAGGAGCGGCACCAGCACGAACATGAGGCCAAGGAAGAACAGCCAGTATTCGGCGAAATGGGCGGTGAAGAAACTCTTCGCGCCGTTCACGGCGAACGCGCCGATGATCGGGCCGATGAGCGTGCCGCGGCCGCCCACGGCCACCCAGATCGCCATTTCGATCGAGTTGCCCGGCGACATCTCGCTCGGGTTGATGATGCCGACCTGCGGCACGTAGAGCGCGCCCGCAATGCCGCACAGCACGGCCGAGAGGGTCCACACGAACAGCTTGTAGCCAAGCGGGCTGTAGCCGAGGAACATGAGGCGCGTTTCGCCGTCGCGCACGGCGGTCACGACGCGGCCGAGCTTCGAGGTGACGATGGCGCGCGCGGCGAGGAACGCGAGCACGAGCACGGCGAACGTGAGCAGGAACAGCACGGTGCGCGTGCCCGGATGCGTGATCGGCATGCCCGCGATGCGCTTGAAGTCCGTGAAGCCGTTGTTGCCGCCGAAGCCGGTTTCGTTGCGATAGAAGAGCAGCATCGCCGCGAACGTCATGGCCTGGGTGATGATGGAGAGGTACACGCCCTTCACGCGCGAGCGGAACGTGAAGAAGCCGAACACCCACGCAACCACGGCGGGCGCCAGCACGACGAGCAGGAGCGCGAACCAGAGGTGCTCGGTGCCTTGCCAGTACCACGGCAGCGCATGCCAGTCGAGAAACACCATGAAGTCGGGCAGGTCGCTGCCGTACTTGCCGTCGTGGCCGATCTCGCGCATGAGGTACATGCCGATGGCGTAGCCGCCGAGCGCGAAGAAGAGGCCGTGGCCGAGGCTCAGGATGCCGCAGTAGCCCCACACGAGATCGAGCGCGAGCGCGGCGATGGCGTAGCACATGAGCTTGCCTCCGAGCGTCATCGCATAGGCGGAAAGATGCATCGCGCTCGTCTGCGGCAGCACCAGCGCGCACAGCGGCACGCCCACGCCGATCGTGAGAATGAGCGCGATGAGGGCGAGCCACGCGCGCGGCGTGAGCAGGGCGGGGCGCGCGGGCAGCCCGAGGGCGAACGTCTCGGCGCCGTCGCCGGACGCGTGCGGTGCGCCCAGCGTGGGGGGCGTGGAAGTCGAAGTGACGCTTGTCATGTCATGCCTCCGCGCTGCGGCCCTTGAGGGCGAAGAGGCCCTGCGGACGCTTCTGGATGAAGAGCACGATCAGCACGAGCACGGCGATCTTCGCGAGCACCGCGCCCCAGAACGGCTCGATGGCCTTGGAAACGAGCCCGAGGCCGAAGCCGCCGATCACGGTGCCCGCGATTTGCCCGACGCCGCCCAGCACCACGGCCATGAACGAGTCGATGATGTAGCTCTGGCCCAGGTCGGGGCCGACGTTGCCGATCTGCGAGAGCGCGCAGCCGCCGAGTCCCGCCACGCCCGCGCCGAACGCGAAGGCCCAGGCATCCACGCGCGCGGTGCGCACGCCCACGCACGCGGCCATGCGGCGGTTCTGCGTGACCGCGCGCACGAAGAGGCCAAGACGCGTTTTTGTGAGCACGGTCCACGCGATGCCCACTACGATCAGCGAGAACGCGAGGATCGCGAGGCGGTTGTACGGCAGGATCAGGTTCTGCATGACCGTGACGCCGCCGCTCATCCACGAGGGGTTTTCGACCTGCACGTTCTGCGCGCCGAAGATCATGCGCGTGGCCTGAATGAGGATGAGGCTGATGCCGAACGTGGTGAGCAGCGTCTCCAGCGGGCGGCCGTAGAGATGGCGGATCACGAGCCGTTCGATCACGGCGCCCACCAGCGCGGCGGTGACGAACGACGCGGGAATCGCGAAGAGGGGATACCAGTCGAACGCACCGGGCGCGTAGCGCTGCACGAGCGATTGCACCACATAGGTTGCGTACGCACCGATCATGAGGAATTCGCCGTGCGCCATGTTGATCACGCCGATCAGGCCATACGTGATGGCGAGGCCGAGCGCCGCGAGCAGCAGCACGCTGCCGAGCGAGAGGCCCGCGAACAGCGTGCCCGCGATCTCGCTGCGGCGCTGGATCGAGTCGAGCGCGGCGATGCCCTGTTGTGCGACGGCGCGCACGTCGGCGTCGGGCTCGCTCCATGCGCCGCTCGCGTTCTTTGCCACGAGCGGGCGCAGCAGTTCGTACATGTCGAGGTCGTGGCGCGCGGCGACGAGCTTCGCCGCTTCGAGGCGCGTCGCGGCGTCCGGATCGTGCAGCGCGGTCATGGCCCAGAGCGTGTCGAGGCGGCGCTTGAGCGCGGCGTCGGTTTCCTTCGCGCGCGCGGCGTCGATCATCGGCTTCATCGACGGGTCGGGGTTCTTCAGCAATGCGGCGATGGCGGCGCGGCGTGTCTCCAGGTCGGGCGAGGCGAGTTGCAGGCCCGACACGGCGCCCGCCACTTTCGAGCGCAACAGATTGTTCAGCGTGATGGGCTGCGCACTCGCTGCGACGTTCGCGGCGACGGGCTTGCCCGTTGCGGCGTCGCGCGCGTTGTCGCCGTCCTGAACGAGCACCTGGCCCGAATCGGTCGCGGTGACGGTGTCGTCGGCGAGCGCCTTGAGCAGCGCGAGCGAGGCGGCGTCGTGTGTCGCGATGAGCTTGTCGACGGCCGCGGATTTCGCGTCGAAGTCGTCGCCGGCGAGCGGCGTGACATCGGCGTTATCGAGCGCGTGGGCGGTCGTGGTGAGCGCCGCGAACAGCGCCGCGGCGCCGAGCGCCCGGCGCAGGCCCGCGCGGGCGTACCTCGTGAGTGAGAGAGCCATGATGATGTTCTTTTTAATGCGGGCCGCCGCGCGGCGCGATCACGCTTCGCGGCGCGCGGGCGGCCCGTGAGCCGGTCACGCGCGCAACACGCGTGGCGGGCGGAAGGCGTGCAGCACGCCTGTGACGGGCAACATCAGGCGACGCGCGAGCGGCGCAGGAAGGCGGGCAGCGTGCTTTGCGTGACCACGTCCGGCTTGCCTTCGTTGCCGGCAATGAACGGGCTCCACGGTTGCGCGCGGATTGCCGTCTTCGTCTTCCACACCACGTTGAACTGACCGTCGCCGCGAATCTCGCCGATCATCACCGGCTTGTGCAGGTGGTGATTGCCGTCCATCGTGAGCGTGAAGCCCGACGGCGCCGCCACGGTCTGCCCGATCATGGCGGTGCGCACCTTGTCGACGTCGGTGCTCTTCGCTTTTTCCACGGCCTGCTTCCACATATGGATGCCGACGAAGGTCGCTTCCATCGGGTCATTGGTCACGCGCCTGGCACCACCGGGCAGGTTGTTCGCCTTCACCCACGCTTCGAACTGGTCCTTGAACTTTGTGTTGTTCGGGCCTTTCACCGACATGAAGTAGTTCCACGCGGCGAGGTGCCCCACGAGCGGCTTCGTGTCGATGCCGCGCAGTTCTTCCTCGCCCACGGAGAACGCGACCACGGGCACGTCGGTGGCCTTGATGCCCTGGTTGCCGAGTTCCTTGTAGAACGGCACGTTCGAGTCGCCGTTGATGGTCGAGACGACCGTGGTCTTGCCGCCTTGCGAAAACGTCTTGATGTTCGCGACGATGGTCTGATAGTCGCTATGACCGAACGGCGTGTAGACCTCCTGAATATCGCTGTCCTTCACGCCCTTGGAGTGCAGGAAGGCGCGCAGGATCTTGTTGGTCGTGCGCGGGTACACATAGTCGGTGCCGAGCAGGAAGAAGCGCTTGGCGCCCCCGCCTTCGGCGCCCATCAGGTATTCCACGGCCGGAATGGCCTGCTGGTTGGGCGCGGCGCCCGTATAGAACACGTTGCGCGACATCTCTTCCCCTTCGTACTGCACGGGGTAGTAGAGCAGGCCGTTGAGTTCCTCGAACACGGGCAGCACCGACTTGCGCGACACCGAGGTCCAGCAGCCGAATACGCAGGCCACCTTGTCCTGGGTGAGAAGCTGGCGGGCCTTTTCGGCGAACAGCGGCCAGTTCGAGGCCGGGTCGACCACCACGGGCTGGATCTGCCGGCCCATCACGCCGCCGTTCTTGTTGATGTCGGCGATCGTCATCAACGCGGTGTCTTTCAGCGAGGTCTCCGAAATCGCCATCGTGCCCGAGAGCGAGTGCAGGATGCCGACCTTGATCGGGCCGGTGCCGGTGTCCGCATGCGCGAACGGTACGCGTCCCGCAACCGCGAGTGCGCCCGACATCGTCCCGAGTTTCAACAGACTGCGACGTTTCATTTATTTGCCCCTTGTCGATGAAATAGGTCGTGGGCCGTGGCGCGTGGTCGTTTGTCGTCTTGCGCGCCGCCCGGTGTGTGTGTGGCCAGTCTTGCCCGTACCCTTCTGCAAACGTTGTGCCAGCGCGAGGGGAAAGTGCGAGGCTTGCCCCACAAGGGGTGCGCCGATGCGGGGCGCATGCGTGCGCGCACGGCAAGCGGGCGATTGTGGTGCAGCGAGATGCATGTTCGGGCGCGCTGCATCGTCTCAGTGCGCGCATGCATGATGCGAAGCGGCCGGTGCGGCGGCGCACGCTGCATCGTTGTGCATGCACGGTGCGCGCGTCAGGCGGGGCGAAGCGGAGTGGAGTGACGTGAAGCGACGTGAAGCGAAAAGAAGACGCGCTTGAAAAGCGCCGGCCTCAAAACGACAAAGGGCGTGGCCGAAGCCACGCCCTTTCAATCTGTCTCGCCAGTGCAGGCACTGGCGCTCAAGCGAGGAGGCTCAGTACGTCGGCACCTTGGGGTCGACCTGACGCGACCACGCGTCGATGCCGCCTTGCAGGTTGAACACCTTCGTGTAGCCGCGCGACTCCAGGAACATCGCCACCTGGGCGCTGCGCGCGCCGTGGTGGCAAATGCAGACGATCTGCGCTTCGTCGTCGAGTTCCTCGCTGCGCGCGGGGATCTCGCGCATCGGGATCGACAGGCTGCCGGCGATCTTCGCCGTTTCGATTTCCCAGGGCTCGCGCACGTCGAGCAGCACAGGGGTGGCGCGCGAGGTGTCGGCGAGCCATTCGGCAAGAGCGGGGGCGGTCAGATTCTGCATGGAACACTCGATCAGGTAAAAGGCCGGGCCGCCGCGAAAGGCGCCCGGCAATGCAACGGATGCAACAGTGAGCCGGCGCGCGTCAGAACTTGAAGCGCGGCGGGTGCACGGCGTTTTGCAGCGGTTCGACGTAGGTTTCGAACACGCCGGCGATGCGGTACTGCTTCTCGTCGATGCGCGTGATGATCTGCGCTTCCATGACGGGCGCTGAGCCCACGAATGCGGCGAGGCGGCCGCCCACCTTGAGCTGCTCAAGCAGTTCCTGCGGCACGACCGGCAGGCCGCCCGAGACGCAGATCACGTCGTAGGGCGCGTTGGCGGCCCAGCCGCGCGCGCCGTCGCCGAGCGCGACTTCGGCGTTCAGCACGCCGTTCTTGACGAAGTTCGCGCGGGCGAACTCGGCGAGCTCCGTGTCGATCTCCACGGTCAGCACCTTCTGCGCGCGGTGCGCGAGCAGCGCCGCCATGTAGCCGGAGCCCGCGCCGATTTCCAGCACGCTTTCGTGCTTCTTCACCGCGAGTTCCTGGAGCACGCGCGCCTCGACGCGCGGCGCCAGCATGTGCTGCCCGTTCGGCAGCGGCAGTTCGAGGTCGGCAAACGCGATGTCGACATAGGCCGCGGGGACGAAATGCTCACGCTTGACGATCGAGAGCAGGTTCAGCACGTCCTGGTCGAGCACTTCCCAGGGGCGAATCTGCTGTTCGATCATGTTGAAACGCGCTTGTTCGATGTTCATGGTGACTCGGCGTTGTGGTCGGGATCAGTTCGGGACCGCTTTCGGATTCTGCTTCGCTCCGGACGGCGGTTCCGGGGTCATGGGGCTGGCCCGCGCGCTGGAAGCCTTCCCCGTTGCTCGCGACACCCCACCAGGCCCGGCAAAAAAGGCGTCGGGCAACCGCAGAATTGTAGCAAACCGGCTTCTGGCTTTGCCTCGCCGTCGGCAGCCGGGGCGCATCCGGGCGCCAATATCGGATCGGTGTTTGTCCTGGCTTCATGCGCCTTGCGGTTTTGCGATTTACCTACCAAAAATGTAATCGATTACATCCGGGGCCCCGAACGCCGCCATGTCCGCTCACCCGTCTGGATCGCCGCAGCCCGAAAACGCTGACGCGCAAGGCGCGGGCGAGGGCGTGCGCGGTGGCTCCATTGCCGCGGTCGCGCAGCGCGTGGGCGTGTCGGTCGCGACGGTTTCGCGCGTGCTCAACGGCCACGCGAACGTGCGCGCCGCGACGCGCGAGCGCGTGCTGGCCGAGGTCGAGGCGAGCGGCTATCGCGTAAACGAACTCGCGCGCAACCTGCGCACCGCCGAAAGCCGCCTGCTCCTCACGATGGTGCCCGACTTCGGCAACCCGTTTTACGCCGAGATCGTGCGCGGCATCGACAGCGTGGCGCGCCAGCACGGTTATTTCATGCTGCTGTGCGACACGGGCGCCGACGCGGGCCGCGAGCGCGGCTACTTCGACCTGCTGCGCCGCCATCGCGCGGACGGCGCGATCTGCCTCGATCCGGCCACGGTGCAGCAAGCCAACCGGCTGATGGCGGCCGAATCGGCGGCGCTGCCGTGGGTGGCCTGCTGCGAGTTCGACCCGGACGTGGGCGTGCCATTTGTAGGCATCGACAACTACCGGGCCGCGCACGACGCGGTGCGGCATTTGATCGCGCGGGGGCGGCGACGCGTCGCGCTCATCAACTCCGACGAGCACTACCTCTACGCGCGGCAGCGCCGCGACGGCTGGCGCGACGCGCTTGCCGAGGCCGGCGTCGAGGCGCGCGACGCCTGGCGCGTGAATGTGAACTGCCTCGACTACGACGCGGGCGCGCAGGCCGCCGCCGCGCTGATGCACTTGCCGGCGGAGCACGCGCCCGAGGCGATTTTCGCGGTGTCGGACACGCTGGCGGTGGGCGTCGTCAACGGCTTGCGCAGCGTGGGGCGGCGCGTGCCCGACGACGTCGCCGTGGTGGGCTTCGACGACATCGCGCTTGCCGCGCGCATCGACCCGCCGCTCACGACGATCGCCCAGCCCATGCGCGAACTGGGCGAGACGGCCGCGCGGCTGTTGCTGCGGCGCCTCGCCGACCCGCGCGCGAGCGTGCCGGGCGTGCTGCTGCCGCATCGGCTCGTGATACGCGAGAGCGCCTGAACGCAGGAGACACGCCGCCACGGGCGGCGCCATCGAGGAGGAGCGCACGCTCATGAGCGTCGCCGTGAAGTTCAACGACATCCGCAAGGACTTCGGTCCCGTGCGCGTGCTGCACGGCGTGAGCTTCGAACTCGCGCCGGGGCGCATTCACGGGCTGCTCGGCGAGAACGGCGCGGGCAAGTCCACGCTCATGAAGATCCTCGCGGGTTATGAAGCGGCAAGCGCGGGCGAGATGCTCGTGGACGGCGTGGCGCGCCGCTTCGAAGGCTCGCGCGAGGCCGAGGCGGCCGGCATCGTGCTGATTCACCAGGAGTTCAACCTCGCCGAGCATCTCACGATCGCGCAGAACATCTTCCTTGGCCACGAGAAGCGCCGGGGCTGGCTCGTCGACGACGCCGCCATGCGCCGCGAAGCGCGCGATCTGCTCGCGCAGGTGGGGCTCGCACGCGACCCGGACGTCAAAGTGCGCGACCTGATCGTGGCCGAAAAGCAACTGGTGGAGATCGCCAAGGCGCTGTCGCGGCACGCGCGCCTGCTCATCATGGACGAACCCACGGCCACGCTCACGCCCGCCGAAACGGCGCGCCTCTTCGCGTTGATGACGAAGCTGCGCGCGGCGGGCACGACGCTCGTCTACATCTCGCACAAGCTCGACGAAGTGGAGCGGATCACCGACGACGTGGTCGTGATGCGCGACGGCCGTTTCGTGGCCGCGAGCGCGACGGCAGGCCTCGCGCGCCAGCAGATGGCGAACCTGATGGTGGGCCGCGACGTCTCCGACATGTTTCCGGAGAAACAGGCCGCGCCCGAGGACGCGAGCGTGGCGCTGCGCGTGACGAATCTCGCGGTGCCGGGCTGGGTCGAGGACCTCTCGTTCGAGGTGCGCGCGGGCGAGATACTCGGCTTCGCCGGGCTCGTGGGCGCGGGGCGCAGCGAAGCGTTCGAGGCCATTGTGGGCCTGCGCGCGCGGCGCGCGGGCGTCATCGAAATCGACGGCCGCGCCGTGACGCTGCATCAGCCGCGCGACGCGATGCGCCACGGCCTCACCTACCTGAGCGAAGACAGAAAAGGCCGTGGCCTGCACATGAACCTCACGCTTCAGGACAACCTCACGCTCATGACGCTCGAACGTTACGGCCACCCGCTGCTGGACCTCAAGGCGGCCCGCCGCGCGCTGGAAACGGCGGTGCGCGAATTCGGCATCCGCACGGGCGACCTCAACAGCCGCGCGCGCATGCTGTCGGGCGGCAACCAGCAGAAGCTCGCGCTCGCCAAGTTCCTTCAGCCCGACCCGCGCGTGATCGTGCTCGACGAGCCCACGCGTGGCGTGGACGTGGGCGCGAAACGCGACATCTATTTCCTGATCCAGCGGCTCGCGGCCTCGGGGCGCGCGGTCGTGGTGATTTCGTCGGAGCTGGTCGAACTGATCGGGCTAGCGCATCGCGTGGCGGTGATGCGCGCGGGCCGGCTCGTCGCCACGCTCGGGCGCGAGCACCTGAACGAAGAGGAGTTGATCGCCCATGCAACCGGCACCCACTGAAGCGGCGCCCGAGGGGCGTCGCGCTCGCGCTGCCGCGCTGCGGCTCGTGCATCGGCTCGCGGGCGTCGGGCCGCTCATCGGCCTGATCGCGCTATGCGTGCTCGGCACGCTGCTCAACCGCGACTTCGCCACCGCCGGCAACCTGCTCAATGTGCTCACGCGCACGTCGTTCATCGGCATCATCTCCGTGGGCATGACGTTCGTGATCATCTCGGGCGGCATCGATCTGTCGGTCGGGTCGATGGCGGCGCTCATCGCGGGCGTGATGATCTGGACGATGAACACGCTGGCCGGCACGCACGGGCTCGCGCCGCTCGCGATCGTGGCAATCGGCATGGCGATCGCACTCGTGCTGGGCGCGGTGTTCGGGCTCGCGCATGGCTTGCTCATCACGCGCGGGCGTATCGAACCGTTCATCGTGACGCTCGGCACGCTCGGCCTCTTCCGCTCGGTGCTCACGTGGCTCGCCGACGGCGGCGCGCTCACGCTCCAGAACAATCTCGTCGATCTCTACGGGCCGGTGTATTACGCGAGCCTCTTCGGCATACCGGTGCCCGTGTGGGTGTTCGCGCTCACGGCGGCGGGCGGCGCGCTCATTCTCAATCGCACCGCGTTCGGGCGGCATGTGCAGGCCATCGGCTCGAACGAGCAGGTCGCGCGCTATGCGGCGATTCGCGTGGATCGCGTGAAGTGCGCGACCTACGTGCTGCTCGGCGTGTGCGTGGGCGTGGCGACCGTGCTTTATGTGCCGCGCCTCGGCTCCGCCACGCCGACCACGGGCCTGCTGTGGGAACTGGAGGCGATCGCCGCCGTGGTGGTGGGCGGCACCGCGCTCAAGGGTGGCGAAGGACGCGTGGCGGGCACCGTGGTGGGCGCGGTGCTGCTTTCGGTCATCGCCAACATTCTCAATCTCACGAGCATCATCAGCGTGTATCTGAATGCGGCGGTGCAGGGTGTGGCGATCATCGCCGTGGCGTTCTTGCAGCGCGGCAGACGGTAAGGATGTCGAAGCAGATCCGGCAGGGCGGAAGAGAGGGCGAGGGGTCGAAGGGTCGAAGGAGGCAGCGAACACTCAACGCATAAAACGGGCGCGGGCCCGCATAGGAGACGGCATCATGAAGAAGATGATTCGAACGATGTGCGCGGGCGCGCTGGCGCTCGGCGTGGCGGCGACCTTCGGTGCGGGTGCGGCGCGCGCCGACGACAAGGTCACGCTGGGCGTGGCCATTCCAACGGCCGACCACGGCTTCACGGGCGGCATCGTCTGGTGGGCGAACGAGGCGAAAAAGGAACTCGAAAAGGCGCATCCCGACCTGAAGGTCATCGTCAAGACGGCGGCGAACGCGCCCGATCAGGCGAACCAGTTGCAGGACCTCGTGACGGTGAACAAGATCAACGCGCTCGTGATCTTCCCGTATGAATCGGCTTCGCTCACGCAGCCCGTCGCGCAGGTGAAGAAGAAGGGCGTGTACGTGACGGTGGTCGATCGCGGCCTGACCGACACGAGCGCACAGGACGCCTATGTGGCGGGCGACAACACGGCGTTCGGCAAGATCCCCGCTGAATATCTCGCGAAGCAGTTGAACGGCAAGGGCGACATCGTCGCGCTGCGCGGCATTCCCACCACGCTCGACAACGAGCGCTGGACCGCGTTCACGACCGTGCTGAAGGGCTATCCCGACATCAAGATCCTCGACGCAAAGTACGCGAACTGGAACCGCGACGACGCGTTCCGCACGATGCAGGATTACCTCACGCGCTTCAAGCACATCGACGCCGTGTGGGCCGCCGACGACGACATGGCCGTGGGCGTGCTCAAGGCGATCGACCAGGCCAAGCGCAACGACATCAAGATCGTGTTCGGCGGCGCGGGATCGAAGGAGATGGTCAAGCGCGTGATGGACGGCGATCCGCTCGTGAAGGCCGACGTGTCGTATTCGCCGAAGTTCATCTACGACGCGATCAAGCTCACGGCCGAGGCGCGTCTCGCGGGCAAGCCGCTGCCGGCCACGACGATCATTCCCTCGGTGCTGATCACGAAGGAGAACGCCAAACAGTTCTACTTCCCCGACTCGCCGTTCTGAGCGGCGCCAGCGCGCACGATCGACAGGAGACGCAAGCCGATGAAGACGATCAAGGGCCCGGCAATCTTTCTCGCGCAGTTTCTCGGCGAAGACACGCCGTTCGACAGCTTCGCGCACATGGCCGGCTGGGCGGGCCAGCTCGGCTACAAGGGCATCCAGGTGCCCACCGACGCGCGTCTCATCGATCTCGCGCAGGCGGCGTCGAGCGTGGCCTACTGCGACGACCTGCGCCAGCAGGCCGACGACGCGGGCGTGGCGATCACCGAGCTTTCCACGCATCTGCAAGGGCAGCTCGTGGCCGTGCATCCCGCCTACGACACGCTGTTCGACGGCTTCGCGCCGCAAGCGGTGCGCGGCGATCGCGAGGCGCGCACGGCCTGGGCCATCGAGCAGTTGATGCTGGCCGCGCGCGCCTCGAAAAATCTCGGGCTCGCCACGCATGTGACGTTTTCGGGTGCGTTGGCGTGGCCGTATGTCTACCCGTGGCCGCAGCGCCCGGCGGGTCTCGTCGAAGCGGCGTTCGACGAACTCGCGCGCCGCTGGCGGCCGATTCTCGATGCCTTCGACGCGGCGGGCGTGGATGTCTGCTACGAATTGCACCCCGGCGAGGACCTGCACGATGGCGTGACGTTCGAGCGCTTTCTCGCGGCCGTGGGCGATCACCCGCGCGCGAACATCCTCTACGACCCGAGCCACTTCGTTTTGCAGCAGCTCGACTACCTCGCGTTCATCGACCTCTATCACGCGCGCATCAAGGCCTTTCACGTGAAGGATGCCGAATTCCGCCCGAGCGGCCGCCAGGGCGTGTATGGCGGCTACAGCAGCTGGGTCGAGCGTGCGGGGCGCTTTCGGTCGCTGGGCGACGGGCAGATCGACTTCGGCGCGATCTTCTCGAAGCTCACGCAGTACGACTTTCCGGGCTGGGCTGTGCTGGAGTGGGAATGCGCGCTCAAGCATCCCCATGACGGCGCGCGCGAGGGCGCGGAGTTCATCAAGCGGCACCTCATCCGCGTGGCGGAGCATGCGTTCGACGACTTCGCGGGCAGTGGCGTCGATGCGGCGCAAGTGAAGGGCGTGCTGGGTCTCTGAAACCGGTTTTCGCAGGAGCGATGCAATGACTCGAAGACTCAGGCTCGGCATGGTCGGCGGCGGCGAAGGGGCATTCATCGGCGCGGTGCATCGCATCGCGGCGCGGCTCGACGACACGTTCGAACTGGTGGCGGGCGCGCTTTCGTCCGACGCGGCGCGCGCCCGGTCGAGCGCCCAAGCGCTGGGTCTTGCGCGCAGCTACGCGGACTGGCGCGAAATGGCGAGTGTGGAGGGCGCGCGCGAAGACGGGATCGAGGCGGTGGCGATCGTCACGCCGAACCATCTGCATGCGCCGGTCGCGCATGCGTTCATGGACGCGGGCATCCACGTGATTTGCGACAAGCCGCTTGCGGTTTCGCTCGCCGAGGGCGAAGCGCTGGCGAGGCATGCCCGCGACGCGAATCTCGTGTTCGCGCTCACCCATACGTACTCGGGCTACCCGCTCGTGCGGCATGCGCGCGAACTGGTCGAGGCAGGGGAGATCGGCGAGGTGCGCATCGTGCAGGTCGAGTATGCGCAGGACTGGCTCGCCCAACCTGTCGAACGCGCGGCCGGGAGCGGCGGCGCGAACCGCCAGGCGGTGTGGCGCACCGATCCGGCGCTCGCGGGCCCGGCGGGGTGCCTGGGCGATATCGGCACGCACGCTTATCAACTGGCGGCGTTCGTGAGCGCGCTCGTGCCGGCGTCGCTCGCCGCCGAGGTGCACACATTCGTGCCGGGCCGCCGAGTGGACGATCACGTGCAGGCCATGCTGCGCTACGCCAATGGCGCGCGCGGCATGCTGTGGGCGAGCCAGGTGGCGAGCGGCGCGGAGAACGCGTTGCGCCTGCGCGTATACGGCACGAAGGCCGGGCTGGCGTTCGATCAGGAGGAGCCGAACCTGCTGTGGTTCACGCCGCAGGGCGGTGAAGCACAGCGGCTCACGCGGGGCCGCGTGACGGGGACGGCGGCCCGGCACGCCACGCGCGTGCCGCCGGGGCACCCGGAAGGATATCTGGAGGCGTTCGCGCAGCTCTACCGCGACGCCGCCGCGCAGATCCATGCGCGCGAGGCGGGCGTGGCGGCGCCACCCGAGAGCCGGTTGCTGACGACGGTCGACGACGGCGTCGAGGGGTTGCGCTTCGTCGAAGCCGTGCTGGCAAGCAGCGCGGCGGGCGGCGCGTGGCGGCGCATCGAACGGCAATAGCCATTCGGATGAATTGAGCGCGAAGGGGAGGGACGAGAAACTTGCAACATCTTTAACCCGCTTCAAAGGTGGAGCATGTCTAACGTCATTCAATTGAATTACACTGCGTCTTCGACACGGTCAATGACCCATCCAGGGAGTGAGTCGATGAACGCAAGCGCATTGGTACAGGTACGCATCGATCCCGCGCTCAAGCAGCGCGCGGCCGAAGTGCTCGACAACATGGGACTCACGGTGTCCGACGCCGTGCGCATCCTGCTCACGCGTATCGCGAACGAGGGCGCGTTGCCGTTCGATTTCGCCGTCGATCCGGTGGCGCACGACGCGTGGTTCCGGGCGAAGGTGCGCGAAGCGCTGGAGGACCCGCGCCCGGCCGTGCCGGATGAAGAGGTGGAGGCGCACTTCGCGAAGCGGCGCGCGGCGGCGGCCAGCCAGGCCGAGCCCACGGGCAACCGCAAGGCGAAAAATTGAAGGTCCGGTGGTCGCCGCTCGCGCTGGCCGACCGCGAAGCGATATTCAACTTTGCCGTGACAGATAGCCCGCGCAGGGCGATCGTGTGGGACGAACGGATTTCGGCATCCGTTCGGCGTCTGCGGCTTTTCCCCAACCTTGGCCGCGTTGGCCGCACGAGCGGCACGCGCGAGTTGGTGATCGAGTCAACACCGTTCGTGCTTGCCTACCGCTATGAGGGCGACGCGCTCACGATACTGCGTGTTCTGCATAGTGCGCGGCGATGGCCGGGCAATATCGACTAAGCGGCGGCGGGGCTGCAATGAACGCCGCCGCTCGTCGAACCCGCTCGTCGAACCTATTGCCCGAGATACACGAACTTGCCGCCGCGTACCGTGCCCATCACGCTGGCGCGCTGGTCGAGGCCCACGTGGTCCGTGGGGCTCGTGTTCACCATGCCGTTGGGCACGACCACTTCGTGCGCGTGCTCCAGCTCGTTGCGCAGCGCCACGCGGAACGCCTCCGTGCCCGGCTGCGCGGTCTTGAGCGCGCGCGTGACGGCATCTTGCAGGCGCGGGTACACACCGGCCGCGTCGCCCGCGAACTGCGTGACGGTGCCGGGGCCGTACTTGGCCTCGTAGGCGTCGACGAAGGCGAGCGCCGCCTTCTGCGCGGGCTGGTCGGCGGGCAGCGTGCGCGCCACGACCACGGGCTGGGTCGGGAACAGCGTGCCTTCCACGTCCTTGCCGCCGAGCTTGATGAACTCGGGCGTGGCGATGCCGTGCGTCTGGTAAACCGGCCCCTTGTAGCCGCGCTCGATCAGCGTGCGTTGCGGCAGCACGGTTGGCGTGCCCGCGCCCGCAATCAGCATGGCGTCGGGTTTGGCGGCCATCAGCTTGAGAATCTGGCCCGTTACGCTCGCGTCGGTGCGGTTGTAGCGCTCGGTCGCGACGATCTGGATATTGCGTTCCTTCGCGAACTTCGTGAACTCGTTGAGCCAGCTGTCGCCGTAGCTGTCGGCAAAGCCGATGAAGCCCACCGTCTTCACGCCGTGCGCGGCCATGTAGCGCGTCATGACGTCGGCCATGGCGGCGTCGGTCTGCGCCATCTTGAAGGCCCACACGCGCGGGCCCTGCTGCGGCTCGACCACCGAGCCGGAGCCGACCAGCGTGATCATCGGCGTCTTGTTTTCGGCCACCGGGTCGAGCGCCGCGAGCGCCGCCGGCGTGATGTTCGGCCCGACGATCACGTCCACGTGGTCTTCGTTGATGAGCTTGCGGATGTTGCGCACGGCGGCGCCCGGGTCGGAGCCGTCGTCGAGCACGATGTAGTCGGCCTTCTGGCCCGCGATCGTCTCGGGCCACATCAGCATGGCGTTCTTGCTGGTGATGCCGATGGCGGCGGCAGGCCCCGTGCTCGACAGGTCGATGCCGACCTTGATGTCGGCGTGGGCGGTGCTCGCGAAAGTGGCGGCGGCAAGCGCGGCCGCCGCGACGAGCGGGCGCAAAAACGTGTGCAACTTCATCCGTTGAGTCTCCAGGCGAAAAGTGAAGCGGGAAGTGATGTTCTTGTGATGCCGATTTTGTCTGATTTTTCTTCCGCAGCGGCCCCGGCCGCGGACCGCTACAGCTCGTAACTCTCGTGCTCGCCCTTGAGCGCCTGCTCGATCAGCTTGCGGTTCAGGCTCGGTGAAAGCAGTTCGACGAGCGTATACACATAGCTGCGCAGGTAAGCCCCCTGCTTGAGCGCCACACGCGTGACGTTGCTGCCGAACAGGTGCCCCACGGGCACGGCACGCAGGTGGCGGTCGCGCTCGGCGTTGAAGGCGATGTCGGCCATGATGCCCACGCCCAGTCCCAGTTCCACGTAGGTCTTGATCACGTCCGCATCGATGGCTTCCAGCACGATGTCGGGCGAGAGGCCGCGCAGGCGGAACGCGTCGTTGATCTTGGTGCGGCCGGCGAAGGCGTTGTCGTAGGTGATCAGCGGATATTGGGCCAGATCGTCGAGCGAGAGCGGCTTGCGCTCCAGCAACGGGTGGTCGGGCAGCATCACCGCCACATGGTGCCAGGTGAAGCAGGGCAGCGACACCAGCTCCTTGTAGCCGGAGATCGCTTCCGTGGCGATGCAGAGGTCGGCCTGGTCATGGAGCACCATTTCCGCGACCTGCGTGGGGCTGCCTTGCAGGATCGAGAGATGCACCTTCGGAAAGCGCCGCTTGAATTCGGCGATGGCGGCGGGCAGCGAGTAGCGCGCCTGCGTGTGCGTGGCGGCGATGGTCAGGTTGCCCTGGTCCTGTGCGGCATAATCCTTGCCCACGCGCTTGAGGCTCTCCACCTCCTGCAAAATGCGCTCCACCGAGGCGAGGATGATCCGGCCCGGCTCCGTGAGCGAGCGCACGCGCTTGCCGTGGCGTGTAAAGATTTCGACCCCAAGCTCATCCTCCAGCTCGATGATCGCCTTCGAGACGCCCGGCTGGCTTGTATACAGTGCCTTGGCCGCTTCGGTGAGGTTGAAGTTCTGGCGCACGGCCTCGCGGACGAAGCGGAACTGGTGCAGGTTCATAGATAACCCTTATAACCTGTGTGCATATCGACCTGATTTTTGAGTCGTTTGAAATATAAGGCGAGTTTATTACCATTCCTCCAACTTTTCCAATATGGATATCTGTTTTGGTCATTAGCAAATGACTGGCGCGATTGAAGGGTGCCGGGCATGAGCCAGAACAGAGAGTGCGAAGTCGGAGCGCGGCGTAACCGGAACGCCGCGAATGAACCAACCCTGGGGTCCCCGAATGTACCAATACGATCAGTACGACCAGACCATCGTCGACGAACGCGTCGCGCAATACAGCGACCAGGTTCGCCGCCGCCTGTCGGGCGAATTGAGCGAAGAAGAGTTCCGCCCGCTGCGCCTGCAAAACGGCCTGTACTACCAGCGCCACGCGTACATGCACCGCATCGCGATTCCGTACGGCAATCTGCGCAGCGACCAGCTCCGCATGCTCGCCACCATCGCGCGCGAGCACGACCGCGGCTACGGCCACTTCTCGACGCGCTCGAACATCCAGTACAACTGGATCAAGCTCGAAGAAACGCCGGAAATCCTGCGCAAGCTCGCTTCGGTCCAGATGCACGGCATCCAGACGTCGGGCAACTGCATCCGTAACATCACCGCCGACCAGTTCGCGGGCGTCGCGCCCGACGAAGTCATCGACCCGCGTCCGTGGGCCGAGATCCTGCGTCAGTGGTCGACGTTCCACCCCGAATTCGCGTGGCTGCCGCGCAAGTTCAAGATCGCCGTTTCCGGCTCGAAGGAAGACCGCGCGGCCGTGCAGATCCACGACCTCGGCGTGTACCTCGAGCACAACGAGAAGGGCGAAGTCGTCGCGAGCATTCTCGCGGGCGGCGGCCTTGGCCGCACGCCGATCGTCGGCGCCATCATCAAGCGCGACCTGCCGTGGCAGCATCTGCTGACCTACTGCGAAGCCGTGCTGCGCGTGTACAACCGCTATGGCCGCCGCGACAACATGTACAAGGCGCGTATCAAGATTCTCGTGAAGGCGCTCTCGCCCGCGAAGTTCGCCGAGCAGGTCGAAGAAGAGTGGCAGCACCTGAAGGACGGCCCCTCGACGCTCACGCAGGAAGAACTCGATCGCGTCTCGCAGTACTTCGTGCCGCCGGCGTATGAAAAGCTCGCCGACACGGACACGTCGTACGAAAAGCATCTGCTGGAAAACCGCGCGTTCGCGCGCTGGGTCGAGCGCAACGTGCGCCCGCATCGCGTGCCGGGTTACGCGTCGGTCACGATCTCGCTGAAGCCGCGCGACATCGCGCCGGGCGACGCCACCGACGTGCAGATGGACGCCGTGGCCGGCTGGGCCGACGAGTACTCGTTCGGTCAGATCCGCGTGTCGCACGAGCAGAACCTGATTCTCGCCGACGTGAAGAAGCGCGACCTGTTCGCGCTGTGGGAAAAGGCGAAGACGCAAGGTTTTGCAACCGCGAACATTGGTCTGTTGACCGACATCATCGCGTGCCCGGGCGGCGACTTCTGCTCGCTCGCGAACGCGAAGTCGATCCCCATCGCGCTCGCGATCCAGGAGCGTTTCGACAACCTCGATTTCGTTTACGACCTGGGCGACCTGACGTTCAACATCTCGGGCTGTATCAATGCGTGCGGTCATCACCACGTCGGCAATATCGGCGTGCTGGGCGTGGACAAGGACGGTTCGGAGTGGTACCAGGTCACGCTCGGCGGTGAGCAGGGCACAGGCGCCAACGGCGCGCGCCTTGGCCGCGTGATCGGCCCGTCGTTCTCGGCGGAAGAGATGCCCGACGTGGTGCAGAAGGTGGTCGACACGTTCGTCGAGCACCGCATCGACGGCGAGCGTTTCATCGACACGTACGACCGCATCGGCATTACGCCCTTCAAGGAGCGCGTCTACGCTTCGCGCCAGCCGGCCCACGCTTAAAAGCAGCACGCAACGAGATACGAGAGTCAAACACGATGGCATTGATTATCAAACAACGCGAGATCGTCGAAGACAACTGGCAAGTCGTGCGCGCGGCTGAAGACGGCGCGCTGCCGGAAGTCGGCGCACTGCCCGTGGGCAAGGTGCTGGTGCCGCTCGCCTACTGGCAAGCGCAGCGCGAAGCGCTGGTTGCCTCGCGCGGCAAGGACGAACTCGGCGTGTGGCTCGCGCCGGACAGCGAACCGGCCGATATCGCCGCCGACTTCGACAAGCTCGCGCTGATCGGCGTGGACTTCCCGGTGTTCCGTGACGGCCGCGGCTTTTCGATTGGCCGCCTGTTGCGCGAGCGCTATGGCTACCAGGGCGAACTGCGCGCGATCGGCGACGTGCTGCGCGATCAACTGCGTTTTCACGAGCGTTGCGGCTTCGATTCGTTCGCCGTGCGCGCCGACAAGGACATCAACGACGCGCTCAAGGCGTTCACCGAGTTCACGGTGCAATACCAGGGCGCGTTTGACGAGCCGTCGCCGCTGTTCCGCCGCCGCCTCGCGCAACAAGGCGCCGCAGCATGAGCACCGTTTCTTCCACGCCAGCCAGCGAAATCACGGCTGACCTGCAAGCGAAGATCGAGCGCCTCGACGCGCTGCTCGATTCGATCGCGGCACGTCACGCCAACGTGAAGCTAGCCAGCAGCCTCGCGGCCGAAGACATGCTGCTCACCCACGCGATCCTCTCGCGCGGTGTGAAGATCGGCATCTTCTCGCTGAACACGGGCCGCCTGCACGCCGAAACGCTCGGCATGCTCGACGCCGTGCGCGAGCGCTACGGCTACGAAATCGAGCAGTTTCATCCGCAGCAGGACGCGGTGGACGAGTATGTCGCCCAGCACGGCCTGAACGCGTTCTACGAGAGCGTGGACCTGCGCAAGCGCTGCTGCGAGATCCGCAAGGTCGAGCCGCTGAACCGCGCGCTTTCGGATGTTTCCGCGTGGGTCACGGGCCAGCGCCGCGAGCAGTCGGTCACGCGCGCGGAACTGCACGAGGAAGAACGCGACGAAGCGCGCAACATCGACAAGTTCAATCCGCTCGCGGACTGGACCGAAGCCGATGTGTGGGCCTACCTGCGCGGCTTCGAGGTGCCGGTGAATCCGCTGCATGCGCGCGGCTATCCGAGCATCGGCTGCGAGCCGTGTACGCGTGCGATCCGTCCCGGCGAGGACAGCCGCGCGGGCCGCTGGTGGTGGGAATCGCGCGACACCAAGGAATGCGGCTTGCATATCACCTCGGTGTCAGCCATTCCGGTCGTCGAAGTGTCGCCTCTGGTGTCGCCCATCGGCCAGCCGAACTAAGATTGAAGTTTGTCGCGCCGTCGTCAAGACCGGCGCGCTACCGAATACCGAGTACTGCGTGCCCCGTAAAAAGGGCGCGAATCAACGAAGGATCCGAACATGAGCACCACGCTCGACTCAGCAGTGAACGCACCGCTCCAGGTCACGGCGAACCGCATGGACCACCTCGACTGGCTCGAAGCCGAGTCGATCCACATCCTGCGTGAACTCGTCGCCGAATGCAGCAAGCCTGCGCTGCTGTTCTCGGGCGGCAAGGATTCGGTCGTCGTGCTGGCGCTCGCACTGAAGGCGTTCGGCCTCGGCGCGAACCGCAAGACCTCGCTGCCGTTCCCGCTCGTGCACATCGACACGGGTCACAACTACGAGGAAGTGATCGACTTCCGCGATCGTCGCGCTGCCGAAATCGGCGCCGAACTCGTGGTCGGTCACGTGGAAGATTCGATCAAGAAGGGCACGGTGCGCCTGCGCCGCGAAACCGATTCGCGCAACGCCGCGCAAGCGGTCACGCTGCTCGAAACCATCGAGGAATACGGCTACACCGCGATGATCGGCGGTGCGCGCCGCGACGAAGAGAAGGCCCGCGCGAAGGAGCGTATCTTCTCGTTCCGCGACGAATTCGGCCAGTGGGACCCGAAGGCGCAGCGCCCGGAACTCTGGAGCGTGTACAACGCGCGCCTGCACAAGGGCGAGCACCTGCGCGTGTTCCCGATCTCGAACTGGACGGAACTGGACGTGTGGCAATACATCGAGCGCGAGAAGCTCGAACTGCCGTCGATCTACTACGCGCACCAGCGCGAGATCGTGCGCCGCAACGGCCTGCTCGTGCCGGTCACGCCGCTCACGCCGATGAAGGAAGGCGAGGTCAGCGAAATGGCGCAGGTGCGCTTCCGCACCGTGGGCGACATCAGCTGCACCTGCCCGGTGGCGAGCGATGCCGACAACGTCGAGAAGATCATCGCTGAGACGGCCGTGACCGAAATCACGGAACGCGGTGCGACGCGCATGGACGACCAGGCGTCGGAAGCCGCGATGGAACAGCGCAAGAAGCAAGGTTATTTCTAAAGAGCACGCAGAGGAAGAAACGAACATGGTTACGACGCATCAACCTGAAGACCTCGGCGTGCTGCGCTTCATCACGGCGGGCAGCGTGGACGACGGCAAGAGCACGCTGATCGGCCGCCTGCTGTACGACAGCAAGGCAGTTTTGAGCGACCAGCTTTCGGCGCTTTCGCGTGCGAAGAACAAGCGCACCGTCGGCGACGAGATCGATCTCTCGCTGCTTACCGACGGCCTCGAAGCCGAGCGCGAGCAGGGCATCACGATCGACGTGGCGTATCGCTACTTCGCCACGGCCAAGCGCAAGTTCATCATCGCGGATACCCCCGGCCACGAGCAGTACACGCGCAACATGGTGACGGGCGCTTCGACGGCGCACGCCGCGATCATCCTGATCGACCCCACGCGCGTGACGGTCGAAGACGGCGTGACGCAACTGCTGCCGCAGACCAAGCGTCACAGCGCCATCGTCAAGCTGCTGGGCCTCCAGCACGTGATCGTCGCGATCAACAAGATGGACCTCGTCGACTACAGCGAAGCGACGTTCAATCTGATCCGCGAAGCCTATGTCGCGCTCGCGCGTCAGCTTGGCCTCGCCGACGTGCGCTTCGTGCCGGTCTCGGCGCTCAAGGGCGACAACATCGTGGCCGCGAGCGAGCGTATGCCGTGGTACGCGGGCGAGCCGCTCCTCGACGTGCTCGAACAACTGCCGGTCGCGCAGGCTACGGCCGAAGCGCTGCGCTTCCCGGTGCAGTGGGTCGCGCGCCAGGACGGTTCCAGCGCCGACGACTTCCGCGGCTACATGGGTCGTGTCGAAGCGGGCGAAGTGAAGCTCGGCGACGCCATCTCGGTGCTGCCGGCCGGCCGTAGCGCCACGGTTGCCGAAATCATCGCGCCGGTGCCGGGCGGCACGGCGCAAGTGGATCGCGCATTCGCGGGCCAGACCGTCACGATCCGCCTTGCGGAAGACGTCGATGTTTCGCGCGGCGACACCTTCGTGCCGGCGGCCGATGCCGTCGAGCCCGCGAAGAAGATCGAAGCGGACCTGTGCTGGTTCGACGACGAGCCGCTCTCGCCGCAGCGCAAGTACCTGCTCAAGCAGACCACGAGCACGGTGTTCGCGAAGATCGGCGCGGTGAAGCAGGTGCTGGACGTGCACACGCTTTCGCACGCCACCGACCGCCACGAACTCGCGATGAACGATATCGGCCGCGTGGCGCTCTCGCTGCAAAAGCCTTTGGTCTGCGACCTGTATGATGCGAATCCTGGCACCGGCGCATTCGTGCTGATTGACGAGGCGACGCATCACACGGTGGCCGCGGGCATGATCCGCGCGTTCTCGGCATAAGGCCTGGCCGCGACGTTGCGGCCGCGCGCGGTCGCAACAATGGATTCGAAGCAAATGGGCAAGGTATATTTGATCGGCGCGGGACCGGGCGCAGCGGACCTCATCACGGTGCGCGGCGCGCGGCTGCTCGCGGGCGCCGACGTCGTGCTGCATGATGCGCTCGTCGAGCCGGCCATGCTGGACTACGCACCGCAAACCGCGAAGTTCATCGCGGTCGGCAAGCGCTGCGGGCAGCGTTCCACGGCGCAACACTTCATCAACAAGCAACTCGTCGATGCGGCGCGCGAGCACGCCGTGGTCGTGCGCCTGAAGGGCGGCGACCCGATGCTGTTCGGCCGCGCCGACGAGGAAATGCGCGCGCTCGAAGCGGCCGGCATCGAATTCGAAGTCGTGCCGGGCATCACGGCGGCGCTGGCGAGCGCGGCGACGCTGCAACGCTCGCTCACGCTGCGCGGCGTGGCCCGCAGCGTGGCGCTCGCCACGTATTCGCGCGCGGCGGGCAGCGAAGAGATTCGCGAGCAGGTCAACGCCGATTCGCTGGTGTTCTACATGGGCCGCGACAGCGCGCCCGAGATTGCGCGCCAGTTGATCGAGGCGGGTCGCGCAGGCGCGACGCCCGTGGCGATCGTCGAAGCATGCAGCACCGCGCGCGAGCGCACGCTCACGCTCACGCTGGCGGCCCTCGAAGCGGGTGAGGCGCAGGAATGGCTCGACCCGGCGCAGCCGAGCCTGCTCATGATCGGCGACGCCTTTGCGCAACGAGCCGGGCAGGCGCAACGCGACGACGACGCGCAGGACGATAGCCGCCGCGCCGCTGCATAAACGCCGCACGCAAAAGGCAAGGAAAGCAAAACGGGCTCGCTGAAAATAGCGAGCCCGTTTTTTTATGCGTGAGCGTTTTTTAGTCGCGTTCGTTGCCGATGCAATACCGCACGATGGCATCGAGCACGGCGTCGTCCTCTCCAACGGCCCCCGCGCAACGCAGATGCACATTCGGATGCGCGCTCTGGCACTGTGCGATCAGCGCGGGCAGATCGCGCCGCACGTGGCCGCCCTGGCCGAAGAACACGGGCACGACCGTGATCGTGTCGCAGCCCGCCGCGGCCTGTCCGGCGATGGCGTCGGGCAGGCTCGGCGTCATGAGTTCGAGAAAGGCGAGGCCGACCGGTCCCGCATCGCCGCGCGCGGCGGTGAGCTTCGCGGCGAGGCGCTGAAACGGCTCTTGCCAGCGCGCGTCGCGCGCGCCGTGGCCGAAGAGGATCATGCCGTGCGTGCCCATGCTGGCGAGCCTGTGCGAGTGAACGAAGTAGCGAACTGGCTGGCGAACTGGCGGGCAAGGGCGCCCGCCGTCAATGCCGGTCGACCCATTTGAGCCCGATCAGCCCCACCGCGAGGTAAATGAGCCCCGGTGTCGCCGCCGTGAGCGGCGCGGGCCAGGTGTTCAGTGTACCCACGTGCGAGAACAGCGTGTTCACGAGCTGGAAGCTCATGCCGAGCATGATGCCGCCGAACACCTTCATGCCCACCACGCCCGCGCGCGTATGCAGATACGCGAACGGCAGCGAGAGCACGAGCATCACGAACACGGCGAACGGGTAGAGCAGCTTGCGCCAGAACGCGATCTCGTAGCGCTGCGAGTCCTGATGGTTCTCGGTCAGATGCTGGATATAGCGGAACAGGTTGAACATCGACATGCGGTCGGGCGACACGAGCAGCACCGAAAGGATTTGCGGCGTGAGCTCCGAGCGCAGCGAGTATTCGGGAGCCGACGTCTGCTGGGCGCGATAGACCGGGTTGAGCGCGTCGGCCGGCTGGTTCTGCGGCGGCGGCACGCCGATCAGTTCGGTGTCGGTCACGTCCTTGAGCAGCCAGTGGCCCGGCGGCTGGAACGTGCCGCTCTTCGCGAGACGCACGTTGGAGAGCCGGAACTGCGAATCGAATTCGTAGATGCGCACGTTCGTGATGGTCGCGTCGGGCAGCAGTTCGCCCACGTTCACGAAGCGCGTGACCTGCTCGCCGTCGGCGCGCGCGCTGAGCGTGTCCTTCACCCACACGCCCGACTGGAAGTTGCTCGACACGGCCGAGCCGAGCGCCTCGAGACGCACGCGTTCCGAAAGCTGGTCGGTGTACGGCCCGACCACTTCGCCGATCAGATAGGTGAGCAGCACGAGCGGCACGCCGATCTTGAGCAGCGAGCGCAGCGCCTGGTTCGTGGCGAGGCCGGACACGCGAAAGATCGTGTACTCCGAGTTCGCGGCCATTTGCGCGAACACGTAGATCGCCGCGATGAGCGCCGCGACCGGGATGATCTCGTAGAGCCGCGAGGGCGCCTGGAGCGCCACGCGCAGCACCGCGTACTGGAACTTGTAGTTGCCGTGCCCGACCGAGTTCAGCTCGTTGATGAGGTCGAAGAAGAAGAACAGGCCCGAGAAGGCGAACAGGATGAAGATGAACGTCAGATAAACCTGGCGTGCAAAGTATTTCTCGTAAATGCGCATCGGTCAGTTCCCCTCTCAGTTTCCAGGGGAGGTGCGCTGGAACATCGCACGTGTAATGAGCGGCCGGTTGCGCACACGTATCCAGAAGATGAACACCACGAGCGCGAACACCACGAGGTGCAGCGAGACGAGTCCCACGGCGAACGGCATCTTGCCTTGCTCGATCTGCGACTGCACGACGTTGAGCAGGTTCGAATAGGTGAGGTAGATCAGCACCGCCATCACGAGGTTGATCGTGCGGCTGCGGCGCGGGTTCTGGTACGCGAGCGGAATGCCGAGCAGCATCAGGTTGATCGCGATGAGCGGCAGCCCGGCGCGCCAGGCCAGCTCGCCCAGGTTGTCGTTGCTCGGCTGGCGCAGGAGGCCCGGCGTCGACGTGGTGCTCGCCGACGGCGTGTTCACCACGGGCTGGCTCGTGATCTTCACGCCATAGCGCTGGAACTCGCTGATGCGAAAGTCCGGGTGGCCCGGCTCGCCGTCGTAGCGGCGGCCGTTCTCCAGCACGACGAAGCGGTCGCCGCCCTTCATGGTTTCGGTGTGGCCGGTCTTCGAGACGATCACGCTGACCTTGCCGTTTTCCGTGCTCGTGACGAACACGTTCTCCACGCGGCCCTGGTCGGGGCTCATGCTCTCGATGAAGAACACGCGGTGCGTGGTGGGCGATTCGCGGAACTGGCCGGGTGCGAGCAGCGACACTTCATCGCGCTGCTGGAAGCGCGCGCGAATGAGCTTGCTCTGCGCGTTCGACCACGGCCAGCCGACGAAGGCGAAGAACACGATGAGCAGGATGATCGGCGCGGAAAACGTGGCGACCGGCTTGATCAGGCGCGTGAGGCTCACCCCGGAGGAGAGCCAGACGACCATTTCGGAGTCTTTGTACCAGCGCGTGAGCACGAACAGGATCGACACGAAAAGCGTGACGATGAGCATCACGGCCATGTAGCCGATCACGGTGAGGCCGATCAGCACCAGCACATCGCGCGGGTCGATTTGACCGGACGCGGCGAAGCCGACGATGCGGATCATCATCGTCGTCAGCATGATCGTGAGCAGAACCATGAACACGGCGCCGGCCGTGTACGCGAGTTCGCGCTGCAGGGAACGTTCGAAGATCATTCTAGATGGGCAGGGCGGACGGCCCGTGCCGGGAGGCGCGCAGCTCGCGCAACCGCCCAGGAGCCGCCGCGGGAAAAATAGCGGATAATTGCGGCTTTCATCCTAAGCCCTGATTTTATCCGAGGACAAGCGCGATGGACTTTAGCATAAAAGCCTGTGACTGGAGCAAAGGCGGGGAAGGCCCCTTCCTGACCGGCAAGTCGGATTGCGTCGTGGTCGGCGTGTTCGAGGCGCAAACCCTCTCGGGCCCGGCGTTCGCGATCGACAGCGCCATTGGCGGCGCAATCGCGCGCGTCGTCAAGGCCGGCGACATCGACGGCAAGGCAGGCTCCACGCTGTTCCTGCCGGAAGTGAGCGGCATCGGCGCCTCGCGCGTGCTGCTCGTGGGCCTCGGCAAGCAGGACGCCTTCGGCCAGAAGGCCTATGGCGACGCCGTGCGGGCCGCCTGGCGCGCCATCCTCGGCACGAAAATCGCGCAGGCCACGTTCACGCTCGCGCAGCTGCCGGTGAAGGAGCGTACGGGCGACTGGGGCGTGCGCGCCGCCATTCTCGCGCTGCGCAACGAGACCTACCGCTTCACGCAGATGAAGAGCAAGCCCGACGTTTCGCAGCGGGCCCTGAAGCGCGTGGTCTTCAGCATCGACGCCGCCGAGGAAAAGGCCGCGAAGCTCGCCGCCAAGCAGGCCGCCGCGCTCGCCAACGGCATGGACCTCACGCGCGACCTCGGCAACCTGCCGGGCAACGTCTGCACGCCGACCTATCTCGCGGCCACGGCCAAGAAGCTCGCGCGCGACTGGAAGCTCAAGGTCGAGGTGCTCGGCCAGCGCCAGATCGAAGCGCTCAAGATGGGCTCGTTTCTTTCTGTAACAAAGGGCTCGGTCGAACCGCCGCAATTCATCGTCCTGCACTATCAGGGCGGCAGCGCGAAGGCGGCGCCCATCGTGCTGGTCGGCAAGGGCATCACGTTCGACACGGGCGGCATCTCGCTCAAGCCCGGCGAGGGCATGGACGAAATGAAGTACGACATGTGCGGCGCGGGCTCGGTGCTCGGCACGATGCGTGCGGTCGCCGAAATGGGGCTCAAGCTCAACGTGATCGGCATCATCCCGACCTGCGAGAACATGCCCGCGGGCAACGCCACGAAGCCGGGCGACATCGTCACGACGATGGCGGGGCTCACGGTCGAGGTGCTCAACACCGACGCCGAAGGCCGCCTCATCCTGTGCGACGCGCTCACCTACGCCGAGCGCTTCAAGCCGGCCGCCGTGATCGATATCGCCACGCTCACGGGCGCGTGCATCATCGCGCTCGGCCATCACAACAGCGGGCTCTTCTCGAAGGACGACGCGCTCGCGGGCGAGTTGCTCGACGCTTCGCGCGAAGCGAACGATCCGGCCTGGCGCCTGCCGCTCGACGACGAGTATCAGGACCAGCTCAAGTCGAACTTCGCCGACCTCGCCAACATCGGCGGCCGGCCGGCCGGCAGCGTGACGGCGGCGTGCTTCCTCTCGCGCTTCACCGAAAGCTACCCGTGGGCCCACCTCGACATCGCGGGCACCGCGTGGAAGAGCGGCGCGGCCAAGGGCGCAACGGGCCGCCCGGTCCCGCTGCTCGCGCAGTTCCTCATCGATCGCGCGGCGCAATGACGGCAGGCATGGCGATTGCTGCATGCGTAACGGTGCGCGCGGTGGAGCAGGCATGACGCGCATCGATTTCCACACGAACGTCGGCGACTCGCTGCTGTATGCGTGCCGCCTCGTGCGCAAGGCGTATCAGGCGGGCCAGCAGGCGGTGGTGCTGGCCGAGCCCGCGCGTCTGCGCGCGTTCGACGAGATGCTGTGGACGTTCTCGCCGCTCGACTTCGTGCCGCATTGCATGGCGGGCAGCCCGCAGGTGGAGGCGTCGCCCATCGTGCTGGCGGCCGATCTCGAACGTGCGCCGCATCATCGCGTGCTGCTCAATCTCGGCGCGGCGGTGCCGCCGCAGTTCGCACGCTTCGAGCGCCTGCTCGAAGTGGTAGGCGATGCGCCCGACGAACTTGCGTCGGGGCGCGAGCGCTATCGTTTTTACCGCGACCGCGGTTACGCGCTCAACAACTACAAGCAGGGCGGCTAAGTCCGGGCGCGAGTGGCGTACCGGCCCCTGGCCGACTGCTCGGATCGATGGAGGTAAACATGTCCGGCATGCACGACACGGAAGAAGCTGCGATTCCGCTCTTGAGCGAGGTGATGGTGGCCGGCAATCCGCTGCGCGCCCATAACGTCGAAGAGGCGAAAAGCGCGACGGCCGCCGCCGTGAAGGCCGCCGTGGCCGAGCGCGAGGGCCTGTTCGCGCACGACGCCGACGCGCTCGTCGAGCGTCTGCGCGGGCGGTGTCTGACCTGGCTCACGGGCGAAGGCCGCGCCGTGATCGAGGCGCGTTGCAGCGCCGCGATGCAGGAGCATTCGACCTGGCTCGTGGGGCAGGTGTCGCGCGAGATCGGTCTCGCGCTCGAAACCGAGCTCAAGGTGTGGGTGAAGGCCGCCGTGCGCGAAGAACTCGCGGCGCGCGCGGGTCCGACGACCGCGGCCTGAAGCGGCCAAGCCGCGTGGCGCGGCGTCGCCGGGCCACGCGGCGCTTTGCGCCTCACTTGAGCGTGAGGATCCAGTTCGCGAGCGTGGCCGCCTGGCCAGGATTCAACTGCGTATTGGCCGGCATGGGCACCGTGCCCCATACGCCGGTGCTGCCTTCCAGAATCTTGTGGGTGAGGTAGGTTGGGGCGTCCGGCTTGCCGGCGTACTTCGCGGCGACGTCCCGCAACGCCGGACCCATGAACGTGCGGGTGACCGAATGGCAGCTCATGCAGTTTTGCTGCTGGGCAAGCGCCAGGCCCGTGGGACCGTGCTGTGCGTAGGCCGCGCCTGAGGCGAGTGCGCCGAAGGCTCCGAGAGAGCCAAGCGCGAGGGCGGCGGCGAGCGTCGCTGTCTTGTTCTTCGCTTGCGACTTCCGTTTCATACTGGTCTCCGCCAACGTGGTCGCCGGCTGTGTCGTCGCATTATAAGAGCAAAGGGCGCACGTCCCCGACGTGCGCCCTTTGCGTTGCGACAGATCACGATTGCCGCGAATAACGCGGCCCCGGACCCTGACGACTCGCCACTAGCCCGTCACCGCGCCCAGATTCGCGGGGCGCGCGAGCGCCGCATACTTCGCGAGCACGCCGCGCGTGTAGCGCGGCGCGGGCTGCTTCCAGGCCGCGCGGCGGCGCGCGAGTTCGGCGTCGTCCACGTTCAGTTGCAGCAGCAGTGTGTGCGCGTCGATGGTGATCGAATCGCCTTCCTGCACGAGGGCGATGGTGCCACCTTCGAACGCCTCCGGCGCCACGTGCCCCACCACCATGCCCCAGGTGCCGCCCGAGAAACGGCCGTCGGTGATGAGGCCCACTGATTCGCCGAGCCCCTTGCCGATGATCGCGGAGGTGGGCGCGAGCATTTCCGGCATGCCGGGGCCGCCCTTCGGGCCGAGATAGCGCAGCACGACCACGTCGCCGGCCTTGATCTTGTCGGCGAGGATCGCTTCCATCGCGCTCTGCTCGTCTTCGAACACGCGCGCGGGGCCGGTGATGACCGGGTTCTTCAGGCCCGTGATCTTCGCGACCGCGCCTTCGGTCGCAAGGTTGCCCTTGAGGATGGCGAGGTGGCCTTCCTTGTACAGCGCCTGGCTAATGGGGAAGATCACCTTCTGGTCGGCGCGCGGCGTGGACGGCACGTCCTTCAACTCTTCGGCAATGGTCTTGCCCGTGATCGTGATGCAGTCGCCGTGCAGCAGACCGGCGTCGAGCAGGATCTTGAGCACCTGCGGAATGCCGCCCGCCGCGTGCAGGTCGGTCGCGACATATTGCCCCGAGGGCTTCAGGTCGCAGATCACCGGCACTTTCTTGCGCATGCGCTCGAAGTCGTCGATGGTCCAGTCGATTTCCGCGGCGTGCGCGATGGCGAGGTAATGCAGCACGGCGTTGGTCGAGCCGCCCGTCGCCATGATGAGCGCCACGGCGTTTTCGATCGACTGCTTCGTGATGATGTCGCGCGGCTTGAGATCCTTCTTCACGGCCTCGACGAGCACGCGTGCCGACTCCGCCGCGGAATCGACTTTCTCTTCGTCGGGGTTGGCCATCGTCGACGAATACATGAGCGACATGCCGAGCGCCTCGAACGACGAGCTCATGGTGTTCGCGGTGTACATGCCGCCGCACGAGCCCGTGGACGGGCAGGCGTTTTTCTCGACGCCTTCGAAATCCTCTTCGGTCATGCGCCCGGCCGTGAATTCGCCCACCGCCTCGAAGGCCGAGACGATGGTGAGCGCCTTACCCTTCCAGTTGCCCGGACGGATGGTGCCGCCGTACACGTAGATGCCGGGCACGTTGATGCGCGCGAGCGCGATCATGCCGCCGGGCATGTTCTTGTCGCAGCCGCCGATCACGACCACGCCGTCCATCCACTGGCCCTGCACGCAGGTCTCGATGCAGTCGGCGATGACTTCGCGCGAGACGAGCGAATACTTCATGCCTTCGGTGCCCATCGACATGCCGTCCGAGATCGTGGGCGTGCCGAAGGTCTGCGGGTTCGCATCGGCGCCCTTGATGGCCGCGACGGCCGCGTCGGTGAGCCGTTGCAGCCCCGCGTTGCAGGGCGTGATGGTCGAATGCCCGTTGGCCACGCCGATCATGGGCTTGTCGAAGTCGGTCTTCTCGTAGCCGAGCGCGTAATACATCGAGCGGTTCGGCGAGCGGGCGACGCCCTGCGTGATGTGCTTCGAACGACGGTTATAGGGCATGGGGATCTCCGGTGGGCGTTGTCTCGGATGCCGGGCCTGGGTTTTCTTGTGGGGCAGGGGCGCCGGCGTGTGCATAGAAGGATGCGGTTTCCCGAGAGCGATGTCTAATATATTATTCGTGGCCTATTGAGTCGGAAAACATATCAATACGGAAGGCCGCCCGATGAGTGCCACCATCCCCGATCTGCGCCAGCTGCGTTATTTCGTGGCCGTTGCCGAGGAGCAGCATTTCGGCCGCGCGGCGGCGCGTCTTTCGATGACGCAGCCGCCGCTGTCGCAAGCTATCCGCGCGCTGGAAGAGACGCTGGGCGTGGCGTTGTTCGCGCGCACGCGGCGCTCGGTGGAATTGACGGCGGTGGGGGCCGATCTGCTGCCCGAGGTGCGGCGGCTGCTCGCCTCGGCCGAAGCGCTGCGACCGCTCGCGCAGAGCCTCGCGCGCGGCGAGGCGGGCGTGCTGGCGCTGGCCTTCGTTTCGACCGCCGATTACGGCCTGCTGCCGCTGTTGCTGCGCGACTTCGGCGCGCGCTATCCGCGCGTGCGTCTGCAACTCGCGGAGGCCACGAGCGACGTCCAGGTCGAGGAACTGGTGGCGGGGCGCATCGACGCGGGCCTCGTGATCGCGCCCTTGCCGCCGCGCCATGCGGCGCAGCTTTCCTATGTGCCGATCGCGCGCGAGCCGCTCGTGGTCGCCATGCCGTCGGCGCTGTCGGCGCGTCTGGGCGTGGCGGCCACCGACGACTGGCACGACGAGCCCGTGAGCCTGCGCGATCTCGCCGATGCGCCGCTCGTTGTTTTCCCGCGCCATCTCGCGCCCGGCTTCTACGACACGATCATGGACTGCTACGGCGCGGCGGGCGTCGCGCCGGTCGTCGGCCAGGAGGCGATCCAGATGCAGACCATCGTGAGCCTCGTCTCGGCCGGCATGGGCGTGGCGCTCGTGCCGCAGTCGCTGCGGCATCTGCGGCGCACCGGCGTCGTGTACCGGCCGCTCGCCGCGGCCGCGCCGGTGATCGAAACGGGACTCGTGTGGCGCTCGGCCGAGGTGAGCCCTGTGCTTGCGGCTTTTATCGAGATCGTGCGCGCGCACGCGGCGACGGGCGGGCGCTGACTGCGCCAGGCCGCATCAGGCCGCAGCAGGTCGCATTCGGTCACGGTAGATCGCATGCAGCCGCGCGCCACGCGGCGCTTTCATCTGTCACCGTTACACTCGCTGCGCGCCGCAAACGGTGCGTTTTGGTTCGGGCGCCCTCGCGTCGGCGATAATGTCACGCCATGACGTTCCGGCGGCGAACCTCCCCGCTTTGCAAACGTCCAACGCGCTTTGCCCGCTCGTGCTTTGCCAACTGCGGCGCTGCTTACAACCCGATTTCAACCGATCTCGCCGACAAGACCTCACTCCACGATGCTCATCCACCCGAACTTCGACCCCATCGCCATTCATCTGGGGCCGCTCGCCGTGCGCTGGTACGGTCTCATGTATCTCGTCGGCTTCATCCTCGCGATCGTGATCGGCCGTCTGCGTCTGCGCCTGCCATTCGTGGCCGCGCAGGGCTGGACCGCGAAAGACATCGACGACATGCTGTTCTATGGCGTGCTCGGCACGATCCTCGGCGGGCGCTTAGGCTATGTGCTGTTCTACAAGGCGAGCTGGTACTTCGCACATCCGCTCGACATCTTCAAGGTGTGGGAAGGGGGCATGTCGTTTCACGGCGGCTTTCTCGGCGTGACCTTTGCGATGGTCCTGTTCGCGTGGCAGCGTGGACGCACGTGGCTGCAAGTGACGGACTTCGTCGCGCCGATGGTGCCCACGGGTCTCGCCGCGGGGCGTCTGGGCAACTTCATCAACGGTGAACTCTGGGGCCGCGTGACCTCGCCCGACTCGCCGTGGGCCATGCTGTTCCCCGGCGCCGCGAACGACGACGCCGCATGGCTCGCCGCGCATCCGCAACTGGCCGCGCAGTGGCACCTGAACGAAGTGTTCGCGCAGTACCATCTGCTGCCGCGCCATCCTTCGGAGCTCTATGAAATCGCGCTCGAAGGCATTGCGCTCTTCATCGTGCTGATTCTTTTCTCGCGCAAGCCGCGCCCCGTTGGCGCGATCTCGGCGATGTTCCTGATCGGCTACGGTCTCGCGCGTTTCACCGTGGAATTCGCGCGCGAGCCCGACGACTTCCTCGGCTTGCTCGCACTCGGCCTTTCGATGGGTCAATGGCTCTCGCTGCCGATGATCATCGCGGGCATTGGCTTGATGGCGTGGTCGTATCGCCGCGCGAAGCGCAGCAAGAACGGCAACGACGGCGCGCCTGTGGCGAGCGCGAAGCGCTGATGCCCACGCGAGCGCGTTTTGCGTTTTAGCCCATGAAAAAGGCCACGGTTTGCACCGTGGCCTTTTTTTCTGCGAGCGCGATGGGCTGCGCGTTACTTCATCTGCACCGAGCCGGAGACGTTGACTGTCACGGTGGAGGTGCCGCCTTCGAGGGGCACGGGCGCGGACATCTTCGCGTCAGCCGAAGCGGCGCGCGCGCTCATCATCATCACGGGGCGCGGCATCACGCCGGAATGCCCCACGTTCACGTCGCGAATCGTGTAGCTGCTGTAGCCGAACGCGCGCGTGGCCGACAAGGCCTGGTCGCGAAACGAGGCGATCGCCTGGCCCGAGAGTTTTTGTTCCGCTGCGCGCTGCGCTTCGGGCGAAAGCGAGAACTGCACGTTGCCCACCTGCATGACCGAAGCGAGATCGCCGGCAAGCTTCGACGCCGCCGCGAAATCATGCGATTCGAGCACGACTTCCGTGCGGCCGCGCCAGGCCGAGATGCGCCCGTCGCGATCGGTGGAGGGGAAGATCGAGAACTGACCCGAGCGCGCGGTCACGCCCGCGACGCCCTTGGCCCGTTGCAACGCGGAGTCGGCGCGCTGGTTGAGCGTGGCGGTGAGCGAAGAGGGATCGCTCGCCTCCTGTTCGTAGAACAGCGTAATGGTGACGACATCTTGCGGCACTTCGGCGCTGGCCTGCGCGGAAAGCGAAAGCACGCCCGCGGGCTGATAGCGCGCGTCGCTCTGTGCGAATGCGGCGCGCGGCGCGAGCGTCATGGCGAGGGGCACGGCGGCCGCGAATGCGGCGGCGAGCGTGACGGCGGTTTTTCTGTTCATTGAGGCTCCTTGCAGAACTTGGGTCGCGGGCGCAGCACAGCCAACACAGGCCACGCCGTACGACTGTGCGCGATTGTGCTTGAACTCGCGCGCGCATGTCGTCTGCGTGCCGGGTCTCGCGATGCGTACGGCCCATGCCACGGCAAAGTCGCGTGGCAGCCTCACATCGCGATCACATCAACTGTTTCGTGATGAAGTTCCACTCAGCCGTGGTGACCGGCGTGATCGAAAGACGATTGCCCTTCGCGAGCACGCGCATGTCCGCGAGTGCTTCGTGCTCGCGCAAGGCGGCAAGCGCAATCAGCGGACACTTCTTCTTGAACACGACATCGACGAGCATCCAGCGCGGATTCTCGTGTGTCGATTTCGCGTCGTAGTAAGGACTCTTCGCATCGAATTGCGTGGGGTCGGGGTACGCCGTGGACGACACCTGCGCAATGCCCGCGATGCCGGGCTCGGGACAGCTCGAGTGATAGAACAGCACGCCGTCGCCGGGCTGCATCGTGTCGCGCATGAAATTGCGTGCCTGATAGTTGCGCACACCCGTCCACGGCAACGTGCGTTGTGGTGCGTTCGCGAGATCGTCGATGCTTGCTTCGTCGGGTTCGGACTTCATCAGCCAGTAGCGCATGAGTCGAAGGTCACGTCGAAAGGGGAGGGGACGGGCGCGCGTGCAAGCGCACGCGTAAGCACGCGAAGAAACGTGCCGCACAATGGAAAACGGCATCGGACACAGGTCCGATGCCGTTTGAATAGGTCCCCGCCATAGCCGCTAGGCCGGCATCCTGAACCGAGGGTTCAGAATTGGTCGCAGTTAGCAGCACTTTGGGTACATCAGACAGTGTGACGCGCACGCCCGTGCTACAAATTTCCGCAACCGTGCACATGGCATTGGTTCAAGGAATATATGACCTTGGCGAACCAGGCAGGGAAGCTGACTAAACTCGTTGGTAGCGCGTGGTGTTTAGAAACAATCCAACGCTACCCATGAACAACATCATACCGCAGTGCTACGACTTGCTACAGCGCTTATTGCACCCCGTGCTGCTGGATGACGGCGCCGAGTTGTTCATTCATTTGACGCATTGTACGACGGATTTCTTCGGCTGGGAATGCTTCGCCGTGTCGCACGCTCGTTTGCAGGCGCAGCAGTTCCGAGGCGATCGAAAGCGCCGCCATGACCGCGATGCGATCGGTGCCGCGCACGTTGCTGTGATTGCGGATCTTCGACATTTCGGCGTCGACGCGCGCCACCGCTTCGAGCAGGGCTTGTTCCGTTTCTGCCGAACAGGCGAGGCGATAGGTTTGCCCGAGTATCGTCGCTTCGATCTGCTTGGTGCTCATGCATTTTCTCCGTGGCGGGCCGCGTTGCTGTCGTCGTCGTTGCTCGGTGACGGTTCGAGCAGATCGAGCTGGTTCTCGCGTTCGTTGCTCGCGCGTGCGCGCGGCAGCTTTTCGAGAATCGCGTTCAGGCGTACCTGCGCGTCGTCGATCTTGGCCGAGAGCGCATCGCGCTCCGCTTGCAACGCATTGCGCTCTTCGCGGACCTGTTCGAGCTCGGCGCGCGTGGCGTCGCATTGCGCACGCAGCTGTGCGAGTTGCTCTTCGAGTGCGAGGCGAGCTTCATGATGGCGCTGATTAATCTGGATCAGCCGCCCGATGTTCTGTGAGAGTGTTTCGAGTTCGTTGAGCATGTGCTGCGTCCTCTAAAGACAGGCATTCTAGCGCGGATTAACGCGCATTCCGATAATTGTGTCGTTTCCAGACGTAACAACCCGGCTTCTTACCTGAATGAGGCCTGAATCCCGCACTACGTGCTGCACAAAGGCGCAGCAGGAACGCAAATTGCCCATGCCGCGCCCGCGCGACGTCGCCGCGATCGCGGCCCGTGCGTTATAACATCACGAGTTCGCGGCTTCATACGTGGCTAAAGCTTGCCTGACAAAAGAGATTGATTCGCTGCATTGATCCGTATGTTTGTCCGCGGGTGAATGCCACTTTGTCAGCATCGCTTTGCATGCGTTGCCCGGCCGTTTTGAATGCCCCTTTGTTTTCTCGTGTGAAGTTTTTTAAACCTGTCGCCGCCGAATTTTCCGATGCGCTCCGTAAGCCGCGATAAAGCCCCTGACGTCCCCGCGTTGCCGACGCTGCCGCGCCGCTCGATGAGCGCGCGCCGCGCATGGGCAATCTGGGGCGCGCTCGCCGCGGCGGCGCTCGTGGTGTTCGCGGCGTCGCTCGCGAGCGGCAGCGTGAGCGTTACGCTCGCACAGGCGCTGGCGGCGCTCTCGCCCGCGCACGGCACGCCCGATATGGCCACCGAAATCGTGCGCACGCTGCGCCTGCCGCGCGCGCTGGCCGGTTTCGCGTGCGGCGCATTGCTCGCGCTGGCGGGCGCGTTGTTGCAGGTGTT
Source organism: Paraburkholderia unamae (assembly GCF_003268775.1). GTDB lineage: Bacteria > Pseudomonadota > Gammaproteobacteria > Burkholderiales > Burkholderiaceae > Paraburkholderia > Paraburkholderia unamae. Next base: position 245,958 of record NZ_QLSU01000009.1, read on the forward strand.
GCTGCACAATCCGCTGGCGGAGCCCTACGTGCTCGGCGTGTCGGGCGGCGCGGCCGCGTTCGCGCTCGTGGCGATGATCGCGGGCGTGGCATGGTGGGGCGTGCAGGCGAGCGCCTGCGCGGGCGCGTTCGTTTCGATCCTGCTCGTGCTCGGCCTGGCGCGCCGGGAACTCTGGCGCGGCGAGCCGCAGGACAGTTCGCCAAAACTGCTGTTGACGGGCGCGGTGACGGCGGCCGGTTGGGGCGCGCTGATCACGTTGCTGCTCACGCTCGCCCCCGATACGCACCTGCGCGGCATGCTGTTCTGGCTCACGGGCGACCTGAACGGCGCGGGCATGCCGTGGCCCGCGCTTGCGGCGCTCGCGATCGTGCTGGCGGGCGTGGTGCCGGCCGCGCCGATGCTCAACGTGCTGCTGCGCGGCGACGCCGCCGCGCAGGCGCTCGGCGTGCCCGTGCTGCGCCTGCGCGTTGGCATCTATCTTGCCGCGTCGCTCGGGGCGGCGGCGGCCGTGACTACGGGCGGCACCATTGGTTTCGTCGGGCTCGTCGTGCCCCACATGTTGCGCCTCGCGTTCGGTAACGATCAGCGCATGCTCGTGCCCGCCGCCGCGCTCGCGGGCGGCCTGGCCGTGATGGGCGCGGACCTCGTCGCGCGCACCGTGGCCGCGCCCGCGCAATTGCCGGTGGGCGTCGTGACGGCGCTCGCGGGCGTGCCCGTGTTCCTCTGGATGCTGCTCGCGAGGCGCACACGATGAGCGACGCACGCGCACCGCTGCTCGCCGCCCACGCGCTCACCTTGCGCGCGGGCGCGCGCACGCTCGTTCAAGCGCTCACGCAGCGCTTCGAAGCCGGCGAGATCTGGTGCGTGGCGGGCGCGAACGGCGCGGGCAAGACGACGCTCATCGGCGCGCTCGCAGGCCTGCGCGAACCGGCGGCGGGGCGCGTGGAAGTGGAGGGCATCGCGCTTGCGCAGTGGCCCGCCGTGCGCCTCGCGCAGCGCCGCGCGCTCATGCCCCAGGATCAGCGCGACGCCTTCAGCGCGAGCGTGCTCGACACCGTGCTGCTCAATCGCTATCCGCATCTGGCCGGCTGGGGCTGGGAGGGCGATGCCGATCGACAAGCCGCGCAAGCCGCGCTCGGCACGCTCGGTCTCGAAGCGCTCGCCGCGCGCGACGTGCTCTCGCTTTCGGGGGGCGAACGCCAGCGCGTCGCGCTGGCCGCCGCGCTGTGCCAGGGCGCGCCGCTCCTGCTGCTCGACGAGCCGCTCGCGCATCTGGACCTCCATCATCAGATCGCCTGCCTCGAAGCGCTCTCGCACTGGGTGCGCAGCGAAGCGCGGGCGATCGTGTTTTCCTGCCACGATCTCAATCTTGCGCGGCGCTTCGCGACGCATGCGCTCCTGCTCGACGGCCACGGCGGCTTCCACGCGGGCCGCGTGCGCGAAGTGCTCACGCCGGAGCGCGCGAGCGCCGCATTCGGCCATCCGCTCGTGCTCATCCGCGAAGGCGCGCACGAGGCGCTCGTGCCCGCGCTCGCTTCGGCATCGTCGTTACCGCATTCGCCTGGATCGAATGCCGCGCGCTAACGCGTGGCTTGGGTCCGCACCATTACGAAACGAACTCATCATGACGTCATCGCTTACCGAACTGCTCGCTGTCGAACCGCTCGATCTCTCGCTGCGCGACGAGCTGCAACGCCTCATCGACACCAAGACCAAACCGCCCGGCAGCCTCGGCCGCATGGAAACACTCGCACGCCAGCTCGGCATGATCCAGCGCAGCGTGCGCCCGAGCGTCGAGCGGCCCGTGATGATCGTCTTCGCGGGCGATCACGGCATCGCCGCCGAAGGCGTGAGCCCGTACCCGCAGGCCGTGACCGCGCAGATGGTGACGAACTTCCTGGCGGGCGGCGCTGCCATCAACGCGTTCAGCGGCGTGGCGGGCCTCACGCTCGAGATCGTCAACGCGGGCGTGGCGACGCCGCTGCCTTGCGCGCCCGAACCCGCGCCCTCGCTCATCGATGCACCCATCGCGCGCGGCACGCGCAACTTCGCACACGAGCGCGCCATGACGCGCGACGAAGCGCTCGCCGCGCTTGCGGCGGGCGCGGCGCGCGTGCGCCATCACGCGGCGCTCGGCACGAACGTGATCGGCTTCGGCGAAATGGGCATTGCGAACACGTCGTCGGCCGCGTGCCTGATGAGCCGGCTGTGCAGCGTGCCGATCGACGAATGCGTGGGGCGCGGCACGGGCCTCGACAACGCGGGCCTCGCGAGAAAGCGCAATGTGCTCGCGGCGGCGCTCGCGCATCACGCCGACGCGCGCGAGCCGCTCGACGTGCTCGCGGCCTTCGGCGGCTTCGAGATCGCGATGATGGCGGGTGCGTTCATCGAAGCGGCGCGCTCGCGCATGGCGATTCTCGTGGACGGCTTCATCGCGACTTCGGCGCTGCTCGTGGCCGACTCGCTCGCGCCGAACGTGCGCGACTACTGCGTGTTTGCGCACGCATCGAACGAAGCGGGGCACCGGCGCATGCTCGATCATTTCGGCGCGCGCGAACTGCTCGCGCTCGACCTGCGGCTGGGCGAAGGCACGGGCGCGGCGCTCGCGGTGCCGCTGTTGCGCGCGGCCGTGGCGTTTCTCAACGAGATGGCGAGCTTCGAGTCGGCGGGCGTGGACAATCGCAGTGACCGCAACGCCTGAGCGCCACGCGATGAATCCGCTGGCGGAACTGCGCTACTTCTTCACGGCGCTCGGTTATTTCACGCGTGTGCCGGTGCCGCGCTGGGTGGGCTTCGAGCCCGCGTGGCTCAATGCGGCGGCGCGCTACTTTCCGCTGGTCGGCGCATTGATCGGCGTGCTCGCGGCGCTCGTCTATCTCGCCGCGCTGCGCGTGTTTCCGGCGAGCGTTGCCGTGCTGCTCTCGATGGCCGTCACGTTGCTCGCGACGGGCGCGTTTCACGAGGACGGTCTCGCGGATTGCTTCGACGCCTTCGGCGGCGCGTACACGCGCGAGGACGTGCTGCGCATCATGCACGACTCGCGCATCGGCGCGTTCGGTGCGATCGGTCTCGTGGTGGCGCTTGCTCTCAAGTGGCAGACGCTCGCGGCGCTGCCGCCCGCGCGCGCCGCGATGCTCATGATCGCGGGTCACGCCGCGAGCCGCGCGTGCGCGATCAGCTATCTCGTCTCGCTCGACTACGTGCGCCCCGAAGGCAAGGCCAAGCCCGTCGCGCAGCGCATGAGCCTGCTCGCGTGGTTGTGCGCATGCGTGTTCGGCTTGCCCTGGCTTTTCTGGTCCGACTGGCGCGCGGGCGTGCTCATGCTCGTCGTGCTCGCGGCGCTGCGCTTCGCGCTGGGGCGTTACTTCGTGCGGCGCATCGGCGGTTATACGGGCGACTGTCTCGGCTTCGCGCAGCAGGTGTTCGAGATCGCCATCTATCTCGTGGGGCTTGCATGGATCTCGTTCTGATTCGCCATCCCGCCGTGGCCGTGGCCGTGGAGGCGGGCGTGTGCTACGGCGCGAGCGACGTGCCGCTCGCGGGCGAGGCGAACGAGCAGGCCGCGTTGCTCGCCACGCGCCTCGCGGCGCTCGGCGTGCGCGCGCCGCAACGCATCGCGACGAGTCCGCTCACGCGTTGCGCGAGCGTGGCGGCGGCGCTCTCGGCCGCGCACGGCCACACGCCGGCGGCGGACGCGCGCCTCGCGGAGATGGATTTCGGCGCGTGGGAGCGGCAGCGCTGGGACGAGATCGACCGTGCGCAGATCGACGCCTGGGCCGCCGATTTCGAGCACGCGCGCATGCACGGCGGCGAGAGCGTTGCGCAATTCGACGCGCGCGTGAGCGCGTGGTTCGCCACGCTCGACGCGCACGAAAAGACGACCGTGTGGGCCGTCACGCACGCGGGCGTGATCCGCACCGTCACGGCGCGTGCGCTCGGCATGCCGCTCGCGCGCTGCGTGCGCTGGCCGCTGGAAATGGCGGCCGTGGTGTGGCTGCGCTACGACGCGTCGAGCGCGCAGTGGTTGCTGTCGCGCTGGAACGCCTGATCAGCCTCAGTCTGTCGAATCGATTCGGATGCCGAATCAATGCGCGGCGGCATCGCGCGTGCGGGCGAGATCGAGGTCTTCGCAGAGCTGCGCCGCGCCCTGGGCGATGCGTGGCGCGGGGCGGGTGAGCAGGTCGCCGTCGATGGCGAAGAGATTGCCGCGCTTGACGGCCGTGAGCGTGGGCCACGACTGCCAGAGCGCGAGGCCGGGCAGCGACCGGTCCGGCGACGTCTCGCCCTGCGCCGCAGTGACGATCGCATCGGGGTTCGCGGCCAATACGGCTTCGGTCGAAACCGCCGGCACGAGCGGTTCGAGCGCCGCGAACACATTGCGCCCGCCGCACAGTGCGATCACGTCGCTGATCATGTGCTGGCCGTTGAGGGTCATCAGCGGCCGATCCCAGACTTCGTAGAACACACTCACGGGCGCGCGCCGGGCGTAGCGCGCGCGGAGTTGCGCGATGTCGAGCCGGTAGGCGTCGGCGGCGGCCTGCGCCGTGGGCCGCGTGCCGAGCAGCACGCCAAGCCGCGTGAGCGAGGTCGCGACATCGTCGAGCCGATGCGGCTCGCTGAAAAAGAGTGGAATATGCAGCGCGCGCAGGCGGTCGAGTTGCTGCTGCGCATTGCCGTGACGCCAGACCACGATCAGGTCGGGCTTGAGCGCGGCGATGCGTTCGAGGTCGAGCGCGCGGTTGTCGCCCACGCGCGGCACCTTTTGCGCTTCGGGCGGGTAATCGCTGTAGGCGACCGCGCCGACGACCTTCGCGCCGCCGCCCGCCGCATAGAGCAACTCGGTCACGTGCGGCGCGAGGCTGACGACGCGCTGGGCGGGAGCGGGGAGGGTAACGGTGTTGCCCGCGTCGTCCACGGCGCTGACCGCTGCGTTGGCCGCGCGCGATTCGAGCGAGCCAAGCAGGCCGGCACACGCGAGCGCAAGCGCGAGGACGGCGCCGCGCATCAACCGATCGCCCGCATCGCTTGTGCGAGTGCGCCTTCGAAGCGCCGCCATTCGTCGTCGCAGGCGGGCAGGCCGAAGCGCAGGCTGGCGGGCGCGTCGAAGCGGCGCGTCCACACCGCGTGCCGCGCGAGTGCGTCCTGCAATGCCGCCGCGCGCGGGTCCGCGATCCACGCGAAGAGCGGCGTGGCGTGCGGCGCGAAGCCGTGCGCGCGCAGCAGCGCGACGAGGCGAGCGCTTTCGGCAGCGAGACGCTCGCGCATTGCGCGCTGCCATGCGCCGTCTTCGAATGCGTGAGCGACTGCGTGCCGCGCGGGCCCGCTCACGGTCCACGCGCCCAGGCGCGCGCGCAGCGCGTGCAGCAGCGCGGGCCGCGCCAGCGCAAATCCGCAGCGTGCGCCCGCGAGCCCGAAGAACTTGCCCGGCGAGCGCAGCACGACGAGGCCCTCGCGATCGGTTGCGCGCGCAAGCGTTTCGCCGTGCTGCGGGCCGAACGCATCGGCGAAGGCTTCGTCGACGATCAGCGTGCCGCCGCGCGCCGCGAGCTGCGCGTGCCAGTGCAGCAGGCGGGCCGCGTCGAGATGGGCGGCCGTCGGGTTGTTCGGATTCACGACCACGGCGTGCGTGAGCGCATCGGGCAGCGTGTCGCGCGTGATGTCCAGCGGGGCGATCTCGTGCCCGGCCTGGGCGAATGCCGGTGCGTACTCGCCATAGGTGAGCGGCGCGATGGCGACGTGCGCGCGGGGCAGCAGCGCGGGCAGCGCCCGAATCGCGGCCTGGCTGCCCGCCACCGGCAGCACATGCCGGGCGTCGGGCGCGCCGTAGTAGCGCGCGGCGCAGTCGGCGAAGCCGTCGCCTTCGTCGGGCAGGCGACGCCACGCCGAAGACGGCACGGGCGGCACGGGGTAGCCGTGCGGATTGATGCCGGTCGACAGATCGATCCACGCTTCCCAGGCGATGCCGTAGCGCTCGGCCGCTTCGTGCAGATTGCCGCCGTGCGCGACAAGGAGGGGTTGTGGTTCAGACATGGGTGGCCACGCTCACGAAAGCCAGCGCGAGCAGCGCCGCGAGCCACAGGACGGTGGTGCGCTCGACGAGGCGCAGCGCCGCATGCACATCCTGCGCGCGCGGCGGCGAGCCCGCGCCGAGCGCCGGGCGCTGCTCGAGCGTGCCGTGATAGACGGCCGCGCCGCCCAGCAGCACGTTCAGGCTGCCCGCGCCCGCCGCCATCACCGGGCCCGCGTTCGGGCTGTCCCAGCGATGCGCCTGTTCGCGCCAGCAGCGCAGCGCCGTGCGCGTGTCGCCGAGGAGCGCATAGCTCGTGGCCGTGAGGCGCGCGGGAATCCAGTTGAGCACGTCGTCGATGCGCGCCGCCGCCCAGCCAAAGCGCAGGAAGCGCGGCGTGCGGTAGCCCCACATCGCGTCGAGCGTGTTGGCGAGGCGAAATGCCAGCGCGCCGGGGCCGCCCGCGATCGCGAACCAGAACAGCGCGCCGAAGATCGCGTCGTTGCCGTTCTCCAGCGCCGATTCGACGGCCGCGCGCGAGAGCGCGGTGGCGTCGGCCCCGGCCGTGTCGCGCGAGACGATGCGCCCGGTCAGTTCGCGCGCGGCGGCGAGGTCGCGCCGCGCGAGCGCCGCGCCGATCGGCGCGATGTGCTCCGTGAGGCTGCGCGCGCCGAGCGCGAACCACAGCAGCGCGACGTGCAGCGTCCACGCGAGCGGCAAGGGGAGCAGCGCGCACAGCAGCGCCGCGAGCGCGACGGGCGGCGCGACGGCGGCAAGCCACGCGAGCAGGCCGAGCGGGCGGCCGCGACGCCCGGTGTTCAGGCGCGCTTCGATATGGTTCGCGAGCCGCCCGAAGGCGACGAGGGGATGGGCGCGGCGCGGCTCGCCGAACCAGCGGTCCACGGCGACGCCGGCCACGGCGAGCGCGGCGGTGACGGGCAGCGTGAGCATCATGAGGTCGGCGCCTTGAGCACGAGGGGCAGCCCGGCGGCGACGAGCGTGGCGCGGTCCGCGAGCGCGGCGATGCGCTGGTTCAGGCGGCCGAGCTCGTCCACGTAAAGGCGTGTGGCCGCGCCGAGCGGCACGACGCCCATGCCGATTTCGTTGCTCACCACGAGCACCGTGCCTTGCGCGCGCTCGCAGGCGGCGGCGAAGGCGTCGAGGCGCGCGCGCCAGTCGGGCAGCGGCGCTTGCGCGTCGGGCGGGCACAACAGGCTGGCGAGCCAGAGCGTGAGGCAGTCGATCAGCACGCAGCGGTCCGGCGCGGCCGTGGCGTCGAGCGCGCCCGCGAGGTCGAGCGGCGCTTCGACGAGCCCCCAGTGCGCGGGACGGCGTGCGCGATGGTGCGCGATGCGATCGGCGAATTCGGCGTCGCCGGTCACGCGCGCGGTCGCGATATAGGTGACCGCCAGGCCGCTATCGGCGGCGAGGCGTTCGGCGTGCGCGCTCTTGCCCGAGCGCGCGCCGCCGACGATGAAGGTGAGATCGCGCGAATTCATCGCGCAATTGTAACGGCTGTCCCCCTTTCGGCTAACGCTCGCCCGCGCCTGCTGCTGCGCTGCGGCGGGCGATGGGATAATGCGCGTTCGCCACAGCCGCCCACGCGCCACCCGCGCCAACCGCTTCATGACCGCAACGCTACCCGCCGTGCCCCAGGGCACGCTGATGATCCAGGGCACCACGTCCGACGCCGGCAAGAGCACGCTCGTGGCCGGCCTGTGCCGCCTCGCGCGCCGCGCGGGCGCGCGCGTCGCCCCATTCAAGCCGCAGAACATGGCGCTCAACAGCGCCGTGACCGTGGATGGCGGCGAGATCGGCCGCGCCCAGGCGCTCCAGGCGATCGCGGCCGGCATCGAGGCGCACACCGACCTCAACCCGGTGCTGCTCAAGCCCAACAGCGACCTCGGCTCGCAGGTCATCATTCACGGCAAGGCGCGCATGAACCTCAACGCGCGCGCATACCAGGACTACAAGCCGCTCGCGCGCGAGGCCGTGCTCCAGTCGTACGCGCGCCTGCGCGAGCGCTACGACACGGTGTTCGTGGAAGGCGCGGGCAGCCCCGCCGAAGTCAATCTGCGCGCCAACGACATCGCCAACATGGGCTTCGCCGAGGCCGTGGACTGCCCGGTCGTGCTCGTGGCCGACATCGACCGTGGCGGCGTGTTCGCGCACCTGATCGGCACGCTGGCCTGCCTGTCGGAGAGCGAGCGCGCACGCGTGAAGGGCTTCGTCATCAACCGTTTTCGCGGCGACCGCACGCTGCTCGAACCCGGCCTCGAATGGCTGGAGAAGCAAACCGGCAAGCCCGTGCTCGGCGTGGTGCCGTATCTGCACGGCCTCACGCTCGACGCCGAGGACATGCTGCCCGGCGCGGCCCACAGCGGCGCGCAGGCGGGCGGCGAGGTCTTGCGCGTGGTCGTGCCCGCGCTGCCGCACATCAGCAACCACACGGATTTCGACGCGCTGCGCGCCCATCCGCAAGTCGATTTCACCTACGTGCGCACGGGCGAAACGCCGGGCGCGGCCGATCTCGTGATCCTGCCGGGCTCGAAGAACGTCCGCGACGACCTCGCGTGGCTGCGCGCGCAGGGCTGGGAGACGGCGCTCGCGCGGCATCTGCGCTATGGCGGGCGCGTGATCGGCATTTGCGGGGGCATGCAGATGCTCGGGCGCGCGATTGCCGATCCGCACGGCGTGGAGGGCGAGCCGGGCGCGGTGGCGGGCTTTGGCTGGCTCGACTACGAAACCGAACTCACGCGCGAAAAGACGCTCAAGAACGTGACGGGCGCGCTTGCGCTGGAAGGCGCGGAACCGGCGCGGGTGACCGGGTACGAGATTCACATGGGCGAAACGCGCGGGCGCGCGCTGGAAACGCCCGCGCTGCGGCTTGCGCAGGAGGGCGCAGGGGCGTCGCGCCCCGACGGCGCGTGCTCGGTCGACGGCCAGATCCTCGCGACCTACGTGCACGGCCTCTTCGACACGCCCGAGGCGTGCACCGCGCTGCTGCGCTGGGCGGGGCTCGCGGCGGCGCGCGCGGTGGACTACCCGGCGTTGCGCGAGGCGTCGCTGGAGCGGCTGGCGGATACGCTCGCGGCGAGCCTCGATCTGGAGAGGGTGTTTGGGGTGATCAGGTGAATACGCGCCAGAACACGCGATAAAGCGCGCAGCTCAGTAAAGCACCATCTGCGTGCAGCGGAACAGCGCGATGGTCTTGCCGTCCGGGCCGCTCACCGTGGCGTCCCAGACCTGCGTGCTGCGCCCGAGGTGCACGCCCGTCGCCACGGCCGAGATCGTGCCTTCGCGCGCCGTGCCGAGATGGTTGCTCTTGATCTCGATGGTCGTGAAGTTCTTCGCGTTGGGCGGTAGGTGGGCGAGGCAGGCGTAACCGCAGGCGGTGTCGGCGAGGCCGATCACCGTGGCCGCGTGCAGGAAGCCGTTGGGCGCGAGCAGATTGCTGCGCACGTCGAGTTCGGCGCGCAGCAGGCCTTGTTCGAGCGCGAGCGGGCGAAAGCCCAGCAGTTCGGGCAGGCGGCCGCGCTGGCGCTCGAGCAGGGTTTCGATCGTGACATCCTGGCGTAGGGTGCTCATGGTCGGTCAGTCTCCGGAATTTGACAGGAACAAATGCGGTGCGCACACGCGGGGGCTTCGGCGGCGCGCAATTTGCCGATAATATCGGACGGTTGATTCGGGGCGGCGGCTCGTCCGCAAGGCGCCTCGAAGGGCATCAGGCAAGAATCACGGCAATCCGGCTGGTCCAGTGCCAGCCATCCTGACGGGAGCATTCATGACGGTAATCGTGGTGGCGAATCCCAAGGGCGGCGTGGGAAAGAGCACGCTGTCCACCAATCTGGCGGGCTATTTCGCCGCGCAAGGCGAGTGGGTGGCGCTCGCGGATCTCGACCGGCAGCAGTCTTCGCACGCATGGCTCGATTTGCGGCCGGCCACGCTGCCGCCCATCGAAAGCTGGCAGGTCGACCTGGACAACCCGGCGAAGCCGCCCAAGGGACTCGAGCACGCCGTCATCGACACGCCTGCCGGCCTGCACGGCAACCGGCTCGGGGCGATCATCGAACTGGCCGACAAGGTGATCGTGCCGCTGCAACCCTCGATGTTCGACATCCTCGCCACCCAGGACTTCCTGAACCGCCTCGCCAAGGAAAAGGCCGTGCGCAAGGGCTCGATCCAGGTGGGCGTGGTGGGCATGCGGGTGGATTCGCGCACGCGCTCGGCCGAGCAGCTCCAGCGCTTCGTGGAAGGGCTGGAACTGCCGGTGCTGGGCTATTTGCGCGACACGCAGAACTACGTGCAGCTGGCCGCGCACGGCCTCACGCTGTGGGACGTGGCGAAGAGCCGGGTCGAAAAGGATCTCGACCAGTGGCAGTCGATTCTCGGCTGGGTGGACGGCGCGGGCAAGTAAGCTCGCAACCAGGCTGGCAAGCGAGCCCGCAGCGGCCGGCCGCGCGCCTTAGCTCCAGCTTTGCGTGGGTACGTGGTCGCGGCTGCCCTTGATGCGGTTGTTCTCGTCGACGAACACGAGGTCCGGCTTCCAGCCGGCCTTGAGCTCTTCCTCTTCCACGTTCGCGAAGGCCGCGATGATCACGAGGTCGCCCAGTTGCGCGCGGCGCGCGGCCGAGCCGTTCAGCGAGATCATGCCGCTGCCGCGTTCGCCCTTGATCGCGTAGGTCGTGAAGCGCTCGCCATTGTTGATGTTCCAGATGTCGATGCGCTCGTTCTCGACGATGTTCGCCGCTTCGAGCAGGTTCTCGTCGATGGCGCACGAGCCTTCGTAGTGCAGCTCGCAGTGCGTGACGGCGACGCGGTGGATCTTCGACTTGAGCATATGGCGTTGCATGGCGTGTCTCCTCAGGCGTGCGGGCGCGCGGCCCGCCGCGGGTCAGGTGCTTGAGCTTGAGCCCGCGTCAAGGCGCGGATAACCGGAATCAAGCGGGATCAAGCGGAATCAAGCGGGAATCTTGTGAACAGGGACGGCGCGGCCGCCCCGCGGACCTCAGATTTCGAGGTTGTCGATCAGGCGCGTGGCGCCGAGCTTGGCCGCGGCCAGCACGACGAGCGGCTCGTCGGCTTGAGCGGCGACGCCCGGCGTGGGCGGCAGCAGGTTCGCGCGCTTGCGGATCGCGATGTAGTCGGGCTTCCAGCCGCGCGCGGCGAGCGTGGCCATGGCGTCGAGTTCGAGCTGCTGGAAGTCGCGGCGGCCCGAGAGCACCGATTCGCGAATCGCGCGCAGCACGCCCGCCAGTTGCGGGGCTTCGGCGCGCTCGGCTTCGCCCAGGTAGCGGTTGCGCGAGCTGAGCGCGAGGCCGTCGGCGTCGCGCACCGTTTCGGCAGCGATCACCTCGGTCGGCAGCGCGAACTGGTTGCACATCGCGCGCACGATCATCAACTGCTGGTAGTCCTTCTTGCCGAACACGGCCACACGCGGCTGCACGCACGACATCAGCTTCATGACGACCGTGCACACGCCCTCGAAGAAGCCGGGGCGGAACTCGCCCTCCAGAATGTCGCCCAGGTCATGGGGCGGGCGCACGCGGTATTCCTGCGGCTGCGGATACAGGTCGCGCTCGGTCGGCGCGAACAGCACGTAGACGTTCTCCTTCTGCAACTTCTCGATGTCGTCCTGGAGCGTGCGGGGATACTTGTCGAAGTCCTCGTTCGGGCCGAACTGGAGGCGGTTCACGAAGATGCTCGCCACGACCGGGTCGCCGTGCTGGCGCGCGAGGCGCATCAGCGAAAGATGGCCTTCGTGCAGGTTGCCCATGGTCGGCACGAACGCGGTGCGGTTTTGGCCGCGCAACTGGTCGCGCAATTCCTGAATCGAACTGATGACTTTCATGATCGGATGCTTTATGCCTCGCGCGGGGCAAGACTTGGGTTGCACGCCGCAGGGCCCGGCCCACGGACCGCGAAGCGGACGTCGCGCGCCCGGGCCGCGCAGCTTGGCGCGTGCGGTTCTTCGTGTGTCCCGTATGTGGGACGAGACCGGGCAGGCGCGGGCGATTGTAGTGGATTTGTGAGCGCGGCGCACCCGCCCCGGGTGAGGGATTTTCCTGGCGTCGCGCCGCGCGGGCCGGCCGGCGGCCCTTCATTTGATGTGGTGCTATTTATTTGCGGCGGGGGCGCGGCAAGCCCGAACGGGCCTTGCGCCTTGCCCTGGGCGCTCAGGGAGACACTCAGGCAGGCAGATACGCGAGCCGCACGTAGATCGGCGCGAACGGCTCGGGCTGGGTGATCTCGATGAGCGATTCGCGCGACAGCTCCAGCATGGCGATGAAGTTCACGATCACCACGGGCACGCCGCGCGTGGTGTCGAACAGCTCGGAGAACTCCATGAAGCGCTCGCCCTGGAGCCGGCGCAGGATGATGCTCATGTGCTCGCGCACGGAGAGCTCCTCGCGCGAGATCTTGTGGTGCTGAACGAGCTTCGCGCGCTTGATGACGTCGGCCCACGCGGCGCGCAGGTCGTTGCTGTCCACGTCGGGAAAGCGCGGCGTGATGCTCTGCTCGATATAGACCTCGGCGCGCATGAAGTCGCGCCCGAGCTGCGGCAGGCGGTCGATGCGCTGGGCGGCGAGCTTCATCTGCTCGTATTCGAGCAGGCGCCGCACGAGTTCGGCGCGCGGGTCTTCGGCTTCCTCGCCGGTATCGGCCTTCTTGACCGGCAGCAGCATGCGCGACTTGATCTCGATGAGCATGGCCGCCATCAGCAGATATTCCGCGGCGAGTTCGAGGTTGGTCTTGCGCAGTTGCTCGACGTAGCCGAGGTACTGGTTCGTGACCTCCGCCATCGGGATGTCGAGAACGTTGAAGTTCTGCTTGCGGATAAGGTACAGCAGCAGGTCGAGCGGGCCTTCGAAGGTCTCGAGAAAGACTTCGAGCGCCTCCGGCGGGATGTAGAGGTCCTGTGGAAGCTTGAAGAGCGGCTCGCCGTACAGGCGTGCGTACGCGACGCCGTCGATCGTGTCGGGCGTCGAGTCGGTGGAGGGTGCGGTCAGCGCTTCGCCGGGCGGCTGCCCGGCGGGCTGGCCCGCGTGACTGGCCGCGTGCTCGCCCGCTGGCGGCGTGCCGGCCCCGTCAGCCTCGGCCATCAGAAGTTCTGATAGTAGACGTAAGGCGTTTGCCGCACGCGCGAGGCTTGCTGGCGCTCGCGCTCGTCGAGGTCGATCGGCTGCTTGTCCCACAGGAGCGCGCGGCCCTTGCGCTGCTGCTCCTCGAGTTGCGGCTTTTGCTGCTTGAGCTGGGTGATGAACTGCGTGATGTCCGACTGATACATGGCTGACGTCCGTCCAGTAAGGCGGGGCGCATGATTGCACCGCGCCGCTAATTCTGTCGGCGGTAATTTTACCGCAAGCCATCGCCGCGGAACATCGGGGCGGGCGTCGCACGGGGTGTCAAACGAGGCGTTCAGCGGGTGTCCGGCGGGGTGACCAACATCAGGACGGCGCTTGCGCCCCGATTGTCGTACGTGTTCCCGCCCGACTTGCGCCGCCTCCTGGGGTATTTACGCGCCGATGTGGTGAAATAACGCGTTTGCGCCCGATGCCGCGCTCCGCGCCCCGCGCGCGAGCCGCGCAACCGGTGGCGACCAGTTCTACGACAGCCGGAGGTCTTGTTTGGCGGGATGGGTGATCGAAGCGTTGCGCGCATGGCGACGTCCCACGCGGACGGCGCGGGCGCAGCATGCCGTCGTGGCGCGCAGGGCCGAAGGGCGCGCGTCGTTGCGCTTTGCCGCTTCGCTGGCCGTGTGTTTCATCGCGTGCCTGGCCGCCGCCACGCCCGCCCGGGCCGATCTCGCCAGCCTGCTGCCGTGGATGCGCGCGCGCACCTACTACGACGTCGAGATCGACGCGTCCCCGCGCGAACTGCGCAACCTGCTTCAGGCGCACCTCGACATCGCGCGCTTCGCCACCCGCCCCGACGTGGGCGAGGACCAGTTCGAATTCCTCGTGACGGCCACGCCGCAGCAGGTGCGCGATCTCGCGTCGACCGACGGCTATTTCTCGCCCGTCGTGCGCACCGACGTGCGCACCATCGAGGGCAGGCGGCACGTGACGGTGAGCGTCGACGCGGGGCCGCGCACGACGATATCGTCGGTGAATCTCACCTTCCGCGGCCCGGTGCTCACCGAAGACCCGGCGCAGGAAAACACCGCGCGCTTCGCCTTTTCGCTGCACGACGGCGACGCCTTCACGCAGTCGGGCTGGGACGACGCCAAGAACGCCGCGCTCAAGGCGCTGCAAGCGCGCCGCTATCTCGGCGCGAAGATCGTGCAGTCGCAGGCACGCATCGATCCGCTCCAGAACGACGCGCAACTTTCCGTAACCTTCGACAGCGGCCCCACCTTCACGTTGGGCAAGCTCGACGTTTCGGGCACGCGGCGCTACCCGGGCTACATCATCGACAACGTGAATCCGCTCTCGCCGGGCGAGATCTACGACCTGAACCGCGTGACCGAGCTGCAACGCCAGGTGCAGAACACGCCGTACTACGCGAGCGTGGCGATCGACGTGGACGCCAACACACAAAAGCCGCTCGACACGCCCGTGCACGTGAAGGTGAGCGAGTTCCCGTACAACAGCTTTCGCGGCGGCGTGGGTTACTCGACCGACACCGGCGCGCACGTCCAGGGCTCGTACACGTATCTGAATACGTTCGGCGCGGCGTGGCCGTTCCAGGTGCAGGGCCGGCTCGACCAGATCCAGAAGTTCGGCCAGGTCCAGCTCTCGATGCCGCCCGGCCCGCGCGCGTGGACCAACAGCCTCGTCGCCTCCTACACGAGCACCGACGTGTCCGATACGAACATCTACAGCGCGCGCGTCGGCGTGCAGCGCACGCGCACTTCGCAGAACATCGATTACGCCTACGCGCTGATGTTCTACGACGACCGCATCACGCAGAACGTGGGCGCGCCCACGCGCGCCTATGCGCTCGTGCCGACCTGGTCCTGGACGCGCCGCAACGTGGACGACCCGCTGTTTCCGCGCACCGGCAACATCATCCGCGTGGAAGCGGGCTTCGCGCTCAAGAACGTGGGAGCCGAGCAAAGCTTTCTGCGCGCCTACATGCGCGGCCAGCAATACCTGCCGATCGGCCAGAGCGACCTCATGGTGTTTCGCGCGGAGATGGGCGGCGTGTTCACGAGCGGGCCGTCGAGCGGCGTGCCCGCCTCGCTGCTGTTTCGCGCGGGCGGCTCGAACTCGGTGCGCGGCTACGCGTTCCAGAGCATCGGCAACGACGTGGGCGGCTCGATTTTGCCGACCAAGTATCTCGTGACCGGCTCGGCCGAGTACCAGCACTGGTGGAGCCGCGACTGGGGCGGCGCGGCGTTCTTCGACGTGGGCACGGCCACCGACACCTGGGGCGAGAAGGAATTCGATCCCGGCGCCGGCATCGGCGCGCGCTGGCGCAGCCCCGTCGGGCCGGTCAACCTCGATCTCGCCTATGGCTTTCGCACCCATAGCGTGCGGCCTTATCTGACTCTCGGGATCGCCTTCTGATGACGACGCGCGCGCCGCTCCGTTTTGCTTCGACGCTCGCGCTGCCCGGCGGGGTGGCCGCATGATCGCACGCCGCCTTGCCGCGCTGTTCCGGCCCGCTCCCGCGTTCGCCGTGCCGCCGGGGGAGGCGGCTGCTTCCGGTCATGCCGAGGGCGAGGATGGAGGGGGCGGCAACGGTGGCGAGAACGGCGACGGCGGCGACGCACGCACGCCGCCGCCGCGCCGGCCACGGCGGCTCTGGAAGGCGCTGGCCTGGGCGATCGTCGTGCCGGTGCTGATCGTGGGGATCGTCGGCGGTCTGCTCCATGGCGTGCTGACCACCGAGCGCGGCGCGTCCTACGTCTGGCGCGTCGCCGTGAAGGTGCTCGACGGCAAGCTCGCGGGGCGCTTCGAAGGCGGCACGCTCGCCACCGGCGTGCGTTTTTCCAACCTGAGATGGCACGGCCCGGACGGCACCACGCTCGAAGTGGATCGCGTGGGCGGGCAGTGGGCGGTGGAGGGCTTTCGCAAGACGCCGTGGCGCTTCGTGATCGACTATCTGCATATCGGCGACGTCGACCTGCGCATCGTGCCGTCGCACGAGCCTTCCTCGCCGATGCAGTTGCCGGAAAACCTGCAACTGCCGCTCGGGCTGGAGATCCGCGATCTTCAGGTCAACAAGCTCACGCTGCACGAAGGCGCTTCGACGAGCGAGTACTCGCGGCTCCAGTTCCACGCCCGCAGCGATGGCCGTCATCATGAAGCCGCCATCGAGCGCCTCGACACGCCCTTTGGCGCGGTGAGCGCCGAGGCGAAGCTCGACGGCGTGCGCCCGTTCGCGCTCTCGGGCGACCTTGGGTACTCGGGCAAGGTCAACGGCGAGGCCGTACAGGTCAGCGCGACGCTCGCGGGCTCGCTCGAAGCGCTCACGGCCGACATCGAGGCGAGCGGCATGAAGCTCACCGGCCGCGCTCACGTGGAGGCGGCACCGTTTGCCGCCGTGCCGCTGGAGCGCGCGACGCTCGCGTTCGATCACGTCAATCCGCAGGCGTTCGCGCCCGGCGCGCCGTTTGCCGATCTGGCCGTGCGCGCGCAGTTGCAGCCGGTGCCGGGCGGCGCGGCGGGTGTCGCGGCGGCGCTGGCGGCGGCTGCATCGGGGGCGTCGGGGGTGCCGGCGGCTTCCGCGGTGACGCCTGCGTCGGTACCGCCCGCGGCTTCGGCGCCGCACCGCGGGGCAAGGGCGGGCGCACGCGGCAACGCGGCCGATTTCACGGTCGCGGGCACGGTGTCGATCGTCAACGCGAAGCCCGGCTCCATCGACGAGAAACTGCTCCCGCTCATCGACGCGCACGCGGACGTCGTGCTCGACGCGAAAACGCAGCGCATCCCCAGGCTCGCCGTGCGTCTCGTGAAGAACGCGACGCTCACGGGCGGCGGCACGATCAGCGGGCGCGACGGGCGCTTCGACCTGAGGGTGGCCGGGCTCGACCTCAACGCGATCGAGTCGAGCGTGCGCGCGACGCAGTTCGCGGGGCCGATCGGCGTGCGCCTGAACGGCGACGTGCAGAGCGTCACGCTCGATCTCGCCGATCCGAGGGCGGCGCTGCGCGTGCAGGGCAAGATCACGCAAGACCCCGCGCGCCTGTCGTTCAGCGACGTGCGCCTGACCTCGGGCGCCGGGCGCATCGACCTGTCGGGCGCGCTCAAGCACGACGCCGGCTCCACGTATCAGCTCAAGGCGGTGCTGACCAATTTCGATCCGCTTTCGCTGACTGCGCAAACCCCGGTGCGCACGCCGCCGAACGCGGCGAAGGCCGCGAGTGCCTCGAAGGCGGCCCCGGCAACTGCGCGTACGCGGGCCGCCGCCACACCCGCGACGAGCGGCGACGCCCTCAACCCGCAGCGCAATCTCGCGCTCAATCCCGCCCTGAACCCGGCGCTCAATCCCGCGCAATCGAGCGATCAGGCCGCCGAGCAAAAGCGCGTGGAGAACGCGAAGGCGACGGAGCCGGGCGGCGCCGCGCCCCCGGCCCGGCCCGCGCCGCGCCCGGCCGGCCGCCGCATCGAGGCGCGCGTGAACGGCACGCTCAACGCGAGCGGCGTGCTCGCGCCCACCTTCACGACGAAGGCGGAGTTCAAGCTCGGGCCGAGCGTGTACGACGATCTGCCGCTCACGGGCCAGGGTCTCATTCAACTGGCGGGATCGCGCATCCTGCCGAGCCGCGCGAACCTCTCGGTCGCGGGCAATACCGTCGATCTGCAAGGCAGCTTCGGCGCACCGGGCGACCGCCTGCGCTTTCGCGTGGATGCGCCTCAGCTCGACCGCCTCGGCTTTGGCGTGGCGGGCCAGCTCGCGGCGAACGGCGACCTCACCGGCAGCTTCGCGCATCCCGACGTCTCGCTCGACTACAAGGCCGACCACGTGGTGTTCGGCGAGAACCGCGTCGGCCACGCCGAGGGCCACGCGCTCGCGCGCGACGGCGCGAACGGCGCGCTCGCTTTCAGCACGGACGCGAGCGGCATTGCCGTGGCGGGCGTCGATATCACGACGCTCACCGCGCGCCTCACCGGCACGCGCGCGAGGCACACGCTCACCGCGAACGCGAAGGGCAAGGTGCAGGGCCAGCCGATCGACTTCGCGGTGGCGGCAAACGGCGGTCTCGCGGACACGCGCGAGGGCACGCGCTGGAACGGCACGCTCACGCAGCTCGAAAACCGTGGTGTGCCGGGCGTCAAGCTTCAGTCGCCGCTCACCGTGAGCGCGGGCCCTGGCAAGGTCACGCTCGGCGCGACGCGCCTCGTGGCCGAAGGCGCGTCGCTGGAGCTCAAGTCATTCGATATGGACAACGGCCACATCCGCTCGGCGGGCACGCTCACGAACGTATCGCTCGCGCGCATCATGCAACTGCGCCAGCAGTTCACGGGCGTGCCGTCCACGCTCAGGACGGACATGATCTTCGACGGCGACTGGGACTTTTCCATCGGCCAGAGCGCGAGCGGCTACGTGCAGATCAAGCGCCGCTCGGGCGACATCACGACCGCGATCGGACGCGGCTTCGCCTCGCTCGGCGTGGGCGACCTCAACGCGCGCGCGGCCTTCAGCGGCGGCAACCGCCTCACGCTCACGGCGCACGCGCAGGCAAGCCGCGTGGGCGTGCTCGACATCGACGCCAATACGACGCTCGCGCCGCGCGACGGCATGCTCACCGTCGTGGACGAGGCGCCGATCGGCGGCACGATCAAGGCCAACGTCCCCTCGCTCAGGACCACCGGCGGCCTGTTCGGCCCGAGCTATCTGCTCGACGGCCACCTCGCGCTGCAACTCGCGCTGGGCGGCACGATCGCGAAGCCCAATGTCACGGGCTCGCTCACCGGCGACGGCCTCTCGGCCACCATGGTCGATCAGGGCGTGGAGTTGAAGGACGGCGTGATCCGCATCGCGCTCTCGCAGAATCTCGTCGACTTCCAGCAGGTGGAGTTCCACGGCGCGACGAGCGGCACGCTGCGCGCGACGGGCCGCGTGCGGCTCGACAACGCCGAACCCGATCTCACCGCGAGCATCGTCGCGGACAAGCTCGAACTCTTCGCCTCGCCCGACCGCAAGCTCTCGCTCTCGGGCAGCGCGAGCATCGCCAATGGCGGTCACCTGGGCGGCATGCAGATCGACGGCAAGTTCACGGTCGATCACGCGCTGTTTGACATGCCCGAGTCGCCCGCGCCCTCGCTCGGCGACGACGTGGTGATCGTGCGTCCCGACGGCTCGACGATCGGCGGCAAGCCGCCGATCGAGGAAACGGCCTCGACCAGGCCCGCGCCGCGATTCGCGCCGCGCGCGAACGTCGACATCGACCTCGGCCACGATTTCCGCTTCCGCGGGCAGGGCGCCGATCTCGGCCTTGCGGGCAAGATCTCGGTGAACAGCGCGCCGGACGTGCCGCTGCGCGCCGAAGGCAACGTTCGCGTGACCGAAGGCTCCACCTACACGGCGTTCGGCACCAAGCTGAACATCGAGAACGGCTTCTTCACGTTCAACGGGCCGGTCGGCAATCCCGGCATCAACATTCTCGCCATGCGCCGCAACCAGCAGGTCGAGGCGGGCGTGCAGGTCACCGGCACGGTGCAGGCGCCGGTGGCGCGGCTCGTTTCCGAGCCCAACGTGCCCGACAACGAAAAACTGTCCTGGCTGCTGTTCGGCCACGGCACCGACCAGGGCAATAACATCGGTCAGCAGAGCGCGATGACGACGGCGCTCGCCTTGCTCGGCAGCGCGCAGGGCAAGCGCATCGCGCAGAGCATCGGGCTTGATGAATTCTCGATCGGGCGCAGCGAAGTGGGCCTGACCGACCCCGAGGTCGTGATGATCGCGAAGGCCATCAACCAGCGCTTCGTGATCGGCTACGAGCAGGGTTTGCAGTCGGCCTCGAACGCGGTGAAGGCCACGATCAATCTTTCGCGTTACTGGTCGGTGGTGGTGTACGGCGGCACGTTCTATGGCGCCGATATTCTGTACACGCGACGGTTTGATCGGCTGCGCAGGTGAGCGCGCGGAAATAAAAAAGGACGCAGGCGCTGCGCGCTTGCGTCCTTCCTGTCGAGGCAGTGGTCCGACTGCCTTGATTGCCTTAGCGCTTTAACGCACCCGCATGCCCGGCTTCGCGCCGCTATGCGGCTCGAGAATGTAGAGGCCCGGTTCGGCCTTCTCGTCCTTGGCCGATGCCGCGAGCACCATGCCCTCCGACATGCCGAACTTCATCTTGCGCGGCGCGAGGTTCGCGACCATCACCGTGAGCTTGCCCTTGAGGTCTTCCGGCTTGTAGGCCGAACGAATGCCCGAGAACACGTTGCGGGTCTTTTCCTCGCCCACGTCGAGCGTGAGTTGCAGCAGCTTGTCAGAGCCTTCGACGATATTGCAGTCGACGATCAGCGCCACGCGCAGATCGATCTTCGCGAAATCGTCGATCGAGATGACTTCCGGCGTCTCAGGCTCGGCCTTCTTCGCTTCCTTCGAAGCCTTCGACTTCTTGTTCGCGTCGGCGGCGGCAGCGGCGGGCGCTTCCGTGGCCTGGAGCGAATCGCGGTTCGCGGCGAGCAGCGCTTCGATCTGCTTCGGATCGACGCGCGTCATCAGATGCTTGTACGCGTTGATCGGGCGTTGCGACGACAGCGCCTTGCCTGCGTCGGCCCACGTGAGCGGGTCGATCGCGAGGAACTGCTCGACGCCTTCGGCGAGTTGCGGCAGCACCGGCTTCAAAGCGAGCGAGAGCAGACGGAACGCTTCGAGGCTCACGCTGCAAGTCTCGTGCAGCGCGACGGAGTTGGCCGGGTCCTTGGCCTGTTCCCACGGCTTGGCCGTATCGACATAGCCGTTCACGGCGTCGGCGAGTTCCATCGTCTGGCGCAGCGCGCGGCTGTACTCGCGTGCTTCGTAGTGCGCGGCGATTTGCGGAATGGCGGCACGCATCTGCTCGATGAGCGGATGGTTCATTGCGCTGTCCTGCACGCGGCCTTCGAAGCGCTTGATGAGGAAGCCCGCGGCGCGGCTCGCGATGTTGATGTACTTGCCGACGAGGTCGCTGTTCACGCGCGCCTGGAAGTCCTCGAGGTTCAGGTCGAGGTCTTCCATCGTGCTGTTGAGCTTCGCGGCGAAGTAGTAGCGCAGCCACTCGGGGTTCAGGCCCGTCGTCACATAGCTTTCGGCCGTGATGAACGTGCCGCGCGACTTCGACATCTTCGCGCCGTCCACGGTCAGGAAGCCGTGCGCGAAGACGTTGGTCGGCGTGCGGTGGCCCGAGAACTGGAGCATGGCCGGCCAGAACAGCGTGTGGAAGTACAGGATGTCCTTGCCGATGAAGTGATACTGCTCCGTCTTCGAACCGGCCTTCACCCAGGCGTCGAAGTCGAGGCCGCGCTTCTCGCACAGGTTCTTGAAGCTCGCGTAGTAGCCCACCGGCGCGTCGAGCCACACATAGAAGTACTTGCCGGGCGCGCCCGGAATCTCAAAGCCGAAGTACGGCGCGTCGCGCGAGATGTCCCAGTCGGCGAGCTTCGATTCGCCCGAGTCGCCCAGCCACTCGCGCATCTTGTTGGTCGCTTCCGGTTGCGCCAGACCGCTCACCCAGCCGCGCAGGAAGTCTTCGCAGCGCGGGTCGGAGAGGCGGAAGAAGTAGTGCGTCGAAGTCTTGCGGATGGGCGTGGCGCCCGAGACCACCGAGTACGGATTCTTCAGGTCGGTGGGCAGGTAGGTCGAGCCGCATACTTCGCAGCTATCGCCGTATTGATCTTTCGCGCCGCACTTCGGGCACTCGCCCTTGATGAAGCGGTCCGGCAGGAACATGTTCTTGACCGGGTCGTAGGCCTGCTCGATGTCGCGCGTTTCGATGAAACCCGCTTCCTTGAGCGCCAGATACACCGACTCGGAGAGCACGCGGTTCTCGTCGGAGTCCGTCGAGTAGTAGTTGTCGAACGACACGCCGAAGCTGTCGAAGTCGCGCTTGTGCTCCTGCCACACGCGCGCGATCAGTTGCTGCGGCGTGAGGCCTTCTTTCTCCGCGCGCAGCATGACGGGCGTGCCGTGCGTGTCGTCGGCACCGACGTAGTAGACCTCGTGGCCATGCATTCGCAGCGCGCGAACCCAGATGTCCGTCTGGATGTACTCGACCAGGTGGCCGATGTGGATCTGCCCGTTGGCATAGGGCAGAGCAGACGTGACGAGAATCTGGCGGCGGCCGCTTTGATTGGCATGCGCGCCGGCTGCTGCGAGGTCGGTGGCGGGTGCTGACATAAGTGAGGAGAAGTCCGATGTTGCGGGGGGAAAGGGCGATTTTAGCAGGGCGGGCGGGCCCTCGTTGCACGGCCGGATGGCGGCTTGCGGGAGAAGCGGCCTGAAAAGCGTTCCGAACACGCGCGCTCGCACGGCCGAACGCTATGCTGCGTCGCACAAATTACGGGCAAAAAAAACCGGGGCAGGATGGCCCCGGAGCAACAACGACAAGAGGAGAATGGTGACGCGGCGGCACTGCCGCACACGTACCGTAAAGAGAGACAGCGCGATTTCCGGAGAGTTCGAATTATTTTTCGATTCTCTGCGCGCGTCTTTTGCGAGGCCTGCAAAGCCCGTTCGGCTTGGGGTCGCACGGCGGTTTGGCTCGCTGCGCCGGCCGCCGGAAACGCAAACGGGACGGCGTTGTCGCCGTCCCGTTCTTATGTCGCTGTTGGATTGCGCCAGGACACCTGGCGCCGGGCGCGCTTAGCCGCCCTGGTGTTGCGACGTCGCGCGCAGGTAGATTTCCACGCGACGGTTCGCGGCGCGGCCGGTTTCCGTGCTGTTGTCGGCGATCGGCTGGGTGTCGCCGCGGCCTTCGGCCGACATGCGCTGCATCGGGATGCCGCGCGAGGCGAGGTAGTTCACCACGCTCTGCGCGCGGTTGACCGACAGCGTCTGGTTGTACGCCGGCTGGCCGGTGTTATCCGTATGGCCAACCACTTGTGCGACGACTTCCGGGTTCTGCTGGAGCGTTTGCGCGACCTGGTCGAGCACCGGCGCGAACGACGGCTTGATCGCATAGCTGCTCGTGTCGAACGTCACGTTGCTCGGGATGTTGAGCTTGAGCGAGCCGTCCGGCTGCTCGGTGATCTGCGTGCCGGTGCCCTTGGTGGCGCCCGTCAGCTTGTTGTGGATCGCGGTCCAGTTGTAGCCCGTGATACCGCCGACCAGCGCGCCGGCGCCCGCGCCGATCGCCGCACCCTTGCCGCCGCCGAAGATGGCGCCGATCGCGGCGCCCGTGCCCGCGCCGACACCCGTGCCGACGGCCGTGTTGGTGCCTTGCTGGGTTGCGCAGCCGGCGACGAGTGCGCCGGCAACTGCGAAGACGGACAGGCGGGTCAGGATTCTTGTGTTCATTTGCTTTCCTTTCTTGAGTGGAACGGACGCTGCCGGTGACGCTCGCCGGCCCCGCCTGTGAGCAGGGTCTTCGAACGGCGCGTGGCGGCAGCTACTACAATGACGGCTTGAAGCTTTGCGCCATGCGGCGTGACGCTGCCGGATGGCGTTTCGAAGGTTGCTTCGAAGGGCGCTTCACCGGCACCATAAATGCTGTTGCCGCGAAGCGTGCCCTGTCGCCTGATTTTGCGCAATGCAGCTTAACAATTTCTTTCGATTTCCGGCGCGTGCGCGACCATTCGGCCCGCTCACGCAGGCCGGCATTCTCCCCACGGAGTTTCAATGAGCATAGATCGGTCTTTGGTCGATGCCGCGCTCGCGGCCTTGACGGATCCGAACACGGGTCACCCGTATGCGGTGGCGAAGGGCGTGCGTAACGTCACGATCGAAGGCGATACGGTCGGTGTCGAGATCGTGCTCGGCTATCCCGCGAAGAGCCAGTTCGATGCCGTGCGCGCGCAGGTCGAGGCGGCGCTCGCCGCCGTGCCGGGCGTGAAGGCGAGCCGTGTGGCGCTCAGGAGCGAGATTACCGCCCATACCGTGCAGCGCGGCGTCAAGCTGCTGCCGAACGTGAAAAACATTGTCGCCGTGGCGTCGGGCAAGGGCGGGGTGGGCAAGAGCACGACCGCCGTGAACCTCGCGCTCGCGCTCGCGGCCGAGGGCGCCTCGGTCGGCGTGCTCGACGCGGACATCTACGGCCCCTCGCTGCCGATGATGCTCGGTATCGAGGGCCGCCCCGAATCGCCCGACGGCCAGTCGATGAATCCGCTCGAAGGCCACGGCGTGCAGGCCAACTCGATCGGCTTTCTGATCGAGCAGGACAACCCGATGGTCTGGCGCGGCCCGATGGCCACGTCCGCGCTCGAACAACTGTTGCGCCAGACGAACTGGCGCGAACTCGACTATCTCGTGGTCGACATGCCGCCGGGCACCGGCGACATCCAGCTCACGCTATCGCAGAAAGTGCCCGTCACGGGCGCCGTGATCGTCACGACGCCGCAGGACATCGCGCTGCTCGACGCGAAGAAGGGCCTCAAGATGTTCGAAAAGGTGGGCATTCCGATTCTCGGCATCGTCGAGAACATGGCCGTGCACATCTGCTCGCACTGCGGGCACGCCGAGCATATCTTCGGTGCGGGCGGCGGCGAACGCATGGCGAAGGAGTACGGCGTGGAGGTGCTCGGCAGCCTGCCGCTCGACATCACGATCCGCGAGCAGGCCGACTCGGGCAACCCCACCGTGGCGGCCGCGCCGCAGGGACCGGTCGCGCAGATCTATCGCGCGATCGCGCGGCGCGTGGCGATCCAGATCGCCGAACGCGCGCGCGACATGAGCTCGAAGTTCCCGACCATCGTCGTGCAAAACACCTGAGGCGGCCGGCGCGCTCGCACGCATGGGGACAGATAGGCGCGCGGCGCGCCGCGCGCGCGGTATCATGTGGGCTTCATCGGGTCCGGCCTGGCGACTGCAAGGGGCGGCGCCGGCCGGCAAGAGGATCGCATGGATAAAGGACACGACAGGCAAGCGGAGACTGCGCACGTCGTACGGGTGATGGCTCTCGTGGCGCTTTGCGGCTGCGTGCTCCTCGCCGCGGGCTGCACGAGTTTCATGGGGCAGCAGGAAAAACGCGCGAGCGCACAATTGTTGCCGACCGTCGGCAACCAGGTGCGCGGCACCGTCTCGTTCGTCGAGCACTCGGACGGCGTGCAGGTGAGCTACAACCTCGCGGGCCTGCCGCCCGACAGCGATCACGCCTTGCAGGTGCACGAGCGCGGCGACTGCAACGCCACGGACGCTTCGAGCGCCGGTGCCGTATTCGCGCCCGCGGCCGAGCGCCTGAAGCCCGGCGCGCGCGTGGAGGGCGACCTCGGCAACATTCATGCGGATTCGAATGGCGTCGCAACCGGTTTCATCGTCGCGCCGGACGTTTCGCTCGATGGCGTGCGCTCCGTGTTGCAGCGCGCCGTGATCGTGCATCGCGACCCGATCGACCCCTACGCCTACCCGCAGCGCGGCACGGGCCCGGCGCTCGCGTGCGGCCTGATCCGCGCCCAGTGAGCGCGGCATGGCGCCGCGGCGCTGCGAAGGCGCGCGGCCGTGCAGCGGCGTTGGCGGCGGCTTCGCAGACCATTCACACACGCCATTCCAGGCAAGCTGATCCACATCGCGTAAAATAGGCGCCTTTCGCACGCGGCGCGCGCCCGGTGGGCCCTGCGCATGCTTTCCCGACCCGTTTTTCTCGTTAAGTAGCGAACATGGCAATCAAGTCCGACAAGTGGATCCGGCGCATGGCCGAAGAGCAGAAAATGATCGAGCCGTTCGTGCGCGATCAGGTCCGTATGTCGGAAGACGGCCGCAAGATCGTGAGCTACGGCACCTCGAGCTACGGCTACGACATCCGCTGCGCCGACGAATTCAAGATCTTCACGAACATCAACTCGACCATCGTCGATCCGAAGAACTTCGACGAAAAGTCGTTCGTGGACTTCAAGGGCGATGTCTGCATCATCCCGCCCAATTCGTTCGCACTGGCGCGCACGGTCGAGTATTTCCGCATTCCGCGCAACGTCCTGACGGTGTGTCTGGGCAAATCCACCTATGCGCGCTGCGGGATCATCGTGAACGTCACGCCGTTCGAGCCCGAGTGGGAAGGGTACGTCACGCTCGAATTCTCAAATACGACACCTTTGCCTGCGAAAATCTACGCGAACGAGGGTGTGGCCCAGGTGCTGTTCTTCGAGAGCGACGAGATCTGCGAGGTGTCCTACGCGGATCGCGGCGGCAAATATCAAGGCCAGCACGGTGTCACCCTGCCGAAGACCTGACGCAATCATCCACCGGACACAACGACATACGGGGACCGCTGCGCGTCATATGCAGCGGTCGTTTCTTTTGGAGAATCGCCCATGAAGTTTCGTTTTCCCGTCGTCATCATCGACGAAGACTTTCGCTCCGAGAACATCTCGGGTTCCGGCATCCGGGCACTCGCCGAAGCCATCGAGAAAGAGGGCGCGGAAGTCCTCGGGCTGACGAGCTATGGCGACCTCACGTCGTTCGCGCAGCAGTCGAGCCGCGCGGCGTGCTTCATCCTGTCGATCGACGACGACGAACTGCTGCCTTACGTGGAAGGCGCGGACGGCGAAGCGCCGGAGCACGCGCCCGCCATCGTCGCGCTGCGCGCGTTCATGGAAGCGGTGCGCAAGCGCAACGCCGACATCCCCATTTTCCTGTACGGCGAAACGCGCACTTCGCGCCATCTGCCCAACGACATCCTGCGCGAGCTGCACGGCTTCATCCACATGTTCGAGGACACGCCGGAATTCGTCGCGCGTCACGTGATTCGTGAGGCGAAGGTGTATCTCGATGCGCTCTCGCCGCCGTTCTTCAAGGAGCTGGTGAAGTATGCCGACGAAGGCTCGTACTCGTGGCACTGCCCCGGTCACTCGGGCGGCGTGGCGTTCCTGAAGAACCCGCTCGGCCAGATGTTCCACCAGTTCTTCGGCGAGAACATGCTGCGCGCCGACGTCTGCAACGCCGTGGAAGAACTCGGCCAGCTGCTCGATCACACCGGCCCGGTCGCGGCTTCGGAGCGCAACGCGGCGCGCATTTTCAGCGCGGACCACGTGTTCTTCGTGACCAACGGCACGTCCACGTCGAACAAGATCGTGTGGCACGCGACCGTGGCGCCCGGCGACATCGTGCTGGTGGACCGCAACTGCCACAAGTCGATCCTGCACGCGATCACGATGACGGGCGCGATTCCCGTGTTCCTCACGCCCACGCGCAACAACTTCGGCATCATCGGTCCGATTCCGCGCGACGAATTCAAGCCGGAAAACATCCGCAAGAAGATCGAGGCGAATCCGTTCGCCCGTGAAGCGCTCGCGAAGAACCCGAACGTGAAGCCGCGCATTCTCACGATCACGCAGAGCACCTACGACGGCGTGATCTACAACGTCGAGATGATCAAGGATCTGCTCGGCGACATGCTCGACACGCTGCACTTCGACGAAGCCTGGCTGCCGCACGCCGAATTCCACGAGTTCTACCAGGACATGCACGCGATCGGCGCGGGCCGTCCGCGCACCAAGGCGCTCGTGTTCGCGACGCACTCCACGCACAAGCTGCTCGCCGGCATTTCGCAGGCTTCGCAGATCGTGGTGCAGGACTCGGAAGACAGCGCGTTCGACCGCCATCGCTTCAATGAGGCGTATCTCATGCACACGTCCACGAGCCCGCAGTACGCGATTATCGCGTCGTGCGACGTGGCCGCGGCGATGATGGAAGCGCCGGGCGGCCCGGCGCTCGTGGAAGAGTCGATCGCCGAAGCGCTCGACTTCCGCCGCGCCATGCGCAAGGTCGACGCCGAATACGGCGACGACTGGTTCTTCCAGGTCTGGGGTCCGGACGATCTCGCCGAGGAAGGTATCGGCTCGCGCGAGGACTGGATCCTGCGCCCGAACGACCACTGGCACGGCTTCGGCGCGCTGGCCGAAGGCTTCAACATGCTGGACCCGATCAAGGCGACCATCGTCACGCCGGGTCTGGATGTGGACGGCGAGTTCAGCGACGCCGGCATTCCGGCCGCCATCGTCACGAAATACCTGGCCGAGCACGGCATCATCGTGGAGAAGACCGGCCTGTACTCGTTCTTCATCATGTTCACGATCGGCATCACCAAGGGCCGCTGGAACTCGATGGTCACCGAACTCCAGCAGTTCAAGGACGACTACGACACCAACCAGCCGCTCTGGCGCGTGCTGCCCGAGTTCGTCGCGCAGCATCCGATGTACGAGCGCGTGGGCCTGCGCGATCTGTGCCAGCAGATCCACAGCGTCTACCGCGCCAACGACATCGCGCGCCTCACGACCGAGATGTACCTCTCGAGCATGGAGCCCGCGATGAAGCCGTCGGATGCGTTCGCCAAGCTCGCGCACCGCGAGATCGACCGCGTGGCCATCGACGAACTCGAAGGCCGCGTCACGTCGATCCTGCTCACGCCGTATCCGCCGGGCATTCCCCTGCTGATTCCGGGCGAGCGTTTCAACAAGACGATCGTGAATTACCTGAAGTTCGCGCGCGAGTTCAACGAGCGCTTCCCGGGCTTCCACACCGACATCCACGGACTCGTGGGCGAGACCATCAACGGCCGCATCGAGTATTTCGTGGATTGCGTGCGCGACTGAGCGCCAACCGAGGCGCACGAGAGAGGGCAATGAAGGGCGGTTCACCGGCGCGGTTTGCGCGTTTCTTCACCGCGACGTTGTGTGCGGTATCGGCTGCCGTGGCGCTGTTGGCCACGGCGCCGTCCGCGCGCGCCGAAGTCGCTGCGGCCGATCCGATCGATACGGCCATGCGCACGTGCGCGGCGCGCGCCGACCGGTCGTCTTCGGCGGGGCAGATCCAGTGCATGGACGACGCGCGCACCGCGTGGCGCGCCGCGGGCGAGACGGCGCTCGCGCAGATGCTCGCGAAAATGCCGCCCGCGCTGCAAAGGCGCTGGCGGCTGAGCCAGCAGAAGTGGGTGGCCTGGCGCGACGCGGAAGACACCATGCTGGGCGCGGCGTTCGCCACGTCGAGCGGCAGCACCTATCAGCTCTATGAGGCGGACATGCGCTTGCAGCCCGTGCGCGACCGCGCGATTGCGCTGCGCAACCAGGCGGCGGCGTACGACGGCAAGACGCCGCGTGCGCGCGTCTGTAGCGCCGACGCGCACTGCGAGCACGTGAGCTACGATCTGAACCGGTACTATCGCCAGTTCTACGCGCGCATGCCGGCACACGCCCGGCCGGCGGTCTCGCGCGCCCAAAGCGCGTGGCGCGCGTACCGCGACGCGACCACGCCGCTCGTCGACGAGCATGCGCGGCTCGACCTGCTCGGCGCGCGTCTTGCCACGCTCAAGCGTTTGTCGGAAACGGTCAATAACCGGTGAGCCGCGTGGTGGCGGCCGGTGCGGCCGCCGCTTGTCCATCTTGTCGTTCAGCCTGGCCTGCGTTGGGGCAGCGTACCCGTATGTTCGCCAGCTTGCGTTCGACGCCGGCGACCTGACAGGCGTTGCCCCGCTGCCTGGCGTAATCGATCTTCGTCTGGATGATGTTGATGCGCGTCGCGCAGTTCTGCGTTCCTGCAAACGTAGCACTACTGATAAAAACGCGAGGCGCGACTGCGGCAAGGACGATCTTCTTCATGGGGATTCGATGCACGCCGTGGAGCGTGGCCGGGGACGTGACGTAAGCCGGTACTGTGCCGGAGCGCGCCGCAGGCGGGCATCGAATAGATACGAGAGTCAGTCGATGATGAACTGCTCCGGCGCGCGCCTGGGCAGGGTAGTGGGCTCGCCCATGAGGTCGTGCAATGCGACCTCGATGCCCGTCGACATCATGTTGAGCGCGAGGTCGTTGTCCTCGGTGCCGAACGGATCTTCGAGCTGCGCGGCGATGGCTTCGTGGGCCATGAACGCGTAGGCCACGAACACGGCGAAGATGGGCGTGAGCGCGCCGATGCTGTCCACGAGGCCGAACGGCAGCATCGCGCAGAAGAAGTACACGGTGCGGTGAATCATCACCGTATAGGCGAACGGCAGCGGCGTGGAGACGATGCGCTCGCAACCGCCAATGACATCAGAAAGTCCGTTGAGATTGTGCTCGAACGCGAGCACCGCGTAGCCGTCGAGGCGGCCTTCGCGCGCCTCGCGCCGAACCCATTCCGAGGCGCACAGCATGAGCGTGGCGGGGCGGTAGCGCGTGGCCATCACGCGCTCGAACACGGCGGGTGGCAGGCGTGATTCGAGGTCGGCGCGCGGGTCGGTGTTGCGCAACTGATGGCGCAGCGCGTGCGGCAGCGCGGCAAGGAGGGCGACGAGTTCGCGGGCGCGCCCGTGGGTGGCGGCGTCGTCGGCGCTCAAGGGGAGCGTGAGCGCCTCGCGCACGAGCGAGCGCGTTTCGTTGAGCATTTGCCCCCAGAGCTTGCGGCCTTCCCAGTAGCGGTCGTAGCTCGCGCTGTTGCGAAAGCCGAGAAATACCGCGAGCGCAATGCCGATCAGCGAAAACGGCACGGTGCTCAGGTTTACCGTGAGCTTGAGGATGTGATCGTGCGCGGCCAGCGCGACGATCGAGAGGGCCAGCACGAGAAAGAGGCGCGGCAGGAGCTGCGGCAGCACGGAGCCGCGCCACGCGAGCAGCATGCGGAACCAGTGGAGATGAGGGCGGACGATCATCGGGGCAGGGAGTCGGAGCGAAGTCTGGGACCGCTGCGGCAAGCCGCCGGTCCCGGTCGGGATCTTAGGCCACGGCGCACGAGCGCCGGGCGCACACTTCCGCCATTTTGCTGCGGGTACAGCGCGCTGTCATCTCAGGCGTGCCCCATAAACGAACCGGGCGCGCGACGTTGACCGTCGCGCGCCCGGTTGTCTTGCGCTTATTTCGCGCTTATTTCGACGCGGTGAGCGCGGCGCGTGCCGCCGCGATGGCCGCACGCACCTGCTCGGGCGCGGTGCCGCCCGGATGGTTGCGCGCCGAGACCGAGCCTTCGAGCGTCAGCACTTCGAACACGTCTTCGGCCAGCAGATTCGACACCGCCGGCAGTTCGCGGCGCATTTCGTCGAGCGTGAGGTCGGCCAGATCGCAGTTGCGGTCCACGCAGATGCGCACGGCGTGCGCCACGGCTTCGTGCGCGTCGCGGAAGGGCAGGCCCTTCTTCACGAGGTAGTCGGCGAGATCCGTGGCCGTGGAGAAGCCTTGCAGCGCGGCGGCGCGCATGGCCTGCTCCTTGACCGTGATGCCCGCGACCATTTCGGCGAAGATGCGCAGCGTGTCGGCAACCGTGTCGACCGTGTCGAACAGCGGCTCCTTGTCTTCCTGGTTGTCCTTGTTGTACGCGAGCGGCTGGCCCTTCATGAGCGTGAGCAGGCCCATCAGATGGCCGTTCACGCGGCCGGTCTTGCCGCGCGCGAGTTCCGGCACGTCCGGATTCTTCTTCTGCGGCATGATCGACGAGCCCGTGCAGAAACGGTCGGCCAGATCGATGAAGCCCACGCGCGGGCTCATCCACAGCACCAGTTCTTCCGAGAAACGCGAGACGTGCGTCATCACGAGTGCGGCCGCCGCCGTGAATTCGATCGCGAAGTCGCGGTCGGACACGGCGTCGAGCGAGTTCGCGCAGATGCCGTCGAAGCCCAGCGTCTTCGCAACCGCATGACGGTCGATCGGGTAGCTCGTGCCCGCGAGCGCGGCCGCGCCGAGCGGCAGGCGGTTCACGCGCTTGCGGCAGTCCACCATGCGCTCGGCGTCGCGCGTGAACATTTCCACGTAGGCGAGCAGGTGATGGCCGAAGGTGACCGGCTGCGCCACTTGCAGGTGGGTGAAGCCGGGCATGATCGTGCCCGAGTGCTGTTCGGCCAGGTCGAGCAGCGCGCCGCGCAGGTTGCCGAGCAGGCCGCCGATGCGGTCGATCTCGCCGCGCAGCCACAGGCGGATATCGGTCGCGACCTGGTCGTTGCGCGAGCGGCCCGTGTGCAGGCGCTTGCCGGCGTCGCCGATCAGGGCCGTGAGGCGCGCTTCGATGTTCAGGTGCACGTCTTCGAGGTCGAGCAGCCACTCGAACTCGCCGCGCTCGATCTCACCCTTGATCTTCGCCATGCCGCCCTGGATGGCGGCGAGGTCGTCGGCGGAGATGATCTTCTGCGCGGCCAGCATCGAAGCGTGCGCGAGCGAGCCCTCGATATCGACGAGCGCGAGACGCTTGTCGAAGAAGACCGACGACGTGTAGCGCTTGACCAGCTCCGACATGGGTTCGGAGAAGCGAGCCGACCAGGCTTCGCCTTTTTTGTGCAGTTGGGAGGTCATGGTGATGAGCGGTGAGCGATGGGAAAGCGGGCCGCGCGGCCATTCGCAAAGCACAAAGCGCGGCGCACGGCGGGAAAGGAGAGAATTTTACCATCGGCGGGCGCTGCGGCCGGATGCGCCGCGCCGGCCGGGGCGCGCGCCCGGTTCAGAGCCGCACCAGCACCACGAGCTTGAGATCCTCGCGGTGCGCGGGCTTGAGCGTGATCTGGTCGTAGGCGATGCGGCCGTGGCGCGGATGGTTGAACTCGCGCCGGCCGCCCTCGCGCTCGAAAACGTCCTGCGAGGCCCAGAAGCGCGCGAAATCGTCGCTTGCGGCGATCAGCGAATCGATCAGCGCGCGCGTGGGCGCGTCGTTCAGGTGCCGGATCGAGTCGGCGCGGAATTCGGCGGCCAGACGCCGGGCGCGCGTCTCCCAGTCGACGATCAGCTCGCGCCCGAGCGGCTCGGTGAAAGTGAAGCGCAGCAGGTTGCGGTCGTGCTCGCCGTCGAGCCAGCCCGTGAAAAGGTCCGCCGCGTGTGCGTTCCAGGCGAGCGCCGTCCACTGGCGGTCGAGCACGTAGGCGGGGGCGTCCACGAGTTGAACCGTTTGCAGCAGCGTGGCGGGCGCGTCGGCGGCGCTGGCCGGGTCAGGTTCGGCCGGATCGCGCTGCGCGGCCAGTTCGAACAGGTAGGCGCGCTCGGCACGCGAAAGCCGCAGCGCCACGGCGATGCGCGCGAGCGCGTCCGCCGAGGCCGAAACGGGGCGGCCCTGCTCGATCCACGTGTACCAGGTCGGGCTCACGCCGCACAGTTGCGCGACCTCCTCGCGGCGCAGGCCGGGCGTGCGGCGGCGCGGGCCTGGCGGCAGGCCGACCTCGGCGGGCGAAAGACGCTCGCGATGCGCACGGATGAATTCGCCGAGCGCGCGGGCGGGCGTCGCGTCGAGGGTTTTGGAGGCGCCGGATTCGGCGGCCGGGGTGTCGAGACTCATGGGGCGTGGGGCAGGTGGCGGCGATACCAGAATAATCGCTTAACTTGTACTGGTACAAAACGGCCTCTATTGTAGCGGCTGACGCGGCGACGGGCCGCCGCGCCAGACCGCCCGGAGATGCCAGAACCCGCGACGCGCAGCGCCTGACGCTTCGCGCCCCACATAAAACGCCGCAACGCAAGCCATCACAGGAACATGCGATGAAACATCACGATCAGGTCGCCGACGCTTTCGGCTCGACCGCCGCCGCCTACCTCACGAGCCAGGTCCACGCGAGCGGCGCGGATCTGGAGAACCTCGCCGCGACATTCGCGGCCACCTGCGGCAATGCGACGGTGCTGGACATGGGCTGCGGCGCGGGCCACGCGAGCTTCGCCGTGGCGCCGCACGTGCGCGAAGTCGTGGCCTATGACATCGCCCCGCAGATGCTCGTCACGGTGGATGCCGCCGCGAAGGAGCGCGGCTTGACCACCGTGCGCACGCAGCAGGGCGCGGCCGAAACGCTGCCGTTCGCCGATGCGAGCTTCAACTGGGCCGTGAGCCGCATGAGCGCGCACCACTGGCGCGACGTGCCGCGCGCGCTGGCCGAGGTCCACCGCGTGCTCAAGCCGGGCGGGCGCCTGAAGTTCATCGACATCGCGGGCATCGACGATCCGCTTTACGACACGCATATCCAGGCCGTCGAATTGCTGCGCGACGCCTCGCACATTCGCGATTACCGCGCCGACGAGTGGATCGCCATGCTCGACGCGGCCGGGTTCGATGCGAAGGTGAGCGAGCGTTGGCGCATTGCGCTCGACTTCGACTCGTGGGTGGCGCGCATGCGCACGCCGCCCGAGCGCGTGACGGCGATTCGCTCGATGTGGGAGCGCGCGCCCGACGAAGTGCGGCAGTATTTCGATGTGCAGAGCGATTTCTCGTTCAAGCTCGACGCGCTGATGATCGAGGCGACGCGGCGCGATTGAGGCGCGATCGAGGCGCGCATCGATGCGTCGGTTCATCGACGCTCAATGAAAAACGGCGTCGTGCCCGCGAAGGCACGACGCCGTTTCTACCTGAGCGCGAACGCCCGATCCGACATCAACCCGTGTTGCGCAGCCCCGCCGCAATTCCGTTGATCGTCAGGTGAATACCGCGCCGCACGCGCGGGCTCGGGTCGCCTGCGCGATAACGCTTGATCAGCTCCACCTGCAAGTGATTGAGCGGATCGAGGTACGGGAAGCGGTTCTTGATCGAACGCGCGAGCAGCGGGTTGTCCGCCAGGCGCTCGCCCGCGCCCGTGATCTCGGCGAGCACCTTCGTCGTGCGCTCCCACTCGGCCACGATGCGCTCGAACACCAGCTTGCGCAGCTTCTTGTCGCTCACGAGCTGCGCATAGCGCGACGCCACCGCGAGGTCGGTCTTGGCGAGCGTCATGTCCATGTTCGACAGCAGGTTCGCGAAGAACGGCCAGGTCTTGTACATCTTCTTGAACATCGCCACCCGGCGCGCGCGCTCGGCGTCGCTGCCCGCTGCGTCGAGATGCGCGGTGACCGCGCTGCCAAAGCCGTACCAGCCCGTGAGCAGCAAGCGGCACTGGCCCCACGAAAAGCCCCACGGAATCGCGCGCAGGTCGTCGATCTTGCGGTTCTTCGGGTCTTGCAGCTTGCGCGAGGCCGGGCGGCTGCCGATGTTCAGCTCCGCGATTTCCGTGATCGGCGTCGAGGCGAAGAAGTAGTCGGTGAAGCCCGGCGTCTCGTACACGAGCGAGCGGTATGCCGCCATCGCCGCGTCGGAGAGTTGTTGCATCGTCTCTTCGTACGCGGGCAGTTGATCCGGCGAATTGCCGTGCGGCAGCAGCGTGGCTTCCAGCGTGGCCGCGATCACCGTTTCCAGATTGCGGCGGCCGATTTCCGGGTTGCCGAACTTGCTCGCGATGACTTCGCCCTGTTCGGTCAGGCGGATCTGGCCTTCCACCGTGCCCGGCGGCTGCGAGAGGATCGCGTTGTAGGTCGGGCCGCCGCCGCGGCCCACCGTGCCGCCGCGCCCGTGGAACAGACGCAGCGTGATGCCGCGTTCCTTGTGGAGCGCGACGAGCGCGAGTTCCGCGCGGTACAGCTCCCAGTTCGAGGTGAGGAAGCCGCCGTCCTTGTTGCTGTCCGAGTAGCCGAGCATGATTTCCTGCTCGTTGCCCTGGTGCTCGACAATGCCGTCGATGCCCGGCAGCGCGAGCAGGTCGCGCATGATGCCCGAGGCGTGGCGCAAGTCGGGAATCGTCTCGAACAGCGGAATCACCATGAGCGCGGCCTTCGCGGGATCTTCCGCGTGGCCGAGGCGGCCGCTCATGAGACCGGTTTCCTTTTGCAGCAGCATCACTTCGAGCAGGTCGGAAACCGTTTCGGTGTGCGAGATGATGTAGTTGCGCACCGCGCGCGCGCCGAACTTCTCGCGCGTCACGCGCGCCATTTCCAGCACGCCCAGCTCGCTCTTCACGAGGTCCGAATAGTCGAGATACGGCGAGCGCAGCGTGCGCGGCTCGGCGAGTTGCGCGAGCAGCACGATCTGCTTGTCTTCTTCGGAGAGCGCGGCATAGTCGGCTTCGACGCCGGCGCGCGAGAGCAGTTCGCTGATCACGGCCTCGTGGATGTCCGAGCTTTGGCGCAGGTCGATCGAGGCGAGGTGGAAGCCGAACACTTCCACGGCGCGCAAGAGCGGGGCGAGGCGCGGCGTGGCAAGCGAGGCGCCGTGATGCTCGGCGAGCGAATCCATCAGGATGCGCAGGTCGCGCGAGAACTCGCCTGCGTCGGCGTAGGGTTGCGCACGCACGGGGGCGGCATTGCGCCCGGCGCTGCGCACCGCGACCACGCCTTCGCCCAGACGCACGCGCGCGCTGGCGGCAAGGCGCGTGTACACACCGATCAGTGCACGGCGATACGGCTCGTCCACGCGGTGCGGCGACTGGTCGGGCGAGGCCTCGGCCAGCGCCTTCAGTTCATCGCTTGCGCCCGCGAGCAGGTTCGACACCGACAGCTCGGCGCCCAGGCGGTGCACTTCGTCGAGGTAATGCTGGAGGATCACCTGCGCCTGGCGCTCGCTCGCTTCCTCGAGCGTCGCGGAGGTGACGTTCGGATTGCCGTCGCGGTCGCCGCCGATCCAGCTGCCCATCTGGAAGAACGCGGGCAGGCGCGCCGAGAGACCGTGCTCCTTCAACTGCGTTTCGATTTCGCCGTAGAGCGCCGGGATCTCGGTGAGGAAGGTCGTGTGGTAGTACGACAGCGCGTTCTCGATCTCGTCGCCCACGGTCAGGCGCGCGTCGCGCAGCATGCGCGTTTGCCAGAGCGAGGTCACGCGCGCGCGCAAGAGCGACTCGTTGTGCTCCAGTTCGCGATGCGTGAGCGGCTGGTCGCGCTCGGTGAGCAGGCGCGCGATGTCGTGCTGCGAATCGAGCGTGCTCTTGCGCTGCACTTCGGTGGGGTGCGCGGTGAGCACGGGCACGATCAGCGCGTCATTGAAGAACTGCTGGAGCACGGGCGTTGCCGCCGCGCCGGCTTCGGCGAGGCGCTCGAGTGAATGCGCGATGGTGCCCGCCTGAGCGGCCGACCCCGCGAGGTCGTGAATGCGGCGGCGGCGGTTGCGATGGCGATCTTCAGCGATGTTCGCGAGGTGCGAGAAGTAGCTGAATGCGCGCACGACCGTCACGGTCTCCTCGGGCGAGAGCGCGCGCAACTGCTTTTCCAGCGCGAGCGCGTCGGCGTTGTCGTCCTCGCGGCGAAAGCGCACGGCGGTCTGACGAATGGTCTCCACCACGTCGAACACGGCGTCGCCTTCCTGCTCGCGCAGCACTTCGCCCAGCAGGCGGCCGAGATAGCGGATATCTTCGAAGAGCGGCTGGTCCTTGTCGTCGCGCGCGCGGCCGTTGCGCGCGGCGCCGGCCGGCTTCGCCGCGACGAGGGGCGCTTTCGTGGCTTTCGTGGCCTTAGCGGTCTTGGCGGCCTGCGGCGCTTTCGCGGCCTTCAAGGGCTTGGCGGTTTTCACGGCCTGGGCGGCCCGGGTCGCCGGTTTGGTCTTCGTGGCGGTCGTGGTCTTCGTGGTCTTCGTTGTTTTCGCCGGTTTCGCGGACGGCGCGGATGCGGCCTTCGAAGTAGCGTTCTGCGATGCGTTGTTGCGGCGCTCTGCGCGCGCCGAGCCTGAAGACTTCACGATGTTTTCCTTGAGGCTTGCCAGGGTATGGGCAGGTTGATCGGGGGACTGCCAACTGCATGGCCGCGACGCATGCCGGGCCGTGTACTGCGGGTGCAACCTGGAGAGGGTGGGAGGTGCCACCCGGCGTGAGCCGTGCGGATGTCGCAGAAACGGCGCGGGCCGTGTAAGGCGGTGCGCCGGGTGCAGGCCTTGCTGGAGAGAGCGGCCGCCGGGGCGGGCGGTGCGCATGGCGTGTCGCCATTGGCTACGCTAGCGGCGCGTTACCTACCATATTGGGTACAGTAAGCACCAATGCCTTGCCGGGTCTCTTCCTTGCCGCCGCTCGCGCCTCGCGGCCGGACCCATTAGGGGAATCCCATGGGGCGGGCCGTAAAAAGGGCGCGTGCTAACATTGCCTGTTATCCGATCCTGCTTTTCATCCCGTCATTCGATGTACTTGCCATGAACTCCGAGACGTTATCCGCGCCCATGCCCCGCACACTTGTGATCGCTTCGCGGGAGAGCCGCCTCGCGATGTGGCAGGCAGAGCATGTGCAAGCTGCGCTGCACAAATTATATCCATCCTGTGACGTGAAAATTGTCGGAATGACGACACGCGGCGATCAAATTCTCGATCGCACGCTCTCGAAAGTGGGCGGCAAGGGCCTTTTCGTGAAGGAACTGGAGCAGGCGCTGGCCGAAGGGCGCGCCGACGTGGCCGTGCACTCGCTCAAGGACGTGCCCATGGAGTTGCCCGAGGGCTTCGCGCTCACGGCCATCATGGAGCGCGAGGACCCGCGCGACGCGTTCGTCTCGAACGACTACGACTCGCTGGCGGCCCTGCCGCCGGGCAGCGTGGTGGGCACTTCCAGCCTGCGGCGCGAGTCGATGATCCGTGCGCGCTTTCCGCATCTCGACGTGAAGCCGCTGCGCGGCAATCTCGACACGCGGCTTACCAAGCTCGACCGCGGCGACTACGCGGCCATTATTCTCGCGGCGGCAGGCCTGAAGCGCCTGGGTCTCGGCGCGCGTATCCGCGCGCTCATCGAGCCCGACGACAGCCTGCCGGCGGCGGGCCAGGGGGCGCTCGGCATCGAGATCCGCGCCGATCGCGCCGATGTGGCGGCATGGCTCGCGCCGCTGCACGACGACGCCACGGCCAAGGCCGTCGAGGCCGAGCGCATGGTGTCGCGCGCGCTGGGCGGCAGTTGTTCGGTGCCGCTCGCGGCTTACGCGCAGTGGCGCGACGGCAAGCTCGCGCTGCGCGGCACGATCTCCACGCCCGATGCGAGCCGCGTGCTCGCCGCGCAGGAAGCCACGGCGGCGGCCACGGTCGAGGAAGCGGTGGCGCTCGGCCGCCGCGTGGCCGACGACCTGATTGCCCAGGGCGCGCTCGACATCGTGCGCGCACTGGCCGATGCGGCTCACGCAGCCGATGGTCCGAACACCGCGCCGGACCACCCAACCCGCACGGGCGCAGGCCCGGCGTCCGAATGATGGCGGCCCCGAGGCAACCGGACGAGTGGGGCGGCCCCGGCGACGCCTCCACGGGCGCAAGCCGAACCGAACCGGGCAGCGCCGGCACGCCGTTCACGGCCGTCATTACCCGCCCGGCCGGTCAGTCGAATGGGCTCGCCGCGCAACTGGCGCAGCACGGTATCCGTACCTTCGACTTTCCGCTCATTGCCATCGCGCCCGTGACCGACGAAGCGCCGTTGCGCGCCGCGCTCGGCGCGCTCGAACGCTATGCGCTCGTCGTGTTCGTTTCGCCCAACGCCGTCGACCGCGCGTTCGCCTGCTACGCCTCGGTGTCCTCGATCTGGCCGCCTGCGTTACCGGTGGCCGTGGTGGGCCCGGCCAGCGTGGCCGCGCTCGAGCGTCATGGCGTGGCCGCCCCCGATCATCGCGTGGTGAGCCCGTCGAACGCGGGGGAAGAAGACCCCGCGCGCTTCGATTCGGAGTCGCTCTACGCGGCGCTCGAAAAGACCTTCGGCGCAGAGGCCTTCACGGGCAAGCGTGTGCTGATCGTGCGCGGCGACGGCGGCCGCGAGTGGCTCGCCGAGCGCCTGCGCGAAGCGGGCGCGGAAGTCGAGACGGTCGCGGCTTACCGCCGCATCGTGCCCGAGCCGCCCATCGCCGCGTGGACGCAGGTTCACGCACTGCTGGAAGGCGCGCCGCACGCCTGGCTCGTCACGAGCTCCGAGGGCGTGCGCAACCTCGACGAACTCGCGCGCGAGCACCTCACGGCGGGCGAGATCGTCGAGCTGCGCCATGCGCCGCTCGTCGCGCCGCACCCTCGGATCGCCGAGACGGCGCGCTCAATGGGTTTTGATAGGATTACGGTGTCCGGCGCGGGCGACGAACGCATCGTCGAGACGCTGCTTGGCCTCGCTTCTTCCGTTGTTCAACCGGCTCAGAACACTCCGGCCCAGGCGCCGGCCAACTCACGCATGACAGATTCGAACAACACCAGCAACACAGCCAACCCGGGCGCCGTCACTACGGGCGCGTCGGGTTCCGGCGGCGCGTCCGCGCGGCCGTCGCATGCGTCGTCGGGTGCGGGGTCTTCCGCACCGCTGACCCAGCCGCCGGGTACGGGCAACGGACGTCGCGGCGCCGGTTCGGCGCTGCTGTGGCTCGTCGTGGTGCTGGTCGCGGCGGGCTCGGGCGCGGGCGGCTATTACCTCAATCGCAAGCTCGACGGCCTCGGCATGCAGGCGATCCAGCGCCAGCAGGCGGGCGAGCAGCAGATCGCCGCGCTGCGCGCGCGCACCGACCAGGCCGTGACCGGCGCGCAGCAGATCGACAAGCAGATCGCCCAGCTCGAAGGCAAGATCGCCGACGCGCAAACTTCGCAGCAGGCGCTCGCGCAGCAATACTCCGATCTTTCGAAGAGCCGCGACGACTGGACGCTCGCCGAAGTCGGCCAGATGCTCTCCAGCGCGAGCGAACAGCTCCAGCTCACGGGCAACACGCAACTGGCGCTCTTTGCGCTACAAAGCGCCGATACGCGTCTCGCCGCGTCCGACAACGCGCAGGCCATCGCGGTGCGCAAAGCGATCGCGGAGGACATCGACAAGCTCAAGGCCGCGCCGTCCACGGACCTCACGGGTCTTGCCATCAAGCTCGACACCGCGCTCGGCCAGATCGATTCGCTGCCGCTCGCGGGCGAAGCGCTCGTCGCGCACACGAAGCCCGAGGCCGCCGCGCCCGCCGATGTCGCGAAGGTCGCCGCCGCGACCAACGAGCCGCGCTGGAAGGTGTGGGTCGACACCTTCGTCAACGGCGTGGGCAAGCAGATCGCGAGCCTCGTGCAGGTGCGCCGCATCGACAACGCGGACGCCATGCTCGTTTCGCCCGACCAGGGCTACTTCATGCGCGAGAACCTGAAGCTGCGCCTGCTCTCGGCGCGCCTCTCGCTGCTCTCGCGCAACGAGGCGACGCTCAAGTCCGACCTCGCGGACGCCGACGCCACGCTCGCGCGCTACTTCGACGGCGCGTCGAAACAAACGCAGACGGTGCGCGAACTGCTCAAGGAAGTGGGCGCCGGTTCTGCCGCCGTCGCGCTGCCTACGCTCGACAAGAGCTTGCAGGCGATCCAGCAATACCGGAGCCGGGGGTAAGACATGGCGATCCGTGGACTCCTCTGGCTCGCGCTCCTCTTCGCGATTGCCGTCGCACTGGCGACCGTCGGGCGCTTCGACGCCGGGCAGGTGCTGCTCGTCTACCCGCCGTATCGCGTGGACGTCTCGCTCAACCTGTTCGTGGTCGGCATCGTGGTGGCCTTCCTGCTGCTCTACGTGATCCTGCGCTTCGCGCGCAACGTCGTGACGATGCCGCGCCGCGTGGCCGCCTATCGCGCGCGCATGCGCACGGAAAAGGCGAACTCGGCGCTGCGCGACGCGGTGGGCAATCTCTACGCGGGCCGCTTCTCGCGCGCCGAGAAGGCCGCGCGCGATTCGCTCGCCGACGATAAGAACACCAGCGCCGCGGGCCTCATCGCCGCGACGGCCGCGCATCGTCTGCACGAGTATGCGCGCCGCGACGAATGGCTCACCCAGGTCGACGACCCCGACCTCCAGGAAGCGCGCCTGATGGCCACGGCCGACATGCGTGCCGACGGCCGCGACGCCGATGGCGCGCTCGCCGCGCTCACCGAAATGCGCTCGCAAGGCGGCCGCCGCATTCACGCGCAGCAGATCGCACTGCGCGCGCAGCAGCAGCTCAAGAACTGGAGCGAAGTGCTCAAGCTCGTGAAGACGCTGGAAAAGCGCGAGGCGCTGCATCCGGCCGTGGCCGTGCGCCTGCGTCAGCTCGCGGCGGAAAACCTGCTGCGCGACCGCCGCCACAACGCCGACGCGCTGCTCGAACTGTGGCACGCGCTCTCGCCGGTCGAGCGCCACTCGCCGCGTCTGGCCGACTGCGCCGCCGAACTGCTGATCGCGCTCGACCGCCAGGCCGACGCACGCAAGATCGTCGAGGAAGCGCTTGCGCAGAACTGGGACGCGCGCCTGTTGCGCCGCTATCCGGACACGGCGGGCAGCGACGCGTTGCCGCTCATCCAGAAGGCCGAAGCGTGGCGCAAGGAGCGCCCCGAGGACGGCGACCTGCTGTTCGCGCTGGGCCGCCTGTGCCTGAAGCAGCAGTTGTGGGGCAAGGCGCAGTCGTTCCTGGAAGCGGCGATCAAGTCCGCCGACGCGAGCCAGAACGAGCCGCTCAAGATCCGTTCGCACCGCGCGCTCGCGCGTCTGCACGAGCAACTCGGCGACGGCGAGAAAGCGGCCACGCATTACCGCGAAAGCGCGTTGTCGATGAACGTGGTTTGACGCGGGCGCAGCGTCGCACCTGAAGCCACAACGAAAACGGCCGCCTGCAAACACAGGCGGCCGTTTCCTTTTGGGAGATCGCTACAGGCTACAAGCTCAGCGATTCACGAGCTTCGCCGGGGCCGAAAGCGCGAGCAGGCCGCCCAGGATCATGAATGCCGCGAGCATGTACATGCCCGAGTCGTTGGCGGCGGTGGCCTGCTTGAGCCAGCCCACCGCATACGGGCTCAGGAAGCCCGCCAGATTACCGATCGAGTTGATGAGCGCGATGCCGGCCGCCGCGCCCGTGCCCGCGAGCCACGAGGTGGGCAGGCTCCAGAACAGCGGCAGTGTGGTGAGAATGCCCATGGTTGCGATGGTGAGCGCCGTCATGGCGAGCGTGGTGTCGTGCGCCCACGTGACCGACAGCACGAGGCCGATCGCGCCGATGGCGGCAGGAACGGCAATGTGCCAGCGGCGCTCGCGCGTGCGGTCGGCGCTTTTCGCCACGAGCACCATGCCGACCACGGCCGCCGCGAACGGAATGGCCGAAAGCAGGCCGATCG
Source organism: Paraburkholderia unamae (assembly GCF_003268775.1). Lineage (GTDB taxonomy): Bacteria > Pseudomonadota > Gammaproteobacteria > Burkholderiales > Burkholderiaceae > Paraburkholderia > Paraburkholderia unamae. The sequence continues at coordinate 288,740 of NZ_QLSU01000009.1, forward strand.
TGAGCGCGTCCTTCACGCCTGTCGCCTTGATGATGGTGGGTAGCCAGAAGCTCACGCCGTAGAGACCCATCACGAACGAGAAGTAGGTGAGGCTCATGAGCAGCACGCGCGGGCTCGTGAGCACGGTCATGATCGGCGGATCTTCCTTGGTGGCGTCCTCGGCGGCGATGTTGCGTTCGAGCAGCGCGCGTTCTTCTTCCGTGAGCCATTTGGCTTTGCCGATGCGGTCGTCGAGCACGAAGAACACCAGCACGCCGACGATCACCGAAGGCAGCCCTTCGAGCAGGAACAGCCACTGCCAGCCCTGCCAGCCGTTCGCGCCGTCGAAGGCCTTGAGAATCCAGCCCGACACCGGCCCGCCGATCACGCCCGACAGCGCGATGGCCGTCATGAACCACGTAGTCATGCGCCCGCGCCGCTGCGCCGGATACCAGTAGGTTAGGTAGAGAATGATGCCGGGGAAGAAGCCCGCCTCGCACAGGCCGAGCAGGAAGCGCATCACGTAGAACATGGTGGGCGTGGTGACGAACATCGTCAGGATGGAGACGAGGCCCCACGTGACCATGATGCGCGCGATCCACACGCGCGCGCCCACGCGATGCAGGATGATATTGCTTGGCACTTCGAACAGAAAGTACCCGACGAAGAAGATGCCTGCGCCAAAGCCGTAGACCGCATCGGAGAGATTGAGCGCGCTGCTCATCTGGAGCTTGGCGAAGCCCACGTTCACGCGATCCAGATACGCGACCACGTAGCAGAGCATGAGAAGCGGAATGAGCCGCCACGCGACCTTGCGATACGTGGCTTCTTCGAAGGCGGAGGGCGGGGCGCCCGCGCCCGCATGCGGCAGATGATTCGCTGGACTGGCCATGGTGTCTCCAATATCGTCGTGCTTGTTGTATTGCCGCCCCGTGATGGCGGATATTCGACGCGAAAGCACGACCATTCTATACGCGCCGCCGCAACGCGGCAGCGCGTGGAAGTCGGGGAAAACACCGATCAGTCAAGCACTTAGGGCGCGATTATGCGCCCGAATGCGAGGCGGGTTACTACGCTACACGCAGCGCCCGCCATCCACTTCGATGCAGGTGCCGGTGATGAACGCCGCGTCGTCGGAGGCGAGATAGAGACAGGCGTTGGCCACGTCCTGCGGCGTGGAAAAGCGCCCGAGCGGAATGGTCGAGATGAAGCGCTGGCGGTTCTCGGGCGTATCGGGCACGCCCATGAACTCCGCCGTGAGGCCCGTATCGCCGATCACGGGATTCACGCAGTTCACGCGGATCTGGTCGGGGCCCAGCTCGGCGGCGAGCGCCTTGCTGGCCACGATCATCGCGCCCTTGCTGCCGTTGTACCAGACGAGCCCAGGCCGGGGCCGGATGCCCGCGGTCGACGCGATGTTGACGAACGCGCCGCCGCCGCGCTCGCGAAAATGCGGCACGAACGCACGCACGCACCAGTAGAGCCCCTTCACGTTGACGGCGTAGACGCGGTCGAACTCCGCTTCGCTCACTTCGAGCACGGGCTTGTTGCGATGCGTGGTGCCCGCGTTGTTGACGACGATCTGCACGCTGCCGAAGTCCTCGATGGCGGCTTCGCGCAGTGCATGCCAGTCGGCTTCGCGCGTGATGTCGCCTTGCACCGCGATGGCCTTGCCGCCCGCGAGCGCGATCTCGCTCGCCACGCGCTCGGCCGCTTCGCCGTTCAGGTCGTTGATGACGACGTTCGCGCCTTCGCGCGCATAGGTCTTCGCAATGCCTTCGCCGAAGCCCGAGCCGGCGCCCGTCACGACGGCCGTCTTGCCTTTGAGTCGCATGGTGTCTCCGTTTGTGTCGCTTGTTTGTGTGTCGACGTGTTCAGCCGTGGCGGATCGCGATGGTCTTCAGCACCGTGAAGCCATAGAGCGCCTCGAAGCCTTTCTCGCGCCCGTGCCCCGAATGCCGCGTGCCGCCGAACGGCAATTCGACGCCGCCCCCCGCGCCATAGTTGTTGATGAACACCTGGCCCGCGCGCACGCGCCGCGCGAGGCGCATTTGCCGCGCGCCGTCGCGCGTCCATATGCCTGCCACGAGGCCATAGGGCGTGCCGTTGGCGAGCGCGAGCGCTTCGTCCTCGCTGTCGAAGGCCATGGCCGCGAGCACCGGCCCGAACACCTCTTCCTGCGCGAGACGGCTTTGCGGCGGCACGTCGCGCAGCAGCGTCGGGACTTCGTAGAAGCCGCCCGCGGGTGCATCGGCTTCGAGCCGGCCGCTCGCCGCCGTGGCGATGCGGTTTGCGGCCGCCTCATCGAGAAAACCGCGCACGCGCTGGCGCTGCTTCTCGTTGATGAGCGGGCCGCAGTCGAGATCGGCGCCGGCCGGGCCCACGCGCAGCTTGCCGAACGACGCGGCCAGCCGGTCGATGAGCGGCTCGTAGGCGCTGCGCTCGATCAGCACGCGGCTGCCCGCCGAGCAGGTCTGCCCCGCGTTCTGCACGATGGCGGCGACGAGCACGGGCAGCGCGGCGTCGAAATCGGCATCGGCGAACACGATTTGCGGCGACTTGCCGCCCAGTTCGAGCGTGACGGGCACGTGATGTTCGGCGGCCATCTGCGCGACGAGCTTGCCCGTTTGCGGCGAGCCCGTGAACGAGATGTGGTCGATGCCGGGATGCGCCGAGAGCGCCGCGCCCGCCTCATGCCCGAGCCCCGTCACGATGTTGAGCGCGCCGGCGGGCAGCCCCGCTTCGCGCGCCAGTTCGGCCACGCGCAGCAGCGACACGCAGGCGTCCTCGGCGGGCTTCACCACGCACGCGTTGCCGGTGGCGAGCGCCGCGCCCACGCTGCGCCCGAAGATCTGCATCGGGTAGTTCCAGGGCACGATGTGGCCGGTCACGCCGTGCGGTTCGCGCACCGTGAGCACCGTATAGCCGGCCTGGTAGGGCAGGGTTTCGCCATGCAGCTTGTCGGCCGCGCCTGCGTAGAACTCGAAGTAGCGGGCGAGCGCGAGTGCATCGGCGCGCGCCTGCTTGAGCGGCTTGCCGGTGTCGCGCGCTTCGAGCTGCGCGAGGGCTTCCTTGTGCTGGCCAACGAGGCCCGAGAGCGCGTACAGCAAACGCCCGCGCTCGGCGGCGCTCAATGCGCCCCAGGCGCCTTCGAAGGCTCGACGCGCGGCTTTGACGGCGGCGTCGATGTCGGCGGCATTACCGCGTGCGAGCTGCGCGAAGGGCTGGCCGGTGGAGGGGTCGATCGCGGCGAGGGTTGCGCCGCTGGCGGGCGCTTGCCACTCGCCGCCGATGAAGTGCTTCGCTTCTTCCATGCATGCGCCTCGTAATTGGGGTGTGAAACGAGGGAGGGGAAACGCAAAACGGGAAACGCCGCCGCCGCGTGCCCGGGGTCCGGCGATGCGGCGAGGGAGGGCCGCGACGGCCAGTTCATTATCGCGCCGATTGCCGCCGTGGCGCGCGGGAATTCAGCAGACACTTCAAGGGCTTGCGGGAAAGCCCTGGGCCGAACCGCCGGCGGCCCTGGCCGATTGGCTATAATGGCGTCCATCCTCCAACTTCCGCGACGTCCGGCTGTGCGCCGGTATATCGCGCGGGCCGTCGGTTTTTCCCTTCTCAACAGAGAGCGCTCATGAGCTTTGCAAATGTCCCCGCCGGCAAGGATCTGCCGCAAGACTTCAATGTGATCATCGAGATTCCCGCGCAAAGCGATCCGGTGAAATACGAAGCTGACAAGGACCTGGGCCTGCTCGTCGTCGACCGTTTCGTCGGCACGGGCATGCGCTATCCCGTGAACTACGGCTTCATCCCGCAAACGCTCTCCGGCGACGGCGACCCGGTCGACGTGCTCGTGATCACGCCGTTCCCGCTGCTGGCAGGCTCGGTCGTGCGTTCGCGCGCGCTCGGCATGCTCCAGATGACCGACGAGTCGGGCGTCGACGCGAAGCTGATCGCGGTCCCGCACGACAAGGTCTGCCCGATGACGGCCAACCTCAAGTCGCTGGACGACGTGCCCGAGTACCTGAAGGACCAGATCAAGCACTTCTTCGAGAACTACAAGGCGCTCGAAAAGGGCAAGTGGGTCAAGGTCGAAGGCTGGGTCGGCATCGAAGCCGCCCACAAGGAAATCACGGACGGCGTCGCGAACTTCAAGAAGTAAATCGCACGCTTCACGCCTGATAAAAAAGCCGCACGCGCCTGCCAGGGCCGTGCGGTTTTTTCATGCGCCCGCGGTCGGGCGCAGTCGGGCTCAGTCCAGTTCGGCTACGTCCCGCACGACGTCCAGCCGCACGGGCCTACCCACGCCATAGCCCTGCGCATAGTCCACGCCCATCGCGATCATGCACGCCAGAATGGCGGTGTCTTCCACGCACTCGGCGATCGTGAGCTTGCCGGCCGCATGCGCGACCTCGTTGATCGATCGCACGATGGCCTGATCGAGCGGGTTTTCGATGATGCCGCGGATGAAGCTGCCGTCGATCTTCAGATAGTCGACGTTCAGGTGCTTGAGGTAGTTGAACGACGACATGCCCGCGCCGAAGTCGTCGAGCGCGAAGCGGCAGCCTTGCGCGCGCAGGCGCTCGATGAGCGTGATGGCGTCGTGCAGGTTGGTGATGGCGGCGGTTTCGGTGATCTCGAAGCACACGTGCGCGAACGGAATGGACCAGATGCGCTGCTGCGCCTCGATATAGTCGGCGAGTTGCCCGTCGCCGAGCGAAGCGCCGGAGAGGTTGATCGACCAGGTGCCGTGGCGGTGCGTGCCGGCGGCGATCATCGCGAACGCGCTCGCGATCACCCAGCGGTCGATCGCGGGCATGAGATCGAAGCGCTCGGCCGCGCCGATGAACGCCGACGGCTCCACGAGCTCGCCCGAGGCGGAGTGCATGCGCAGCAGCAGTTCGACGTGCGTGTCGTCGGGCGCGTTCGCCGCGGGCCGATGCGCGAGCGGCAGAATCTTCTGCCCGTACAGGCAGAACTGGCCGTTTTCGAGCGCCGCCTTGATGTCGGAGACCCACGCCATCTGCGCGTGGGTTTGCGAAAGCTCCTCGTCGTCGTAGCGAAAGCGGTGCACGCGGTTGCGGCCCTTCTTCTTCGCCATATAGCAGGCCACGTCCGCCGTCTTCATCACTTCCTTCACGGACACGAGGCCCGCCGCGTCGCTCACGAGGCCGATGCTCACGCTCGTCTGCACGATGCGCCCCGCGCCCGTGAAGCGGATCGCGGCAATCGCCGCGCGCAGGTTTTCGGCGAGCAGCGAAGCGTGCGCCGCCGGGCAGTGCGGCATCACCACGCCGAACTCGTCGCCGCCCAGGCGCGCGATGATGTCCTCACCGCGCAGCTCGCTCTTGAGCACGCGGCAGACCTGGCGGATCAGTTCGTCGCCGGTCGAGTGGCCGCACGTGTCGTTCACCACCTTGAACTGGTCGAGGTCGAGGAACATCACCGCATGGCCCGGTTGCGCGGGTTGCGCGCTCTCGCCGTTTTCGAGCAGCGTGGCGAGGCGCCGCTCGAATTCGCGGCGGTTATAGATATCGGTGAGCTCGTCGTGAGTGGCCTGGTAGGCGAGGCGCGCCGCGTGCTCGCGCAGCGCGCTCACGTCGTAAAGCACGATCACGGTGCCGATCACGCGGCGCTGCGCGTCGCGCAGCTTCGAGACCGAGTAGTCGACCGCGAGGCGCGAGCCGTTCGGGCGCATGACGTGGAGATTCGCGCTGCCAGCATTCCCGGCGCTCCCGGCGTCGCCCATCGCGTGGGCGGTGTGCAGGACGTCACGGCTGCGCGATGCGTCGGCGTCGTCGCGCAGATCGCAGATCGCGTCGAACGGCTGCATGACGATGTCTTCGGCCGCGCGGCCCAGCATGCGTTCGGCAACGGCGTTGCAGTAGGTCACGCGCGCGGTGTCGTCGGTGCGGATCACGGCTTCGCCGATCGAGGCCAGCGTGACCTCGGCCAGCTCGCGCTCCGTGTACGCGCTCGCTTCGGCCGACTTAAGGCCTGAGATGTCGAAGAGGCAGCCGACCATGCGCACGGCGCGCCCGCGCGCGTCGCGCACCGCCTGGCCGCGCGCGCGGCACCAGCAGTAGCCGCCCGCGAGCGTGCGCAGGCGAAACTCCACGTCGAAGGTCGTTGCGCGCGCAAGGTGTTGGCGCAGCGCATGGCGCACGCGCGCGAGGTCCTCCGGGTGCACGAGCTGCGTGAGGCCGGTCTCGCTGTCGAAGCGGGTGCCCACGTCGTAGCCCAGTTGGTCGTAGAGCCAGTTCGAGAAGTAGCACTGGCGGCTGCCGATCTCCCAGTCCCACAGTCCGGCGTTGATGCCTTCGAAGCCGAGCGCGAGGCGTTCCTCGTTCTTGCGCACCTCCGTTTCGAGGCGGTCGCTGCGGGCGAGCGCGCGGCGGATGAACTCCGAGAACACGCCGAGCAGCACGATGGCGGCCGCGGCGAGCGCGAGTATGAGGATCGAGCGGATGGCGTGCGCCGCGTCGTCGAGCGAGCGCGAGAAGCCGCTTTCGATCGGCGCGAGCTGGCTGTCGATCTCGCGCAGATCGCGCACGAGGCTCGCGGCGTCCGGGGTATCGAGCTTGCCGGCGCGGGCAAGCGCGTGCAGCCGCTCGCCCGTTTCGGCCAGGCGCAGGATGTAGCGGTCGCCGATGTCCCAGAACGCTACCGCCGGGCGCATCCAGGGTGTGTTTTTCAGCGTGCGGTAGCCCCACGTCATGCCGTCCATGTCGTCGCGCGCGATGTGGCCTTGCTCGAAGCCGCGCCGGATCGCCGTCGTATCGGGCTCGGTCCGGTTCATCTGGAGCTTGGCCGCGCGGTCGCCGAGCGGCACCGCAACGCCCGCGAGAAAGGTGCGGTAGTCGGCCTCGTCGCCCGAGCGCGCGTAGCGTTCGAGCGCGTGCACCGCGTCCTTCTGGCCCTTCGACCAGCTGCTTTCTCCGGCCACGTAGGCGAGCAGGATCGCCATGATCGCCACGCTGATCGAGGCGATCACGCCCATGACTGCCGCGAGCAGCCATAGCGGCAGCAGGGCTGCGGTCGTGCGCCGCAGTCCATGCGCTCCTGGGGCTTGCCGGCTGGTCTCCGTCTTCTTCGGTCTCTTCATGCTCCACCGGTCCCGTCGGCCTGCAAGGTGAAATGCGAGGGGCGAGGGCACGCCGGGGGCAAAGACCGGCGTCCTGAGCGGGATATCGGCGGTGCGAGAAGGGGCTTTAGGCCTTTAGCGCGGGTGCTCGCTTAAAAAGCGCGGGACGGCTTGGCGCAAACGCTTGCGCGCCGGCCGCCGGGTTGAGCCAGGCTCAGCCTGGCTCAGCCCGGCGCGTCCTCTTGTGGTTCTTCGCGCACCGGTGGCGCGGGCAGCACCGATTCGAGCGTGCGCGCGCCCGCCGCGAGCGCGCGCTTTTCGGGCGGGCGCAGGCGCTTGACCCAGTATTCGGCGCTCGAAGCGCTCGCTCGGTCGGCGAACTCGAATTGCGCGAGCACCTGCACCGGCTTGCGCGAGCGCGTATAGCGCGCCCCCGTACCGCTCGCGTGCTGGGCGAAGCGGGCGGCCACGTCGATGGCGATGCCCGTGTAGACGCTGCCGTCAGTGCATTCGAGGAGATAGAGGAACCACGGCATAGTGCTGGAAGCGATGATCGTTGGGGCAGGGGCGTTGCGGGAAGCTCGGGTGCGTCTCAAGTGCGTAACTCAGGTGTGCAGCTCACGCACGAAAAGGATTGCGCTCGTTGAGTTCGTGCATATAGGCGTGAATGTGGTTCGTCTCGCTTTCGAGAAAGCGCGCGACGGCATCGGCGAACGCCGGGTGCGCCAGCCAGTGCGCCGAGCGCGTGACGGTGGGCAGGAAGCCGCGCGCCATCTTGTGCTCGCCTTGCGCGCCGCCTTCGAACACGTCGAGCTTTTCCTCGATGCAGAATTCCAGCGGCTGGTAATACGCGGTTTCGAAATGCAGGCAGGGCACATGTTCGAGCGCGCCCCAGTAGCGGCCGTAGAGCGTGCCGCCCCGACCGTTTTCGCCACGCTGCCACACCACGAGCGAACTCGCGATCGGCTTGCCGTCGCGCTCCGCGATCACGAGCAGCAGGTTCTCCGGCATCGTTTCGCCGAGCATGCGGAAGAAGTCGAGGTTCAGATACGGCGACGAGAAATGCTCGCGGTAAGTCTGCCGGTAGCAGCGGCTGAAGAAGCGCCATTCGGCGTCGCTGATGTCCTCGCCGCGCACGCGCCGCAATGTCACGCCCGCGTCGCGCACCTTGCGGCGCTCGGCACGGATGTTCTTGCGCTTTTTCTGCTCCAGCGTGGCGAGGAAGTCTTCGAAGTCGCGATAGCCTTCGTTGAGCCAGTGAAACTGCACGCCCTCACGCTGCATCATGCCGAGGTCGGTCAGCGCTTCGGCGTCTTCCGTGGTCGGGAAAAGCACGTGCAGCGACGACACGTCGGCCTGCTCCGCGAAGGCGAGGAGCGTCGCGGCCAGGTGGCGGCGCGCGGTTGCGTCGGCGGCGATCAGGCGCGTGCCCTGGACCGGCGTGAACGGCACCGCGCACAGGAGCTTCGGGTAGTACTCGAGGCCGTTGCGCTTGTAGGCGTCGGCCCAGGCCCAGTCGAACACGTACTCCCCGTACGAATGCCCCTTCAGGTACACCGGCGCGGCGGCGGCGAGGCGGCCCGTGCGCGTGTCGGTGAGCGTGACGAACTGCGCCGCCCAGCCTTCGCCGGGCGCGGCACAGCGCGCGGCGTCGAGCGCCGTGAGGAATTCGTGGCGCAAGAACGGCGTAGGCTGCGCCTGGCGCGCGAGCAGCGCGTTCCATTCGGCGGCGTCGACCTCGGACGGTGAGCCGAGGATGCCCGTGCGATAATCGAAATGTTCCTGTTTCATGCGTGAACGTTGGCGTGGGTCGCGGCGACGGTGCTTGCCGCAGCAAACGGTCATGGTAAAGCAAACATCCCGGGCGGGTGAGAGCCGCCGCGCCTGCCGCACTGGCGCGAGCCATGCGGCGCGAACCCTGCGGCCCGAACGTCAGCGCACGCGCCCCGTGCGCCACGCGCCCGCCTCAAGGTTATCGAAATGAAAGAGCGCTTCTTCAATCTGTATACGCACGGCTTTGCGCGCGTGGCCGTGGGCGTGCCCCGTTGCCGCGTGGCCGATCCCGCGTTCAACGCGAACGAAACGCTCGCGCTTGCGCGCGAGGCCGCCGCACAGGGCGCGGCGCTCGTCGCGTTTCCGGAGCTGGGCCTTTCGGCCTATACGTGCGACGACCTGTTCCATCAGCAAGCCCTGCTCGACGCCTGCGAGCACGCGCTCGCGCAGATCGTCGAAGCCTCGGCCGCGCTGCCGCTCGTGATGATCGTGGGCTTGCCCGTGCGCGTGGGCCACTCGCTCTTCAACTGCGCCGCCGTGGTCTCGGGCGGACGCGTGGCGGGCGTCGTGCCGAAGAGCTATCTGCCGAACTACGGCGAATTCTACGAGCCGCGCCAGTTCAGCCCCGCCGATCACGCTAGCGCCGATACCGTGCGGCTCGCCGGCGCGCAGGTGCCGTTCGGCGCGTCGCTGCTGTTCGAGGTGCCGCAGGTCGCGGGACTGCGCTTTCATGTGGAGATCTGCGAGGACGTCTGGGTGCCGATCCCGCCGTCGTCGTTCGCGGCGCTCGCGGGCGCCTCGGTGCTCGTCAATCTATCGGCCTCGAATGTCGTGGTGGGCAAGGCAGGCTACCGGCAACAGTTGGTGTCGCAACAATCGGCGCGCTGTCTCGCCGCGTATCTGTACACCTCGGCGGGCAAGGGCGAATCGACCACGGACATGGCCTGGGACGGTCACGCCCTCGTGTGCGAAAACGGCGAGCTGCTCGCGCAGTCGGAGCGTTTTTCCGACGACTCGCACCTCATTTACGCCGACATCGATCTCGCGCGCCTTCAGCAGGAGCGTATCCGCCAGACGACCTTCGGTGATTCCATTCGACGCCATGCCGACGAAGTCGCGAAGTTTCGCGTGATCGCGTGCGAGGTCGCGGGCAAGCAGGCAGGCGAGGGCGCATGGCAGCGCGAAACGCTCGCGCTGTCGCGCCGCGTGGAGCGTTTCCCCTATGTGCCGGCCGATCCGAAGCGCCGCGACGAGCGCTGCAACGAGGTCTACAACATTCAGGTGCAGGCGCTCGTGCAGCGGCTTTCGCAGGCGGGCATCAAGAAGGTGGTGATCGGCGTGTCGGGCGGGCTCGACTCCACCCATGCGCTGCTCGTGTGCGCGAAGGCGATGGATCGCTTGAAGCTGCCGCGCGCGAACATCCTTGCCTACACCATGCCCGGCTTCGCGACGAGCGAGCGCACGCTGCGCCAGGCGCGCGAGCTGATGACGCTCGTGGGCTGCACGGCGCGCGAGATCGACATTCGCCAGAGCTGCATGCAGATGCTCGAAGACCTGGGCCATCCGTATTCGGAAGGCAAGGAAACTTACGACATCACCTTCGAAAACGTGCAGGCCGGCGAGCGCACGAACCACCTGTTCCGCCTCGCCAACTTCAATCACGCGATCGTGATCGGCACGGGCGACCTCTCGGAGCTGGCGCTCGGCTGGTGTACTTACGGCGTGGGCGATCACATGTCGCACTACAACGTGAACGCGAGCGTGCCCAAGACGCTCATCACGCACCTCGTGCGCTGGGTGGCCGAAACGGGCCAGATCGGCCAGAACGGGGAGAGCGGGCGTGACGTGCTCGAAGCGATTCTCGCGACCGACATCAGCCCGGAGCTGATTCCCGGCAAGTCCGATGGCGCGCCCGAGCAGAAGACCGAGAACACCATCGGACCGTACGAGCTACAGGACTTCAACCTGTACTACACGCTGCGCTTCGGCTTCGCGCCTTCGAAGGTCGCGTTCCTTGCGCGCCACGCGTGGGGCGATCGCGAAGCGGGGGCGTGGCCCGAGAACGCGAAGGTCGCGCGCAATCAGTACGATCTCGCGGCCATCAAGCGAAATCTGCGTATTTTCCTCGACCGCTTCTTCCGCCAGAGCCAGTTCAAGCGCACCTGCATACCGAACGCGCCGAAGGTCGGCTCGGGCGGCTCGCTCTCGCCGCGCGGCGACTGGCGCGCGCCGAGCGATTCGGAATCGGTCGTGTGGCTCGCCGATCTGGAGTGCGTACCCGACGAGGTCGGTGCGGCGAGCGCGGCGCCTGCGGGCAAGCCCTCGGCATGAGCGCGGGCCGCACAGCGTAGAATCCCCCTATATTCTGAAATTTTCGACAAATTCGATAACGAGACGAGGTCCGCCATGAAACGCATTACTGCCGTCATCAAACCGTTCAAGCTCGACGAAGTGCGCGAGGCGCTCGCCGAAGTGGGCCTCACGGGCCTGACCGTGACCGAGGTCAAGGGCTTCGGCCGCCAGAAGGGCCATACGGAGCTGTACCGCGGCGCCGAATACGTGGTTGATTTCCTGCCGAAGGTGAAGATCGAAGTGGTGGTCGCGAGCGACCAGGCCGACCAGGTGATCGACGCGATCATCGGCGCGGCGCGCACGGGCAAGATCGGCGACGGCAAGATTTTCGTGACCGACGTGGAGCGCGTGATCCGCATCCGCACGGGCGAAGAGAACGAAGCGGCCGTGTGAGGCCGCGCGCCTCGCGTCAGCGCCGCTGAAACACCCGTAGCACCTGAAGCACGCGAAGCACCAATAGAAAAGGGGACGGCGCCGCTCGCGCAGCCCGTCCCCGGAATAAAAAACGGTGCGATACCCTTGCGGACATCGCACCGATACGCGCCTCTCGCAGCAGCGTGAAAACGTTGATGTTGCTGTTCTGTCTACACTCGCTTCGAATTAGAACGAGTGCTGGATACCTGCGTACACGCCGGTCTGGCTGTGGCCCGGCAGCGGGTTGCCGGTTGCAGCCGACGTACCGAAGTTGTTGGCGTTCAGACCGAAGTTGGCCGTCTTGCTGTTCTGCACGGTGGCTGCCTGGATGTCGAGCAGCGTGCGCTTGGACAGGTTGTACGAGCCGCCGATCGTGTACATCGTGGCGTTGCCGCCGCCGTTGTTCGCGTTCACGTGGTAGACCGCGCCGATCAGCGCTGCCGCCGGCGTCATTTGCCACGTCACGCCGCCCCATTCGTGGTCGAGCGTGGTCGGCTGACCGATGATGCCCGGGTTCATGCCCGACGAACGGATGGCTTCATAGCCGCCCTGGATCTTGAACGCGCCGAGGAACACGTTGACCATGGCCATGTAGTCACGCGAGTACGCGAACACGCCCTGGCCGGTGTTGCCCGAGTTCACGCTGGTCGGGTCGTATGCGCCGCCGAGCTGGCCGTTGAGCGGGTTGCGGATTTCGTCATACAGGCCGCGGATCTGGAACAGCGAGCTCGTGTAGGTGAGTTGCAGGCCGGCTTCGCGGCCTTGCGGCGTCGTGCCGTTGCCGTTCCAGCTCGTTGCGTTCGAGAACGCGTACTGGCCGTACATGTCAAAGCCGTACCAGTTAGGCGACTGGTACGAAATGTTGTTGCTCGATTGCGGCCAGTTGCGGCCACGCACCATCGAAGCCGACGACCAGTTCGACTGACCGAACGGGTCGAAGTCCCAAATGCCGTTCGAGATGAACAGCATGCGGCCAAGCAGCAGGGTACCGAACTGGTCGTTCGCCATGCCGATGGTTGCCCAGCGATTCCAGAGAGAGCCGGCGGAGCCGAGCGAGCCGTTTGCGGTGCTGAAGCTGCCTTCCAGGTGGAACAGAACCTTGTTGCCGCCACCGATGTCTTCAACGCCCTTCATGCCCCAGAGACTGGTGCCCCAGTAGCCGCTTTCGAGCTGAACCTGGCTCGTGCCGTGAGTTGCCGGACCCGTGCCGCCACCGGCACCGATGCCGTTCATATACGCCACACCCATGTCGAGGCGGCCATACAGCGTCACGCTGCTTTGCGCATGCGCGATCACGCCAGCCGACATCAGTGCTGCGGCGAGCAATACTTTCTTCATCTTCTCCTCCTCCATACCCTGTCAAAGAGTCAACCTTAGTACTGCGAAAGAAGTCCGTGCGCTTGGCGGCGCTGCGAACAGAAATCGTCGCGTAAAGGGAGAATTACCCCGAGGACCGGCGTTACGGGCTGGTGCCGCTGCACGACCCGCGCCGGGTCGTCTTGCAGGTCCCCTGGTTGACTGGCATCTCCCGTTCTTTTTGAAGTGAAACTACTTTTAATGAACTTTGTTTTGCTACTTTGGTTACTAATTTAGCAAAAAAGGTCCGCGCTGGCGAACTAATTCGTGCGTGGCCCATGGGGTGTCGTCAAATTGCAATATGACCTTCCTGGATGGTGGTCAGAGAGGTACGACAAATGGATCAGAGGCCTTACGGAGTAAGGGACTCACGGTTGTTGACGGGCAAGGTTCAGGATTGCCACTATTGACGAACGATTTCACGAGGAGTAATGCGGAAATCGCTGTTTTTGCGCCGAAATCGGACGTTTTTTGCGGGGCGGAGAAGAAAAAAGAAAAGGCGCTGTAAGCGCCTTGTAAAACTACTTTTACTACATCGCCGTAGGGTGGCGATCCTTAAGGTCGTCTTACTTGAGGCTGCCTGAAAGGAACTGGCGCAGGCGCTCACTCTTCGGATTGCCGAAGACTTCGGCGGGCTGGCCTTCTTCTTCCACGCGCCCCTGGTGCAGGAACATCACGTGATTCGAAACGTTGCGCGCGAAACCCATTTCGTGGGTGACCACAATCATCGTGCGGCCTTCCTCGGCGAGCTTCTGCATGACCTTGAGCACTTCGCCCACGAGCTCGGGGTCGAGCGCCGAGGTCGGCTCGTCGAACAGCATGACGTCGGGGTGCATGGCGAGCGCGCGGGCAATCGCCACGCGCTGCTGCTGGCCGCCCGAGAGGTGCGACGGATATTGCGTCTCCACGCGCGGCGCGAGACCGACCTTCTCCAGATAGGTGCGCGCGCGGTCTTCGGCTTCCTTGCGCGACAGGCCCAGGACGTGCACCGGCGCCTCGATCACGTTTTCGAGCACCGACATGTGCGACCACAGGTTGAAGTGCTGGAACACCATCGCGAGCTTGGTGCGCACGCGCTGGAGCTGCTTCGCGTCGGCTGCGTGCAACGCGCCGGTGCGCTTGTCCACGCGCGTGGCGACTTCCTCGCCGTCCACCACGATGCGGCCTTCGTTGGGCTGCTCGAGGAAGTTGATGCAACGCAGCATCGTGCTCTTGCCCGAGCCCGACGAGCCGATCACGCTGATCACGTCGCCGGCATTGGCCTTCAGGGACACGCCCTTCAAGACTTCGTTGTCGCCGTACTTCTTGTGGATGGAGTCGACGAACAGCTTCTGCTTCTGGGAATTCATCTGTTTACCTCTAGCGGGCTCACTTGCCTTGCGGTCGCAGGTATGCGAGCCAGCGGCGCTCGGCGCGGCGGAACAGCCACACGAGCGTGAAAGAAATGATCAGGTACAGCAGGGCGGCGATGCCGAACGCGCCGAACGACTGATAGGTCGCCGAGTTCACGTCGCGCGCGATCTTCAGGATGTCGGGCACGGTGGCCGTGAACGCCACGGTCGTCGCGTGCAGCATCAGGATGACTTCGTTGCTGTAGTAGGGCAGCGCGCGGCGCAGCGCCGAAGGCAGGATCACGCGGCGATAAAGCGTGAATTGCGACATGCCGTAGGCGCGCGCGGCCTCGATCTCGCCGTAGGGCGTCGCCTTGATCGCGCCGGCGAAGATTTCGGTGGTGTACGCACAGGTGTTGAGCGTGAACGCGAGCAGCGTGCAGTTCATGCCGCTACGGAAGAACGCGCTCGTGAGTTCGTGGTTGCGCACAACCTCCAGGCTGTAGAGGCCCGTGTAGCAGAGCAGCAACTGCACGTAGAGCGGCGTGCCGCGGAAGATATACGTGTAGAGCCACACCAGCCCGGCGAGCCACTTCTTCTTCGACACGCGCGCCACGGCGAGCGGCACCGAGAGGCAGAAGCCGAGCCCGATCGAGATGACGAGCAGCCACAGCGTGATGGCCACGCCGCTGAAGTGGTAGCCGTCGGAGTAGAGATAGTTGCGCCAGTACTGCTGGATCAGTTGGACGAAGTCTTGCATGGTCTTGGCCTCGCGCGATTCAGAGATCCGCCTTGCGCACACCGGTGGAGTAGCGCTTGTCGAGATACATCAGCACGAAGTTGGAGACCGTGGTGATGACGAGATAGATCGCGCCGGCGAGCAGCGTGAAGAAGAAGAAGCGCAGCGTGCCCTTGCCGGCGTCCTGGCTGGCCTTCACGACGTCGGCGAGACCGATGATCGAGACGAGCGCCGTGGACTTCACGAGCACCTGCCAGTTGTTGCCGATGCCGGGCAGGGCGAAGCGCATCATCTGCGGGAACATGACGCGCGTGAACACCTGCCAGTTCGTCATGCCGTAGGCGTGGCCCGCTTCGAGCTGGCCGCGCGGCACGGCGAGAAACGCGCCGCGGAAGGTCTCGGTGAAGTACGCGCCGTAGATGAAGCCGAGCACGACCACGCCCGCGAGGAACGGGTCGATGTCGATCTGATCCCAGCCGAGCATGTCGGTGAGATTGTTCAGCCAGATCTGGATGCTGTAGAAGAGCAGCAGCATCAGCACGAGATCGGGCACGCCGCGGATGAGCGTGGTGTAGAGCGTGCCCGCGCCGGAAGCGACGCGGTTTTTGGAGAGCTTCGCCGCCGCGCCGATCAGCCCGAGCACGAACGAGAGCACGAGCGACAGCACGGCGAGCTTGACGGTCTGCCAGGTGCCGGCGAGGATCAGCGGGCCGTAGCCTTGAAGAAACATGGGCGAGTCCTTGACGGGGCGCTTCTCGCGCACCGCGAAAGGCGCGGCGCTGCTCTGCCGCGGTTCAAATCCGTACATGGGCGCGCGGGGGCTCTTGCCGGTTCGCGCGCCGCCGATGTCATTGCGCTCGTGAGCGCGCCTGTGACTGTATACGAAGCCCGGCAGGGGTCCATCGGGGCTTTCATGCGTCGTGGCGCGAGGCGCGAGCGGTGATGTCTCGTGGTTTATTTACCTGCGTGTGCGTTCCCGTTCACTTGCCTTTGTAGATGTCGAAGTCGAAATACTGCTTCGCGATCCTGTCGAACGTGCCGTCGGCATGAATCGCGGCGAGCGCCGTGTTGAACTTCGCCTTCAGGTCGGCGTCATCCTTGCGCAATCCGATCGCGGTGCCGTCGCCGATCGTCGCCGGATCTTCCACTTCCGGGCCCGCCCACGCGAAGCCCTTGCCGCGCGGCGTTTTCAGGAAGCCGAAATCCGCCTGGACCTCGTCTTGCAGCGTGGCGTCGAGGCGTCCGGCGATCAGATCCTGGTAGACCTGATCCTGATTCTGGTACGAGACCACGTTCACGCCCTGCGACGCCCAGTGCGCCTTCGCATACGCTTCCTGGGTCGAGCCCTGCTCGACGCCCACGTTCTTGCCCTTGAGCGAGGCGGGCGTGGGCAGGAGCGGCGAGCCTTTGCGCGCGAGCATGCGTGCGGGCGCATCGAACATCTTCGCGGAGTAGTCGATTTGCTGGGCGCGCTGCGGCGTAATGGTCAGCGACGAGACGATCGCGTCGAACTTGCGGGCCTTGAGCGCCGGGATGATGCCGTCGAGGTCGTTCTCGACCCAGACGCACTTCACGTTCATGCGCGCGCACAGCGCTTTCGTGAGGTCGACATCGAAGCCGACGATCTGGCCGTCGGGCGCTTTGGACTCGAACGGCGCATAGCTGGCGTCCACGCCGATGCGCACGGTTTTCCACTCTTTGGCGGCGGCGCTCCCCGCGATCAGGGCGAGCGCCACGCACACTGCGAACTTCTTCATCATTCTCCTGATACGGGCGGCGCGGCGCTCCGGGTGGCGCGCGGCCGGCGCAAGGCGGCCCGGCTCGTGGCCGTTGGCCGCCATTCTAGGCGATCAAAAATGCGGGTCGGAGGCGCGATGCGCTCCGGCACCCCGGCGGCCTGCGCAACGCGCCGGGCGCGTCGTCAGTCTCGCCGGCAGCGCGCAATGGCGGGACGGGGTATCCGTCCTGGGGGTGTTCCCCCTGAGCCTCAGGCTCGCGCTGGCCGAAAAGCGCGGTATTTTACCCGAAGCGGGAGGGTGCGCCAGTCTGACGGAGGGCGATGGCGGTGGTGCAGCCCATTGATGTTGCTGGCGAAACGATCCGGTGCGCCGTTGCGGATTGTGCTGGCGGGCCGCCGCCCTTACCTTCGGACATCGACTTGATTGAGCGGAGAACGCCATGCTGACCATCCGACACGCCAACGAACGCGGCCACGCCAACCACGGCTGGCTCGACTCGTATCACAGCTTTTCGTTTGCCGACTATTTCGACGAAGCGCATATGCATTACGGCGCGCTGCGCGTGCTCAACGACGACCGCATCGCGGGCGGCCAGGGTTTCGGCGCGCACGGCCACCGCGACATGGAGATCGTCACTTACGTGCTTTCGGGCGCGCTCGCGCACCGCGACAGCATGGGCAACGGCTCGACCATCCGCCCCGGCGACGTACAGCGCATGAGCGCCGGCACAGGTGTGATGCATAGCGAATTCAACGGCTCGAAGGACGAGGAGGCGCACCTGCTGCAAATCTGGTTGCTGCCGCGCGAGCGCGGCGGGGCGCCCGGCTACGAGGAAAAGCGCTTCGACGACGCCGACAAGCGCGGCCGCCTGCGTCTCATCGCTTCGCCCGACGGCCGCGACGGCTCGGTGACGGTGCAGTCGGACGCCTCGATCTTCGCGGCGCTGGTGGACGGCGAGGAGCGCATCGAGCACGCGGTGCCCGCCGGGCGGCGGGTGTACCTGCACGTCGCGCGCGGCGCGCTGGAGGTGAACGGCCAGCGCCTCGAAGCCGGCGACGCCGCGTTGATCGAAGCCGAGCCGGGTGTGACGCTCGCGGGCGGCGAAGCGGCCGAAGTGCTGCTGTTCGACCTCGCCTGATTACCTGAGCGCAGCGGGCGGGGTGGGCACAGCGGTCCCGGCCGGGCCGCCGCCGCGCTTGCGGGGCCGGCGCGTTCGCCATGAAAAAAGCGCCGCGGGATGCGAATCCCGCGGCGCTTTGCCGCATTGGCGCGCCGCCCGCAGGCGGCGCGTTTGCCGCACGCCTTACTGCGGCGCGGCCGGCGCCGATGCGCCGCCCTTGTGGTGCTGCTCCCAGCGCTCGCGCATTTTCTCGTGGCGCTGTTCCATCTTCGCAAAGCGCTCCTTGATCGCCGAGCTCACGGTCGTCTTCTGCTGGTCGTTCAGGCCGTTGTAGAAGGCGAGCCACGCCTGCGTGGTCTGCTCGCGCAGTTGCTGGTTCTGCTGCTCGACCTGCTCGTGCGCCGTGTGCATGGCGTTCAGGTCGAGGATCGGCTGGTTCTTCATCGAATCGAACTGCTGTTTCATCTGTTCATGATTCTTGCGCATGGCCTCGCCGTTCTGCTTCATCGTGTCGAGCGCGGCCTGCCATTGCTTTTCCTGTGCGGCGTTCAGATTCAGCTTGTCGTGCAGCTTCTTGAAGCCGAGCATGAAGTCGCCGTGCATGCCGGGGCCGCCATGCATGCCCGGACCGCCGTGCATCATGCCGGGGCCGCCCGGGGGCGGCGGCGGGGTCTGGGCGTTGGCGGCGGTGGCGCCCACGGTGAGCGCGAGCGAGGCGGCGGCGATGGCGAGAAGGCGCGAAGTCGTCTTGTACATGGTGATGCTCCTGACAAATCCATGAGGGTTTTATCCGGTCTGGCGCGGCGCCTGGATCAAGTGGTGGCGCTCGCAACCGGTGTCCCTAGCGTATCGGCCCGGCGGGTGCCGCGTGTTACCGCACCGCACGCCGTCATTACGCGACATTACACACGCCTTTCGCCGTAACACCTGGTAACTCAGGTGGCAGGCCTGTAAGCAAACGCCACCTGCGCGCGCGTTACACTTCGATCCATGGCTACTCAAATCCTTGTCGTCGACGACGACCTCGAACTACGCGACCTCCTGCGCGACTATCTGGCGCGCCAGGGCATGGAAGTCTCGGTGCTGCACGACGCCAGCTCGCTGGAGCGGCGGCTCGAGCGCGAGCGCCCGGACCTGATCGTGCTCGACCTGATGATGCCGGGTGTGGACGGCCTCACCGCGCTGCGCAAGCTGCGCGCGGCGGGCGACGACATCCCCGTCATCATGCTCACGGCGCGTGCGGACGACGTGGACCGCATCGTCGGTCTGGAACTCGGCGCGGACGACTACCTCGGCAAGCCGTTCAACCCGCGCGAGCTGCTCGCGCGCGTGCAGGCCGTGTTGCGCCGGCGCCGCACGCTGCCCTCGGCAGCCGCGCCCGAGCAGCGCGAGCCGTACTCGTTCGGCCGCTTCACGCTCGACTTCCAGTCGCGCACGCTGCAACAGGAAGGCAAGCCGATCATGCTGTCGGGCAGCGAATTCGCGCTCCTCAAGATCTTCGTGAACCACCCCATGCGCACGCTCACGCGCGAGCGCCTGCTGGAATTGCTGCACGGTCCCGAGTACGACGGCACCGACCGCGGCATCGACGTGCAGGTGTGGCGCCTGCGCCGCATTCTCGAATCCGACCCGTCCACGCCGCGCTTCATCCAGACCGTGCGCGGGCGTGGCTACGTGTTCGTGCCCGATGGAGAGCAGGGCAACCATGCGCCGGCCGGTTGATTCGCTGTTCGGGCGGCTCGCGCTGCTTTTCATCGGCGTCCTGCTGATTTCGCACGTCGCCTGGTTCGCCCTGATGCGCCTCGAGCGCAACCAGATGCAAACGCGCTACGCCGTCGAGGAAGCCACCTTCCTCGTCGACGCGGTGCGCCAGCACGTCGCGCGCGAGCCCGGCACGCCGCTGCCTTCGCGTGTGAAGCTCGTCGACCCGGCCAGCGCTGAAGTGCCGGCCGTGAGCGACACCATGCCCGAGCCGCTGCGCCGTTTCATCGACGATGTGCGCGACCGCATGCCGCCCGGCACCGACGTGCGCGCCGGGCCGCCCGGCCGGCCGCCCACGCTCTGGGTGCGCGGCCCGCAGGACGCGTTCTGGATCGTGGTGCCCGGCCAGCCGCTGCGCATCATGCGCCCGCTCGACAAGCTCGTGCCGTGGTTCGTCATCATTTTCGCGGCGGCGGTGATCGCCGCGCTCGTGGCCGCGTGGATGCTCCAGCAGCCGTTGCGCGCGCTCGCCCAGGGCGTGGGACGCTTCGGCCGCGGCGAGCCGGTGCCGCCCGTGCCCGAGCGCGGGCCGCGCGAGTTGCGCCAGCTCACGCGCGGCTTCAACCAGATGGTCAAGGAAGTCGAGCGCACCGAAAAAGACCGCGCCGTTATGCTGGCGGGCGTCGCGCACGACCTCAAGACGCCGCTTGCGCGGCTGCGCCTGCGCGCCGAGATGATGGACGAGCAGAAGGTGCGCGACGGCGTGGTGCGCGACGTCGAATCGATGGCGCATATCGTCGACCAGTTCCTCGTGTTCGCGCACGACGGCGCCGACCGCAGCGAGCCCGTCGAGGTCGACGACCAGTGCGAGCGCATCGTGCGCAACTACCGCACGGTAGGCGGCGCGTCGATCGCGATCGAAACGCGTCTGCGTGCAGGGCCGGAGTTTCGCTTGCCGGCCGCCACGCTCGAGCGCGTGGTCTCGAACCTGCTCGACAACGCCCATGCGTATGGCGCGCCGCCCGTCGTGATCGAGAGCGAGCGCGGCGCCGACGGCTTTTCGCTCACGGTGCGCGACCACGGTACGGGCATCCCGGACCAGGATCTCACGCAGGCGAGCCGGCCCTTCGTGCGGCTCGACCCCGCGCGCGGCGGCAACGGCCACAGCGGTCTCGGGCTCGCGATCGTCGAGCGTCTCGTGCGCCGCGCGGGCGGCGAGCTTGCCATCGGCAACGGCGAAAGCGGCGGCCTCGCCGTGCGCATGACGTTCGCGTTCGACGTGGTGGCCCGCACCGTGTCTGAAGCGGCGCAGGTCTGGTAAAGCCGGGTCGGGTGGGTAGCGGGGCCAGCGCCGCAAGGGGCGCGGCTTCGCGAGGCGGGGAGCGGGGCGGGCCGAACTAGCCAAGGGCGCCGTAATCACGGCGCCGAATGAGAGGCCTGGCGGCTTCAGGCCGTGAAAAGCGTGTCGAGCGCGGCGGCGGCCTCGCTGTCAACCGTGTTGTAGGTCACGCTGCCGGCCTCGAAGATGTAGTGCGTCGTGTACTTGCCGAGGCGGGCAAGAATCTCTTCCTGAATCAACTCGGGCGTGGCGTCGAGCTTCAGATACCACGCGGTCGATGACAGGCGCGTCTGGAACGCGCCGTACTCGACCATCAACTGGTCGAACGCGATCGCATCCTGATCGCGGCAGACAATGACCAGATTTCCCTTCATGCATGCCTCCAGATTTTGTGCGGAACACCGAGATGGCGCGGCGGCTTCATGCGCTTCGCGTGAAGCCGCGCACACCGTTCGTTCCATGATACCGCGCCTCGTCCTTCTGGCCGGGCGAGTCCCGCAAGCGCGCGCGGACCTGGGCGTCGCGAGTCACCAGGTCGGCGCGGCCGTGCGCGGCGGCACGACGCCTTCGCCGGTCAGGGCTTCGCAACGGTCGCGCCCGGCCGCCTTGGCCATGTAGAGCGCGAGATCGGCGCGGCTCATCAGGCGCTCGGGCTGGTCCTGCGCGGCGGCGAGTTCGGTCACGCCGATGCTCACGCTCACGCTCGCCTCCTCGGGCAGTTCCGCGCAGATGCGCATGCCCACCTGCTGGCGCAGGCGGTCGAGGACGGCGAGGCCCGTGGCGAGCG
Organism: Paraburkholderia unamae; assembly: GCF_003268775.1. Taxonomy (GTDB): domain Bacteria; phylum Pseudomonadota; class Gammaproteobacteria; order Burkholderiales; family Burkholderiaceae; genus Paraburkholderia; species Paraburkholderia unamae. Next base: position 310,451 of record NZ_QLSU01000009.1, read on the forward strand.
AGGTCGCGGGCAGGAGGATGCCGAATTCCTCGCCGCCGAGGCGCCCGACCGCGTCGTCCGCGCGCAGCTCGGAGCGGCACGTCTGCACGAAATGCTGGAGCGCGCGGTCGCCCGCCGGGTGGCCGAAGCGGTCGTTGATCTGCTTGAAGTAGTCGAGGTCGGCGATCGCCATGCACAGCGGCTTGCCCGCCGCATAGGCTGCGTCGATCTCGCGGCGCAGCAGGTCGAGGAAGTAGCGCCGCGAGAGCGCGCCGGTCAGCGCGTCGTGGCGCGCCTCGGCTGCGAGCAGCGCGTTGGCGTCCTGCAACTGCTCCGCGAGATCGCGGCTCGCGCGGTGCAGGCGTTTCTCGCGCACCCACGACACCGTGATCACCGCCGCGAGCGCGGCCGTGCCCGCCAACGTGAGGAAGATGAGGAGCCGGTTGCGCTGGTGGTTCGCGAGCAGCTCGGGCCACGCATTGACCGGGTCCACGAGATGGGCGGAGAGCCCCGAGTTCAGGCCGCCGCGTTGCTCGTAGAGCGCGGGGGCCCGGTGGCCCGGCAGCTCGACCATCTGCGCGGCTTGGGTGTGCGGCAGCCACGGCGCTTCGCGCGTCGCGGCCTGCGCGGCCGATTGCAGACCGAGCGTAGAAAAGCGCTCGCGCAGGTAGGTGTTCACGCGGTCCACCGCATTCATTTCGGCAACGTGCGAGCCGGGCAGGGCGCGGCCTTCCAGCGCGCTGTCATGGGCCATGATGACGACGCCGTTGCTGTCCGCGACGAAGGTGCCCGGATGGGTGACCCAGTGGCGCAGCCGCGCGATGCTGACCTTCGCGACCACGGCGCCGACCAGCAGGCCTTCGTCATAAACGGGCGCGGCGACGAAAATGCCCGGTTCGCCGCTTGCCGTGCCCACGCCATAGGCCTCCGAAAACGCGCCGAGCAGCGTGTCGTTCAAGTACGCGCGCGGGCGCATGTCCACGCCCACATAGGAGATTTGCTCGAGCGCATTGCTTGACGCGATGCAGATCCCGTTCCCGTTCACGAGCCAGATTGCGTCGAGCCCGGAGAAGCCTTGCGCGTCGTGGAGGAAGCGGTCGACGGCGGCCAGTTGCGGCACCGCTTGCAGTTCCTTGCGCCGCGCCAGTTCCGTCGAGTCGTGCGACGCGGCATAATGCGCGGCCTCGGTGAGCGCTTGCTGGACCACGCGGGTTTCGGCCATGGTCGCCGGAATGGCGCGCGACATCGCCAGGTCGCTCGCGATCACTTCGGCCATGTTGTCCACGACCGAGCGCGTCATCTGGCGTTGTGCGTTGAGCGCGGCCACGAACTCCTGGCGGACCATGCGGTCCGCGATCCAGTCGGCCGCCGCCCAGCAGACGAGCGCGACCACCAGGACCCCGATGGGTCCGGCTGCCTGACGCAAGAGTCTCCTGTTCATCGGCCTTCTGATTCGTGAGTGGGCATTGAGGCGTGGAGCCGGCGCCTGTGGCGTCGGAGCGCCGCCGTCGGCGCGAGTCGATTTTACCCCTCGAACGGCGCCGGCGATCCCGCTCTCGTAGCCGCGCAGCGGCGTTGTGGCGCGGCGAGCGCAGGCGGCGGCGCGTGGACAGATCGCTAACATGCAAGCGGCATGCCGTGCGCGTGGACTTGCGCGCCCTGGCGGGCGTCGCGAACCCTTCGCGCATGAGTGTCGCGTGATGGCCAACTGATGGCCGGGTTGTGGCGCGCAAGCGACGTTTGAGGTCCGCTGACGAATGCCGGCTGGCGTTTGCGGCCGCCTTGATGCATGCGTGCCGGCGTTGTGTCATCACGGCGTCATCGATGTGTCATCACGATGTCGTGCGGATGCCGCGCGCATGTTGCGCTGGAAGCTCTCCAGAAGGCCTGCGAAAGCGCCGCGAAAGCCCGTGTGACGGGGATTTCACGCTGCGCCGGGCGCGGTTGTGCCTGTCATGAAGGTTGTAGTAGTGTCGTGCCGTTTTCATCGAGGCAAGCATGCGGCGGCCAGCCCGGCCGTCGTGCGAGCGTCGGTGGCGCGAGCGCTTTTTTGTCTGCTTATCTGAATCCCGCCGCGGAGGGCGTCTGAATGGAGTTCGGCTTCAACCTGAACCGCACGGCCAACGCTTCGGCGTGGCGCGTGCTGCCCAATCGCTGGGATTTCGTGGCGTTCCCGCTCATGATCGGCCTGATCGCGATGGCGGCCGTGGGCTTTCACGAAACGATGGCGCCGATCGCCACGCTCAAGGCGCAGCCCATCTCGCTCGATCCGGCGAACCTGCCCGAATACGCCATGCGCACCACGCTGCGCATGCTCGCGGCGATGGTGGCCTCGCTCATCTTTACGCTGGTGTACGGCACGCTCGCGGCGAAGAGCCGCCGCGCGGGCCAGGTGCTCGTGCCGATTCTCGACATTCTTCAGTCGGTGCCGGTGCTCGGCTACATCTCGTTCACGGTCACCTTCTTTCTCGCGCTGTTTCCGTCGCGCGTGCTGGGGGCGGAACTTGCGGCGATCTTCGCGATCTTCACGAGCCAGGCCTGGAACATGACGTTCAGCTTCTACCAGTCGCTGCGCACGGTGCCGCGCGACCTGGACGAAGTCTCGCGCGGCTTTCACCTGACCGCATGGCAGCGTTTCTGGAAGCTCGAAGTGCCGTTCTCGCTGCCGGGCCTCATCTGGAACATGATGATGTCGATGTCGGGCGGCTGGTTCTTCGTGGTGGCCTCCGAGGCGATCACGGTGGGCAACAACACGATCACGCTGCCGGGCGTCGGCGCGTATCTGGCCCAGGCGATCTCGGAAAAGAACCTGCACGCGGTGGGCTGGGTGATTCTCGCGATGGTGGTGGTGATTCTCGCCTATGACCAGTTCCTGTTCCGCCCGCTGGTGGCGTGGGCCGACAAGTTCCGCATGGAGAACACGAGCTCGGGCGACGCGCCCGAATCGTGGCTGCTCGACCTGATCCGCCGCACCCACCTCATTCATCAGCTGCTCGTGCCGCTTGGCTGGCTGCTCGCCAAAACGGCGCGCATCCCGCTGAAACTGCCGTCGTTCCCGAACATCTCGCGTGCCGCGCCGCTCCCGGCCGGCCGGCGCAACTTGCGCGCGCGTATCAGCGACGCCGTGTGGGCCGTGCTCGTGATCGCGCTGACCGTGTTCGTGGTGTGGCGCGTGGTGGCCTACGTGCGCACGGGCGTGACGCTCGACGAAGTCTGGCATGTGCTCGTGCTCGGCCTCATCACGCTCCTGCGTGTGGCGTTGCTGATCGCCGTCGCCTCGGTCATCTGGGTGCCGCTCGGCGTGCTGATCGGCTTGCGCCCCTCGCTTGCCGAGAAGGTTCAACCGCTCGCCCAGTTCCTCGCCGCGTTCCCGGCCAACCTGCTGTTCCCGGTGTTCGTGATCGTGATCGTGCGCTTTCACCTGAACCCTGACATCTGGCTGTCACCGCTGATCGTGCTCGGCACGCAGTGGTATATCCTGTTCAACGTGATTGCCGGAGCCAGCGCCTATCCGAACGACTACAAGGAAGCGGCGAAGAACTTCCATATCCGTGGCTGGCAGTGGTGGCGCCAGGCCATGCTGCCGGGCATCTTCCCGTACTACGTCACGGGCGCCATCACGGCTTCGGGCGGCGCGTGGAACGCGAGCATCGTCTCCGAATTCGTGCAGTGGGGCGACACCAAAGTCGTCGCGCACGGTCTCGGCGCGTATATCGCGCAGATGACGGCGGCCGGCGACTATCCGAAGATCATTCTCGGCATTGCCGTGATGTCGCTGTTCGTCACGCTGTTCAACCGCGTGATCTGGCGCCCGATGTACACCTACGCCGAGTCCCGTCTGCGGCTCGACTGAACGAACAACGAAGGATCGAAGGTAACGCGATGCAAAACCCCAAGACGCTGAGCGCCGCGCACGGCGATGTGCAGACGGCCCCGAACCCGCCGCGCCTCGGCGCTGAAATCCTGAACGTGAAGGACGTGTGCCGGGGCTTCAACAAGTCCCAAGGCGAACTGCTCGTGCTCGACGACGCCAACCTCCAGCTGCGCGAGGGTGAGATCGTCGGGCTGCTCGGCCGTTCGGGTTCGGGCAAGTCCACGCTGCTGCGCATCATCGCGGGCCTGATCTCGCCGACTTCCGGCGACGTCACCTGGCGCGGCAAGCCGCTCGATGGCCCGGCCGAGGGCGTGGCGATGGTGTTCCAGACCTTCGCGCTGTTCCCGTGGCTCACGGTGCTGCAAAACGTGGAAGCTGGCCTCGAAGCGCAGGGCGTTGGGGCGCGCGAGCGTCGCGAGCGGGCGCTGGCGGCGATCGACCTGATCGGTCTGGACGGCTTCGAAAACGCCTACCCGCGCGAGCTTTCCGGCGGCATGCGCCAGCGCGTGGGCTTTGCGCGCGCGCTCGTGGTCGACCCCATGCTGATGCTCATGGACGAGCCGTTCTCGGCGCTCGACGTGCTGACCGCCGAAACGCTGCGTACCGACCTGCTCGATCTGTGGACGCAAGGCCGCCTGCCGATCAAGTCGGTGCTGATCGTCACGCACAACATCGAGGAAGCGGTGTTCATGTGCGACCGCATCCTCGTACTCTCGTCGAATCCGGGGCGCGTGGTGGCCGAGATCAAGGTGCCGTTCAAGCATCCGCGCAACCGTCTCGACCCGGTCTTCCGCAAGCTCGTGGACGACATCTACGCGAAGATGACCGCGCGCCAGACCGACGAAACCACCAAGAAGGGGCTGGAGCTCGGCAGCTGGCTGCCGCGCGTGTCCACCAACCTGATGGCCGGTCTGATCGAAACGCTCGCCGCCGCGCCGTATCACGGCCGTGCCGACATGCCGGAAATCGCGCGCTCGCTGCACCTGGAGGTCGACGATCTGTTCCCGATCGCGGAAGTGTTGCAAAACCTCGGTTTCGCCGACGTGCGCGAAGGCGACGTGCTGCTCACGCCGCCCGCGCGCGTGTTCGCGGAATTCGGCACGCAGGAGCGCAAGATGATGTTCGCCGAGCATCTGCTGCGCCACGTGCCGCTCGCGGCGCGGATCAAGAAGGTGCTCAACGAGCGGCCCGGCCATCGTGCGCCGCGTGTGCGTTTCGAGCAGGAGCTGGAGGACTTCCTGTCCGACGGCGCGGCTGAAGAAACGCTCGATACCGTGATCGACTGGGGCCGTTACGGCGAGATTTTCTCGTACAACGACCAGTCGGAAATCTTCAGTCTCGAAGACGTGGAGTCCTGAGCAAGGCGGGGTTCGCCCCGTGCGCTCTTGAAAAAGCGGTCGCCGGGCGGGTTGCCCCGACGACCGCTTTTTGTTTGCGGACAAGTCACGCTATGGCCACGCTATTGCAGCGTGCCCCAGCGCGCCACGGCCGGCTCGGCCGTCGCCCACTTCCAGCCCGACGAGTCCTGGCACGCGCTCGCCGTGAACCACTGCTCGGGCGAGTCGGCCTTGTCGCCGTCCTGCACCGAGAATACGAACTCCTTGCACAGCGCGAGCGGGGTGGCGAACGCGCGTGTCACGCGCACCTCGCCATGGCCGTTTTCCACGGGCAACTGGTGCTTGATGCGCCAGAGGTCGAAGCCGCCCACCGGCAGGCGGCCGGCCGTTTCGGCGATCAACTCCTGCTGGTCCGCGTGCATGCTCTTCATGAAGCGGCCGACGGCTGCGTCGGTGGCGGCCTGCACGGCGATACCCACGCCCACCCCCACCGCCGGATTGGCCGTGACAATGCCGGTGGCCGCCGCGGCGGCGGCGCCGCTGGCCGCGCCGATCGACATGCAGCCGCTCGTCGTGAGCGTCGCGCCCAGGCAGAGCGCGGCCAGCGCGATCAGCCTGGCTGCGCGAGGCGTGGACCGAGGCGACCGAGGCGACTGCGGCAAGCGAGTGGAAAGCGCGCCGCTCATTGCAGCGCGCCCCAGCGCGCGGTGGCGGGTTCGGCCGAGGCCCACTTCCACGCGTCGCCGTCGCGGCACACGGAGGCGACGTAGAACGCGCTCGACGCGGCCTTGTCCTTGGTGGCGTCCTGATCGACGGAGAACACGATCTCCTTGCAGTCGAGCGCGCCGCTGCTGATCGTGCGGCTCACCGTGACGCGGCCGTGCTCGTCGTCCTCGATCGGGAACGAGTGCGTGATCGACCAGGGTGCGACCGCGCCGACGTCGAGCGGGCCGGCCGCCTGCGCGATGCTGTTCTGGGTGTTGGTGTGGACGACGCGCTCCGAGTACTGCACGCCGGCTTTCGCGGCGGCCACGGCGCCAAGGCCGATGCCGGTCGCGACGGCGGCGTTGCTCGTGACCTTCGAGGCGATGGCCGCGCCGGCAATGCCCGCGCCCGTTTGTGCGCCTTCGGAGTAGAGCGAGCTGCACGCCGAGCACGCGAGACTCGCCGCGGCGGTGAGCAGCGTGAGCGACGCGGCGCGTTTCCAGCGTGCGCCGGTGCGCTCGCGTTCGAGAGGCGGCGCGATGGCGATCGTTTCTACGACCGCCAGAGCCGGCGACGGCGCAACGCGCGCCCGAGCACTTCTTTCTTGCATGTTCTTTCCCTGCCGCGTGCCGGATGGTGTTGCGTTGCGCGCCCATCCGGCAGGTTTGCGTACTTTACGTGCTGCGGATTGTGCAGCATGACATTGTTAGCGGGCATAGGGAAAGTGCAAGAAATTGCAAAAGCCCGTGCGCGGCGTGCCGATCTCTGATCGACGAACGTGTGGCGCGGGCCATTTGTGCTGCTTGTGCTTTTTGTGACGATCTGCGCCGCGCCCCGGATTGCTTGCGCGCGCAACGACAATGCGCCGCTGCGTGCGGTGCGTGCGTGCGCGATCAGGCTTCGCGCGTGTTGGGCGTATCCGGTGCGTCCGACGTCTCGGAGGTCTGCGGGTCGGCGGCAGTCTCGCCGTCGCCTTCGTCGGCGCCGTAGCTGCCGAGACGGTTATAGAGCGTCTTGAGGCTCACGCCGAGCGTGCGCGCCGCGAGCCGCTTGTCGCCGCCGCAATATTTGAGCGTGCCGAGAATGATCTGCTTTTGCGCGTCGGCGAGCGGCGTGCCGATCCACACGCTCATCGCGTCGCCCTGGGTGACGGGCTTCTTCACGCGCGGCACGAGTTGAGGATGCGCGATCTCCACGATCTTTTCCGCGAGGATGAACGCGCGATAGACCGCGTTCTTCAGCTCGCGCACATTGCCGGGCCACGACCAGTTGCGCACCGTTTCGAGCGCGCGCTTGCTGAAGGTTTTTTGCGCGCCTTCCTGCTCGTTGAGCTCGGTGAGAAAGTGCTGGGCAAGCAACTCGCGGTCGCGCTCGCGCTCGCGCAGCGGCGGCGCGCGCAGCGGAAACACGGCGAGCCGGTACATCAGGTCCTCGCGCAGGCAGTTGTCCTTCACGGCGGCGAGGGGGTCGCGGTTGGTCGCGGCGATGATGCGCACGTCGCCTTGAATCGCCTCGTTGCCGCCCACGGGAAAATACTCGCCGGTTTCGAGCGCGCGCAGCAGTTTCACCTGATGCAGCAGCGACATCTCGGTGATTTCGTCGAGAAACAGCGTGCCGCCGCGCGCGTGCTCGAAGTGACCGTCGCGCGCCTGCACGGCGCCCGTGAAGCTGCCTTTTTCGTGACCGAAGAGTTCGGCCTCGATCAGCTCGTCGGGAATCGCGCCGCAGTTCACCGCGATGAACGGACCCCCGCTGCGCTCGCTTTGCGCGTGGATCGTACGGGCGATCAGCTCCTTGCCCGTGCCCGATTCGCCGACGATGAGCGCGGTGGCGTCGGTCACGGCCACGCGGCCGATCTGCGCATAAAGGTCCAGCATGACCGCCGACGAGCCGTACAGCAGGCCGTACGACTGCAATCCCGCGACGCGCGCATCGGCGTCCTGGGCGGTACTTCCGGTACTTCGTTTGGCGGCGGGCGAGCCCGGCTCGATTGACGCCATAGGGATGTTCGTCCTGCAAGGTAGTGCGGGCGTTCGCTTTCAGCGCGCATCTGCGTGTTGCTGTGCGCATCTGCGCGTGGCTGCGAACCGGCCCTGCGATCCGGGGCTGGCCGTCCAGGACAGGTGCGGAACTTGCCGCTCCGACGGCCGCGAGGTTTCCATCTCGTAAACATTTAACCACTGCCGCGCATCAGTGGGCAATGGACCTGCCCAGGGCCCGCAGGCCGTAAATGCCGCTGGCGGAAGCCGACGGGGCGCTGCTGCGCCGGTTTCGACGCCACGATTCTGCCTTGATTCCGGCTGCTTTGCTGCTCACGGGGCCGCATGCGCGCCAGCCGGTGGCACGCATCCTGCTGCGGAACTTGCAGCCGCGCGCACCGTCATCACCATCAGAGGCGGCGCATCGGCCACGCCCTCGGGCGATGCCATTCGCGACTTCCGTCCATCACGAGGCCTGTCTGGGAGAGAGCGAGATGTCGAAGAACAGCAACGGTTGGGTAGGAACCCTGGTGACCGTCGGCGCGCTGGGCGCGATGGCGGGCATGCTGGCCTGGCGTTTTTCGCAGCGTCACCGCATGCAGCGGCAATCCTTCTATCGCGACCTGAGCCGCTGGGAGGGCGAGGGCGGCTCGCTCGCCGAGACCAACGGCAACGGCGTGGGCGCCGAAATGGCCATGGCCGACGGAGCGGCGGTGCGCGAGCACGAGGATACGGCCGGGCGCGGCATCAAGCGCGCCGCGATGAACGGCGTGAACGGTACGAACGGTGCAAGCGATGCCAACGGCGCGCCGTGGCCGTTTCCGCATGGCTAGACGAGGGCGGGCGCGCCCCGGCGAGGGCCGTGCCCGCTCATCTCGAATAAGTCTATAATAGTCATATCAACAACAATCGAGGTTCGGGCAGCACGCGGCGCGCGTGATTGTTGCGCGCACGTAGCAGAACCGCACGTATCGAAGGAATCGCCGTCTTCGGCGTGCGTCCGACCGTTTCGTACTCCATGGCAGCGCAATATCCTGCGCCGCGACCTCCGCGACGCCGGGCAATCGTGTCCGGCGACGAAGCGGCGGGCGCGGCGCGATCGCTTTGGAGCCATTCACCTATCAGGGCTGACGAGACGCGATGCCACATGTTTTGATTGTCGATGACGACGCCGAGACCCGCGAGGCGCTAGCGGCCGTGGTGAGCGAAGACGGGCTGACCACCGCGCAGGCGGGTGACCTGCGCGAGGCGCGCATCCAACTCGTGCGGCAAATGCCGGACGTGGTCTTCACCGACCTGAAGCTGCCCGACGGCAGCGGCACCGATCTTTTCCAGGATCTCGACCCGCGCTCGGG
>NZ_QLSU01000010.1 GCF_003268775.1 Paraburkholderia unamae
GCGCTCGTGGGCGACGATGCGGGCTTCCTGAACGCCTCGCGCATCAAGGGCAGCCACGCGGCGATCAAGACCGGCATGCTGGCCGCCGACGCCGCGTTCGAAGCCGTGCAGGCGGGCCGCCAGAGCGACGAACTCACGCAGTACCCCGAAGGTTTCAAGCAGTCGTGGCTCTACACGGAGCTGTACAAGGCGCGTAACTTCAAGCAGTGGATGAGCAAGGGCTTGTATCTCGGCACGTTCATGGTCGGCATCGAGCAGAAGCTGCTGGGCGGCACCGTGCCGTGGACGCTGCATCACCAGCATCGCGATCACGAGATGCTCAAGCCCGCTGCGCAGTGCAAGCCGATCGAGTATCCGAAACCTGACGGCAAGCTCACGTTCGACCGGCTTTCCTCCGTGTTCATCTCCAACACGAACCACGAGGAAAACCAGCCCGCGCACCTGACGCTCAAGGACATGACGGTGCCGGTCGGCATCAACCTCGCGACCTACGCGGGCCCCGAGGCGCGCTTCTGTCCTGCGGGCGTCTACGAGTTCGTGAAGGACGAACAGGACGATCACCGCCTCCAGATCAACGCGCAGAACTGCGTGCACTGCAAGACCTGCGACATCAAGGACCCGACGCAGAACATCGTGTGGGTCACGCCGGAGGGCGGCGGCGGCCCGAACTATCCGAACATGTAAGTCGCGCCCCCTCCGAACCGCCCACCCACCGCTTCCGGGTGGTTGCAGCCGGCTCGTTCTGCCTTAAGTTCGTGGTTATGGCCAGTGAACACAACGTCGGCTGGCAGGCACAACGAATCGGAGACAGGGCATGGGTGTATTGAGCGGTTTTCGCGTACTGGAGTTCGAGGCAATCGGCCCGGCTCCCTTTGGCACGATGCTGTTGGCGGACATGGGGGCGGACATTATCCGCATCAACCGGCCCGTCGCCCCCGAGGATCTCGGGCCAAAGCGCGAAGGCGCGCATGTGGACGTGACGGGGCGCGGCCGCCGCTCGATCACGCTCGACCTCAAGCGCCCCGAAGCGGCACAGGTCGCGCTCGACCTGATCGCCGAGGCCGACGTGCTGATCGAGGGCTTTCGTCCCGGCGCGATGGAGCGTCTTGGCCTCGGGCCCGAAGCGGCGCTCGCGCGTAATCCGAAGCTCGTCTACGGCCGCATGACGGGCTGGGGCCAATCCGGGCCGCTCGCGCAGCGCGCCGGGCACGATCTCAACTACATCGCGTTGTCGGGCGTGCTGTCCGGCATCGGCCGCGCGGGCGAGGCGCCGGTGCCGCCGCTGAACCTCGTAGGCGACTATGGCGGCGGCGGCATGCTGCTCGCGCTCGGTGTGGTGGCCGCGTTGTGCAACGTGCAGCGCGGCGGCGGCGGACAGGTGGTGGACGCGGCAATGGTCGAGGGCGCGGCCCAGCTCGGCTCGATCGTCTGGGGCTTGATTGCTTCGGGCAACTGGCGCGAAACGCGCGAAAGCAATCTGCTCGACGGCGGCACGCCCTGGTACGACAGCTATCTCACGAAAGACGGCCATTACATGGCGGTCGGTGCGGTGGAAGCGCGCTTCTACGCGCAGTTGCTCGACAAGCTCGGGCTCGCCAACGCCGACCTGCCGAAGCAGCACGACCGCAAGGGCTGGCCCGTGTTGCGACAGCATTTCGAGGTGGCGTTCCGCTCGCGTACGCGCGACGAATGGTGCGCCGCGTTCGAAGGCAGCGACGCGTGTGTCGCGCCGGTGCTGGGTTTTTCCGAAGCGCCCGCGCACCCGCACAACGTCGCGCGCGGCAGTTTCGTCGAGGCGCATGGCGTCGTGCAGCCGGCGCCCGCGCCCCGTTTTTCGGCCACGCCCTCGGCCATCGGCCACAAGGCGCCCGCGCGCGGCGAGCATGGCCTCGCCGCGTTGCTCGACTGGGGGTTCGACGAAGCCAGCGTCGCGCGCATGTGCGAGCGCGGGCTGGGTTACCAGGTGTAAATGCCGCCGCGCGTTGCGGGCGGCGGCAGCGAATGCAGCGAATGCAGCAATAGGGAGGAAGACATGAAGGTGTTGGTAGCAGTCAAGCGTGTGGTGGACGCCAACGTGAAAGTGCGCGTCAAGGCCGACGGCTCGGGCGTCGATCTCGCGAACGTCAAGATGAGCATCAATCCGTTCGACGAGATTGCCGTGGAAGAGGCCGTGCGCCTGAAAGAGCAGGGCGTGGCAAGCGAGGTGGTGGTGGTCTCGTGCGGCCCCGCGGCCTGCCAGGAGACGCTGCGCACGGCCATGGCGATCGGCGCGGATCGTGGCGTGCTGGTGGAGACCGACGCCGCGCTCGAGCCGCTCGCGGTGGCGAAGCTGCTCAAGGCGCTGATCGACAAGGAAGCGCCGCAGCTCGTCATTCTCGGCAAGCAGGCCATCGACGACGACTGCAACCAGACGGGCCAGATGCTGGCCGCGCTCGCCGCGCGTCCGCAGGCGACGTTCGCGAGCCAGGTGGAGATCGTTGACGGCAAGGCGCGCGTCACGCGCGAGATCGACGGCGGCCTCGAGACCGTGCAGCTCGCGCTGCCGGCCATCGTCACGACCGACCTGCGCCTGAACGAGCCGCGCTACGCCACGCTGCCCAACATCATGAAGGCGAAAAAGAAGCCGCTCGATACGACCACGCCCGCGCAACTGGGCGTCGACGTCACGCCGCGCCTCGCCACGTTGCGCACCGTGGAGCCCGCGGGTCGTGCCGCCGGCGTGAAGGTGCCCGACGTCGCCACGCTGGTCGCGAAGCTGAAGAACGAAGCGAAAGTTATCTGAGGGGATGCAAATGACTGCTGGTAATCCTGGCAATGCCGCTAAAGCGGTGCTGGTCGTGGCCGAGCACGATCATGTTTCGATCAAGTCGGCCACGCTCAACACCGTGACGGCCGCGCTCCAGTGCGGCGATCAGGTGCACGTGCTGGTGGCGGGCCACAACGCGGCGGGCGCGGCGCAGGCGGCGGCCCGCATCGCCGGCGTCGCGAAGGTGCTGCACGCCGACGGCCCGGCCCTGGCCGATGCGCTGGCCGAAAATCTCGCGGCCCAGGTGCTGACCGTTGCGTCGAGCTACGGACACATCCTCTTCGCGGCCACGAGCGTGGGCAAGAACGTCGCGCCTCGGGTGGCGGCGCTGCTCGACGTGGCGCAGATCTCGGAGATCACGCGCGTGGTGAGCGCCGACACGTTCGAGCGCCCGATCTACGCGGGCAACGCCATTCAAACCGTGCAGAGCGCCGAAGCGGTGAAGGTGCTCACGGTGCGCATGACCGGCTTCGACGCCGCTGCGGCGCAAGACGGCGCGGCGCAGGTGGAGAGCGTTGGCGCGGTGGCGGACAGCGGCCTGAGCGCGTTCGTCGAACGTGTCGTGACGAAGAACGAGCGGCCCGAGCTTGCGGACGCGCGCATCGTCGTGAGCGGCGGCCGTGCGCTCGGCAGCAGCGACAAGTTCAATGCCGTGCTCACGCCGCTCGCCGACAAGCTTGGCGCCGCGCTCGGCGCAAGCCGCGCGGCGGTGGATGCGGGCTTCGCGCCGAACGACTGGCAAGTGGGTCAAACGGGCAAGATCGTCGCGCCCCAGGTGTATTTCGCGTGCGGCATTTCGGGCGCGATCCAGCACCTCGCGGGCATGAAGGACTCGAAGGTCATCGTGGCCATCAATAAGGATGCCGAAGCGCCCATTTTCAGCGTGGCCGATTTCGGACTCGAAGCGGATCTGTTCGAAGCGGTGCCGGCGCTCGTCGCGGAGCTTTGAACGTTCGCGCCGCGCTGGCGTTGATTTCCGGTGCGTGCCGTCGATGCGGCTTGTGGCAGGGAAGGCGTATTTCGCCTTCCCTGTTTTTTTACCGCCGCGCGGGTCAAGCCAGCGAGTACCAGAACACGTCGTCCTCGCGCAGTTCACGTCGAACCTCGCCGCGATCGATGAGGTAATTCAGGCATGCCAGGCTCTCGCCGGTGGCGAGGCTCATCTGCCCGAGGTCGTCCTCGCCGATGCGCCGCGCGAACAGCGCGCCGAACACGTCCACGGCCCGGCGCGGTTGCGCAAGCGTCGCGCGCAGGCGATCGAAGCTCTTGTCCTGACCCCGGCGCAGCCGTTCGATGCGCGCGTGCAAACCGTAGAAGCAATCGTTGTGCGCGGGGAGCACGAGCACGTCGTCGGGCACTTCGTTTTGCAATTTATCGAGCGATGCGTACCACTGCGCCATCGGATTGGCGTCGGGTTCGATCGGATAGACCGAAACGTTCGACGAGATGCGGGGCAGCACCTGGTCGCCGGAAATGAATAGCTTCAGCGCCGGGCAGTAGAGGCAGGCATGCTCCGGCGAATGCCCCATGCCGACGATCACGCGCCAGTCATGCGCGCCGATGCGCACGACGTCGCCGTCCTGCATGCGCCGGAAGCTGTCGGGCAACGGGTGGATATGCTGACCGAAGCGGCCGAAGCGCGCGCGATACACATCGATGGCCGATTCGCTCCAGCCTGCGCGGCGATAGAAGTCGAGCGCGTCGGCGGGGGCTTCGCGCCCTGTGTCCGAAGCGGCCACGCGGCAGTTGAAGTACTCCGTGCGTGTCATCCAGAGGCGGCAGCCGAATGCGCGCGTGAGCCAACCGGCCATGCCCACGTGGTCCGGATGCATGTGCGTGACGAACACACGCGTCACGCGCGGCACCGCTCTGGCTTCGCCTGTTTGCGCGCACAGCGCGCGCCACACGGCCGTGGCCGCATCCGTGCGCGTACCCGTGTCGATGACGGCGCAACCATCGGCTTCGTCGATCAGCCACACGTTGATGTGATCGAGCTCATAGGGCAGCGGCATGCGCAGCCAGCGCACGCCCGGCGCGACTTCGAGAGTGGCGCCGGGGGCGGGCGGTTCGGCAAAGGGGTAGCGCAGCGCCACGCGCGCGCTGTTTTCGGTGTCGTCGGTGCGTTCGGTCATGCCTCGGGATCCGTCATGAAATCGTGGGCGCAGAGCGTCGCGCGTCCGATGCAGCATAGCGCGAATACAGGGTGCCCCGCGACGTTCGTTAGGAGGAGATCGGCGCGCGACGAGCCAAACAAAAAACCCCACGCTTGCGATCAAGCGTGGGGTTTCGCGTAGCCCCTTCTTGCAGCATGCCGGTGCGCACGCTATGGCACGGCATCTGGCAAGGGATTATTCGTCCTTGGCCGGGCGTCCCGTCTTGACGGTTTCGAGCGCCGCGATGGCCGCGACCAGACGCTTTTCCGACGAGGCTTCGAGCAATTGCAGACCCGCGCGCAAAAGCTCGCTCTTCTTCACCGAGACACCGGCTTCAAGGCACTTTTGCTTGAGGCTGGCGATACGGTCGTAGTCGGCCTTGGGCATTGTGAAGCTGTCGCGCACGACCTTGTCCTTCTTGGCGCGCTTGTCCTTGCCCTTCACAGCGGCTTCGCGCGCGGGCTTCTTTGCGGCTTCCTCAGCGGGCGCGGCGACGCTCGCTTTCGTGTCTGCCTTCGTATCTGCCTTTGCGTTTGTCTTCGCGTTCGTCTTTGCGCCGGTTTTCGATTTTGCGCGGCTCGATTTGCCGACGGTGGCAGCCTTGGCGGCCTTCACCGGCTTCTCCGATCCGGCCGACTTGGCCGGACGCTTGTTTGCGGGCTTCGCTTCATCAGGCGATGTCGGAAAGTAAAACGCTTTGCTGGTCGGCTTGCGCGCCGTGACTTCGCTCATGATCATCTCGTGAAATTAAAACGGTATAAATAGTATATACGGTTTATGTGAGGGCCCGGCTTCCATCCTGAATATGTTTGCTTACGTTTTTTGCCGCTTGTTGCGACCTGTTGCCCTTTGTTGCCGGATCGCGACGCCCAATGGCGTAGCATCGGCGCTCAATGTCGATATTTATTGCACCGCAACAAAATGATGCCTACACTGAAGAGGTCTGCCGGGTGCCTCGAAGCTTGGAAAAGGAGGGCGTGACATGACGAATCGATCTCCCGCACTGCAAGCAGTTCTGAAGCTACACGTCTTTGAACAGGAAGGGGGCTGGCACTGGGGCATCACGATCCCCAGGTCGGCCGGCAGTGGCTTCAAGGTCATCGCCTACAGCGAAACGACATTCGACGGCGAACACGCGGCGCGCAGCGACGGCAGCCGCGTGCTCGAAAGCCTGCCCGACGATGCGGCGCTCGCCTTCGCGCCCTGAAAATGACGGTGCGGCGTGCGTGCAACGCACGCGCCGCTCAGGAGGCCGTCTTGCGGCACATGCAATAGATGAACTTCTGCGTGGCGCCGGCCGGCGTGTGATGTTCTTCGCGTTCCTGTTTCAGCAGCGTAAATGGCGCGCCGAATTCGGCATGCAGCGCGTCGGCGTTGTAGCGCATCACGGGCAGCCCGCTGCAATGGTCGGGGCCGTCTTCGGCGAAGGTCGCCACGATCACGATGCCGCCGGGCTTGACCGCCCGCAGTACCGCTCTCACATACGCTTCGCGGTCTTCCTGGCTCGTCAGGAAGTGAAACACGGCGCGGTCGTGCCAGACATCGTAGGCGTGCACGGGTAGCTCGACTTGCGTGATGTCACCCGCGATCCACGAAACACGGCTTGCGCTTTCGCCCAGCCGGGCCTTCGCCGCCGCCAGTGCGGCATCCGAAAGATCCAGCACCGTGATGTCGCGGTAGCACTGCGCAACGAGATCGTCAACGAGCGTGGACGCGCCGCCGCCAACATCGATGATCCCCGCCTCCTTCGGCATGCCCGACTCCTGGATGAGCGCCACGGACTGCCGTGCGTGCTCCTGAAACCAGCTTACGCTGGCAGGCGTCTTCGTCGTGTAGACGCGATTCCAGTGATCGCGGGATTGCATAAGGCCTCCTGCCTCTGACTCGGTGACCGGCTCGCCCGCTCACTCGCAAAGCTCGATATCCGGCAGCGTCTGCGAACTCGTCTCCTTGATGAGCGAGAGGAATTCGACGACATAAGGAGCGGTGCTGCGCGCGGGCAACGTCGCAGAGGCCGGTGGGCGTAATCGGCCGGCCCGTCACGTATTGTCGCTGAAGATAGGTGTGAACGGCCCAGCGCGGCAGGACCGCAATCCCGCGGCACGGCGCGGCGGGCTGGCCGTGTCGCGAATGTTGCGGAAAAGCCGTACTCCTGAACCTTCGTCTCACGCGTTTTGCAGACCTCATGTTTCAATGTTAAATCACTATATTATGATAATAAGAGTTATCTAAACTATGTGATGGAAGGTCGCGTTTTCGCTGTCACTCGATCCCACGACAATCGAGAGCCACAAAGAAGCAAGAAGGGCGGCATACCCGTGCGGACCGAGAGAAAACCCTGGATTACACAAGGGCTGAAGGCCGCCCGAACCTACACGCATAGGCCCTTTCACCACGGCTGCGCGGGTCCAGGCGTTGCGAAGTCGTTTCCGCCGTATCGATTTCTCTTATCGGCGGCGAGCAGAGCAGTTGAGCGAGCGCGCCCTCGCCGTTGTCCGGTTGCGGGCCGCCGAGCCTTGCCCAGCATGATGCTGCGCTGCAAATTGCGGGCATTGCAGGCGGCTTGCGCGCGCTTTCTGCCGGACTGCTCGCCACCCGCCTGACGTTAACCCGATGTGGTTTTCGCATTCCCGCCTTTCTATCGTCACGACAATTCTGCTTGTGCAGCGATAACAGGGGAGGCGACTATGGACGGCAACGCAAGCGTACGCAACAGCGGGTACGGTCAAGATGCAGGCACGCAAGCCGGCGGTAAGCCAGGCTTGCACGCAATCCTGCGTGCCGGCATTGCGGGCGGACTAACGGGCGCGGTGATCATCTGGATCTACGAGGCGCTCATCTGGGTCGGCGCGCAGCACTTGATGCCGCTTGCGGGCATCCCGCGCAACGCGACCGGGCTCGTGTTCGGCAAGGCCGTGCAAGACGGGCTCGGCATCTGGGCGTACTTTCTCGGCACCGCCATCCATTTCGTGTTCGCCATCGCGTGGGGCGTGCTGTTCGCCGCGATCTGGCCGTATTTCCGCCGACGCGGTTACGAGGCCACGTTCATTGCGCTGTTCTACGCGATCCTCGCGTGGATCGTCATGCACGTGGCGATCATGATCGCCTCCACTAACCATCCGAACTACTACGACCCGGTCGTCATCATTGGCGGCTTCATGTCGCACTTCTGTTTCACCGTGCCGCTCGCGCTCGTCGTCAAGCGCCTGCTGGCGACCGACCGCGCACGCTGACACCAGGCCCGCGCCGATTTACCGGCAAACCAGGCAGTCAAGAAATCCAGAGATCAATACCAGGGGAACATCGCGATGGCAATAAATAAAGGATTCCTTAGATTATCGGCAATCTGCGCCGCCACGCTCGTCAGTGCGCCGGCCATGGCGCAGTCGTCGGTGACGCTCTACGGCGTGCTGGACGTGTTCGCCGGCTACCAGAACACGAAAATCGACGGCAAGACCACTTCACTCGCCGTGCTCGGCAACAACGGCGAAATGACGAGCCGCTGGGGCTTGCGCGGCACGGAAGATATTGGCGGCGGATACCGCGTGAACTTCGCGCTGGAGAACGGTTTCGACCCTGGCACGGGCAAGGTGCAGAACAGCTATCGCTTCTTCGACCGCCAGGCGTGGGTGGGCGTGAGCGGCGGGTTTGGCGAGGTGCGCTTCGGACGCCAGAACACACCGATGTTCGCCTGGAGCGGCAATATGGACGCGTTCAGCGCCGCAACCTACGCCTCGGGCTACAACAATTTCGCGAACTGGCTCGCGCGTGTCGATAACGACATTGCGTGGCTCTCGCCCAAGTTCTATGGAACGCAGGTCGAGTTGCATTACTCGGTGGGTGGGCAGCCCGGCACGCTCGCGGGCAATGCCGTCTATCAGGCAGGCGTGCAGACGACCCAGGGGCCGGTATATCTCGCATTCGCGTATCTGAACGCGGCGAACGCGACCGCTTCGAACCGCGTGCAGGAATTCATGGCGGGCGGCAATCTCGACTACGGCTGGGGCCGCATTTACATCGGCTATTTCCGCGCCAACGAGGTCATTTCAGCGTCGACGGGCAACGCGCTCAGCAACCCCGCGGGCAAATACGACCCGGCGGTGGGGCCGGTGGGCAATGTCGCGGGAGACTGGCATAGCACCTATTCGTTCTCGGCCGATTACCGCTTCACCCCGTTTTTCAGCGTGGGCGCCGGTGCCGCCTATATCAAGGACAGTTCGTCGCTCGGCAACGACGCCCTGCAATACGGGGCGATCGTGAACTACGACCTCTCGAAAGGCACACGCCTTTACGGCACGATTTCGGAGTTGAAGAACTATGGCACCGCGCAGTTCAAGATGGCGGGCGCGAGCATTACGACGGGTTCGTTCCTGACACCCGGACCCGGCCAAAGCCAGTTCGGCGTGCAGGTCGGCATCCGGCATCTGTTCTGATCGCGGCTACCCACGCGGCGCATCGAGCATCTGCCGGTGCGCCGACTCGCGGAATTCGCCCGGCGTGCAGCCCGTTTGCTTGCGGAAATAGCGGCTGAAACCCATCTGATGGGCGATCTGCTTCGCGCTGAGCGGCGAATAGACGAGGTCGCGCTGCGCCTCGCGAATTAGATGCTCGTTGACGACCGCCGTGGGCGAATAACCGAGCGCCTCGCGGCAGGTGCGCGCGAGTTGCGCCGATGTCACCCCCAGCCGTCCGGCATAGAATTCGACCGGCTGGCGCTCGCGATAGTGCGCCGCAACGCGTTCACGAAAGCGACTCAGCAGGGCGTCGCGACGGCTGCCGCTCGCGGACGCGGGCGCTGCCGCGAAATTCCTGTTCGAGCAACGCGAAGATCGGCATCAGCATGCTCACGCTCGCGATCAGGCCGCGCACGGGAATGACGGTGGCCCGCTGCACGACGGTAATCACGAGGGCGTCCGCATCCGATGTGAATTCGAACGCATGCACCGTTTGCGCCGGCAATAGTACGAGGCAGGGCGGGGCGAACGCGTGCGGCTCGCTCTCGATCACCACATGACCGCCGCCCCCTCGGATGTGCAAAATCTGCAATAGCGTGCCGTTCCGGTGTGCGGCGATGCGCCAGTCGTTCGGGCGGCTGCACTCGGGGATCCACTCGAAATTGAATGCGTCCAGCCCGGGCAGTCGCGCCGGGTTACGTGAACACCGAACTGGTCAAGCGGCTAGCCAGCAACGGGCAGATGAACCGCGCCGCTCGGCAGGTTCGCGGCCCCCGAAGAGATTGCGCAAGGCATCGCGTTTCTGGCCTCGGATGCGGCGAGCTACATCACGGGCACGGTGCTCGACGTCGATGGTGGATGGAGCGCGTACGGCAGCGTCTAGCCTTTGAAGGGGCACGCGACATAGGCGCGCAGCGCAGCGCGATCGACGGGGCATACGTACTACGATGATCAAGGCGAGGGCGATGACGTCACTCCGATCAAGGGGCGGAACGCGCGCAATCTCTCGCCGCCACACCCCTTATCCGCGCGCCGGATCATTTCCGGCCTTTTCGCATGATTTCCGCATCTTTCCGCTCAATGCTGGAGGGAACATGAAAGCACTGGTCTACAACGGTCCGGGCAAATTCGCGCTCGAAACACGGCCGATACCCGAACTGCAAGGTCCCGGCGACGCCATCGTCAAGATGACGAAGACGACGATCTGCGGAACCGATCTGCATATCCTCAAGGGCGACGTGCCGACCTGCGAGCCGGGCCGCATTCTCGGCCACGAAGGCGTGGGCGTCGTGCACGAAACCGGCACCGGCGTGACCGATCTGAAAGTGGGCGATCATGTGCTCGTGTCGTGCATTTCGAGCTGCGGACAATGCGAATATTGCCGCCGCGCCATGTACTCGCACTGCAAGACCGGCGGCTGGATTCTCGGCAACCGCATCGACGGCACCCAGGCCGAATATGTGCGCATTCCCCATGCGCAAACGAGCCTGTACCGCATTCCCGACGGCCTCGACGAAGCGGCGCTCGTGATGCTTTCGGACATTCTGCCCACGGGCTTCGAATGTGGCGTGCTCAACGGGAAAGTCGAGCCCGGCAGCACGGTGGCCATTGTGGGCTCGGGACCGATCGGGCTGGCCGCGCTGCTTACGGCGCAGTTTTATTCGCCCGCGCAGATCATCATGATCGACATGGATGCCAACCGCCTGGAATGCGCGAAGCGCTTCGGCGCCACGGCGTGCGTCGATCCGCGCGCGGGTGACGCCGTCGAGGCGGTCATGAAGCTCACGGACGGCGTGGGCGTGGATTGCGCCATGGAGGCCGTCGGCGTGCCGGCGACGTTCGAACTGTGCCAGCAGATCGTGGCACCGGGCGGCGTGATTGCAAACATCGGCGTGCATGGCGTGCCAGCGTCGATCTTTCTCGACAAGCTGTGGGACCGCAACGTGTCGATCACGACGCGGCTCGTCGATACGGTCAGCACGCCCATGTTGCTCAAAACGGTGCGCGCCGGACGCATCGATCCGAACCGGCTGATCACGCACCGGTTCGCATTCGATGAGATGGACAAGGCGTATGAGACGTTTTCGCACGCGGCCAGCACGCAGGCGCTCAAGGTCATTGTGGAGATGTGAGGCGGGGTTTGATCGATGTTTAAAAACGTCTCAAAAAAGTTCGCTAATTTGTCTTATGTTAAATACGAAAAATAGACATCGATAACCCGCCAAACCGGCCCGCGCCCCAACCAGCCGGCCTCGACCCGATTGTCGAGACCGGCTGTGCGCGCCACATTACCGCGGCGCCGTCACCACGACGTACTGAACCTCCGTGCCGACATACGTCGGCTGATACCACGTCGATCCACACTGCTCATACGCCACGCCGTCGATCACGACCGTCGCGCACGACGGCGGCAACGTCGCGACCATGGAACCGACCACGGCAGCCGTCACGCCCACGGTCACGGCGGCTGCCACCGGGTCGACATACCAACCTCCGCCCCAATAGCCTGGAGGCGGCGGAGGCGGCCCGGGTGGATGAGGACCGGGCGCGGGCGGCGGCCCTGGAGGCGGCCCGGGCGGATGCGGTCCAGGACCGGGGCCTGGCCCAGGTCCCGGCGGCGGCCCCGGTGGATGCGGTCCTGGCGCCGGCCCAGGGCCCGGCGGACGCGGACCGGGCGTCGGCCCCGGTGGCGGCCCGCCATGAAACTGCTCGCCGCCGCCGTTGAATCCGGGGCGTCCGTGAAACCCTCCGCCGCCAAAACCTCCCCCCATCGGATGAATGCTCGTGCGCGCCATGCCGCGAAACGCGAGCGCCTCGGGCGCTGCCGCGGCCAACGCCACGACGATGCCGGCCGCAATGACTTGCTGCGTGCGCTTGATCGTCATTGAGCCTCCTCGAACGAAGGCCGTGCGGCCGCCGGCTTGAGCTCGATCTGCTTCGCGCCGGCTTGCGGATGAAACACGAACGTCGACGCCACGAAGGCCGGAGCCAGATTCCAGTGGTAGGTCACCTCATGACGGGGCCGCGTAGGCTGGGTCGTATCGGTGATCACCATGTGGCACGGCAGCGGGCGCTTGCCCTGCTCGATCCACAGTTCCCAGTCGGCGCCCGGCTGCTGATACGCGTAATGCGTGCACCAGCGCGTATCGACCTTCTCCACGCCGAGCACCTGCGCCGAGGTAATCGCCGCGTTGTCGTCCTTGCCGTTGCCCCAATAGAACAGATCCGCGAGCGGTGCTTCGATGTGCCAGGTATTCGCGAGTTCGCGCACGAGGCCATCGAGCGTTGGCGGCGCGTCGTTGCGTGTGTAGTAGCCCTTCTTCTGGTTGAAGATCGTGAAATGACGCCCGTCGTAGACGAGGCCGCGCACATTGCCGTTGCCGGTCACCTCGGCGCGCATGCGGTCGGGCCGCTTGACCTTGAGCATCGTGTGGCGCAGCAGCGCGGCATTCTGGCCGTTGTCGAGCACGACGTCGGTCGAGGTGTCCGCGCTGACCTCGAATTGATGCAGCGTGCGCAGATAAGCACCCATGGCGTCGAGCGCGTCGGTGGCCTGTGCGTCGACGGCCGGTGGCGCACTCGCGGCCGCCGCCCCGCTCGCCCCACTGTCGAGATCGGCGAGCGGCGACGGGACGTTCGATTGCACGGGCGCATGCCCGGCATTTTGCGGATGCGCGCAGCCGGCGAGCACGGCAGCTGCGCAGAGCGACACGGCGAGCGTGGCGGGAATGACTCCAGGAAAGACTCTTTTCTTCACGGCGTCTCCTTGGCGAACACGGACGACTCGATCGAGCTTACCAGCGATGCGGCCCCGCATGCCGCGAACCCGCCCTTCCTCGCTGCGCGGGCTCAGTAAAAGCCCTGGTCGGTTCGCGCATCGCCACACAGTATCATCGAGCCATTATTTTAGAACGACGTTCTGTTAGATAGAACGTCGGAGAACAACAAATCTCAGCCAAACAGAGAGTCCAGGAGAGTCCGATGTCCAGCCTGCCAGTCGAAGCGACAAGCGAGTCGCTCCGGGGTTATGCCGCCGCCAACGCCAGCGCGGCTGAGATCAACGCGCGCATCGACCGCCTGCCGGCCACGCGCACCATCTGGACGCTCGTGCTCCTGCTCGCCATGGGCGGCTGGTTCGAGTTCTACGATCTGTTCTTCACGGCTTATGTGGGGCCGGGTCTCGTCAAAAGCGGTCTCTACTCGACCACCACGGCCTCGTTCTTCGGTTTTTCCGGGCTGGGCGCTTTCGTGGCGGCCTCGTTTGCGGGGCTTTTCATCGGCACGTTCTGCCTGACCGGACTTGCCGACCGCTACGGCCGACGCACGATGTTTACGGCCTCGCTGCTCTGGTATTCGGTCGCCACCTGCATCATGGCCTTGCAGACGAGCGCGCCCTCCATCAACCTGTGGCGGCTCATCGCGGGCATTGGCGTGGGGGTCGAACTCGTCACCATCGATACCTACGTGAGCGAGCTCGTGCCCAAGCACATGCGCGGGCGCGCATTCGCGTTCGTGCATCTCGTGCAATACACGGCCGTGCCCGCTGTCGCGCTGCTCGCCTGGTGGTTCGTGCCGCGCGCGCCGCTCGGCTTCGACGGCTGGCGCTGGGTCGTGATGTTCGGCGCGTTGGGCGCGCTCATCGCGTGGGCCATTCGCCGCCGCGTGCCCGAAAGCGCACGCTGGCTTGCCCAGCGCGGGCGTACCGAAGAAGCCGCGGGCGTGCTCGCGAAACTCGAAGCGAAGATCGAGGCGCAGTACGGCCGCCCTCTGCCCGCGCCCGCCGTGGAGCCCGCCGCGCCGCAAGCCACGACCAAGGCGCGTTTCGCCGAAATCTGGCAGCCGCCTTACCGCCGCCGCACGATCACGCTGCTCGTGTTCAACCTCTTTCAGGCCATCGGCTTCTATGGCTTCGCCTCGTGGGTGCCGACCCTGCTCGTTTCGAAGGGCGTCACGGTCACGCACAGCCTGCTCTACTCGTTCGTGATCGCCGCGTCCAATCCGTTCGGCCCGCTCCTCGGCATGGTCATTGCCGATCGCATCGAACGCAAGACGCTCGTCGTGCTCTCCGCGCTCGCCATCGCCGTGTGCGGCACGCTGTTCGCCATGCAGACCACGGCCGCCATGCTCATGTTCCTCGGCGTGCTCATCACGCTTGGCGGCACGCTGCTTTCGGTCGGCTATCACGCGTATCAGGTCGAGCTTTTCCCCACGCGCATGCGCGCCACGGCCGTGGGCTTCGTCTACTCGATGTCGCGCCTCTCCGCCATGTTCTCGGGCTTCATGATTGCGTTCGCCCTGCGTCACTTCGGTGTGCCAGGCGTCTTCGCACTCATCACCGGCGCAATGATCGTGGTGATGGCGGCCATCGGCATCTTCGGGCCGCGCACGAAAAATCGCGCGCTCGACGATATCTCCCGTTAATCCTTTATTTTCGAGGCTGCAAACATGCTCCCGTTAGCCGGCGTGCGCGTCCTGGATCTGTCGAATGTGCTCGCGGGTCCGTTCTGCGCCTATCAACTTGCGCTCTTCGGCGCCGAAGTCACCAAGGTCGAGCATCCTGAAGGCGGCGATCTCGCGCGGCGTCTCGGCGCAGACAAGGACGCCGCCGCGCGCAACATGGGCGCATCGTTCGTGGCCGTGAACGCGGGCAAGCGCTCGGTCACGCTGAACCTGAAAGAACCGCGCGGCAAAGCCATTCTGCTCGATCTCGTTCGCGACGCCGACGTACTCGTCGAGAACTTCCGGCCCGGCGTGATGGATCGCCTCGGCCTTGGCTACGATCAGCTATCCGAAGTGAATCCGGCGCTCGTCTACTGCGCGATTTCCGGCTTCGGCGACGAAGGCGAGCTTTCGAGCCGTCCCGCCTATGACCAGATCATCCAGGGCATGTCGGGCGTGATGAGCGTGACGGGCGACGCGCTGAGCGCGCCGCTGCGCGTGGGCTATCCCGTCTCCGATACAGTGGGCGGCCTCACCGCCGCGTTCGGCATTTGCGCGGCGCTCGTCGATGCGCGCACGAGCGGGCGCGGCCGGCGGCTCGACGTGTCGATGCTCGAAGCCACGCTCGCGACCATGGGCTGGGTCGTGTCGAATTACCTGAACGCGGGTGTCGAGCCCGCGCCGATGGGCAACGAAAACTTCACGGCCGCGCCCTCCGGCACCTTCCGCACCGGCTCGGGCCTGCTCAACATCGCCGCGAACGAAACGCGCCAGTTCGACAGTCTGTGCGACGTGATCGGCCGCCCCGACCTGCCCCGCGACGAACGCTTCGCCGCGCGCCATACGCGCAAGCAGTATCGCGCCGAACTCAAGGCCGAGATCGAGACCGCGCTCGCACAAGACAGCGCGGCGAACTGGGAAACGCGCCTGCTCGCGCGCGGCGTGCCCGTTGGCCGCGTGCTCTCGGTGCCGGAAATTCTCGCGCACCCGCATCTCGCCGAACGGCGTTTCGTGCGCGAGTTCGACGCCGCGCACGGCGAAGCGGCCCAGCGCGTGACACGCGCGGGACTGCGTCTGGCCGACGCCGACGCGGCCCCCGCCACGCCCGCGCCCACGCTCGGTGCCCACACGCGCGAAACGCTCGCCCAACTCGGCTTCGACGCCGCCCAAATCGACACGCTGCACCACGACGGAGTGATCTGACATGCCGACGACGAACCCCGCCACCGCCGCTCCCGCAACTCCCGATCTGGCCGCCCTGTGCGCGGACTACTGGAGCACCTCGATCATCGACATCCATCCGGGCTCCATCAAGGTGCGCGGCTATCCGATCCAGGAGCTGATCGGCAATGTGAGCTTCCCGCAGATGATCTGGCTGATGCTGCGCGGCGAGCTACCCGGCGACGACGAGGCCACGCTGCTCGAAGCGGCGCTCGTGGCCTCGGTGGACCACGGCCCGCACGCGCCTTCGATTGCGATTTCGCGCATGGCCACGAGTTGCGGACTGCCGATCAATGGCGCGATGGCCTCGGCGCTCAACGCGCTCGACGACGTGCACGGCGGCGCGGGCCAGCAGGCGGTCGAGCTTTACGCCGACATCGCGGCGCGCATCGTGGCGGGCAGCACGCTCGAGGCCGCCGTGGAAGCCGGCGTTGATGAGTTCATCGCCGTGCACGGCAAGTATCTGCCCGGCTTCGGTCATCGCTTTCATCCCGTCGATCCGCGCGCCGGGCGGCTGCTCGCGCTCGTCGACGCACGCGTGGCGTCCGGCACGATCAAGGGCCGCTACGCGGCGATCGCGCGCGGTATCGAAGCGCTGCTGAAAAAACGCAAAGACCGGCCTGTGCCGATGAACATCGACGGCGTGACGGCTGTTATTTACGCGGAACTGGGCTTCGCGCCGGAACTGGCGCGCGGCGTGTTCTGCCTCGCTCGCGCCGTGGGCATACTCGCGCATGCGTGGGAGCAGCGCGGGCGCGGCGAGCGCAACAAAGGGCCCATGCCGCGGCAGATTCCCTACGCCTATACCGGTGCGCCGGAGCGCCATCTCGACAAGTCTTGAGCGCCGCGCCGTGAAGGAGCCCGCGTGCAAGCGCCGCCCGGCCCTCCCCGCCGCGCGCGGCCTCAGGCGTCTTGCCGGGCGCGCGCAGCGTGGGCGCGTTGAGCGGCGCGCAATGCGCGCGAGTCGCCGCCGAGCGCGTCCGTAGCGCGCACCGCGCAGTCGAACAACGCGTCGAGGTGGCGCTCGACGAAGGCGCCGTCGATACGCGAACTCGGCCCCGCGAGCGTGAACACGCCGCGTAGCGTCTCGTGCACGCCGAACACGGGCATGGAAACGCCGGCGGTCTCGCGATCGCGCTCGCCGATGGAGATGCAGTAGAAGTCGCGCCGGATGCCCTCGAAGGGCTCGCCCGGCGCGCCGCCGAATGCCAGCAACGCGCGCCCGCCCGAGCCGCTTTCGAGCGGCAACACATCGCCTTCGCGCACGTGGTGGCGCACCACGTGCAGCGAATCGACGCGATGCAGGCATACTCGCACGGCGTTGTCGCGCACGTAGAACGACACGCTCTCCCCGCTCGTCGCGGCCAGTTCGCGCATGAGCGGCAACAGGATGTCGCCCAGATTCAGGCTGCGCTGATAGAGCGCGCCCAGCGCGAAGGTGGCGGGGCCGAGCTGATAGCGACCGTCGTCGAGGCGCAGCAGCAGGCGATGCTGGATCAACGCGCCGGCGAGGCGCAGCAAGGTGCTCTTGTAGAGCCCGGTGCGCGCCGCAAGCTCCGCGAGCGTGAGCGCGTTGTCGTCCGGGCGGAACGCAAACAGGATCGCACACGCACGGTCGATGACAGCGACGCCCTCTTCTTTCTTGACCGGAGTGAGCGGATCTTGCGCGGGCATGGGCATGAATGGCGGGGTTGGGAACGACTCAGATTTTACGCGATCTCGCCGGGCTGCCGCGCGCCGTTCGCAGCCCTCGCACGCCGCCTCACTTTGCCTGCACCACCGACGCGCGCATCGTCACGGTCACGGGAAAGCTGCGCTCGATCGGCCATTGCGTGCCATAGCATTGATTGGTCAGCCAGCGCACCGCATTGCGCGTGAGTTCCGCCGTGGGAATATGCACCGAGGTGAGCGCGGGGGCCATATAGGCGGCCGAATAGTCGTCGTCGTAGCCGATCACCGAAACGTCGTGCGGCACGCGCAAGCCCGCTTGCTGGAGTCGCGCGAGCGCGCTCATGGCCATCGTGTCGTTCGCGCAGAAGAGGCCAGTGAAACGTCGCCCTTGCTCGACGAGCGCGCCGGCCGCCGCATAGCCGCCTTCGGGCGAAAAGTCCGAGACGATATGCGGCACCGACTTGCGGTCGATGCCGTGGCGCCCCAGTTCCGCGAAGAAGCCGTGCAGACGCGCCGCATTGTCCGACGACGTGGACGGCCCGCCGATCACCGCAAGTTCGCGATGACCGTGCTCGATGAGCGTGCGCGCGGCGAGCTCGCCGCCGTGAAAGTGGTCGGCGCAGAACGATGCTTCGGGTAACTGATCGAATGCGCGGTTCAGGAACGCCATGCGCGGGTGCATGGCGTGCAGCATTTGCAGGTCGTCGTCGTAGAGATCGTGGCTGATGACCACCACGCCATCGCAATCGCGGCCGATCAGAAAGCGCACCGCCTCGATGGCCTGCTCGCGCGGCGAAGCCTCGCCGCAGCCGGTCGCCACCACCACATGACGGCGCACGGCGCGCAATTGCGTATCGGTTTCCTTGAGGATGGTGCCGTAGTACGAGCCGAAAAAAGTCGGCACGAAGATGCCGATGATGCCGAGCGACTTGGTGGCCATCGCGCGGCCGATCGACGAAGGCCGGAAGTTCAGTTGCTCGATGGCGGCCTGTACGCGCGCGGCCGCCTCCGCCGACACCGGTCCGTTGCCCGAGATCGCGCGCGAAGCCGTCGAGAGGCCCACGCCGGCCAGCGCCGCCACATCTTTCAGGGTCGCCACGATTCGTTCCTTGTTGTCGATGGGGGGTGTCATCAAAGTCTGTCGCCCGTCGCTTCGTCGAAGAGGGAAATATGCGCGCCGTCGATCGCGAACGGCACCGTCGCGTCCGTGGCGAGCGGCGTCTTGTCCTGATCGATCGAGGCGATCTGCACGCCCGCGTGATCGATCCACAGCACGCGGTGATTGCCCATGGGTTCCACGAGCGTCACGCGCCCCTGCCATACCGTTTCGTGCGTGCGCGCCGTGCCGCCCGCGTGCACGTCCTCCGGGCGCACGCCGAGCACGCAGGCGCGCGTCGGGTCGGGCGCGGCCTTGAACGGGTAGCCCGAGACATCGACGTCGAGACCCGGCCCGCGAAAGCGCAGGCGGCCTTCGTCGGCTTCGAGCCTGCCGTGCAGCAGGTTCATGGGCGGCGCGCCGAGGAAGGTCGCGACGAACAGGTTCTCGGGGCGTGCGTAGACTTCGGCGGGCGTGCCGAACTGCTGGATCGCCCCGCCCTTCATCACCGCCATGCGGGTAGCGAGCGTCATGGCTTCGACCTGATCGTGCGTCACGTAAATCATCGTCGCGCCCAGTTGCTGGTGCAACTGCTTGAGCTCGCGGCGCAGTTCCGTGCGCAGTTTGGCGTCGAGGTTCGAGAGCGGCTCGTCGAACAGGAACACGTCGGCCTCGCGCACGATCGCGCGCCCGATCGCCACGCGCTGGCGCTGGCCGCCCGAGAGCTGCGCGGGCTTTCGCGAGAGCAGCGGCCCGAGTTGCAGCATGTCGGCGGCGCGCTTCACGCGGCGCTCGATTTCCGGCTTCGGCGTGCCGTTGATGCGCAGTGCGAACGAAAGATTGCGCTCCACGTTCATGGTCGGATAGAGCGCATACGACTGGAACACGAGCGCCACGCCCCGGTCCTTCGGATCGGCCCAGGTCATGTCCTCGCCGCCGATCTCGATGCTGCCGTCGGTCACATCCACGAGGCCCGCGATGCTGTGCAGCAAGGTCGACTTGCCGCAGCCCGAAGGCCCGAGCAGCACCACGAACTCGCCCGCGCGCACGTCGAGGTCGAGCTCGTCGATGATCGTGTTGGCGCCGAGATCGATGCGAAGGTTGCGCACCGCAACGTTGGTCAGATTGCCCATGCCATGGCTCCTAGCCTTTCACCGCGCCCGAGGCGATGCCGCGCACGAACCAGCGCCCCGAGACGAAATAGATCGCGAGCGGCACGAGAGAGGTGAGGATCGTGGCCGCCATGTTGACGTTGTAGAGCCGCTCGCCCGTGGTCGTGTTGATGATGTTGTTGAGCTGCACCGTCATCGGCAGGTTTTTGGTGCCCGCGAACACGAGGCCGAGAATGTAGTCGTTCCAGATGCCCGTGACCTGCATGATGATGGCCACGACGATGATGGGCACCGACATGGGCAGCATGAGCTGCGTAAAGATGCGCCAGAAGCCGCCGCCGTCGATGCGCGCCGCCTTGAACAACTCCTGCGGCAGAGATGCATAGTAGTTGCGGAACAGCAGCGTCATGACCGGCATGCCGAAGATCGTGTGGATCACGACGATGCCCGCCAACGAACTGAAAAGATGCACGAAGGCCAGCACGCGCACGAGCGGATACACCATCACCTGCACGGGAATGAACGCGCCCGCGAGCAGGATACCGAACAGCACGCCCGCGCCGCGAGGCCGCCAGAACGAGAGCGCATAGCCGTTCACGGCGCCCACCGCGATCGAGAAGAGCGTGCTGGGCACGACGATGCGCACCGAGTTCCAGAAGCCCACGCGGATGCCCGCGCAATCGAGGCCCGTGCACGCCGAAGCCCACGCGTCGCGCCACGGTGCGAGCGTGAAATGCACGGGCAGCGCGAGCAGATGGCCGAGGCGGATCTCCTCCATCGGCTTGACCGAGGTCACGAGCATCACATAGAGCGGCAGCAGGAAGAACAGCGCAGCGGTGAAGAGAAACGCATACACGCCAAGGCGTGCGGGCGTGAAAAGGCGGCGCGGCTTGCGCCCTCTTCGCGCGGGACGCGCGCGTTCGGGCGCGCGGTGCAGCGAATCGGCCAGTGGCGTGCTCATGCCCGGTCTCCCTTGAGCGCCGCGCGGCTGCGCGCATAAAAGAACGGCACGAGGATCGCGAGCACGGTGGCGAGCAGCACGATCGACGCCGCCGACGCCAGCCCGATATTCGCGCGGTTGAACAGATAGTCCATGATGAATTTCGCGGGCACCTCGCTCGCGGTGCCGGGGCCGCCCTGGGTCATGGCGACGACGGCGTCGTAGAGCTTCACGACCATCACGAAGAGCAGCACGAACGCCGTGGAAAGCGACGTCTTGAGCATCGGCACGACGATGCTCGCATACACGCGCCAGCGCGGAATGCCGTCGAGACGCGCGGCTTTCCAGATCTCGTCGTCCACGCCGCGCAGGCCCGCGAGCATCAGCGCCATCACGAGGCCCGAGGCCTGCCACACCGTCGCGATCACGAGCGTATAGATCGCGAAGCGCTGCGTGACGATCCAGTCGAAGCGCGCATGCGTGAAGCCCATGTGCCGCAGCACCGCTTGCACGCCGAGCTCGGGGTTGAGGATCCACTGCCACACGAGCCCGGTCGCGACGAACGACATCGCATAAGGATAGAGGAACACCGTGCGCAGCGCGCCCTCGGCCGCAACGCGCTGGTCGATGAAGATCGCGAGCAAAAGCCCGATCGCGAGGCACGCGAGAATGAAACAGGCCCCGTAGATCACGAGATTTTGCAGCGAAAGGATCCAGCGGTCGTTCTGGAACAGCCGCACGTACTGCGTCGCGCCCGCGAAGGTGTTCGTGGGCAGCGAGCGCGAGTAGCTCAGCGAGACGCGCGCTGTCCACAGCATCGTGCCCAGGTACGCGAACACGACCGTGGCCGCCATGGGCGCGAGCGCGATCCATGCCGCGAGCGAGAGCCGCTTGCGCATGGGGCGCGCGCTGCGCGCTTGCGCCGCCTGACGTTTGACCGGATGCAGCTTGAGGGCGTACATGGCGCGGCTCAGCTCTTGATGGCCGTGGCGAAGGCTTTCTGGGCTTCCTCGACCGGCTGGTTCTTGTTCCAGAAGTTCGTGATGACGTCCTGGAGCGCGCCCTGCACGTCGGGCGGAATCAGCATTTCGGGGTTCGGCAGTTGCCGCGACTTGTCCTTCATGATCGCCATGCCCTCCTTCGCGCAAATGTCGAAGCTCGAGGTGTCCACGTCCGGGCGGATCGGGATCGAGCCCTTGCGCAGGTTGAACGCGACCTGCGCGGACGGCGACGTCATCACCGTGGCGAGCAGTTGCTGTGCCTTGACCTGCTGCGCGTTGTCGGTCTTCGGAAACACGAACACGTCACCCGCGATCATGTACGGCGACTTGGGGAAGCCGGGGAAGCATCCGAAGTCCTTGCCCGCGACCTGGTGGGCGGCCGAGAACTCGCCCTTGGCCCAGTCGCCCATGATCTGCATGCCCGCCTTGCCGGAAATCACGAGCGCCGTGGCGTCGTTCCAGTTGCGCCCCGGCGAGCCCGGATCGACATAATTATGCAACCGCTTGAAGGTCGTGAGCACGTTGCGAAACGCCGGCGAATTCACGGCGTTCGCGTCGCGGTCGCGGTAGACCTTCATGTAGAGATCGCGGTCCATGTCGGCGAAAATCGCGTCGAAGGTGATCTTCTCCTGCCACGCCTGGCCGCCCAGCGCGAGCGGAATCAGGCCCGCGGCCTTGAGCTTGTCGAGATCGGCGAAGAGTTCGTCGAAATTCTGCGGTTCTGCCTTGATGCCCGCCTTCGCGAAAGCGGGCTTCGAATAGAAGAACCAGTCCTGCATGTGAATGTTCACGGGCGCCGCGTAGTAGTGCCCGTTGACCTTGATGGCGGTGAGAATCGACTCGGGGAAGATGGCGCTCCAGTTCTCCTTGTTTGCAACCGAATCGACGTTATTCAGGAGTCCCTGGTCGATCAGATCGTGAAACTGTTTGGACGTATTGAACTGGGCGGCCGTGGGCGGATCGCCGCCCACGATGCGGTTGATTGCCGTGGCGCGCGCCTGGTCCGCACCCGCGATCGCGTTGTCGACCCACTGGCCACCCGCCTGATCGTAGGCCTGCGCGAATTGCTTGATCGCGGCCGACTCGCCGCCGGAGGTCCACCAGTGAATCACGTTGGCCTTGAGCGGTTCGGCGGCGTGGGCGGCCAATGCGCCGGCCAGCGCTAGCGCGGCCGCGATGCCGCGCAGAACGGGTGTGTTGTGCTTCATTGCGTCTCCTGTCGATCTGAAGTCGGCGCTTCAGTTGTCGGCCGGTGTCAGGCGCTCAGGCACTGACTCCGGCCCATGCGGAGCGTTGGCGGCCCCGGGTTGATTTGCACATGCGCTGCAAAAGCACTGCAAAAGCATCAGCGGCTTGCGTCAGGCACCGTCGAGCGCGCGCCGCCGCGCGAGGAAGCGCGCAATGAGTTCCGCGCTGCGCTTGGGCGTGCGCACCTGGGTGTCGTAATCGACGTGCACGACGCCAAAGCGCCGCTCATAGCCAAAGGCCCACTCGAAGTTGTCGAGCAGCGACCACACGAAATAGCCGCGCACATCCACGCCCGCCGCGATCGCCGCATCGACCGCCGCGAGATGGCGCTTGAGGAAGGCAATGCGTTGCGCGTCGTCCACCTGGCCGTCGCGCACGCGGTCGTCCGAGGCCATGCCGTTTTCCGTGATGTAGACCGGCGGCAGGTTTTCATACGTGCGTGAAAAGCCGATCAGCAGATCGCGCAGGCCGTCGGGGTGAACCTCCCAGCCCATCTGCGTGCGCTCGACGCCTTCGAGCGGCACCTCGATGAAACCATTCGCGCCGTCGCTCTTCACGTTGGTGCGGAAATAGTAGTTGATGCCGAGAAAGTCGAGCGGCGCGGCAATCGTCTGCATGTCGCCCTCCAGCACCAACGGCTCGGCGCCGGGCCAAAGCGCGAACAGTTCCTCGGGGTACTCGCCCTTGAGGAGCGGGTCGAGAATCCACGCGTTGTGCTGCACCTCGAAGCGGCGCGCGGCTCGCACGTCGGCTTCGGAAGGCGAATCGGGCGTGCCGCGCCCCACGTTCGCGACGATGCCCTTGGCAGAAGCCGGATCGTTCGCGCGCAGCGCCGAGGTCGCGAGGCCGTGACCGAGCAGCAGATGATGCATGGCTTGCGTGGCGTAGCGGCCATTGGCGAGGCCCGGCGCATGGTGGCCGTTGCCGTAGCCGAGATACGCTGAGCACCACGGCTCGTTGAGCGTCATCCATGCGTCGACGAGGCCCGACAGCTCGCGGCTCATCAGGTCCGCGTAGTCGGCGAAGCGGAAAGCGGTGTCGCGGTTGAGCCAGCCGCCACGGTCCTCCAGATGCTGCGGCAGGTCCCAGTGGTAGAGCGTCGCGAAGGTGCGGATGCCCTTCTCCTTCAGGCGCTCCAGCAAGCGCTTGTAGAACGCAATGCCTTTTGCGTTGGGCCGCCCCGCCTCGTCCATCACGCGCGGCCACGCGATCGAAAAGCGGTACGCCTCGAAGTTCAGGCGCGTGAGCAGGTCGAGGTCGGCTTCCCAGCGGTGATAGTGGTCGCAGGCCACGGCGCCCGTGTCGCCCGCGAGCACCTTGCCAGGCGTTGCGCTGAAGGTGTCCCAGATCGACGGCAGCCGGCCGTCTTCGTTGACCGCACCCTCGATCTGATACGAGGCCGTGGCCGCGCCGAGCAGGAAATCCCGTCGCCAGAGTGCGGAGCCGGCGGGTGGCGTGAAGGGGTCGTCGGCTATGGCTGCGAATTCGGCAACCTCGGCATCTGCGGTGGCGTGCGGCAAAGTAACGGTGTCCTGAGTCACGAAACCTCCTGCGCGGGAACGCCGGCGCGCGTCCTGCGCGCAGCCGGTTCCGGGTGAAGTGGAAGCGCTTCCACAGCGCTCCAGCGCACGATATCAGCGGCTAATTCGACCGGGCAATCGGGGTTTTTCTGGACATTATTATGTAGTCGCTACACATGCCACAGACCGCTCAAAACGACTACATTTGTATTATTGCTACACGCGCATCAATCTTCCGTGCGCGTGCCCAGTTCGGGCCGCACCGCTGCGAGCGCCTCATGTAACGTAGGATAGATGTTCGCCACGCCGATCACGGGCGTGATGCCATGCCGGTCCATGTCCGCATGCAAATAGCGGTTCACGCGCCCGAAAATCACCTTGACGCCGCGCTCGGCGAGCGCCGAGCAGAGGTCGATCACCGCCCGCCCCGCCGAATAATCGAGGTCGGTGATCGCCGCCGCGTCGACGACGACGCAACGCACCGGCGACGGCGCCCTGTCGATCAGCAACCGCAGTTCGTCCACGAACAGATGGTCGTTTGCATAGAACAGGTCCGCGCCGAAGCGATAAACGATCAATCCGGGCGCGGTGATCTGGCCGGCCTGCGCGGGTTCGGGCAGCCAGTGGCCCTCCTCGTTCGGCACGAGCACCATGGTGTGCGGGCGATAGCTGTGGCGCACATGGCGCAGCAGCGACAGGCCGATTGCGATGAGGATGCCGTTCTCCACGCCGATCACGACCACGGCGAGCGCCGTCGTCACCGCGAGCCGGAATTCGCCGGGACTCTCGCGGCGGATGTCGATCAACTGGCGAATGTTCACGAGCCCCACGGCGATCGTAAACACGATCGCGGCCAGCACGCAGTGCGGCAGGTATTGCAGCAGACGGCTGAAAAACAGCAACACCACGAGCACCACGCCCGCGAACACGAGTTGCGCGAACTGGCTGCGCGCGCCGGCCTGGTCGGCCATGGCGGTTTGCGTGAGGCTGCCGTTCACGACAAAGGCGCCGCTCATCGAGGCCGCCACGTTCGCGGCAGCGAGGCCGAGGATGTTCGCGTCCTCGTCGGTGCGCTCGCCGTAGCGCTCGGCAAACGCGCGGCTCGTGGCGGCGCTCTGCGCGACGATGATGACGAAGCAGGAGGCCGCCACCTGCAACAGGTCGATCATCTGGAACCAGCCCACGGCGGGAAAGCTCAGTCGCGGCATGCCGCCCTGTACCGGGCCGATCACCGAGATGCCGTGGCCCGCGAAGTTCATCGCGGCGCTCAAGGCAATGCTGCCCGCCACGGCGACGAGCGGCACCGGCCAGCGCGGCCGGTAGCGCTTGAAGATCAGAATGGCGGCGACGACGGCCACGGCGATGCCGAGCGTGGGCCAATGGATGTCGGACAACTGCGTGACGATCTGCTTGACCTGAAGCACCGTGCGCCGCGAATTGACGGTAAGGCCGAGCATGTCGCCGAGCATTGCCACGCCCACCTGCACGCCTACGCCCGTGAGAAAACCCGCAAGCACGGTGCGCGAGAGAAAGTCGGCGAGAAAGCCCAGCCGGAACACGCGAGCGATCAGCAGCATGATCGCGGTGAGCAAGGCGGTCATGCCCGCGAGCGCGACATATTCCGCGCTCGACGGCGTGGCCATGGTGGTCAGGCGGCTCGCGAAAATGGTGGCCGTGGCCGAATCGGCGGCCACCACGAGATGCCGAGATGCGCCGAAGAGTGCGAACGCAACGAGTGGCAAAAAGCCGGTATAGAGGCCGGTGACGGCAGGCATGCCCGCGATGCGCGCATAGCCGAGCAGTTGCGGCACGTTCATCGAGGCGAGTTGCACGCCGGCCAGCGCGTCGCGTATTGCCGAGGCGCGCGAAAGCGGCCGTACACCACGAAACAGTTCAAACGCCATTACGCCATCCTTTCGAATTCCACATCTGCGTGCGGTCCTCTTTCTGCGGGTTCAGTGGCGCAGTATGTTAG
This sequence comes from Paraburkholderia unamae, assembly GCF_003268775.1. Lineage (GTDB taxonomy): Bacteria > Pseudomonadota > Gammaproteobacteria > Burkholderiales > Burkholderiaceae > Paraburkholderia > Paraburkholderia unamae. The sequence continues at coordinate 26,637 of NZ_QLSU01000010.1, forward strand.
CGCGGTGTGGCGTTGCGGCGCCTGTTCGATTGCAGCGCCGTTGCGCGCGCATCAATGAAAAGAGGCCAGCCCGCAGGCTGGCCTCGTGACTTACACGCTCAATCCGGCGACGGAGGCAGGCGGCTATACCCGCACCGGCGGCGGCATGTAACGGCATTCATAGCGCTTTCTCACCGTGCCGTTCTCGTCCACGCTTTCGAGGAATACGTCGAACTGCCACAGGCGCGCCATGTGGCGCAGCACTTCGTCGGAGTCGCTCGACAGGTGGCGATTGTCGCTCATGAAGTGACGCAGCGTGAGGCTGCGATCGCCGCGCGTGTTCACCGACCACACCTGGATGTTCGGCTCGCGGTGATGCATGTCGTACTGCCGCGAGAGCGCCTGGCGCACGTACTGGTAGCCGCTTTCGTCGTGAATGGCCGAGACTTCGAGCGCGTCGCGCATGTCGTCGTCGAGCACCGAGAAGAGGCGCATTTCGCGGATCAGATGCGGCGACAGATACTGCGCAATGAAGCTCTCGTCCTTGAAGTTGCGCATGGCATAGTGCATCGCCTTGAGCCACGGGCTGCCCGCCAGTTCGGGGAACCACTTGCGGTCCTCCTCCGTGGGGTTTTCGCAGATGCGGCGAATGTCGCTCATCATCGAAAACCCGAGCGCATACGGATTGATGCCGCTGTAATACGGCTTCGTCACCGGCGGCTGATAGATCACGTTGCTGTGCGAATGCAGGAACTCCATCATGAAGCCGTCTTCGAGCTTACCCTGTGCATAGAGCGTATTGAGCAGCGTGTAATGCCAGAACGTGGCCCAGCCTTCGTTCATGACCTGGGTCTGCCGCTGCGGATAGAAGTACTGACCGATCTTGCGCACGATGCGAATGACCTCGCGCTCCCAAGGTTCGAGCAGCGGCGAGTTCTTCTCTGCGAAGTACAGCAGGTTCTCCTGCGGCTCGGGCGGAAAGCGCTCGTCGATTTCCTCGGCAATCGGCATTTGCTGCTTGGGCAGCGTGCGCCACAGTTCGTTGACCTGCGACTGAAGGTAAGCCTCGCGTTCGCGCCGCATGGCGGCTTCGCGTTCCAGCGAAAGCTTTTGCGGACGTTTGTAGCGGTCCACGCCATAGTTCATGAGCGCATGGCACGAGTCGAGCAACTCCTCCACGCGGTCCAGACCAAAACGCTCCTCGCATTCGGCGATGTAGTTCTTCGCGTAGACGAGGTAATCGATGATGGCGTGCGCGTCCGTCCACAAGCGGAACAGGTAGTTGCCCTTGAAGAACGAGTTGTGCCCGTACGCGGCGTGCGCGATCACGAGCGCCTGCATCGTCATGGTGTTCTCTTCCATGAGGTACGCGATGCAGGGATTGGAGTTGATGACGATCTCGTAGGCGAGACCCATCTGGCCGCGGCGGTAGCTTTTCTCGGTCGAGAGAAAATGCTTGCCGAACGACCAGTGGCGATAGTTCACCGGCATGCCGACGGACGCATACGCGTCCATCATCTGCTCGGCGCTGATCAATTCGAGCTGAATGGGGTAGACATCCAGTTCATATTGCTCTGCAACATGCGAGATATGTGTGTCGTACTCCTCGATGAGTTCGAAGGTCCAGTCAGATGGGCACGGCAACGGCCGTCGGTCGGCTACGTTCATTTGCACTTCCCTTTGCTGGGCGAGCCCATGCTCCTTGTGGCGAGCAGCCCCGGCGGCATGTCCGGGCGCTTCGGCGTCTTCGCGATGGCCGGGCGTGTGCCCGGCATCGTGATCGCCATGATGCCCTTTTTCGTGGCCGCTCGTTTTGCGGCGCTCCGGCTCGTAGCCGCGCGCCTCGTTGTGCAGGTGGCGTGTCGTCATGAGTGCTCCACCTGTTTTTCAAACAGCTCCCGGAACACCGGGTAGATGTCCGCCGCGGTGTCGACCTTCTTCATCGCCAGATGCGGTTCGGTGAGGGCCAGTTGAGCATATTCGAGCCAGAGGTTCTGCTCTTCCGGCGTAACCTGAATATACGCAAAATAGCGCACCTGAGGCAGGATGTCATCCGCAAGGATCTTCCGGCACTTGGGCGAATCGTCTGTCCAATTGTCGCCGTCCGAGGCCTGCGCGCCGTAGATGTTCCAGTCGCTCGGCGAATAACGCTCCTCGATCACTTTTTTCATCAGCTCCAGCGCGCTCGACACGACCGTGCCGCCGCTTTCGGTGGAATGGAAAAACGTATCCTCGTCCACTTCCTCGGCGCGCGTATGGTGGCGAATGAAGACCACCTCGATCTTCTCGTAGTTGCGCTTGAGAAACAGATACAGAAGGATGAAGAAGCGTTTGGAAAGGTCCTTGCGCTGCTCGTCCATCGAGCCCGAGACATCCATCAGACAGAACATCACGGCCTGGCTCGACGGCTGCGGCTGCTTCACGCGGTTCACGTAACGCAGGTCGAACGGATCGATAAACGGAATGCGCCAGATGCGCCCGCGCAGATGGTGGATCTGCTCCTCGAGCAGCGCGATCTCTTCGCGCCGGTCGGCCGGATCGGCCTTGAGCACTTCGAGCTGCTCTTCGAGCACATGCAGCTCGTTGACGAGCGGCGCGCCCAGTGCGATACGCCGCCCGAGCGCGCTGCGCAGCGAACGTACGACGTCGATGTTGTTGGGCGTGCCTTCGGCGGCCCAGCCCGCGCGGATGCTCTTCCACGTGGGCACGGCCATGAGATGCGTCTTGACGAGACGCGGCAGTTCGAGGTCGTCGAAGAAGTACTGCATGAACTCTTCGCGCGAGAGTTCGAACACGAAGTCGTCCTGACCTTCGCCTTCGTTGCTCGCCTGGCTGCCGCCACCACCCCCGCCGCCTTGCGGCCGCGGAATGCGGTCGCCGCGCACGTAGTCCTCGTTGCCGGGATGAACCATTTCGCGCTTGCCGCCGGGGCCGTGACGGAACGACGGCTCGGCAATGTCCTTGCGCGGAATGGTGATGCTCTGGTTACTCTGTATGTCCTTGATGCTGCGGTCACGCACCGCTTCCGAGACGGCGTGACGAATATAGTTCTTCACGCGGCGCAAAAAGCGCTCGCGGTTAGCAATGCTCTTGTTCTTGCCGGCTAGCCTGCGGTCGATGATTTGATGAAGCACATCCAGTCTCCCGCTCCAGTTTCGAATGGGCGAGGTGCGCAGTGTTTGCTTGCCGCGTATGCCATCGTGCGTGCCGCGTTCACCCGCTCACGGCCACGCGGCCTGCGCCCCGCCGGATGTCCTGGCGCGCCGCCGCGTTCGCCTATGCGGCGCGGCGGCGCACCTGGACGGTAAAGCCTCTTCGTTCACGACGACTTGCGCACGCGCAGATACCAGTCGCAGAGCAACCGGACCTGCTTCGGCGTGTAGCCCTTCGCCACCATGCGATTGACGAAGTCTTCGTGCTTGCGCTGCTCTTCCGCCGATCCTTTCGCATTGAACGAGATGACCGGCAAAAGTTCTTCCGTATTCGAGAACATTTTCTTCTCGATCACCACGCGCAGTTTCTCGTAGCTGATCCAGGCCGGGTTCTTGCCGGCGTTGGCCGCTCGCGCGCGCAGCACGAAGTTCACGATCTCGTTGCGGAAGTCCTTCGGATTACTGATGCCCGCGGGCTTCTCGATCTTCTCCAGCTCCGCATTCAACGCGGCGCGATCGAAGCTTTCGCCGGTGTCATGGTCGCGGAACTCCTGGTCCTGAATCCAGAAGTCGGCGTACGTGACATAGCGGTCGAAAATGTTCTGCCCGTATTCGGAATACGATTCGAGGTAAGCGGTCTGAATCTCCTTGCCGATGAACTCGGCGTAACGCGACGCCAGCACGTCCTTCACGAACGAGAGATACTTCTGCTCGGTTTCCGGCGGGAACTGCTCGCGCTCGATCTGCTGTTCGAGCACGTACATGAGGTGCACCGGATTCGCGGCGACTTCGGTCGAATCGAAGTTGAACACGCGCGAGAGGATCTTGAACGCGAAACGCGTGGAGACCCCGTTCATACCTTCGTCCACGCCGGCGAAGTCGCGATACTCCTGGTATGACTTCGCTTTTGGATCGGTGTCCTTGAGGTTCTCGCCGTCGTACACCTGCATCTTCGAGAACAGACTCGAATTCTCGGGTTCCGCGAGGCGCGTGAGCACCGAGAACTGCGACATCATCTTGAGCGTGCCCGGCGCGCATACGGCCTCGGCCAGCGACGAATTGCGCAGCAGCTTCTCGTAGATCTTCATCTCTTCCGAGTAGCGCAGGCAGTACGGCACCTTCACCACGAAGATACGATCGAGCAGTGCCTCGTTGTTGCGGTTGTTGCGGAACGCCTTCCACTCCGACTCGTTCGAGTGCGCGAGGATGATGCCGTTGAACGGGATCGCGCCGAATCCTTCGGTGCCCTTGAAGTTGCCTTCCTGGGTGGCGGTGAGCAGCGGGTGCAACACCTTGATCGGCGCCTTGAACATTTCCACGAATTCGAGCAAGCCCTGATTCGCGAGACACAGGCCGCCGGAGTAGCTATACGCGTCCGCGTCGTCCTGGGCGTATTGCTCGAGCTTGCGGATGTCGACCTTGCCGACGAGCGAGGAGATGTCCTGATTGTTCTCGTCGCCAGGCTCGGTCTTCGCGATGCCGATCTGGCGCAGGATGGAAGGATAGCGGCGCACCACGCGGAACTTGCGGATGTCGCCGTTGTACTCGTGCAGACGCTTGACCGCCCACGGGCTCAGGATGCTCTTCAGGTAACGGCGCGGAATGCCGTACTGCTCTTCGAGTATGGGACCGTCCTCGTCGTAATCGAAGAGACCGAGCGGCGACTCGTTCACGGGCGAGCCCTTGATCGAGTAGAACGGCACGCGCTCCATGAGCTGCTTCAGACGCTCGGCAATGGAGGACTTGCCGCCGCCCACCGGACCAAGCAAATAGAGAATCTGCTTCTTTTCTTCGAGTCCTTGCGCCGCATGGCGGAAGTACGCGACGACCTGCTCGATCACGTCTTCCATGCCATAGAACTCGCGGAATGCGGGATACACCTTGATGACCTTGTTCGCAAAAATACGCGACAGGCGCGGATCGTTACGAGTGTCGATCTGTTCGGGTTCGCCGATTGCCGTCAGCATGCGTTCGCCAGCCGTGGCGTACGCATTGGGATCTTCCTTGCAGAGCGCGAGATACTCCTCGAGCGAGAACTCCTCCTCTCGCGTTTTTTCGAAGCGGGTCGCGAAGCTGCTGTAGATATCCATGCTACCTCCTCGCCGAGATCTGCGACCGATGTCGTGCGCGGCGCGCTATTCGGAAACGACATCGCTCAAATTCATCCTAAACCCTTTTGAAATTTTTCGCACCGTAAAATCGCGCCGGATGTGCCCTTCAAAGCTAAGCATTTTTGAGCGCTTGGAGGTCGTCATAGTACGCCTTACAATGATCTTCCCCACTGGTGCAAATTTCAGACCGGGCTCGCTTTCCCTCACTCCCGCCGCGACAAAACGGCTTGCCTGGCCTCTTCGCCGCAACACACCATTTCGCCTTGCTCCGCACACCTTTCGGCGCGACGGCATACGCAGCGCTTCTTCCTCAAACGCATCAGCACAGCGTCGGTGCACAACGACCCGTAACGTTTTGTTCGTTACCTCGCGCAGCGCGCGGCGGCATGGCTGTTGTGAGTACGCGTCAATGCGATTTTTTTCCCTTTTTACGCGTCGATTTCGCCAGGGTCGGTGAGTTGGCGCGCATTGCGCGTCGTGTTCCGATAAGCGCGAACGGGACGTCATGACTTCGGCAAACAATCCCTTTCGGCCGTAGTGGTTTTCCCGCTGCCATGAGTTTGCTGTGATAGCAGCCAAAGACAAATGCGCCGTCAAAATGACGCGCGTGACAGATTGCGCAAGCGCCCGTTCGCGAGGCGTGTAACACGCAGAAAAAAAGGCCGCCACGCAGTGCGCATGGCGGCCTTTCATTACAGCGATTGTGACAGGCGCGACGCGTATCTGTTACACACCGCGCACCCGCTTATCAGCTAGATAAATTCGATTTCGACTTCCCCGAGCCCGTCGATATGGCCGTGCAGGAGGCCCGGCTTGTCGATGCGATGCGCACCGACATAGGTGCCCGTCGTAACGGTCCATTCGGGCTCGATCGTGATGCCCATCGCCGCGCAGTGATTGACGAACCAGACGAGCAACTCGCGCGGGTCGCCCGCCGGGTTGCCCGGCGCCTCGGGCACGAGCGAGGCGCCGTCGAACGTCAGTTCGAGTTCGGGCGCGACGAAGTCGAGCGAGCGCGCCAGCGCCGGATACGGCAGCGCATGGCCCGTGATCAGCGCGCCATTGTTCTGCGCGTCGGCGAGCTGCGCGAGCGGCGCGACGTTGGGCCACTGGGCGAAACGGCTGTCAACGACCTCGATGGCCGGCAGGATCTGGCCCACGCGCGCGAGCACCTCGTCGCGCACGTAAGCTTCGGCGCGCGGCGCGATCGGTTCCGAAAAGCGAAAGGCGATCTCCAGCTCCACCAGCACGCGGAAGAACGAATGGCGCTCGAGGCGCGCGGGCGAGGCATGCACGAGCGGCGCCGGGATCGGCGCGCCGGAGGCGGGGCCGCCCGGCGCGCGTGCGCCGATTTTCCATCCGCCCGTAGTGGTGTCGAGCCCGGCGATCACCGCCTGCTGGATCGCATAAGCCGTTGCCGCGTCCGGCGGCACCCGCTCGGGCTCCAGGGTCTCGATCAGATGATGATGCCGGCGCGCTTGCACGAGGCGTTGCGCGAGATCGTCGTGCGTCATGTCTGGTTCCTTGTTTGTGCTGTCATGCGACGCCGGCGCTCGAAGCCGGCGCAATCCATCCTGCCTGGCGCGGTGCGCCCTCCCATGCCCGGCGGCCCGGACCGTCGTCCGCCCCGCGCCGCCTGCCCCGTACGGCCCGCACTCGTCCCTGCGCGGGACAACTCCCGCCCTGGGCCCGCGCGAGCGCCGCAGTGTAGCGCGTTCACCCGGCCACGCGAATGACACGGCTGACAATGTACCGTAACCGCGCGCGCGTGGCGCATCGCGGGGCCGCTTGCCAGGGTCAAAGTCTCAAAGAAAAAACCGCTGCATTGCAGCGGCCGGAGGTTGTGTCGCGCGTGGCGGCGCATGACTGTCATGCCCGCGCCGTGGGTCAAGCTCAGAACGTCTCCCAGTCGCCGTTCGATCCGGCAGCGGCCGGCGCCGCACTCACGCCCGCCGCTGCCGTCGCGGCGGCCGGGCGAGCGGTCGGGGCAGCGGCGCGCGCCGGCCGCGCCTTCGCAGGAGCGCTGGCCGCAACGGGCCGCGCCGCAGCCCGCGCCGGCGGCTTGGGCGCCGCCGCACCTGCCCCCTCGTCGAGGCTGAACACCGCCACGGCTTCGCGCAGCCGCCCCGCCTGGTCTTCGAGCGACTGCGCCGCGGCGGCCGCCTGTTCGACGAGCGCCGCGTTCTGCTGGGTCACCTCGTCCATCTGCGTGACGGCGCGCGCGACCTGCTCGATACCGCCCGACTGCTCCTGCGACGCCGCCGCGATCTCGCCCATGATGTCGGTCACGCGCCGCACCGCGCCGATGATCTCGGTCATCGTGCGGCCCGCCTCGTCGACGAGCGCCGAGCCCGCCTGCACCCGCTCGACCGAGGTGTCGATGAGCCCCTTGATTTCCTTGGCCGCCGCCGACGAGCGCTGCGCGAGGCTGCGCACCTCGCCCGCCACCACGGCGAAACCGCGCCCTTCCTCGCCCGCGCGCGCCGCCTCGACGGCCGCGTTCAGGGCCAGGATATTGGTCTGGAACGCGATGCCTTCGATGATGCTGATGATCTCCGCGATCTTCGCCGAGCTTTCGTTGATGTCGCCCATCGTGCCGACCACCTGGTTGACGACGGCGTTGCCCTTGTTGGCGATTTCCGAGGCGTTGGCGGCAAGCGCGCTCGCCTGGCGCGCGTTGTCGGCGTTCTGCTTCACGGTGCCCGTGAGCTGCTCCATGCTGGAGGCGGTCTGCTGGAGCGCCGTGGCCTGCTCCTCGGTGCGCGACGACAGGTCGATATTGCCCGCCGCGATCTCGCGCGTGGCTGTCGCGATCGAGTCCGTGCCCGTGCGCACCGAGCGCACGGTTTCGGTCAGGCTGCGCTGCATCTGCGCGACGCCGCCGAGCAGTTCGCCCATCTCGTCGTTGCGACGCACGACCACGGGCCGGCGCAGGTCGCCCGCGGCGATGGCCTGGAAGGCGCCGAGCGCTTCGCCAAGCGGCTGGGCGATGGCGCGGCGCAGCGAGAAGAACAAATAGGCGGCCGCGCCGATGCCCACCAGCAGTGCGGCGATGCACACCATGCGCAGTTCCGAGAAAGCAGCCTGGGCGTTGTCGAAGCCTTGTTGCGCCTGCGTCATCTGGTACTTGTCGAGCACGGCGTCAGCCTTGGAGAGCCCGTCGTAGGCTTCCTTGAGCGCCTTGGCGCCCGCCACGACCTTGACCTGGTCGCCCGACTGGACGGTGCTCACGAACTGGTCTGCGATCTGGTGCAGGGCGTCGCGCCGGGCCGCCACGTCCTGGGCGAGGCGGGCTTCGTCCTCATCGCGCGGCAGCGCCATGTACTTCTTCCAGAAGTCGTCCGACACGCCACGCAGCATGCGCGCGCGTTCGATCGTCGCAGCGGCGTCCGGCGTGCCGAGCTCGAATGCGGCGCGGTCGAGCGCGAGACGCTCGCGTGCGGCATAGATTTCGGCGAGATTCACCGCGTGCGAACTCGGCATCTGGTCCGTGAACGTCTCGCGGTACGCGTCGTTCGAGCGCGTGAGGCCGAGCAGCCCCACCGCGCTGATGGCGACGATCAACGCCGCCAGAAAGCCCATCGTGATGCCGATGCGCGCCTTGATGCTGATGCCCTTGCCCATGACTCCCCCAATAGATTTGTCGTGTGCTCGGGCGCTGGCGCCCGAAGGTGAGACGTCTCCTCAAGGCAAGTTAACGGCAGGGGCTTTCGTGGTCTTGAAATATGTATATGGTATGAAGGATGGACGGCTTGCGCGCGGTCAATATTGCAAATGGCCGACAGCGAGGTGGGCCATTGCTGCGGCTTTCGCGGTAACTTTTGCCGCTCAGCGGGGCACTTCGGCGAGCGTCGGAATCGACGGCTGGGCACCCGCGCGCGTGACGGAGATCGACGCCGCGCGCAGCGCGAAAGCGATTGCCTCCAGCGCGGGTTCGCCGGCGGCCAGCCGCGCCGCCAGGCCACCGATGAACGTATCGCCGGCCGCCGTGGTGTCCACGGCGCTCACGCGCGGCGCGGGCAAATGCGCGGGCGCGTCGCCGTCGAGCAGCGCGCACACCCCCTGCGCCCCGAGCGTCACCAGCACGTTGCGCGCCCCCGCCTCGCGCAAAGCCAGCGCGGCGCGCGCCGCGTCTTGCGGTGTGCTCGCGGGCAGCCCGGTGAGCGCCGCCGCCTCCAGTTCGTTCGGCACGAGATAGTCGACGAGCGCCAGCCACTGGGCGGGCAACGGCCCGGTGGCCGGCGCCGGATTGAGGATGGTGATCTTGCCCAGGCGCCGCGCGGCGGCGAGCGCGGCCGCCACGGCGTCGGTGGGCGTTTCTAGCTGGCAAACCACGACATCGGCTTGTGCGAGCACCGCCTCATGGCGCGCGAGCGTGTCGGGCGTGACCTCGCCGTTGCTGCCCGCCACGATGACGATGGCGTTCTGGCTCGCGTCATCCACCACGATGAGCGCCACGCCCGTTGGCGCGTGCGGCGCCGTTTCCAGCGCGCCGCAATCGATGCCCTCGGCCAAAAGCCCCGCGCGCAGGATTTCGCCGTTCGCGTCGGCGCCCACGCAGCCGATCATCGCCACCTGCGCGCCCAGACGTGCCGCCGCCACCGCCTGGTTGCCGCCCTTGCCGCCCGCCACCTGGGCGAACGCGCTGCCCGCGAGCGTCTCGCCGGGGTTCGGCAAACGCGGCGCGCGCGCGACGAGATCCATGTTCAGGCTGCCGACCACAGCGACCCTGGCGTGGGCGCCGGCCGGCTTTGCTGCATCAGTCGTCACAATGGCTCCTTGAGATCCTCGACACCCTTGCGGTAGCCCGGCCCGCTCCCGGCTCAGGCCGCGAGCGGCGCGAAATCTTCCGAGCCCACCCACGGTCCCGTCGATTCGCGCGCGAACAGCGTGGGCGGCATCACCCGGCGGCGCACGGTGACCCCTCCGGCGCGCGCGTTCGCAATGCGCTCGATCAGCGTGAGTGCGGCCATTTCGCCGAGCGCACGCGCGGGCTGGCCGACCGTCGAAAGCGCGGGCCAGGTGAAGTTGCCAAGCTCGATATCGTCGAAGCCGATAATCGAGCAGTCGCCCGGCACGCGCAAGCCGCGCTCGGCCGCCGCGCGCAACGCACCGATGCCCATCATGTCGTTGCCCGCGAAGATCGCGGTGGGCCGCACGGTGTCGAACAACTGCGCCGCCGCCCGGTACCCGCCCGACCCCGAAAAATCGCTTTCGACGATCGCACCCGGCGCGATCTCGACGCCGCGCTCGGACATGGCGCGCAGGAAGCCGTGCATGCGCATCGCGCTCACTGCGGTTGCGACCGGCCCCGTGATGCAGCCAATGCGCGAGTGCCCCAGTTCCAGCAAATGACGCGTGGCAAGCCAGGCGCCGCGCTCGTGGTCGATCTGCACGAGATCGGCGTCGAGCCCCTCGATGTTGCGGTCGATCACGACGAGCGGCTCGCGCGCGTCGGCGAGCGTCGCGGCCAGCACGGCGTCGTCGCCGGCCGAGGCCACGATCAGCCCGTCGATGCGTTTTTCCTGCAAGACGCGCAGGTAGTTTCGCTGCTTGACCGGGTCGTCGTCGGAGTTGCAGAAGAACACGCAGTAGCCCTTGCGCGCGCACGCGTCCTCGACGCCGCGCGCGAGCTCGGCGAAGTACGGGTTGGTGCCGTTCGGCACCAGCAGCCCCACGGTCGCCGTGGCGCGCGCCTTGAGCGAGCGCGCCACCGCCGACGGCACGTAGTTCAGGTCGCGGATCGCGCGTTCGACCTTGGCCCGCACGTCCGCCGACACCGGACGCGAGTTGTTCACCACATGCGACACCGTCGTGAAAGACACCCCCGCCACGGCGGCCACATCCTTGATCGTCGCCATATTTATGTTGCTCCTGCCTTTTTTCCTGCCTGTTGCTGCCGGCTCTCAGTGCGCCCGTTGTTGGAATAGTCAGGCGCCGCATTCCCGGTCATTTCCTGCGGCCCGCGTTGCACTGCGGACCGCGCCCTCGTCAAAATTGTTATGCGCTGCTACGTCTGCTGCTTCGCCGGCTGCGGTACGTGTCGAGCACGACCGCAACCACGATCACCGAACCGGTGATGATGCGTTTGGTGGGCTCGTTCGCGCCGATCTGCGCGAGTCCGGCGGCCAGCACCGAGATGATCAACACGCCGAAGAACGTGCTGATCACCGAACCGCGCCCGCCCATCAGGCTCGTGCCGCCGATCACCACGGCCGCGATCACCTGGAGTTCGAGGCCCACGCCTGCGTTCGGATCGGCGGCTTCGAGGCGCGATATCTGAAAGAGCGCCGCGAGCCCCGAAAGCGCGCCCATCAGCGCGAACACGATCACCTTGTAAGGCCGCGGATCGACGCCCGCGAGGCGCACCGCCTCCTCGTTGGTACCGATACCAACCAGGTAGCGGCCGAATACCGTGCGCGTGAGCGTGAGCTGCGCGATCACCATCACCGCCACCGCGATCAGGAAGGCCGGCGAAATGCCGAACGCGATCGGGTTGGAGAGGAAATCGAACGCGTCGCCGATATACGCGGTGCGCGAATTCGTCATCTGGTACGCCAACCCCCGCGCCGCTTCGAGCACGCCGAGCGAGACGATGAACGAAGGGATGCGCCAGCCCACCGTCACCGCGCCGGTGAGCGTGCCCGTGGCCGCCGCGGCCACGAGGCCGAGCAGCGCGGCCGGCAACGCGCCCCAGCCCCACTTGAGCGACGCCACGCTCACCACCGAAGCGCCGAGCGCGAGCACCGAGCCCACCGAAAGATCGATGCCCGCGATGATGAGCACGAATGTCATGCCCACGGCCATCACCACGAGATCGGGTATCTGGTTCGCAATCGTACTGAACGTATCGTAAGTGAGAAAGTGCGAACTGAGCAGCGAGAACAGCACGATCATCGCCACGAGCGCGAGCGCGAGGCCCAGATAGTTCGAGAAGCCGAAGCGCGTGCCCACGGGCTTCGCGCTTGCGGGCGACACGGGCGCATGGGTGGGCGAACCGGTTCGTCCACCGCTGTCATCGCCTTGGGCCACCGGTTGCCCGCGCAACGGGTCGTTCGTCATGAAGCGCTCCCTCGTGGGTCGTCGTTTGCTTGCTGCTTCGCTCGCGCTGCCGCGCCTGGCGGGACACCGGCGGGGACGCCTGCCGCGTCGGGCAGATCGGCCGCGTCGCAGACGAGCGCGTCCTCGGCGCGCAGGCCCGCGAACGCGGCGGCGAGCAGCTTGTCCTGGCTCCACTCGTCACGCGCGTACACCGCCGTCATCTTCCCGGCCGACATCACGCCGATGCGGTCGCAAATCAGCATCAGCTCGCGCAGGTCGCTCGACACCACCACGAGCGCACGGCCTTCGCGCGCGAGCGCGCCCATCAGCGCGTAGATGTCGAACTTCGCCCCGACGTCGATGCCGCGCGTCGGCTCGTCGAACAGCACCACGCGCAACGGCTGCGTGAGGTCGCGCGCGAGCCAGCGGCCAATCACGACCTTTTGCTGGTTGCCGCCCGAAAGCTCGCCCACCGGCTGGGCGGGCCCGGCCGTGCGGATACGCAGCGCGTCGATCTGCGTACGCGCCAGCGTGTTCTCGCGCGCCGCGTCGACCACGCCGTAACGCGACACCGCGCCCACGTTGCCGAGCGTCACGTTCGCGGCAAGCGGTTGCGGCAGCAACAGCCCCTCGCCCTTGCGATCCTCGGTGATGAGCGCAATGCCGAGGCGCACCGCGTCGGCGGGCGAGCCGATCTGCACCGGCTCGGGCGCCGCGCCCGGCGTGCTCGCCAGCGCCACGACGCCGCGCTCCATGCGGTCCGCGCCGTAGATGAGCCGCATCAGCTCGGTTCTGCCCGCGCCGATCAGCCCGGAGATGCCGAAAATCTCGCCCGCGCGCACGTCGAACGACACGTCGCGCACGGCCTTCGCGCGCGTGAGCCCCTCGACCCTCAGGAGCGGCGCGCCGATGCGCCGCTGACCCAGGTCGATGCGCTCGCCAAGCTCGCGCCCGACCATCAGCGCGACGATGCGCTCGGGCGTGAGGTTGGCCATGTCGTCCACGCGCACGAGCTTGCCGTCGCGCAGCACCGCGACGCGCTGCGCGATGCGCTCGAGCTCCTCGAGCCGGTGCGAGATGTAGACGAGCGCGACGCCCCGCGCCTTGAGCCGCGCGATCTGCTCGAACAGCAGCTCGACCTCGCGGCCCGTGAGCATGGCCGTGGGCTCGTCGAGGATCAGCACGCGCATGTCGCCCGGACCGTCGCCGCCATCGCTGGCATTGTCACCATCGCCACCACCGCCGATCAGGTTGCGCGCGATCTCCACGAGCTGCTGATGGCCGATGCCCAGCTCGCCCACCGGCGTGTCCGGATCGATTGCCTCCAGGCCGACCTGCGCCATCGCCGCGCGTGCGTTGGCGCGCAGCCGCTTGCGATCGATCCAGCCGAAGCGCAGCGGCCCCGACTGCGGCAGCCGGTCCAGAAAAAGATTCTCGGCGACGGTGAGCGTGGGCAGCAGGTTCAGCTCCTGCATGACCATGCGCACGCCGAGCGCCTCGGCCTCGCGGCGGCTCGCCGGCGCGTAGGGCCGCCCCATCAGTTGCATGCTGCCCGCGCTCGGCGCGGTGAGGCCGCTCACGATCTTCGAGAGCGTGCTCTTGCCCGCGCCGTTTTCTCCCGTGAGCGCAAGCACTTCGCCGGCGTGCAGCGCTAGGCTGACGTCGGCGAGCACCGGCTGCTCGTAGGTCTTGCCCACGCCCGAGACCGCAAGCACGGCAGGCGCAGTTGACGCTACGTCGGGAGCAATTGCATCCATCACGATCCTGTAGTCGCGAGCCGCGCCGCCGGGGATGAACCGGTCCACGCGCCGCCCGGATACCGCGGGTCCGCGCCGCCGCCGCACGCTCCGGTAGAGCGGCGGCGAACGGCGCACCGCGCAGCGTTTTGCCGCGCAGCGCGGACGGCCACCCATGCGGCCATCCCGGTACAAATAACGGCTGCGCGGTGGGATTCTTGAGCGTTTATTGATTTGCGCGCACAAATACCGCCGCGGCGCGCGCGTCTCGCCAACCGTGGCTCAGGCGCCCCGCGCGCGCCGTACTCACTTCGTGACGAGCACCACCGGCGTTTCGACGATGCCCGACAGCTCCGACTGTTTCTTGTGCTCCTTGAGCGCCTTCAAGGCCGTGTCGATGCCGAACACGGCCTGCTTGGCCGCGAACTGGTCGGCGGTCGCGAGCACGCGGCCGTCCTTGAGCATCGGCTTGATGGCGTCGATGTTGTCGTAGCCGACCACGTACACCTTGCCCTGCTTGCCCGCCGCGCGCACGGCCGACACGGCGCCGATCGCCATGTTGTCGTTGCCGCACAGGAGCGCCTTGAGGTCCGGATATTCGTTGAGCATGGCCGACGCCACGGCGTTGCCCTTGTCGATCTCCCACTCGCCCGACTGCGTCGAGACGATCTTCGCGCCCACGGCCTGCATCGCGTCCTTGAAGCCCGCAGTGCGCTGCTGCGCGTTGGTCGTGGTGGAGACGCCCTCGACAATGCCCACCTGGTCGCCCGACTTCAGCCGCTTGGCGAGGTAGTCGCCCACGAGCCGCGCGCCCTTGCGGTTGTCCGGGCCGACGAACGGCACGTTCAGGTCCTTGGACTTGAGCACGTCGGCATCGAGCTTGTTGTCGATGTTCACGACGATGATGCCCGCGTCCACGGCTTTCTTTACCACGGGCACGAGCGCCTTCGAGTCGGCGGGCGCGAGCACGATGGCGTCGACCTTCGAGACGATCATCTGCTCGACGATCTGGATCTGCGCGGCGGTGTCGGTCTCGTTCTTGATGCCGTTGGTGATGAGATCGAACTGGGAGGCGTTGTGCTTCTGGTAGTCCTTCGCGCCGGTCTCCATGGTGAGGAAGAACTCGTTGGCGAGCGACTTCATGACGAGCGCGACTTTCGGCTTGCCGCCCGTCTGGGCACGGGCGGCAAGCGGCAAGGCGCCGGTCACGGCGGTCGTGGCGAGCGCGCTGGCGGCAAGGACGATGCGGCGGCGAATGCGGGAGTTCATCTTCGGTGTCTCCGGTTTGTCGGGCCCGGCCGGGCCACACTTTCTGGTTATGCGCAAACGTTTGCTGGCGGCCCATTCTCGGCGCTGGCGCTTCGCGGTGTCAATGCCGGCCATGCGGCATTGCAACAACGCGAACGGCGCCAGCTTCCGTTCAGAGCCAGTTGATACGGCGAAACAGGAAAAACAGGAAAAGGTCGAGCACGAGCATGGCGCCCAGACAGACCTGGTAGCCATACCTGAAATGTAGCTCGGGTATGTGCTCGAAGTTCATACCGTAGATACCCGCAATCATCGTCGGCACGGCGAACAGCGCCGCGAACGAGCCGAGCCGCTTGGTCACCTCGTTCTCGGCGAGCGAGATCATGCCGAGGTTGACCTGGATGGCCGTGACGATCATTTCGCGGCGTGCGTCGATCATGTTGGACACGCGGATCAAGTGATCGTACACGTCGCGGTAATAAGCCTGCATGCCGGTGCAGATCTGCGGGATGCGCCCGCCCACGAGCTTGCCGACGGCGTCCACGAGCGGCGTGACGTGGTGAGCGAGGATCACGAGGCGGCGCTTGAGCGAATAGAGATCCTCGATGATCGCGCGCGAGCCCGCCAGGTCGTGTTTCTCGAAGATCCGGTCCTCCAGCTCCTCGATCTCGCCCGACAGCGTTTCGAGCACCGGCGCGTAGCGATCGACCACGCTGTCCATGAGCGCGTAGAGCACGAAACCGGAGCCTTCGCGCAGCAGGTCGGGCTCGCGCTCGCAGCGCGCGCGCACGTCGCTGAAACCCTGCTGGGCGCGGTGGCGCACCGAGAGCACGAAATTGGGGCCGGCGAACACGTTCACCTGGCCCGTGATGATTTCGCCGTCGTCGTCGAGTTCGAGCGTGTGGAGCACACAAAAGAGCGTCTCGCCGTATTCCTCGATCTTCGGCCGCTGGTTGCCGTTCATGACGTCTTCGATCGCGAGCGCGTGCAGGCCGAACTCTTCTTTCATCGCCGCCATTTCGCCGGCGTCGGGGTCCTTGAGGGCGACCCACACGAAGCACTCGGGCCTCGCCAGATAGTCGCTGATGGCCTCGACGGTAATGTCGGCCAGTTTCTTGCCGCTTTGATACGCGACGCAATTGATGAGCATGTTCCTTTTCTTCCCGGCGGCGGGTCGCGCCCGCGCCGCTTCGAGTTGCACCGGTTGCCAAGTGTACGGGGTTCCACGCACCGGCGTCGCGCCGGCCGGGCTCCCGCGCCGCTGGCAGGCGCACGGGCCATGCCCCTTCCGCCCCTTTTGCCCCTGCCGCGCCCCGCGCCCTCGGTGCACGCAAGGAGTGCGCTACTGCGCGACGCGCCGGATGCCGATGCGATGATCCTTGTCGAATGTGACGCTCGCGCGGTTCGTATAGCGCGGGTCCACGACGAAGCGCAGCTCCACCACGGGATCGAACTGCGTGGTCACACCGATGCGGTGCACGCCCGGCTTGAGGTAGAACGTGACGTGCTCGCCGTCCATGAGGTCGGTCACGGGCTCGCCGTCGATGTAGACCGGCGCGTCGCGCAGTTTCACGATGACGTTGCGGGTGCGCTCGCGGCGCACGTCCACGGCGACGAGGCCTTCGCCCGGCTGGGTGTAGCCCGGCTTGAGAATGCGTTCGGCCGGCACCGGCTTGAACGGGAGCGGCTGCGCCGGCTCCTCGGCGCAGCCGCCAAGGGCGAGCGCCGTGACCGCGGCCGCGATGCACGCGGCGAACACACTGGATACGCTGGACACGCGCGATGCCATGGGCGCTTTTCCTGTTCGAGTTGGCCTGGGCCGGGTGGCGTTTGGGTGAGTTTCGCGCTCGCGGCCATGCGGCCGTGATCGCCAGGAGCGCCACGGGCGGGCGAGCACCATGCCCATCATCGATGTTATATGCTTCGGGGAATGCGCGGCAGCGCGCGCAACCCGCACGCGAAGGGAGCAAAGACGATGTGGTACTTCTCGTGGATCCTCGGCATTGGCGTGGCGCTCGGCTTCGGCATCATCAACGTGATGTGGCTCGACGCCAACGGCAAGTTCCTGAATGGCCACGGCAGCGGCCCGAGCGCGCCCGAGGCGCAGCCTGGGGAGGCGCGCCGTCCGTGACAAGGCTGGTGTTTTTCTGCGGCCACGCCGGAACCGGCAAGACTTCGCTCGCGAAGCGCCTGTTCGCCCCGCTCGTGCGCACAAGCGGCGAGCCGTTCTGCCTGCTGGACAAGGACACGCTCTACGGGAGCTACAGCTCGGCCGCGATGGGCGCGCTCGCGCACGACCCGTACGACCGCGACAGCCCCCTCTTCCTGCAACATCTGCGCGACCCCGAGTACCGGGGGTTGATCGACACCGCCCGCGAAAACCTCGAACTGGGCGTGAGCGCGCTCGTGGTCGGCCCGCTGTCGCGCGAGGTGCGCGATCGCAAGCTGTTCGATCGCGAATGGCTTGGCGTCGGGCCGCAGGTCGCGCTCACCGTGGTCTGGGTGCATACCAGCGAGGAAACGGCGCACGCGCGCATTGTCGCGCGCGCCCATCCCATCGACGCCTACAAGCTCGCCCACTGGGACGAATACCGGCAGCGCCGTTTCATGCCGTCGGGCCCGCAACTCGACGGTCTCCTCCTGTTCGACAACACCGCGCCCGCCGAGGCCGATTACGACGCGCTCTTGCAGCGCGTCCTCGCAGGCGGCTCGGTGCAGGCTCCCGCCTGAGCGCTCAGGCCGGCACCTTTGCGCGCGTGTCGAGCGTCGCGCCTTCGTACACCTGACCGAAGCGGTTGCCGAGGAACTGTTGCAGTTGCACCTGTTCCTGGCGCACGAAACCCGCTTGCGGCAGACGCTTTTCGCGGAACAGGTCGAGCACCGCGCACATCGCGCCGGCCGTGGTGATCTGGATCGCGCTCATGGGCACGCCGCACACCGTCTTCGCGAAGATCTTGCGCGTGAACACTTCCTGCACGAGCTTGCCGTCACGCATGCCGGTGACCGTCATGAAAATGAGCACGACGTCCTGCTCCGTGGCGGGCACCGAGCGGCGCATGATGGACTTGAGCGTGTCGCGGTCGCTCGAAAGGCGCAGGTCTTCGAGCAGGAACTGCATGAGCGCGCGGTGGCCCGGATAGCGCACCGACTTGTAATCGAGCGACTCCACCTTGCCCGAGAGCGTCTCGCAAAGCGTGCCCAAACCACCCGACGTATTGAACGCCTCGTACTCCACGCCGTCGAGCGAAAAATGCTCAAGGCCTTCGAGCGGCTGCACCCACTGCGTGCGGCCTTCGCGAATGGCTTCGCACGGCTGGCAATACTCGTTGATGAGCCCGTCCACGCTCCAGGTGAGGTTGTACTTGAGCGCGTTGGTGGGGAACTGCGGCAGCGCGCCCACGCGCATCTTGACGTCGCGGATCTCGGTGAAGCGGCTTGCGAGCGCATGCGCGGCAATGCCGATGAAACCGGGTGCGAGACCGCATTGCGGCATGAACACGTGATCGGCGCCGTCGGCGAGCGCGCGGATCGCATGGGTCGCGCGCACGTCTTCGGTCAGGTCGAAGTAATGCACGCCCGCCCCCTTCGCCGCCGAAGCGACGTTCACCGCGAGGTAATACGGCAGCGCATTGATGAGGACGTCATAGCCTTCGAGCGCACCGCGCAGCGCGGCGGCGTCACCGGAGTCGACGCGTGCGGTGGGGATGCCTTGCGCGGCGAGCGGCTCGAGCGCCTTCGCATCGCGGTCGAAGGCCGCCACTTCATAGTCGCCGCTTTCGCGCAGCATGTGGGCAATGGTGTGGCCGATCAGACCGGCGCCTGCAATCGCGACTTTCATTTGTCATCTCCTTTGGTTTTCTATGCTTGGGGATGGGCAACGCCCGCTCAAGCACAGTCTAGGGAGAGGCAAATACGGATCATAGACGCAAAACGATGCGCTTCGACCGGGGTTTTCGTCATTCTGACGAAGCTTTTCGTCGAATCGTCGAAAAGCGTTCATGCGGGGGCCGCGAGACCGGGCGCTGAGCCAGGTTCAGGCGCGCTCAGCCCGTCACCGAACCGCGATCGACCTTGCGGGCGAGCACGATCGACGTGGTCGTGCGCTCCACACCCGGTATGCCGCCGATCTGGTCGAGCAGGTCATTGAGGCGGTCCGGCGAATCGGCGCGCAGCCACGCGACATAGTCGTACTCGCCGCTCACCGCGCACAGCAACTGCACCTCCGGCATCTTGCCGAGGCGCTTCTGCACATCGGGCCCGTGGCGCGGCGCGATGATGAGTCCGACCCACGCCTGGAGGCTCGCATCGAGCACGTCCTGGCCCAGACGCACGCCGTAGCCCGCGATTACCTGCGTGCGCTCGAGCCGCTCGATGCGCGCAAGCACGGTGGTGCGCGCGACGCCCAGGCGCCGCGCCAGGTTCGCCACGCTCTCGCGGGCGTTTTCCTGAAGCAGCGCAACGAGGTTGCGGTCGAGGTCGTCGAGTTGATCGAGGCGCGGAGGTCTCATCGGTGGTGGTCGAGATGGAGGGTCGTAATGGCGCCATTATCGCGCGCGGCGGGACTCGGCAGAAACGTGGCAGAAGCATGGCGGAAACACCGCCACGTGCGCGCGCAAGCCATGCGCGACGGGTATTTCCACGCGTTTCGTTTGTAAGCAAGTGTCGCAGCCGGGCCGTCTCGCGACGATAACGTGGTACTAATAACGGAAGCCGCCGTTATGGCCGTGCTACCCGCTACGAAACGATTCGAGGACTCACAATGAAGAAAGCCTTCGTCATCCTTGCCGCCACGCTCTCGATGAGCGGCGCGTTCGCGCAAAGCGCCGCGCCCGCCGCGTCGGCGCCGGCCGCCGTCGCCGCATCGAGCGCCGATGTGCGCGCCGCGCAGCATCAGCAGCGCGTCGAGGAGCGCATCACGTGGCTGCATACGCAGCTCAAGATTACGCCCGAGCAAGAGCCCCAATGGAAAGCGTTCGCCGACGTCATGCGCAGCAACGGCCAGACCATGGGCGACCTCTACAAGCAACGCATGGAAGGCGAGAACACGCGTAACGCGCTCGACGACATGAAGCAGTACGCGCAGATCTCGCAGGCGCACGCCGAAGACATGCAAAAGCTCGTCACGGCGTTCGAGCCGCTCTATACCAGCCTCTCGCCGGAGCAAAAGAAGCTTGCCGACCAGACCTTCCGTCACGGCCATGAGCACGGCCCGTCGGGCAAGCCGGTGAAGCCGAAGCACAAGGGCAAGGCCAAGCCGTCCGCAGGCGCCGCAGCAAGCGAAGCCGAGCCGGCCAGCACGCCGGCCGCGCAGTAAGGCGCCGCCCCTGCATCGAGCCGCGCACGGGCATGACACGCGTGCGCGGCGGCCCGATTCAGGGTAACCTTGCGGACCGCGCGACGGCCGGGCATTGCGCCCGGCCGTCGTTTCATTTGCCACACCGTGCAACACGATTTTTTGCGAGGCAGGTCCGCTGCTGCAACCATGATTGAACTGACCGAACTCGACTTGCGCGGCGACGCCGCGGCCCAACGCGTCGTCAAGGACGAAACCGTGAGCGTCGAATTCGCGGCGCAACCCGGCGAGCTGATGAGCCTCGAAGGCCCGAACCGCTACGCGCCGGGCGACGCCATCATCACCGGCTCGACGGGCGAGCGCTGGGTCGTCTCACGCGAGCGCTTCGACGCGAAGTATCTGCCGGCCAGCGACGCCCTCGCCCACGGCCAGTCCGGCGCCTATCGCAACCGCCAGGTCGTGGTGCTCGCCAAACGCATGGACGCGGCGTTCACGCTGCAACGCTCGGCCGGCGGCGACCGCCTGAGCGGCGTGGCCGGTGACTGGGTCATGCAATACGCGCCCGGCGACTATGGCGTCGTGCAAGCCGCGCGATTCGCCAAGGTCTATCGCCCCGTAGACTGATCCTGCTCGCGGGCGGCCCGGCGGCCGCCCATCAGCGTCTCAGCTCACTTCTACCCGCTTCAGGCAAATTCCTCGTCTAGCGCGATCGTCACGTCGTGCGGCACGTCTTCGCCCTTCGCGTGCTGTTCCTCCAGCGACTCGATCGTCGCCTCCACGTACGCGCGCAACACCGCGAAGCTGCGGCCGCGCAGTCTTGCCGGCAACGCGCGATAGCGCGCTAGCGCCGCGGGCGCGATTGCGACCGTCAGCGCCATGCGGCGCGCCTTCGAGCCGAAGCGCATCGCCACCCAGTGCACGACCAGTTGCGGCACGCCGTTTTCGTCGCGTTCTTCGGCAAAGCGCGTCTGCTCGGGGAACAGATCGGCGACAACGCGGGCGAGCTCGTCGAAATCGGGGCTCGCGCATTCAAACAGATAGGCTTCCATTGACGCCAGAAAAGAGAGTGAGACTGCAAACGCGCGCGCTTACGCGGCGCGCGCGACGCGCCGCTCGTTGCGGCACGTTCTGTAGAGCACGACAGCGACCACGACGGCCGCCACCACATAGAAACCATCGACGGCGGCAAGCGGCGCGAGACGCGCCTGATACACCGCGGCGGGCACGTCGATCAGCGCATGCACCACGATCGCGAGCGGAAGGATACCCTTCCAGCCCGCGCGCACGCCACGCCACATCAGCACCGAAAGCGCGATCTGGAATACGAACGCAGCCGTGCGCTCGAGCGCGAACACGCCCGCGAAAAACGGCGAAAGGCTCGCGAGAATCAGATGCACGCGCAACACGGAGTCGAGCGTGAGATTGCTCAGGTGCGCCTCGAGATCGCCGCGATTCGCGAGGACCGCGAACACGATCCACTGAAGTTGCACGAGCACGCCGACGAACCACGCCTCCGCCCCGCCATGCCCGATGCCGTAGCCGAGCGCCGGGCCGTCCGCGAGCGCGCCGGACTTTTGCGCCACGCGGCGCGCGATGATGCGCATGGCGATGTAGCGCCCGATCTCCTCGCATAGGCCCGCGGCGAGCGCGCCATACAGAACGAAAAACGCCGGATTCGCGAGAACCTGCGCGAACGCGGCGTTTTGATGCAGAACGTAGTCGTTGAGCGCGCGCTCGATCACGGTCGCGAAGAATGCGAAAACGGCGACGCCCGCGATGGTATCGCGCCAGTCGAGCGCATACGGCGCGCGCAAGCGGCGATAGAGCCAAACGGGCAAGGCGGCGACGAACAGCGTCGCGAGCGAGAGGCAGACGAGCGTGATCGGGGCTACGGACATGGGCTTCCTTGTGACGGTCGGCGCGCGTGGGCGCGCGCCGCAGCCCGAATGATCGCAGATATCGGGCGTGGCGCGCAGCCCCGGCGGGCAAACTCGCGCCTGGGCCGTCTTTCGCGCACCGCTCGCGCCCATTCTTGGTGTGCTTTCGACGGGGTGCTACGATTGAGCGCAATACCGATTCGTGATTCGATGGACAGTTTTACTCCGAGGCCGTAATGACGCTCGAACCCGCCCTGCTTCAAACGCTCGATGCCAAAAAGGCGAGGCTGGACGCCCTGCGCCCGCTGCCGCAGCATACGCTGTCGTCCCTGCGTGAAAAGCTGACGCTCGAATGGACGTATCACTCGAACGCCATCGAGGGCAATACGCTGACGCTGCGCGAAACCAAGGTCGTGCTCGAGGGGATTACGGTTGGCGGCAAGACCCTGCGCGAGCACTTCGAAGCAACCAACCACCGCGACGCCATTCACTATGTCGAAGCGGTCGTCGCGAAGAACGAACCGCTTACCGAATGGCTGATCCGCAATATCCACAGCCTCGTGCTCAAAGGCATCGATGACAACGAGGCTGGGCGTTACCGGCAGGAGAACGTCGTGATCGCGGGCGCGAGCACGACGCCGCCCGACTTTCTGCATCTGCCCGCGGAGATGGACACGCTAATCCGCTGGCACGAGGAAGCCGCTGGCATGCATCCGGTTGAACGCGCCGCCGAGCTGCATACCCGCTTTGTCAAGATTCATCCTTTTGTGGACGGAAACGGGCGCACAGGGCGGCTGCTACTGAATCTCGAGCTAATGAAAGCCGGCTTTCCACCAGCGATCATCCGCAAGGAAGATCGCCTGAGCTACTACGATGCCCTGGACGACGCATGCGCCAACGGGGACTATCGAGCGATCACACGCCTCGTGGGGGAAGCCGTCGAGCGCTCGCTCACCACCTATCTCGACGTGCTTGCGCCGCGCGCCTAGAACCTCGAAGCGACGTTCACCCCAGCGTCGAAGCCCGCACCACCAGTTCACCCTCGAACGCCGCCGCGCGCGCGGCGGGCGCCGCGCCTTCGATGCGCTCGTGCAGGAACTCCACCGCGCGATAACCGATCGCGCGCGTGGGCTGCCGGATCGTCGTGATGCCGGCGAGTTCGGCCCACTCGGGATCGTCGATAGCGATCAGCGCCACGCGCTGCTGCCACTGCGCCCCCAGCGCCGCCTTCAGATGCAGCGCGAGCCGCAGCGCAACCGGCGCATTCGCCGCGAACAGCGCGCAGCGCGCCCCGCGCGCGGTGGCGCTGGCCACATGCGCGTCGAGCGCCGCGAGCGCGCTCTGTACGCCCGCCTCGTCATGGAGATCGAGCACGTGCGTCAAGCCGCGCGCCGCGCCCTTCGTCGCCTGCATCGAGGCGCGAAACGCCGCTTCGCGTTCGCGGCGCGAACTCACATGCTCGAACGGCTGCACGACGAACACGATGTCGTCATAGCCGCGCGCGAGCAGGTGCTCCGCGCCCAGACGCACGGCCGCCGCGTTGTCAAGGCCGACCACGTCGGCGTCCAGGCCGTCGACGGTGCGGTCGACCAGCACGGCCGGAATGCCGCCGCTGCCCACGGGCTTGAGCATCGACTCGCGCACGCCGAGCGCGTTGACGATCACGCCTTCCACGCGATAGGTCGTGAGCAGTTGCAGATAGCGGCGCTCCATGTCGACTTCATTGGCGGCATGGCAGATGAGCGGCATGTAGCCCAAAGCGTGGCACGCGGCCTCCACCCCTTGCAGCACTTCCACCGAATACGGGTTGGCCAGGTCCGCGAGCAACAGGCCGAGCAGACGGTTACGCCCGCGCTTGAGCCCGCGCGCCATCTGGTTGGGGCGGTAGTCGAGCCGCTCGATCGCCGCCTCGATGCGCGCGCGCAGGTCGGGCGAAAGGACGCCCAGCTCGCCGTTCAGATAGCGTGAGATGCTGGTCTTGCCGGTGCCCGCTTCGCGCGCCACGTCGCTGATCGTGGCGCGGCGCGGCGGCGTGGCTGCGCTCGCGCCGGCGCTGTCCGTGCCGCCCGCAGCCGCGCTCATCGCGCGAGCACCTCGCGGTTGACGATGTTCACGTCGAGCGTGCCCGCGAGCGCCGCGACGATGTTCTCCGCCGCGCAGCGCGCCATGGCGTGGCGCGTCTCGTGCGTGGCCGAGCCGATGTGCGGCAGCGCCACCACGTTCGGCATGCGCAGCAGCGGCGAGGCGGGATCGATCGGCTCGCGCTCGAACACGTCGAGGCCCGCGCCGTGAATCGTGCCCGCTTCGAGCGCCGCGATCAGCGCCTGTTCGTCGACGGTCGCACCGCGCGAGGCATTGATGAGGATCGCGCTTTTCTTCATCTTCTTGAACTGCTCAGCGCCGATCATGTGGCGCGTGGCGTCGGTGAGGGGCACTTGCAGGCACACGAAGTCCGCTGTCGTGAGCAGTTCGTCGAGCTCCACGCGGCGCGCGCCGTAGTCGCGCTCGGCCGTCTCGTTCGGACTGCGGTTCGTGTAGAGCACCTTCATGTTGAAGCCGAGCGCCGCACGCCGCGCGACCGCGCCGCCGATGCGCCCGAGCCCCACGATGCCGAGCGTTTTGCCCTGCACGTCCACGCCGAATTGTGCCGGACCGATGCTGGCCTTCCAGTGGCCCGCCCTCACCCAGTCGGCCAGCTCGACCACGCGGCGCGCGCTCGCGAGAATCAGCGAGAACACGGTGTCGGCCGTCGATTCGGTCAGCACGTCGGGCGTGTGCGCGAGCACGATGCCGCGCTTCGTGAGATCGGGCACGTCGAACTGGTCGTAGCCCACCGAGATCGTGGAGAGCGCCTTCACACGCGAGCCGTCCAGCATCTCGGGCGTGATCTTCACGCTCGCACCGATCGCGCCGTCTGCGTTCTTGAGCGCGGCGGCCAGCTCGCCCGGCTTGTCCGCATCGGCGAATACGACTTCGGCATGCTCGCGCAGATAGTCGGTGACATCGGCGGGCAGGGTCTTGTAGGCAACGATTGTGTGCTTCATGAGTTCGCTTCTCG
The DNA here is from genome assembly GCF_003268775.1 of Paraburkholderia unamae. GTDB lineage: Bacteria > Pseudomonadota > Gammaproteobacteria > Burkholderiales > Burkholderiaceae > Paraburkholderia > Paraburkholderia unamae. The sequence goes on from NZ_QLSU01000010.1 coordinate 52,132, forward strand.
AGTGTGCGTTATTTTCCGTGAACCGGCGCGGCGTAGCCATGAGCGGTTTCGCGCTGCGGCTTCACGGCGAGCGTGAGGCCCACCGCGGCGACCAGCGCCGCGCTCATGAACGCATAGGATGCCGCAGGCGAGCCGGTTGCGCCATTCAGATAGCCGACCACGTAGGAGCCGACGAACGAGCCGAGCGCGCCCATGCTGTTGATGAGCGCCATTGCGCCGCCCGCGACGTTTTTCGGCAGCAGCTCGGGCACGATCGCGAAGAACGGGCCATACGGCGCGTACATCGCGGCGCCGGCCACCACCAGCAGCGCATACGACATCCAGAAGTGCGTCGAGCCGAGCGCATACGAACCCGCGAAGGCCAGTGCGCCGACCAGCAGGAACGGCCACACGAAGGCGCGGCGGTTGTCGAGCTTGTCCGAGGCCCAGGAGGCCGCGAGCATCGCGATCGTCGCGGCGAGATACGGCAGCGCGGAGAGCCAGCCCGTCTCGACCATGCCGAGCGCCGATCCGTTCTTCACGATCGAAGGCAGCCACAGCACGAAGCCGTACACGCCGATGCTCCAGCAGAAGTACTGCGCCGAAAGCAGCATCACGGCAGGCGTGCGGAACGCTTCAGCGTAGTTGCGCACGGGCTTGATGGCGGCCTGCTCGGCGCGCATCGAAGCGTCGAGCGCGCGCTTTTCCTCGTCGGAGAGCCAGTTCACCTGCGCGGGCTTGTCGCGCACGAGGAACCACCAGCACACGGCCCACAAGACGGCCGGCGCGCCTTCCGCGATGAACATGTGACGCCAGCCGAACGCGTGCACGAGATAGCCCGAGACGACCGACATCCACAGCACCGTGACCGGATTGCCGAGGATCAGGAAGGTGTTGGCGCGCGAGCGCTCGCTCTTCGTGAACCAGTTGCTGATGAAGATGAGCATGGCGGGCATCACGGCCGCCTCGACCACGCCGAGCACGAAGCGGATCGCCATGAGCGAAGGAATGTTCGTGACGACGCCCGTGAGCGCCGCGCAACCGCCCCAGAGCACGAGGCTCACGAATACGAGCGTACGCACGCTGCGGCGCTCGGCATAAACGGCGCCCGGCAACTGGAAGAAAAAGTAGCCGAGGAAAAACAGCGCGCCGATCAGCGAGGAAAGCCCCGGGCTGATGCCGAGATCGCGGTTGATGCCCGCCGCCGAGGCGAAGCCGTAGTTGGCGCGATCGAGGTAGGCCAGGCTGTACGTGATGAACACGATCGGCATGATTGCCCACCAGCGGCGCGGTGCGAGCGAGGTTGAGGTCATCTGTGTCTCCAGTTGAACAGCGGCTTCGTCGTGCCGCCCTCTGGTCTCATGTCATTCGGCGCGCCGCGTGCGAATTCACGCGTTGCGCCGCCTGTTTCTGCTTGTTGCGGTTTGTCTTGCTATGCGGTTATGCGGCCGTGCGCGCTTGCGCGCCTTCGAGCGCGTCGAGCTGCGCGCGCGTCGGCAAGCCTTCCGAATCGCCGATCACTTGCACGGCCAGCGCGCCGATACGATTGCCCCGCGCGACCGCCTCGGGCAGTGCGCGCCCTTCGAGCAGCGCGCTCACCACGCCCACGGCGAAACCGTCGCCGGCGCCCACGGTATCGACCACGCGCTCCACGCGCTGCGCCGCGACGCGGCCGCGCTCGCCGGCGGCGGTGGCGTACCAGGCGCCCTCCGCGCCCAGCTTGACGACCACACCGCGCGCGCCCCGCGCGAGGTAAAAGTTCGCGATGACTTCCGGGTCGTCCGAGCCGGCCAGCACGCGGCCCTCGCCCACGCCGGGCAGCACCCAGTCGGCGAAGCTCGCGAGTTCGTTGAGTGTCGCGACCATCTCGGCTTCGGAGCCCCAGAGCGTCGGGCGCAGGTTCGGGTCGAACGAGATCGTGCGGCCCGCGTCGCGCATCGCTTGCGCGAGCTTGAACGCGAGTTCGCGCGACGACGGCGAAATCGCCGGCGCGACGCCGCTCAGGTGCAGATGGCGCGCGCCGAGCACGTAGCCGGCCTGATAGTCGTCGGTCGAGAGCTTGCTCGCCGCCGAGCCGCGGCGGAAATATTCGACGGCGGGGTCGCTGCCGTCATCGTTCTTCGACTTGAGCTGGAAGCCGGTCGGGTAGCGTGCATCGGTGCTCACGCAACGCGCGTCGATGCCTTCCTGCGCGAGCACGTCGCGCAGGAACTGGCCGAACGAATCGGCGCCCACGCGGCTCATCCAGCCCACCTTGAAACCCAGGCGGGCGAGGCCGGTCGCGACGTTGAGCTCCGCGCCCGCCGCGCGCTTCGTGAAGTGCCCGACCTGAGCGAGCGGTCCCGGCTCGGTGGCGACGAACATCGCCATCGCTTCGCCGTAGGTGATGACATCGAGTGTGTCGGTCATGGGATGTGTTCCTGAATCGAATGGGGTGTCTGAGGCCGGGCTGCCGCTGCGCATCAGGCGGCGGCGAGCCACTCGACGTAATGAGCGGCTTCTGCCGCGACGCAGGCCGGATCGAAGGGAAACTCGATGCCGCGCGGCACGTGCGTGGGCAGGAGCGCAAGCGCGGCGCGGCACATCGTGTCGTCGTCGCCAGGCGCAGCCGCGAAACGGCGCGCACCCTCACCCGCCACGGCCTTGCAGTGGATGTACTCGACGTGCGGCGCGAGCGCGGCGGCCGCGAGCAGCGGCGGCTCGCCCGGCCACTGCCAGTTGCCGATGTCGAACGTCATGCCGATCACGCCCGCTGCGCCTGCCTCGCGCAACGCAGTGAAGAGGCCGACGAACTGGGCGAGCTTGCCGCCCTGCTCGAGTTGCCCGTTCTCGACCACGACGCGCGGGCCGTCACCCGCTTCGCCGGTGCGTGCGCCCAGTTCTTCGAGCAGGCTCGCGAGGCGCGCCGCGCAGGCTTCGCCCGTGAAGCCGCCCAATTGCAGTTTCACGAAGCGCGCGCCGAGCGCACGGCCCGCCGCGACGGCCGCGCACAGCGCCGCCTCGTCGAGCGCGCCGTCTTCCGTGTAGAGCGAGTCCGGCGTGGACCAGACGCGCCACAGACCCTCGCGCGCAAGCGCCGTTCCGAGCGCGTGCAGCGCCTCGGGCTGCGCGTCGGCGTCGTGCATCAGCTCGCGCCGGACCTCGAATGCCTGCGCGCCAGCGCGCCGCGCCGACACGCTCCATGCCGCATGTCCGTCACGCCAGATTGCCTGCGCACCAAACGCGCTCGCCACGATTGCTACTTCCGCCATTGCCTTGTTCCCTGTTGCTACCGGCGCACGCCTTGTGTTCCTCGAATCCGCTTCGATTTGCCCTTTTGGAACCGGTTCCAAATCCGGTTCGAAAAAAGGCGCCTGTGCGCGCCGGATGATTAGGGCGGATAGTGCGCGCTCGTCGCGCGGCACGCCATTCTGGTATGCCCTGGGTCATGCGCCGGGAACATCGGCGAGACACAGCTCCAGAAAACGCTGTGCCACGCGCGACGCGGCGCCCGCATGCGGGACGAGAATCGAGAAGCGGCGCGCAAGCGGCTCGGGCCCGAAGCGGATCTGCCGCAACGCGCCGTTCTCGTGCCGCATTGACATGGCGGAGACGAAACCGATACCCATGCCCGCGCGCACGGCCTCCTTCACGCCCTCCACGCCCGCGATCTCCAGCGCCACGCGCATGGGTACGCCCGCACGCGCGAATGCGCGCTCGACGACCTGGCGCACGCCCGAGCCGTCCTCGCGCAACACGAGCGGCCACTCGGCGAGCGCCTCGACCGTGATGGCCGGCTTCGGCTCCCCGGTCTCCCCGTGCGGCTCCGGCAATTGCGCGGCCAGCGCGTGGCCGCGCGGCACGATGGCGACGATTTCGTCCTCGTGCCACGGGTGCACGGCGGTATCGGGCGGCAACTGCTCGCCTACCGGCCCTTCGATCAGCGCGATATCGACCGCCCCGAGCATGCCGACGACGTCCGTCGTGTTGCCGCTCGACGTTTCGAGCTTGACCTGCGGATAGTGCCCGTGAAACTGCGCCACGAGATACGGCAGCCGGTAGCTCGCGGGCGTGGTCGTGGCGCCGATGCGCAGCGTGCCGCGCTCGAGGCCGCGCAGCGCGTCGCGGTAGGCGAGCGCGTCGCGCCAGGTGTCGCGCAGCCGCGCCGCGTAGCCCGCGAGCTGCTCGCCCGTGGGCGTGAGGCGCACGCCGCGGCCGTCACGCTGGTAGAGCGGCTCGCCGAATTCCTCCTGCAAGAGCCGCAACTGGCCCGATACGGCGGGCTGCGACAAATGCAGGGCGAGCGCCGCTCGACTGATGTTGAGATGCTCGGCGACGGCAGCGAAAGTTATCAGTTGTTCCGGGGTCATGGCGATGAACCATCGTGTTGACCTATATATTACTTCACAAATCACGATTTTTCATATCGATATATCTAAATTAGGATTAGGCCATTCGATAGCGCTCTGTTCGCTACCCCATTTTTCAACCGGCTCGTCCGGGAGAGAGAGGCCTAGATGTCTACACCCACCCTTACGCATGCCCTGCCGTCCACCCGCGGGCAGCTCAACGGCGTGCTGTTCGTCGCCCTGTTCGCTGCGGCCGTCACCAGCATCGCGTCGCTGCCCGCCATCGCCGGGCTCGGCATGAGCCCGCTGATCGTCGGCATCGTGGCCGGCGCGATTTACGGCAATGCGCTGCGCGACGGCATGCCCGAAAGCTGGGCCGCCGGCGTCAACTTTTCCGCGCGCAAGCTGCTGCGCATCGCCGTGGCGTTCTTCGGGCTGCGCGTGAGCCTCCAGGAAATCGCCCAGGTCGGCGTGCCGGGGCTCGTCGAGTCGGTCGCGATCGTCGTGAGCACGCTTGTGATCGGCACCTGGGTCGGCATGAAGGTGCTCAAGCTCGACCGCGACACCGCCATCCTCACGGCCGCCGGCAGTGCGATCTGCGGCGCGGCCGCCGTGCTGGCCTTCGAATCCACGCTCCAGTCGAAGCCGCACAAGAGCGCCATGGCCGTGGGCAGCGTCGTGCTGTTCGGCACGCTCTCCATGTTCCTCTACCCGGTGGTCTATAACGCGGGCTGGCTGCATCTCGACACGCTCGGCGCGGGCCTCTTCTTCGGCGGCACGATTCACGAAGTCGCCCAGGTGGTGGGCGCGGCGAGCAACGTGAGCCCGGAAGCCACGCACATCGCCACCATCGTCAAGATGACCCGCGTGATGCTGCTCGTGCCGGTGCTGCTCGTGCTCGGCGTGTGGCTCAACCGTGCGGCGCGGAGCGCCGCGCACGAGGCGGGCCAGGCCGTTACGCGCAAGCTCGCGGTGCCCTGGTTCGCGCTCGGCTTCCTCGCGCTCGTGGTGGTGAATTCGCTCCACGTGCTGCCCGAAGCGGCCACCCACGCGGTCAACACGCTCGACACCTTCGCGCTGACCATGGCAATGACGGCGCTCGGCATCGAAACGCGCGTCTCGCAGATCCGCCAGGCCGGCCCGCGTGCGCTGACCGCCGGCCTCATCATCTACCTCTGGCTGGTCGGCGGCGGTCTCGCGATCACCTGGGCCGTGGAGCGCGTGTTCGCATGACCCCGCGCCCAAGGGCGGTGCGCTCCCCTGCGCCGCCCCGACCGATCCCCCGTGCGCCGCTTCTCGCGGCCACCGGCCCCGCCCGCGGCGGGGCTTTTTGCGTTTCTGCGCGCCGCCGCGTTGCGCCATCTCGTGTCGGCGCGGCACGCGCGCGCCAGGCGCGACGGTTGCGAGCGATACTGTCCGCTGCCGTCCGTCGCGTGGACGGCGGCCGCGCACGCCGTGGCGCGCACGGCGATCGACGCAAGGGGACGACCGATGGCATACGAGCTCTACTACTGGGACGGCCTGCAAGGCCGGGGCGAATTCGTGCGGCTGGCGCTGGAAGAAGCACAGGCGCCTTACGTGGACGTGGCGCGCGGCGAGAAGAAGGACGGTCTCGGCATTGGCGCGATGATGAGCGAACTGGAGAGCGACGGGCCGTATCCGCCCTATGCGCCGCCCTTCCTGAAGGACGGCGAATTCATCATTGCGCAGACGGCCAACATCCTGCTCTACCTCGGCCCGAAGCTCAAGCTAGCCCCGCGCGACGAAGCCCTGCGCTTCGTGGCGAACGGCCTGCAACTCACGATCGCGGACCTCGTGGCCGAGGTGCACGACACGCATCATCCGATCGCAAGCGGTCTGTATTACGAGGACCAGAAGACCGAGGCGAAGGCGCGTTCGGCGGATTTCATCGCGCATCGCATTCCGAAGTTCATGAGCTACTTCGAGCGCGTGCTCGCGCAGAATCCCGAGGGGCCGCGCCATATGGTGGGCAGCGCCCTCACCTACGTCGATCTGTCGATGTTTCAGATCGTCGAGGGGCTGCGCTATGCGTTTCCGAAAGCGACGAAGCATTTCGCGGACCACTATCCGCATGTCGTCGCGCTGCGCGACGCCGTGGCGAAGCGCCCGCATATCGCCGCCTATCTCGCTTCGGAGCGGCGGCTGCCGTTCAACGAAACCGGCATCTTCCGGCACTACCCCGAACTCGACAAAGCCGTGCGCTGAAGGCGCGCGGGCCGTCGGGTGTTTCCTTTGACGCCGCTGTGGTCGCGATCAACGCGCCCGCGCGGCTTTCTTTCACCCTTCACCTGACCCGCTCGCCGTGCTGTCATTCCTGCTGAAACTGCGCACTCGCGCCCGCGATCTCTTTCGCCTGTCCGACGCCCACACGATGCTGATCTGGTCGGTCATCGTCGGCGTGGCCGGTGCATTTGCGACCGTGCTCTTTCGCGAAGGCATCGCGCATCTGCAAATGCTCTTTACGGGCAGCGAGGGCAGTCTCGTTGAAATGGCCCGTCACCTGCCGTGGCAAACGCGCATCTGGATGCCCGCCTCGGGCGGCTTCGTCGCCGGGTGCCTGTTGCTGATCGCGCGGCGCAAGTCGCCGGGCAACGGCAACAAGGCGATGCACACCGATTACATCGAGGCCGTAGCGATCGGCGACGGCGTGATGCCCGTCGGCAAGAGCATCTGGCGCAGCCTGTCGTCGCTCTTCACGATCGCGAGCGGCGGCTCGATCGGCCGCGAAGGCCCGATGGTGCAACTCGCCGCGCTCGCCGCCTCGCTGATCGGGCGCTGGGTTCACTTCGACCCGTCGCGGCTGCGCCTGCTCGTCGCGTGCGGCGCGGCGGCCGGTATCACCTCGGCGTACAACGCGCCCATCGCGGGCGCCTTCTTCGTGACCGAGATCGTGCTCGGCTCGATCGTTATGGAAAGCTTCGGGCCGATCGTGGTCTCCTCCGTCGTCGCCAACATCACGATGCGCGAGTTCGCGGGTTACAAGCCGCCGTACGAGATGCCGGTGTTTCCGCCGGTGACGGGCGTCGAGGTGCTGCTGTTCGTGGCGCTCGGTCTCTTGTGCGGCGCGCTCGCCCCGCAGTTCCTCGTGATGATGGACACCGCGAAGAAGGGCTTCGGCCGCCTCAACGCGCCGCTGCCCGTGCGGCTCGCCTTGGGCGGCCTCGTGGTCGGCGTGCTCTCGGTCTGGACGCCCGAGGTGTGGGGCAACGGCTATAGCGTCGTGAACTCCATCCTGCATTCGCCGTGGACCTGGACCGCGCTCGCCACCGTGCTCGTATTCAAGCTCGTCGCAACGGCCGCGACGGTGGGTTCCGGCGCCGTGGGCGGCGTGTTCACGCCCACGCTCTTCATGGGCGCCGTGCTCGGCTGCCTGTTCGGCCAGGGCATGCACGCGCTCTGGCCCGACGGCACCTCCGCGCCCTACGCCTATGCGATGGTGGGCATGGGCGCGTTCCTCGCGGGCGCGACCCAGGCGCCGCTCATGGCGATTCTCATGATCTTCGAGATGACGCTGAGCTACCAGGTGGTGCTGCCGCTCATGCTCTCGTGCGTGGTGGCGTACTTCGTCGCGCGCGCGATCGGCAAGGCCTCGATGTACGAAATCACGCTTCATCGCAACCGAGAGGAAGCCGAGCGCATGCGCCTGCGCATGACGCAGATGCGCGAGCTGATCCGTCCCGCCGAGACCGTCGTGCGCGCGAGCGCCACAGTGCAGGAAATGACGCGCGTGTTCCTCGAATATCCGGTGAAATATCTCTACGTGACCGACGATACCGGGCGCTTTCTCGGCGCGGTGGCGCTCGCCGACATCACCTCCGACCTCCTGCAAAAGCGCGACACCTCGAACAAGCACGCCTGCGACTACCTGAAGCCCACGTTCGACGTGCTCACGCCCGACATGCCGCTCGCCGTCGGCCTGCAACACTTCATGTCGTTCCAGGGCGAGCGCCTGCCCGTGGTCGCCAGCACGCGCGAGCCGACGCTCGCGGGCGTGGTGTACAAGACTTCGCTTCTCGACGCGTATCAGCGCATGAACGCGGAGCGCTAGGCGCTTCGCCGTTCGTGCCGCCCGCCGCGCATGGCAAAGCGCGGCGGATTTTCTAGAATTGAGGGCAAGACACGCTACGCGGCGCGCCGTGCGCCTGCGCACGGAAGCCCGCGCACGTAGCCGCCACAATCGACTCGGGGACCACCGGAGCGAAGATGAGCGAACCCTCACTCGAAGCTGTACGCCGCGACCATGCGGGCTGGATATTCGTGCACTTGCAGGGCGAGCCCTACGACCGGGGCGAGCAGCACGGCAAGTTGCTCGCTCACGAGATCCGCAACGCCATACGCACCGCGCGCTATCTCGCGAAGTGGGACACGGGCGAGGACTTCGACACCTTCGTCAACGCCGCGATCGCGCAGTTCGCGCCGCGCCTGGACACCGAGTTCGCCGACGAGATCCAGGGCATCGCGGACGGCGCGGGCCTCAAGTTCGCCGAGGTGCTCGCCTGGAACGGCTACATGGACCTGCTGCAAAGCTGGTGGCCAACCCATGTGGCGGCGCGCCAGCCGCAGTCCGCGGTGCACCTGTGGCGCGGCCGGCGCGGCCACCATTGCAGCGCGTTCATTGCCACCGGAAGCGCGACGCGCGACGGCCGCATCGTCATGGCGCACAACTCGTGGGACCGCTACGCGGCCGGCGACGCCTTCAACATCGTGTTCGACATCGTGCCCGACTCGGGGCACCGCATTCTCATGCAGGGCCTGCCCGGCTGCATTTCGAGCCTCACCGACTTCTGGATCAACGGCGCGGGCCTGATGGTGACGGAAACGACGATTTCGAACTTCGTGGGTTATCGCCCGAGCGGCGCGCCCGAGTTTTATCGCTCGCGGCGCGCCACGCAGTATGCGTCGAGCATCGCGCAATGGTGCGAGATGTTCGCCCAGTCGAACAACGCCGGCTACGTGAACAGCTGGCTGCTGGGCGACACGAAAACGGGCGAGATCGCGCGCTACGAACTCGGCTTGCAGCATGCGGGTTTCGAGAGCACGAAGGACGGCTTCTACAGCGGATTCAACGCGGCCACGGACCTCAAGATCCGCAACCAGGAATGCACCGGCGAAGCCGACGACTACACCGACGTGCGGCGCAACGGCGCGCGCCGCCTGCGCTTCATGCAGCTCGCGCAGGAGCATCGCGGCGCGATCGACGCCGAACTGGCCAAGACCATGATCGCGGACCATCACGACGTCTATCTGGAACGCAGCGACAACCCGTGTTCGCGCACGATCTGCGGCCATCTCGAACTCGACGATGCGCGCTTTGGCGGCGCCGATCACGGGCCGTTCAACCCATGGGGCGCGAACGACGGCAAGGTGGTCGACAGCGACATGGCGCGCGACATGGCGTTCTGGGCCCGCTGGGGCCATCCGTGCGGCCGGGCGTTCGACGCCCAGGCGTTCATGCAGCGCCACCCGCAGTGGAACTGGCTCAACGGCTATATGCGCGACCGGCCGTCGTGGCCATGGGCGCGCTTCGAGGCGCTGCGCCCGTAGCTTCTGCGGGCGCCTGCCCGTCCTTCTCCGCGCAAAAAAAGTACAAACGTTCGAGACGCGCCGGCGCATTTCCTGCCATCATGGAATATCCGTACACGCCTCGCGCGCACGGGCCGCAAGAGCGGCCCCCCGGCGCCCCGCGTGGCGGCGCGCCGGCTGCCCCGGCCGGCGCGGCTGCTCGCGTCGCCGCCACGGCTGGCGGACGCGGTACGGCGCTTGCTGCGACCTGTGGGCCGCATGAGAAAGGAGGTCGAGCGATGAAAACCTCGACACTGATGACCACCGTGCTGTTGTCGGCCTCGTGCTTTGCCGCTCCGGTACGCACCGCGCAGGACTCGCCGGTCGAACGCGCCGGCGCGCACCTCCCGCTCCAGACCGGTCAGTTCCGCGCCGACGACGCCCCGGTGGCGCCTCCTGCCCCCAACGTGCCCGTTTCCGTCACCGACGGTCCCCAGCATTGGGAATATCTCACCCTGCCCAAGTCGCACCGCCTCGACAAGACGCTGAGCCCGGACCTGCATCAGCAGACCTGAGCCGCGCCGGCCGTCAGGCAGGCAAGCAGGCGTGGCGAGCACGCGGCAAATGCGCGTCAGACGAGCGTCAGAAGCGCGGCGCGCGCGGTGAAGCCGGTGCACACGTGTCCACGGCGTGCGAGGCGGATTGTGTATGCTTGAGCCGCGCCGCTCACCGCGCGCCAGCCGAACAACGAACGAGACAACGACGCGAACCGCCCGCACAGGCCGACGCGCAAAGGACGCCACGCATGCCAGCCTCAAGCATTCCCGAAGAACCGATCGACCTGCAATTCTCCGACGTGCTGCGCGAAGTGCGCTGGCCCGCGAACAAGGACGAACTCGTGGACGCCGCGCGCACGGCGGGCGCAAGCAATGAAGTGCTGGGGATTCTCGACGGCATGCCCGAGCAGGATTACCCCAACGTCGATTCGGTCACGCGGCTGATCGGCAGCAACTACGGTCCGGGCATCGGCGCCTAGGTCAGGCCCGGTTCGCAGCCGGATCCCCCTCCATTGACGCCCGTGCGCGAGCGCGCGCGGGGCTCAGGCGTCGCGCCCGAACACGACCCGCGCGAGGAAGCTCGCGAGCACGGTTTCGACGACCGGCGGCGTGACGTGCTGCGGGTCGGCCGTGGCGAGAAACTGCACCCCGTCGCACAGCCCCATCAGGCCAACCGCGAGCAACTGCGGCTCGATCGGCAGGGGGGTGCCCACGCGCCTCGAAAACTCCTCGATATACGCGGCAAGACTGTCGCGCTTTTCCTGCATGAAAGCGTTAAAACGCACGCGAAAGCGCGCGTCGCGCGCGGCCAGCAGCTTGGCCTCCACCCACAGGAGGAAAACCTTGTTGTCCTGCGGCATGCGGCTGTAATACGTGAGCACACGCGCTTCCATCTGCTCGCGCGACACCTCGGTTTCGAAGATCGCGCGCAGGTCCGTCTGCATGGCCTCGTGATCGCGCCGCAGCAATTCCACGAGCAGGTCCGACTTGCCGGAAAAATTCGAGTAGAACGCGCCGCGCGTGTAGCCCGCGGCATGCGCGATGTCCTCCACGCTCGCCCCCACGAACCCTTTTTTCATGAACATGGCCTGCGCCGCGTCGAGCAGGCGCTCGCGCGTCTGATCGCGGCTTTGCTCACGGGTGAGTCGGATGCGCTTCATGGCGTGGGGCTTCGTGATGACGTGATGTCGGGTGGGTTGGCGGGAGTCTAACACTGAAACATTCTTCGGATTCAACTTCGCACTCAGATACAGTGTTGTATTAGAATCCGGCTCATCATCCCAAACCGGGGGCGTGTGCGCGAGGCCGCGCGGCGCCCGCGGTTCAACGGCGGCGCAACTGGCCCGGCGGTTTGCGGTCTGCGTGCGCGCAAGGCGTATCGAGGTCCAAGTGAATCGTTGCGGTCGTGGCGCGTCGAGCAGGATGCGCGGAGGTTCCAGTCAGCATTCCAGTCAAGGTTCCGGTGAATCCCGCCGCGCGGCGGTTTGTGCGTCGCGGCATGCGCCGTGGCGGCAGGCCGCGCGCATTCTGCTTGTGGCGGGCGTATTCGCACTCGCCGCCTGCGGCAAGCAAAAGGAAGCGCCGCCGCAGCCGCGCCCGGTCGTTTCGATGACCGTGCATCCCGACGGCGGCGCGGTGAGCCCCGCCTACCCCGGCGACATCGAGGCGCGCAACGCCACGCCGCTGTCGTTTCGCGTGAACGGCAAGATCATCGAGCGCGTCGTGCGCCTTGGCGACAGCGTCAAACCCGGACAAACGCTCGCGCGCCTCGACCCCGCCGACTCCGAGAAGAACACCGCGAGCGCGCAGGCCCAATTCGACGCCGCGCAGCACCGCTTCGTGTTCGCCAAACAGCAGCTCGATCGCGACACGGCCCAGTCGCAGGCCAATCTCATCGCCCGCGCGCAACTCGAACAGACCCAGGATGCGTACGCTTCCGCCGTGGCGCAGCGTGACCAGGCGCAGCAGCAGTTGGCCCTCGCGAAAAACCAGCTGCGCTATACGCAGCTCGTGGCGGACCACGCGGGCGTCATCACCGCCGAAAACGCCGACACCGGCCAGAACGTGCAGGCGGGCCAGCCCGTCTACCAGCTCGCGTGGACCGGCGACGTCGATGTGGTGTGCGATCTGCCCGAGCGCGCCATTGCGGCCCTGCACACGGGCGACGCGGCGCAGGTCACGCTCGGCGCGCTGCCCGGCCGCCGTTACACGGCGCGCCTGCGCGAACTCGCGGCGGCGGCCGACCCGCAAAGCCGCACGTGGCGCGCGAAGCTCACGCTCGAACACCCCGACGCCGACGTGCGTCTCGGCATGACGGCCAATGTGGCGTTCGCGTCCCCGGCCGAGGCAGGCGCCGCGCCCAGCTTCACTGTGCCGGCCACCGCCCTCTTCCACGACGGCGACGCGCCCGCCCTCTGGATCGTGCACGCGCCCGACAACGTGCTCCAGTTGCGGCGCGTGAGCGTCACGCGCTACGACGCGCGCACCATCACCGTGGCGAGCGGCTTGCAGGACGGCGAGCGCATCGTGGTTCAAGGCGTGCACACGGTTCACGCGGGCGAGCAGGTTCGTCCGGTTGCACCGCTGCATGCCGAGGACTTCGCGTCATGAGTCAGGTTCCTGGCTCGAGCCCGGGCGCCGATCACGAAGAGGGGCGCTTCAATCTCTCGGCGTGGGCGCTACGGCATCGCGCGCTCGTCACTTTCGTCGTCGTGCTCGCCACGATTTTCGGCGCGCTCGCCTATACACGCCTTGCGCAGTCGGAGGACCCGCCCTTCACGTTCCGCGTGATGGTGATCCAGACCTTCTGGCCCGGCGCGACCGCGCGCCAGGTCGAGGACCAGGTGACGAACCGCATCGGGCGCAAGCTCCAGGAGACGCCCTATATCGACTTTCTGCGCAGCTATTCGCGGCCCGGCGAGTCACTGGTGTTCTTCACGATGAAGGATTCCGCGCCCGAGAGCGAGGTGCGCGAGACGTGGTACCAGGTCCGCAAGAAGGTCGGCGACATTGCGTATACGCTGCCGCCGGGCGTGCAGGGGCCGTTCTTCAACGACGAGTTCGGCGACGTCTACACGAACATCTACACGCTCGAAGGCGATGGTTTCTCGCCCGCGCAACTGCACGACTACGCGGACAAGTTGCGCGAACAACTTCTGCGCGTGCCCGACGTGGGCAAGGTGGATTACTTCGGCGACCCGCAGCAGCGCATCTACATCGAGATCCCGAACGCGCAGCTCACGCGCCTCGGCATCACGCCCACGCAGCTAGGCCAGGTGATCGGCGCGCAGAACAGCGTGGCGGCCGCGGGCACCCTCACGACCGCCGACGACCGCGTGTACGTGCGCCCGAGCGGCCAGTACGACGACCTCAAGGCGATTGCCGACACGCTGATCCGCGTGAACGACCGCACCTTCCGCCTGGGCGACATCGCCACGATCCGGCGCGGCTACGACGAGCCGCCCGCCACGCAGATGCGCTTCCAGAACCAGGCGGTGCTCGGCATCGGCCTCACGATGCAGCCCGGCGGCGACGTGATCCGGCTTGGCAAGGCGCTCGACGCGCGCGTCGAGCAGTTGCGCGCGCAACTTCCGGCGGGCCTGAAGCTCGTGGAAGTGTCGAGCATGCCCGATGCCGTCTCACGCTCGGTCGACGACTTCGTCGAAGCCGTGGCCGAGGCCGTGGGCATCGTGCTGCTCGTGAGCCTCGTTTCGCTCGGCGTGCGCACCGGCATGGTGGTCGTCATCACGATTCCGATCGTGCTCGCCGTCACCTCGCTCACGATGTATCTGTTCGGCATCGGCCTGCACAAGGTCTCGCTCGGCACGCTCGTGCTCGCGCTCGGCCTGCTGGTGGACGACGCCATCATTTCCGTCGAGATGATGGCCGTGAAGCTCGCCCAGGGCTGGAACCGCACGCGCGCCGCCGCGTTCGCCTATACGAGCACCGCGTTCCCCATGCTCACGGGCACGCTCGTGACCGTCTCGGGCTTTCTGCCCATCGTGCTTGCGCGCTCGAGCACGGGCGAATACACGCGCTCGATCTTCCAGGTGTCCGCCATCGCGCTGATCGCCTCGTGGTTCGCGGCCGTGGTGCTCATTCCCCTGCTCGGCTATCGGCTGCTCCCCGAGCGCAAGCCCGACCCCAACGCGACGCATGGCGAAGACCACGAGCACGAGATCTACGACACGCGCTTCTATCGGCGCCTGCGCGGCTGGATCGGCTGGTGCATCGAGCGGCATCTCGTCGTGCTCGCGCTCACCATCGTGCTCTTCGTGGCGGCGCTCGCGGGCTTCACGCTCGTGCCGCAACAGTTCTTCCCGAGCTCCGACCGGCCCGAGCTGCTCGCGGACGTGCGCCTGCCCGAAGGCGCCTCGTTCGAGGCGACGCTACGCGAGGCGAAGCGCCTCGAAGCGGCGCTCAAGGGCCGCCCCGAGATCGACCATTTCATCGACTTCGTGGGCACGGGCGCGCCGCGCTTCTATCTGCCGCTCGACCAGCAGCTTCAGCAGCCCAACTTCGCGCAGTTCGTGATCACGGCGAAGTCCGTCGAGGACCGCGAGAAGCTCGCAAGCTGGCTCGAACCGATGCTGCGCGACAAATTCCCGGCCATCCGCACGCGCCTCTCGCGGCTCGAGAACGGACCGCCCGTGGGCTACCCCGTGCAGTTCCGCGTGAGCGGCGACGACATCCCGACCGTGCGCGACATCGCCAACAAGGTGGCGGCGACGCTGCGCGCCGATGCGCGCACCGAGAACGTCAACTTCGACTGGGACGAGCCGGCCGAGCGCTCCTTGCACTTCCAGATCGACCAGCAAAAGGCGCGCGCGCTCAACGTCTCGTCGCAGGACATCGCCAACTTTCTGCAAATGACGTATTCGGGCTATACCGTTACGCAGTTTCGCGAGCGCGACAAGCTCATCAGCGTGGATCTGCGCGCACCGGGCACGGAGCGCGTCGATCCCGCGCACCTGCTCACGCTCGCCATGCCCACGCCCAACGGCCCAGTGCCGCTCGGCGCGCTCGGGCATCTCGCCAACGATCTGGAGTACGGCGTGATCTGGTCGCGCGACCGTCAGCCGACCATCACCGTGCAGTCGGACGTGCGCGCCGGCGCGCAAGGCATCGACGTCACGCATGCGCTCGACAAGCAACTGGAGTCGATCAAGCGCGCGCTGCCGCCCGGCTATCACATCGAGGTGGGCGGCTCAGTCGAGGAAAGCGCGAAGGGCCAGGCGTCCATCTTCGCGCAGTTGCCCGTGCTCGCCATCGCCGTGCTCATGCTGCTCATGATCCAGTTGCAAAGCCTCGCGCGCGTGATGATGGTCGTGCTGACCGCACCTCTCGGGCTGATCGGCGTGGTGATCGCGCTGCTCCTGTTCCGGCAGCCGTTCGGCTTCGTGGCGATGCTCGGCGTGATCGCGATGTTCGGCATCATCATGCGCAATTCGGTGATCCTCGTGGATCAGATCGAGACGGACATCCGCGCGGGGCACAAACGCTTCGACGCCGTGGTGGGCGCGACGGTGCGACGCTTCCGCCCGATCATGCTGACCGCCGCGGCCGCCGTGCTCGCGCTCATCCCGCTCTTGCGCTCGAACTTCTTCGGGCCGATGGCGACTGCGCTCATGGGCGGCATCACGATTGCGACCGTGCTCACGCTGTTTTTCCTGCCCGCGGCCTACGCCGCCGCGTTCCGCGTGCGCAGCAGCGAGACTGACGAGACCGGCCGCGCGCCGGAACAGGCATCATGAAGACTTTATTGCCGACTCGGGCGTTGGCGGCGTACTCGCACGCCCCCCGCCTTCCACGCGCGCTCAGCGCCCTCGCAGCCTGCTCGGCGTTTGCGCTCGCCGGCTGCGCGATGGGTCCGACGGGCGAGCCGCCTGCGATGCCGCAGCCCGAGCATTACGGCGCGCAGGCCCAACCCGCGCAAACGGTCGCCGCCCAGGGCGTCGCGCAACAGTTCGTGACGGGCGCGGAGCCGGTGCCCCAATGGTGGACGCTCTACGGCTCCGACGCGCTCGATGCGCTCGTAAACGAAGGCCTCGCCAACAGCCCGGACCTCGCCGCCGCCGATCACAGCCTGCAAGCCGCGCGCGAACAACTGCGCGGCCAGATCGGCAGCTCGCT
Organism: Paraburkholderia unamae; assembly: GCF_003268775.1. Taxonomy (GTDB): domain Bacteria; phylum Pseudomonadota; class Gammaproteobacteria; order Burkholderiales; family Burkholderiaceae; genus Paraburkholderia; species Paraburkholderia unamae. Next base: position 68,651 of record NZ_QLSU01000010.1, read on the forward strand.
CCTGCCGACCGTGGATGCGATCGGCACCGCGCAACGCCAGCAGGCGCCCGCCATTCCGCAGTTCGGTATCGACCAGTTGCAATACGCGCTGTTCGCGGGCCTGATCGACGTGCGCTATACCTTCGACGTGTTCGGCGCGACGCGGCTGAACAACGCGGCGCTCGCCTCGCGCGTGAACGTGCAGGCGTTCCAGTTCGAGGCCGCGCGCCGTGCGCTCGCGGCGAACATCGTGGCGAGCGCGCTTGGCGCGGCGACGCTGCACGCACAGATCGACACGACCGAGCAACTCATCGCACTCGCCAATGCCCAGGCCGACGACGTGCAAAAGCGCTACGCACTCGGCGCCGCCTCGCGCACCGACCTGCTCAACGCCCAGCAAAGCGCGGCCTCGCTCGCGGCGAATCTGCCGGGGCTGCGCCAGCAATGGGCCGCGCAGCGCCACGCGCTCGCCGTGCTGATCGGACGCACACCCGACCAGGCCCCGCCCGATCTCGACCTGGCGAGCCTTGCCGTGCCGCCGCAGGTGCCCGTGGTCGTGCCTTCAGAACTCCTGAAGACCCGGCCCGACATCGAGGCGGCAACGGCCACGCTCACGGCCGCCGCCGCCGAGGTGGGCGCCGCGACCGCACAGATGTATCCGAGCATCACGCTTTCGGCGGCGCTCGGCCAGGGCGGCTTTAGCTGGCCCGTCGTGACGTCCGGTGCGGGCGCGCTCTGGGCGATCGGCGCTTCGCTTTCGCAACCCATCTTTCATGGCGGCGCGCTCCTCGCGCAGCGGCGTGCGGCGTTGCAGTCGTACGACGCAGCCAACGACACGTACAAGCAAACGGTGCTCACGGCGTTCCGCGACGTCGCCGACCGCCTCGCCGCGCTCGAGCACGACGCGCAGGCTCTGGACGCGGCCAGCACCTCGGCGCGCACGGCCCAGGGCGTGTACGAGGACACGAATGCGCGCCACAAACTCGGGGCCGTGCCTTGGTATGCCGTGCGCCAGAGCGAACAGCAATGGCGCAATGCGCGCCTCGACGAAATCCGCTATCGCGGCACGCGGCTCGCCGACACGGCCGCGCTCTTCCAGGCGATGGGCAATCCGCCGACGAATCCCGCGACGCTCGGCAGCGGGCACGAGGCACAGACTGCCGCCACCGCGGCGTCGGATGCCGGAGCGGCGCAGGGCAAATAGCGCTCACGCCGTTTGGTACGTTCCGTACGTGTGGCGAGTCGCCTCGCGGTAGCATGAAGGGCAACGCGCCGCGCGAGACGGCGCGCCTTCGCCAAGGACACGACATCATGCCCCCGCCCGCACTCGACTTCTGGTTCGATCTTTCGAGCAATTACAGCTACTTGAGCGTGATGCGCATCGAAGCGCTTGCGGCTCGCGCGGGCGTGGCCGTGCGCTGGCGGCCATTCATGCTGGGCCCGATTCTCGAAGCGCTCGGCTGGGAAGGCCCGCCCTTCGTCGTGCAGAAGGAAAAAGGCGCATACGTGTGGCAGGACATGCGCCGCCAATGCCGCAAATATGGCTTGCTGTGGCGACAACCCAGCGAGTTTCCGCGCCGCGCCGTGCTGGCGACACGTATCGCGATGCTCGCCGCCGACGAGCCGTGGCTGCCCGCCTGGTGCCGCGCCGTGATGGCGCGCAACTACGGCGGCGATCGCGAAGTGGATTCGCCCGAGGCGGCCGCGCAAATGTTGGTCGCGCTGAGTCTGCCCGCACAACCGATCATCGAGGCAGCCGGCAGCGATGCGAACCGGCTGCGCGTGCGTGAACGCACGCACGCGGCTCGCGAACTGGGCATCTTCGGCGCACCGACGTTCTTCGTCGGAGAGGAAATGTTCTGGGGCAATGACCGGCTCGAAGACGCTATCGACGCCGCCCTTTGCGCGCCGCCGGACCAAGACATCGACTAACCCCCTGCCCCCTGCGACTGTTGTTCTGTCAGGATTTTCTGGCCCTTATTTTTAAGACAGAACTGATACACTGCGCCGTAAGTCAGGTTTGACTGACTTAATTAAACGGCCTCAATTCCTACGCATTCCTATCTATTACGAAGAGCGGCCGCATCGGAGACGAAACCGCGCCATGCAGACGGCGCCCGTCGCGCCCAGGCAAGGCGCGACGCAAGACAACCTGAGAGATCACGACCATGGCACATCACGTGAAGCGTGGCATTTGCTTCGCATTGCTAATCATGGCCAGCGCTACCGCCCAGGCCAGCCTCGATTGTTCCGGCTCGCATGGCGGCTTTCGCTTCCAGACCGACGATAGCTGGACCGGCACGGACAAGCTGGAGCACTTCGCGGTGTCCGTGCCGTTCGGCGCGCTCGGCGGCTGGCTCACGCGCGATACGGATCACCCGGTCGTCTATGGCACGCTGATTGGTACAGTGCCGGGACTCCTGAAGGAAACGCTCGACGGCACCTGCCGCACCGATGGATTCTCGTACAAGGATCTGTTCGCCGATGCGCTCGGCGCGCTCACCGGAGCGTGGCTCGCGCATTGGGCCGTGACGTATTCGCGTGGTTCGCATGCCCGAACCTTCGGACTGCGTTATGACGATGTGTTTTGACGCGCGCTGACCCGTGTTGCGTGTTCGCGTGCATTGCCTTTGGCGTCAGCTAGTTAGGTTCGATCTCCAAAGGTTACCCACAGGTCTGCCAACAGAAACTGTGGAGAACTCAAGGTGCAAGTTACCCACAGATTTTGTTGGCAAGGCTGAGGGTAACTATTCCCCCACACCGCGCAAGTCCACGCCACAAGGCTTTCCGGGCGATGGGTGTGGGAATTTGCATTCCCCGAGCAGCCCCAAGCATCCATTCCCCCGCGTTTCCCCAACATTGCGTTGCGGGAAAACCGCCGCTCCCCCGCAGGGGAGACGGTCTACATATTGAACATCTTTCTTGCAGGAATTGCGGACAAGCGGTGACTTGGCGGCACTCTCTACAAGTCACTTGCTGCTTCAATACGCAGACAGCTTGCCTGTTGATGCTGCGCAGCAGCGTGAGCACGTGTGGGGAAAATTCATTCCCTACCTCGCGTGATGATAGGGCTACTCTCGTGATTATTGCCCCGCCGGAGACCGCTACAAAGCCTGCGACCTCGGCCCCCGAGGCCAACATGCGCGCGCTGCCCGAGGCGACATAAAAATCACAGGGTGTGATCTTTACCTCGACTATCTGCGGCTACCACTCCAGCGCGTCACTCATCAGTTCATGGGCAGGAACGAAATGCCATTGCCGGAACTCGGGATCGAACATGGCGAACTGGTCAAAATCCGGGATGGCGCCATCAGCCTCCATAACCGGGGCTTGCGCCCATGCCTCCTGCACAAGGGCCTCTAGCCTTATTTTCCCCCAGTCAGCGAAGGTCTGAGCCGTTTCCTTCCACGCGAACAGGCCCGCCCGCTCGTGGACCTCATCAACCAACCGCGCAATGCTGTCGGCCAGCAACGCAGCGTCATTCCATGAATCCGATCGATACGGCGCAAACATGATCGCTTGCGGTGCACCGCCTTGTCGCAGCAACACCCGCCCTGCACGCGCCTGCCATGCCATATGCACACAGAAAGATACAGGCCCGTTTCCCTGCCCCTTCAGTTTTCCAGGCGCAATGTTGGCAACCTCAAGTATCTGAACACGCTGCTCTGGGAGCGTGAGGCCGACATCGACAAGCGCATCAAAGGGCGACAGGTAACAGGTCAGCGCTTCCTCTCCGCTAACCGCCGAGTTGCCATGCAACGCAAATCTTCCCTCACCTTTGTCGAGTGCGGCAACGAACATCGTGAAGTCTCCTCTTCGATCCTTATGGGCTGCACCAGGCACAATTTTCGGGTCACTTTGCGGGCGGTTTGCCCGATTGTCCCCAAATGCTCTGCCCCGCATGCAACAGCTTCATCAGCATCCCCGGCGCGCAATCGGCCATGCACATCGCGCGACCTTTCGTCACTCGTCCGTTGTCACCGATTGGATAGTCGGAGTAGATCAGAGGTTTGACGGGCATGCTGCCGCGAATCTCGACCATAGAAGCGGGCATCCCCTCTCCTAGATCGACGGTATTCTGTTCCATGATATTCACCCATGGATGACTCGTCACATCAACGGATTTTGGAAAGCCTTCGTATCCTGGCGCCTCGCATTTTGTGAGATATCTATATTTTCTAGGCTTTTTTTCCGTCGCCAGATAACAGATTCCCCGAAAATCATAGAATCGGTATCCAGTCCTTTTACCATTCAGAACATTGACTTCGTATCCATCGCGATCCACGAGCCAATAGACATAAACCTCGTTCTGGCGATCGTAAGGAAGATATGAAGGCGTAACGTCGGGGTCAGAGCTCTCATGTTTTGAGGTTATACCAAAAAATGCGCGGACAGGAACCACTCCGTTCCACGGGGATAAATCGTCCAATGAAATGTAATCTTTCTTCCTGACAGAGACCGCCGGATGACCAGCCGACGCTGGAATTGTATCCACAATGTCATCATCTTTCGCGGAGCGAAATTTATCGCATGCGTAAGAATCGTCCCCAGCAGGGGAGTTACCCATCGCATGACGAAGAAAAATTACACAAGTCAATTCAATTGGATTTTCATTATTTACAGTAACATCATTGACCGTAATCGAACGCGCACTGACATGCGCGCAGGCAATCATTAAAAACGCCGAGACTACCGTCGATTTTATTAGCGATGATTGTTTCCTCATGAAATCAGCCGTCATTATTCACCCTTTGCCGTGATGTGCATATGCGTGTCATGTGGCTCGACCCAGTTGACCCATGGCGTATAGATCGCACCGTGCAACTTTTCACTGTCGCTATTCAATTCCGCGTACAGCTTCGCTGGCTTTTGCCCGCGCAAACTTGTCGGGAATGGATGGTCCCGCCCCCCGCGCCATGGCTGCGAATCGTAAAATCGCTATGCTCCAACGAATCATCGAAGCTGGCCACATCCAGTCGGTCCCCCATCTCTTATGGGCTGCACTAAACGCAATTTTCAGGTCACTTTGCGGACGGTTTACGAGGAGGTCCCCAAATGCTCTGCCCCGCATGCAGCAGCTTCATCAGCATCCCCGGCGCGCAATCGGCCATGCACATGGCCCGACCTTTGGTCACACGTCCGTTGTCACCGATTGGATAGTCGGAGTAGATCAGAGGCTTGACGGCCATGCTGCCGCGAATCTCGACACCATCTGCTGGCATGCGCTCCCCGAGATTCACAGTGTTCTGCTCCGTGATGTTCACCCAGGGATGACTTGTCACATCAACGGATTTTGGAAAATCGTTATAGTCCCACCTTTTACCCTGACATTCAGTTCGATACTTATATTTTCGAGGCTTATATTCCGTCGCCAAATAGCACACCCCCAAATAGTCATAGAATCGGTATCCAGTCCTTTTGCCACCCACGACAGCCACTTCGTATCCGTCACGATCCACAACAATATAGTTAGATATCTTATTCCAATTGTCGTAAGGGAGATACGAAGGGGCAACGTCAGGGTCAGCTTCCTCCTGTTTTCTCGAAATGGAATAATATGCTCGAATAGGAGCGTCCCCTACCCATGGGGGCAGATCATCTAGAGATATATAGTCTTTCTTTTTGACTGGAATTGCCGAATGCTCTGGCTCCGATGGAGCCATTTGAATCACATCATCATCCTTTGCATTTCGATATTTATCACATAAATCCGACATAGAGTCCCATCCAGCATGCGAATCATTAATTGCATGACGAACAAGAAGCACGCATTGAGGCGACAAATAATTATCATATGAAATTCTTGCATCATTCACCGTCACCACCCGAGCGCTTGCATAAACACAAACGATCATTAAGGATGATGCGACTGTCGCCAGCCTTATAGATAGCGATTTTTCTTCCATAGCAGTCTTTCTCAACTATTCACCCTTTGCCGTGATGTGCATATGCGTGTCATGTGGCTCGACCCAGTTCAGCCATGGCGTATAGATCGCACCGTGCAACGTTTCACTGTCGCGATTCAATTCCGCGTACAGCTTCGCCAGCTTTTGCCCACCCGAACTTGTCGGGAATGGAAGATTCCGATCCCCCGCGCCATGGTTGTGAATCGTAAAATCGATATGCTCCAACGAATCTTCGAAGCTGGTCACATCCAGCCCGTCCCCCATCTTGTGCAGGCGCGAGCCAAGCATCGGTCGCCACGAACTGGAGAGACTCAGTTTGTCGATGTGCAAGCGCCACGCGGCCTTAAGAGCAGCAGCAAAGGTGCGCGGCGACGTACGCTTGATGGCCTGTTGAATTGTCGTGTTGTCACTCGTATTAATTGCGTTGGCAAGCGCTCTTCCGATAAAGGTAAGCGTGATTCCCAAGGTGGGAATCTCAACCGTAAGCGGTGCCATGGAGCGAGAGCCGGCACCGGCAGCATAGATCGGCGCGAGCGTCGCAAGCCAGTCTACGGCGATTGTTTCCACACTCCCCGTCACCTGGGGCAGCGCAGGCGCCGACACAACAGCGGGAACGGACGCCGGCGAACTGCCGCCCAAAACAGGGCCGACGTAAGCATGTGGCCCATCAGAGTGAGGCGTAACGGCGTTTGTCATCGCCGGCACTAACGCATGGGAGGGATGCGCAGCAACCTGTGGATGCGGCATATCACCTGCAAGTGCGTTGCGCGAGATAGTGCCAGACGGACAGAGCCTGCTGATGTCGGCGTCAGTATATTCATGACTGACCTTTCTCCAAAGGTCGCCGGTGAGAAAACCATAGTATTCGTTGGTTGGCGCTGATTTAACTACCAGCGTATTTTCCGATGGGATCGATGGAAGATTGTTTTTCTCGATAAACTTATTTTGCACGTCTGACCGGAGTTCGAAGATGTGAATCTTGCTGTGCGCAGCGTCAGGAACGGTCCATGGATATAGCTGGAAGTTTCGATGGTACCTGAAAGCGTCATTTGCAATGTGTAATGCGATTCGCTTTACTTCATCGGGAATATGGATGGCGTCCAAGCTATGCACAGATCGCTTTCCGTCGTGCAAAGCGCTTGTATAGGTTCGGCCAGGAAATTCTTTGTATGCGCCCGATGTAGGGTATATCACCTTCTTCGTATCGACATCGACCACGACAAAGGGAAGCCGCGTCAAATACGAGGCAGAATCGGTTACTCCATATTTCGAAGTATCAAGGCCATGCAGGTCCGAATACATTCCATTGTACCGATCCAACGGCGCACAATAGAAAACAAAACTCACCAGGCGGTCCGTAACTGTTACCTGCTGAGTCGGCATGTTCGTCCCGGTCATCATTGAGCCGATGGGTGCCTGTGTAGAAGCATTCATTTGTATCAACCTTCGGAAGGGTCTGCATCGCAGCAACTTTCCGGCGCATTGTCGCTGTCGTTTTCTGCATCCTGTGAATGATGCGGGTGTACTTTCACTTTTTGTGACCGGCCGGCCCAGATCCGCTCAGTCAGCCCGTTTTTATCAGTGCGGCCGTACCAGATCGAGCCGTTTTCCGCTTCCAGCCGGTACGGATAGTTCTTGAGAATGGCACCGCTGCCATCGCTAAGCGTAAATTGCGCGCTGTAATCTTTCTCGCCTGGCAGGTCAGGTAATGGCGTGCGCATCGATGCCTTGCCCTGCTTCTGGATCGTGATGAACTTGAGGAAAAGGTCGTTAGGACCGCCGAGCCAGCGTCGATCACTCGTGATGAGGTCGCGCGCCTGCGAATGATGATGAAACGCAATAATTTCGGGTTTGTCAGGGTCGCCATCTCGAAAAGAAATCACCGCTTCATCGTTGTCCAGCGCGACAAAGTGGAAGCCCGTTTGCAGCTTGCCCGCGAAGGGCTTGGCGAGTCGCAGCGGTACGCTCTCGCCACCTTTGGGCCATGTTGCGAAGTCCACATCGAAGCGGACAACGTAATAGCCCACGGAATTGAGGTAGGCATAGGTGTACTTGTCCGGGCTGCAAATCCGGGCGCTCAACGTACCGCTGATTTTTGCCCAGGTTTCCGGCTTCAGTTCCAGACGGAAACGCCGGTCGGCAGGGATGGCCCTGAACGTGTTCGAATACGCCGCGTCACGCGCACCGCTGTGCGTGGCCTCGATGATGACCATGCCTTTGGGCGCATCCGGCAGCACGATCTCTGTTTCGAGCACCGTGGCGCACTGCAAGGCGAACACGTTGCCCGCGCCTTCGTACACAACCTGGCCGGCGATCGCCGCTTCGTGCCTGAGTTGTGCCTCCCACTGCGCCCCGTCCGCGTCGAGGTGGTACGTGCCGTAGATATACGGCTGGCCGTAGGTGGTCGGGTCCTCGGGCGCGACGGTGGCCGAGGCGCGAAAACGCTCCCACGCGGATTCAGGGTTGTACTCGGCAACCATGAACGACTGCGGCACTGTGACGGTATGGGTCTTGATCGCCGTGACGGCTTCCACGCCGCCCGCTTCGAGTCCCGCCGCCTCGCGGTACGGCACAATGCGCTGAGGTTGGTCGTAGAGATAGTGGTCGATGTCATCGGCAAAAACCACCTGATCGCCGTATTCTGTCTCCGCGATAAAGCACCAGATGCCCGCCTTCTGGCAGAGCATCTGGACATACGCCATATCCGTCATGTGGTGCTGCATGCGGAACAGATGCTTGGGGTAGTGGCGACGCAACCGGAAGCGGAACTGATGGTCTCTCAGGCCGTGGCGGCGCAGGATGGCTGCGAGAATGTCCGGCGTGCTCTGGTGCTGGTAGTTGCCGGTGTTCATGACGGCTTCGAGCCGTCCGAAATGCGACTTGAGGACAACCTCGCACCTTGTGAAATCCTTCGTCGTTTGAACCGTCGAGAAGCGCTCGATAAAGCCTGAGAAGCGCCGCATGGTCCCGTCATCGGCCTTGATGCTGAAAACCGCGTCACGGCTCAGGAAGTCGACGCGCAACAACTGCTGCGGGTGAGTCAGTTCGATATGGACGATGTTGGGTTCGCCCATCTTCTCGGTGGCCTTGAACGACACGACCGAAAGTTGCGCCGCGTTGTCAGAACCTGGTACCGCCAAGTGATAGGACTGACGCCCCGAAATATTTTCAGGCAATAGATCAAATTCGGCCATACGATCTCCCGGATCAAATTAATGTGCTCAATGGCACCACGAACCGGTTTCCATCAACATGGGATGAATCTGAAATGCGCATGCGCATCGGATAGATGCTCGATCCGTCTGACGCACGCCACAATTTCAATTGATAAATCACATAGTTATACTAACAATCTTGTATTGGTGAACATGCAGCAAGTGACTTGTTACCTGCTGCCTTCTCGACGGGGTTGCGCACTTCCGGTGAATGCGAGGCCAACCCAATTCTCGGAGTCCTGCATTGATCGCACCGCCGGGAGCAGTACCCCTGCGAAGCCACACGTCGAGAACGCGAGCGGTCTGGTTCCAACACGCATCCAGCAAGGCGCGAAGATCGCTTACTGTGTTGCTGTGCCTCACCGCGAGTCTGATGAGTGTGCTGCCACATGCAGTGTGGCAAACACGCCGCGCAAGGTGAGCGACGGGAGACGCCGCAAGGCGGCAATTCCCTGTCATCTGCATCACTGCTGACCAGCAGGCCGCGCTCGACCTGTGGCCTGTTTGAGCTTTACCCTCTCTACGACAGCCCTCGTGTGGCCTGCCGGATCGCCGCCGCGCTCGATATTCAGTTTTGTTTCATCGCGTTTCGCGCGGTTGCTTTCCAGCGTGTCGCGCAGCTACGCACCGACCGGCATCTCGCGCGCCGTGCTGTAGGAGCGGTAACGAAAGGGCACGCTGATCCCCGGCGTCCCTGCGTGGCCCCTTCCCGACAGACTGGTGCCGTCCCGCAAGGTGCAGTCATTCTCAGCGGCGCTGAGTTTCAGGATTCCGTTTCGGTGATGGTTTGAAAGCGAGTTCACCCACGATATTCCCGAGAGCGCACCAAGGGCGTCTCGATTCTGCAAACAACCGGAAGCCCTGCGCGCAGCGCGGCGACATTATCCACAGATTTTGTTCACAGCCCTGTGGAAAAGCCCTGGACATTGCGGCCAACTCCTTGGTCCGCAAGGAAATTCTGCTCACCAAACAAAACACGGCGCGTTGTTGCCAACGCGCCGTGCTCATCCTGCGAAACTCAACAAACCCGCATCAAGGCTTGTTCGATTCAAACAGATCCATGATTTGCTGCTTCTCCGTCGTGCTCACGTTGGGCGGCGTCATCCCGCCCGGACCCATGCTGCCGGTCGCGCCGCTCGCATCGCTCGCAGCCCCAGCCGGGTTTGCCGAGTCGAGGCCAATGCTCGACACGAAGCCGTTGCCCGGCGTCATGTCAGAGAAGTACAGCTCGCCGTTGATCGTCGTGAGGCCGTCGGGCATCGCCGGTTCTTCCTGCGGCACGCCGCGCAGCGCGCGCTGCATGTACTCCACCCAGATCGGCAGCGCGAGCTGCGCGCCGAATTCGCGGCTGCCGAGGCTCTTCGGCTGGTCGTAGCCCATCCACGCCACGGCAACGAGCGAGCGCTGATAGCCCGCGAACCAGCCGTCCTTGGCGTCGTTGGTCGTACCCGTCTTGCCTTGCAGGTCGTTGCGATGAAGCACGTTGGTGCCCGCGCCCGTGCCCGCCGTCGCCACCGAGTGCAGCAGGCTGTTCATCACGAACGCGTTGCGCGGCGAGAGCGTTTGCGGCGCGTTCTGGCCCGCTACGAGCGGCTGCGCGCGCAGGATCGGCTGGCCGTGCGCGTCGTCGACTTCGGCGATCAGGTACGGGTTGATGCGGTAGCCGCCGTTCGCGAACACGCTATACGCGCCCGCCGATTGCAGCGGCGTGACGAGGCCCGCGCCGAGCGCCATCGGCAGGTACGGCGGGGTCTTGTCCGCGTCGAAGCCGAAGCGCTGCGTCACGTAGTCCTGCGCGTACTTCGTGCCGATGTACGAAAGGATGCGGATCGACACGAGGTTCTTCGACTTTTGCAGCGCGAGGCGCATGGGCATTGGGCCTTCGGGCTGGTCGTCGTCCTTCGGCTCCCAGGCGTCTCCGCCCGGCGTGCTGGGCGGGAAGTACAGCGGCGCGTCGTTGATGATCGTCGCCGGTCCCAGGCCCTTTTCCAGCGACGCCGAGTAGATGAACGGCTTGAAGCTCGAACCCGGCTGGCGCCACGCCTGCGTGATGTGGTTGAACTTGTTCTTGTTGTAGTCGAAGCCGCCGATCAGCGCGCGAATCGCGCCGTCCTGCGGCGCGAGCGAGACGAGCGCGCCTTCCACCTGCGGCAGTTGCGTGATCTGCCAGTTGCCCTTCGAGTCCGCCATCAGGCGCACAATCGAGCCCGGGCGAATGCGCAGCGCCTGCGAGGCGCGCGGCGAGAGCCCCGCCGCCACGAAGCGCAGGCCGTCGCCCGTGACCGTCACCGAGGTGCCGTCGAGTTGTTGCGCCGTCACCGATTTCGGGCCCGCGTCGGTCACCACCGCCGAAACGAGGTCGCCATTGTCCGGGTGGTCGGTGAGCGCGTCTTCGATGGCCTGCTCGCGGTCGTCGCCGTCGGCGGGCAGTTGCACGAAGCCCTCCGGCCCGCGATAGCCGTGGCGGCGCTCATAGTCCATCACGCCCTTGCGCACGGCCGCGTAGGCGGCGTCCTGATCGGCGGAATCGATCGTCGTCACGACCGTGAGGCCGCGCGTGTAGGTCTCATCCTTGTACTGTGCGTACATCATCTGGCGGACCATTTCGGCCACGTATTCGGCGTGCACGTTGTACTCGGTGCCGGCCGTCTTCGTTTCGAGCGGCTCCTTGATCGCTTCGTCGTACTGCGCCTGATTGATGTAGCCCAGGTCCAGCATGCGCTTGAGGATGTAGTCCTGGCGAATCTTCGCGCGGTGCGGATTGACGATCGGGTTATACGCCGACGGCGCTTTCGGCAAGCCCGCGAGCATCGCGGCCTGCGCGATTGTGATGTCCTTCAGGTCCTTGCCGAAATACACGCGCGCAGCGGCCGAGAAACCGTAGGCGCGCTGCCCCAGATAGATCTGGTTCATGTACAGCTCGAGGATCTGGTCCTTCGTGAGCGCGCGCTCGATCTTGTAGGCGAGCAACATTTCGTAGACCTTACGCGTATAGGTCTTTTCGCTCGACAGGAAGAAGTTGCGCGCGACCTGCATCGTGATCGTGCTCGCGCCCTGCGAGGCGCCGCCGTGCATGAGGTCGGCCACGCCCGCACGCAGGATGCCGACGAAGTCCACGCCGCCATGCTCGTAGAAGCGGTAGTCCTCGATCGCGAGCACGGCTTTCTTCTGGATGTCCGGAATGTCCTGGAAGCGCACGAGCTGACGCCGCTCTTCGCCGAACTCGCCGATCAGCACGTGGTCGGCGGTATAGATGCGCAGCGGCACCTTGGGCTGATAGTTGGTGAGCGCGTCGAGCGAAGGCAGTTGCGGCTCCATCACGACGAGCGCGTAGCCCACGACGAGCGCGCCCACCACGCAGAGCGTCGCGACGAGGCCGACGAACCAGAGCGCAATCGCGCTGCCGAACGAGCGCCGCTTCGGGCGTTCATCGCGCGGACCGTCGCCGCCCGACTGCGGGCGGCGAGGCGGTTGGCGGCCGTTGTTGAAGGAGGGTTCCCGATCTTCGTTCGGGTACTGCGGTGAAGGCGGTCGTTTGATGATAGGCATGAGTGGAATGATGGGCGCGTCTCGCGCGCGCCAGCGGCGCGCGTTTTCGCGCGCATGGATCTCGACCACGGCGTCATGGCGCCAATGCGGCACACGACGTCGCCGGCTCACTCCCGGCGACGCGGCGCGACCGGTAACGCCCCCGTCCGGCCGCGCGGCGCGCGCTACGGCACGCCACATGCAAATGTGCCCCCGTGCAGGCGACATTCGCGAAATGTAACAGCGCATTCTAAAGAAATCGCGGGCGGCGGGTCGCGTTTTTTTGTAAGAGTTTCCTGGACAAGCCTTCCTGCCCGATTTATTGCCGCGACGAAAGGTCTGCTGATGACCCCTTGCGCCAATCGGCGCTTTATGCGCGAAAAGTTTCGTAACGAATGGATCCGCCACGCGGCAAATTACACGAAGTAGGCTTGTCGGCGGCATATTCTTGCGAGCAGGGTCTTTCCCAACAGGACACCTTCCGATTGCGCATCGGCGCACTCGTCATATGATGAAAGATCCGCTACACGCCCCTGCTCGCGCCCACGCACGCTCACAATTCCTCTTTCAAAAAGCGCGCAGGCAGGAATCGACGTCATACGAAGCCGACCCAACGGCCCGCCGATCATGAACAAGCCTAGCGAACGCATCGTCGTCTTCGTCACGCCCGCCCAGAAACGCGCGATCTCCGCCACCGCCGGCGAACTCGGCATCAGCGTCAGCGAACTCATGCGCCGCGCCGTGATCGCGTTCAGCGCGACGAGCGACCAGGTGAAAGCCGCGAGCATCGTCGACCGCCTCAACGCCCCAAGGCAGCCCGACGCGCTCGCGCAGGTATTGCAAAGGGCGGCGAGGCCGCTGCGCACGACCCGCGCGGGCGTGATCCGGCCGCCGGCGGCAGCGCCCGGCGGCGTCAATGGATTCCCCCCGGAAATTGCCCCGGAAACAGACCCGTCCGGGCACCCGGATGCCGCCGCGACGGCCGACGAATCCGCCGCCGCCCTGCCCGCCCATGAACCCGACGTGAACCATGCCGCGCGCGAGATCGCGCAGGCCGTTGCGCGCCTGAACGCCGAAGCGGCGGCTGCCGCCGAGCTCGATGCCGCGGCAGCGCAAACGCACACCGCCGAGCCGTTGCAGCCGCTGAGTTCGGCGCCCTTCGCGCGCTCGCGACGCAACGCGGACGACCCGATCGACGACGCCCACAGCGACGACACCACGCCCGAAGGCGGAAAATTCGCCTGAAATTCACCTGTCACGCGGCGCGCCTTGCGCGTGACGATTACAGGAATATTTCAGTTACGCAGCGTGCCTGCATGCGCCCTCGTGCGCCCCTTCCTTTAAGTCCCTTTTAAGACGGCCCGTGGTGTAATATCCGCGAGCGATGGCGCCCCAAGGCCTGAAGCGGTGCTTCGAGCCATACGGCAAAATGCCGTCGCAAAAGGAACGCACGAATGCGTGAATATGCGATTGCCCTATTGCAATCGCCGCACTCGCCCTGATTTGCGCGCAGCATGCGCGGTGTGCGCAAAGCGGCGTAAGCTGGCAGATGGATCGGCGATTGCCACCGTTGCCCGGCTTGCCCTGTTCGCCAGCCAGGTTGGCCCCTGCGCCAGCTTACGCCGCGAGGCGCACACTGCATGCACGCACCTCGGCCAGGCATGGCCGATCTCATTTCACTGGAGGAATTCATGTCGCTTTTCGACTCCATCTCCCGCACGGTAAAGGGCCTGCTCAACGACGCGGCCGACTCGGTGCAGGATCCGTCGCGCGATTCGCGCCAGATCGTGCGTGAGCTCGACGACAGCATCGCCCGCGCGGAGAACTCGCTCGTCGAAATCCAGGCGCAGGTCGCGACGCAGCAAAGCAAGCGCGACGTGGCCGCCGACAAGGCGAAGAAGTACGAAGACGGCGCGAAGCGCGCGCTGCAATCGGGTGACGAAGCGCTCGCGCGCGAGGCGCTCGGTGCTCAGCAAACCGCCGAAACGGAACGCGATGCGCTCGCGGTCGAACTCGCGAAGCTCGAACCGTCGGTCGACCAGTTGAAGAAGCAGATCGACGACATGCGCTCGCGCCGCAACGACCTGAACGCACGCTCGAATATCCTTCAGGCGAAGCAGCAGATCGCCCAGGCGAAGGATGTCGCGGCCACGGCGCTGGGCGGCATCGGCGGCAAGAATCTCGACGCCGACTTCCAGAAGCTCGAAGACAAGGTTGCGCTCTCGAACGCGCGCTCGGACGCCCGTCTGAACTCGGCTGACCAGTCGAGCGGCAAGGCGCTCGACGAAAAGCTCGCGGCGCTCAACAAGGGGCCTTCGGTCGACGACCGCCTCGAAGCGCTCAAGAAGCAGTTGAACACGCCGGCGCAGTAACGCAACCGTAGTGCACTTCGTAGTCGCTCCCGGCATGACGCACGACGCGCGGGAGCCAAGGATGCGGCGCGGCACGACCCGTGCTGCCGCAATAGCGAGTGGCAAGCTTGCCGCGCCGCATCCCCGAATTGAATGTCATGGAGACGGGCGTCAATCCGCCCGGCCTGCAACATGAAAAAGTTTCTTGCCGCTGCCAGCATCGCACTTGCTTCGCTCGCTTTCACGGGCGGTGTGGCGTTTGCCGTGCCTAGCGTGCAGCAGATCGAATCCGCGATGTCCCAGGGCGACTGGCAACGCGCCGACTCGGGCCTGACCGAAGTTCTCCAGGCGCATCCGGATAACGCTCGCGCCCACTACCTCTACGCCCAGGTGCTCAACCGCGAAGGCCGCTACGCCGACGCGCTCACCCAGGTCCAGCAGGCAAAGACACTCGATCCGCAGATCCGCTTCACCCAGCCGCAGCGTTTCGCGCAGGTCGAAGCGAAGATTCGCTCCGACGCCACGCGCGCCGGCGCCGTCACGACCAGCAGCGCGAGCAATCCGTTCGCGCAGCAGCAGGTCGCCGCGCCCGCTCCCGCGCCGCAGAAGCACGGCCCCGGCATGGGCATGTGGATCGGTATCGCCATCGTGCTGGTGGGCGTTGCGCTCGTGCTGCGCTGGACGCTGCGCCGCGCGAAGTCCACCGAAGACGCGAAGGCCGGCGACGACCGCCTCGACCAGCTCAAGCGTGCCACCGCACTGCTCAACGGCGTGCGTTCGCTCAAGCTCGACGTGAAGCTCTCGACCGCGCCCGGTCATGAAGCGCTCGAAAAGGAAGTCGAGGGGCTGGAAACACAGTTGCGCACGCTGGTGGAAACGCTCTCGAACAGCGCGAACCCGCGACCGCCTTATGAGATCGAAGATCTCGAGCGCCAGTTCGCAAGCCTCAAGGCGCGCGCCGAAGGCCGCCCCGATCCGAATGCGCAACCGGCAGCCCCCGCAGCCGCGCCCGGCTATGGCAGCGACTCCTCCTATGCGCGCGAAGCCGACGCCGCCTTTGGGCGTCAGCCGCAGTACCCGCCACAATATCCGCAGCAGCAGCAACCGCAGGTCATCGTTCAGCAAGGCGGCGGCGGCATGGGTGGCATGGGCGGTCTGCTGACCGGCGTGCTGCTTGGCGAGGCGCTCAACCACGGGCGTGACCGCGTGATCGAGCGCGACGTGATCGTCGACGACGAAGGCCGCCGTGTGCAGCGTGACGGCAATGGCAATGGCGGCGGCCTCGACTTCGGTCAGGGCTCGAACGACTGGGGTGACGGCTCGGGTGGCGGCGGTGGCGTCGACATGGGCAGCAACGACAGTTCGGACGACTGGAACAACTCCTGAGCGCCTGAGACCTTCCTGGCGCGCGCCGCCGACACGACGACGGGCTCCTTCATGGAGCCCGTTTTGCATCGGCGCGCAACGCCAGCAACACCGCACAACACACGAAACAACGGACGCGCATATGGCCACTGAAGCGCGCGGCAACGGGGCCGCACTGCGCATCGCCATCATCGGCAGCGGGTTTTCCGGCATCGGCATGGCGATCCGGCTGCGCCGCATGGGTATCGACTCGTTCACGCTTTACGAGGCCGCCGAAAGCCTGGGCGGCACCTGGCGCGACAACGCCTATCCCGGCGCGGCTTGCGACATTCCTTCGCATCTCTATTCGTTTTCGTTCGAGCTGAATCCGGCATGGACGCGCACCTACGCGCCGCAGCAGGAGATTCTCGACTACCTGCGCCATTGCGCGCGCAAGTACGACGTCGAGCGCTTCATCGAGTACCGCTCGCGCGTGCGCGCGGCGCGCTTCGTGGAAGCGCGCCGCGTCTGGCAGGTCGAGATCGAGCGTGGCCAGGCGGACGGGGCGATCAATACCATCGATATCATCGAGGCCGATATCGTGATCGCCGCGCACGGCCCGCTTTCGCGCCCTTCGCTGCCGCACATTCCGGGCATCGAACGCTTTGAAGGCAAGGTCTTTCACTCGGCGCGCTGGGACCATGACTATGCGCTCGAAGGCAAGCGCATCGCCGTGATCGGCACGGGCGCGAGCGCGATCCAGTTCGTGCCGCAAGTCCAGCCGCACGTGGCGCGGCTCGCGGTGTTCCAGCGCACGCCGCCCTGGATCATGCCGCGCCGCGACCGCGCGATCAGTGCGCGCTGGCGCTGGGTCTTTCGTCATGTGCCGCTTGCGCAGCGCGCCGCACGCGCGGCCATTTACTGGCAACTGGAATCGCGCGCGCTAGGCTTCTCGGTCGAACCGCGCCTGCTCAAAACGCCGACGAAATTCGCGCGCAGCTATCTCGCGCACAAGGTGAAAGACCCCGAACTGCGCGCGCGGCTCACGCCCGACTACCTGCTGGGCTGCAAGCGCGTGCTGCTCTCCAGCGACTACTACCCGGCGCTCGCGCAGCCCAACGTCGAACTGGTGACCGAGGCGATTCGCGAGGTCGTCGCCGACGGTATCGTCACCGCCGACGGCACGCATCGCGCCTTTGACGCGATCGTCTGTGGCACGGGCTTCCTGGTCAACGACGTGGAAGCGCCCTTCCAGGTGACGGGCACAGGCGGCCGGGATCTCGGCGAAACCTGGCGGCGTGACGGCCCCGAGGCGTATCTGGGCGCGAGCGTCGCCGGTTTCCCGAATCTCTTCTTCATGATCGGGCCGAATACCGCGCTCGGGCACAACTCGATGATCTACATGATCGAGTCGCATATCGGCTATATCGCGTGCTGCATCCGCGCGCTGCAACGCTCGGGCGCCCGCACGATGGACGTGCGTGCCGAGGCGCAGCGCGCCTGGAACATGCGCTTGCAGGCGCGTTTTGCGCGCACCGTGTGGCAGTCGGGCTGCCACAGCTATTACCTCACGCAGGCCGGCAAGAACACCGCGCTGTGGCCGGGCTTCACGTTCATGTTCCGGCGCAAGACGCGCCGGGTGCGCCGCGCCGACTATGCGTTCGGCCGTTAGCCTTTCCGGCTCGGGTCAACCGCGCCGCGGCCGCCCGGCGTACACGCGCGTTTCGTAAGCGAAGTTCACGCGGCCGTCCTTTTCGGTCGCCTCGAACAGCGCGCGCAACGCCGCGAGCATCGGCTCGTGACGTTCGTCGCCGGACTGCGTCGCATACGAGGACGACATCAGCCTGCCGCGCAGGCTTTCGAAATCGAGCAGCTGTGCGTTCGGGAACACGGTCTGGTGCTCGAAGCCTTCGCCGAACCAGTCCGCCATGGCAGCCGCGTCGGGATAGCTTTCGGCCACGCGCGCGTAGTCGGGGCAAAAGCGCTGGAGCAGCGCTTCGTACCCTTCAAGAAACGCCGAACCTTCGAGCAGTCGGCTGTTCCAGAACAGCACGATCTTGCCGCGCGGCTTCAGGATGCGCGCGAACTCGCGCTGCGTGTCGGTCTTGTGGAACCAGTGGAACGCCTGCCCGGCGCTTACGAGGTCCACACTCGCGGGGTCGAGCGTCGTGGCCTCCGCCGTGCCCGTCACGCTGCGGTAGCCCTTGTAGCCACCCAGCAGGTCGTCGGCCGCGGCGCGCATGGCCGCATTCGGCTCGACGGCCGTGACGGGGTGGCCCGCGTCGAGAAACAGTTTCGTGGAGAGGCCCGTGCCCGCGCCGATGTCGGCCACGGGCGCGCCCGGCGCGATGCCGCACTCCACATGCACGAAGGTCGCCACTTCGCGCGGATAGGTCGGCCGGAATTTCACGTAGTCTGCGACCCGGTCGGTGAAACGCCGGGTGGAATCGTCGATCATCGTCTGCCCTTTTGTCCGTTCAACCGCCGCCGCCAAGGAGCTTCAGGAGCTCCCAGAGGAAGCGCAGCACCATCACGATCAGCTCCCAGAGCTGGATCAACTGCTGCCAGAGCGCGAGCGGCGCGCTCCCACCGCTTATGGCCTGGATTGTTGCGTCGATTAATGCCTCGATCATCTTGCTCCTGTCGCGACGCCCCTTGCGCTGCTTGTCACCTGCCCGCGCCCGGCGCGCCCGAGTTCCCGATCATAGCGCCAGGCATGGCCACTGCGCTCAAGTCCCCGTGTTACAGGCCGTAAACAGGTTCAGATGGCCCGGCGATCGAACCTGCTCACGACCGGGCACGCGGCTTCCCCGCCGCAGTGGTCCACCGCAGTGGTTCGCGGTCGCCAATCCGCACCGGGCAAGGAGACACCCGATGACACGTTTGCGTTTGCTGGGCCTGCGCGGTCGCCGCCGCACGGGAAAATCCGCCGGGATCGTCGGCGACATTGCCGCCCAGGCCGGCAGGCTCGGCATCGAGATCTGCGACGTCGCGGGCCATGTCGACGAGGTCGCGGCGCGCGTGCAGCGTCAGACCGACGTCTGCCACGCCTTGCGCGAGTCGGCGGCCCATACCCTCGCCGGCAATCACCAGATCGCCACGGCCGCGCGCGCCATGCGCGAGCTGAGCACCGGCACCGCCGCCACCGTGCAGCAGTCGCAACAGACCATCGAAGAATCGCTCGCCGACATCCACGGTCTGGTGGAAAGCGTCACGGTCATCGAAACGCAGATCCGCGCGCTCAAGAGCGCGCTCGCGCATGTCTCGAAGGTCTCTGAGGAAATCTCGCTGATCGCCCGGCAAACCCAGCTTCTCGCGCTCAACGCGGCCATCGAGGCGGCGCGCGCCGGCGAGTCGGGCAAGAGCTTCGCCGTGGTTGCGGCCGAGGTGAAGAACCTCTCCGCGAAAACCGCGCAGGCCACCGGCCAGATCGAGCAGACGCTCGGGCAGCTCACGCAGCAGACCGAACAGCTCATCGCCGAAGGCACGGCGAACACCGAACGCGCGCATCGCGTGCGCGCGGGCACGCACACCATCGGCGAGGCCGTGCACAGCACCGGCGAGGCGATCGTGCAGCTCGACGAGCACGCCGGACAGATCGCCCAGCTCACGGGCGAGATCGAGACGAAGTGCGACGGGCTGGAGAGCCAGGTGAGCGAGATGGTCGCGGGCGTCGAGGACTCGGGCCGCAACTTCGTGCAAGCGAAGAATCAGCTCGGCAAACTGCTGGAGGTGTCGGAAACGCTCATCGAACTTTCCGCCGCCACGGGCGTGGAAACCGACGACACGCGCTTTATCGAGACCGTGCAGCGCGCCGCCGCCCAGGTCGGCAAGCTGTTCGAGGGCGCGCTCGCGCGCGGCGAAATCGGCGAGGCGGATCTGTTCGACGGCCACTATGCGCCGGTGCCGAATACGAACCCGCAGCAGCACATGACCCGCTTCACGGCGTTCACCGACCGGCTGCTGCCCCCGATCCTCGAACCGCTGCTCACGTTCGACGAGCGCGTTGCTTTTTGCGTGGCGATCGATCCGCGCGGCTATATTCCGACGCACAACCGCAAGTTCTCGCATCCGCAAGGTTCCGACCCGGTGTGGAACGCCGCGAACTGCCGCAATCACCGCATTTTCAGCGACCGAGCGGGCCGCGCGGCGGGCTCGCACACCAAGCCCTTCCTGCTGCAAACCTACCGGCGCGACATGGGCGGCGGCACGTTCGTGATGATGAAGGACGCCTCCGCGCCGATCTTCGTGAACGGGCGGCATTGGGGCGGCTTTCGCATGGGGTATCGGCTGTAGCAAGCCGTCGTCCGAACCGCCCAAACGAAGACGGCGCGCGGACATTCCTGCCCGCGCGCCGTCTTTTCATGCGCTTCGAAGCGCGTGGGTGATCAGACCG
This sequence comes from Paraburkholderia unamae, assembly GCF_003268775.1. GTDB lineage: Bacteria > Pseudomonadota > Gammaproteobacteria > Burkholderiales > Burkholderiaceae > Paraburkholderia > Paraburkholderia unamae. The sequence continues at coordinate 89,370 of NZ_QLSU01000010.1, forward strand.
CCATCGCCATGCGCTTGCGTTCGGCGCGCTGCATGAAGTAATTGCCGAAGATCACGCCCACCGTCACAACCGCGATAAACAGCGTGGCGAGCGCGTTCATCTCGGGGTTCAGACCGAGACGCACACGCGAGAACACGACTAGCGGCAGCGTAGTCGAGCCCGGCCCCGAAAGGAACGCGGAGAGCACCAGGTCGTCGATCGACAGCGTGAACGAAAGCAGCCAGCCCGCCGCGAGCGCCTGTGAAATGAGCGGCAGCGTGATCTGGAAGAACACCTTGAACGGCGTCGCGCCCAGGTCGAGCGCGGCCTCTTCGAGCGACGGATTCAACTCGCGTACGCGCGACTGCACGATGATGGCGACGTACGAAATGCACAGCATCACGTGGCCGATCCAGATCGTGAACACGCCGCGCCCCGCAGGCCAGCCGATCAGCTTGCCCATTTCCACGAAGAGCAGCAGCAGCGAAATACCCTGAATCACTTCGGGTATCACGAGCGGCGCGTTGATCATGCCCGAGAACAGCGTGAAGCCGCGAAAGCGCCCCATGCGCGCGAGCACGAAGCCCGCCCACGTGCCGATGAACACCGAGGCGAACGCCGTCATCAGCGCGATGCGCAGCGACAGCCACGCGGCGGTGATCAACTCGTCGTCGGTGATGAGCGCCTGATACCAGCGCGTCGAAAAGCGCGTCCACACCGTCACCAGTTGCGACTCGTTGAACGAGTAGACGATCAGGCTGAGGATCGGGATATAGAGGAACGCGAAGCCGAGGCCGAGCGCGATGAACTGCAATACGCGATTCGGTTTCATTTGCCGCGGCCCTCCAGTTCCTTCGCCTGGAAGTGCTGGAACAGCGCCATCGGCACGAGCAGCAGCAGCACCATTGCGCAGGTCACGGCGGAGGCCATCGGCCAGTCGGCATTGTCGAAGAACTCGTTCCACATGACGCGGCCGATCATCAGCGTGTTCGCGCCGCCAAGCAGTTCAGGAATCACGTACTCGCCCACCGCCGGAATGAACACGAGCAGACAGCCTGCGATGATGCCGTTCTTCGAGAGCGGCAATGTGATCTCGATAAACGCGCGCCACGGCTTCGCGCCCAGGTCGTACGCGGCTTCGAGCAGCGTGAGGTCCATTTTCACGAGGTGCGCGTAGAGCGGCATCACGAGAAACGGCAGGTACGAATACACCATGCCGATATAGACGGCTGTGTTCGTGTGATAAAGCTCGATGGGCGAATGGATGATGCCGATCGACATCAGGAAATTGTTCAGCAGTCCGTTGTTCTTGAGGATGCCGATCCACGCATATACGCGAATCAGGAACGATGTCCAGAACGGCAGCATCACCGCCATCATGAGGATGTTGCGCGAGGCCGGATTCGCGCGCGCGATGTAGTACGCCATCGGATAGCCGATGATGAGGCACAGCAGCGTCGAGATCCCCGCCACGACCACGGAATTCACGTAGGTCGCGAAGTACAGGCTGTCCTGGAACAGGAACGCATAGTGCGAGAAGTCGAGCGCGATGTGCCACACGCCGTCCGCGAACGACGTGAGTTCCGTGTACGGCGGAATGCCGAGCTGCTGGTCGGCAAAGCTGATCTTCACCACCAGGATGAACGGCACGAGGAAGAACAGCAGCAGCCAGATGAACGGCCCCGCCACGACCGCCGTGCGGCCGGTCAGATTGAAGCGCTTCGCCGGCCAGTGCAGGAGGTTGCGCAAAGTCGTCGCGCTCATGACGTCAGCACCACACCGGCCGAAGCGCTCCAGCGCACGTAGACTTCGTCGTCCCAGGTGGGCGAGTCGATCTCGGAGAGCGCGAGGCTCGACATGTTCGCGACCACGGTTTTGCCCGAATCGAGCTTCACGTGATAGAGCGAGTAGCCGCCCATGTACGCGATGTTCTTCACGATGCCCTTGCCCCAGTTGAACGTGCCTTCGGGCGGCTTGCGCGTGAGCGCGATGCGCTCGGGACGTACCGAGATCGTCACGGGCATGCCAAGCGGTCCCGTGATGCCGTGGTTCACATAGAGGCGCACCGGCAGGTCCGAACACTCGACGAACACATGGTCCGGCTCGTCCTCGACCACGTTGCCGTCGAACAGATTGGTCGAACCGATGAACTCCGCCGAGAAGCGGCTGTTCGGGAATTCGTAGACTTCATTGGGCGTGCCGAGCTGCACGATCTCGCCTTCGCTCATCACCGCGAGGCGCCCCGCCATCGTCATCGCCTCTTCCTGGTCATGCGTGACCATGATGCAGGTGACGCCGACCTTGTCGAGAATGTTGACGAGCTCGATTTGCGTGCGCTGGCGAATCTGCTTGTCGAGCGCCGACATCGGCTCGTCGAGCAAGAGCAGCTTGGGGCGCTTCACGAGCGAGCGCGCAAGCGCCACGCGCTGCTGCTGGCCGCCCGAAAGCTGGTGCGGCTTGCGCTTGGCGAAGCGCGACATCTGCACGAGTTCGAGCGCGTTGGCCACGCGATCTTTCAGCTCGCCCTTCTTCACGCCTTCCTGGCGCAGCCCGAAACCAACGTTCGATTCCACCGTCATATGCGGGAAAAGCGCATACGACTGGAACATCATGTTGACCGGGCGGCGGTACGGCGGCATCGCGGCGAGGTCTTCGCCATCGATCAGGATCTTGCCCGACGTGACGGTCTCAAGACCCGCGAGCATGCGCAGCAAGGTGGACTTGCCGCAGCCCGAGCTGCCGAGCAGCGCGAACAGCTCGCCCTTCTTCACCGACAGATTGACGCCCTTGACGGCCGTTGTCTCGCCGAACTTCTTGACGACATCGACGATCTGCACGAAGTTGTCCGCGGCCGTATCTGCCGCGGCGAAGCCCGAAGGCAGCGAACCGGCGGTTGCCGGCGCGCTCGACTGGTCACTCATGATTCTCTCTGCCCTGCCTGTTTCTGCGTGAATGCTGGACGGGGTTGACGAACAAAGCCCCCGGCGGCTTGCCGAGGGCTCGGGGTAAAACGTTGGGCTGCTGCACCGACCGCGTCAGCGGCCCGACTTGAACTCGGTCCACAGACGCGTCTGGAGACGCTGGATCTCAGGCGGCAGCGGCTTGAGCAGGAACAGCGTCTTCAGGACTTCGGGCGGCGGGTACACGGCCGGGTCGTTGGCGATGTCCTTGTTCACGTACTTGCGCGCTTCCGCGTTCGCGCTCGGGTAGAAGACCGTGTTCGTGATCGCAGCGTGAACTTGCGGCGTCTCGATGTAGTTGATCCACTCGTGCGCGGCTTCCTTGTGCTGGGCATCCTTCGGGATGGTCATCACGTCAAACCAGATCGGCGCGCCGCCCTTCGGAATGTAGTACTCGATCTTGTACGGCTTCTTCGCCTCGATGGCGCGATGCTTGGCGATTACGACGTCGCCCGACCAGCCGTAGGCGAAGCAGATGTCGCCGCCCACGAGGTCGTTGATGTAGCCCGACGAGTTGAACTGCGTGATGTACGGGCGGATCTTCTTCATCATCGCGAGCGCGGCGCGATAGTCGTCCGGATTCGTCGAAAGCGGATCCTTGCCGATGTAGTGCAGCGCGGCCGCGAACATCTGGTCGGGCGCGTCGAGCACGGACACGCCGCAGGCTTTCAGCTTCGAGATGTTCTCGGGCTTGAAGAGGATGTCCCAGTTGTCGAGCGGCACGTCCTTGCCGAGGATCTGCTGCGCCTTCGTGACGTTATAGGCAAGACCGGTGGTGCCGTACGCCCAGGGCACCGCGTACTTGTTGCCCGGATCCGCACCGGCGACGAGCGCCATCAGTTGCGGATCGAGATACTTGAGGTTGGGGATCTTCGACTTGTCGAGCGGCGAGAAAATGCCGGCGGCGATCTGCTTGCCTGCGTAGTTGCTGGTCGGCACGACGATGTCGTAGCCCGAGTTGCCCGCGAGCAGCTTGGCCTGAAGCGTGTCGTCGCTGTCGTAGTTGTCGTACTTGACGTTGACGCCGGTTTGCTTCGTGAAGTTCGGAATCGTGTCCTTGGCGATGTAATCGGACCAGTTGTACACGTTCAGTTGCGTGTCTTTTGCCACCGACGTCAGCCACGGCGCCGCGCACAGCGCGAGCACGGCCAGTTGCGCCACCACCCCTTTCTTCATCCCGTTCTCCGATCCTGACCGGCTCCTGCCGGCCGCCTGCCTCGCTTAGTGCCGCGCTTCGTGTCACGTATGCAGCGGCTCCCCTGACTTTCCCGAACCTACCATCAAACCTGCCTGGCAAGAAATAAAACGCCGGCATGTCGCGCAAACGGAACATGCGGAGCATGAGCCATGGGACCATGGCGCACCCGCGCGCAGACGGTAAATCGCGCGCAATTTTAGCGGTTTCACGGGCCGTGTCCACAAAAAATCCGCGTCGGTGGCGCATGCGCGACGTCCCGCTTCGAGCGGCGTCCCTGTCGGTCTCGGCGCGCCGAAATCCCCGCCTGCTCGTCTGCGCGACCTTGCTATCAGCTTGCGGTTGCGCGGGCTGACCCATCGCGCATCGACGCTCACCGCCGCGCGGCCGGGGGGCCGCCAGGGGTGCGACCGGCCGCCTGGGCGCGTATCGGTTAACATAGCGACGTTTCGTACCGATGCCGGCGCGCCCGACGCGCCGGCCACGCCCCAAGGCTCATCAATGGCATCCAATCTCCACGACCTTCCCGACAGCCCGTGTATCGGCGTGTGCTCGACCCTCTTCGACGACATCTGCAAAGGCTGTGGGCGCACCGCCGTGGAAGTCTCCAACTGGGTGTTCCTGAGCGACGAGGAAAAGCGCGCCGTATGGGAGCGCATCGAGCGCGAAGGCACCGCCATGCGCTTCCAGAAGGATCGCGCCTGAAATAAAAAACGCCGGACAAGCCGGCGTTTGCAAAGAGGCAGGCAGGCGCTCAGAACTTCATGCCGACGCCGAGGCCCACGATGATCGGATCGATATGCAGGGTGCCGAGAGGCGTGCCGGCCAGCGACGCGTCGGTGTGCATCCAGATCTTCTTGATATCCGCGTTCACGAAGATGCGCTTCGTCACCTGGAAGTCGATGCCGAACTGCAACGCCGGACCCCAGCTATGGTTGTCGATCGAAACCGACTGGCCGCCCGCGTGCAGACCGTTGTTGTAGAACAGCGTGTAGTTGATACCCGCGCCCACGTACGGCCGCACCTTGCCCGCATTGTTGAAGTGGTACTGGAGCAGGAGCGTGGGCGGCAGCACGCCCACGCCGCCGAGCGCACCGATGTTCGACGTCACCTGGTTGCGCGACGTGCCGAGAATCAGTTCGACGCCGATGTTGTCGGTCGCCATGTAGGTGAAGTCGACTTCAGGCACGAGCGCGTTATTCACGTCGGCGCCAAGCGCGCCGAGCGGACCGCTGCCCCGTGCCTCCGGCGCGATCTCGATGGCGCGCAGACGGACCAGCCAGTCGCCTGCGTAGATGCCCGAGTCGGGCGAGCCGGCTGCATTGGCCGGCGCGGCAAAAAAGGCGGCGCTCATCATGAGCGCGCACGTTGCTGCAATCTTTCTCACTGCGTGTTGCATCGTATTTCCCCGTATCTATAAGTGTGGCCTGTCAGCGGCCTACAAATTGTCAGAGACGGGGTCCGACGGAGTTTTGACTCCCATCAAGCCAGTGCGAAGGCGGCCCGATGTGCGACCGCAGGTCGCGCAACTCCTGTCAGTAACAGCTCCAAAAGGTCGCGCACACTGCGAATCGTGTTGCCAAATGGCAACGCTTCACGGCCGCGGAAGAACAGACCGTTCGAGACATCGCCGCGCAGCGCCGCGGCGAGACGCGTGTCGATGCAGAAGTGCCCGAACTTTTCGATGCCGTCACGCAGCCCGCACGCCGAAAGGCATTCGAGCCCGGTTGGACAGGCGAGCTTGAGCGAGCCGATCTTGGCCCGGATGCGTGACTCGTTGCGCAGGTAACGTTCGAGCCACGGCGTTTTCACGGCGCGGGCGGGCAGCCCCGTCACGCTCACGAATTCCACGATGTCCTCGGGCTTCGCCTCGGCCAGCACCCGCTTGAATTCGGGGTGGGCGTCGCCCTCCTCGGTCACGGCGAACGGCGTGCCGACCTGCACGCCATTGGCGCCCGCTTCGAGCCATTTGCGCACGGCCTCATGGCTGTTGACGCCGCCCGCCACGACGAGCGGCACGTCGCGCCGCGTGATGCCGAGCGTGGTGTACACGCCTTCGAGTTCTTCGAAGATCTGCGCGAACGCGAAGCGCGCGTTGTCCATGTCGGCGATATCGGTCACGCCGAGGTGGCCGCCCGCATGCGCCGGATGCTCGATCACGATGGCGTCGGGCAGGCGCCCCTTCTTCATCCATTTCTTGAGCACGAGCGCGACGCCGCGCGCGTCGGACAGAATCGGCACGAGGGCGATGTCGACGCCCGCCGTGAGGTCGGGCAGATCGAGCGGCAGGCCCGCACCCATCACGATGGCGTCGGCGCCGTGCTCGCAGGCGGCGCGCACGTAGTCCGCATGCGCGCTCACGGCCTTCATGACGTTCACGGCGATCATGCCGTTGCCGCCGGCGAGCTTGCGTGCCGCGGCGATCTCGCGGCCCAGCGCGATCAGGTTCGCGCGCGTGAGCGTTTCGTTGCACGGATCGGCGCGGCACATTTCCATGAGGTCGCCGTGATGATGGCGCAGGTCGATGCTCGCGATGGTGCCGAGCGCGCCTTCGCGCGCGACACTGCCCGCAAGCCGGTGCGCCGAAATACCGACGCCCATGCCGCCCTGCACGATGGGCAGCAGTTGACGGCCGCGAATTTCGAGCGGTGCGAAGGAGTGTGCAGGAAACATGTTTTGCTCTGTCGATGACAAAGCGCTTATGGTCGCGCGTACCCCACAGATGATATTGACCAGAATCAAAAGAAAATGCGGCCGCCGGTAAAGGCAGCCGCATCAGTGATTTATATCAACACGTCGCACTACAAGATTTGCGATGACGCGACGAGATGCCTCATCAGGCTTTCGGCACCTTGAACTGCATGGATTTGTACTCGAGGTATTCCTCAAGGCCGTACGCGCCATTCTCGCGGCCGTGGCCCGACTGCTTGAAGCCGCCGAACGGCGCGGCCATGTTCCAGGTGCCGCCGTTGATGTCGATCTGGCCCGTGCGGATACGGCGCGCCACGCTTGCCGCGCGCTCGTCGCTGCCGGCCCAGACGGCACCACCGAGACCGTAGAGCGAATCGTTGGCGATCGCCACGGCGTCGTCTTCGTCCTTCGCCGTCAGAATCGTGAGCACCGGGCCAAAGATTTCTTCTTGTGCGATGGCCGCGTCGCGCGGCACGCGGCCGAACACGGTCGGCTTCACGAAGAAGCCCTTCGTCACGCCCTCGGGCAGGCCCGGGCCGCCGGTCACGAGTTCGGCGCCGTCGGCTATCCCGCGCGCGATGTAGTGCTGCACGCGCTCCTGCTGGACCTTCGAGGCGAGCGGGCCGAGCCTGGCCTTCTCGTCGCGCGGGTCGCCGACCGTGAACGCCTCGGCGGCCTGCTTCGCCAGCTCGCGCGCTTCTTCGTAGCGCGACTCCGGCACGATCATGCGCGTGTGCGCCGAGCAGGTCTGCCCCGAGTTCAGGAAGCACGCGCCCACGGTGCCCTTCACGGCGGCCGCGAAATCGGCGTCGTCGAGCACGACGGCGGCCGACTTGCCGCCGAGTTCCAGCGCCACGCGCTTGACGGTAGCCGAGGCCACTTCGGACACGCGCTTGCCCGCGCGCGTCGAACCCGTGAACGACACCATGTCCACGTCCGCGTGACGCGCGAGCAGTTCGCCCACCACAGGGCCATAGCCCGTCACGAGGTTGAACACGCCCGCGGGCAGGCCCGCGTCGTGGATGGCCTCGGCGAGCACGAACGCGTTGAGCGGCGCGATTTCCGAAGGCTTGAGCACGACGGTGCAGCCGGCCGCGAGCGCGGCGGCGACCTTGAGCGTAATCTGGTTGAGCGGATAGTTCCACGGTGTGATGGCCGCGACGACCCCCACCGGCTCGCGCACCACGAGCGAGTTGCCCACGCGCTCCTCGTACGGGAAATCGCTCGCAAGCTTCGCATAGGCGCCCCAGTTGTAGACGGGGCCGCCCACCTGGATTGCGCGCGCGAGCTTCAGCGGCATACCCACTTCGCCCGCGATCAATTGCGCGAGTTCATCGGTGCGGGCCTTGAGGTTGTCGGCGATTTTTTGCAGATACGCGCCGCGCTCGGCGGCGGGCGTCGCGGCCCAGCCGTTGAAGGCGGCGCGCGCGGCGGCGACGGCCGCTTCGGCATCGGCCTCTACGCCTTCGGGAATGCGGCCCATGATCGATTCGGTGCCCGAGTCGATCACGTCGATCGTGCCCTTGCCGTGGGGCGCGACCCATTGGCCGTTGATGTAGAGCTGGGTGTAGTCGTTCATGGGCGGTGCTCCTGTCTCCGTGTTCGTTTGGCGGTTTATCGCGGCCTGGCCGCGTCGATCCCGCATTCTAGCGTGGTTGACGCAAACGGAAAGCGCCGGATGAAATGGGAGAAACGACGCCCGGACTTGAGTGCGCCAGGAATGCCGCAACGTCAGTCCCAAAACAAAACGGGCGACGCTCACCGCGCCGCCCGTTTTCATTTCATGCTTCGATCAGCGACCGATGCTCAATGCAGCCCCTGGCTTGCGAGGAAGTCCTCGTAGTTGCCGCTGTAGTCGTTGATCTTGCCATCGGTTTTCACTTCGATGACGCGGTTCGCGAGACCGTTCACGAATTCGCGGTCGTGCGACACGAAAATCAGCGTGCCTTCGAACTTCTCGAGCGCGATTTGCAGCGACTCGATCGATTCCATGTCCATGTGGTTCGTGGGCTCGTCCATGAGCAGCACGTTGTGACGGCCGAGCATCAGCTTGCCCCAGATCATGCGGCCCTTCTCACCGCCCGACAGCACCTTCACCGACTTGCGGATGTCGTCGGCGTTAAAGAGCAGACGGCCCAGCGTGCCGCGCACCGACTGCTCGTCGTCGCCTTCCTGACGGTACTGGTCGATCCAGTCCATCAGCGTGACGTCGGCCGGAAACTCTTCGTACGTGTCCTGCGGCATGTAGCCGATGCTCGCGTTCTCGGCCCACTTCACCGAGCCGTTGTCGACGGCCAGCTTGCCCAGCAGCGAGCGCAGCAACGTGGTCTTGCCCGCGCCGTTTTCGCCGATGATCGCGATGCGCTCGCCCGGTTGCACGCTGATGCTGAATTTGTTGAAGATGCGGCGCTCATACGTCTTCGTGATCTCTTCCGCGACCACGACGATGTTGTGCAACTTCTTTTCGAATTCGAAGCGGATGAACGGGTTCTGGCGCGACGAGGGCTTGAATTCCTCGATCTTGATCTTGTCAATCATCTTCAGACGGCTGGTGGCCTGGCGCGCCTTGGACTTGTTTGCCGAGAAGCGGCGCACGAAGTCCTGCAAGTCGGCCACGCGTTCCTTCGCCTTGGCGTTGGCATTGGCCTGGCGCTCACGCGCCTGGGTCGACGCCAGCATGTAGTCGTCGTAGTTGCCGGGGTAGACCTTCAGCGTGCCGTAGTCCATGTCCGCCATGTGCGTGCAGACCTGGTTCAGGAAGTGTCGATCGTGGGAAATGATGATCATGGTCGAGTTGTACTCGTTCAGAACATCTTCCAGCCAGCGGATCGAATTGATGTCGAGGTTGTTGGTCGGTTCGTCGAGCAGCAGCACGTCAGGCTTCGAGAACAGCGCCTGCGCGAGCAGTACGCGCAGCTTCCAGCCCGGCGCCACAGCGCTCATCGGGCCAGTGTGGAATTCCGTGCCAATGCCGATGCCCAGCAGCAGTTCGCCCGCGCGAGCCTCGGCCGTGTAGCCGTCGTACTCGGCGAACTTCGCTTCGAGTTCGGCGGCGTGCATGTAGTCGTCGTCGGTGGCCTCGGGGTTCGCGTAAATCGCGTCGCGCTCGGTCATCGCGGCCCACATTTCGGTGTGGCCCATCATGACGACGTCGAGCACGCGCACGTCTTCGTACGCGAACTGGTCCTGGCGCAGCTTGCCCAGACGCACGTTCGGCTCGAGGATCACGTTGCCCGAGCTCTGTTCGAGATCGCCACCGAGGATCTTCATGAACGTGGATTTGCCGCAACCGTTCGCGCCGATCAGGCCATAGCGGTTGCCTTCGCCGAATTTGACCGAGATATTCTCGAACAAGGGCTTCGGCCCGAATTGCATGGTGATGTTGGCGGTAGAGAGCACAGCGCGTCCCGGAAAGTAGATCGACGAAAAACCTGTAATTTTAGCAGGTTATGCCACTTCGCGCGCGAGTTCCAGCCGCCGGAGGCCCGCCGCGCACGCAGGATCGCGGCGCGAGCCCGCGGAAAAACCGGCGCGGATCGCGCGGGCGCGAACGACGGCGCGCGCCGCCCTGCCGCAAGCATGACACGCCGATAAGTGCGCAATATGAAGGCGGCCGGCGCGGGTCGCATTGAGGGCCACATTGCGTGGCCACAGCACGCCTTCGCGGCTTCGAGCGTCAGGCCTCGCCGGTGCGCGGCGTCTGGAGCACGTCGACGAAACCCGAAAAATCGGCCTGCGCGAGGCCCATCGCCGCGGCAAGGCGCAGCAACTGCTGAACCGTGCCCGCTACGGGCATAGGCGTACCGGTTTGCATGGCCGCCGCGGCAATCGTGTCCACGTCTTTCTGGAACGTCTTGAGCGCGCCGATGGGCTCGAGGCCGTCCTGTGTCATGCGCGGTACGAAGGTGCGCAAGAGCGTCGAGTCGGCCCAGCCGCCCGCGAGCGCCTCGGGCAGTTTCGCCGCGTCGATGCCGCTGCGCCGCGCGAGGCTCACCGCCTCGGCGATCGCCGCCACCGTGGCCGTGACGATCGCCTGGTTGCACAGTTTCGTGGTCTGTCCCGCGCCCGCGCCGCCCATATGGGTGATACGCGAAGCGTAGGCGGCGAGGATGGGCGAGACGGCTTCGACATCGGTCGCCGCGCCGCCCGCCATGATCGCGAGCGTGCCGTTCTGCGCGCCCGCCACGCCGCCGGAAACCGGTGCGTCGATCCAGCCCACGCCCAGCGCCGCCGCGCGCTCAGCGAGCCTGCGCGTCGCATCGGGCGGAATGCTCGAATGATCGACGATGCAGCGCACACGCACGCCCTCGCCCGTTCCGCCTGCCAGCAGCCCCTCTTCGCCGAACACCACGGACTCGACGGCCGCCGCGTCCGCGACGCACAGCAGCACCACCTCCGCCGCGCGGGCGAGTTCGCGCGGCGTGGCCGCCACCTGTGCGCCGTCGGCGACGAGCGCCTCGGCCTTCTGCGGCGAGCGGTTCCATACGCGCACCGCGTGCCCCGCGCGCAGCAAATGGCGGATCATCGGCGCGCCCATCAGCCCCGGTCCGCAAAAACCCAATTCGTGCTTGTCCATCTTCTCCGTCTCCTGCGCCGGGCGCCCCGCAGGCACGTCCGATGCTCGATTTCTTGCGAGGCGCCATCATACCCGGCGCCGCGCCCATCGGGCCTTCGTACCTTCGCACCTTCGCGCCCGCGCGCGAGTGCGTTACCTATACTCGATTGACGCGCCCTCGCCGCGCGCCCTACGAGGAGACACCGCCATGAGCGACCACGTCTACAAACAGATCGAACTCACCGGCTCGTCCACGGTATCGAGCGACGACGCCATCCGTGGCGCCATTGCGCGCGCGTCGAAGACGCTGCGCCACCTGCACTGGTTCGAGGTCGTGGAAACACGCGGCCTGATCGAAAACGATCAGATCTCGCACTGGCAGGTCACGATCAAAGTGGGCATCCGCATCGACGATTGATGTAGATGCCCTGCGGCAGGCATTGTCCTGAGTGCAGGCATAGACCTCGCCCCCGTTTTTTACGCGCCGGCAAGGAAAAACGGCTGCGCGAGCCCCATAGGCTACGTGCAGCCGTTCCTCGTCCGGACGCCCGAATCGTCCGAAGAAAGCGCTCGCGCTTACTTCGGCAGCGAACCGTCCACGCCTTCGACGTACCAGTTCAGGCGTTGCAGTTCCGGGTCGGTCAGCGTCTTGCCCGCCGGAATCTTGACCGCGCCGGTCTGGTCCTTGATCGGGCCGGTGAAGACATCCCACTTGCCGGCGGCGATCGCCTCGCGCTTCGCGGCAACGGCCTTCTGCGCGTCGGCCGAAAGCTCGGACGTGTTGACGTCGCCGAGATCCACGGCCTTTTGCGGAATACCCCACCACACGGGGTCGTTCTTCCATTTGCCGTCGAGCACCTGCTGGATCGCGGCGACGTAATACACGCCCCAGTTGGCCTCGACCGAGCCGAGGTGCGCGTGCGGGCCGAACTTCTTCATGTTCGAATCCCAGCCGAACGCGTGGACCTTCTTCTCTTCGGCCGTGGCGAGCGTGGCGCTCGAATCGGTGTTCTGGAGCAGCACGTCGGCGCCCTGACCGATCAGCGTTTCGGCGGCCTGCTTTTCCTTGCCCGGATCGAACCAGCTATTGATCCAGATGACCTTGGTGTGGACCTTCGGATTCACCGAGCGCGCGCCGAGCGTGTACGCGTTGATGTTGCGCACGACCTCGGGAATCGGCACCGAGGCCACGAAGCCGAGCGTATTCGTCTTGGTGGCGTAGCCGGCCGCGACGCCCGCAAGATACGCGCCCTGATACATGCGCACGTCATAGGTGCCGAAGTTCGGCGCCTTCTTGTAGCCGGTGGCGTGCAGGAACACAGTGTCCGGGAAGTCCTTCGCAACCTTCAGTTCGAAGTCCTGATAACCGAAGCTCGAACCGAAGATGATCTTGTTGCCCTTGCTCGCGAGATCGCGGAACACGCGCTCCGAATCCGCCGATTCCGGCACGTTCTCCACGCGCGTGATCTTGATCTTGTTGCCGAACTTCTGCTCGGCGGCCTTCGAGCCCTGATCGTGCGCGAAGGTCCAACCGGCATCGCCCGGATTGCCGAGATAGACGAACGCGACGCCCGGCGCGTCAGCGGCCTGGGCCAGCGGCGCGAGCGCCGCCGTGCCGCACGTGGCGGCGACGGCGAAAGCGGTCAGGATGGTTTTTTTCATCGTGGATCTCCTGTCGTGGATGGAATGACTGCGAGCATGCGAAGCGTGGTGATCGGACACCGACCGCGTACTGGTCAGCAATCCCGATCAATGGCGAAAAACCAGGCGGCCGGCCTAAGCCGCCCCAAAGAACGGCTTGCCGAGCGAGGCCGGCGCGTTCAGGCGAATCGTGTTCGGGTTGCGCGAAATGAGCACGAGCACGACGATTGTCGCGACGTACGGCAGCATGGCGAGAAACTGCGTGGGCACCGGCACGCCCACGGCCTGCGCGTAGAACTGCGCGCCCGTGACCGCGCCGAACAGCAGCGCGCCGATCAGCAGACGCCCTGGACGCCAGGTGGCGAACACCACGAGCGCGAGCGCGATCCAGCCGCGCCCGGCCGTGATCTGCTCCTGCCACAGGTGCAGTTGCACCACCGAGTAATAGCTGCCCGCAAGACCCGCCATCGCGCCGCCAAAGGCCGTTGCGCCATAGCGCACGCCGATCACCGGAAAGCCCACCGAATGCGCGACCTGCGGCGACTCGCCCACCGAGCGCAGCACGAGCCCGGCGCGCGTGCGATACAGAAACCAGGCGACCACGGCGAACATGATGAACGCGAGGTAATCGACGGGCGTGAGGCTGAAGAACGCCGGTCCGATCACGGGCAACTGCGAGAGACCCGGAATCGGCCAGGCGGCAATGGTGGCCGACGTCGCGGCCGAGGTGTACGGCTTGCCCACATAGGCCGACAGCCCGACGCCGAAGATCGTGAGCGAAAGGCCCGTGGCGACCTGGTTGGCGAGCATCGTGAGCACGAGAAAGCCGAACAGCAACGCCATCGCCACGCCTGCGACCATGCCCGCGACGAGGCCAAGCCACGGACTGCCGGTGATCGTCGTGACCGCGTAGCCCGTGACGGCGCCCATCAGCATCATGCCTTCGACGCCCAGATTGAGCACACCTGATTTTTCGGTGACGAGTTCGCCCACGCCCGCGAACATGAGCGGAATGGCGGCGGTGACGGCGCTCGATGCGAGCGAGCTGGCTTGCTGGATATCCATGTCGTGTGGCCCGTATTGTTTTTCTCTGGATTGCGCCGGTCAGTTAGTGGCTGCGACCGGATGATGGCGGCGCACGCGATAGTTCACAAAGAGGTCCGCGCCGAGCAGGGAGAACAGCAGCAAGCCCTGGAACACGCCGGACAGCGCCTGAGGCAATTGCAGCGAGGTCTGCACCGCTTCGCCGCCGAGATACAGCAGCGCCATCAGCAGACTGGCGAGCACGATGCCGAACGGGTGCAGGCGCCCGACGAACACGACGATGATGGCCGTGAAGCCGTAGCCCGGCGACCACGTGGCCTGCAACTGGCCGATCGGCCCGGCGATCTCGCCCATCCCGGCGAGGCCCGCAAGACCGCCCGAGAGCAGCAGCGAGGTCCAGATCGTCTTTTTCTCCGAGAAGCCCGCGTAACGCGCGGCGAGGGGCGCGAGCCCGCCCACGCTCATGCGGTAGCCCGCGAAGCTGCGGCGCATGAACAGCCAGACGAGCGGAATGGCCGCGAGCGTGAGGAAGATCGACGCGTTCAGACGCGTGCCGCGCAGCCAGTGAATGCGCCAGTCGCCGCCAAAGGTCGGATACAGCGCGTCGCCGCTGAACATTTCGGAGAGCGGAAAGTTCATGCCTTGCGGATCGCGCCACGGGCCGCTCACGAGCCAGATCAGCAGTTGCGTGGCGACGTAGGTGAGCATCAGGCTCGTGAGAATCTCGTTGGTGTTGAAGCGGCTCTTGAGCCATGCGGGAATCGCCGCCCAGGCCATGCCGCCCAGCACGCCCGCAATCATCATCAGGAACAGGATCCACCAGCCTGTCGCCTGATCGAAGTAGATCGCCACGCCGCTCGCCGCGATGCCGCCCAGCACCATCTGCCCTTCCGCGCCGATGTTCCAGACGTTCGCGCGATAGCCGGCGGCCAGGCCCAGCGCGATCAGGCACAGCGGCGAGGCCTTGAGCAGCAGTTCGGACCAGCCGTTGACGCTCGACAGCGGCTCGATGAAGAACGCGTACATCGCCTGCATGGGATCGCGGCCTACGAGGCCGAAGATCAGGAAGCCGATGGCGAGCGTGAGCAGCGCCGCAATGAGCGGCACGGCGATACGCACCGTGCGCGACGGCGTCGTGCGGGCTTCGAGTCGGTACGGAAGGATCATGGTGGTGAAGTCGGTGGTCGGTCTCGGGAGTGATTTGCGCGCGCCGCGCGTGGCCGGGTGATGCGTCGGGCCTCAGGCGTTCGCCACGGTCTGTGCGGGCGGCTCGCCGTTGCGCCCCGCGCCGCCGTCGCCACGATCGGCGCGCTCGCCGAACAGCCCGGCCATCCAGCGGCCGATTTCCTCGGCGTTGGTCTCGCCTGTCAAACGCGCGGGCGAAAGCCGTCCGCCCGCGAGCACCGCAATGCGGTCGCAGATGTCGAAGAGTTCTTCCAGTTCTTCGGAAATCACGAGGATCGCCACGCCGCGCGCCGACAGGTCGAGCAACTGCTGCCGGATGAACGCGGCCGCACCGACGTCCACGCCCCAGGTGGGCTGTGCGACCACGAGCACCTTCGGCGCCTGAAGAATTTCGCGTCCCACGATGTACTTTTGCAGATTGCCGCCCGAGAGGCTTTGCGCAAGCGCGTCGGGGCCGCCGCAGCGCACGTCGAACGCGCCGATACAGCGCTCGGCGAATGCGCGCATCGCGCCGGTCTTGAGCCATCCCGAGCGCACCATGCCTTCGCGATGAGCGGTGAGCAAGGCGTTCTCCGCGAGCGACATGGCCGGCACCGCGCCGCGCCCAAGCCGCTCCTCGGGCACGAACGCGAAGCCGAGCCTGCGCCGCGCGCCCGCCGAAAGACGACCCGCCGGCTTGCCGCAAAGCTTGACCGCGTCGGCGGCTACGTTGTGGCGGGCCGCCTGCGCCTCGCCCGACAGCGCGGCGAGCAGTTCCGCCTGACCGTTGCCCGAGACGCCCGCAATGCCAAGAATCTCGCCCGCATGCACGCCGAACGAAACGTCGCTGAGCGACGTGCCGAACGGATCGTCGCTCGGCATGGAGAGATGCGTTACGTCGAGCAGCACGTCGCCGGGCGTATGCGCGCGGCGCGTGTAGTCGGGCAGTTCGCGCCCGACCATCAGCCGCGCGAGCGACGCATGCGTTTCCTCGCGCGGAATCACGCGGCCCGTGACCTTGCCGCCGCGCAGCACGGTGGCCGTGTCGCACAGCTCCTGGATTTCGTCGAGCTTGTGGCTGATGTAGAGGATGCTGCACCCTTCCGAAGCGAGACGGCGCAGCGTGCCGAACAGCTTGCGCACCGCCTGCGGCGTGAGCACCGAAGTCGGCTCGTCCATGATGAGCAGACGCGGGTTCTGCAACAGACAGCGCACGATCTCCACGCGCTGGCGCTCGCCCACCGTGAGGCTGTGCACGTGCCGCTGCGGATCGACGTCGAGGCCGTACTGCGCCGACACCTCGCGAATGCGTTGGCCCAGTGCTTTCAGGTCGAACGCTTCGTCGAGCGAAAGCGCGATGTTCTCGCCAACGGTCAGTGTTTCGAACAACGAAAAATGCTGGAACACCATGCCGATGCCGAGCTTGCGCGCCGCGGCCGGGCTGCCGATCTCGACAACCTGACCTTCCCAGCGAATCTCGCCCGCGTCAGGGCGCACCGCGCCATAGACGATCTTCATGAGCGTGCTCTTGCCCGCGCCATTTTCGCCGAGTAACGCGTGGATTTCGCCGGGCGCGACCGAGAGCGTGACGTCGTCGTTCGCGCGCACCGCCGGGTACTGCTTCGTAATGCCGCCAAGCGCGAGGCGCGGGACGCCCTTGTCCGTGTTCTCGCCCTGCGCGCCCCTGGCCTGACGTGGAGATGAATCGCCCATGGAGGTTCCGCCGTTGTACGTTATTGCTGTTTCAAAGCCGTTTGACGCGTACCGCCGCGGCCAGGCGTTGCGCACACTCGCGCGGGGTGAAGATACCCGTTAGCCATGCCAAGGTCGAGCCGCCAAAATTCACCGTTGCCCCGCCGCGCGGGCGACTCGGGGTAAGCCTCGCTTGACGGCGTTTTTTGTACATATTAAAAACCATATACCCCCGAACCCCATCGATCAGCCAGAACATATAATCGGAGAATTCATGAGTCAGCAACGCGAGGCGATCGACACGTACCTCTTGCGCGTCTTGCACACGCTTCTGATGGAGCGCAGCGTGACACGCGCCGCCGTCAAGCTCAATCAGTCCCAGCCCGCGATCAGCGCGGCGCTGCGGCGCCTGCGCGACATCACCGGCGACCCGCTCCTCGTGCGCGGCAAGTCCGGCATGGTGCCGACCGAGTACGGCCTGCGCCTGCTCGAGCCCGTGCAGAACGCGCTGCGCGAGATCGAGCGCATTCGCTTCCAGCAACACAATTTCGACCCGGCCACGTCCATCCGTTGTTACCGGATTGGGTGTCCTGACTATCTGAACGTCCTGTTCGTGCCGACCGTGGTCGAGCGCTTTCGTCAGGCCGCGCCCAACGCCACGCTCGAATTCCATTCGCTTGGCCCCGCGTTCGACTACGAACTCGCGCTCGAAGAAGGCAAGCTCGACATCGTCATCGGCAACTGGCCCGAACCGCCCGAGCAACTGCACCTCTCGAATCTGTTCGTCGACCAGATCGTTTGCCTGATGAGCAACACGCACCCGTTCGCCAAACGCGGCGGGCTCACGCTCGACCAGTACCTGAACGCGCCGCATCTCGCCCCTACGCCCTATTCCGTGGGCCAGCGCGGCGCCATCGACGTGCACCTCGCCCGCGAGCGCCTCAAGCGCCACGTGGTCGTCACGCTGCCGTACTTCAATCTCGCGCCCTACGTGCTCATCAAGTCGGACCTGATCTTCACGACCACGCGCCTCTTCGCCGACCACTACGCGCGCTTCCTGCCGCTCACGGTCGTGCCCGCGCCGCTCGACTTTCCGCCCATGCAGTACTACCAGTTGTGGCACGAACGCTGTCATTACTCGGACGAAGTACGCTGGTTGCGCGGCCTCGTGGCCGAAGCCACCAAGACGCTGATCGACAAGCCCTGAGCGCGGCGGCCGCACGATGCTGCGGCCCGCCACGCATTTTTGTCAGCCCTGTGCGGCGCGCGCCCTGAAGCGCGCTGCCGCAGGTCTTCCCTAGCGCGCCATCTGCACGAGCTGCGCCGCGAGCCGGTTGTGCCGCTCGATTACCGGCCCAAGCTCCACCGTCTGCAACACGCCCTCCTTCACGACCACGCGTCCGCCAATCACGCTCAGCGCGACCTGTGACGGCGCGCAGAACACGAGCGCCGCAACCGGATCGTGCAGCGCCCCGGCAAAGAGCGGCTGCCGCAGGTCGAACGCGACGAAGTCGGCCGCCATGCCGGGCGCCAGCGCGCCAATATCGTCGCGCCCGAGCACCTGTGCGCCGCCCAGTGTGGCGATTTCGAGCGCCTCGCGTGCCGTCATCGCGTCCGGGCCAAAACCCACGCGCGCGAGCAGCATGGCCTGGCGCGCCTCGGCCACCATCTGCGCGCCGTCGTTCGACGCCGAGCCGTCCACGCCGAGCCCCACGGGCACCCCTGCAAGCCGCATCTTCTTCACCGGCGCGATGCCCGAGGCGAGCCGCATGTTCGAGCATGGACAATGCGCGACGCCCGTGCCCGTGCGGCCGAAAAGCCCGATGCCGTGATCGTCGAGCTGCACGCAGTGCGCGTGCCACACGTCGCGGCCCACCCAGCCGAGATCCTCGGCGTACTCGGCGGGCGTCATCCCGAACTTCTCCCGGCTGTAGGCGATGTCGTTGACGTTCTCGGCGAGGTGCGTGTGCATCGACACGCCGTAGTGGCGCGCCAGCACCGCCGATTCGCGCATCAGATCGCGGCTCACCGAAAACGGCGAACACGGCGCCACCACGACGCGCAGCATCGCGTAGCGGCCCTCGTCGTGATAGGTCTCGATGAGGCGCTGGGTGTCGGCGAGAATCGCGTCCTCGCGCTCAACCACGGAATCGGGCGGCAGGCCGCCGTCCTTCTGGCCCACGCTCATGCTGCCGCGGCTCGCGTGAAAGCGCATGCCGATGCGTTGCGCCGCGCGGATGCTGTCGTCGAGACGGCTGCCGTTCGGGTAGATGTACAAATGATCGCTCGAGGTCGTGCAGCCCGAGAGCAGCAGTTCCGCCATCGCCGTGAGCGTGGAAACCTCGATCATCTCGGGCGTGAGGTTCGCCCATACCTTGTAGAGATTCGTGAGCCAGCCGAACAGTTCGGCATCCTGGGCGGCCGGCACGGCCCGTGTCAGGCTCTGGTACATGTGGTGATGCGTGTTGACGAGCCCCGGCGTCACGAGGTGGCCACTCGCGTCGATCACCTCGTCGGCCGTGGCGGGGAGTTCCGCCGTCGGCCCGACCGCGACAATGCGGTTGTCTTCCACGTAAATGCCGCCGCCGCGAATCTCGCGGCGCGCGCCGTCCATCGTCAACAGCATGTCGGCATGCTTGAGCAGCAAGGTCCGGCCGGGTTTCGGCAAAGCTTGCCCTTGTGCGAGTGTGCGTTCCATCGTCCTCGTTCGCTCCGTTGTCGTGCCGTGGCGAGCCAGTCCGGCTCGTTCCAGGCGTGTGAACCAGACGCCCTCGCCCGCACCCGCCGGTCAGGCCGGCCGCCCAGGCGCCGGTGCCGACGCGTCCCGGGGAGGACGCCGCTGGCCCGGTTACCCGGCGTCCGACGCCGTCTTCGGGACGCGCAGCACGCGCTGCGCATGACCACAACGATCCTCAGCCAAAATAATCGTGGCAATTCACGCCGCTGCGATACCCACATTCACGCCACGCATATAAAGGTCGAATTTTGGCGTCGCTACGATACCTGCATGGGGCGAACCAATCCGGGGCGCCATGAGCGCGGCACCCAGGGCGCACCCCTATGCGCGAAGCTTTATCTTTCCTATCGCTCGCGCGCGCCGGGTGCGATCGTTCTTAAAATGCGTTCACGGCGCTCGATTCGATCCGCCGACGGGTATGTAGCCACTCACGTGGAGCCTCGATCCGCCGCAATGCATCACGCATGGGATCGAGGACAGTTGCCGGAACATCGCAATCGCACCAGGCACTCACAAGGAAAACTGCGAATGGGCAAGCTGACTACCCACGTGCTCGACACCGCGAACGGCCGTCCCGGCGCGGGCATCAAGGTCGAGCTCTTTGCGCTCTCGGGCGACGCACGCCGCGCGCTCAAGACCGTCACCACCAATCACGACGGCCGCTGCGACGAGCCGCTGCTGGAAGGCGCAACGCTCGAGAAAGGCGAATACGAACTCGTGTTCCACGCCGGCGACTATTTCGCCGCGCTCGGCGCGAACGTGCCCGAGCCGCGCTTCGTGGACCGTGTCGTGCTGCGCTTCGGCATCGCCGACGCCGGTTCGCACTACCACGTGCCGCTGCTCGTTTCGCCGTGGTCGTACAGCACCTATCGGGGTAGCTGAGCGGCTGGCGCATCGCAGTCTCACCACAGGGCGTTTCAGGCGATCTTGGCGCCCGCTTGATGAAGCCCCAAGGTTATACGAACAACAACGGCAGCGCGGCAGCGTCCGGGGCGTCAAACGTCCCTGGCTGCGCGACGCGCGCATACCCCGCAGTTCGCGCAGGCGTCCCGACGCACGCGCAATGCATCAGGAGTGGAGGAGTTTCATGGAAGGCTTTATTACCGACTGGCTGAACCTCGCACTGCGCTGGTTCCACGTCATCGCCGCGATTGCCTGGATTGGCGAGTCGTTCTATTTCGTCGCGCTCGACAACAGCCTCAAACCACCCACGGACCCGAACCAGCGCCGCCGCGGCGTGTTCGGCGAGCTGTGGCACGTGCACGGTGGTGGCTTTTACAACATGCAGAAGTACACCGTGGCGCCGCCCGAAATGCCCGACGACCTGCACTGGTCGAAGTGGCCGTCGTACACCACGTGGCTCTCGGGCGCGTCGCTCTTCACGGTGCTGTACCTCATGGCGCCGAACACGTACCTGATCGACAAGAACGTGCTCGACATGGGTCCGGTCGTCGCGATCTTTTCGGCGCTCGGCTTCCTCGCCGCGGGCTGGATCGTCTATGACTCGCTGTGCCGCGCGCTCGGCACGAAGGACAAGCTGCTCGGCGCCTGCGTGGGCATCTATGTCGTGATCGCCGCGTACCTCGCGTGCCATATTTTCTCGGGCCGCGCCGCGTACCTCATCATGGGCGCCATGCTCGCGACGATCATGTCGGCGAACGTGTTCTTCGTCATCATCCCCGGCCAGCGCAAGATGGTCGCCGCGATGCTCAAGGGCGAAGTGCCGAACCCCATTTACGGCAAGCGCGGCAAGCAGCGTTCGGTGCACAACACGTACTTCACGCTGCCCGTGGTGTTCGCGATGCTGTCGAATCACTACGCCATGACCTATGCGCACGCCTACAACTGGGCCGTGCTCGTGGTGATCATGCTGGCAGGCGCGCTGATTCGTCAGTTCTTCGTGATGCGCCATCGCGGCCAGCAACTCTGGTATCTGCCGATCGGCGGCGTGGCGCTGATGTTCGTCGCGCTGGTATGGACGCTGCCGCGCCCGGTTGTGCCGCAGGCCGAAGCCGCGAACGCGCCCCAGCTCAAGGTCGCCGACATCCAGCCGATCCTCCAGCAGCGCTGTGCCTCATGCCACTCGGCGCACCCGACGATGATGGGCGCAGCGCCCGCTGGCGTGATGTTCGATACGCCCGATGAAATCTCGCAAAACGCGCAACGGCTGTATCAGCAGGCTGTGACGCTCAAGGCGATGCCGCTTGGCAACGTCACGCACATGACCGACGACGAGCGGCAAAAGATTGCCGCCTGGTTCCAGGGCGGTGCGAAGCCGTGATCGACTAACGCCCTCTCGCTAGAGCGAGGAAGCCCGAAGCGCAGTGCGCTTCGGGCTTTTTTCTTTGGCGGGCAGAAATCGCATATGAAATAAATATATTGAACCGCGTCTCGTACGAAAATTCTCAATAAAAACCATTGCAAATAGAGAAATTTCCATAACAAAAAATCTGACGTATAAGTATAAATAATTTTTAAGAGTCGTCTTATGTATCACTTGCTTGCCAGCAAATAGAGTCTGATCGCCCCCTTAATAGAAAGCCTTAGTTGCAGGCTTTTCGGGGGTTTCCCGCTTTGCTCGCATTGCCGAATCGGGATGCAACCAGCCTGCTCTGCGGGACGATTCTTTAATTCAACAAATTGAATATCAGAGTGCCCACGCATTTATGCCGTTGGCGCTTATCGGCCATGCGCTGGCGTTATGCACTGGATATTCACTCTTAGACCACGGCAAGCCATGAACAAGACATATCGATCAGTCTGGAACGAGTCCACGGGGGTCTGGACTGCGGCTCAAGAGAACGCGCGCGGGCGCTCGAAGTCTGCGTCAACGAAGACGGGAGCGGTCGTCTCAGTCGCCATGTCGGCGGCGGTCGCGGCCCTGGCGCTGAGCGCCTCGATGCAGGCGCGTGCGCAGTTCGCAGGCGGTGGAGGCGTACTCGGACCAGCCAACAAAGGTGACGGGGTCTCGATTGGTTATCTTACGAATGCCGTCAATGGTTACTCAATCGGCAGTTGGGTCACGACAACCGGCAACTGGTCCATCGGCTTTGGCCACGCCGTGACGGTGACCGGGCAAAGTAATATCGGCATCGGCACCGACGTACTTGTGATCGGCACCGATGCCATCGCGCTCGGAAACGCCGCAAACGCATATGGTTCGATCGGCTCCACGGCGCTCGGCAGCCACAGCCTCTCATCGAATAGCTACGCGACGGCGCTTGGAGATTACGCGCAGGCAACAGGCCTGAGCGCCACGGCACTGGGCTACAACGCAAGAGCGTCGACCACGAATTCGGTGGCGCTCGGCGCCAACTCGTTGACAGGTTCGGCAACGAGGATCTCGGGCGACACGATTGGCGGCAACTACTATATGTACGCAGGTACGGCACCGGTTGGTGTCGTAAGCGTAGGCTCCGCCGGCGCGGAACGTCAGATCATGAATGTGGCTGCCGGGCGCGTGGCGTCCAACAGCACCGATGCGGTCAACGGCTCGCAACTCTACGCCACGAACCAGGCACTGACAGATCTGGCAGGCAAGAGCACCAATGCCGTACTGTACGACTCGCCGTCACAAACGTCCGTCACGCTCGGCGGCGTGGGCAGCAGAAATCCGGTCGCACTGCGCAACGTCGCGAACGGCGCGCTCACGGCGTCCAGCCTGGATGCCGTGAACGGCTCGCAACTCTACGCGACGAACGAGCGCATCACGAGCCTCGACGGCAAACTCCAGGATGCGGTGCTGTATGACTCCTCGTCGCACAATTCCGTGACGCTGGGTGGCTCGGGTAGCACCAAATCCGTCGCTCTGCACAACGTCGCGAACGGCGCGCTCACGGCTTCCAGCCTGGACGCCGTGAACGGCTCGCAGCTCTACGCGACGAACGAGCGCATCACGAGCCTCGACGGCAAACTCCAGGATGCGGTGCTGTATGACTCCTCGTCGCACAATTCCGTGACGCTGGGTGGCTCGGGTAGCACCAAATCCGTCGCTCTGCACAACGTCGCGAACGGCGCGCTCACGGCTTCCAGCCTGGACGCCGTGAACGGCTCGCAACTCTATGACGCCATGCAGCAGGCGGGTGGCAAGGGGACGCACTACGTCGGCATCAATAGTCTTCCAGACCAAGGAAACTACAACGGCGAAGGTGCGATCGGCGACTCGGCGATCGCCATTGGAGCGAACGCGACGGCATCGGGTTATCATGCCCTCGCCATCGGAACAGGCGCTACCACTACGGCGGCTACCGGTACGGCGATCGGCCACAATACGCTCGCCACCGAAGCATCTGTTGCCCTGGGCGCGTCAAGCTCCGCCACGACCTGGCGAGACGTGGCAATCGGCCCCGGTAGCACGGCCACCGGCGGCTCCTCGATCGCGATAGGTTCTCTCACCACGGCAGCGGGCTATCACGCCATGGCACTGGGCGGCGGCGCGGTTGCTCAGGATAGCTATGGAATCGCCCTCGGTGACACCGCCGTCGCGGCAGGTCGGGCATCCGCCGCGTTCGGCCCCGCAGCGGCGGCGCTGGGCGGTAACGACGTCGCCATCGGTTTCCAGAGCACTTCGTCCGGCGCCGCTGCCATCGCGATCGGCACCGGCGCGCAAGCCGGCGAGGGATCGGCAACAGCGGTTGGCGCAAACGCATTCGCAGCCAGCGCGAACGCGCTCGCGCTTGGTGCAGGAGCCACAGCCTCGCAAAGTTACGCAGTCGCGCTTGGCTCTGACTCCACGACGGCCGCCGCCGTCGGAACATCGGGCACCACGATTCGCGGCGTGCCCTACGATTTCGCCGGCACAAATCCGGCCAGTACCGTCAGCGTAGGCAGCGTGGGCAACGAACGAACGATCACCAACGTTGCTGCGGGGCGGCTCAACGAGGATTCGACCGATGCGGTCAACGGTTCGCAGCTCAATGCAACGAACGAAAGCATCGATGCCATCAACGAGACTGGGACGAAGTATTTCCACGCCAACTCGACGCTGGATGACTCTAATGCGTCCGGAACCGATGCCATCGCAATTGGACCGCTCGCTGTCGCGAGTGGCGATCAGTCGATCGCACAAGGCATGTCGGCGACGGCGGCAGGCGAAGGCGCCATCGCGTTAGGCACGGCAAGCCGCGCCGGCATCAACGCCGGCCCGTACAACGCCGTGGCTATGGCAGTTGGCAGCGGAAGTACCGCTTACGGTGAAGGCGATCTCGCGTTAGGCTCCGGTGCGACGGCAGGCTATGCCTCGACCTCGAGCAGCTCATACCTGCCCGGCGGCGTAGCGATCGGAATGAATGCAAGCGCTACCGGGGGCAACGCTATCGCAGTCGGCCTCAATGCCACATCGACTGGCGGCGCTGCGATTGCGATCGGCAATGGCAGCAAAACGCCTGGATCAAGCTCTTTGGCATTAGGCGCGCTCAGTGCGGCAAACGCAACACAAAGCGTTGTTCTCGGCGCCGCAGCAACAGCAAATGGCGATCTTTCCACCGCGATCGGTTTCGGTGCGTTGGCAAATAACGCGAAAGACGTCGCGCTTGGCTCCGGTTCGACAACGGACGCCGCCGTTGGAACGCCGGACACGACGATTCGCGGTGTTTCCTATGATTTTGCCGGCGCAAATCCGTCCAGCACCGTCAGCATAGGCAGCGTGGGCAATGAACGCACGATCACCAATGTCGCTGCCGGCCGCCTTTCGGCGGATTCTACCGACGCAATCAACGGCTCCCAGCTCTATGCAACCAATCAGGCGATCCAGAACTTCAAGCTGCCATACATCGACGGTAGCGGACAGGGTGACCCCGCGCAGGCAAAGGGCCTGAATTCGGTTGCGCTCGGCTACGGTTCGGTCGCCGATGAAGCGCTGACGGTCTCGGTGGGCAGACCTGATCAGACCCGCCGGATCACGAACGTGGCAGAGGCTCTGGCGGATACCGACGCTGTCAATTTGGGTCAGGTGAGAAGCTTGTTTGGCCTTGATACGTCCGATTCGGCTTCCCGAGTGGCCTTGAACGCGGCTGACAGTGCCTCCCTCGACACCGCTTCCGCCAATTCGCGCCGCGCGCTGGCCGCGGCAGCCCCGGGCAGTGCGACCGGCGCGTCGGCTACAGACGCCACGACTGATGCACTCGCCCTGCACTACGATTCGTCGTCACACGCCTCGGTCACGTTGAGCAGCACGAGCGGCGGCAACGTTCAGCTGACGGGTCTGCAAAACGCGTCGCTCGCCGATGGCAGCACCGACGCCGTGACCGGCCAGCAACTCTTCGCAACCAACCAGCAACTCGACAACCTGAACCAGGCCGTGCAGAACATCAGCACCACGGGCTCGTTCGCCGTCGCCACGAACACCACGAGCGGCGCGGCAGCCGCGACGGGTACGCAGTCAATCGCCGTGGGCGGCGGCGCCGTGGCAACGGGCAACAGCGCGACCGCGATCGGCGACAAGGCCAGCGCATCGGCGGACAATTCGGTCGCCGTCGGCGCGAATTCGATCGCGAATCGCGCCAACGCCGTGTCGGTCGGCGCCGAGGGCGCCGAGCGCCAGATCGTCAACGTGGCGGCAGGCACGTCGGGCACCGACGCCGTGAACCTGAACCAGTTGAACAACGCTATCACCCAGCAATCGAATGCGTTCAACCAGCAGATCACGGGGCTTCAGAACTCGATCAACACCGTCTCGAAGAACGCGTATGCCGGCGTGGCCGCGGCAATGGCCATGCCGAACCTCACGCCTTCAGGTCCTGGACGTACCGTAGTGGCGGCCGGCGGTGGCTACTACATGGGTGGCAGCGCCGCAGCGGTGGGCGTGACATACCGATCGGTCAACATGCACTGGCTTGTGAACGGCGGCGTTTCGGTCACAAGCACGGGCAACACAGCCGCACGCGCTCAGGTCGGATACGAATTCTGACCACGATTGCCCAGACACTGCGCTAATGCGCTGCGCCACATGTGCGAAAGCCACGGCCAAGGCCGTGGCTTTCTTTCGTTGTGCCGCTGTGTCACATCAGAACATCACGGCATTGCGGCCTTCATCGCCTCTTGCGTCAACCAGAGCGACTCCGGCAAATCCTGCTCGTTGAGATTGAGCCCTTCGCCACCGCGATCGACGACGATGAAGTCGCTCACCTCATCCAGCGCGATCAACGGATGATGCCAAACGCCTTTGGCGTAATTCACGCCCTGCCAGCCACGCGAAACGAACGCGCGAATCTTCGTGACATCCAGATCGCCCGCGGGCGCGACCACCACGAGATACGGCTTGTCGTTGAGCGGCACAAACGCCTGGCTGCCGAGCGGATGCCGTTCGAGCATCCTGACCTCGAACGGCAACTCGCGAGGCTGCCCGCGAAAGAGGTTCACGAGCGTGCGCCCGCCCTCGTCCGTCACATCCACTTTCGCGAGATCGTGATAGCGGATCGTCGTGCCGAGGTTGATCGGAATCTGCTTCGCACCCGCAAGCTCGATCACGTCGCCGAACGCCGCGAACGCCTCGCGCGTGAGCGGTTCGATGGTGAGCGTAGTCCTGGTTTCACTCATGATGGCCTCGTCAGCGAATCACGCAAGCGTGCCCCACAGGCGCACGCGCGACACGCCGCCGTCCGGGAAAATATTGAAGCGCACGTGCGTCACGGGCCCGAGCGCCGCGAGTTCGCTTTCGTAGTAGTGCTGCTTGTCCATCTCCAGCTTCTGCTCGCCGAGCAGGACCGGCCAGAACATCGCCTGGGTCACGAGCGAGCTGTCCGTGCCACCCGTCACGCGCGCGGCCTGGAACGAGCAGCGATCGGGATAGTTGCCCTTGAAGTGCGCCGTGTCCACCTCGATCTTCTTGATGATGCCCGGCTGCGCGAGCGCGATGATCGCCCAGTCGTTGCCCGGTTCGCGGCGGCGGCGCGTTTCCCAGCCGTCGCCCATGTTCACGCCACGGCCCGGCATGAGCAGCGTCGACGCCATGCCAAAGTGCTGGTTGTTCGCGCCCACGAGGTACGCGCCGTTTTCCATCGCCGCAAGATCGAAGAGTTCGGCGCGGCTCGCGCCCGCCCAGTCCACTTGCGGCTGGCCATACACGCGCAGACGTGCAATGCCGCCATCCGGATAGATATTCACGCGCAGGTGCGTGTACGGCTTGTCGCTCGAGACTTCCACGTAGTGGTGGCTGTTGCCGTTCAGCGAGGTGGAGGGAACGATTTCCGTCCATTGCGTCGAGGCACCGGGCACGCCGTCGGCAACATACGCGCCTTCCACCGAAGCCGCCGGCGGATAGTTGCCCGTGAAGTGGCTCGTATCGAGGTCGAGCCCCTTGATCACGCCGGGACGCGCGAGCTTCACGATGCACCAGTCGTAGCCGGTCGTGCGCTTGCGGCGCGTTTCCCAGCCGTCCATCCACTTGCCGTGTTCGTCGTACTTGCCCGGAATGAAGACGGCCGGCTCCGGATTGAGCATGCGCTCCTTCGGCGCGAAGAAGTCGTCGCTCGCCTCGAGCGCCTGTGCGCCCAGTCGCGGATCCGCGAGATTCACAAAGCGGCGCGTGAAGTCAGGTGCGTTGGGGTCGAGAGTCGGGAGTGCCATCGTTGTCTTCCTTCGTGTCTTTTCTATGGATCAAAACGGCGCGGCGCCCTCTTCGAACCGCCGAGGGCGCATCGTCGGGTCACGCATCAATCAGTTCATCCAGCCTGAAGCGCGCAATACGGTAAATCTGGTCGAGGCTCGCGCGCATCTCGTCGGCGCGACTGTTATTCAAGCGCGCCTCGAAGTTCGCGATGATGCCGTGGCGGTCGTAGCCGCGCACCGCGAGAATGAATGGGAATCCGAACTTCTCGCGATACGCCCGGTTGAGCGCCTGCAACCGGTCGAACTCTTCCTGCGTGCACTGGTTCAGGCCCGCACCGCTCTGCTCGCGCGTGGATTCAGCGGTCAGCTCGCCGCGCACGGCGGCCTTGCCCGCGAGTTCCGGGTGCGCGTTGATCAGCGCGAGCTGCTTCGCTTCGCCCGCGGTTTCCACGGCCTTCGACATGGTGTGATGCAGCGTGTCGATGCTCGCGAACGGACGCTGCAACGCTGCCGCTTCGGCCACCCAGGGCGAGTGCTCGAAGATGCCCGAGAGCGCCGCCACGAAGGCGTCGGCCGAGGCTTGATTCAACTGTTCGAGGGTGTAGTGCATTGCCTTCATGCGGCGGCCCCGCGGTGGTCGTTCTGTTGCGGTTGATAGGGATGGTGCTCGCGCCAGTGGCGCGCGATGTCCACGCGGCGCGTGACCCACACGCGCTCGTGCTTTTCGATGTGGTCGAGAAAACGTTGCAGCGCGCGAATGCGGCCGGGGCGGCCGAGCAGGCGGCAATGCATGCCGATCGACAGCATCTTCGGCGCTTCGTCCCCTTCTTCGTAGAGCACGTCGAACGCGTCGCGCAGGTACGTGAAGAAGTGATCCGCCGTATTGAATCCTTGCGGCGTGGCGAAGCGCATGTCGTTGGTGTCGAGCGTGTACGGCACGATCAGTTGCGGCACGGTCTTGCCGCCCGTGACCGCCACGTCCATCCAGAACGGCAGGTCGTCGCCATAGTAGTCGGAGTCGTAGAGGAAGCCGCCATATTCGGCAACCAGCCTGTGCGTGTTCGGACTGTCGCGTCCCGTGTACCAGCCGAGCGGACGCACGCCCGTCACGCGCTCGATCGCTTCCATGCCGAGCTTCATGTGCTCGGCTTCCAGCGCCGGCGAGGCGTCCTGATAATGAATCCAGCGATAGCCGTGGCATGCAATCTCATGCCCCAGTTCGACGAACGCGCGCGCCACTTCGGGATGGCGCTCGATCGCCATGCCCACGCCGAACACGGTGAGCGGCAGGCCGCGCTTCTCGAACTCGCGCAGGATGCGCCACACGCCCGCGCGCGAGCCGTACTCGTAGATCGATTCCATGCTCATGTGACGCGCGGGGTAAGCGGCGGCGCCGACGATCTCGGAGAGGAACTGTTCGGAGGCGGGGTCGCCGTGCAGCACGCAGTTCTCGCCGCCCTCTTCGTAGTTGAGCACGAACTGCACCGCGACGCGCGCCTGACCGGGCCAGTTGGCCTGCACCGGATGCCGGCCATAACCGATCAGATCGCGGGGATATTGGGGATCGAGTGGCATGCTGGTCGAATCAATCGAATAGAGAGGATGAAACGAAGTGTCCGCAAACGGCGAGGCACGTTGAAATGCCCGCCGGCCCTGCGTGGCAGGGCCTGGCGGGAGGCCCGCGCAACCTGACATCAGGACCGGACCAGTGTAGCGAAATCACTCTTACGCGCCCATACGCACACTCAGATAGTACGGGTCAAGCGAGGTGTATGTGAGCCGGCCTGCCTCGCTTGCGCGGGTTTCGCCATTGCCCCGCGTTTACCCGTATCGCAGCGGCCGCACCGGCGGCGGCGTTTCCGTAACGGGCGCAGGGTTGGTCGGGCTGAAACGCGCGAAATCGCCGTCGTAGCGCTTGGCGAGCGGGCGCGCGAAGTCGCCGCGCTTGGCGGTCGTGAGGCGCAGCGCAACGAGGCCCTCCACCCACTTCACGGCGGCCGTCACGCCGTCCACCACGGGCACGCCCAACGCCTCCTCCACTTGCGCGCACAGGCTCGTCATTCCCGCGCAGCCCAGCACGATGGCGTCGGCGCCATCTTCGTCGAGCGCGCGGCGGCACTCTTCGACGATCGCGCGGCGCGCGGCCGAGCCCGGCTCGTCGAGTTCAAGCACGGCCACGTCGATGGCGCGCACGTTGCGGCAAAAGCGCGACATGCCGTAACGCTCGGCGAGATGCCAGGCCATGGCGCGAGTGCGCGAGAGTGTCGTCACGACCGAGAAGCCGGGCGCGAGCACGCTCGCCGCGTGCATCGCCGCTTCGGCGATCCCTATCACGGGACCGCGAGCCAGCTCGCGCGCCGCATAGAGACCGGGGTCGCCAAAACAGGCGATGACATAGCCATCGAAGCCTTCGCGCTCGCCGGCCTCCACTTCGGCGAGCAGACCCGGCGTCGCAAGCGCTTCGTCGTAATAGCCTTCGATCGAGGGCGGCCCCATCGTCGGGCTCACCGCCACGACTTCCGTGCCCGGCGCGATCACGGCGCGCGCGCACTGCTCCATTGCGGCGGTCATGCGCTGCGTGGTGTTCGGGTTGATCAGTTTGATACGCATGTCAATTCCTTCGTTGATGCCTGGTTTTGCCTGGTCTTGCCCAACACTCATGCGTTTGCGCGAGCGCGTTCGCCCATCGTGAGCGCGCGATAGAACAATGCGGCGAGCGCTGCACCGATGAACCACGAGAAGTTGGCCGAGCCACTGAGCGACGGCACCATCACACAGAGGATCGCGATCACGGCAGCCGGCAGCAAGGCCGCCACCGCGCGCCAGTTGACGCCGTTGCGATACCAGTACGCGCCCTTGGGCGAAACCGAGTAGAGATCGTCCACGGCAAGACGGCCACGCTTCACGAGATAGAAGTCGACGATCAGGACACCATATAAAGGTCCGATGAAGGCACCAAGCACGTCGAGCGTGTAGTGGATCACGGCCGGATTATTGAAGAGGTTCCACGGCGTGATGAAGATCGACGCCACCGCGGCGAGCATGCCGCCCGCACGCCAACTGATCAGGCGCGGCGCGACGTTGGAAAAATCGAATGCCGGTGAGACAAAGTTGGCGACGATGTTGATGCCGATGGTCGCGATCGTGAACGTGAGCGCGCCGAGAATCACGGCGGTGGGATGATCGATGCGGCCGACCGTTTCGACCGGGTCAGTAATCAGTTCTCCGAACACAGGCAGCGTGGCCGACGTGGTGATGACGGTAACGAGCGAGAACGCGAGGAAGTTGACCGGCAAGCCCCAGAAGTTGCCCTTGTGCACGCTCTTGAGCGACTTGCCGTAACGCGAGAAGTCGCCGAAATTGAGCATCGGCCCCGAGAAGTACGACACCACGAGCGAGATCGCCGTGATCATCACGGGAATCACTTCCGTGCCGTGATACTTCACGCCGCCGAGATTCAGCCCGATGTTGTGCCAGCCCGCGCGGTACACCATATAGCCCGCGAGTGCGAACATGACGACATAAACGGCTGGGCCGGCGAAGTCGATGAACTTCTTGATGGTTTCCATGCCGTTCCAGAACACGAGCGCTTGCAGCACCCACAGCGTCATGAACCCGGCCCAGCCGATTGCGGACAGTCCGAGCAGACCGTGTTTGTGCACATCGGCGTATGGCATGAGTTGCGGGACGAACTTGAGCACGACGATCACGAGCGCGCTCGACGCGAGATACGTCTGGATGCCGTACCACGCAACGGCGATGAGACCGCGGATCACAGCCGGAACATTCGCGCCGAGCACGCCGAAGGTGCCGCGGCATGCAACCGGATACGGCACGCCATGCCGCTGGCTCGGCCGCGCGATCAGATTGCAGAGCACGTTGACGATGGAGATGCCGACGATCAGCGCAACGAGCACCTGCCAGCTCGTGAGGCCAAGCGCGAAAAGACTGCCCGCGAACACATAGCCGCCCACGCTGTGCACGTCGGACATCCAGAACGCGAAGATGTTGTACGCGCCCCAGGTCTGCTCCTTGAGCGGTGCGAGATCGTGGTTGTAGAGCCGCTCGCTGTAGCCGGCAGGCAAGCGCAGGGTTTCTGCGCTCTCGCTGCTTTCGCCGGATTCGAAGTTGGGCACTGCCGGACTGCCAGGTGACGCGCTGAACTGAGCCATGATCCGCTCCTTGGGATGGATACGCCGACGGAAAAAAGACGCCTGAACGCCTCGAAACGCGTGCGAACCGCCGCTGGACGCGGCCGCCGCGATATCCCCGAATGGTCCGGCCCGAGGCACCCGCCGCTTACCGGTCGCCGCTTTCGCGCGCCCTGCAACGCCGTGCCTGCTTCAAGCCGTGCGCATGCCCTGCATGCGCCCCACTCCATCCTTTTGAGCCGCGGCGGGCACGTTTCGCCGTGCGCCGCCGCGATTGACTGCCATCCTTTGCTGAAATCCGTTTCAGCGCCACCGCAAACTGCGGCTCAGCGTGCGAGCACCGTCGTCTCGCGTGTGCCGAATACTTCCTGCAAGTCGACCGATGCGCCGGCCGGCCGGTCGAGCATCCTCAGCTCGACGCCCTGCAAATGCCGCACCATGAGCTCGGCAGCCAGCTTCTCATCTCCGGCTTCGAGCGCCGCGAGAATCGTCTCGTGGTCGTCGAACGAACAGGGACTGCGCCCCGGCGATTCGTAGAGCGCTGAAATCAGCGTCGAGCGCGCCACGAGCCCGTTCAGGCAGTCGCAAAGCACGGTATTGCCGGTGAGCGTGGCGAGCGACGTATGGAACTCGCCCGAGAGGCGGATCCACGTCGGGAAGTCGCGGCCCTCGAAGGCTTTGCGCTCGCGCCGGATCGTCTCGCCGATGCTCTTGAGCCGCCGGTTGCCGTGCTGCGCGCTGCAAATGCGCCCCACCACGGCCAGCTCGATGATCCGCCGCATCTCGAACACCTCGTGCACTTCCTGGAGCGTCGGGCTGGCGACGAACGCGCCGCGATTGGGCTCCAGGTCCACGAGATGGTCCGTTGCGAGCAGCGCAAGCGCCTGGCGGATCGGACCGCGCTTCACGCTGAATACTTCGCACAACTGGGCTTCCGTCAATTTCGCGCCGGGCGGCAAGCGGTGCTCGAGGATCGCGGCGCGAATGCGCGCGGCGATCGCTTCGGGCTTCATGCCGGTTGCTTCGGCGTCGATATCGGTCTTTCGCATAGCTCGGGTCTCTATGTTGGGTATCCTAGGTTGGACATAAATATTGTCAACAATTTTATCGGTGAACCTGGGGAAGATCCCCACGCGCACCCGATTCGCTGCATGCCTTTTTTCGGTGAAAGTCGCTTTATATCGGGGAATCCGGCACCATAGCGGTGATTCGCCGCCTCGAAATGGGTCCATTTTTTGTCAACAATTTGGCCGTGAGGCTTTCTTCTGAGTATTTGCCTGAACCGTGCATGATAGGCTGTTAGTTGCATATGTATCCACTAAAAAAGCGCCCGAAAGCGCTCGCGATGCTTATGCGTCAACCCAGATGCGGGTAGTCGCTCACGGTCAGCTCGAAGCCGTGCGGCGCGGCGTTCAACTGCGCCGACGCGCCCATCGGCAGCGTCACCATATCCGGAATGTGGCCGAACGGCAGGCCCGTCACCACCGGGATACCCACGACCGAACGCACCTGCTCCACCATCTCGCGGAGGTCGTAACCGTTGTCGTAGTCGAACTGCTTGCTACCCGAGAAGTCGCCCAGCACGAGCGCCTGCTGGCGCGCGAGGATGCCCGTGAGGTGCAACTGATAGATCATGCGTTCGATGCGGAACGGCTGCTCGTTCACGTCCTCGACGAACAGGATGCCGCCCTCGACCGGTGGCAGATAAGGTGTGCCGATCAGCGACGTGAGCACCGCGAGATTGCCGCCCCAAAGCGTGCCCGACACGTTCACCGCTTGCGCCTGGGGCGCGTTCACCTTCAGCGTGAAAGTCGGCTTCGAGAGCGTCTCCCAGAAGTGCTGCATCGTGAAGCTGCTGAGATTCTCGGCGCCGAAGTCGCTGACGAGCATCGGGCCGCCAAACGTCGTGAGCCCGGCGCGCGCGAGCAGCGCCAACTGGATGGCGGTGAAGTCGCTGTGCCCCACGAAGGCGATGGGTTGATCCTTCAGGCGCCGCTGCAATCCTTCGTAGTCCAGACCGTGCAGGATGCGTACCGCGCCATAGCCGCCGCGCACCGCCAGCACGATGTCCGGCAGGTCGCGCGACGGATCGGCCAGGCGGTTCAGCTCGGCTGCGCGCTGGCCGTCGGTGCCGGCAAACCGCTGATAGCGTCGCTCGGTCGACTGCACGCCATCGACATGATGGCCCTGCGCCCGCAACCGCGCGAGCGCACGATGCACCGCCTGCGGATCGTGCGGATAGCCGGACGGTGCGATCAGTTCGATGGTGCGATGTAGGGTCATGTCGGCTGAAATTCAGGCTGAAGGTTCGTCCGGGCTGCAAGCGCCGGCTCGCGTCTGCTCTTCTTCGCTCTGCAAGCGCGCCGCCCGCCGCGCTTCGCGGCTCACGCGCCGCCGCTCGGCGAAGAACGTGCGCAGCGCTTCGCCGCACTCGTCCGCCAGCACGCCACCGGATACGCTCGTATGGTGATTGAGCTGCGGATTGGCGAATGCATCGACCACGCTACCGCACGCCCCCGTTTTCGGGTCGTGCGCGCCGAACACGACGCGCGCGATGCGCGCATGCATGATCGCGCCCGCGCACATCAGGCACGGTTCAAGGGTCACATAGAGTTCGCAGCCGGGCAAGCGGTAGTTACCCAGCGCCTGGGCGGCGGCGCGCAAGGCGGCCATTTCGGCGTGCGCGGACGGATCGTGCCCACCGATCGGATGATTGAAGCCCGACGCGATCACTTCGTCGCCGCGCACGAGCACGGCGCCCACGGGCACCTCGCCCGCCGCGCGCGCCGTTTCGGCGGCGGCCTGGGCGAGCCGCATGAAATGGCGGTCGCGTTCGGTAAGGGTATCGGTCGGAGAATCTGCCCCGGACGCCGTGCCGGACGACCCGTGCGGAGCGAGTGGTCCGAGTGGTTCGACAGGCGCGTCAGTCACGCCGCCCCCGCCAGCGCCGAACCCGGCTCACCGGCGGCGCGCTCGGACAAACGCTCGGCAATGCGGCGACGGTACTCGTGCGGCACGACCATCGGGCCGCCGCCGCGCAACGATTCGAGCGCCATGTCGAGCGCGAGCATGCGCGCGCGAAGACGGCATTGCTCGGCCTTGTCGCTGACCTTGGCGAGTTCCGCTTCGAGATCGCACAACGCGCGCAACTGCTCGAGCGCGGGCGGCACGAACCCGGCGTTCTTCAGGATGCGGTTGGCTACGCGCACTTCTTCGGGCACGAGCAGGTCGTCGTCGAGCGCCTGCGGCGCGCCTGCGCCGGGCAGGTCGTCGAGGTCGCCACGCGCAGCCGCGGCGGCAATCCGTTGTTCGACGAGGGCATCAAGCAATTTCATCAGCAATCCACTACGTTGCGGCTCACGCATTCTATCAGGGTAAGACCTGGAGGACCGTGTGCTTCCGTCGTGTACTTCCGTCATGTGTGTCATCGGCTTCCGACAGCTTGACAGACCCACAGTTTGATGCCGGTTGCATGCGCACGCACGACAAAACCTGGAATCGTCCGATAGCGTCCGCCAGTGGAACGAGCGTATCGTTAGGCGGCTGGATCCGGTCAGGACCTAGACCGGTTCGCCCCCTTTTTTCAACCTGCCATGATGAAACGAAACACCTCCTCTTCCACCGGCTCGACGGCGCGCCGCTTGCGCCTCGCTGCCCTGTGCTGCTTGCTGGCCGCCAGCCTTTCGGGCTGCGGCGTGTTCTGCGGGGCGGTGGGCGGCAGCGGCGGAGGCATGGCGGGTGGATGCGGCGCCGGCATGCGGTTTTGAGGGGCGGATGTGACAACGCCGCCGACATGCGCGGATCGAACCGGCACACCAGCGGCGTTTGAAGGTTTGCGAGGCTGAGCGCCCCGCTCACCCTACCCTTTAGTCCTTCATCACCTTGCCGACCGCGTCAACCACCACGCCCACGTTGGCCTCGTTCAAGCCTGCCACGCACATGCGGCCCGAACGCAAGATATACACGCCGAACTCTTCCTTCAGGCGCTCGACCTGATCCGCGCTCAGCCCCGTGTACGTGAACATGCCGCGCTGCTTCACGTAGCGCGACAGCGCCGCTTCGCTCGCGTGGGCACGCAAGCCGTCGTGAATCGCGACGCGCATGCGGGCGATGCGCTCGCACATCGCCGCCAGCTCCTGCTCCCACGAAGCCTTCAGTGCCGGCGTGTTCAACACGCGCGTCACGATCTTGGCGCCGTGAGTCGGCGGGTTGCTGTAGTTCGCGCGCACCGCGCTCGTGAGCTGGCCGAGCACGCGGTCAGCGGCCGCCGCGTCTTCGCAGATCACGTGCAGGCCACCGCAGCGCTCGCCGTACAGCGAGAAGTTCTTCGAGAACGAATTCGCCACGAGCGCGGGCACGCCGCGACGCGAGAGCTCACGCACCGCGAAGGCGTCGTCGTCGAGGCCCGCGCCGAAGCCCTGGTACGCCATGTCGACGAACGGCAGCAGGTCGCGCTTTTGCAGCACGTCGATCAGTTGCTCCCACTGCGCGCGATCGAGATCGACGCCCGTCGGGTTATGGCAGCACGCGTGCAGCAGCACGACGCTTTTCGCCGGCAGCGCGTCGATAGCCGAGAGCATGGCCTCGAACTTCAGGCCGCCCGATGCCTCGTCGTAGTACGGGTAGGTGTTCACCGTGAAGCCCGCGCGCTCGAAGATGAAGCGGTGGTTCTCCCACGTCGGATCGCTCACCCACACCTGGCTGCCCGCAAAGTAGCGCTTGATGAAATCGGCGCCGACCTTGAGCGCGCCCGAGCCGCCCAGCGTCTGCACGGTCGCGATGCGGCCTGCTGCGCGCGAGGGGCACTCGGCCCCGAACACGAGCGACTGCACGGCGTCGCGATATTGCGCGAAACCGGCCATCGGCAGATAGGGCTTCGGGCCCGGCTCCTCGAGAATCGCCGCCTCGGCCGCGTGAACGGCCTTCATGACCGGCAGACGGCCTTCATCGTCAAAGTAGATGCCGATGCTCAGATTGACCTTGTTCTGACGCGGGTCCTTCTGGAAGTTCTCGTTGAGCGAGAGGATCGGGTCGCCGGGGTAGGCATCGATGTGTTCGAACATGGTGTTTACTGATTAGCTCTTCAGGACGAAAAATCGGGACGAACAGACTGGGCGGCGCTCAGGGTGCCGGCACGCCGCGTTGCAGCGCCGGCGCCGCCTTGCGGTTCCACAGGCGATAGGCAACGCCGAGCACGCCCAGCCAGACCGGAATCAGATACACGGAAATCCGCAGATCCGGAATCAGATACATTACAACGAGAATGCCGCCAAGGAACACGAGGCACACGTAATTCGTGAGCGGATAGCCGAGGCTGCGGAACGTGGTGGTCTCCCCGGCGCGCGCCTTCTCGCGGCGGAACTTCAGGTGAATCAGGCTGATCATCGCCCAGTTGATGATGAGCGCGGACACCACGAGGCCCATCAGCAGTTCGAACGCCTTGCCCGGCATGAAGTAGTTGATGATCACGCACGCGGCCGTGACGAACGCCGACACGCCGAGCGCCGCCAGCGGAATGCCACGCTTGCTGACCTTGAGCAGCGCCTTGGGCGCATTGCCTTGCTGCGCGAGGCCGTAAAGCATGCGGCTGTTGCAGTACACGCCGCTGTTGTAGACCGAAAGCGCGGCGGTCAGCACGACGAGATTGAGCACATTGGCCACGATGTCGCTGTTCATCGCGTGGAAGATCAGCACGAAGGGGCTGCCGCCAGCCACGACTTTCTGCCACGGATAGAGCGAGAGCAGCACGCCGAGCGCGCCGATGTAGAAAATCAGGATGCGGTAGATCACCTGATTCGTGGCGCGCGGGATGGTGTGCGAAGGATCGTCTGCCTCGGCTGCGGTAATGCCCACGAGTTCCAGGCCGCCGAACGAGAACATCACGACGGCCATCGCCATGACGAGTCCGGAAACGCCGTGCGGAAAGAAGCCGCCGTTGCGCCAGAGGTTCGAGACGCTTGCTTCAGGACCGGCCGAGCCCGAGAACAGCAGCCAGCCGCCAAAGGCGATCATGCCGACGATCGCCAGCACCTTGATGATCGCGAACCAGAACTCGAGTTCGCCGTACGACTTCACGCTCGTGAGGTTGATGCCGTTGATGACGACGAAGAACACGAGCGCCGAAACCCACGTGGGCAAGGTCGGCCACCAGTAATGCATGTAGATGCCCACGGCGGAAAGCTCCGCCATGCTCACGAGCACGTACAGCACCCAGTAGTTCCAGCCCGAGAGAAAGCCAGCGAACGGGCCGAAGTATTTGTCGGCGAAATAGCTGAACGAACCGGCGACGGGCTCGTCCACGACCATCTCGCCCAGTTGCCGCATGATGAAGAACGCGATGATGCCGGCAACGCCATAGCCGAGCAGCACCGAAGGTCCGGCAGTCTGAATGGTCTGCGCAATGCCGAGGAACAGGCCCGTGCCGATCGCCCCGCCCAGCGCGATGAGCTGGATATGGCGATTCTTGAGCCCGCGTTTTAGCTCGCCGCGGTTTTCACGCGTGTCGTTTGAAACCATGTCTCTTCCTGTCTCCCACTTATCGATTCGGCGCCAGGACGTCCGGGTAGGACGCCGGCCCCGCTACACGAAATAAAATTGCGCGCGCAACGTTCTGCGTCGGCGTGCTCCCAGGCTTGCCGGTATTGGCCGTCAGCCCGATCATGTGCGCCCAGTGTATAGTTGGCGGGGAAAAATATGATTTCATCTCGTACGCAGGCAAACCCTGATTGATACAATTCCGTTTCGCCTTGAACCCACATTACGCAAGATAAATGCAGAATCTCGCGCTCGACACGATCGACATGCGGCTGCTCGCCGCACTCCAGGAGCACGGACGCGCCTCGAATCTCGAACTCGCGGCGGCAATCAAGCTCTCGCCCGCGCAAACGCTCAGGCGCCATCGGCGGCTCGAGGACCTGGGCGTGATCCGCCGCTACGAGACGCGCCTCGACGCGCAGGCGCTCGGCTTCGGCGTGGTCGCCTTCATTCAGGTGACGATGGAGCGCGGGCACATGCGCGAACTCGTCAAGTTCAAGGAACTCGTCGCGACGCTGCCGCAGGTGCAGGAGTGCTACTCCGTGACGGGCGATATCGACTACGTGCTGAAGGTGGTGGCGCGTGACCTCAAGGCGCTTTCCGAATTCCTGCTCGATACGCTGATGCGCGCGCCCGGCGTGAACAGCGTGCAGTCGATCGTGTGCCTCGATGAGCTCAAGGGGACGAGCGCGATGCCGCTGGAGGCATGAAGCAAGCGTGCGACAGCGCCTTCCGCAGATTCCGCGCATGCCCGCCTGACGGGGTTCTTCGGCGAAAATGCAATTTTATCTCATCGGCGGCCGCCTGGCTGCGGCATCCGGCAGCGCACCGCTGCGGCGTGCTGCGTTGCACGAATCGTTGCACGGCGAAAAGGCCCGTGGCGCCCCGCTTCGCCGCGTTTTACCGGGCGGCGAAATAGTCTTGCTAAAAGCGCCATCGTGCTCTAAAAAACAGGCTAGTTAGCACGTCTACCGGTCGCCCAGACCAATACGGCGGGCGGCTCCACAAGAGCGAGCGCGACAGTCCATGAGTCTTCTTGAACTCAGAGGCGTATCCAGGCACTTCGGCGCCATCCATGCGCTGAACGACGTGACGTTGAGCCTGGAGCCAGGCCAGGTCGTGGGACTCATGGGAGACAACGGCGCGGGCAAATCCACGCTTGTGAAGGTCATCGCCGGCAACTTTCCGCCCTCTCACGGCGAAATGCTCATCGACGGCAAGCCGGTCCACTT
This sequence comes from Paraburkholderia unamae, assembly GCF_003268775.1. Lineage (GTDB taxonomy): Bacteria > Pseudomonadota > Gammaproteobacteria > Burkholderiales > Burkholderiaceae > Paraburkholderia > Paraburkholderia unamae. The sequence continues at coordinate 129,492 of NZ_QLSU01000010.1, forward strand.
CAGCCGCCCCGTCGACGCGCGCGCACAAGGCATCGAGGTCGTTTATCAGGATCTCGCCCTCTGCGACAACCTCACGGCCGCCGCCAATGTCTTTCTCGGGCGCGAACCGCGCCTCGGCATCTGGCCCTTTCGCGTGCTCGATCATGCGACCATGTACCGCCGCGCCGCCGAGCTTTTCAAGGAACTGAAATCGGAAACGCGCCCGCGCGATCTCGTGCGGCAAATGTCGGGCGGTCAGCGGCAGGCCGTGGCGATCGCACGCACGCGCTTGTCCGAGGCACGGCTCGTACTCATGGACGAGCCAACCGCGGCGATTAGCGTACGCCAGGTCGCGCAGGTGCTCGACCTCATCAAGCGCCTGTCCGAACACGGCATCGCCGTCATTCTCATCAGCCATCGCATGCCGGACGTCTTCGAAGTCGCCCACCGCGTGGTCGTCATGCGGCGCGGGCACAAAGTCGCGGACAAAAAGACCGAGGCATCCTCACCGGAAGAAGTGACCGGCCTCATCACCGGAGCCATCGCCAACGCCTGAACCCGTCGCGCGCGGCTTCGCGCGAGGCCGGAGGAGACCCGAAATTGAACGATGCGCCGCAAAGGCCGAACCCCATGCCAACGCTGCTCGACGATCCCCAATCCGCGAGAACGCACACGCGCTGGAGCGGGCTGCTCGCGAGCCAGGTGTTCTGGGTGGTGCTGGCCACGCTCGTTGCCTGCGTGGCGCTCTCGCTCGTGACCTCGACGTTCGCCACGCAGCAGAACCTCTTCAACGTCACGCGCAACTTCGCTTTCGTGGCGATCGTCGCGCTCGGCATGATGGCCGTGATCGTCACGGGCGGGATCGACATTTCCGTTGGCTCGACAATCGGCCTGAGCGGCATCGTGCTGTCGGTCACCATGAACGCGGGCTATCCGATCTGGGCGGGCATCGGACTCGGGCTGCTCACCGCAGGGATCGTCGGCCTCGTGAACGGCCTGCTCATCGCCTATCTGAACATGCAGCCATTCGTCGTAACGCTCGGCATGCTGAGCGTGGGCCGCAGTCTCGCCCTCGTGATCTCCGGCAGCCGGACCATTTTCGAATTCGGACCCGACGGGCACAAGCTCCTGGTGCTCGGCGGCGGCAAGACGCTCGGCGTCGCCAATCCCGTGTGGTTTCTGATCGTCCTCGGCGTCCTGTTCTGGTTTGCCTTCGCCTTCACGCGCTGGGGCCGCTACGTGTTCGCGGTCGGCGGCAACCGCCATGCGGCCAATCTGACCGGCGTGCCGGTGCGCCGCGTGATCTGCTCCGTGTATGTGCTCGGCGGCCTCATGGCGGGCGTCGCGGCCATCCTCGAAGTCGGCTGGCTCGGCGCCGTGACGACGGGCCTCGGCACCGGCGACGAGCTGCGCGTAATCGCCGCGACCGTGATCGGCGGGACCAACCTCATGGGCGGCGTGGGCAGCGCCTTCGGCACTATCGTCGGCGCCGCGCTCATCGAGGTGATCCGCAACAGCCTGATCCTGCTCGGCGTCGACTCGTTCTGGCAGGGAACGGTCGTGGGCTCGTTCATCATCGTCGCCGTGCTGTTCAACCGGCTTGGCGGCGAGCGGCAAGGAGAGTGACGTGAATTCGGTCGCGCCGGCGGCACTCTGGCCAGCGCACCGTGAGAAGGCAGCGCGGCCGGACACACGCGGAACCGCCGGCCGCCAGCCATCACCTGAGGCGCGAGGTTCCGCAGGAAGCCCAAAGCACGGGCGCGGGCTTTCCTTCCGATGAAGAAAGCGGTACGAGACACGCGCGCCGGGAGACCGGCGCCGAACAGGAGGAAACCATGAAGAAGGCGTGGAAGTATTTCGCTGCGATCGGAGGGCTGGCCATGCTGGCCTCTTCCGCCTATGCAGCCGACAAGACCCTCGCGCTGGTCGTGAAGGGCCTCGACAATCCGTATTTCGATCTCATGCATCAGGGATGCGACCGGGCGAACAAGGAGCTCGGCAAAGAGGGCTACAACTGCTACTACACCGGGCCCGCGACGGCCGCCGACGAAAGCGCCGAAGTGCAGATCGTCGACGACTTGCTGACCAAGGGGGTGGCGGCCATTGCGATTTCACCCTCGAATGCCCCGGCCATCGCGGAAGTGATCCGCCGCCGCAACGCGAACATTCCGATCATCACGGCGGACGCCGACCTGCTGCCCAAGGACCAGTCGCTGCGCAAGGCGTATGTGGGCACCGACAACTACGAACTGGGCGTGAAGCTTGGCGAGCAGTTGAAGACGCTCATGCCCAAGGGCGGCAATATCTGCCTCGTGATGGGCAACCCCGCGGCCGAGAACATCAACCAGCGCGCCCAGGGCACGCGCGACGTGCTTTCGGGCAAGAAGGGCATCAAGAAGCTTGCGGGCGAAAACAACTGGCATGAGATCAGCGCCTGCCCGCTCTACGTGAACGACGACGCCGCGAAAGCGAACCAGATGATGCAGGACACGCTCACGGCCAACGCCAACACGCTACAGGCGTTCGTGTTCGAGGGCGGCTGGCCGCTTTTCGCACCGGAGGCGTACTCGCAGGTCGTCGCGCCGATCATGGACAAGATCCAGAGCGGCAAATTCGTGATCGTCTCAGCCGATACGCTCGGGCCGGAACTCCAGGCGCTCAAGGACCACAAGGTCAACGCCCTCGTCGGGCAGCGGCCCGAGGAAATGGGCTATCAGGCGGCGATGGTGATGCGCGACCTGGCGGCAGGCAAGACGGTGAAGCCCATCGTTCATACGGGGCTCGACGTTTGCACGTGGAAGAACGCGGATACGTGTCTGAAGCACTGAGGGCGTAACCGTGAGCAAGCCGAGGCTCGGATTGCTCGGCTTGCATTGCACAACCGCCAGCCTAAACCTTGTACGGCACGCGGATGCCCGGCTCGTCGGCCGGAAAGTCCTTCGTGTTGCGCGACACCAGAAGCAGCGAGTGAACCTGCGCGGTCGCCCAGACGACTGCATCGGGCAGCAGCACCTTCTTTGTCCTGCGGATCGCGACGGCGCGGTCCGCAATGCGGTGGTCGAGTTCGAGCACGTCGAACGACGCCAGCCAGCCGCGAATCGCCGGCTCATCGTCCGGCTGCGCGCCGACCATGACTTCCATCCACGTGATCGTGCTGATAGCGCGATATTCGTAGCGCGCCAGTTCCTTTTTCGCCTGAAGGATGCCGCTGAGGTAGTCGATCAGGATGTTGGTGTCGAAGAGCGCCCTTACCATTCCGAACGCAGCTCCCGCTGATAGTCGAGGCCGTCGACTTGCCTGCCCTTCCAGGCCCCGAAGACGTCCTCGCCCTCTGCCGAGCGTTTGCGCTGCGCAATATAGGACTCGATCGCCTCACGAATGATCGCCGCACGCGACCGATGCTCGGTCTGCACGAGCGCCGCCAGTTCTTCGACCTGCGCCTCGGTTAGATCAATCAGAATCCGGCTCATTCCATTCTCCATACATGATATACATATCGTATATCAAAACCTGCGGAAAGGTGCTCCCCGAAAGCAAAAAACCCGCGTCGGCTCAAATGCCGAACGCGGGTTTTTGCATCGCCAGCAGGCTAGCGGGAGACCATCACTCCCACTCGATCGTCGCAGGCGGCTTGCCCGAGATGTCGTACACGACACGATTGATGCCGCGCACTTCATTGATGATGCGGTTCGACACATGGCCCAGCAGGTCATGCGGCAGATGCGCCCAGTGGGCCGTCATGAAGTCGAGCGTCTGTACCGCGCGCAGCGCCACCACGTACTCGTAAGTGCGGCCATCGCCCATCACGCCCACGCTCTTCACCGGCAGGAACACCGCGAACGCCTGGCTCGTGAGTTCGTACCACGACTTGCCGGTTTCCTTGTCGATCGTGTTGCGCAGCGTCTCGATGAAGATCGCATCGGCGCGACGCAGCAGGTCCGCGAAATCGCGCTTCACTTCGCCGAGAATACGCACGCCCAGGCCCGGGCCCGGGAACGGATGGCGGTACACCATTTCATGCGGCAGGCCGAGCTTCACGCCCAGTTCGCGCACTTCGTCCTTGAAGAGTTCGCGCAGCGGTTCGAGCAGCTTGAGGTTCAGCGTTTCCGGCAGGCCGCCCACGTTGTGGTGGCTCTTGATCGTGTGCGCAGCCTTCTTGCCCTTGCCGGCCGATTCGATCACGTCCGGATAGATCGTGCCTTGCGCAAGCCACTTCGCGTCGGTGAGCTTGCCCGCTTCGGTCTGGAACACCTCGACGAACTCAGCGCCGATGATCTTGCGCTTCGCTTCCGGATCGGTCACGCCCGCGAGCTTCGACATGAACGCTTCGCTCGCGTCGACATGGATCACCTTCACGCCCAGGTTGTCCGCGAACATCGACATCACCTGCTCCGCCTCGTTCAGGCGCAGGAGACCATGATCGACAAACACGCAGGTGAGCTGGTCGCCAATCGCGCGATGCAGCAGCGCCGCCGCCACCGACGAATCCACGCCGCCCGAAAGGCCGAGAATCACGTGCTCTTTGCCCACCTGCTTGCGGATCGTCTCGACGGCTTCGTCGATGTAGTGGCCCATTTCCCAGTCGGCCTTCGCGCCGCAGATGCCGAGCACGAAACGCTCGAGCATCGCGCGGCCCTGCACCGTGTGCGTGACTTCCGGGTGCCATTGCAGGCCGTAGAAGTGGCGCGCTTCGTCGGCCATGGCTGCGATCGGGCACGATTCCGTCGATGCCATCAACTGGAAGCCTTGCGGCATTTCCGTGACCTTGTCGCCGTGGCTCATCCACACCTTGAGCATGCCGTGGCCTTCGCTCGTGCGGAAGTCTTCGATGCCTTCGAGGAAGCTCGTGTGGTTGCGCGCGCGCACTTCGGCGTAGCCGAATTCGCGCAGGTGGCCGCCGTCGACCTTGCCGCCGAGCTGCTCGGCCATCGTCTGCATGCCGTAGCAGATACCGAGCACCGGCACGCCCAGTTCGAACACCGCTTGCGGCGCGCGCGGGGTGTCGGTGTCGGTGACCGAGTTCGGGCCGCCCGAGAGGATGATGCCCGTCGGCGCGAATTCGCGAACGAACGCGTCGTCGACGTCGTAGGGATGGATTTCCGAGTAGACGTGGGCTTCGCGCACGCGGCGTGCGATGAGCTGGGTGACTTGCGAGCCGAAGTCGAGAATCAGGATTTTGTCGTGCATGGCTGCGGACGAGACCTAAAAAAAGAACGGATACAGAAAGCCGCGCTGCCGGTAATCCGCGCGCGGCGTGAATTCATCAGGACCAGGACAGCGCACTACGGCGGGACCGGGTAGCGCACATTCGGATGTGCTGCCGCCCCAACTGCGGGCGCACTGCGTCTGGTATTTCGGAGGCCGGGTTTGCGCGCGGCATCAGCCACGCAGCGGCGGCCTCGGTGCGTCGGCCGCTTCGTCGCGAGCCGTGCGTCGAGCCTCATCGGCCGGCGCCGCACTCGCCAGCGGCGGCGTAACCGGCGGCACAGGCGCCGGCGTCACAGGCGGGACTGCCGCAGGCGTCACGGTCGGCACTTCCACGACCGGTTCGAGCGGCGCGGCGGACCGTTGCGCTTCACGCGCTTCCCGCGCCCCACCCCACGGCATCGAGCGCATGAAACCCGGCTTCGCGTACGTCACCGGCTCGTCACGGCGTTCGGACCGCTCCTTCGCGACCTTGCGCGCTTCTCGCTGCCGAGTGGAGCCTCCTGCCGCCTGCTCCTTCACGCGCTTGCGCACCGCGCCTGCGAGGCGGACACCGCCAAGCCCGAGAACGATCAACCAGACGCCCACCGCACCGGCCACCAACTGGCCCAACCCCGTGAGGCGCGGCGCACGCAGCCCGATCATCCAGACCAGCATGAGCACGCCGGCAATCCAGTTGACGTGCCCCACCGTGCGGCCCACGGGCAAAGTCATCTCGCCGTGGAAGGCCGCACGTAGCGCGAGCCACGCGAAACCCAGCAGCACCACGCCGAACGCCTGCCCAACGAGCGCCGGCTGCGTTTGCACCAGTTGCAACGCGTTGTAGACCAGGGTCCAGGGCGTGAGAACGAACAGCACGCCGAACCCCAGCAACGTCAACGCATCGACAATCAGCAGCACGCGCAGCAGCGGCTTCATCGGGATTTAGTCCACGTGATAGTTGGGGGCTTCCTTCGTGATCTGCACGTCGTGCACGTGCGATTCGTTCAAGCCGGCGCCGGTGATCTGCACAAACTCCGCCTTCGCGTGCAGTTCGTCGATCGTGCGGCAACCGCAGTAGCCCATCGAGGCGCGCACGCCGCCGATCATCTGGAACAGGATCGCGTTGATCGGGCCCTTGTAGGCGACGCGGCCTTCGATGCCTTCCGGCACGAGCTTGTCGATGTTCGCCGAATTGTCCTGGAAGTAGCGGTCAGCGGCACCGTCCTTCATCGCGCCAACCGAACCCATGCCGCGGTACGACTTGTACTGGCGGCCCTGGAACAGGAACACGTCGCCCGGCGACTCTTCGGTGCCCGCGAACATGCTGCCCATCATCACAGCGTTCGCGCCGGCTGCCAGCGCCTTCGACACGTCGCCCGAATAGCGCACGCCGCCGTCTGCGATGCACGGCACGCCCGTGCCCTTGAGCGCTTCCGAGACATTGGAAATCGCGCTGATCTGCGGCACGCCCACGCCTGCCACGATACGCGTCGTGCAGATCGAGCCCGGGCCAATACCGACCTTCACGCCGTCCGCGCCGTACTCGACGAGCGCGCGGGCCGCGTCGGCCGTGGCGATGTTGCCGCCGATCACTTCGACCTGCGGGAAGTTCTTCTTCACCCAGCGAACGCGCTCGAGCACGCCCTTGCTGTGGCCGTGCGCCGTATCGACCACGATCACGTCCACGCCGGCCTGCACCAGCAGTTCGACGCGCTCTTCGTTGTCCGGACCGACGCCGACTGCCGCGCCCGCGCGCAGCTTGCCGTGCTCGTCCTTACAGGCGGCCGGGTGCTCGGTCTGCTTGGTGATGTCCTTGACGGTCATGAGGCCGCGCAGTTCGAACGCATCGTTCACGACCAGCACGCGCTCGAGACGGTGGCTGTGCATGAGCGACTTGGCTTCGGCGAGCGGCGTGCCTTCCTTGACGGTGACGAGGCGCTCGCGCGGCGTCATGATCGAGCGCACCGGCTCGTCCAGACGCGTTTCGAAACGCAGGTCGCGGTTCGTGACGATGCCGACGAGTTGCGCGCCTTCCACAACCGGGAAGCCCGAGATGCCATGCTGCTGCGAGAGCGCGATGACATCCGCGACCTTCATTTGCGGCGGGATCGTGATCGGATCGCGCACCACGCCGGACTCGAAGCGCTTCACCTTCGCAACCTCACGCGCCTGCTCGGCCGGCGTGAGGTTCTTGTGGACGATGCCGACGCCACCCTGCTGCGCCATGGCGATTGCCAGACGGCCTTCCGTGACGGTGTCCATTGCGGCCGACACGAGCGGAATGTTCAGGGAGATATTGCGGGTCAGCCGGGTCTTCAGGCTGGTATCGCGCGGGAGAACGTCGGAAAAGGCGGGGACGAGGAGCACGTCATCGAACGTGAGTGCTTTCTGGATCAGACGCATGGCAAATCCTATAGGCGCAAAAGCAGATTATACGCGATAGCGCCCTGGAAATCATCAGTGTGAACAGTAGCTTAGCGCCGTTTTCGGGATTATTTCCACGCTCGGGCCTTGGCGGCTGCGAAGCGGCGGGCCAGGTGCGCCTCCGACCCGAATTCCCACTCGGGCAACCCGCGCAAGCGCAGCGAGCGGCGCGGTGCAGGATTGAACAAGACGCCCCGGCATGTCGCCCGTTAAGCTTCGAGCCATCGTGTTTCATGGCCCGCGCGGGCCGCCAGTCGTCTTTGGAGGCAAATCAAATGCAGCGTGGTGTGTTGTACGGCGTGCTTGCCGGCGCGTTATGGGGCACCGTATTCGTGGTGCCCCGGCAGTTGGCGGAATTCTCGCCCCTGCTCCTGAGCTCGGGCCGCTATGTGATGTACGGGCTCGTCTCGCTCGCCGCGCTCGTGCCCATGCTGCGCCGCGTGTGGCCCCGCCTCACGCGCGCCGACCTCGTTGCGCTCGTGAAGCTCGCGCTCATGGGCAACGTGCTCTATTACCTCTTTCTGGCGAGTGCGATCCATCTGGTGGGCATCGCGCCCGCTTCGCTGATCGTCGGCGTGCTGCCCGTCACGGTGACGCTGCTCGGCCGCCGCGACCACGGCGCCGTGCCGCTTTCACGGCTGGTCTGGCCGCTCGCGATGATCGCGGCCGGCATCGTCTGCATCAACGTGGACGTGTTCACCGCAGCGGGCGAGGCCGGCAGCCAGACGAGCGTGCTCACCCGCATTACCGGTCTTGGCTGCGCCGTGGGCGCGCTCGTGTGCTGGACGTGGTTCGCGGTCGAGAACGCGCGTTACCTGCATCGCAACGCGCACTTCAGCGGGAACGAATGGTCGGTGTTGTGGGGTGTGGTGACGGGCGCGCTCGGCGGCGTGCTCTGGCTCGGCATTCTGGCCCTGCCCTCGGGCTGGGTGCAGGAAACCGTGCCGGCCGCGCGCTGGACCACCTTCTGGCAGCTCAATCTGGTGCTCGCGATCGGCGCCTCGTGGCTTGGCAACGGGCTCTGGAACGCCGCCGCCAAGCGCCTGCCGCTCACGCTGTCCGGCCAGATGATCGTGTTCGAGACGCTGTTCGCGCTGCTGTACGGCTTCATCTACGACCATCGGCTGCCGCGCGTGCTGGAAGTCGCGGCCATCATGCTGCTGGTGGCGGGCGTGAGCTGGTCGGTGCGCCAGCATGCGGGCGGCCCGGAGGACACGGCCCACGGCGACGGGATCGTGCCGGAAGGCGACCTGCCGGGGATCGGGACCGAAAAGCGCGCCGCATCCGGCGACGAGACGCAGCAACGCCGCACGACCGCGTGAGCGGCGCGCAGACAACCCAAACGGAAAGGCTGAGAACCTGAGAGCCTGAGAACAGGAACGCCCTGAGAGGCCGGACGGGCGGGCTAGCGCGAGCTACCCCGCCCTTTACGTTTTTGCAGCCGCTTGCGCTGCCCATCACAAAGGCGTCAGCGCGAATCCTTGTGCAGCCATTTGCGCCCCTCGATCGAGCCTTCCTTGCGGCTCTTGTCGACGCGGCGCTGGCGCGCCGCTTTCGGATCGACGATCAGCGGGCGATAGATCTCCACCCGATCATGATCGGCAAGCACCGTATCGAGCGGCTTGAGCTTGCCATACACGCCCACCTTCAGCTTCGTCAGGTCGATCTCGGGATGCCGCGCGAGAACGCCGCTTGCGTCGATGGCCTGCTGGACGGTGGCGCCCGCCGGCAGTTCGATGCTGATGAGCGTTTGCGCGTCAGGCAGCGCGTAGCAAACGTCGACGGAAAGATTCGCGCTCATGGCTTGCCGTAGCGCTGGTCGGCGCGCTTCACGAAGGAGTCGACGAAGGTGTTCGCGATGTGATGGAACACCGGCCCGATGAGCTTCTCGAGAATGATGTTTGAAAACTCGTAGTGCAGCGCGAACTCGATCTTGCAGGCGTCGGCGCGCAGCGGCGTGAAGCGCCAGTAGCCGGTGAACTTGCGGAACGGGCCGTCCGCGAACTCCATGTCGATGCGCTCGGGGCGCTTCTGGGAGTTGCGCGTGGCGAAGTGCTGCTTGATGCCCTTGAAGTTGATGTCGATCTTCGCCTCCATGCCCGCCTCGTCCTGACGGCGTATCTCGATGCCGCCGCACCACGGCAGGAAATTGGGGTAATCGGCGACGTCGGTGACGAGGTCGAACATCTGTTCCGCCGAATGGCGAATCAACACGGTTTTCTGGACATCCGCCATAAATTGCGCAATGCGTGGCAAGGGTGAAAGCGCCACGGGCTTTCGCGAGCCCGCTTTGCTAAAATCGTGATTTTAAACGAGTTGGGCCAATCCCATTTCCCCATGAGCATCATCGACAACAGAAAAGCGTTCTTCGATTACTTCATCGAAGAGCGCCACGAGGCTGGGCTCGTGCTCGAAGGATGGGAGGTCAAGGCCATGCGCGCGGGGCGAGCCAACATCAAGGAGAGCTACGTCGTCATCAAGGACGGCGAGCTGTACCTGATCGGCACGCACATCAGCCCGCTGCCCGAGGCCTCGACGCACATCCACCCGGACCCCACGCGCATCCGCAAGCTGCTGCTGCACCGCGAAGAAATCGACAAGCTGATCGGCAAGGTCGAGCAGCGCGGCTTCACGCTCGTGCCACTGAACTTCCACTACAAGGGTGGCCGCGTGAAGTGCGAGATCGGCCTCGCCAAGGGCAAGAAGCTGCACGACAAGCGCGAAACCGAGAAGCAGCGCGACTGGCAGCGCGAAAAGGCACGCCTGATGCGCTCGCCCACCTGATCGCGCCAGGCATCGTTCAGATGTTCAGATAGACAACGGGCCGCTCGCGCGGCCCGTTGTCATTTCCAGCGACTCAGCGCTCACGCGCCCTTCGTCGCCCCGGACCCGCTGATCTGCCCCTCGCGCAAGCCCGCGCGATTCACGATCGTGAGCGCCGACGCGATCATCGTGCTCAGATCGCCCATGTTGCCCGGCACGATCAGCGTATTGCCCTGCTTCGCGAGATTGGCGAAGGCGTTGACATACTGCTCGGCCACCTTGAGGTTGACCGCGTCCATGCCGCCCTGCGCCTGGATCGAGTTGCCGATCTTCTGGATGGCCTGCGCGTTCGCCTCGGCCACCGCCAGAATGGCCGCGGCCTGCCCTTGCGCCTGGTTGATGGCCGCCTGACGCTCGCCTTCCGACTTCTGGATCGCCGCCTCGCGCGCGCCGGCCGCCAGGTTGATCTGCTCCTGCTTGCGACCTTCCGACGCCGCGATCAGCGCGCGCTTCTCACGCTCTGCGGTGATCTGCGCCTGCATGGCGTGGAGGATTTCCTTCGGCGGCGTGAGATCCTTGATTTCGTAGCGCAGTACCTTCACGCCCCAGTTCGAGGCCGCCTCATCGAGCGAGGAAACGACGCTGTGATTGATGAAGTCGCGCTCCTCGAAAGTCTTGTCGAGTTCGAGCTTGCCGATGACGGAACGCAGCGTGGTCTGCGAAAGCTGTGTGATCGCGAACACGAAATTGCTCGACCCGTACGACGCTTTCATCGGATCGGTCACCTGGAAATACAGCACGCCGTCCACCTGAAGCTGCGTGTTGTCGCGCGTGATGCAGACCTGGCTCGGCACGTCGAGCGGAATCTCCTTGAGCACGTGTTTGTAGGCCACGCGATCCACGAACGGCAGCACGATCGTCAGCCCGGGCGTAAGCGTGGCGTGGTAGCGCCCGAGGCGTTCGAGCACCCAGGCATGCTGCTGCGGCACGATCTTGATGGTCTGCGCGATCAGCACGATGACGATCACGAGCAGAATCAGGCCGACGACTGGGACTTGCATACGGGACCTCCGTTCGCTTCAGTGTGGTTTTGTTGGTGCGCTGCGGGAATTCGGCGACTCAGGCGACTCAGGCATGGCGCGCGGTGTCATCGGCCTTGTGCGTCTGGGCGTCGTGCCGCTCGTGCTTCGCCGCCACGACGAGGCAACTGCCGCGCACCGCCTTGATTTCGTAGAGCGGTGCGTCTTCGGGCTCGCCGGGCGCGAGTTCGACGTCCCATTCGGCGCCGCGGTACATCGTGCGGGCGCGGCCGTCGCGCCAGGCGGCAACGGTGAGCGTCGCGCCGATATCGAGATTCACGCCCGGATCGGTCGAGGCGTCGGTCATGCGGCGCCGGCGGCCGAAGCGCGAGCGGCGCAGCGTGACCACGGCGGCGAGTCCAACCACGGCCGCGACGATCAACTGCACGTCGAGCGGCGCGCCCAGTTCATAGCTCAAGGCGCCCGCGAGAAAACCGAGCGCGATCATCAAGAGGTAGAACGTGCCCGTCATCAGCTCCGCGACGATGAGCACGCCGGCGGCAATCCACCAGAACAAACCATGCGGACCCACGGCGACCTCCCAAAGTAAAACACCCCGGCTAGACCGGGGTGTTATAGCACGAAGCTGACACTTTTTTCCGCAGCGTGCAAGCTGGCTGGGAAACTGCATCAAGCTTCGCGAGCACCGGGGGCTCGCGCCCCCGGCACCGTGCTTACTTCGACTGCGACTTCGCCAGTTGCTGCCAGGTCTCGACAACCGAGTCCGGGTTCAGCGAGATCGAAGCGATGCCTTCTTCCGCGAGCCACAGGGCGAAGTCCGGATGATCGGACGGGCCCTGACCGCAGATGCCGACGTACTTGTTCAGACGGCGGCAGGTGTCGATCGCGCGCTTGAGCATGAACTTCACGGCCGGATCGCGCTCGTCGAAGTCGACGGCCAGCAGTTCCATGCCCGAGTCCCGGTCGAGGCCGAGCGTGAGCTGCGTGAGGTCGTTCGAGCCGATCGAGAAGCCGTCGAAGTACTGAAGGAACTCTTCGGCGAGGATCGCGTTCGACGGCACTTCGCACATCATGATGAGCTTGAGGCCGTTCACGCCGCGCTTGAGGCCGAACTTCTCGAGCAGACCGACCACGCGCTCCGCCTGCTTGAGCGTACGCACGAACGGCACCATGATTTCGACGTTCGAGAGGCCCATCTCTTCACGCACGCGCTTGAGTGCCAGGCACTCCATTTCGAACGCTTGAGCAAAGTCTTCGGCGATGTAACGCGACGCGCCGCGGAAACCCAGCATCGGGTTTTCTTCGTCCGGCTCGTAGCGCGAACCGCCGATCAGCTTCTTGTACTCGTTCGACTTGAAGTCCGACAGACGCACGATGACGGGCTTCGGATAAAACGCCGCCGCGATCGTGGCGATGCCTTCCGTGAGCTTGTCGACGTAGAACGCGCGCGGCGATGCGTGACCGCGTGCAACGCTTTCCACGGCCTTCTTCAGGTCCGCGTCGATGTTCGGGTACTCGAGAATCGCCTTCGGATGCACGCCGATGTTGTTGTTGATGATGAACTCGAGACGCGCGAGGCCAACACCTGCATTCGGCAGTTGCGAGAAGTCGAACGCGAGTTGCGGGTTGCCGACGTTCATCATGATCTTGACCGGAATGGCCGGCAGCTCGCCACGTTGAACTTCGCTCACTTCTGTTTCGAGCAGACCGTCGTAGATACGGCCTTCGTCGCCTTCCGCGCACGATACCGTCACGAGCGCACCGTCTTTCAGCACGTCGGTCGCGTCGCCGCAGCCCACCACGGCCGGCACACCGAGCTCACGCGCGATGATCGCCGCGTGGCAGGTACGGCCGCCACGGTTCGTGACGATGGCGGCTGCGCGCTTCATCACCGGCTCCCAGTTCGGGTCGGTCATGTCGGCGACCAGCACGTCACCCGGCTGCACGCGTTCCATTTCGGACGGATCGTGAATCACCTTCACGCGGCCCGCGCCGATCTTCTGGCCGATGGCACGGCCCGTTGCGAGAACCTGCGACTGGCCCTTGAGCTTGAAGCGCTGCTCGACCTTGCCCACGGCCTGGCTCTTCACGGTTTCCGGGCGTGCCTGGAGAATGAAGATCTTGCCGTCGAGGCCGTCCTTGCCCCACTCGATGTCCATCGGACGCTGGTAGTGCTTCTCGATGATGACAGCGTACTTGGCCAGCTCGATCACGTCTTCGTCGGTGATCGAGAAGCGGTTGCGCTGTTCGTGCGAGACGTCGACCGTCTTCACGCGGCCCGGCTCGCCCGGCTGCGTGAATTCCATCTTGATGAGCTTCGAGCCGATCGAGCGACGGATGATCGGTGCCTTGCCCTGCTCGAGCGTGGTCTTGAAGACGTAGAACTCGTCCGGATTCACGGCGCCCTGCACGACCGTTTCGCCCAGGCCATAGCTCGACGTGATGAACACGGCGTCCTTGAAGCCCGATTCGGTATCCAGCGTGAACATCACGCCTGCGGCGCCGCGGTCCGAACGGACCATGCGCTGCACGCCGGCCGACAGTGCGACTTCAGCGTGGGTGAAGCCCTTGTGGACGCGATAGGAGATAGCGCGATCGTTGTAGAGCGACGCGAACACGTGCTTGAGGCGGTCGAGCACGTCTTCGATGCCCACCACGTTCAGGTAGCTTTCCTGCTGACCGGCGAACGATGCGTCGGGCAGGTCTTCCGCCGTTGCCGACGAACGCACGGCGAACGACAGTTCAGACGGCGAGCTGCTCTTCAGCGTCTCGAAGCCCGTGCGGATGTCCGCTTCGAGCTTCGCCTGAAGCGGCGCGTCGATGATCCATTGACGGATTTCCTTGCCCGCTTCGGCCAGCGCCTTGACGTCGTCGACGTCGAGCGTTTCCAGGCGAGCGGCGATCCGTTCGGTCAGGTTGTTGTGTTTCAGGAAGTCGCGGAAGGCGAGCGCGGTCGTGGCGAAGCCCGTGGGCACACGCACGCCAGCCTCAGCCAACTGGCTGATCATTTCGCCGAGCGAGGCGTTCTTGCCGCCCACGATCTCGACATCGGTCATCCGCAACTGCTCAAAAGGCACTACATACGCCTGATCCTTGGCAACGGTGTTAGTCATACAAGCCCCTAAGTGTGAAAAAAATTCACGATTGCGCAAGTGGGCTCGAACGCGAGTCACCCATTGGAGGCGATTTCGCGTCTTGCGCAACCTGTTGGAGAAACAATCGCTCACACGCCAAGCGAATTTCCATTCAATGGAAAAACACGAAGATGCGCGCGATTACACGGAGTTAGACGGAATCGCTGCAAGTTGACACCAGAATGCGCTGCGATGAGCGGCTGTTTGGCGCGGTTGCACTGCAATTGCTTATCCAACAGGTTGCCGCTATTCTACCGTGCCGACTCCCGAATTTGTGCCAGTCGGCGAGAATTGCCCCTCGGTCCCGCCGGACGGGGCTTTCCGGGCGCCCAGCCTGTCCCCGAGCGGCCCTGCGCTCACGTACCCAGCCTCAACCGATGCCGCCTACCGTATTCATCGTCTCCGACGGTACCGGGATCACTGCCGAAACCTTCGCGCATTCGATCCTGTCGCAGTTCGACCAGAAGTTCCGCCTCGTGCGCCTGCCCTTTGTCGATTCGACCGACAAGGCCTATTCGACCGCCGAGAAGATCAACGAAGCCGCCGTGCAAGAAGGCCGCCGCCCGATCGTCTTTACGACGCTCGTGGACAGCAATTCGAACGAGATCGTCAAGCGCTCGAACGCGCTCGTGCTCGACATGTTCCAGACCTTCGTGGAGCCGCTGGAGCAGGAGCTCGAGCTCAAGTCGAGCCACGCGATGGGCCGCGGCCACCAGAACGCCGACACCGACGAGTACAAAAACCGTATCGAGGCGATCAACTTCTCGCTCGCGCACGACGACGGCCAGTCCGACCGCAATCTCGCCGACGCCGACGTGATCCTCGTGGGCGTGTCGCGCAGCGGCAAGACGCCGACGAGCCTCTACCTTGCCATGCAGTACGGCGTGAAGGCAGCAAACTACCCGCTCATTCCCGACGATTTCGAGCGCGGCAAGCTGCCGAATTCGTTGCTGCCGCACCGGGCGAAGATTTTCGGCCTTTCGATCGATCCGCAGCGCCTCACCGAAATCCGCAACGAGCGTCGGCCGGGCAGCAAATACGCGGCGCTGGAGAACTGCCGCTACGAAGTGAACGAAGCCGAAGCGATGATGCGCCGCGAAGGCATCAAGTGGCTCTCGTCCACACACAAGTCGATCGAGGAAATCGCCACGACGATCCTCCAGGAAATCCGCATCGACAAGCCGGCGTACTGACGTCAACCCGAAGCCGTTTGCCCGCACGTGAAACAAAAAAGCCCGCTTGGTAAAGCGGGCTTTTTCTTTTCGAGGCTTCAAGCCGGCGTCAACGCGCGTGCCGTTGCTGCCGGCATTGCTCGAACACGCACACGGCCGCCGCCGCCGCGACGTTGAGCGACTCCATGCCGCCCGGCTGCGGGATCGTCACGCGCAGCGCCGCCGCGTCTCGCCACACCTGCGAGACACCCGCGCCTTCGTTGCCGAACACCCAGGCCACCTGCCCCGCCAGATCCGCCTCGTCGATCGCCTGCGCGCCGTGCGAATCGGTGATGACGACGGGCACGCCGAGCATGTCGACCAGCACTTGCGGTTCCACGTTCTCGAACACCTGCAACAGGAAATGCGCGCCCATGGCCGAGCGCAGCACCTTCGACGACCACACATAAGCCGTTCCCGGCGTGCAGAACACCTTGTCGATGCCGGCCGCCGCCGCGCTGCGCAGGATCGAGCCGACATTGCCCGCGTCCTGCAAGCCGTCGAGCACGAGACAGGTCGATTCGACGCGCTCGGGCAGCCTCGCCTCGGGCATGTCGACGAGCAGCAGCAGCCCCACGCCGTGCACGACGTTCGACAACTGGCCGAACAGCGCATCGGGCAGCGTGATGATGCGGCGTTCGTCCACGCGGGAGACGATAGCCTGCGCTTCTTCGTGCGCAAGCGCGCCTTCGGTCACCACGCAGAATTCGGGTTGCGATCCGCCGTCGAGCCAGGCACTCGCGAGGTGGAACCCTTCGAGGAGAGCCTGATGGCTGCGCCGCTGTTGATGCGTCGAACCGGCCAACGCCTTCAGGCGCTTGTAGAGCGGATTGTCGCGCGAGGTAATGGCTTTCACGGGCGGCCCTGGCGTATTCAGAAAAGATCAATGAAAAGGAAAACGGCGCCGCCCGCAGCATGCGTAGCGGCGCCGGTTCACCTGAGTCCCGCTGCGCGTGCTCCGCGCGGCGGTTCAAGGTAGTGGCGCGAAGGCGTCGCCTGCTTCGAGGCTGGCGGCGTCGCTCGCCACCGCTGCCGCGCCGGGCACGACGATGCCGTGCAGTGCAAACGCTTCGCGCACGGGCGCGAACGAGCGCCGGTGATGCTCGCACGGACCATGCACGCGCAACGCTTCGAGATGCTGCGGCGTGCCGTAGCCGGCATGGGCGTCGAAACCGTAGTGAGGATGGCGTTCGTGCAGGTCGACCAGCATGCGGTCGCGCGTGACCTTCGCGATGATCGAGGCCGCCGAAATGCTCGGCACGAGCGCATCGCCGCCAATCACGGCCTCGCTGCGCACCGGCATCACCGGGCAGCGGTTGCCATCGATTTTCGCGAGCGTCGGCGTGATGCTCAAGCCTTCGACGGCGCGCCGCATCGCCAGCATCGTCGCATGCAGGATGTTGAGCGTGTCGATTTCCTCGACCGTGGCCAACGCGGCGCACCACGCAAGCGAGCGCTCCACGATCTGCTCGTAGAGCGCTTCGCGCGCCTGTGCCGTCAGCACCTTCGAATCATCGAGTCCGCGAATCGGCCGCGCGGGATCGAGAATCACGGCGGCTGCGACAACGGGCCCGGCAAGCGGCCCGCGGCCGGCTTCGTCCACCCCGCAGATCACGTCGTCGGGCGACTCGAACAGCAGCCCGGCCTGACGCGCCGCCTTGCGCCGCGCGGCGAGCTTGAGCGCCGCCTGCGACGGCGGCTTCTTCACGGCCGGCGCCTTCGCCCGCTTGATCGCGCCCTCGCTCACGCCCTTCTCCTGCGGCTTTCCACGATGCCCGCGACGACTTCGGCCGCGCGCGCCGAGGTGTTCTGACGCAGGGTCAGATGCATCTGCGTGAACACCTCTGTCAGCGTGCGCCGGTTTGCCTCATCGTTCAACTGCGTGAGCGTGGCGTCGGCGAGCGCCTCGGGCGTCGCGAAATGCTGAAGGATTTCGGGCACGACGAAGCGGCCCGCGAGAATGTTCGGCAACCCCACGTACGGCAGATAGCCCTGGCGGCGCATGATCTGGCCCGTGAGCCAGGGCACCTTGTACGAGATGACCATCGGCTTCTTGAGCAACGCCGCTTCGAGCGTGACCGTGCCGCTCTTCACGAGAATGGCGTCGGCGGCCGTCATCGCGAGCTGCGACTGGCCGTCGATGATCGTGAGCGCGAGACCCTGGTGCTGATTCGCCAGCTCCTGCAACTGCGCGTGGATGGCGGGCGTCGCCGCCGGCATCACGAAGCGCAGCGCCGGCTCGCGCCGCTGCATGATCTGCATCGCGTCGAAAAACGTCGGCCCGATCAGGTTGATTTCCGAGCGGCGGCTGCCCGGCAGCACCGCGATCACGGGCTCGCTTTCCGGCAGGCCGAGCGTGCGGCGCGCGCCCGGCATGTCGGGTTCGAGCGGGATCTCGTCGGCGAGCGGATGGCCCACGTAGGACGCCGCCACGCCCGCCTTCTCCAGAATCGCCGTTTCGAACGGGAACACGCACATCATGTGATCCACGGCTTTCTGGATCTTCTTGATGCGCCCGCCCCGCCACGCCCAGATCGAGGGGCAGACGAAGTGGATGGTCGGAATGCCCGCGTCGCGCAAAGGGTGTTCGAGACCGAAGTTGAAGTCGGGCGCGTCCACGCCGATGAACGCGTCGGGCGGATCGGCCAGCAACTGGTGCTTGAGTTCGCTGCGAATGCGCAGGATCTCGGGAATGTGCCTGAGCGCCTCGACGTAGCCGCGCACCGAAAGTTTTTCCATCGGCCAGTGCGCGTCGAAGCCGGTGGCCATCATGCGCGGACCGCCGATCCCATAGTACTGCGTAGTATCGGGCAAGCGGGCTGTGAGACCGGCAAGCAGCGAGGCCGCGAGCAGATCGCCGGACGGCTCTCCGGCGACCATCGCGAGGCGCAGAGGACGCGTTTGCAGCGCCATCGGTTAGCGGATGATGCCGCGTTGCGACTGCTCGACGAAATCGAGCAGCGCCTTCACGTGCACGTCGCCGTCGCCGCCCGCCTGCGCGAGGTCGGCGAGCTGCACCTTCGCCTCTTCGAGCGAAAGCCCGTTCTTGTACAGCGTGCGGTACGCCGCGCGCAGCGCCGAAATCGCGTCGGGGCTGAAGCCGCGGCGGCGCAGGCCTTCCACATTGATGCCGTGGGGCACCGCCTTGTTGCCCGCGGCAACCACGAACGGCGGCACATCCTGCACGAGCGCCGAGGCGCCGCCCACCATCGAGTGCGCGCCGATGCGCACGAACTGGTGGACGCCGGTCATGCCGCCGACGATCGCGTAGTCGTCAACGATCACGTGGCCCGCGAGTTGCGCGTTGCTCGACATGATGACGTTGTTGCCAAGGGAGCAGTCATGCCCCACGTGCACGTAGGCCATGATCCAGTTGTCGTCGCCGATGGTCGTGACGCCGGTGTCCTGCACCGTGCCCGTATGCAGCGTCGTGAATTCGCGGATGGTGTTGCGGTCGCCGATCACGAGCCGCGTGGGCTCGCCCTTGTACTTCATGTCCTGCGGACGGCCGCCGATCGACGCGTAGTGGCCGATCGTATTGTCTTCGCCGATCGTCGTGTGGCCTTCCAGCACGCTATGCGAACCGACCTTCGTGCGTGCGCCGATGGTGACGTTCGCGCCAATGACCGCGTACGGCCCGATCTCGACCGATTCGTCGATCTGCGCACCTGGCTCGACGACCGCAGTGGGATGGATCCTGCTCATTCGTCCTCGCTCTCCGATTCTGTTACCGTGCCGCGGCGCCCACGCAAAGCCGGGGCGCGCAGCGGCATGCGGCGGCGCGTCTTATTGCGCCGCGTCCATTTTCTTGACGGTGCACATGAGTTCCGCCTCGCAGGCCACGGAACCTTCCACTTCGGCCACCGCCTTGAACTTCCAGATGCCGCGCATGTAGCGCTCGAAAGTCACGTTGAGGATGAGCTGGTCGCCCGGCTCGACCACGCGCTTGAAACGCGCGCCGTCGATGCCGACGAAGTAGTACAGCGTATTCTCGAAGTCCTGCTCCTCTTCCGAGAACGTGAGCAGTGCGGCGGTTTGCGCCAGCGCTTCGAGGATCATCACGCCGGGCATGACCGGACGCTGCGGGAAGTGGCCCGTGAAAAAGGGCTCGTTGACCGTCACGTTCTTCAACGCCTTGATGCTCTTGTGCGGCTCCAGCTCGAGCACCCGGTCCACCATCAGGAACGGGTAGCGGTGCGGCAGCAGCGTGAGAATCTTGTGGATGTCGAAGTTGAGTTTTTCGATGTTCATGGTGGTTCTGCTCACGCAGGAATTGCGCGTGTGACTTTCGATTTCGATATTCGAGGCGCCCGGCGTGCCGGATCGGCCAACCCCAATCGGCCAAACCGGCTGCTCCAAACTGGCGCGCGCTGACGCGAAGTATGCGCCACGCCCGGACTCCCGTGCATGAGGATTGCCCCAGGCGGATAGCCCCAAGCGGGTCACCCACGCCGGTTGCCCTTGCCGGTCGCCCCTGTACGCAAAGCGGCGCGCAAAAACCGGCGCCACGCACAGGCACCCGCTTTTGCGCGCCGGTCCGGCGGCGTGCCGCTTGCGCGAGACGCCGCCCTTACCCCTTTACTGCATGCTTATTCGCCGCCCTGCGGCTTTTGCGCGGCTGCGGCTTCGAGCGCCCTGATCCGGTCGCGCAGCTTGTCGATGTTGCGCAGAAGCGCGGCGCTCTTGTTCCAGTCGGCGTGATCGACCGCCGGGAAGGCGCTCGTGTAGATGCCCGCCTTTGGCAGCGACTTCGAGACGCCCGACTTCGCCGTGACGATTACATAGTCGCCAAGCGTGACGTGCCCCGCAATGCCAACCGCGCCGCCGATCATGCAATGACGCCCGATCGTCGTGCTGCCGGCAATGCCTGCGCAGCCCGCGATGACGGTGTACGCACCGATCTTGCAGTTGTGGCCGATCTGCACGAGGTTATCGATCTTCACGCACGTTTCGATGATCGTGTCGGCCATCGCGCCACGGTCGATCGTGGTGTTCGCACCGATTTCGACGTCCGGCCCGATGCTCACGCCGCCAACCTGCGGAATCTTGACCCAGCTGCCCGTGCGCGCGTCGCCCTCGCCCGTGAAATCGGGGGCAAAGCCGAAGCCGTCGGAGCCGATCACGGCGCCCGCATGCACGATGGCGCGCGCGCCAAGCTTGCAGCCATGGTAGACGCTCACGCCCGGATACAGGTGCGAGCCCTCGCCCACCTCGGTGCCGCGGCCGATGAAAACATTCGCGTCGAGCCGCACGTTTTCGCCGATCACAGCGCCCGCTTCGACCGTGACATTCGGGCCGATCACGGCGCTCGCCGCCACCTTCGCGTTCGCGTCGACGTGGGCGCTGGCATGCACCCCCGGCTGCACCTTCGGCGCGGCGAGGTCGATGAACGCCTGCGCGACACGCGCAAAGTAAGCATACGGATTCGGTGTGACGATGAAGTTGCGGCCCTCGCGCGACGCCAGCTTCTCGAGGTCGGCCGGACTGATGAGCACCGCGCCCGCGCGGGTCGTTTCGACCTGCGCGAGATACTTCGGATTGGCGAGGAACGCGAGCTGTTGCGGACCAGCCTGATCGAGGGGCGCGAGCGACCCGACGCGTTGCGTCGCATCGCCCACCACCTCGCCGCCGAACCGCCCGACGATGTCCTCAAGCGTAAATGCCATGCGCGTGCTGCTCCTGCCTTAGTTGCTGTTGCTGCCGGTGGCGCCGGACGCGAGCGCCTTCAGCACCTGGTCCGTGATGTCGATGCGCGGACTCACGTACACCGCTTCCTGCACGATCAGGTCGTAATGCTGTTGCTCGGCGATCTGCTTGATCACCTTGTTCGCGCGGTCGAGCACCGCCGCGAGTTCCTCGTTGCGGCGCTGGTTCAGGTCTTCGCGGAATTCGCGCTGCTTGCGCTGGAAGTCGCTGTCGAGCGCCGAAAGGTCGCGTTGCTTTTGCGCGCGGTCAACCGGCGCGAGCGACGCGCCGTTCTTGTCGAGCGAGTCGGACATCGCCTTCAGGCGCTGCGCCATGTCCTGCAAATCCTTGTCGCGCTTGGCGAATTCGGCTTCGAGCTTGGTCTGCGCGGCCTTCGCGGGGGCGGATTCGCGCAGGATGCGATCGGAGTTCACTGCCGCGATCTTCGCTTCCTGGGCGTGGGCCGCGCCCGTGCCGAAAGCGAGAAGCGCCAGCGATACGGTCATCGCTCCGATCGTCCGTCTGGAAAACATTCCCGTTAGCAAAGTCATCCTCTCGTTTCTTGGGGTTCCGGCGCCGCGCTTCGCGGCACCGGATGGATACACGTCAGAATGCCGTCCCGATCTGGAACTGGAACTTCTGGTACTGGTCGCCTTCGTGCTTGACGATCGGGAAGCCCAGGCTCAGCTTGAGCGGGCCGATCGGCGAAATCCACGCGAGGCCGAAACCGTAGCTGTAACGCAGGCCGTTCGACCCGATACTTGCGCCCTCGTCGCCCCAGACGTTACCACCATCGACGAAGGTGAAGACGCGCAATGTCCGGTCGTAGCCCGTACCCGGCAGCGGGAACGTCAGTTCGATGTTGCCGACGAGCATCTTCGAGCCGCCGATCGGATCGTTCGTCGACTTGTCGCGCGGACCCAGCGAGCTCGGCTCGTAGCCACGCACCGAACCGATACCGCCCGCATAGTAGTTCTTGAAGATCGGGTACGGCTTGCCGCCCAGACCGTTACCGTAACCACCCTGGAAGTTCATGCCCAGCACGAAGCCACGCGCGAACGAATAGTAGTACTGCGCCTGAATGTCGGCCTTGTAGTACTGCGTACCGCCGATCGGCGTGCCGTACTCGGCGTTCGCCTGCGTGAAGTAACCGCGGCTCGGAATGAGCGCACTGTCACGCGCGTCGCGCGACCAGCCCACCGTCAACGGGACGTTGTTCGACACGCGGCCGAACGCATTCACGTAGTCGATGTAGCTCTGCGGCGTGTTCGAATCGATGTCGAGCGTGTCCTGCTCGAAGCCCGCGCCGAAGTACACCGTGTCGACTTCCGAGAACGGGATGCCGAACTTGAGGTCGGCGCCCATCGTGATGATGCGGAAGCTCGAATCGGTCGAGTAGTACAGCGGCTGATACGTACGGTAGTAGGCGTCGGTAATGCGCTTGATGCCGTCCACCGTGAAGTACGGGTCCACCTGCGTAACAGCCAGCGTGCGGTACGTCTTCGCGGTATTCACGTTCACCGAGAGCGACGTGCCCGAACCGAACACGTTGTCCTGCGACACGCCTGCCGAGAGCACCACCTTGTCAGTGGACGAGAAGCCCGCGCCCAGGGTGATCGCGCCCGTCGGCTTTTCGGCGACCTTCACGTTCACGTCGACCTGGTCGGCCGTGCCTTCCACGGGCACCGTGGTCACGTCGACGTCGGTGAAGTAGCCCAGACGGTTGATACGGTCCTTCGAAAGCGCGAGGCGGTTCGAATCGAACCACGAGCTTTCGAGCTGGCGCATTTCGCGACGCACGACTTCGTCGCGCGTACGCGTGTTGCCCACCACGTTGATGCGGCGCACGTACACGCGGCGGCTCGGGTCCACCTGCAACGTGAGGTCGACCGTGTGATTGGCCTGGTCGATCTGCGGCAGCGCGTTCACGGTCGCGAACGCGTAACCGTATTCGCCGAGCTTGTCGACGATCGCCTTGGTCGTGGACTGCAACTTCTCCGCCGAGAACCGGTCGCCCGGCTTGATCGTGACCAGCTTCTTGAGCTCCGCCTCGCGATCGAGCAGATTCCCGGCCAGCTTGATGCTCGACACCTTGTAGGGCTCACCTTCGTGAATACCGATGGTGAGGTACATGTCCTTCTTGTCGGGCGAGATCGAGACCTGCGTCGAGTCGATGTTGAACTCGAGGTAGCCGTGGTTCAGGTAGTACGAGCGCACGTTCTCGAGGTCGCCCGTGAGCTTTTCCTTCGAGTAGAGGTCGTTCTTCGTGTACCAGGAGAACCAGTTCGGCGTGGAGAGCTGCATCTCGCCGAGCAGCGTGCTCGTGCTGTACGTCTTGTTGCCGATAAAGTTGATCTGGCGGATCTTCGCGCTCGGACCTTCGACCACGGAGAACAGCAGACCCACGCGATTGCGGTCGATCGGCGTAACCGTGGTGGTGACCTCGGCGGCGTAGAAACCGCGCGTGAGGTACTGGCGCTTGAGCTCCTGCTCCGCCTTGTCGACGAGCGCCTTGTCGTAGTAGCGGCCTTGCGAGAGACCGACTGCGCGCAGCGCCTTCGTCAGGTTGTCCTTGTCGAACTCGTGAATGCCCGAGAAGTCGATCGTGCCGATGGCCGGGCGCTCCTGCACCTGCACCACCACCACGCCGCCTTCGGAAGCGATTCTCACGTCGTTGAAAAAGCCCGTCGCGTACAACGCGCGGATGGCCTCGGACGCCTTTTCATCGGTGAAGGTGTCGCCCTGCTTGATCGGCAGGTAGGCGAACACCGTGCCCGGCTCGACGCGTTGCAGCCCTTCGATGCGGATGTCCTGAACCACGAAAGGCGTCGTTGCTGCGTGGGCAACCACTCCATGCGCGGCAATCGCCGCAGCCGCAACCGTTTTTGGAACCAAGCGATGAGGTCTAAACAACGTGCTTCCCCAATTGTGTATAGCTGCATCAGGTCGGGCGGCCCGCCCACGGACGCCGCCAGACATCTTTAAAAATGGATTAACCGAGCCAGATCGTTGAACAACGCGATCGCCGACAGTGCGACGATGCAGGCAAGTCCCGCGCGCTGCAACACGAGCTGCCAGCGGTCCGAGACGGCTTTGCCCGTTACGGCTTCAACCGCATAATATAACAGATGCCCCCCGTCCAATACCGGAATTGGGAGCAGATTCAATACACCGAGGCTGATGCTCACCAGCGCGAGGAACGAGAGGAATGCGGATGGGCCGAGTCTTGCACTCTTGCCCGCATAGTCAGCAATCGTCACCGGACCCGACAGATTCTTGAGTGATGCCTCGCCCGTCACCATGCGGCCGAACATCCGCAGCGAATACACCGCGATGTCCCACGTGCGATTCGCACCGAGGCGCACGCTCTCCAGCGGCCCATAGCGCACGTCCACCGAAGGCGCCTGCGCCGAGAGCGCCGCGCCAATACGTCCCACCTCTTCACCGGTTTCCGTGTCGCGCTGCGGCGTGGGCGTGACCGTCAGCGTCAGCGTTTGCTGCGAGCGCGTGGCCGCGTTGTCGCGCGCAATCGTGAGCCGCACGGGCTTGCCCGCGCGCGCCTTCACGTACGAGATGAAGGTCATCGCGCTGTCCACGGGGCGACCGTCGATGGCGCGCAACTGGTCGCCCGCCTGCAAGCCGGCATGCTGCGCCGCACTACCGGCTTCCACGGCCGCGACCTTGAGTGTGCTGCCGCCCGCCTCCAGGCCGAGCTTCGACATGAAGTCGCCGTCGAGGTCCTTGCTCGTGAGCTGCGAGAGATCGAGCGGGAAATCGTAGGTACCGGCGCCATCGCGCGCGGAAAGCACGACACGACCCTGATCGAATGCGGACGCAAGCAGTTTCCAGCGCAGGTCCGACCACGAGCGCACGGTCTCGGTTTCGCTGCCGTTTGGATCGCTCACCGAAAGAATCGTCTCGCCGCCCTGGAAGCCCGCCTGGGCCGCCGCCGACTGCGCCGGGGGTGCAGCGACAATGGCAGACTGCTCCGTCACGCCGCTCGCATACACGACCGAAAAGAGCACGACGGCCAGCAGGAAATTGGCGATGGGACCCGCCGCGACGATCGCAATGCGCTTGCCGACCGACTGCCGGTTGAACGCGTGCGGCAAATCGCTGGCGGGAATCGTGTCGGGCGACTCGCGCTCGTCGAGCATCTTCACGTAGCCGCCGAGCGGCAGCGCGGAGATCGTCCACTCGGTGCCGGTCTTCTTGCTGACCCATTGCACGAGCGGCTTGCCAAACCCGATGGAAAACCGCAGGACCTTCACGCCGCACAGGCGCGCCACACTGTAATGGCCGTATTCATGCACGACGACCAGCACGCCGATCGCCACGATGAAAGCGACAAGTTCGGTAAGCAGGTTCATGAGCGCCTCCCAGGCTGGAAGCAGCGCACCGGTGCGGGAACGGTCCCGAGGTCAGGCTCGCGGGCCTGAAGGACCACGAAGGGGCCCTTCAGCGAGCCCCCTGGCGACCTGATCAGGCCGGCACCGGCAAGCTGTCGATGATGGTGTGCGCCGCGCGGCGAGCGGCCGCGTCGGCTTCGAGCACGACTTCGAGGCTCGACGCGCTGTGGTTTTGCAGCGCGTTGAGCACGGCGTCGACCGTCTGGGCGATCGCCATGAAGCCGATGCGTCGGTTCAAAAAAGCGTCCACTGCGACTTCGTTCGCCGCGTTGAGCGCCGCGCTCGCCACGCCGCCTTCGGCCAGCGCCTTCATGGCAAGCGCGAGACACGGGAAGCGCGCGTAATCGGGCTTCTCGAACGTAAGCGTCGCGACCTGCGCGAGATCGAGCTGCGCGACACCCGAGTCGACGCGCTCCGGAAACGCGAGCGCATGCGCAATCGGCGTGCGCATGTCGGGGTTGCCCAGTTGCGCGAGCACCGAACCGTCGGCGTACGAGACCATCGAATGGATCACGCTCTGCGGATGGATCAATACGTCGATGCGATCGCCCGGCAGATCGAACAGGTAATGCGCCTCGATCACCTCGAGGCCCTTGTTCATCATCGTGGCCGAGTCGACCGAGATCTTGCGGCCCATCGACCAGTTCGGGTGCTTGCAGGCCTCGTCGGGCGTCACGTTCACGAGCGTCGAGGGCTCGCGCGTGCGGAACGGGCCGCCCGAGGCGGTCAGGATGATCTTCGTCACGCCGCCGTGCTGCACGCCTTCGTGCCCGCCGTTCGGCAGGCACTGGAACACCGCGTTGTGCTCGCTGTCGAGCGGCAGCAGCACCGCGCCGCTGTCGCGCACCGTGCCCATGAAGATGTCGCCCGACATCACGAGCGCTTCCTTGTTGGCGAGCAGGATCTGCTTGCCGGCCTTGGCCGCCGCGAGCGTCGGTGCAAGCCCTGCCGCGCCGACGATGGCCGCGACGACCGTGTCGCAGGCGTCGCTCTTCGAGACTTCGACGAGCGCCTGCGGACCGTAGGTCACGACGGTCTTCGAACCGGCCTCGCGCAGCTTGCGCTCGACCTGGGCGGCGGTGTCGGCGTCGCCGACCACGGCCACCTCGGGCGCAAAGCGCAGGCATTGTTCGACGAGCTTCTCGCCGTTGCGGTGCGCGGTGAGCGCGTAGATCGAGAAGCGTTGCGGATGACGCGCGACTACGTCGAGCGTGCTGTCTCCGATCGAGCCCGTGGAACCGAGCAATGTGAGTCGTTTTTGCATATTCAAATCTCTAGCCGGTCACCGCTTAGCCGAGCAGCAGCATGGCGAGCGGCAACACGGGCAGCAGCGCGTCGATGCGGTCGAGGACCCCGCCGTGGCCCGGCAGAAGGCCGCTCGAATCCTTCACGCCGGCCTGGCGCTTCAACATCGACTCGAACAGATCGCCGATCACGCTGAACGCGACCAGCACGGTAAGAACGAAAAGCGCACGGCCAAGCCCGATCTGGGCCGCGAGCGCGGAATACAGCGTGGGTTCGAAGGCGTGCAGCGCGATCGCCGCGCCCGACACGACCATCACGGCGGCCCACCCGCCCACGGCGCCCTCCCAGGTCTTGCCGGGGCTGATGGCAGGCGCGAGCTTATGCTTTCCGAATGCCTTACCTGCAAAGTATGCGCCGATATCAGCGAGCCAGACGACTAGCAGGAGCGACAAGACGAAGGCCACGCCCGCCGTGCGCGCTGCGACGAGCGCATGCCAGCACGCGGCGAAAACCACGAGCCCGGCGGCGAGCAGGAAGGCGCGCCACGCGCCGGCGGCGAGCACCGGCTTGCGCAGCAGCACGTAAGGCCCGGCGATGACCCAGAACACGCCCGCGGCCTGAAAGAGCGGCCGAGGCGCCGGCAGACGCATGCTGAGCGCCACGACGGCCGCCGCGATCACGGCGTAGACGATCGCGCCGGTGGCGCCCGCCTTCAGGAGACGCGCCCATTCCCACGCGGCAAACACGACCACGAGGCCAATCAGCGCGCCGAACGCCGCCACGGGCGCGAACAGCGTGACCGGCAGGAAAACGGCCAGCAGGACGAGCGCCGTGATGACGCGGGTCTTTAGCATGAAAGGGAGTCGGCGTTCTGGGAAACGACCTGCGCGCTCGTGCGGCCGAAACGGCGCTCGCGCTCGGCATACGACGCAATGGCGCGGTTGAGCGCCTCGGAGTCGAAATCCGGCCAGAACGTGTCAGTGAAATAGAACTCGGCGTACGCGAGTTGCCAGAGCAGGAAGTTGCTCACGCGTTGCTCGCCGCCCGTGCGGATGAAGAGATCGGGCTCGGGTGCATAGGCCATGGCCAGGTGCTGCGCGAGCGTGTCTTCGGTGACGGGCACCGGCTGCCCGGTCGCCGCGGCTTCCTCGACCAGCTTGCGGGTGGCCTGGAGAATGTCCCAGCGGCCGCCGTAGTTCGCAGCGATCGTGAGCGTGAGACGGGTATTGCGCGCGGTCTTGGTTTCCGCGCGCCGAATCAGGTCCTGGATGCGCTCATTGAACATCGACAGGTCGCCGACCACGCGCAGGCGGATGCCGTTTGCGTGCAGTCGCGCCACTTCGCGCTCGAGCGCGGTGACGAAAAGACGCATGAGAAACGACACTTCGTCGGTCGGACGACGCCAGTTCTCGGAGCTGAACGCGAACAGCGTGACGTATTCGACGCCACGCTCCACGCACTTTTCGACGACCGAACGCACGGCGTCGACGCCGCGCGTATGGCCCGCAACGCGCGGCAAGCGGCGCTGCGTTGCCCAACGGCCATTGCCGTCCATGATGATCGCGATGTGGCGCGGTACGGCCGCCACGTCGGGCACGCGAACGGTTGAGCTGGTATAGGTCATGGCCGTCGGACTGTAACTTCTATGGAATGGGAAAGCCGCGAAAATCCTGGCGGAACTGAAAGCCCGAGGGCTTCAGACCGTCATGATCTCGGCTTCCTTCGTCTGCACGAGCTTGTCGATCTCGGCCACGAAGCGGTCCGTCAGCTTCTGGACGTCGTCACTGCCGCGGCGCTCGTCGTCTTCGGAGATTTCCTTGTCCTTCACGAGCTTCTTGAGCTGCTCGTTGGCGTCGCGACGCAGGTTGCGCACGGCGACCTTCGCCGTTTCGCCTTCGTTCTTGACGACCTTCGTGAGCTCCTTGCGGCGCTCTTCGGTGAGCGCGGGCATCGGCACGCGGATCAGGTCGCCGTGGGTGGCCGGGTTCAGGCCGAGATCCGACTCGCGGATCGCCTTTTCGATCACCGGCACCATCTTCTTTTCCCAAGCCTGCACGCCGATCGTGCGGGCGTCGACGAGCGTGAGGTTCGCGACCTGCGAGATGGGCACGGGCGAACCGTAGTAGTCGACCTGGATGTGATCGAGCAGACCGGTATGGGCGCGGCCCGTGCGGATTTTCGCCAGATCGCTCTTGAACGCGTCGATCGAGCGCTGCATTTTCTGCTCGGCGCCCTTCTTGATGTCAGCCACAGCCATTTTGATACCTCCGAACCTTCATAACGGAACAGGCCCGCCGGCGCGCTGGTGGGCGGCGCGGCCCATGTTCGAATCTCTCGTGAAACGAGAGTTTACACGTGGACGAGCGTGCCTTCGTCGTCGCCCTGTACGATGCGCTTGAGGGCACCGGGCTTGTTGATCGAAAAAACGCGGATCGGCAGCTTCTGGTCGCGGCACAGTGCGAACGCCGTGGCGTCCATCACCTGCAAATTGCGGCCGATTGCCTCATCGAAGCTGATCGTCGAATAACGCGTGGCCGTCGGGTCCTTCTTCGGGTCGGCCGAGTAGACGCCGTCGACCTTGGTGGCCTTCAGCACGACTTCGGCGCCGACTTCCGAGCCGCGCAGCGCAGCAGCGGTGTCGGTGGTGAAGAACGGGTTGCCCGTGCCGGCGGCGAAAATCACGACCTTGCCCTCTTCGAGCTGGCGGATCGCGCGAGGGCGGATATACGGCTCGACAACCTGGTCCATGCGCAGCGCCGACTGCACGCGCGCTTCGATGCCCGCATGACGCATGGCGTCCTGCAACGCGAGCGCGTTCATCATCGTGGCCAGCATACCCATGTAGTCGGCGGTTGCGCGGTCCATGCCGGCCGCGCCGCCCGCGACGCCGCGGAAAATGTTGCCGCCGCCGATCACGACGGCGAGCTGGGTGCCCAGACGCACGACCTCGGCCACGTCCGCCACCATACGTTCGATCGTGGCGCGATTGATGCCAAAGGCATCATCGCCCATCAGGGCTTCGCCGGAAAGTTTGAGCAGGACACGTTTATAGGCGGGTGTGGGCATGGAGGTATCCAGGATCGCGCGCAAAGGGCAATAACTTCAAACTGTAGGGGTGAAATACGGCTTCGGGCAAGCGCCGCCAGAAATAGCGAAGATTTCCAACGCCGCGCGCGGCGGGGGACTGCCATGCGCGGTGTCGCTACGCTGCCCACCGTGGCGGATTGCTCCGCCACGATTTACAACTGATGCAAACTGCGGTACTGCAACAACTGCGGTTGCCGCCTGCCGCGCACGGCGCGACAGGCTTGCCGACTTTATTGCTGCTTTGCAGCAGCGACTTGCGCGGCCACTTCGGCGGCGAAGTCGTCCTGCTTCTTCTCGATGCCTTCGCCCACCACGAAGAGCGCGAACTTCTGCACCGTCGTGCCAGCGGCCTTGAGCATCTGCTCGATCGTCTGCTTGTCGTTCTTAACGAACGGCTGGTTCAGCAGCGAGACTTCCTTCAGGTACTTCTGGACCGAACCTTCGACCATCTTCGCGACGATCTCAGCCGGCTTGCCCGATTCGGCAGCCTTCTGCTCGGCGATGCTGCGCTCCTTGGCGATCAGGTCGGCCGGCACGTCGTCCGACGACAGCGAGACCGGCTTCATCGCGGCGATGTGCATCGCGACGTCCTTGCCCACTTGCTCGTCAGCGCCCGTGTACTCGACCAGCACGCCGATGCGCGTGCCGTGGAGGTACGCAGCCAGCTTGTTGGCGGTTTCGAAACGCGCGAAACGGCGGATCGAGAGGTTTTCGCCGATCTTGCCGACCAGCGCGAGACGCACTGCGTCGACCGTCGAGCCGTCCAGCGGCAGTGCCGAGAGGGCAGCGACGTCAGCCGGGTTTTGCGTAGCGACCAGCTCGGCGATCTTCTTCGAGAAGTCGATGAAGTCGTCGTTCTTCGAAACGAAGTCGGTTTCGCAGTTCAGTTCGACGATCGAGCCAGCGCCAGCGCCGATGAACGAAGCGATCACGCCTTCAGCCGTGACGCGCGAAGCGGCCTTGCTGGCCTTGTTGCCCAGCTTCACGCGCAGCAGTTCTTCAGCGCGCGCCAGGTCGCCGTCGGCTTCCGTCAGCGCCTTCTTGCATTCCATCATCGGCGCGTCGGTCTTCGCGCGCAGTTCTGCCACCATGCTTGCGGTAATTGCCGCCATCATTCGCTCCTTGAGTCTGTCTGGTACACGCCGCCCGCCTTTCGACGCGGCCGGCACAAATTCGTTTCCGTTTCCGCCTGCCAAGAAACGCTTTTTTACAGCTGCTTCTACAGGGCTACGGTGCCGCGCATATGACGCGGCGACGAAAGTCGCGGCTTAAAAAAAAGGGGCCTATGGAAAGCCCCCTTTTCTTGCCGGACACGGGGGCAGCTTACGCCTCCGGGTTGACCTCGACGAACTCGTCGTCGCCGTCGTTGCCGCGCACGGCTGCAACCACTTCGTTCACCGAGTTTGCACGGCCTTCGAGGATCGCGTCAGCCACGCCTTGCGTGTACAGCGCGACAGCCTTGCTGGCGTCGTCGTTACCCGGGATCACGTAATCGATGCCTTCCGGCGAGTGGTTCGTATCGACCACGGCGATCACGGGGATGCCCAGCTTGTTCGCTTCCGTCACGGCAATCTTGTGGTAGCCGACGTCGACCACGAAGATCGCGTCCGGAATGCCGCCCATGTCCTTCACGCCGCCGATCGACTTTTGCAGCTTGGCGATTTCGCGTTCGAACAGGAGCGCTTCCTTCTTGCTCATCTTCTCGAGCTCGCCCGCTTCCACGGCTGCTTCCATGTCCTTCAGGCGCTTGATCGAAACCTTCAGCGTCTTGAAGTTGGTCAGCATACCGCCGAGCCAGCGTGCGTTCACGAACGGCATGCCAGCGCGGTTTGCCTCTTCGGCGATCGTGTCGCGCGATTGACGCTTCGTGCCAACGAACAGGATCGTGCCGCGGTTCGCTGCCAGTTGACGCACGTACTTCAGTGCGTCGTTGTACATCGGCAGCGTCTTTTCGAGGTTGATGATGTGAATCTTGTTGCGATGGCCGAAAATGAAGGGGGCCATCTTCGGGTTCCAGAAGCGCGTTTGGTGACCGAAGTGGACACCGGCTTCCAGCATCTGGCGCATGGTAACTGCCATGTTTCAATTCTCCGCAAGGGTTTGGGTCTGAAGCCGGCTGCCGTATCGGTGCGCCCTCCTGCTTTCTGGAGATCGACGCGCCCGACACCCTGGGTGCGCCGGCTTGCGAGTGTGCTACCTGAAGAAGATGCTTCCGAATGTTCTTCGCGCGCCCGCCAGTGTCTCAAGCCTTTCGGCCCTTTTCAGCTCTGGCAAAGCGCTCCGCGGCAACGGCGGACCAGCCGCGCCCCGCAAATCCCGAACACGAATTCGAAAGATATGAGAAGCGACTTAGCCGAAGAGTATAGCACGCAAACTGCCCCTTACTCAAGACAGCTATTACCCGCGGAATACGGCCCCGGGGGAGTGTGCCGGGCCCCGCCCCACCTTTTCAAAAGCCAGCGACCACTGGCATTAGGTGCGATAATTCAATATTCGACTGCATTTTCGGGCGCACACCATGGCCATTTCGATCAAGAACGAACACGACATCGCGCAAATGCGCGTCGCCTGCCGACTGGCGAGCGAGGTGCTCGATTACATCACGCCGTTCGTCACCGCGGGTGTGACGACGGGCGAGCTCGACCGCCTGTGTCACGAATACATGACCAATGTGCAGGGCACGGTGCCCGCGCCGCTGAACTATCAGCCGCCCGGCTACCCGCCCTACCCGAAGGCGATCTGCACCTCGGTGAACGACGTGATCTGTCACGGTATTCCGGGCGACAAGGCGCTGAAGAACGGCGACGCGCTCAATATCGACATCACGGTCATCAAGGAAGGCTATTTCGGCGACACGAGCCGCATGTTCATCGTGGGCGAGGGTTCGATCCTCGCGAAGCGCCTCGTGCAGACCACTTATGAATGCATGTGGCTCGGCATCGACCAGGTGCGCCCGGGCGGGCATCTGGGCGACATCGGCCACGCCATCCAGCGTTACGCCGAAAGCCAGGGCTACAGCGTGGTGCGCGAATACTGCGGTCACGGCATCGGCACCGTGTTCCACGAAGACCCGCAAGTGCTGCACTACGGCCGCCCCGGCACCGGCATCGAACTCGTGCCCGGCATGATCTTCACCGTCGAGCCGATGATCAACGCGGGCCGCCGCGACATCCGCACGATGCCGGACCAGTGGACCGTCAAGACGAAGGACCGCAGCCTCTCGGCGCAGTGGGAGCACACGGTGCTCGTGACCGAGACGGGTTATGAGGTTCTGACGGTCTCGGCGGGCACGCCCGCCAAGCCGGCCATCGTCGCGCAGATGGCGGGCACGGCGGCCTGAACGCCGCACAGGCCGCACATGCAGCACACGCAGCAAGAGCCGGAACGCGCGGCCTCGCGCGAATCCCGATCCGGCGCACAATGAAGGCGCGCCTGTTGAGCGCCCCATGCCGGACGCCGGAACGCGCAACGCGGACGATGCGCTCCGCGCGCACTCGCCGCGAGGCGCCCGCACCATGACAAAGCAGCAGGCGAACCTGCACGGCCGCCCGCCCAACCACGCCAGACACGACCAGAGCCCATGAGCGTTCCCGCTGTCGCCGTTCCCGATACGACGTCGCTGAAGTCCGACTACAAGGCCGCCAAGGCCGAGCTGCTCGAGCGCT
The DNA here is from genome assembly GCF_003268775.1 of Paraburkholderia unamae. GTDB lineage: Bacteria > Pseudomonadota > Gammaproteobacteria > Burkholderiales > Burkholderiaceae > Paraburkholderia > Paraburkholderia unamae. Next base: position 163,321 of record NZ_QLSU01000010.1, read on the forward strand.
TCAAGTGCGCGACCAACGTCGACTCGCTGATGCGCGCCCTCGCCCGCACCACCGACGACACCTTGCGCCACGCCTGGAACCTCTGCGAGCTGCCGGCAACGCTCGCCCTGGTGGCCGTGGGCGGTTTCGGACGTGGCGAGCTCGCGCCCTGGTCGGACGTCGACATTCTCGTGCTGCTGCCGGACGACGAGCCGCTCGCGCCGCTCGAGGAGCGCATCGAACGGTTCATCGGCCTCGCCTGGGATCTCGGGCTCGACATCGGCAGCAGCGTGCGCAGCGTCTCGCAGTGCCTCGAAGAAGCCGCCAACGACGTCACCGTGCGCACGTCGCTGCTCGAGGCGCGCCGCATCACGGGCAGCCCGACGCTGTTCGGCGATTTCGCCCAGCGCTATCGCGACGCGATGGACCCGCGCGCTTTCTTCCAGGCGAAAGTGCTCGAAATGCGCCAGCGCCACGCGCGCTTCCAGGACACGCCCTATGCGCTCGAACCGAACGTCAAGGAAAGCCCCGGCGGCCTGCGCGACCTGCAACTGATACTCTGGATTACCGAGGCGGCCGCCTTCGGCAGCAGCTGGAAGGAACTCGACCAGCGCGGCCTCATCACCGGGCGCGAAGCGCGCGAGCTGCGCCGCAACGAGACGTTCCTCAAGGCGCTGCGGGCGCGCCTGCATGTGATCGCGGGCCGCCGCCAGGACATTCTCGTGTTCGACCTGCAAACCGCCGTGGCCGAGAGCTTCGGCTACAAGGCGAGCGGCGCGCGGCGCGCGAGCGAACAGCTCATGCGCCGCTACTACTGGGCCGCGAAGGCAGTCACGCAACTTGCCACGATCCTGATCCAGAACATCGAGGCGCAGCTCTTTCCGAGCACGAGCGGCATCACGCGCACGCTGTCCGATCACTTCGTCGAAAAGCAGGGCATGCTGGAGATCGTCAGCGACGACGTGTTCGAACGCGAACCGCACGCGATTCTCGAAGCCTTCCTGCTCTACGAGCAGGTGCCCGGCGTGAAGGGCCTCTCGGCGCGCACCCTGCGCGCGCTCTACAACGCGCGCGAGACCATGGACCAGCATTGGCGCCGCGACCCGGAAAACCGCCGGCTCTTCATGGAGATCCTCAGGCAGCCGGCCGGCATCACGCACGCCATGCGGCTCATGAACCAGACGAGCGTGCTCGGGCGTTATCTGCTCAATTTCCGCCGCATCGTCGGGCAGATGCAGCACGACCTGTATCACGTCTACACGGTCGATCAGCACATCCTCATGGTGCTGCGCAATATCCGCCGCTTTGCCGTGGCCGAGCATGCGCACGAATATCCTTTCTGTAGCCAGCTCATCGCCAACCTCGAGCGCCCGTGGGTGCTCTACGTCGCGGCGCTGTTCCACGACATCGCCAAGGGCCGCGGCGGCGACCACTCGCAGCTCGGCATGGCCGACGCGCGGCGCTTTTGCCGCGAGCACGACATCACGGGCGACGACGCCGACCTGATCGTCTGGCTCGTGCAGCAGCACCTGACGATGAGCCAGGTCGCGCAGAAGCAGGACATCACGGACCCCGAGGTCGTGAAGCGCTTCGCCGACCTGGTCGGCACCGAGCGCCGCCTGTCCGCGCTCTACCTGCTGACCGTCGCCGACATTCGCGGCACGAGCCCGAAGGTGTGGAACAACTGGAAGGGCAAGCTGCTCGAAGACCTCTACCGCTCGACGCTCGCCGTGCTCGGCGGCGCCAAGCCCGACGCGCACTCGGAGCTCAAGACGCGCCAGGAACTGGCGCTCGCGCTGCTGCGCCTCGAAACCGTGCCGGAGAACGCGCATCGCGCGCTGTGGGACAAGCTCGACGTGGGCTACTTCCTGCGCCACGACGCCGCCGACATCGCCTGGCAAACGCGCGTGCTCTACCGCCACGTGGAAGCGCCGGCGGCCGTGGTTCGGGCCCGCCCGTCGCCGATCGGCGAGGCGTTGCAGGTGCTCGTCTACGCGAAGGACCGCCCCGACCTGTTCGCGACGATGTGCGCCTATTTCGACCGCAGCGGCCTGTCCGTGCTCGACGCGCGCGTGAGCACGACGCGCCATGGCTACGCGCTCGATAACTTCATCGTCGCCCACACCGAGGGCGACGTGCATTACCGCGATATTGCGAACCTCGTCGAACAGGAACTCGCGGAGCGGCTGAACGCCACCGGCAACGTGCTGCCCGAGCCGTCCAAGGGGCGCCTCTCGCGCCTTTCGCGTACCTTCCCGGTGACGCCGCGCGTCGACCTGCGGGCCGACGAGCGCGGCCAGTACTACATCCTGTCCGTGTCGGCGAACGACCGGCCGGGCCTACTCTATTCCATCGCACGCGTGCTCGCCGAACACCATGTCGGCGTCCACGCGGCGCGGATCAATACGCTCGGCGAGCGCGTCGAAGACGTGTTTCTGCTCGACGGCTCGGGACTCTCCGACAACCGTCTGCAAATTCGCGTCGAGACCGAATTGCTGCGCGCGATAGCAGTGTGAACGACTTGAAATACCCAGATCCATGCGAGCCAAACTGACAGCCAAACATCCGCGCCCGACCGCCCCGGAACGCGCGCCCGTCCGCCGCGGCAGTACAACCGCGCGTAAGCCGGCGCGCCCGGCGGAAACGCGGCCGGCGGAGGCTGCGAAACCCGCTGGGGCGACGAAGCCCGCGCGGCCCTCAACCGGCCGCGCCACAACGCGCCCCGGTGACGCGCGCCAGGGTGAGCGTCCGGCGCGCCCGGCCATGTCGCGCGATCGCGATGCGTCGAGCCGCCCCGCGCGGCCGCCCCGCGAAGGCGGTTTCGGCGACGAACGACGCCCGGCGCGGCGCACCGGCGACGAGCCGCGCGGCTTTGGACGCGGCCGGGATGAAGGGGGCGAGCGACGTTTCGCACCCCGTGCCGGTGGCGACGATCGTCGTCCGCCGCGTGGCCGCGACGATGGTGGCGAGCGACGCTTCGCACCCCGCGACGGTGGCGACGATCGCCGCCCGCCGCGTGGTCGCGACGAAGGTGGCGAGCGCCGTTTCGCACCCCGTGCCGGTGGCGATGACCGCCGCCCGCCGCGTGGCGGCGACGAAGGTGGCGAGCGACGTTTCACGCCCCGTGCCGGTGGCGACGACCGCCGTCCGCCGCGTGGCCGCGACGAAGGTGGCGAGCGACGCTTCGCACCCCGCGACGGTGGCGACGACCGCCGTCCGCCGCGTGGCCGCGACGAAGGTGGTGAGCGACGTTTCGCACCCCGTGCAGGTGGCGATGACCGCCGCCCGCCGCGCAGCCGCGACGAAGGTGGTGAGCGACGTTTCGCACCCCGTGCAGGTGGCGACGACCGGCGCCCGCCGCGTGGCCGCGACGAAGGTGGCGAGCGACGCTTCGCCCCCCGCGACGGTGGCGATGACCGCCGCCCGCCGCGTGGTCGCGACGAAGGTGGTGAGCGACGCTTTGCGCCCCGTGCCGGTGGCGACGACCGCCGTCCGCCGCGCAGCCGTGAGGAAGGTGGCGAGCGACGCTTTGCACGCCGTGACGAAGGCGACGACCGCCGTCCGCCGCGTGGCCGCGAGGAAAGCGGCGAACGACGCTTCGCACCGCGCCGCACCGAAGGCGACGACCGCCGTCCGCCGCGTGGCCGCGAGGAAAGCGGCGAACGACGCTTTGCACCGCGCCGCACCGAAGGCGATGACCGCCGTCCGCCGCGCAGCCGCGAGGAAGGTGGCGAGCGACGCTTTGCGCCCCGCGCCGAAGGCGACGACCGCCGCCCGCCGCGCAGCCGCGACGAGGGCACGGAACGCCGTTTCGCGCGCCCGGTGAAAGCCGCCTGGAGCGATGACCGCGAAGGCGGCGCGCGCAAGACCGCCCGCCCCGTCAAATCCACCGACAAACCGCCGCGCCGCATTGCCGACGACGAAGCCGCACCGCGCCGCACGGCGCGCGAAGAAGTCGAAGGCGACAACGCGCTGCGCCTGTCCAAGCGCATGTCCGAGCTCGGCCTGTGCTCGCGCCGCGAAGCCGACGAATGGATCGAAAAAGGCTGGGTGTATGTGGACGGCGAAGTCGTCGACACGCTCGGCGCCAAGGTCACGCCGGAGCAGCGCGTCGAAGTCGACCCAGCCGCGCTCGCCGCGCAGGCTCGCCAGGTCACGATCCTGCTGCACAAGCCGGTGGGCTACGTCTCGGGTCAGGCCGAGGACGGCTATGAGCCCGCCGTCGTGCTCGTCACGGCCGAGAACCACTGGGAAAGCGACCACTCGGGCATCCGTTTTTCGGCTAAGCATCTGCGCACCCTCGCCCCGGCGGGCCGTCTCGACATCGACTCGACCGGCCTGCTCGTCCTGACCCAGGACGGCCGCGTGGCGAAGCAGTTGATCGGCGAGAGCTCGGATATCGACAAGGAATACCTCGTACGCGTCACCTACAACGATATCGAGACCGAGATCGACCAGCATTTCCCGCCCGAGCTGCTTGCCAGGCTGTGCCACGGCCTGTCGCTCGACGACGTGCCGCTCAAGCCGGCCCAGGTGAGCTGGCAGAACGGCGAGCAGTTGCGCTTCGTGCTGCGTGAAGGCAAGAAGCGCCAGATCCGCCGCATGTGCGAACTGGTCGGCCTCAAGGTCGTGGGCCTCAAGCGCGTGCGCATGGGCCAGGTGATGCTCGGCGCGCTGCCGCAAGGCCAATGGCGCTATCTCGCCGCCGACGAGGCGTTTTGACGCCGGAAGCCTCGCACTGAACAAAAAAGGGAGCCGCATGGCTCCCTTTTTTTCAGGTTCGCTGAATTCCCTCAGTCGTCGCGATTCGGATCGAGTTCGGGAAACAGCACGTCGGTGAAGCCGAACTTCGAAAAGTCGGTAATGCGCATGGGATACAGCTTGCCGATCAGATGATCGCACTCATGCTGCACGACCCGCGCGTGAAAGCCCTCGGCCACGCGCTCGATCGGCGTGCCGTACTGGTCGAAACCGTTGTAGCGGATCATCGAGAAGCGGCTCACTGCCCCACGCATGCCCGGCACCGAAAGGCAGCCTTCCCAGCCCTCTTCCATGTCGTGCGAAAGCGGGTGAATAACCGGGTTGATGAGCACCGTTTGCGGCACGGCCGGCGCCTCGGGATAGCGCTCGTTTTGCTCGAAACCGAAAATCACCACCTGCAAATCGACGCCGATCTGCGGTGCGGCGAGGCCCGCGCCGTTCGCCGCATGCATGGTGTCGAACATGTCGGCGATGAGCGCGTGCAACTCCGGCGTATCGAAGTGATCGACCGGCTTGGCGATGCTGAGCAGGCGCGGATCGCCCATTCTGAGAATTTCGCGAATCATGTCGTTTGCCCCTCCAGGAGCTTGCGCATTCCTTCTTCGTCGAGCACCGGTACGCCAAGTTCCTCTGCTTTCGCGAGCTTGCTGCCCGCGTCGGCGCCCGCCACCACGTAATCGGTCTTCTTCGACACCGAGCCGGCCACCTTCGCACCGGCCGCTTCCAGCATTTCCTTCGCCTCTTCGCGCGCGAGCGTGGGCAGCGTGCCGGTCAGCACCACCGTCTTGCCGGCCAGCACGCCCACCGGCGCCTTCGGCGCGGGCGGACCTTCCGTCCATGTTACTTTGCCTGGCGCGCGTAGTTGCTCGATCACCGTGCGGTTATGTTCTTCCGCAAAGAACTCGTGGATAGCGAGCGCGACGATCGGCCCGACATCATTCACTTCGAGCAATTCATCGACCGACGCGCTCATGATCGGATCGAGGGAGCCGAAATGTTTGGCGAGATCCTTCGCCGTCGATTCGCCCACATGCCGGATGCCGAGCGCATAGATGAAGCGCGCGAGCGTCGTGGACTTGGCTTTGTCGAGCGAATCGAGCAGGTTCTGCGCCGATTTGTCCGCCATGCGGTCGAGCGCCGCGAGCGTGCCGAAGCCGAGGTTGAACAGGTCGGCCGGCGTGCGCACGAGGTTCTGCTCGACCAGCTGGTCGATGATCTTCTCGCCCAGGCCGTCGATGTCGAGCGCCCGGCGCTGTGCGAAGTGCCAGAGCGCCTGTTTGCGCTGGGCCGGACAGAACAGGCCGCCGGTACAGCGCGCAATCGCCTCGTCGGGCAGGCGCTCGATGCGTGAGCCGCACACGGGGCATTCGGTCGGCATCACGAACTCGAGGGCGTCGGCGGGACGGCGGTCCATGATGGCGCTCACCACTTCGGGGATCACGTCGCCCGCGCGCCGCACGATCACGGTGTCGCCGATGCGGATGTCCTTGCGGCGCACTTCGTCTTCGTTGTGCAGCGTGGCGTTGGTCACCGTGGCGCCGCCGACGAACACGGGCTCCAGACGCGCGACCGGCGTAATGGCGCCGGTGCGCCCCACCTGCACGTCGATCGCGAGCAGCTTCGTGAGCGCTTCCTGGGCCGGGAACTTGTGCGCGAGCGCGAAGCGCGGCGCGCGCGAGACAAAGCCCAGCGCGTCCTGCTCGTCGCGCCGGTTCACCTTGTAGACCACGCCGTCGATATCGTACGGCAGGCCGTCGCGCTTCTCGCCCACCGCGCGGAAGAATTCGAGCAGGCCTTGCGCGCCCTTCACGACTGCTCGCTCGGCGTTGACCGGCAAGCCCATTTCCGCGTACCAGTCGAGCAACTCGGCATGGGTGGCCGGCATCGGCTCGCCTTCGAGCACGCCGATGCCATAGGCGAAGAACGACAACGGCCGCTGCGCCGTGATCTTCGGATCCAGCTGACGCAGGCTGCCCGCCGCCGCATTGCGCGGGTTCGCGAATTCCTTGTGGCCGGCGTCGCGCTGGCGCTGGTTCATGCGCTCGAAGTCGCGGCGGAACATCAGCACCTCGCCGCGCACGTCGAGCAACTTCGGCACGCGCTTGCCCTTCAGGCGCAGCGGCAGCGAACGGATGGTACGCACGTTTTCCGTGACGTTTTCGCCGGTCGTGCCGTCGCCGCGTGTGGAGGCCTGGACGAACGCGCCGTCGACATAGCGCAGCGAAATGGCGAGCCCGTCGAACTTCAGCTCGGCGGCATATTCGACTTCGGCGCCCTCCGTTTTGCCGAGGGCGTCGGACACGCGCTTGTCGAACGCGACGATGTCTTCGTCGGCGAAGCCGTTGTTGAGCGAGAGCATCGGCACTTCGTGCACCACGGGCTCGAAGCCCCCGGCGACTTCGCCGCCCACGCGCTGGGTAGGCGAATCGGGCGTGATGAGATCGGGATGCCCGGCCTCGATCTGCTGAAGCTCGCCGAACAGCTTGTCGTATTCCGCGTCGGGCAGCTCCGGCTGATCGAGCACGTAGTAGGCGTGATTCGCGCGCTCGAGTTCGGCGCGCAACCACGCCGCGCGCTGCGCAGCGGTGGCATCTTCGGGAGGACGGGCGGGAGTACGGACCATGCCTTGGGCAACTCGCTGTTGGAAGTGATTTCGGACGTCAGATTATCTCAGGAAGCGGCGCGTGTCGCATCGGCCGAACGGCCATCTTCGTGCGCCGCCGTACGGCCTGCACGAAGCTCCTGGCCGGACGGCCAACGTTGGGCAAATGCCGTTGACGGCGCTTTCCCGCGATGCGAACGTGAACGCACTGCAACACATGTGCCGACCACCCCGCAAGCGCCCCCATGAACGACCGTCACGACCTTGCCGCACCGGCGCGCGCGAACAAAAAAGGCGCGGCGCCTTCACGGCGCCACGCCTTGTCTGCGAGTGGAAGGCTCGGCTTCCTTACTGGCTGAACAGCCGGCGCGTGGCCGGCGAGCCGGCCGGAATGCCGGCTTGCTCCAGCTTCGCGTAGAGCGTCATGAGCTGCTTGTCGATGGCTTGCAGCACCGACTCGGGCAGCTGCCTGCGCTGGTCGTCGACCACGCGCCCGCCAATGCGCTCGGCGAGCGACTTCGCGTAATCGCACATGAGGCGGAACGGCAGGATGTCCTCGTCGGCCACCGGCACATCGAGAATCAGCGTGATCAACTCGCCGCCCTTGTAGGTCAGGTCATCGCGCAGGAAGTTGGTGTCGCCGAATTGCAGCATGAACACCGGGCTCTGCTTCGCGTCGAGCTTCACGAAACGCGTGCCGTCGCGCGAAAGCAGCAAGCCATCTTGCGCGGCCACGGCCTGCACGTAGTTCGCCGACCACGGCGCGCCGTCCGACATCACGTTGATCGAAAGCTGCGCGTCGCACTGCGCCGCGAAACCGTCGAGCTCGCGCGCCATCGCGACCGTTTCCATCATGTCCGGGAATTCGGGCGCGGCGTCGAGCGCGTCGGCGAACTGCTGCACGCCGGTGACGAACTCCGAGAACTCGAGTTCGTTGAGCGGGCCGTTGCGGTTGGCGAGCTGTGCCGCCGCGCGCAGTTCCTCATAGCGCACGCCGTTTTGCAGCAGTTCCCAGCCGTCGCCGCCCTCGGGCTTGCCTTCGATGTGAACCGGCTTGCTGCCCGCGCGTCGCAGGCGCTGCGCGAGCGGAATCACGCGTTCGCCCGCCACCGACGCGCCGAGCCGGATCGGCACGATGCAGTCGATGCGACGGTCGACCACGGCAGGCGGCGCCGAAGAGATCGTCGTGGCCGCCGGCATGACCGGCTCGATGCGCTCGCCTTCGTCGGCCTTGTCGGTCTTGGCGGCGTAGTCGGCCTTTTCAGTCTTTTCCGTGGCCGGTTCCGCCGCGCTCGCGCCGTCAGCCGGTGCGGCCTCCGCGCCCTCGCCCGCCTCGTCCTCGGGAAAGCCGTTGGGTGTCGTGGTTTCCGCCTGGATATCGGCGGGCGTGTCGAGCGGCGCCGCAGTCGCGAAACCCGGCTCCATGCGCTCGGCCTCCGCAGCGCCCGCGAGCGACGGCTCACGCCGCGACGGAGCATGCGCCGGCTCGATAAAGGGGCTTGCCTCCTGTAGCTCGTCGCGTTGCGGCGCTTCGGCCACTTCCTCGGGCATCGGTCGCGGCATGCGACGGCGCACCCTCGCGCCCTGCCATGCGTTGTACACCACCACGCCCCCGACTACCACAGCGCCCGCGCCGATCAACCCGAGAGTCAACTCGTCCATGCATGCTCCATCAGCAATTCTTATTCGACGGCGCGCGCATCACGCACGCCGTTTTCGTGGCGCTTGCGATGCGCGCGGCGGCTGCCTGTTCGATGGCGCCGCCGGTCGCGCTTCGCGCGCCGTCCGTTAGTCCGTAAAAACGATTAGACCGTATTCTGGGCGAAACCCGCCGCAGTTTCCATGTCGACCGCAACGATACGCGAGACGCCCTGCTCCTGCATCGTCACGCCAATGAGCTGCTGCGCCATTTCCATGGCGATCTTGTTGTGCGAAATGAACAGGAACTGGGTTTTGTCCGACATCGCGCGCACGAGGTTCGCGAAGCGCTCGGTGTTGGCGTCGTCGAGCGGCGCATCCACTTCGTCGAGCAGACAGAACGGCGCCGGGTTGAGCTGGAACATCGCGAACACGAGAGCCGTGGCCGTGAGCGCCTTCTCGCCGCCGGAAAGCAGGTGAATCGTCGAGTTCTTCTTGCCGGGCGGCTGCGCCATCACCTGCACGCCCGCGTCGAGAATCTCGTCGCCGGTCATGATGAGCTTCGCCTGGCCGCCGCCGAAAAGGCGCGGGAACAGCTCGCCGAAATGGCGGTTCACTTCGTCGAAGGTGCCCTGCAAGAGCGTGCGTGTTTCCTGGTCAATCTTGCGGATCGCGTCTTCGAGCGTTTCGATCGCGCTCGTGAGGTCGGCCGACTGCGCGTCGAGGAAGGTCTTGCGCTCCTTCGCCGCGGCCAGCTCGTCGAGCGCCGCCATGTTCACGGGGCCCAGCGCCGCGATGGCGTTGTTGATGCGCGTGACTTCGCCTTGCAGGTACGACGGCTTCATGTCCGCCGTGAGCTTCTCCTGCAACGCCGCTTCGTCCACGCCCGCGGCCTGCAACTGCTCCACGAACTGCTCGCCGTTCAGGCGCGCGGCCTGCTCCTTCAACTGAAGCTCGGTGATGCGGTCGCGCAGCGGCTGCAACGCGCGCTCGGCGGCGAGACGCGTTTCGTCGGCCGTGCGCAGCTTCGCGCTCAGGTCGTCGAGTTCGGCGCGCGCGGCGCGCAGCGTGTCTTCCTTCTGCGCGCGAATTTCCAGCGCGTCCTGCAAGCCCGTGTGCGCGGTTTGCTCGTTGATCGTTTCCAGCTCGGCACGCGCGTCTTCGAGGGAAACGGCCACGCGCTCGCTCTGATCGTGCGCGACCTGGATGTTGCGCCTCAATTCCTCGATGCGGTTCGCCATGTTGCGCGCCGCAAAACGCGCGTCGCCGGCGGCGCGTTCGAGGTCGCGCGCCTGGTTGCGCGCCGCGCCGAGTTCCTCGTCGAGCGCTTCGAAGGCGAGCTGGTTGTCCTCGAAACGCGCCTGCAATTCGGCCAGCTCGATGTCGTGGCGCTCGAAGTTCGCTTCCGATTCGGCCCGCAGCGCACGCTGCTCCTCGATCTGCGCGCGAATTTCTTCGAGTTCTTCGCGAATCTGCGTGCTGCGCGCCGTGTAGCGCTCGTGCGCCTGGGTCAGCTTCAGCACGTCCATTTGCAGCGCGTGCACGCGCTGGGTCGCGCGTTCCGCCTGCTGGCGCACTTCGGTGAGCACCTGGGCGGCCTGCGTGTGCGCCGCTTCCGCACGCACGACGGCCGTGCGCGCATCGTCGGCGAGCAGCGCCTGGGCGCGCACCTGACGCTCGAGATTCTCGATCTCCTGCTGGCGCGCGAGCATGCCCGCCTGTTCCGTGTCGGCCGCGTAGAGCTGCACGCCCACGCGCGTGACCGTGTGGCCGGCCTTCACCACGAAGGTGCCGCCGCCTGGCAACTGCGCGCGCTGCGCGAGCGCCTCGGCAAGATCGTTGGCGACGTAGGTCGAACCGAGCCATTCGGTGAGCACTGCGCGCAGACCCGCGTCGTCGATGCGCACCAGCGAAAGCAGCGGCGTGAGCCCCGCGGGCGCCGTGGGCGGCTGGCCCGCGGCGGGAGGCGAATAGAACGCGAGTTTCGCGGGCGGCGCGTCGCTGGCGAACGCCTTCACCCAGTCGAGATTCGAGACTTCGAGCGCCGCGAGACGCTCGCGCAGCACCGATTCGAGCGCCGTTTCCCAGCCCGCTTCGACGTGCAGCTTCTTCCACAGACGCGGCAGCGCACCCAGTTCGTGGCGTTCGAGCCACGGCTGGATCTTGCCCTCGGTCTGCACGTTCTCCTGCAACTGCTTGAGCGCCGCAAGGCGCGCTTCGAACTGGTGGATCTGCGCGTTTTCGGCCTGCACGCGCTCATGCGCGGCGCGGCGTTCGGCGTCGAGGCGCGGCACCGTTTCCTGGGCGTCCTCAAGGCGCGCCTGCGCGTCGTGGAGCACCTCTTCCTGCTCGGCGAGCTGCATGCGCAGTTCTTCGAGCTGGGCTTCGTCGGGGGCGTCGAGGCCGCCTTCCTCCGACTTCAGGCGCTCGTGGCGCTGCTGAAGCTGCTGGAGCATCTGGTCGGCGTTGCGCTGGTGCGCGGCTTCGAGCTTGATGGCCTGCTCGGTGCGCGCAATGCCCGCGCGCTCGTCGTTCAACTGCGCCTGGGCGTCGCGCCAGCGGTTTTCGAGCGCGGGCAGCGCTTCCTGCTTCGCGGCCGCGTCTTCTTCCGCAAGCGCCGCTTTTTCCTCGGCGATCGCCAGTTGCTCTTCGGCGTCTTCGATGTCGTCCTGCGCCTTCTGCGCCTGCGCCTGCCACTGCTCGCGCTGCGCGGTGAGCGCGGCGATCTGCGCCTGCACGCGGTTGCGCGACTCGACAATGAACTTGATCTCGGCTTCGAGACGGCTCACCTCGGCGTTCGCTTCGTAGAGCGAACCCTGCGCGCCCTGCATGGCGTCGCTTGCCGAGTAGTGGGCCACGCGCAGCGTTTCGAGCTGCGCTTCCACTTCACGCAGTTGCGCGGTGTGGCGCTCCAGGTCGATCTGCGCCTGCTCGATCGCGCGCTGCTGGCGCTGCTGCTCGCCCGATGCCTCGTTCTTGCGCAGAAGCCAAAGCAGCCGCTGCTTCTCCTCGCCCTCGGACTGCAACTCGCGGAACCTGGTGGCGACGACGGCCTGGCCTTCGAGCTTTTCGAGGTTGGTCGACAACTCGCGCACGATGTCTTCAACACGCGTGAGATTTTCACGCGTATCGTGCAGGCGGTTCTCCGTCTCGCGGCGGCGTTCCTTGTACTTCGAAACGCCCGCGGCCTCTTCGAGGAACACGCGCAACTCTTCGGGCTTCGCCTCGATGATGCGCGCGATCATGCCCTGCCCGATGATCGCGTAGGCGCGCGGGCCGAGGCCCGTGCCGAGGAAGATGTCCTGGATGTCGCGGCGACGCGCCGGCAGGTTGTTGATGTAGTAGCTCGAGGTGCCGTCGCGCGTGAGCACGCGCTTCACGGCGATCTCGGCATACTGGCCCCACTGGCCGGCGGCGCGGCCGTCCGCGTTGTCGAACACCAGTTCGACGCTCGCGCGGCTGCCGGGCTTGCGCGCGGTGGAACCGTTGAAGATGACGTCCTGCATCGACTCGCCGCGCAACTCGGACGCGCGCGATTCGCCGAGCACCCAGCGCACCGCGTCGATGATGTTGGACTTCCCGCAGCCATTCGGTCCCACCACGCCAACGAGTTGGCCCGGAACCTGGAAATGCGTGGGATCGACGAAGGATTTGAAGCCAGCGAGTTTAATCGAGGTCAGACGCACGGCGATATCGCTGTTTGAATAGTGGTGAACGGGACCGCCCGTGCCGCACGCCGCGCGCCGCCGCAAATCCGGTTTCGATCGCACGGCGGCGGTACGCGCACTGGGCAGCCGCCACGGCTCGCCGCACGAACGCGCATGAGCGCGAGCGGTCGGCGGGAATCAGGGGCAATCATACCATCGCACGCGCGCCATTCCGCGCGCGGGAAGGCAGCGGGCCGGAGTCGCCGCCTGCATTGCCACCGCCGTTGGCACCCCCGTTGTTGCCGCCGTTGCCGCTGTCACCGCCCCCATCGTTTCCCGGGCCGTCGCTGTCGGCATCGTCCGAGTCATCGGTGCGGCTGGCGTCGGCGTGAGTCATGACGCTGGCGTCGGCACTCACATGGGCAGCGCCTTTGCGCGCGTCCTGCGCGCGGTGCGCCCAGCTCGACAGCAGCGAAGCGAGCACGATGCACGCGCCGCCCGCCCATTCGCGCGGGCCGGGCGTCTCGCCGGCGAAGAGCCACGACGTGAGCGCCGTCACGACGATCTCGAACAGCATGATGATCGACGCGCGATTCGCCGGCACGCGGGCGAGTCCGTACTGCACGAGCATGTTGTTGGACCCGAGCACGACGCCGAGCGCCAGCACGAGCAGCACGACGCGCGCGAGATGCTCGCCCGCCGGCACGGCCGACATCGGCTCGAAGCACGAGGTCAGCACGCCGAACAGCGCCGCGCCGGCGAAGATCACGGCCGTGCGCATCTCCGGCTTCATGTGCGGAAGCACACGGCTCGTCTTCACGACCAGCACGTTGCTCATCGCGAAACCCATGCCGCCCGCGAGACCGGCCCATTCCGCCGCATTGGCGGGCAGCGGTACGCCGAGCTTCGGCGACCACAGCATGAGCACGGCGCCCAGCAGCGAGAGCGCCGCGAGTGCGCTGCCCGCCAGGTTCAGGCGTTCATGGAGGATGAAGTGCGCGAAGATCGCCGTCCATGCCGGGGTCAGATAAAAGAGCAGCAACACGCGCATCACTTCGCCGTGGATCGCGCCCCACACGAAGCCGACGTTGGTCACGCCCGCGGCGAGCCCGAGCATCGGCAGCACCCAGTGCCAGCGCACGGTCGCGAGCGAGCGCCAGCGCAGCACCAGCACGAAGAGGCAACCGGCCGCGCTCGTCGCGGCGCTCGCGGCCGTGCCGGTCAGCCCGAATGCCGCCAGCATGCGCAGCGGATACCAGACGAATCCCCATACGGATGCGCCGACCATGATGGCGAGCGTCGGCCAGGCGGCGCGCAGGCCTGTGCTCTGGGTCATGGCTCGCGCGTCCCCAGGTTCCGACGCGCGCTCGCCGCGGCTGCGCCGTTATTCGGCAATTTCATGCTTTTCCCTTTGTCCTGTTGCCCGGCGAGCCCGGGAGACGCCAGCGCCCGCACCGGCCCGCGCCCGCAGCAGCAGCGGTGCCACGCTATAATCGACCCCTTGCAGCCGCATGACCGCGCCACCGTGCTGTTTCGTTTTGTTTCGTTTCGCACAGCCCGGCGCAGCGCGCCACCGGCACCGCACCGGGTGCGCCGAACCCGCGCGCCACGCCTTCCGTCTTTCGCCCACGCCCGTCCAGCCCCAAGTGAATCCGCTACTCGACACCCTTCAGTCCTATCCCTTCGAAAAGCTGCGCGTACTCTTCAAGGACGTCACGCCGAACGCCGGCCTGCGCCACATCAGCTTCGGGATCGGCGAGCCGAAACACCCCACGCCGGCGGTGATCCGCGACGCCATCGTGGCGTCGCTCGACGGCCTCTCGTCGTACCCGGCCACGGCGGGCAGCCCGGCGCTGCGCGAGTCGATCGCGAACTGGGTGAAGGCGCGCTACGGACTGCCGGCCATCGACGCGAACACGGAAGTCCTGCCCGTCTCGGGCTCGCGCGAGGCGCTATTCGCGCTCGCGCAGGCCGTGATCGATCCCACGGCGGGCGTGAAAGACCCGGCAAAGCGGGCGATCGTACTCTGCCCGAACCCTTTCTACCAGATCTATGAAGGCGCCGCGCTGCTGGGCGGCGGCGAGCCGTACTTCGTGAACAGCGATCCGGCCCGCAACTTCGCCTGCGACTATTCGCAGGTTCCCGAGGAAGTCTGGGCCCGCACGCAACTGCTGTACGTGTGCTCGCCGGGCAATCCCACGGGCGCCGTGATCACGCTCGACGACTGGCGCGAGCTGTTCGCGCTATCCGACCGCTACGGCTTCGTGATCGCCTCGGACGAGTGCTACTCGGAAATCTATTTCGACGAAGCGAATCCGCCGCTGGGCGGCCTCGAAGCGGCACACAAGCTGGGCCGCGACTTCGAGCGCCTCGTCATGCTGTCGAGCCTTTCCAAGCGCTCGAACGCGCCGGGCATGCGCTCGGGCTTCGTCGCCGGGGACGCCGCCATCCTCAAGCCGTTCCTGCTGTACCGCACCTATCACGGCGCGGCCTTGTCGCCGGTGTGGCAATCCGCCAGCATCGCGGCCTGGGGCGACGAGGCACACGTGCGCGAGAACCGCGCAAAATACGTGCAGAAGTTCTCGACGGTCACGCCCATGCTCGCCGACGTGCTCGACGTGAAACTGCCCGACGCGGCGTTCTACCTCTGGGCCAACGTCGCGCGCACCGGCATGACGGACACCGCGTTCGCCCAGCGCCTCTACGCCGACTATAATGTGACGGTTCTGCCCGGCTCGTTCCTCGCGCGCGAGGCGCATGGCACGAATCCCGGCAAAGACTTCGTCCGCATGGCGCTCGTCGCCGACGTCGAGGAGTGCATCGAGGGCGCGCAGCGCATCGTCGAGTTCTGCCGCTCGCTCAAACCGTAAAGCCTTTGCGAGCGCGCCGGGGTCCCGCACCCCGCTGCGCGCAACACCGCTTTCCATCATCAATCTCACGAAATCACCACCATGTCGCAACAACTTCAGCAGATCATCGACACCGCCTGGGAAAACCGCGCCGACTTTTCGCCCAAGTCGGCCCCGAACGACGTGCGTGAAGCCGTCGCCCACGTCATCGCCGAGCTGGACCGTGGCGCATTGCGCTGCGCCGAGAAGAAGGACGGCGACTGGGTCGTCAACCAGTGGGTGAAAAAGGCCGTGCTGCTGTCGTTCCGCCTGGAAGACAACGCACCGATGCCCGCCGGCGGCTACAGCCAGTTCTACGACAAGGTGCCCTCGAAGTTCGCCAACTACACGGCCGAAGACTTCGCCGCGGGCGGTTTCCGCGTCGTGCCGCCCGCCATCGCGCGCCGCGGCTCGTTCATCGCGAAGAACGTCGTGCTGATGCCGTCGTACACGAACATCGGCGCCTACGTCGATGAAGGCACGATGGTCGACACGTGGGCCACCGTCGGTTCGTGCGCGCAGATCGGCAAGAACGTGCACCTCTCGGGCGGCGTGGGCATCGGCGGCGTGCTGGAGCCGCTCCAGGCGAACCCGGTCATCATCGAAGACAACTGCTTCATCGGCGCGCGCTCGGAAGTCGTGGAAGGCGTGATCGTCGAAGAGAACTCGGTCATCTCGATGGGCGTGTACCTCGGCCAGTCGACCAAGATTTACGACCGCGAAACCGGCGAAGTCTCGTACGGCCGCATTCCGGCGGGCTCGGTCGTGGTCGCGGGCAACCTGCCCTCGAAGGACGGCTCGCACAGCCTGTACTGCGCCGTGATCGTCAAGAAGGTCGACGCCAAGACGCGCGCCAAGGTCGGCCTGAACGAGCTGCTGCGAGGCGACTGATGGCGAAGTCCGCCAAGACCGTCGTCTACGGCATTCCGAACTGCGACAGCGTGAAGAGGGCCCGCGTGTGGCTGGAGGAGCACGGCGTCGAGTTCGAGTTCCACGACTTCAAGAAAGCGGGCGTCTCGAACGCGCTGGTCCAGGACTGGCTGAAAGACGTCCCGCTCGATCAGCTCATCAACAAGCGCGGCACGACCTGGCGCGGCCTTTCGGACGTGCACAAGGCCGAAGCCGACACGACCGCCGGTGCAATCGCGCTGATGATCCACAAGCCGTCGATCATCAAGCGCCCCGTGGTCGTGGTGAACGGCCGCGTGAAGACGCTCGGTTTTTCCGCCGACCAGTATGCGGAGCTGTTCGTCTGAGCGCCGCATGAGACCGGTGCGCCCGATCCGCTCTACGGAAGGTCGTGCGCACACGGTCATGACACGTTGTTGCCGGCCCCTGCTCCCGCAGCGGCGCCGGCATTTTTATTGAAAGTGGTCCTTTTATGTCCGCCACCCTCGCCCTTACCGAAGCCCTGATCGCGCGCGCCTCCGTCACGCCCGACGACCAGCACTGCCAGCGCATCATGACCGAACGCCTTGGCGCGCTCGGCTTCGCGTGCGAAACGATCGAATCCAACGGCGTGACGAACCTCTGGGCCGTCAAGCGCGGCACTGCGGGCACGCAAGGCCCGCTGCTCGCCTTCGCGGGCCATACCGACGTCGTGCCGACCGGCCCCATCGAGCAATGGAGCTCGCCGCCGTTCCAGCCCTCGCACCGCGACGGCATTCTCTACGGCCGCGGCGCCGCCGACATGAAAACCTCGCTCGCGGCCTTCGTGGTGGCAAGCGAAGAGTTCGTGGCGGCGCATCCTCAGCATCGCGGCGCCATCGCGTTCCTCATCACGAGCGACGAGGAAGGCCCCGCCACCGACGGCACCGTGAAGGTCGTCGAGGCGCTCCAGGCGCGCGGCGAGAAGATGGACTACTGCATCGTAGGCGAGCCGACTTCGACGAATACGCTCGGCGACTGCGTGAAGAACGGCCGCCGCGGCTCGATGTCGGGCAAGCTCGTCGTGAAGGGCGTGCAGGGGCACATCGCCTATCCACATCTCGCGAAGAATCCCGTGCACCTGCTGGCGCCCGCGCTCGCCGAACTCGTGGCCGAAAAATGGGACGACGGCAACGAATATTTCCCGCCCACCACGTGGCAGGTGTCGAACATGCACAGCGGCACGGGCGCGAGCAACGTGATTCCGGGCCACGCCGACGTGATGTTCAACTTCCGCTTCTCGACCGCGAGCACGGTGGAAGGCCTGCAACAGCGCGTGCACGCGATCCTCGACAAGCACGGTCTGGAATACGACCTGCACTGGAGCGTGAGCGGCCTGCCCTTCCTCACCCCGCGCGGCGACCTCTCGAACGCGCTCGAAAAGGCGATTCACGACGAAACGGGCGTCACGACCGAGCTTTCGACCACGGGCGGCACCTCGGACGGCCGCTTCATCGCGCGCATGTGCGAACAGGTGGTGGAGTTCGGGCCGCCCAACGCCAGCATCCACAAGATCGATGAGCATATCGAAGTGAAATTCATCGATCCGCTCAAGAACGTCTACCGCCGCGTGCTCGAACAACTGATCGCCTGATCCATCCACCGCACACGCTCTGGAGTCCAGAACATGACCCATCCGCTCGCCACCACCTTCGGCTCCGTGCGCGATTTGCTGCGCTACGGCGTCTCGCGCTTTTCCGCCGCGCAACTCGCGTTCGGCCACGGCTCGAGCAATGCTTACGACGAAGCCGCGTACCTGATCCTGCACACGCTGCATCTGCCGCTCGACCTGCTCGACCCGTTCATGGACGCGCGCCTCACGACCGAGGAAGTCGACAAGGTGCTCGGCGTGATCGAGCGCCGCGCGAACGATCGCGTACCCGCCGCCTACATCACGCAGGAAGCGTGGATGCACGGCCTGCGCTTCTATGTGGACGAACGCGTGATCGTGCCGCGCTCGTTCATTGGCGAGCTGCTCGCAGACGGGCTGCAACCCTACGTGGAAGATCCCGAGCAAGTGACCGCCGTGCTGGAACTGTGCACCGGCTCGGCGAGCCTTGCGATCCTCGCGGCGCACGCGTTCCCGAACGCCGATATCGACGCCGTGGACCTTTCCGCGCCCGCGCTCGAAGTGGCGCGACGCAACGTCCACGATCACGACCTGGACGAGCGCATCGCCCTCTTCGAAGGCGATCTGTACGCGCCGCTGGCTGAGCGCCGCTATGACGTGATCATCACGAACCCGCCGTACGTGAACACCGATTCGATGCAGGCGCTGCCGCCCGAGTACCGTCACGAGCCGGAAATGGCGCTCGCAGGCGGCGCGGACGGGATGGACATCGTGCGCCGCATCATCAAGGACGCGCGCAACTGGCTCACCGACGACGGCGTGCTGGTGGTCGAGATCGGCAACGAGCGCGAGAACGTCGAAGCCGCGTTTGGCGGCCTCGATCTCGTCTGGCTCTCGACGAGCGCCGGCGACGATCAGGTGTTCCTGATCCAGGCCTGCGACTTGCCGGTCTGATGGTCTAATGGTCTGACGGACCTGCGCGAACGCGTCGCGGCGCCCGTGCGCCGCTTTTTGACGCGGGTCGCCGCGCGCAGGACTGGGACGATAGCCGTCGCGGCAGCGGGTTCGGTAAGATTGAGCCCTCCGGCCGTGCGCCTCCCGGTGCAGGCCGGCCCTGCGTCCGGCCCCAGGGAGCGTCCCACGCCGCTATGCGATTCGACTGGTCACACCTTGGCACGCTGCTCGCGATCATCCATCTGCTTGGGCTGATCGCGGCGTGCCACGCCATCCTCAATACGCGCACCTCACAGGGCGCGATTGCCTGGGCCGTCTCGCTCGCGGCGATGCCCTACCTCACGCTCGTCCCGTATCTCTTCCTTGGCCGCAGCAAGTTCGCGGGCTATGCCGACGCGCGGCGCCTGCGCAACGAAACCTTGCGCTCGCGCGCCCATGCGCCCGAATGGGACAAGCTCGTCTCCGCAGGCGAATGGCCCGCTGACGAACTGGGCGTGCGCGTGATCCGCACGTTCGCGCGCCTGGGCGGCATGCCGCTCGTGCCCGGCAACTCGGTGCGCACGCTCGTGAATGGCGAGGCGACCTTCTCCGCCATTTTCGACGCGATCGAGCGCGCCCGGCACTACGTGATCGTGCAGTTCTTCATCGTGCACGCCGACGCGCTCGGCGACATGCTCAAGGACGTGCTGCTCGACTGCGCGAAACGCGGCGTGCGCGTGTATTTCCTCTACGACAGCATCGGCTCGTTCGACCTGCCCGCCAGCTACGTGCACGAATTGCAGGACGGCGGCGTGGAGGTGCACCCGTTCTCCACGAAGCGCCACTTCGTCAACCGCTTCCAGCTCAATTTCCGCAACCACCGCAAGATCGTCGTGGTGGACGGCCACCACGCGTTCGTGGGCGGCCATAACGTGGGCATCGAATACCTGGGCGCGAATCCGCGCCTCTCGCCCTGGCGCGACACGCATATCGAGCTGCGCGGGCCGGTCGTCGCCAACGTGCAGTTCGCCTTTACCGAGGACTGGTACTGGGCCACCCAGCAGTTGCCCGGCTGCGAACCGCCCACGGTCGTGCCGCAGGAAGGCGACGACATGTACTGCCTCGTGATGCCCACCGGCCCGGCGGACCGCCAGGAGACCTGCTCGCTCTTCTTCGTGGAAGCAATCAACGCGGCGAAAAAGCGCGTGTGGATCACCACGCCCTACCTCGTGCCCGACGAAGCCGTGTTCTCGGCGCTGCGCCTCGCAGTGCTGCGCGGCGTGGACGTGCGCATCATGATTCCGAGCCGCCGCGATCATTACGTGGTGTTCGAGGCGTCCACGCTGTACGCCTTCGACGCCGTGCGCGCGGGCATCCGCATCTTCCGCTACAAGCCGGGCTTCCTGCACCAGAAGGTCGTGCTGATCGATGACGTGGCCGCGGCCATTGGCAGCGCGAATCTCGACAACCGGTCGTTCCGCCTGAACTTCGAGATCATGGTGCTGACCGTGCATCGGGGCTTCGCCGCCGAAGTCGAGGCGATGCTGCTGCGCGACTTCGAGGAGACCTTCGAGATCGATCGCAGCGAGTACCGCGACGCGCCCGCCTGGCGCAAGATCACGATGCATCTCGCGCGGCTCTTCGCGCCGATTCTCTAGCGCAATGCTCGCCCGGCGGTGCTCAAAGCCGCTTTTCGATATCTGCCGCGATCGCCTCGGGTTTCGTGACCGGCGCATAGCGCTTCACCACGTTGCCGCTGCGGTCGACGAGAAACTTCGTGAAATTCCACTTGATGCCCTCGAGCCCGAGCAGTCCCGGCGCCTCGCCCGTGAGCCAGCGATACAGCGGGTGCGCGTTCGCTCCGTTGACGTCGATTTTCTCGAACATGGGAAACGTCACGCCGTAGTTCTTCTCGCAGAAACTGCCGATCTGCGCGGCGTCGCCGGGCTCCTGCTTGCCGAACTGGTTGCACGGAAAGCCGAGCACCGCGAGGCCGCGCGCGGCGTACTCGTCGTAGAGCTTTTGCAGGCCTGCGTACTGCGGCGTGAATCCGCACTCGCTCGCCGTATTGACGATCAAGAGCACCTTGCCCGTATAGCGGTCGAGACTGACCGGCTCGCCGCCGCCAAGCGGTTGCGCCGAAAACGAATAGATCGAAGTCATCTGGCTCTCCCCTGGAAAAGCGCCAGTCTACGTGAGAATGCATGCAATTCGCACTCGACCAAACGGCTAGCCGAACGGCTGATGCCGGCGACGCCGTGTACCCGGCTAAAATAGCGCTTTCTCTCGTTTCCTTCCTGCCGGCGCCGTCGTGATCCGCTTCAACCAATTCAGTCTTGCCCGCGGCACCAAGCCGCTTTTCGAGCAAACCTCGTTCACGCTGAACCCCGGCGAAAAGGCCGGTCTCGTCGGCGCAAACGGCGCGGGCAAATCGACCCTGTTCGCCGTGCTGCGCGGCGAACTGCACGCGGACGCCGGCGACTTCTCGCTGCCGCCGTCCTGGCGCATCGCGCACGTCGCGCAGGAAACCCCGGCGGTGGACCGCACCGCGCTCGACTACACGCTCGACGGCGACGCCGCGCTGCGCGAGATCGAGGCGCGCATCGCCGCGGCCTCGGCGGCACACGACGGCGCGGCCGAAGCCGAGGCGCACGGCGCCTTCGCCGACGCCGACGGCTACACCGCCCCGGCGCGGGCGGAAGCCCTGCTGCTCGGGCTCGGCTTCACGCTCGACCAAACGCGCCAGCCCGTGTCGAGCTTCTCGGGCGGCTGGCGCATGCGCCTGAACCTCGCGCAGGCGCTGATGTGCCGCTCCGACCTCCTGCTGCTCGACGAACCCACGAACCACCTGGATCTGGACGCGATCGTCTGGCTCGAAGACTGGCTGCACCGCTATCCCGGCACGCTCGTCGTGATCTCGCACGACCGCGAATTCCTCGACTCGGTCTGTAACGTCACGCTGCATCTGGAAAACCAGCAGGTCAAACGCTACGGCGGCAATTACTCGCAGTTCGAGATCCTGCGCGCGCAACAACTGGCGCTCCAGCAAAACGCCTATGAAAAACAGCAGCGCACCGTCGCGCATCTGCAAAGCTTCATCGACCGCTTCAAGGCCAAGGCCACCAAGGCTCGCCAGGCGCAAAGCCGCGTGAAGGCGCTCGAAAAAATGGAACTGATCGCGCCCGCGCACGCCAGCTCGCCGTTCACGTTCGAATTTCGTGCGCCCGACTCCGCGCCCAACCCCATGCTCGTCATGGAAAACGTGCGCTGCGGCTATCGCGCCGAAGACGGCAGCGAAACGCCCATCGTCGAACGCGTGACGCTGTCGATCCAGAACGGCCAGCGCATCGGCCTGCTCGGCGCGAACGGCCAGGGCAAGTCCACGCTCATCAAGACGCTCGCGGGCACGCTCGCACCGCTCTCGGGCGACCTGCGCACGGGCAAGGGCCTGCAAATCGGCTATTTCGCGCAGCATCAGCTCGAAACGCTGCGACCCGACGACACCCCGCTCCAGCATCTCGCGCGTCTTGCGCCCGACACGCGCGAGCAGGAACTGCGCGACTTCCTCGGCGGCTTCAACTTCCCGGGCGAGATGGCCACGGCGCCCATCGCGCCGTTCTCGGGCGGCGAAAAGGCGCGCCTCGCGCTCGCGCTCATCATCTGGCAAAAGCCCAACCTGCTGCTGCTCGACGAGCCGACCAACCACCTCGACCTCGAAACGCGCCACGCGCTCACCATGGCGCTCGCGCAGTTCGAAGGCACGCTGATTCTCGTGTCGCACGACCGGCATCTGCTGCGCGCCACGACCGATCAGTTCATGCTGGTGGCGAAGCACCGCCTCCAGCCGTTCGACGGCGACCTCGACGATTACCGCGACTGGCTGCTCCAGCACGCGGCCGAGCAACGCGCGGCGCTCAAGGAGGCGGCATCCGGCACGGCGAATGCGGCGAACGGCGCAGGCGCGGGCGACGGCGTCAACCGCAAGGAGCAACGCCGTCAGGAAGCCGAGCAGCGCCAGAAGGTGGCGCATCTGAAGAAGCCGTTGCAGGTGAAAATCGGCAAGATCGAAAAGGAAATGGACGCGCTCAACGCCGAAAAGAGTACGCTCGACACCTTCGTCGCCAACCCGGCGAGCTACGAGCCCGAGCAAAAGAGCCGCCTGACCGAGGCAATCCGCCGCCAGGCCGAAGTGCAGTCGCGCCTCGATGCGCTCGAAGCCGAATGGCTCGACGCGCACGAGGAACTCGAACAGATCGGCTAGCGCAGCGCACTTTCACCGACTTGTCCAGGCACAGCCGCCTTTTCCGCCACGTCCATTCGCCAGGGAGCCACGAGTGTCGTCACCCGCCGCCGCATTGCAGGGCCTTCGCGTACTCGATCTGACCCGCCTTCTGCCCGGGCCCGTGGCCACCTTGCGGCTCGCGGAAATGGGCGCCGACGTGCTGAAGATCGAGCCGCCCGGCGCCGGAGACGCGGCGCGCGTCATGATGCAAAGCGCCGTCGACGAAGTGGCCGCGCGGCCCGGCGCGTTTTACCTCCTCGTCAATCGCGGCAAGCGTGAAACGCGGCTCGATCTGAAGACCGAGAACGGGCGCGCGGTACTGCTCGCCCTCGCGCGCGACGCCGACGTGCTCGTGGAGAGTTTTCGGCCCGGCGTGATGGACCGTCTCGGGGTCGGATACGAGGTGCTGCGCGCCGTGAATCCCAAGCTCGTGTATTGCGCGATCACCGGTTACGGCGCGACCGGCCCGTTTGCCGGTCATCCGGGTCATGACATCAACTATGTCGCCTACGCGGGCGTGCTCGACCAGCTCGCCACGCGCGACGGCGCGCCGGTGCTGCCCAACTTCCAGATCGCCGACCTGCTCGGCGGCGCGCTCTCGGCCGTCACGCAGATGCTCGCGGCGCTCTGGCATGTGGCGCGCGGCGGCGAAGGCCGTTTCGTCGATGTTTCCATGGCGCATGCGAGCTACGCGCATAACGTGGTCGCACAGGTCGCGCTCGCCAACGACGACGCCGCGGCGCTGCAACCCGGCGGCGGCCTGCTCAACGGCGGCGTGCCCTGCTACAACCTCTATCGCACCCAGGACGGCCGCTGGCTCGCCGTCGGCGCGCTGGAGCTGAAATTCTGGCAAACGCTTTGCCAGGCCATCGGCCGCGACGACTGGGCCGAGCGGCACTGGAGCCTCGGTCAGGCGATCGGCGGCGCCGACGCCGCCGCGCTCACGCGCGAGCTGGCGGCCATCATTGCATCCGAGTCGCTGCAAACCTGGATCGACCGGCTGGAATCCATCGCCTGCTGCGTGTCGCCGGTCCTGACGCCTGGTGAAGCGTCACGCCACCCGCTCTTCAACGCCGAAGTGTTGCAGGCCATCATGGACGAAATGGCCGCGAAGAAGCAGGCCGAGGAGGCCGGGCTCGGCCAGCCGGCCGGGCAGCCGCATGGCGCGCCGTTCGGACAAGCGGGCTATCAGGGGCAAGCAGGACAACCTGGACAGAGCGGACAAAGCGCACAACCCGGTCAAACCGGCACAGGGGCCAATCCGGGCGCACCGGACACCCCGGGGGCGAAAAAGCCCTTCACCTACGGACCGTGGGGCTGAGCGCCCGCGCGCAAACCGGCCGCGCAATGAAAAATGGGCGCTTCGTAGCGCCCATTTTTACCGGCTAGCGTCGCGGCAGCGTTTGCCGCGGAGCGCGTTCGTCGTCGTACAGCACATATTTGCGGCCTTCCACGTGGTGCGCGATGGTGCTGCGCACTTCGGCCGCCGTCACGTCTTCGGCCACGACGCGGCGCGAAATGCGCCCGTCGCCGTCGATCCACTCGACAATGCGGCAAGTGCTGCCCCAAGGTTGCATGAGCGGCTGCGAAACCCGGCAGCCGCGTACGACGATCGAACGATCGCCGACGGACGTATCAGTCTGTTTCAAGTCGCTATCCTTTTTGCTCTGGACACGTGTGGAACATCGGCCCCAAGGATAGGGAAATCGCGAATCGAAAAGGTTACAGCGGCGACCAGGGTTGTTACTAATCATTACGCGACAGTACAGGCGTTTTTGCCTGCGCCGCCGCGCTCAATCGAGTTCGCGCACCCGGCCGATCGCCTCCTCGATGCGCTCCACCGCAATCACCTGTAAACCTTCGATCGGCTGTTTCGGCGCATTGGCGCGGGGAATCAGCGCGCATGAAAAGCCGAGCTTCGCCGCTTCCTTCAAGCGATCCTGGCCGCGTGGCGAGGGTCGGATCTCGCCGGCCAGCCCCACTTCGCCAAAAACGATCAGACCCTTGGGCAACGCCTTGTTACGCATCGATGAATGGATGGAGAGCAGCACGGCCAGATCGGCGGCCGGTTCGGTGATCTTCACACCGCCCACGGCGTTGAGGAAAACATCCTGATCGAAGCACGCAATACCCGCGTGCCGATGCAGCACCGCGAGCAGCATGGCGAGCCGGTTCTGCTCGAGGCCGACGGCGAGGCGGCGCGGATTGGGCACATGCGCGGTGTCGACGAGCGCCTGCACCTCGACGAGCAGCGGCCGCGAGCCTTCCTGCGTCACGAGCACGCACGAACCGGGCACGCTTTGCTCGTGCTGCGAGAGAAAGAGCGCGGACGGATTCGCCACGCCGCGCAAGCCCTTCTCGGTCATCGCGAACACGCCCAGCTCGTTGACCGCGCCAAAGCGGTTCTTGAACGCGCGCACGAGACGGAACGACGAATGCGTGTCGCCCTCGAAGTACAGCACGGTGTCGACGATGTGCTCCAGCACGCGCGGGCCCGCGAGGTTGCCCTCTTTCGTCACGTGCCCGACCATGATGATCGCGGTACCCGACTGCTTCGCGATGCGCGTGAGTTGCGCCGCGCATTCGCGCACCTGGGCGACCGAGCCCGGCGCGGACGTCAGCGCTTCGGAATAGATCGTCTGGATGGAGTCGATCACGGCGACATCGAGCTTTTCCGTCTCGATCGTCGCCTGGATTTTTTCGAGCTGAATTTCGGCGAGCAGTTGCAGTTCGCTCGCCATCGAGCCCGGATCGAGCAGCGCCAACCGTTGCGCGCGCAACGCGATCTGCGCCGCCGATTCCTCGCCGCTCACGTAGAGCGCGCGACGCTCCGCGGCGATCTGCGCGAGCGACTGCAACAGCAGCGTCGACTTGCCGATGCCCGGATCGCCGCCGATCAGCACCACGCCGCCCGCCACGAGCCCGCCGCCCAACACGCGGTCGAACTCGCCCACGCCGGTGGTGAAGCGCGGCACGTCGGACGCCTCGATATCGGCGAGACGGCGCACCGGCGCGCTCTTCGCGAGCGACTGGAAGCGGTGACTGCCCGCCGTTTCCGCCACGCCTTCCACGAGTGTGTTCCACGCTCCGCACGCGGGGCACTGGCCTTGCCACTTGGGCGCTTGCCCGCCACATTCCGTGCACGTATACAGCGTTTTGACCTTCGCCATGCTCTTTGCCATGGCGTTATTCGGCGCGCACCGGCACGCGCGGCGCCACCGCGCACATCAGCTCGTAGCCGATCGTGCCGCAGGCTTTCGCGACGTCGTCGATCGGCAGGTTCGCGCCCCACAGCTCCACGCGCGCGCCCACGCCCGCACCGTGCACCGGCGTGAGGTCGACGGTGAGCATGTCCATGGAGACGCGGCCCACGACGCGTGTGAGCACGCCGTCGACGATCACCGGCGTGCCTTCGGGCGCGACGCGCGGGTAGCCGTCGGCGTAACCGCACGCCACCACGCCGATGCGCATGGGCTTGCGCGCCGTGAAGGTCGAGCCGTAGCCGACGGTTTGCCCTTCGGCCACGTTTTGCGTCGCGATGAGTTCTGAGGCGAGCGTCATGGCCGGTTGCAGGCCCACGCCGTCGAGCGCCGTGGCGACGCCCGAAGGCGAGGCGCCATACAGAATGATGCCGGGCCGCACCCAGTCGAAGTGCGTGGACGGATGCCAGAGCGTGGCGGCCGAATTGGCGAGACTGCGCGTGCCCGCAATGCCCTGCGCGCCGCGCTCGAACGCCGCCATCTGCTCGCCCACGCCACGCGGCGTGTCGGCATCCGAGAAGTGGGTCATCAATGTGATCTGGCCGATGCCGGCATTCGCGCGCGCGCGCTCCCAGGCGGCGCGATACTTCTCCGGCGTGTAGCCGAGCCGGTTCATGCCGCTGTTCATCTTGAGCTGGATATTGACCGGCTTCGAGAGCCGCGCCATTTCGAGCATGCGCATCTGCTCGTCGCAATGGACGACGGTCGTGAGGCTATAGCGGTCGATCACGTCGATGTCGGTCGGCCGGAAAAAGCCTTCGAGCAGCAGGATCGGACCTGCCCAGCCGAGCTCGCGCAGCTTCGCCGCCTCCTCGAGGTCGAGAAGGCCGAAACCGTCCGTCGCGCGCAGGCCCGGAAACGCTCGCGCAAGCCCGTGCCCGTAGGCATTGGCCTTCACGACGGCCCAGATCTTCGACTGTGGCGCGTACTTGCGGACGACGGCGAGATTATTGGCGAGAGCGGCGGTATGAATCGTTGCTGAGAGGGGGCGCGGCATGGGAGATATTTTCACAAAGACGCTTTTGAATCAGGAGCTTACAGGGTGTTTTCAGCGCCCGGCAGGCCCGCCTGATGGGCGGTCAAGGATTGTGCTAGTCCGAATGCACCTATTTTCGTGATATAAAGCCCTGCGCACAACCCATTTCGAACGTAATAAGCCCGGATGCCTCCCACCCGTCCGGGGCGGACGGACCGCAGCGAGGAAAGCATCGCATCAGATGAAAAAAGGCTTTTACACCATCATGGCCGCGCAGTTTTTTTCGTCGTTGGCCGACAATGCGCTCCTGATCGCTGCAATTGCACTGCTGAAAGATCTCCACGCCCCGAACTGGATGACGCCGCTGCTCAAGCTGTTTTTCGTCCTTTCCTACGTCGTTCTTGCCGCCTTCGTCGGCGCCTTCGCAGATTCCCGCCCCAAGGGCCGCGTGATGTTCATCACGAACACAATCAAGGTCGTGGGCTGCGCCATGATGCTGGCGGGCACCCACCCTTTGCTCGCCTACGGCGTGGTGGGCTTCGGCGCGGCGGCCTATTCGCCTGCCAAATACGGCATTCTCACCGAGCTGTTGCCGCCTGAGCGCCTCGTCGCCGCCAACGGCTGGATCGAGGGCACCACGGTCGGCTCGATCATCCTCGGCACCGTGCTGGGCGGCGCGCTGATCAGCCCCCACATCGCCTCGCATGTGATCAAGCACACGCCCGCCGCGATCAACACGCCGGCCGAAGCCGCGATGCTCGTCATCATGGTGATCTATGTGATCGCCGCGCTCTTCAACCTGCGCATTCCCGACACCGGCGCACGCTACCCGCGCCAGCAGCACGGCGTCGTGCGCCTCATCACCGATTTCGCCGATTGTTTCAACACCCTCTGGCACGACAAGCTCGGCCAGATCTCGCTGGCGGTCACGACGCTCTTCTGGGGCGCGGGCGCGACGCTCCAGTTCATCGTGCTCAAATGGGCCGAAGTATCGCTCGGCATGTCGCTCTCCGAAGGCGCGGTGCTCCAGGCCGTGGTGGCCGTGGGCGTGGCGGCCGGCGCGATGATCGCCGCCGCGCGCATCCCGCTCAAGAAGTCGCTTTCGGTGCTGCCCGTCGGCATCATCATGGGTATCGCCGTGATGCTGATGGCGTTCTACACGCGCCATCTCTTTCCGCCGCATTGGGGCCTGCATATCGGCCATCTGCGCATTCCGGGCTACCTCGTTTTCGCCTACATTTTCCTCATGATCGTGGGCGGTCTCTCGGGCTTCTTCGTGGTGCCGATGAACGCGCTGCTCCAGCATCGCGGCCACGTGCTGCTCTCGGCCGGCCACTCCATCGCCGTGCAGAACTTCAACGAGAACCTCTCGGTGCTCATCATGCTGTGCCTCTATGCCGTGCTCGTCTGGCTCGACGTGCCGGTGACCATCGTCATCGTGCTGTTCGGCACTTTCGTCTGCCTGATGATGTGGCTCGTGATGCGCCGCCACCAGGCGAATCAACGCTCGTTCGACTCGGTCGCGCTGATCGGCGAAAATCACAGGCATTGATCACCGGCGCGCGGGCGCGTGGATGCGAGCCGCTGCACGCGCTTGCATAGCCGCCCGCCGTGTTTGCCGAACCGACTCTTTCCTGCGCACGCGCGGCTGGGCCGTCCAAACCCGCCGCGCGCGACGCGCACCTGACGCTGCCATGAACTCACCGATTTTCAACGTCCTCACGATCGCCGGCTCCGACTCGGGCGGCGGCGCCGGCATTCAGGCCGACCTCAAGGCGTTCTCCGCGCTCGGCGCCTACGGCGCGAGCGTCATCACGGCGCTCACCGCGCAGAATACGCGCGGCGTCACCGCGATCCACGCGCCCGACGCGGACTTCGTGACCGCCCAGCTCGACGCCGTGTTCGACGACATCCGCATCGACGCCGTGAAGATCGGCATGCTCGCGAACGCCTCGATCGTGCGCGCCGTGGCCGATGCGCTGCGCCGCCACCGCCCGCCGCGCGTCGTGCTCGACACCGTGATGATCTCGAAGAGCAACCACGCGCTGCTCGCACCCGAGGCCGTGGCCGCCCTGCGCGACGAGTTGCTGCCGCTCGCGGGCATCGTCACGCCGAATCTGCCGGAAGCCGCCGCGCTGCTCGGCGTGGCGCCCGCCACCGACGAAGCGGCCATGGTCGAACAAGGCGAAGCGCTGCGCTCGCTCGGCGCGCAGGCCGTGCTGATGAAAGGCGGCCACCTCGGCAGCCAGGACAGTCCCGACTGGCTGATCGAAGCGGGCGGCACGCTGCGCCTGGGCGGCCCGCGCGTGCCGGTCACCAATACGCACGGCACGGGCTGCACGCTTTCTTCCGCGATCGCCGCGCTCTGGCCGCAACACGGCGGGCTCGCGCCGGCGGTCGGCGAGGCCAAGCAGTATCTGACTGCGGCGCTCGAAGCGAGCCAGCGCCTCGACGTCGGCCACGGCGTCGGGCCGGTGCATCATTTCTGGCGCTGGTGGTGAGCGAGATCGCGCTCGCTTGTTGACGGGCTTGTTGACGGGCTTATCGCCGGTCTTGTTGACGCGCGTATTCGGCCGCGAGTTCGGGCCAGTCGTCAGGAACGATGAAGCCGCGCGAGCACTCGCGATAACCGCCCGCGCTGTCAGCCATGAAGGCGGCGACGAGCGCCGGGTCGTGCGGCCGGGTGAGCGCCGCGAGTAGCGTTTCGGGGTCCGCCGGAGCGGCGAGCGCCGTCAAGATGGCGTCGCCTCCCGGCTGCGCCGCGTCGCGCGGCAGCGTACGCGGAGCGAGCCACGCGAGCCTTGGCAGCGCACACCAGCCACTGGCCGCTTGCCGCTGCGCGAATGCCGGCCACTCCGAACGCGTCACCCACCAGCCGCGCCCGTGATCGGCGGCAAGCTCCGGGGCGTCTTGCACGGGCGACGGCATGACCTCTCCCGCGCGATAAAAGAGCCTGCCCTTCACGAGCATCTGCGCGGGCCACGGACCACCGAGACCGAGCGAAGCGAACTCTTCACGCTCGGTCAGGCGTAGTTGATGTTCTCGCAGATGGGCGAGCTTCAGATCGAAGCGATCGCGCAGATTCGGTCCCACGTAATCCGCAAGCGATGCGCCCGCGTCACCCGCCCCCACGTGCAGGTAGAACTTCACCGCCAGTTCCCAATGCAGGCGTTCACCCGAGCGTGACTGCACGAGAAAATCGCACTCGCCCAGCGTGCGCCCCGCGTGGCGCAGCGCCACATTCTGCGCAACGAGCCGCGCGGCAGGACCGTTCGCGAGAAACCAGCCAAGCAGGTTTTCGGCATAGCGCCCGAGTCGCGTGGTCGGCGCGGCGGCAAGCGCTTCGTGCAAACGCGCGGGATCGCGATCGAGCCGGACGAGCCAGTCGCGCGCGGCGTCCGGTCCCCCAGCATCGGCCCACAGCTGCGCGAGCGGGGCCAAGGGCGGTTGTGCGCGCAACAGATCGGCGCTGAAGAGCAGCCATGCGAGATCGCGCACGGCCCAATCGGTAAGGATGTCGAGTGCGTCGCGGCTGGCGGGCTCGACAGCGCGGGCGGCGTCGAACGGCCCGCCCTCGCCTGCGGCACCGGATGCGTCCGCCGGCCGCGCGGCGTTCATCAGTCGCCGCCGGACGCCGCGCGCCACGTATCGCGCGCAAGACAGAGATCGGCCCAGGCCTTCGCTTTGTCCTGGAGACTGCGCAGCAAATACGCGGGGTGGTAGGTGACGATGACGGGCACGCCTTCGTACTCATGCACGCGTCCGCGCAGCGACGCGATGCTGCCGTCGGTCTTGAGCAGGCTCTGCGCCGCGAAGCGGCCGAGCGCGACGATGATCTTCGGCTTCACGAGCGCCACCTGACGTTGCAGATACGGCTCGCAGCGCGCGACTTCATCGGGCTCGGGATTGCGGTTGCCGGGCGGCCGGCATTTGATGACGTTCGCGATGTAGACGTTCTCGCCGCGAGCGAGCGAGAGTGCGCGCAGCATGTTGTCGAGCAGCTTGCCCGCCTGGCCGACGAAGGGCTCGCCCTGGCGGTCCTCGTTTTCGCCGGGCGCCTCGCCGATCAGCATCCATTCCGCCTCGCGGTCGCCCACGCCGAACACGGTGTTCGTGCGCTTCTCGCACAGGCGGCAGCGCGTGCACGACGCAACGCGCCCGGCGAGCGCGTCCCAGTCGAGCGTCGCAACGTCGTCGCGCGCGGCGCTGTTCGACTGCGCGCCTGGGGCGTCGTGCGGCAACGCCGGCTCGGCGACGCTGTCGAACCAGGCGAAATCGTCTTCGGTGAAGGGCGGCGGTTCGTCGGAAGAAAGCGGCGCCGCCTTCACGACGGGCGCGGCGCGCGGGGCCGCTTCGGGCGCCGGCAATGGATCGGCCTGTTGCGCGACGGTTTCACGCGGCGCGGCAACCGGTGTCGCAGCCTGTGCGACCGGCGCTTCGACGCGCGAGCGCGTCGGTTCAGGCGCGGCCTCGCGCGCGATCGGCGGCGCAACGGCAATCGCTTCGCCAGCGGCTTCGGCAGCCGCTTCGACTGACGCCGGTAGCGCCGCCACGGCAGTCCGTGCGCCCTTGCGCACCCAGCGCGGCGCGAGCCCTAACTCCTCCAGCGCGATCTCATCGAGCGGCATCCGCGCCCTCCCCTGCAAAAGAAAAACGCATCACGAGTGCGTCCTCGCGGCTGTGATGCCGCGCCGGATAGTAGTTCTTGCGACGGCCGATCGTGATGAACCCGAACTGCTCGTACAGACGGATCGCGCGATGATTCGACGGCCGCACTTCGAGCAGCAGCCCTTCGAGCCCCTGCGTGTGCGCAATGCGCACCGCCTCGCGCAGCATCGCGAGGCCCGCGCCCACGCCTTGCGCCGGAGGCGCCACGCACAGGTTCAGGAGATGCATCTCGTCCACCACCGGCATCAGCACGCAATAGCCGATCAGCGTGCCCGTGACGTGGCGCATGCACAGGCCGTAGTAGCCGTTGCGCAGCGAGTCCTCGAAGTTGCCGCGCGACCACGGAAACTCGTAAGCCAACCGCTCGACGATCACGACCTCATCCAGATCGCTCTCGGTCATCGGCGACAGATAGCGCTCCGTCATGAGCACGCCGCTCATCGTGAGCCCTCGCCACCGGTCCCGCCTGGCTGTGCCCCGGCCTTCGCGGCCAGACGCTCGGCCGTGGTCTGAGCGACCTTGTTGCGCACGTATTCGGGCGCGGCCTGGTCGGCGCGTTGCGTGCGACCCGCGCGATACGCGCGCAGCGCCGCGTGGGCGAGCGGCAGCGCATGCGGCAGCGCCTCGCCGTCGACGGTGCGCGCGGCAGCGGCGGCGCTCAGCCGTGCGCCGAACGCGGCGGCCGCGTTGCCGGCCAGCGTGAAGGGCTCTTCAGGGGCGACGATGCGCTCGGGCGCGTCGAGCGACGCGCCTTGCAGCGTGCGCCAGTCGCCGGCTTCGGCGTCCCAGGCGTAGTCGGCCCAGTAGGCTTCGTCCATGCGCGCGTCGAGCGCGGCCAGCACGCGTGTGGCGCCGGGGTCGCGCAGCCGCGCGCTTTCCGCGCACACGAGCAGCGTGCCCACCGGCACCACCGGAATATCGAGGCCGAACGCGAGCCCCTGAGCCACGCCCGTTGCTGTGCGCAGTCCCGTGAACGAGCCCGGCCCCGCGCCAAACGCAATCGCGTCGCAGTCGGCGAGCGTCAGCCCGGCTTCTTCGAACAATTCGCCGATGGCCGGCAAGAGGCGCGTGCTGGAAACCGCCCCGGTGGCCTCGTGGCGCACCCAGACGCTCACTTCGGAGCGCGACCCGGCGGTGGGCTCCAGGGCGGTAGTTCCACTGGCGGAGGGGGAAGCCTGCGCGCCGCCCGGGGCGACGCGAAGCAGCGCGACCGAGCAATATTCGGTCGAGGTATCGAGGGCAAGCAGCACGGTTTCATTCATGAGCGCTATTGTAATGCCCCGCCCCCCACGCGGGCCCCCGGCGCTCGCCATGCGACGCACACGCCATCGCGTGGAGGGGCGCGAATGCCCATGCGTTCGCGCCCCGAGTGGAGGAATCGCTCCAGCCTTTCGCCGGGTTGCGCTGCTACCATCGGCGCAGACCTGAATCAACATGCGGAGAAAAAAACCATGAGCGATGTGAACGCCCTGTTCGCGCAAGCCCAGCAAGACGTGCAGCAACTCCCGGAGCGTCCCGGCAACCTGACGCTCCTGCGTCTGTACGCGCTCTTCAAGCAGGCAACCGAAGGCGACGTGCACGGCGACAAGCCCGGCTTCACCGATATCGTCGGCAAATACAAGTACGACGCGTGGGCCGCCCTGCAAGGCACGGCGCAGGATACGGCGAAGCAGCAGTATGTCGAGCTCGTCGAGTCGCTCAAGAGCGGCGCCACGAGCTGATCTCCACGCGGCTCCCGCAGTTCCCCCTCAGCCGCCCCCACGGGGCGGGCCGCGTGAGCGCACGCCGTCCCGCCCGCCTCCTCTTGCGCCGCCCGCCCCCTGCGGCAT
The DNA here is from genome assembly GCF_003268775.1 of Paraburkholderia unamae. Taxonomy (GTDB): domain Bacteria; phylum Pseudomonadota; class Gammaproteobacteria; order Burkholderiales; family Burkholderiaceae; genus Paraburkholderia; species Paraburkholderia unamae. Next base: position 197,281 of record NZ_QLSU01000010.1, read on the forward strand.
ATTGTTCTGGCGCGACGCAACAAAACGAGATATAATCCGCGCTGCGTTGCTGCTCCGGTCGCTAGTTCGATCAGCGCAACGCCACGTAGCGTTAAGCTCCAATCCAGTTTAGAACCTGTCCCCCCCTGCCGTGGCCCTGTTTTCGGGCCGTCAAGAATCAGGCTGGCGACTGGCCAATCCCGGCCTTGGTCGCACCCAAAACAGCTTCTAACGAAAATCCGCGGATGTGTGCGGATTGCCCCCGTTTTTCGATTTGTTCGCAAAATCCGACGACTTGGGTATGCCGATTGGCGCCGACGTTCTATTTCCTGTGTACCAAGGATTTTCATGACTTCGAGCAATACCCAAAGCCCCCTCGACGCGATCGCCAACGACGCCCTCGGTCTCGACGCCGCTGCCAGCGCTGAAGCGCCTGCGCAAGAAGCCGCCGACACCCCCACGGGTCCGACGTTCGCATCGCTCGGTCTGTCGCCGGAGATCGTCTCCGCGCTGACCGCGGCGGGCTACAAGGCTCCGACGCCCGTGCAGGAACGCGCCATTCCTGCTGCGATCGCCGGCCGCGACCTGCTGGTCTCCAGCCCGACCGGTTCGGGCAAGACCGCAGCATTCATGCTGCCCGCCATCGAGCGCTTTGCCCAGATTCAAAAGGCCCAGGCCGCCCAGCCGCGCGAGCCGCGTCCGCAAGGCGCGAACAGCCAGCAAGGCGATCGCCGCCAGCGCCGCCCGCAACCCGTGGCGCGCCCCGGCCTCCTCGTCCTCACGCCCACGCGTGAGCTCGCCATGCAGGTGACGACGGCCGCTTCGACGTACGGCCAGCACCTGCGCCGTCTGCGCACCGTCAGCATTCTCGGCGGCGTGGCTTATGGCCAGCAACTGATGCTGCTCGCGAAGAACCCCGAGATTCTCGTGGCGACGCCGGGCCGTCTGCTCGATCACCTCGAGCGCGGCCGTATCGATCTGTCCGAACTCAAGATGCTCGTGCTCGACGAAGCCGACCGCATGCTCGACATGGGCTTCATCGACGACATCGACACGATCGTGGCCGCCACGCCCGAATCGCGTCAGACGATGCTGTTCTCGGCCACGCTCGACGGCAAGATCGCGTCGATCACGGGCCGTCTGCTGAAGGACCCGGAGCGTATCGAGATCGTGCGCAAGGTCGAAGCGAACTCGAACATCGCGCAAACCGTGCACTACGTGGACGACCGCGATCACAAGGATCGTCTGCTCGACCATCTGCTGCGCGCCGAAAGCCTCGACCAGGCCATCGTGTTCACGGCAACGAAGATGGACGCCGACCAGCTCGCCGGCAAGCTTGCCGACGCTGGCTTCGAAAGCGCCGCGCTGCACGGCGACCTGCCGCAAGGCGCGCGTAACCGCACGATCCGCGCCCTGCGCGAGCGTCGCGTGCGCGTGCTCGTCGCGACCGACGTCGCGGCGCGCGGCATCGACATCCCCGGCATCACGCACGTCTTCAACTACGACCTGCCGAAGTTCGCCGAAGACTACGTGCACCGTATCGGCCGTACCGGCCGTGCAGGCCGCTCGGGCGTGGCGGTGAGCCTCGTGCATCACGCCGAGCAAGGCGCGCTCAAGCGCATCGAGCGCTTCGTGCGCTCGCCGCTGCCCGTGAACGTCGTGGAAGGCTTCGAGCCGCGCAAGGCACCGCCGGCCAACCGAGGCTTCGGTGGCCGCGGCCGCCCCGGCGGTGGCAACGGCGGTGGCCGTCGCTTCGGCAATGGTGGCGGCAACGGCAAGCCGGGCGGCTACGGCGCACGCGGTGGCAATGGCGGCAACGGTGGCGATCGCAACGGCAACAGCTGGGGCAACAAGCCGGAAGGCTCGCGTGGCGGCTATGGCGCCCGTGAAGGCGGCTACGGTTCGCGTGAAGGCGGCTTCGGCGGCGGCTCGCGCAGCGGCGAAGGCAACCGCGGCGGCTACAGCCAGCAACGCGAAGGCTACGGCCGCCCGCGCGAAGGCGGTGGCGGTTACGGCGCGCGCCGCAACGACGGCCCGCGTGGCGCACGTCGCGACAGCTAAATAACCGACAACGGCGTGTGGCGCGGCCTTCGAGCCGCCCCGCCGCCGCAGCGAAATGCTCAAGGACCGGTGCTCAGGCACCGGTCTTTTTTTATTTCCACGCAAATTTCACGATATGAAAAATTTTTTTGCTTCGTAAAAAATCGTGCTGCGTGGCACAAAGCGCCCGATTGCAAGATGGAAAATCACCTTTCACATCGCAAAATTAAAAGTGTAAATAATTGATTTTATTAAAATAAAAACATCGAAAAAAGCACCTTGCCTGCCTGTTGCCGGCTGATCGATTTGCCTAGACTCTTATATAAGAGTTAGCGAAACGAAACGGCCAAATCCAGTCCCGGCGCCTTCGTTTCTTGAGATTCAAGCGGTTCAGCCGTTCGGTATCAGCGATCCACTTATCCGGTAAACGAAGGAGCACGCCATGTCGACACGTCAACAGCAAGCCCAGCAACTCCAACAGCAATGGGAAACCGATCCACGCTGGAAGGGCATCAAGCGCAACTACACCGCTGAAGACGTCGTGCGCCTGCGCGGTTCGATCCAGCCGGCGCACACGCTCGCGAAGCTCGGCGCCGAGAAGCTCTGGAAAGGTGTGAACACCGAGCCGTTCATCAACGCACTGGGCGCGCTCACGGGCAACCAGGCCATGCAGCAGGTGAAGGCCGGCCTCAAGGCGATCTATCTGTCCGGCTGGCAGGTCGCGGGCGACGCCAATCTCGCGGGCGAAATGTACCCCGACCAGTCGCTCTATCCGGCCAATTCGGTGCCGCAGGTCGTCAAGCGCATCAACAACACGCTCACGCGCGCCGACCAGATTCAGTGGTCCGAAGGCAAGAATCCCGGCGACGAAGGCTACACCGACTTCTTCCAGCCGATCGTGGCCGACGCCGAGGCGGGCTTCGGCGGCGTGCTCAACGCGTTCGAACTGATGAAGGCGATGATCGAAGCGGGCGCGGCAGGCGTGCACTTCGAAGACCAGCTCGCTTCGGTGAAAAAGTGCGGCCACATGGGCGGCAAGGTGCTCGTGCCGACGCGCGAGAACATCGCCAAGCTCACGGCCGCGCGCCTGGCCGCCGACGTCTGCGGCGTGCCGACCGTGCTGCTCGCCCGCACCGACGCCGAAGCCGCCGACCTCGTGACCTCGGACATCGACGACAACGACAAGCCGTTCCTTACCGGCGAGCGCACGGTGGAAGGCTTCTTCCGCACGCGCAACGGTCTCGAACAGTCGATCGCGCGCGGCCTCGCCTACGCGCCGTACGCCGACATGATCTGGTGCGAGACAGGCAAGCCGGATCTGGAGTTCGCGAAGAAGTTCGCCGAAGCGATCCACAAGCAGTTCCCGGGCAAGCTGCTCTCGTACAACTGCTCGCCGTCGTTCAACTGGAAGAAGAACCTCGACGACGCGACCATCGCCCGGTTCCAGCGCGAGCTGGGCGCGATGGGCTACAAGTTCCAGTTCATCACGCTCGCGGGCTTCCACTCGCTGAACTACTCGATGTTCAACCTCGCGCACGGCTATGCGCGCCAGAACATGAGTGCGTTCGTCGAGCTCCAGCAGGCCGAGTTCGCCGCCGCCGAAAAGGGCTTCACCGCCGTGAAGCACCAGCGCGAAGTGGGCACGGGTTACTTCGACGCCGTGACGCAGACGGTCGAGCGCGACGCGTCGACGACCGCCCTGCACGGGTCGACCGAAGACGAACAGTTCTTCGACAAGAAGGTGGCGTAAGACCACCGGCAGCAACGGCAGGCGCAAGCCGCCGCGCACGAGACGGCAGCCGGCGCGCGTTACCTTGGCGGGGCGCGCCGGCCGCCCAACGGCGCGGCACGCGCGCGCCGCAAGGCGTTTCAGGGAGAAGCCGTAGAAGCGGAAGCGGCAGGTGGTAGCAAGCAGGGAGCAGCGATAACAAGAAAGACACAGGCCGCGCGTGCCGGACAGAATCCGGCTCGCGGCACGCCCAGCCAACGCACCGGGCGTGCAGGGCCATGTGCTTCGTCGCGTCTGCGGACCCGCCACCCGGCCCCAACCTAGCGGTACACGATCACCGGAATCTTCGTATGGGTGAGCACGCGCTGCGTTTCGCTGCCGATCAACAGGCTGCCGAGCCCGCGCCGCCCGTGCGAGGCCATGAATATGACATCGCAGCCGCCCGCTTCGGCGGCTTCGATGATGCCGAGATACGGCGATGGATGCACGCTCGTGCGGCTCTCGCAGCTCACGCCCGCGTTGCGTGCCGCCGCCTCGATTTCCTGTAGATGCACGCGCGCCTCGCGCTCGCTGCGCGTCTGGAAGTCGCCGGGCGGCTCGATCACCACGTCGGCATAAGGCGAGTATGGGTACTGCGGCAGGCACGCGTAAGCCGTGACGCGCGCGCCGACCGTGCGGGCGAGGTCGATCGCGCCGTCGATCGCCTTCTTCGACAGCTCCGAGCCGTCGGTCGGAACAAGGATGTGCTTGAACATGGCGCCCTCCGTGGTCTGGCGGATGATGGGCAAGTCAGGCGGCGTCTCGCGCTGGCGTGCGCAAAGCCCCCCAGGTCGATTGTAGTGCGCGAAAAAACCGCGCAAGCCGTGCGTGCGGGTCATCCCGGATATCGGAAACACGCAGCGCGGCCCCTATCCCCAGTAACCGGGTTGACCGTAGGTATGCTTGAGATAGTCGAGAAAGAGGCGTACACGCAGCGGCAGATGCCTGCGCTGCGGAAACACGGCATGAATGCCGATCGGCGGCGCCGCGAATGCGTCGAGCACGCTCACGAGCCGGCCCGCCGCGATGTCCTCCCCGACTTCCCACCACGAGCGCCACGCAAGTCCGTGGCCTGCGAGACACCATTCGTGCAGCACCGCGCCGTCCGAGCATTCCATCGTGCCCCCCACGCGGATCGACATCACCTTGCCGTCCTGCTGGAATGCCCAGCCGCGCTGCTGGTTCGCGCTCGCGCCGAACGCGAGGCAGTTGTGGCGCGCGAGATCGGCGGGCGTGTCGGGTTGGCCGCGCCGCGAGAGATACGCGGGTGCGGCCACGCACACGCGGCGGTTCTCGCCGAGCTTGAGCGAAACCAGGGACGAATCGGGCAGTTCGCCCAGACGCACCGCGCAATCGAAACCTTCATTGACGAGATCGACGAGCCGGTCCGACAGATCGAGCGTGAGCGTCACATCCGGGTGCGCGACCGTGAAATCGGGCACGAGCGGTGCGACATGCCGCCTGCCGAAGCCGGCCGGCGCCGACACGCGCAAGTGCCCGCTCGCCTTCACGCCGCCCGCCGACACGCTCGCCTCGGCGTTCTGCATGTCGTGAATGATGCGCTGGCAGTCCTCGAGGAACGCGGAGCCTTCGAAGGTGAGCGTGATGCGCCGCGTGGTGCGCACGAGCAGCTTCACGCCAAGGCGTTCCTCCAGCGCGTCGATGCGCCGGCCGATGATGGCGGGCGCCACACCCTCGGCCTGGGCGGCGGCGGAAAGGCTGCCCTTGGCAGCCACGGTCACGAAGGTTTCGATCTGCTTGAAGCGGTCCATGGGTGGGCAATACCGGCACTGAGCAACAGAAATAGAGGGAAAGACAAATCAGGTCGCCAGATTAGGTGGGTAAAAGTAAAAGATCAAGTGATCAATCCCGCCTTTTTCAGTGATACGACTCATGAATACAATCGACCTCGACCTCTGAAGATGGAGTGCAAGGCTATGTCGGCCACAACGACACCACTCGCAACCGCAATCTCCTTTCCCAAGGCAGTGATTTTCGACGCGTACGGCACGCTGTTCGACGTGCACTCGGTCGTCGCTGCCGCCGAGCAGATGTTTCCAGGCCAGGGCGAAGCGCTCTCGCAGCTCTGGCGTCTGAAGCAGATCGAATACACGCAGCTGCGCACGCTCTCGGACCCCGCCGGCGCGCGCTACCGCCCGTTCTGGGACATCACGCTCGACGCGCTGCGCTACGCCGCGCGCCGCCTGAACCTGCCGCTCACGGGCGCGGGCGAAAAGCGTCTGATGGACGAATACGCGTGCCTGTCCGCGTTCCCCGACGTGTTGCCCGTGTTGCGCCGCCTGCGCGAGCCGCGCGAAAACGGCACGCGCACGGGCCTCGCCATCCTCTCGAACGGCAATCCGCAGATGCTCGACATCGCCGTGAAAAGCGCCGGTATGAGCGGCCTGTTCGACCACGTGCTCTCCGTCGACGCCGTGCGCGCCTACAAGCCCGCCGCCGCCGCGTACGCGCTCGGCACGACCGCCTTCGACGCCGCGCCCGGCGAGATGGTGTTCGTCTCGTCGAACGGCTGGGACGCCGCGGGCGCGGGCTGGTTCGGCTACACCACGTTCTGGATCAATCGCCAGCGGCTGCCCGCCGAGGAACTCGGCGTCGCGCCGCACGGCACCGGCGGCGGCATGGCAGAGCTCGCCGCCTTTATCGAAACCGCTGCGCCCGCCGGGCGAAGCCGCCCTCGCCCCAGCCCGGGCGCATGACGGCACGCCTCGCACGACGCAGCCATAACAACCACGCATTCACAATCTGACCGACCAAGGAGCAAGAAAATGGCGAACACGTTGCAACTGCCGCAAGGCATGCAGATCACGGCTGACATCCAGCCCGGCTTCGAAACGATCCTCACGCCCGAAGCGCTCGAACTCGTCGCAAAGCTGCACCGCGCATTCGAGCCGCGCCGCCAGGAACTGCTGAAGGCACGCGTCGAGCGCACCAAGCGCCTCGACGCCGGCGAGCGCCCCGACTTTCTTGCCGACACCCAATCCATCCGCGAAGGCGACTGGAAGATCGCGGCGCTGCCGAAGGACCTCGAATGCCGCCGCGTGGAGATCACGGGCCCGGTCGAGCGCAAGATGATCATCAACGCGCTGAACTCGGGCGCGGATTCGTACATGACCGACTTCGAGGACTCGAACTCGCCGAACTGGGAAAACCAGATCGTCGGCCAGCTCAACCTCAAGGACGCCGTGCGCCGCACGATTTCGCTCGAGCAGAACGGCAAGACCTACCAGCTCAACGACAAGACCGCGACGCTGATCGTGCGTCCGCGCGGCTGGCACCTCGACGAGAAGCACGTGACGGTGGACGGTCAGCGCGTTTCCGGCGGCATCTTCGACTTCGCGCTTTACCTCTTCCACAACGCGAAAGAACTGATTTCGCGCGGCAGCGGCCCGTACTTCTATCTGCCGAAGATGGAAAGCCACCTCGAAGCACGCCTGTGGAACGACATCTTCGTCGCGGCGCAGGAAGGCGTGGGCATCCCGCGCGGCACGATCCGCGCGACGGTGCTGGTCGAGACGATCCTCGCCGCGTTCGAGATGGACGAAATCCTCTATGAACTGCGCGAGCATAGCTCGGGCCTGAACGCCGGCCGCTGGGACTACATCTTCTCGGCCATCAAGAAGTTCAAGAACGACAAGGACTTCTGCCTCGCCGACCGCTCGCAGATCACGATGACGGTGCCGTTCATGCGCGCCTATGCGCTCGAACTGCTCAAGACCTGCCACAAGCGCAACGCCCCGGCGATCGGCGGCATGAGCGCGCTCATTCCGATCAAGAACGACGCGGCCGCCAACGACAAGGCCATGGCCGGCGTGCGCTCGGACAAGGCGCGCGACGCAACCGACGGCTACGACGGCGGCTGGGTCGCGCACCCGGGCCTCGTGCCCATCGCGATGGAAGAGTTCGTGAAGGTGCTCGGCGACAAGCCGAACCAGATCGGCAAGCAGCGCCCCGACGTGAACGTCGCGGGCAAGGACCTGCTCGACTTCCGTCCGGAAGCGCCGATCACCGAAACGGGCCTGCGCAACAACATCAACGTGGGCATCCACTACCTGGGCTCGTGGCTCGCGGGCAATGGCTGCGTGCCGATCCACAACCTGATGGAAGACGCAGCCACCGCCGAAATCTCGCGCTCGCAGGTGTGGCAATGGATCCGCACGCCCAAGGGCAAGCTCGATGACGGCCGCAAGGTCACGGCCGAATACGTGCGCGAGCTGATTCCGCAGGAGCTGGACAAGGTCAAGGCTTCGGTCGGCGGGGACACGAAGACCTACGAGCGCGCCGCGCAGATCTTCGAGCAGATGTCGACGGCGGATAACTTCGTCGAATTCCTGACGCTGCCGCTTTACGAAGAAATCTGATCGATCGGCAGAGCTAACGATCAGCCGATGAAAAAGGCCCGGCGGACGCAAGTCCGCCGGGCCTTGGTGCTTTCACGCACGGCGCACTCAGCGCAAACTCAGCGCGCCAGCCGGTACGCGACCCAGTCGCCGCTTTCGATCTCGGGGCGTCCGGCGATGGCGCCAGGCGCGACCGGATAGTAAAGGCAGGCAATGCGTTCGCCCTGCACTTCGATGTTCACTTCCTTCGAAATGAACAAACCATCGACGCCCGGATAGACCTGTTCGATCTCGTCGAGCACGGGCAGCAGCGCATCGTCGATTTCATAGACGTCGCCCACCACCGTCGATTGCACATCGGCGGCCTCGGTCACCATTCCCGGATAACTCCCGAAGTCGAACAGGCGGCCCGCAAGCCGCGTGAGACCGAGATGGCGCGGCCGCGCAATGGCGTGGCGATCCGCGGCGAGGTTGATGTCGTTGATCTCGCCCGCGCGCAAGGTGCCGTAGACGAACACGTATTTCATGGCGTTTTGCTCCTTCAAGGCGGCTCGCCGGACACGAGCTCGCTGCCGTTTCGGCGACATTATGCCCCGGCGCGCGCCGTGCGCGGCCCGATCCTCCGCACGCGAGCCGGATCGCCCCGAGGCGTCTACAATGAGTCCGCCCGCTCGTCCTTCCCCCGCATCAGGCCATGTCTCAGGACCCTCTCGCCAATTCACCCCGCGCCGAGCTGATCGATATTCCGCCCGAGTTCGCGCCCACGCCCACGCACCCCATTCGCGTGCGCTCGCGCCCCATGCCGGCCGGCATCTCCATCGCGCTGCACACGCATGCGTGGGCGCAGCTCGCCTATTCGTCGCGCGGCGTGCTGCGCATGGCGACGCCCGGCACGACATGGATGGTGCCGCCCTCGCGCGCGATCTGGGTGCCGCCGTATGTGACGCACGAGGTCGTGATCGTCGAGGACGCCTTCCTGCGCACGCTCTACGTCGACGGTTCGGTGATTCCACCCGGACTCGACGCGTGCCGCGTGGTCGAGGTCTCGGGCCTGCTGCGCGAGACAATCGCGGCACTCGACGAGCGTGGCATCACGCCGGCGCGCGAGCGCCTGCTCGGCACGCTGGCGCTCGACGAGATCACGCGCTCGGCCCCGCTGCCGCTCGCGGTGCCGATGCCCGAGGAAAAGCGCTTGCGCGCGCTGTGCGAGGCGCTGATCGCCGACCCGGCGGGACCGGGCTCGCTCGAATACTGGGCCGCTCACGTGGGTGCGAGCACCCGCACGATCGCGCGGCTCTTTCGCCAGGAACTGGGTGTGAGCTTCTCGCAGTGGCGCCAGCAAGCGATCCTCGCGCGCGCGATTCCGCTGCTCAACCAGGGGCGGCCGATGGCCATCGTGGCACAGGAGCTTGGCTACCAGAGCCAGAGCGCGTTTTCGGCAATGTTTCGCCGCGCCTTCGGCGAGAGCCCGCGTGCCTTCATCGCCCGCGGCGCAGGCGAACGGGAAGAGGACGAACCCGAAGACTCTGTGGCCGCGACGCGCGACGCTGCGCCATAAATTCAGACCAGCCGCGTCATATGGCGGATCGAGCCAAGACGCGCAAGCCGCGGCCCCGCCACGCGGTAACCCATGCGCAGATAAAGACGCGCCGCCGGGTTATCGACGAACACGCGCAGTTGCAGCTCGCGCAGGCCGCGCTCGCGCGCCCACTGATGCGAGATGTCGAGCAGGAACGTCCCTGCGCCATTGCCGCGATACCCTTGCGCGATCTGCACGTCGCGAATGTGCAGCGAGTCGCCCTCCTGCGTCACGCGCAGCACGCCGATCGCATCGCCATCGAGTTCGAGAATGAAGTTTTCGGACTCGCGATAGCTCGCCAGAAAGAGATCGCCGCGCCAGACGAGGTGATGCCGCAGGTAGTAGCCGCCCATGTTGTTGCGCGTGAGCGCCTCGGCGAATTCGAAATCGTCCATGGTGGCGTGGCGCAACTGGAAACGCGACGGAATGTCGTTCGGTGCGAACATGTCGGCAAGCAGGGAAACGTAGGTTTCGACAACGCTACGATAACGCGCAGCGCCCGGCAATCGCAGATTGTCCGTACGACGGGCAGAAATAGCGTGTAGGGAAAGGATCAGGAAAACATCAGGAACGCAGCGGGGAAAAGTCTGCGGAAAAAGAAAAAGCCCGTTGGACGTATCCAACGGGCTTTATTCTGGCGGAGCGGACGGGACTCGAACCCGCGACCCCCGGCGTGACAGGCCGGTATTCTAACCAACTGAACTACCGCTCCAGCTTGCTGCTCAACCTACGGGCGTCGGTCGATTCCCGTTGGCGGCGTCGCCGCATGACTTTCTTGGCGCCGCATTTTTATTTGGCGTCCCCTAGGGGATTCGAACCCCTGTACTCACCGTGAAAGGGTGATGTCCTAGGCCTCTAGACGAAGGGGACAACACAGGCTTTCGCCTTGAACTGCAATCCGTCCGATACGACTGAACGACTTTGAATCTGGCGGAGCGGACGGGACTCGAACCCGCGACCCCCGGCGTGACAGGCCGGTATTCTAACCAACTGAACTACCGCTCCAGCTTGCTGCTCAACCTGCGGGCGTCGGTTGATTCCCGCTGGCGGCGTCGCCACACTGCTTTGGCGCCGCATTTTAATTTGGCGTCCCCTAGGGGATTCGAACCCCTGTACTCACCGTGAAAGGGTGATGTCCTAGGCCTCTAGACGAAGGGGACAACACGGGCTTTCGCCTGTAATCGTCACTTTAACTAAAAAGCCCGCTCACAGTTTCTGAACGGGCTCGTTCTGGCGGAGCGGACGGGACTCGAACCCGCGACCCCCGGCGTGACAGGCCGGTATTCTAACCAACTGAACTACCGCTCCAACTCGACACAATCAGATGGATGTCGGCTGACTTCCACCCGATGCTTCGCCAATCTCATTGACGCCGCTCATGTCTGGCGTCCCCTAGGGGATTCGAACCCCTGTACTCACCGTGAAAGGGTGATGTCCTAGGCCTCTAGACGAAGGGGACATGATCTTTTCAGATAATGCCGCTACCACACTTTACTGCCTGATCCTGCCAACTGCTTGTTCTGTTGGTGGAGGTAAGCGGGATCGAACCGCTGACCTCTTGCATGCCATGCAAGCGCTCTCCCAGCTGAGCTATACCCCCTTGCAGAACAGAAGCGAGATTATAAACATCAATTTCGCTTTCGTCAAGAGCTTTTGAATCGTTTTTTGTAGCGCTTCGAGGTTTTCTTGAAACTTCGTTGCCCGATTCTGCCGCTCTTTGCGTGAGATTTGCTGCTTCTCGCGCTCCGTATTCAACGGAGCCCGAATACTACAAGAACTCCCGCCCGGGCGCTAGGGCCCGAGCGAAAAATTCTTCAAATAATTTAGTTGGCGCCCGAAATGCCCTTCTCCAGGCGGCTCACCACGGCATCGCGGCCGAACAGCACGAGCACCGCATCCACCGACGGCGTATGCGTCGTCCCCGCCACCAGCAGACGGGCCGGCATCGCAAGCTGCGGCATCTTGAGCTTGTGCGTGGCAAGCGTGCCCTTGAGCGCGGCGGAGACGCCCTCCTTCGTCCACTCGGCGGCCTTGAGCGCCGCGGCGAGATCGGCAAGCGCCGGACGCACCGCGTCGGTCAGATGCTGCGCAAGCGCGTCCGCTTCCGGCTGCGGCTCGCGATAGAACATCATCGCGCTCTCGGCGATCTCCTTGATCGTGTTCGCACGATCCTTGAAGAGCGCCACCACGCCTTCGAGCGACGGGCCGTTCGCGAGCGCCGCCTCGTCCACGCCGAGCGCCGCGAAGAACGGCTTCGAGAGTTCGGCCAGGCGCGCGTGGTCCACTTCCTTCAGGTAGTGGTTGTTGAGCCAGTTGAGCTTGTTGTGGTCGTACTGCGCCGGCGACTTGCCGAGATGGTCGAGATCGAACCACTCGACGAACTGCTCGCGCGTAAACACTTCGGCGTCGCCGTGCGACCAGCCCAGACGCGCGAGATAGTTGAGCACGGCCTCCGGCAGATAGCCGGCATCGCGATAGCCCATCACGCTCATCGCGCCATGACGCTTGCTCATCTTCTCGCCCTGCTCGTTGAGCACGGTGGGCAGGTGCGCGTAGACCGGCGGCTCGGCGCCGAGCGCGCGCAGGATGTTGATCTGGCGCGGCGTGTTGTTCACGTGATCGTCGCCGCGAATCACGTGCGTGATCTTCATGTCGAGGTCGTCCACGACCACGCAGAAGTTGTAGGTCGGCGTGCCGTCCGGGCGTGCGATCACGAGGTCGTCGAGTTCTTCGTTCGAGATCTCGACGCGACCCTTCACGGCGTCCTCCCATGCCACCACGCCCGTAAGCGGATTACGGAAGCGCAGCACGGGCTGCACGCCTTCGGGCGGCGTGGGCAGCACCTTGCCCGGCTCCGGACGCCACGTGCCGTCGTAGCGCGGCTTCTCGCCGGCGGCGCGCTGGCGCTCGCGCAGCGCGTCGAGCTCTTCGGTCGACATGTAGCACGGGTACACGAGGCCGTTCTGCTGCATCTCCTTGAGCACTTCGCGATACCGGTCCATGCGCTGCATCTGGTAGAACGGGCCTTCGTCGAAATTCAGGCCGAGCCACGCCATGCCTTCGAGAATCGCATCGACCGACTCCGAGGTCGAACGCTCGAGGTCGGTGTCCTCGATCCGCAGCACGAAGACGCCCTCGTTGTGGCGCGCGAACGCCCAAGGGTAAAGCGCGGAGCGGATGTTGCCGAGGTGGATGAAGCCGGTCGGGCTCGGCGCGAAACGGGTACGGACGGGAGTCGTGGTCATGGGCGATTACTCGAAGACGATGCCGGCCGGCGGCGCGCGACGCTGGCGATGAAGGCAGCAACGGCGGCGGCGGACAGCCAGGGTTCGCGGCGCATTCGGCTCGCGCCTGAAGCGCGCGGGCGCCGGGGCGCGCAGCCGGGCGCGCGCGAACGGAAATCCGGGAAAATTAGAGACCGGATTATACCCGCCGCACGCGGCTTCGGCCCGAGGGAAAGTCCGGCGCGGGCGGCCGCTACCAGCACATGGCGTCCTGGCGTCTGTCCCATACCTTCGTCCATGCGTTCGCAGGAAGCGATGCGCACCGTCATGCGCCGACACATCGCGTTACATGCACGCTCGCAAAACCCGCCGCCCTTTGCCTTATGATGTCGGCGCGCCGCCACTTGCCAACAAGATGCGGCGCCGCGCGCGCAAACACAGTCACTCGGCCGCACGCGCGAGAGAGACCGGGGCACCGCGCCGCTCGTCGACCTGGTTCGACCTGGTGTCGACCACTCGGCAGGCTCGGGCCACATGGAGAACCTTCTTGAAGCAGTCATCGCCCTCTCTGGGCCGCCGCCACTTTTCGCTCGCGGCCGCCTCCACCGTCCTTGCGGCCTGCACGACCGCGGGCACGCAGACGGCCAACGTCACGCCGCCCGTCACCACCGCGCCGCCACCGCCCGTCGCCAAGCCGCAGCGGCCGCTGCGCGTGGGACTCGCGCTCGGCGGCGGCGCGGCGCGCGGCTTTGCGCACATCGGCGTGATCAAGGCGCTGGAAGCGCGCAACGTGCAGGTGGACTTTGTCGTCGGCACGAGCGCGGGCTCGGTCGTGGCGGCGCTGTACGCCTCGGGCATGAACGGTTTCGCGCTCAACAAGCTCGCGCTGACGATGGACGAAGCCTCGATCAGCGACTGGGCCATGCCGTTTCGCACGCGCGGCCTGCTGCAAGGCGTCGCGCTGCAAAACTACCTGAACACGACGCTGCGAGATCGCCCCATCGAGAAGATGGCGAGGCCGCTCGGCGTGGTCGCCACCGACCTGCGCACAGGCCAGCCCATCCTGTTCCAGCGCGGCAACACGGGCATCGCCGTGCGCGCGTCGTGCAGCATTCCGTCGATTTTCGAGCCGGTGAAGATCGCGGGCCACGAGTATGTGGACGGCGGCCTTGTGAGCCCCGTGCCGGCCGCGTTCGCGCGCAAGATGGGCGCCGACTTCGTGATCGCCGTGGACATCTCGGCGCGCCCGGAAACCGCCTCGACGCTGAGCCAGTTCGACGTGCTGATGCAGACCTTCACGATCATGGGCCAGACGATCAAGACCTATGAGCTCGACAAGTATGCCGACGTCGTGATCCGCCCGAACCTCAACGCCATGTCGAGCAGCGACTTCACGCAGCGCAACGCGGCGATCCTGGCGGGCGAGGAAGCGGCGGCGCGCATCATGCCGGAACTCGACCGCAAGCTGGCTGCCGCGCGCGTCGCGGCGTAGTCGCACGCGACGACCCAAGCGCAAAAAGCCTGCTTCTTTCGAAGCAGGCTTTTTTATTCATTGGTACGGGCTAGCTGCGAGGGTTCGCTGCAAGCGCGACAAGCACGCGATCAGTTGCCGCCGTTGCTGTCGAACTGGGCGCTCACACGCTGCTTGAGGCTTTGCTGCTGGTCCGGCGTGAACGAGGTCTCGACACGGCGAGCCCCCGTGAAACGCTTTTCCCAATAGCCGTCGTCAAGGTCGTCGACACGGATCGTGCTGCCCGTGGACGGCGAGTGCACGAACTTGTTGTCGCCGATATAGATGCCGACGTGCGAGAACGTGCGGCGCATCGTGTTGAAGAACACGAGGTCGCCCGGCTTCAGGTTGCTCATGCTCACCTTCTCGCCCACGCGGCTCATTTCCTCGGCGCGGCGCGGCAGCGACATGCCGAGCGTGTCCTGGAACACGTAGCGCACGAAGCCGCTGCAATCGAGGCCGGAGTCCGGCGTGTTGCCGCCCCAGCGGTAACGCACGCCAATCATGTTGAGTGCACCGACAACGACGTCACCGGCCTTTCCGGCCATGCCGGAAAGAAACGCCTTCGCGCCGCCTTCGGACGGAGCCGGAGCTGCTGCCGGCGCCGCCTGATTGGCGTTCTGAAGTGCGTTCTGGATCGCGGGAAGGGACTGCGAATTCGCCGTGTTGCTCGGCGAAAATGAGGCATTCTGGCTAAAGCTGCTGACTTCGTCGGCGAACGCGCCGGGAGCTGCTGCCATTAGGACGCCGATGAACATCCCGGCGACGACGCGCGTACAAGCCTGGGTCAGGTATCCGTGCTGCATGGGTCGGTAGAAATTGCCCGTAAATCAGGGAGTTAGTAGAAAAGTTTGGACGATACTAGCCAGTAAGTATTTGTGTGTCAAAACAAATAGAAAAATTCAATCGCGATGCGCACTTCATTGGTGAATTTCACCGAAATCCACACTAAAGTTCCGCCAAAGCTCAGCGATCGAACGCGGCTTTCAGTAATTTTCGAGTGTAAGGATGCGCGGGGCTATCGAAGATGTTCGAAATGTCTCCGGCCTCGACAATCGCCCCGTTTTGCATGACCGCCACCCGGTGCGCCATCGCCCCGATCACTTCGAGATCGTGACTGATGAACACATAGCCCAGGTTGTACTTGCGTTGCAAATCCGTCAACAATCGCAACACCTGCTGCTGGATCGACACGTCCAGCGCACTGGTCGGTTCGTCGAGCACGATCACGCGCGGCTCCAGCACCAGCGTGCGCGCGATGGCAATGCGCTGACGCTGCCCGCCCGAGAACTCGTGCGGGTATCGTTGCAGCACCGTGCGATCGAGGCCCACTTCGCGCAGCACGCCGACGATGCGCTTGCGCCGCTCCTCAGCCGAAAGATCGGGCCGATGCAGCACGAGCCCCTCCCCCACGATGCGCTCGATGGTCTGGCGCGGTGAAAGCGAACTGAACGGATCCTGAAAGACCACCTGCAAGTGCGAGCGCAACGACAGCTTCTCGCGCCCCTCATAGCTCGCGATCGGACGCCCCTGGAACTCGACGACGCCCCCGGCCGTGCGCTGCAAGCCGAGCATCGCCATCGCAAGCGTCGTTTTTCCCGATCCGGACTCGCCGACGATGCCCAGCGTCTCGCCCTGGCGCACGGCGATGTTCGCGTCGTTCACGGCGCGATAGCGCCCCTTGTGCCACCACCCGCGAAATCCCGGCAGCTTCGTCGCGAAGTCGACGATCACGTCCTTCGCCTGCAATAGCACCGGCGCGATCGGCAGCACCGGCAACACATTGCGCTCGGGCCGGCTAGCGATGAGCCGCTGCGTGTACGCATGCTGCGGTGCCTCGAAAATCTGCTCCACGCTGCCCGACTCCACGAGCCTGCCCTTCTCCATCACGGCCACGCGCTGCGCGAAGCGGCGCACGAGGTTCAGGTCGTGCGTGATGAGCAGCACCGACATGCCGCGCCGCGCCGCCTCCTCGCGCTGGAGTTCGAGCAGCAGGTCGACGATCTGGCCGCGGATCGTCACGTCGAGCGCCGTGGTCGGCTCATCGGCGAGCAACAGGCGCGGCCGGCACGCGAGCGCCATCGCGATCATCACGCGCTGGCGCTGGCCGCCCGAAAGCTGGTGCGGATAGCTCCACACGCGCCGCCGCGCCTCGGTAATGCCGGTGCGTTCGAGCAGCCCCACCGCCTGCTCGTAGGCCTCCTTCTTCGAGACCCCGTCGTGCAGCACGATCGTCTCCGCAATCTGCTCGCCAATCGTGTACAGCGGATTGAGCGCCGACATCGGCTCCTGGAAGATCATCGCGATGTCGTTGCCGCGCAGGCCGCGCATCGCGCGCTCGCTTTTCGCGAGCAGATCGTCGCCGTCGAGACGGATCGACCCCGCGATTTCGGCGTCGCGCAACAGGCGCAGGACCGCCAGCGCCGTGACGGTCTTGCCCGAGCCCGATTCGCCCACCAGCGCCACGCGCTCGCCACGCCCGATCGCGAGCGTGACGTCGTCCACGGCGAGCGTCTCGCCGAAGCGCACGTTCAGGTGCTCGATCGAGAGCAGCGGCGCGGCGATCTCCTGAGGCATGGCGCTCACTGGTTGCCCCCGGCCTTCATGGCGTCGGAGATGCGCGTGTCGAGCGCGTTGCGCAGTGCGTCGCCGATGAAGGTGAGCAGCAGCAACGTGGCGACCAGCACGCCGAAGGTCGAAAGCGCGATCCACCACGCGTCGAGATTGCGCTTGCCCTGCGCGAGCAGCTCGCCAAGGCTCGGCGTGGGTGCGGGCACGCCCAGCCCCAGAAAGTCGAGGCTCGTGAGCGCGAGAATCGCGCCGCTCATGCGAAACGGCAAGAACGTGATGACGGGCGTGAGGCTATTGGGCAGCACGTGATGCCAGATGATCTGCCAGTTCGACAGGCCCATCGCGCGCGCGGCGAGCACGTAATCTTGATTGCGGTTGCGCAGGAACTCGGCGCGCACGTAGTCGGACAGGCCGATCCAGCCGAACAGCGAGAGCAGCACGATCAGCAGCACGAAGCCCGGCTCGAAGATCGCCGCGAAAATGATGAGCAGGTAAAGCTCGGGCAGCGAACTCCAGATCTCGATGAGCCGCTGTCCGATGATGTCGACCTTGCCGCCGAAGTACCCTTGCACCGCGCCCGCCAGCACGCCGAGCAGCGTGCCGATGAACGTCAGCACGAGCGCGAACTCGACCGACACGCGAAAGCCGTAGAGCAAACGCGCGAACAGGTCGCGGCCGCTCTCGTCGGTGCCGAGCCAGTTTTGCCGCGACGGCGGCGCGGGGTTCGGCACCTTCGCGAAGTAATTGAGCGTGTCGTAGTAGTACGGGTTCGGCGGGTAGATCGCGAAGTTGCCGGGCGCGTCGAAGCGGTGACGGATATACGGATCGAGATAGTCGGCGGGCGTGGGGAAGTCGCCCCCGAAGGCCGTCTCCGGATAGTCCTTGAACAGCGGGAAATACAGATGCCCCTCGTAGCGCACGACGATCGGCTTGTCGTTGCACCAGAGCGGGCCGGCCAGGCTCGCCGCGAACGCGACGAGAAACACGATCAGGCTCCAGTAGCCAAGGCGCTGCTGCTTGAAGCGCAGCCACACGCGGCGCGCGGGCGTGGCGGATTTGAAGGCGCGCACGCTCTCGGTGCGCAGTTCGGGCTCGGCGCCGGTGCGGACTCGGTTCAACTCAGCGCTCCAGTTGTTCGAATTGGATGCGGGGATCGACCCACACGTAACAGAGATCGGAAATCAGCTTGGTTAGCAGTCCGATCAACGTGAAGAGATACAGCGTGCCGAGCACGACGGGATAGTCGCGCCGCACGACGGATTCATACGAAAGCAGCCCCAGGCCGTCGAGCGAAAAGAGCGTCTCGATCAGCAGGCTGCCCGTGAAGAACGCGCCGATGAAGGCGGCCGGGAACCCGACCACGAGCGGCAGCAAGGCGTTGCGAAACACGTGCTTCCAGAGCACCGTGCGCTCCGAGAGCCCTTTCGCGCGCGCAGTCAGCACGTACTGGCGGCGGATCTCTTCGAGGAAGGCGTTCTTCGTGAGCATCGTCGTGACGGCGAAGCTGCCCACCACCGAAGCCGTCACGGGCAACGTGATGTGCCAGAGATAGTCGAGAATCTTGCCGCCGAGCGAGAGCGTGTCCCAGTTGTCGGAGGTGAGATTGCGCAGCGGGAACAACTGCACGAACGAGCCGCCGCCGAACAGCACGAGCAGGAGCACGCCCAGCACGAAGCCCGGAATCGCATAGCCGACCAGCACGACGAGGCTCGTCACGAGATCGAAGCGCGAGCCGTTGCGCACCGCCTTGGCGATGCCCAACGGCACCGATATCAGGTACGTGAGAAAGAAGGTCCAGAGGCCGATGCTGATCGACACCGGCAGCTTGGAAATGATGAGCGACCACACACTCTGGTGATGGAAATAGCTCTGCCCGAGATCGAAGCGCGCGAAACGTCCGAGCATCAGGAAATAGCGTTGCAGCGGCGGCTTGTCGAAGCCGTAGAGCTGCTTGAGCTGTTCGATCTGCTGCGCGTCCACGCCCGAATGCGCGCGCATGCCGAACGGCATGCCCTGCTCCGCGCCGCGCCGCAATTCGCGCACGGCCTGCTCGACGGGGCCACCCGGCACGAACTGGATCACGCCGAAAGTCAGCGTGAGCACGCCGAGCAGCGTCGGGATCATCAGCAGCAGGCGTTTGACGATGTAGCTCCACATGATTCGTTGCTTCCGTCGTGTCCGTTGTTAATGACCAGCCGCCGAGTGATCGGGGTGCGGCTCGGGCTGTGGCTGGGTTTGCGACTTCTGCCACCACGTCGAGATGATCCAGTCGTTCGCGCCATAGTACAGCGGCAGTTTCGCCGGATACGCCAGCGTGTTCTTGAACGCCACGCGATGTGTCGCGCTGTACCACTGCGGCACCACATAGTAGCCGTGCATCAGCACCCGGTCGAGCGCGTGCGTGGCGTCGAGCAGTTGCTGGAGCGTCTGCGCCTGCGTGAGCGCCTTGAGAATCGCATCGACGGCCGGCGACTTCAGGCCCAGCAGATTGCCCGAGCCCGGCTGGTCGGCGGCCTTGCTGCCGAAACGGTCGACCTGCTCCGCGCCCGGCACCTGCACGTCGGGGAACTTGATGGTGGTCATGTCGTAGTCGAAGGCGTCGAGCCGCTTCTGGTAGAGCGCGAAATCGACCGAGCGATAGTTCACCTGGATGCCGAGCCGCCTGAGCGCCTGCGTGTACTGCGCCATGATCGGCGCCCACTGCGCGGACGCGCTCGTATCGTCGAGCACCTCGAACGTAAACGGCTCGCCCTTCGCATTGCGCAGCGCGCCGTCCCGGTAGGTCCAGCCCGCCTCGGCCAGCAACGCTCGCGCCTTGAGCAGATTGGCGCGCAGCGAGCCCGGCGGCCTCGTGTCGGGCTGCACGGGCGGCGGGCCGAACACGGCGGGGTCGAGCGTCTCGCGCCAGGGCTCGAGCAGCGCGAGTTCGCCAGGCGACGGCAAGCCCTTCGCCTGCAATTGCGTGTTCGCGAACCAGCTGTCGATGCGCCGATACTGACTATAGAACAGCATGCGGTTGAGCCACGGGAAGTCGAGCGCGAGGTCGAGCGCCTGGCGCACACGCACGTCCTGGAACACCGGCTTGCGCAGGTTCATCACGAAACCCTGCATGCCCGTGCCGTTGTGCTGCGGGAACTCCTTCTTGATGAGCTCGCCGCTGTCGAAGCGCTTGCCGACGTCGCGCCGCACCCAGTTGCGCGCGACGTATTCGACCAGCGCGTCATACTCGCCCGCCTTGAACGCTTCGAGGCGCGCGACGTCGTCCGAATAGAGCTTGTAGGTGATGCGCTCGAAGTTGTTGGTGCCCACGCGCACGGGCAAATCCTTGCCCCAGTAGTTCGCGTCGAGCTTGTAGGTGATCGTGCGGCCGTTCGAATAACGGTCGATCACGTAGGGGCCGCTGCCGATCGGCTGCTCGAATGCGATCTGATCGAAGGCGATGCGGCTGCCGTCGGGACGCAGGCCCCACTTGTGCGAAAACACGGGCATACCGCCCGCGATCAGCGGCAGCTCTCTGTTATTGCTGCGGAACTCGAAGCGGATCGTCGCGGGATCGACCACCACCGCGCGCGTGATCTCGCTGAAGTACGCCTGCATCGAAGGTGCGGCCTGGCGGCTCTTGAGCGTGTCGAGCGAGAACTTCACGTCCTCGGCCGTCACCGGGTCGCCATTCGAAAAGCGCGCCTTCGGGTTGATGTGGAATGTGACCGAAAGCGCGTCGGGCGCAATGCGGATATCGTCGGCAAGCAGGCCGTAGGCGGAGGCCACTTCGTCCAGGCTGCCCGTCGTCAGGCTCTCGAACAGCATGCCGAGCCCGGGCGCCGCGTTGCCACGCAGCGTGAACGGGTTGAACTTGTCGAAGCTCGTGAGGCGGTCGGGGTTGGCGAGCACGAGCGTGCCGCCCTTGGGCGCATCCGGATTCACATAGTCGAAGTGCGCGAAACCTTGCGGATATTTGGGCTCGCCGTATTGCGCAATGGCGTGGACCGCATACGCGGACGGCATGGCCAGCAATCCGAATGCAAGCGCCGCGCACGCGGCCGCCAGTCGCTTGCCGAGCGCGCGCCGCCCCGCAGGAACCGTCGCCCCAAGCGCGCTGCGCGCGGTCCTGCCTCGCGTTCCTGTCGTCATAGATCGGGATTTGTCCGGGGTGCCTTGTCAGTTGTGAGAGAATTCTACCCAAACCACGCGGCGCCGCCCCCACTGGCGCCCGGCGCACTGACCTGATTTAGGAGAATTCATGGGCTTCCTCGCTGGCAAACGCATCCTGTTGACCGGCCTGCTGTCGAACCGTTCGATCGCGTACGGCATCGCGCAGGCGTGCAAGCGCGAAGGCGCGGAACTGGCGTTCACGTACGTTGGCGACCGTTTCAAGGACCGCATCACGGAATTCGCGCAGGAATTCGGCAGCGACCTCGTGTTCCCCTGCGACGTGGCCGACGACGCGCAGATCGACGCGCTCTTCGCCGACCTCAAGCAGCGCTGGGACACGCTCGACGGCCTCGTCCACTCGATCGGCTTTGCGCCGCGCGAAGCGATCGCAGGCGACTTCCTCGACGGCATGACGCGCGAGAACTTCCGCATCGCGCACGACATCTCGGCGTACAGCTTCCCCGCGCTCGCCAAGGCCGCCAAGCCGATGCTTTCCGCAAACGCTTCGCTGCTGACGCTGACTTACCTCGGCGCCGAGCGCGCGATCCCGAACTACAACACGATGGGTGTTGCGAAGGCCGCGCTCGAAGCCAGCGTGCGTTATCTCGCAGTGGCGCTCGGCACGCAAGGCGTGCGCGTGAACGGCATTTCTGCCGGCCCGATCAAGACGCTCGCGGCGAGTGGCATCAAGGGCTTCGGCAAGATTCTCGACTTCGTCGAGCAGAACGCCCCGCTGCAACGCAACGTGACCATCGAACAGGTCGGCAATTCTGCTGCGTTCCTGCTCTCCGATCTGGCAGCCGGCGTGACCGCCGAGATCATGCACGTCGACTCGGGCTTCAACGCCGTGGTGGGCGGCATGGCCGGCCTCGAATAAGCCTGCTTACCCGCTTGCTGTGTTGCATGCGCCTCGTTGCGTGTGCAACGGCAACAAAACAAAAGCCGCCTTTTCAGGCGGCTTTTGTTTTGGCGCGACAGCTTGACGCGTCGCGCGCTGACGGCCGGGCGGAGGCTTAGTGCCAGTGCCCCGGAGGACCGCCGTGATCCCGGTCATAGTGCCCACGGCCGGGGCCAGGGCCACCGTACCCACCGTGATGGCGATACCAGTCGTCACGACCCCAGTAGCGGCGGCCGTCCCAGTAACGGTCGCCGTGCCAGCCGATCACGATCGCCGGCGGCACTGCATACACCGGAGCCGGTTGATAGACGACCGGCGGCGGAGGCGGCGGCGCATAGACCGGCTGCGGCGCGACATAAACCGGGGCCGGAATACCAATGTTGACACCAACGCTCACGCCAGCCATGGCAGCACTTGAAGCGCCAATAGCCACGCCCCCGAGCAGCATTGCAACAACACGTGGGAACTTCATGGACTCACCTTTCGGGTTTGATGTTTTCTTGAAACCAATATAACGCAGCACCTCTCGCCTGCGTATTTCAAACTTGTAAGAACTGATGCACAAAACTGCCCCCCGTTCTTTGTCGTTACGTCTCGTTACATAGGCGCGAGCGCTTGTGGCGCAGCACCGCGAGCAACGGCGCTGCGGAGGATAGCATTGCCGGCGCTGGAGCGTACTGCCGTCAACAGGGATGTGAGCCGCTGTATGCATGCGCGCGCATGGTCGCGCGTCGGTTGGGAGGCGGGCATGGGCATCTGCAAGAATCGCCCGATTTCATTCGCACTCCGTATCAGTCTTCGCACACCCTGCTCTCTCTCGGAGCATCGCACCCGAACCCGACGCTGGAATACGCGGAGGATTTGTCGTACTCCTACTGAAATCCGGCTGACGTGACTCGGTGCAAGGACAGAACCATCGACGCGCCGCGATCCGACTGCGAACACGTAGGCGCCTGTCGTGCACGCGACTGCTTTTCGCGTAACGGGCACGGAAAAAGAAAAACCCCGCAAGCCGAGACTTGCGGGGTTTCCACCGCCATTACTGGCGGAGACGGAGGGATTCGAACCCTCGATCCAGGTTTTGGCCCAGATGCTCCCTTAGCAGGGGAGTGCCTTCGACCTCTCGGCCACGTCTCCCGAAAACTTCGTTCGCGCCAGGGAGGCAGCGCAACGAAGCCAAGATAATAGCGGGTAAGAGCGTTCCGGTCAATTCATAAGACGCTTTTTTTCGAAGTTTTTTCTGCAACCGCGCAGCGAACTTCGCGAACAGCATCTTGACCGGTGAAAACGCGTCACACCCGCGTCATGAAACAACAACAGCGCAACGACGCAAGCGCAAATTACGCGTGCTCGAGATCGAACACCTTGTGTAGCGCGCGCACGGCCAGCTCCATGTACTTCTCGTCGATCAGCACCGAGATCTTGATTTCCGACGTGGAGATCATCTGGATGTTGATGCCCTCTTCCGAGAGCGTGCGGAACATCTTGCTCGCCACGCCCACGTGCGAGCGCATGCCCACGCCGACCACCGAAACCTTCGAGACCTTCGCGTCGCCCAGCACCTGCTCCGCGCTCACGTGACCCTTCACCTGGTTCGTGAGGATGTCCATGGCGCGCTGGTAGTCGCCGCGACCCACCGTGAACGTGAAGTCGGTCTTGCCGGCCACGCTCTGGTTCTGGATGATCATGTCGACGTCGATGTTAGCGTCCGCCACCGGGCCGAGGATCTGATACGCGATGCCGGGCTTGTCGGGCACGCCCATCACGATGATGCGGGCCTCGTCGCGCTGGAACGCGATACCCGAGATGACTGCTTTTTCCATGGTCTCGTCTTCTTCAAAAGTAATCAGGGTGCCCGAGGACATTTCCTCGTCGAGGTTCATCAGCGGGTCGGTCAGGCTGGAGAGCACACGCGTCTTCACCTGATACTTGCCTGCGAATTCCACCGAGCGGATCTGTAGCACCTTCGAGCCGAGGCTGGCCATTTCCAGCATCTCTTCGAACGTAATGCGGTCGAGACGGCGCGCGTCGTCAACCACGCGCGGGTCCGTCGTGTAGACCCCGTCGACGTCCGTGTAGATGAGGCATTCGTCAGCCTTCAGCGCCGCAGCGACGGCCACCGCCGAGGTGTCCGAGCCGCCGCGGCCGAGCGTGGTGATATGGCCGTCCGGGTCGATGCCCTGGAAGCCCGTGATCACGACCACCTTGCCGGCGTCGAGATCGGCCAGCACGCGATCGCCGTCGATGTCGTTGATGCGCGCCTTGGTGAACGAGCTGTCGGTTTTGACCGGCACTTGCCAGCCGGTGTAGCTAATGGCGTCGACGCCGGCTTCCTGCAAGGCGATCGACAAAAGGCCGACGCTTACCTGCTCACCGGTCGACGCAATCATGTCGAGTTCGCGCGGGCTCGGCTGCGGCGAAATTTCTTTCGCGAGACCGAGCAGGCGATTGGTTTCGCCGGACATTGCCGAAGGCACGACGACCATCTTGTGGCCGGCCTTGTGCCATTTGGCGACGCGCTTGGCGACGTTCTTGATGCGCTCGACCGAGCCCATCGAGGTGCCGCCGTATTTGTGTACGATGAGTGCCATTGTCGTTCTGAACTGGAGATGTTACTGCGCTGGCGCGCTGAAGGACTGGGCCGCCCGGTCACTCAAGCCCATGGCGGCGGCTTCAGCGCGTGCAGCACGCGCGGGTTTTGCCTCAGGGGCGCGAAGGCCGCCGCATCGGTGTCGATGCACGCTTGTGACATGCCTGTGCCTTCTTCTTGCGCCCTGCCCGCATACCGCTACGACATCCCTGCAACCGTCGGATACCGCTCGAAGGAGAAATCGCGCCTTCACGGCACACGCCGCTTTTGACGGCGTCCGTGAACGCGAAAAAGCGGGCTGGACAAACGACTTACACTACCCGATTGACGTCAAAATTACAAGACAGAACACGCTTGCGGAGGCCGAAAAACGCTTGCGTGGCAAGGATTTGCGGGGGAGCGATCGCTTCGGACACGCCCGCGTCATTGAAGGATGCGTGTGCGCGCGGCGACGCGATCAGGCGATCACGAGATCCTCGCGCCATTCGATGCGACGCCACGCCGCGCGGGGATCGGTTGGCAAGGCGCCCAACGCCGACCGGTTCACGCCGATACGGGGCACGAACAGCAGCGTCTCCCCCACGAACAGTAGCGGCACGTCGCGCTCCCACGCGGGCACGCCATGCGTCTGGAACAGGTTCTTGAGCGTGCGGCTCACGTTAGCCGCCTCGTCGCGCAAGCGTTCGCCGCCGCTGCGTTCCCGCGCGACGAGCGTCGCGCGCGCGAGCACTTGCTCGGGCACGGCGTCGGGGTCATCGGCCGCGGCGGGCGCAAAAACATAGGTGCCGCGCCATGAAGGCAGACGCCAGATTTCTTCACCGCTCCACCGTGACGAGACGGCAGCGCGTGACGCGGTAACACTCGCATGCGCACGCTCCGCCCCTTCGCTCGCGCGTGCAGCCTCCCACGACACCCGACCGCGATAACAGCGCAGCCGGCGCCCCGCGTGATCGACGCGCAACGCGTGGCCGTTGCCCGTTTCGCGCGCGGTCTCGCGCAGTTGCCGCAGCGCATCGGTCAGACGCGCCGCCGACGCCGCCGGCATGCCAAGCGCGCGCATCCAGTAGCGCAGCAGATTGAGCGCGCGAGCGTCGTCGAGCGCGAGAAGCCCGGCCTGCGAAAGCGCACTGCCCTCCTCGCACTCGACCTCGCGTAAATCGATCCGCGCAAGATCGTCGAGCAAACGCTGCGACGCGGCGGCGTGCGCCGCCGTGCGCGCGAGCGCATCGCGATAACCGGGGAAATGGGCGGAAAGCGCCGGCATCACATCGTGACGCAAGGCGTTGCGCGCGTAGCGCGTGTCGTCGTTCGATTCGTCGTCGATCCAGTCCAGCCGATACGCACGGGCGTAGCGCTCCAGTTGCGCGCGCAACAACGCAAGCAGCGGGCGCATGCGCGGCACACCGCTCGCGCCCGCGCGCACCGGCGCCATGGCCGCCATGCCCGCCAGCCCCGCGCCGCGCAATAGCTGAAGCAGCACCGTTTCCGCCTGATCGTCGGCATGCTGCGCGAGCCAGAGCGCCTGCACGCCGTGCGCCGCACACATCGCGTCGAGCGCGCGGTAGCGTGCGTCGCGCGCGGCTGCCTCGACGCCGGCCGGATCGTCGCGCGCCACGTCGACGCGCCGCGCGTCGAACGTCACGCCATACGCGCGCGCGCGCGTCTCGCAATGCGCAAGCCAGGCGTCGGCGCTCGGGCTCAGGCCGTGATGCACGTGCAGCGCCACGAGGCGCGCCGCGCCCGCCGTGCGCACCGCGGCGTCGAGCAGCACGGACGAGTCGAGCCCGCCGCTATACGCAATGGCGATGCGCGCGTCGTGGGGCAGCGTGGAAAGCACAACGCCGAGCGCATCGATAACGATGCGCCCGGCGTCGGATTCGGATTCGGGATGGTCGGTCATCGCACGACCGCAGACGTGAACAAGCGATGACGTCGTGCGCGTTACGCGCCCGGCGTCGTTTCCTTGAACTTGCCGTAAGCCATCAGGCGCTCGAAGCGGCGCTCCTTGACGTCGGCGATGCTCATGCCCTGGAACTGGCGCAGCGAGTCGGCGAGCGCGCGGCGCAGCAGCGCGGCCATGCCCTTCGGGTCGCGATGCGCGCCGCCCAGCGGCTCGTTCACGATCTTGTCGATCAGGCCGAGCGCCTTGAGGCGGTGCGCCGTGAGGCCCAGCGCTTCGGCGGCTTCCGGCGCTTTCGCGGCGCTCTTCCACAGGATCGAGGCGCAGCCTTCCGGCGAGATCACCGAGTAGGTCGAGAATTGCAGCATCATGACCGTGTCGGCCACGGCCACGGCAAGCGCGCCGCCCGAACCGCCTTCGCCGATGATCGTCGTGATGATCGGCGTCTTGAGCTCGGCCATCACATAAAGATTGCGGCCGATCGCCTCCGACTGGCCGCGCTCTTCCGCGCCGATACCCGGATACGCACCCGGCGTGTCAACGAACGTGAAAATGGGCAGACCGAACTTCTCGGCAAGACGCATCAGGCGCTCGGCCTTGCGATAGCCCTCGGGGCGCGGCATGCCGAAGTTGCGCGCGGCGCGCTCCTTCGTGTCGCGGCCCTTCTGATGGCCGATCACCATGCAGGCCTGGCCGTTGAAGCGCGCGAGACCGCCGACCACGGAGAGGTCGTCTGCGAACGAGCGATCGCCATGGAGTTCGTGAAAATCGGTGAACAGCTCGTGCACGTAATCGAGCGTGTACGGACGCTGCGGATGACGCGCGATCTGCGAAACCTGCCACGGGCTCAGGTTCGCATAGAGGTCCTTCGTGAGCTGCTGGCTCTTCTTCGACAGCCGCTCGATTTCTTCCGAAATATCGACGGCCGAGTCGTCCTGAACGAAGCGCAGTTCTTCGATCTTCGCTTCCAGTTCAGCGATCGGCTGTTCGAAATCCAGAAACGTGGTCTTCATGTGTGGGAATCCTTCACTTTGCGGCAGCGCGTATTCTAACCGCGTCAGCCCGCGCCGAAATCGGCTCAGAACTATCGATTTCAGATATCGATAGGAATATTCTTGTTAATCCAGGCGTCATCCGATCGGGGCGCGGGCCGCGGAGCACGGCTGCGCGCGCCCGGCGCGCCGGTCCGGCCAGCGCCTTACGACGGTTCCAGGCTGCGCCACATATACCAGGTCGCGACAGTCCGCCACGGCTCCCAGTTGGCCGCCACTTCGCGCGCCTCGCTGCGCGTGACCGGTTCGCCGCTGAAATAGTTGACGCTGATCGCGCGGATCAGGCCGAGATCGTCGAGCGGCAGCACATTGGGACGCGCGAGATTGAAGATCAGGAACATCTCGGCGGTCCAGCGGCCGATGCCGCGAATCGCCGTGAGTTCGGCGATCACGTCCTCGTCGTCCATCGACGTCCACTTGCCGACGTGCAGCGCACCGGAAACGAAATGCTGCGCGAGATCGAGAATGTATTCCGTCTTGCGCTTCGAGAGTCCGCACGCGGCGAGCTTCTCGTGACCGAGTTTCAGAAATTGTTGCGGCACGAGCTTCGGGCACGCGGCTTCCACGCGCTGCCACAGCGCCTGCGCGGCCGCCGTCGAAATCTGCTGGCCGACCACCGAGCGCGCGAGCGTGACGAACGGATCGTCGCGGCTCAGCAGATGCACCGGGCCGAACTTCGGAATCAGCTTCTTGAGAATGCGGTCGCGCTTGACGAGGTCGGCGCAAGCCTTGTCCCAGTAGTCGGGACGCTGCACTTCGAATTCGAGATCGCCGAGCGCGTTCGCGGCCGGCTCCACCGCTTCGAGCGCCGCCGGGCCGTCGTCGAGCGCGGCGTCGATCGCCGCGCCGTCGAGCGCGTCATGCGAGACCGCCGAGCCATTGGTCTTCGCGCGCGCCGGCCGGGCGGCCGTCTTGCCTGCTGCTTTTACAGCGGATTGCGCACCCGCGCCGTTGAGCGCGCGCTTTGCACCCGATCCTGCCGCCGCGGCACTCGCCGCTTTGGTGTCGGCACCGCGCTTGCCCGCTGCGGCGCCCGTGAGCGACGCAGACCGCCTGGCCTGCGTCTTCGTGGCCGTTGCCATCCTGCCTCCTGCCTCGCGAATCGATCAGTGGAAACTGGACAGCCCGCTCACACGCGGCGCCACTCGGTCAATCCGCCCGGTTTGTCTTCGAGCGCGACACCGGCTTCGAGCAGTTCGGCCCGAATCCGGTCCGCCTCCGCATATTGCTTCGCCTGCTTGGCCGCCGTGCGCGCCGCGATCTTTGCGTCGATCGCCGCCACGTCGAGCGCGCCTGCCTCTTGCGCGCCCGCGGCCTGTTGCAGGAACACGCGCGGCTCGCGCACGAGCAGCCCGATCACGCGTGCGAGGCGCTGCAACTGACGCGCGAGCACGGCGTCGCGCGTACGGTTCACTTCGCTCGCGAGCTCGAACAGCGCGGCAATCGCCACCGGCGTGTTGAAGTCGTCGTTCATCGCCGCGCGAAAACGTTGCGCGTACGGTTCGTTCCAGTCGAGCTCGCCCGCGTCCGGCGTCACGTCCTTCAACGCCGTGTAAAGACGCGTGAGCGCGTTGCGTGCGTCGTCCAGATGCACGTCGCTGTAATTCAGCGGCGAGCGATAGTGCGCGCGCGCCATGAAAAAGCGCACCACTTCCGCATCGTACTTCGCCAGCACTTCGCGGATCGTGAAGAAGTTGCCGAGCGACTTCGACATCTTCTCGTTGTCGATATTCACGAAGCCGTTATGCATCCACGTATTGACGAACGTCTTGCCCGTTGCGCCTTCGCTCTGGGCAATCTCGTTCTCATGGTGCGGAAACTGCAAGTCCTGGCCGCCGCCGTGAATGTCGAAATGCTCGCCGAGCAGCGTGCAACCCATGGCCGAGCACTCGATGTGCCAGCCGGGGCGCCCGCGCCCGTACTTCGACTCCCAGCTCGTGTCGGCCGGCTCTTGAGGTTTTGCCTGTTTCCACAGCACGAAGTCAAGCGGATCCTGCTTGGCATCGTTCGCGGCCACACGTTCGCCCGCGCGCAGATCCTCGATCGACTTGCCCGAGAGCGCGCCATAGTTCGCGAACTTGCGCACCGCGTAATTCACGTCGCCGTCCGCGCCTTGATAGGCATAGCCGTTGGCTTCCAGCTTGCCGATCATATCGAGCATCTGCGGAATGTATTGCGTCGCGCGCGGCTCATGATCGGGACGCTCGATGCCGAGCGCGTCCGCATCTTCATGCAGCGCCGCGATGAAGCGGTCGGTGAGCTGCTTGATCGTCTCGCCGTTTTCCACCGCGCGACGAATGATCTTGTCGTCGATGTCGGTGATGTTGCGCACGTATGTCACCTTGTAGCCGAGCGCGCGCAGCCAGCGCTGCACGACGTCGAACACCACCATCACACGCGCATGGCCGACGTGACAATAGTCGTACACCGTCATCCCGCAGACGTACATGCGTACGACACCAGGTTCGAGGGGCACGAAATTTTGCTTGTCACGGGCGAGCGTGTTGTAGATGCGCAGTGATTCCATAGAGACAATGGATACGTGGGTCGAAGGAAATCCGCGGCAACGCCGACCGCAGCCGGCGGGTGTAGTACACCGCGATGCTCAGGCTGCTGTTTGTCGGCGCCTGGCCTGCAAACAGGTTGCAATCGAGGCGGAGACGACCACGAGTGGCGAAAGAAAGCCCGTCGATTCATGCGGCGCGCCCGAAATGCCCTCGATTCGAGCGAGGGACAAAGCGCGCGACGAAAACGCACAGACCTTTTGTTAGAATGGCTCGGAGTATAACACCGCGACCTCACCCTATGAAACCTTCCAGCGGCCGCGCGCCCCGTGCTGCGACCCTTGCCGCGTCGGCTCTCGCGAGCGTCGCGATCATGCTGTGCGGCGCGCGCGTAGCGCTTGCCGCGCCCCCGGCGACGGCCGACGGCACGCCCGGCGCCGACAGCGCGATCGTCCAGCACGACTGGGCGGCGGCCTTGACGCAGCTCGACGAGCGCATCAAGACGAACCCGCGCGACGTGCAGGCGAAGTTCAAGCGCGCGACCATTCTCGCGCGCCTGAACCGCGACGACGACGCAATCGAAGCGTTCACGGAGCTCACGCAGCTCTACCCCGAACTGCCCGAACCGTACAACAACCTCGCGGCGCTTTACGCAAAGCACGGCCGCTACGACGAGGCGCGTGTGGCGCTGGAAACCGCCGTGAAGGCGAACCCGTCGTACAGTCTCGCGTGGGAAAATCTCGGCGACCTGTACCTGCGCATGGCCGATGCGTCATACCGCCGCGCGCAAACGGTGGGCCACACAAACAGCAGAACGCAACAGCGCCTCGCCGACATCGCGAAGATCGTCGCGCCGCCGCCGGCGCCGAAAAAACCGCGCAGCGCCGCCGCGGCCGAGGCGGCTTCCGGCACGCAGCCTTCGAACCTCGTGCCCGCGCTCAGCAATCCCGCTTACCAGTTCGGCGGCCCGACCGGGTCGCTGGCGATGCCGCCGTTCGTGGCGCCGTCGAACTAAGCCGCGGCGCGCCGTGCGTCGCGCGCCGCGACACGTATTTCCCGCACTTCCGAGGATACTCATGAAATGGTTGATGTTGGCGCTGGGTAGCGCCGCCCTGATCGCGAACGCACCGGCTTTTGCGCAAAACGGCCAGCCGGCCGCCGCGCACCCGCAGGTGTTGCTCAAGACCAGCGAAGGCGACATTCGCGTCGAGCTCTATCCCGAGAAGGCGCCCAAGACCGTCGACAACTTCCTGCAATACGTGAAGGCCGGCCAGTACAACGGCACGATCTTCCACCGCGTGATTCGCGGCTTCATGATCCAGGGCGGCGGCTACACGCAAAGCTTCGTCGAAAAGCCCACACGCGCGCCCATCCCGCTTGAAAGCAAGAACGGCCTGAAGAACCTCACGGGCACGATCGCGATGGCGCGCACGAGCGACCCGAATTCGGCCACGGCGCAGTTCTTCATCAACACCGTGGACAACGCCGGCCTCGACTATCCGAACCCGGACGGCAACGGCTATGCCGTGTTCGGCAAGGTCACCCAGGGCATGGACGTCGTGAAGAAGATCGAGGCGGCGCCCACCACCTCGCGCGGCCCGATGGGCGATGTGCCGCAAAAGGAAATCGTGATCCAGTCGGCCACCGTAGTGGGCAAATAATTGACGCGTCGTTGTCACGCAGTCTTCACGCAGTTTCCAGGTAGCCGGTAACACGGCAGGTCGTCATCGACTAACCGGGCGGCAACGCCGCCCTCACCCGTCGCACGTCGCGGCGGCGGCACACGCGACCGGCACCACGCCCCGCCTCGTGCCGATGCCGCGACGTTCACTCCCCCAGCCACAGGCAAAGGATTCCATCATGGTCGAACTGCACACGAACCACGGCGTCATCAAGCTCGAACTCAACGCCGAGAAGGCCCCGAAAACGGTCGCCAACTTCCTCAACTACGTGAAGAGCGGCCACTATGACGGCACGGTGTTCCACCGCGTCATCGACGGGTTCATGATCCAGGGCGGCGGCTTCGACGCCGCCATGAAGCAAAAGCCCACCGAAGCGACGATCGAAAACGAAGCGAACAACGGCCTGAAGAACGAGCGCGGCTCGATCGCCATGGCTCGCACGAACGACCCGCACTCGGCAAGCGCCCAGTTCTTCATCAACGTCGCCGACAACGACTTCCTGAACCACTCGTCGCCCACGCCGCAGGGCTGGGGCTACGCCGTGTTCGGCAAGGTCGTCGAAGGCCTCGAAGTGGTCGACAAGATCAAGAAGGTCAACACCGGCTCGAAGGGCTTCCATCAGGACGTGCCGGTCGACGACGTCGTGATCGAGAAGGCTGTCGTCGTCGAATAAGTTTCACTCAACACTCAAGCGAATCCCTCTTCAATGTTGCAGGAAAAGGCATTACGACACGCAGCCGCGGGCGTGCCCGGCGAGGGCAAGCGCCCGCACGCGGCACGTCCGTTCCTGTTCATTTCCGATGTGCATCTGAATGATGGGATTCCGCACACGGTCGCCGCGTTCGAACGCTTCATCCGGGTCACGGCCGATCAGGCCGACTCGGTGTTCATTCTCGGCGACCTCTTCGAATACTGGATCGGCGACGACATGCTCGTCGATCCCTTCGTCGCGCGCATGGCCGCGCTGATGCATACGCTCTCCGAGCGCGGCATCGCGCTCTACATCATGCACGGCAACCGCGACTTCCTGATGGGCAAGCGCTTCATGAAAGCCGCGGGCGCGATCTGGCTGCCCGACCCCATCGCCATCACCGCGTTCGGCACACGCCTCGCCCTCGCCCACGGCGACGCGATGTGCACCGACGATCACGGCTACCAGCTCTTTCGCAAGATCGCGCGCAACCGGCTGCCGCAGTTGCTTTTTCTGGCGTGGCCGTTCCGCTGGCGCCGTGCGCTGGCCGAGCGGGCGCGCCGCGCGAGCGAGGCGCGCCGCAACGGTCCGCGCCTGCCGAAATACGACGTGACCGCGAAAGGCGTGGCGGCGCTTTTCAAGCGCGCGCGCACCGGCTCCATGGTGCACGGCCATACGCACCGGCCTGCGCGCCACCAGGAGCCTGGCGGCACGCGCTGGGTTCTGCCCGACTGGGATCTCGATCACGGCAAGCCGCGCGGCGGCTACCTGCGCGTGGATGCCGAAGGTTTCAGGATGATGCCGTTGGACTGAGCTCCGGCGCGCGGCTCACCGCCGCCCTTTCGCGCCGCGTGCTTCGATGCACGTGAAGGCGCGCAGGAGCACATCAGACGCGTGCGGGCGCTTTCTCTTCGCGGCTCTCCGCCTCGCCTTGCGCCCCGCCGCACTCCAGCCCCGCCGAAACACGACGCAGTTCGGCCAGCGCCGCATCGGCGCCATGCAACGCTTCGAGACGCGCACCGAGTTGCTCGAGCGCGACGACGATGGCGTCGACGCGTTGCGTTTGCGTGGCCGCGTGGTCGATCAGACCGTGAATGGCCAGCGAAACCGGATCGTCGGCGTTGGGCGAGATGCCATAGGCGCAGAAACCTTCGCGAGCCGAGGACGCTTTGGCCTGGACCGGCGCGCTCTTCGCGGGCGCGACAATGCGAGCGGGGTTGCCCACCGCCGTCGCGCCTTCGGGCACGGGCTTCACGACCACGGCGTTCGAGCCGATCTTCGCCCCGGCTCCCACGGTGAAACCGCCGAGCACCTTCGCACCCGCGCCCACGATCACACCCGCGCCAAGCGTGGGATGGCGCTTCGCGCCGCGCGTGAGCGAGGTGCCGCCGAGTGTCACGCCCTGGTAAATCGTGCAGTCGTCGCCGACCTCGGCCGTCTCGCCGATCACGACGCCCATGCCGTGATCGATGAACACGCGCCGGCCGATCGTCGCGCCCGGGTGGATCTCGATGCCGGTCAGAAAGCGCGCGAGTTGCGAAACATAACGCGCGAGCCAACGGCGCTTCGCGCGCCAGCACGCATGCGCGAAGCGATGCAGCACGAGCGCATGCAGACCCGGATAACAGGTCAGGACCTCCCACGCGCTGCGAGCGGCGGGATCGCGCTCGCGGATCGTGGCAATGTCTTCGCGAAGTCTCTTGAACATGGCAGTCACGCTTAAAACGTGTGAATCGAGGGGAATGGCGGTCGCGCGCCGTCAGACAGCGCGCGCAACCCGCGTCGCGGCCTTTGCAGCCACGCGCATTTGCTTATGAGCTTTTCGCCGGTTTTCAGGCGATTGTAGGCGTAAAGCCGCTTGCGGGCCGCAAGCCCCCGTCGGCGGCAAGGTTGGACGCGGCACTGGCGCCGCCGCGCGCGCCTTAGCGGTTCTCGCCGCCTTTGCCCTTGAGCATGAGGATGTGCTTGGCGACTCCGCGCACGATATTGACCTCCTCGCGTTCGAGCCCCGAGCGCGCGAAGAGGCGGCGCAGGCGCGACATCAGCTTCTTCGGATTGGCCGGATCGAGAAAGTCGAGCGCGATCAGCGCATTTTCGAGGTGCACGTACATGCGTTCGATGTCGTCGCTCGTCGCGAGCGGCGACACGGCGCCGGGCTGGAGCGCGCCGCCAGCGCCACCTGCTGCCGGCAGCGCCGCGGCAGGCGCACTTTCGCCGAGGTACGCAAGACGCAGTTCGTAGGCGAGCACCTGCACCGCCTGGGCGAGATTGAGCGAGCTATAGGCCGGGTTCGCGGGGATATGCGCAAGCGCGCTGCAACGTTCCACGTCGTCGTTCGACAGACCCGTGCGCTCGTTGCCGAACACGAGCGCGATGTCGCCGCCATGCGCCACCTGGCGGCAGGCGTCCTGCACCGCGATGCGCGGCGCGGCGGGCGGCGGCCCGTACTCGCGCGTGCGCGCCGTGAGCGCGAGCGACCACTGGACACCCGTAAGCGCGTCGGCCAGCGTCGGCACGATGTGGGCGGCCGCCAGCACGTCGTCGGCGCCGCTCGCCATCGCCACCGCCTCGGGGTCGCAGTGGACCTGCGGCACGCGCGGCGCGACCAGCACGAGGCGCGAAAAACCCATCGTCTTCAGCGCGCGCGCCGCCGCGCCGACGTTGCCGGGATGGCTCGGCTCGACGAGCACGAAGCGGGTGGACGTGAAGCCGCCGCGCAGCGGCTCGTGGGCTTCGCCGGCGGTGGCCGCCGGGGCGTGGGTAGCGGGTGAATCGGGGTGCACCAAGATCAGTCTCTAACGCGGGTGTAAGGAAAGTCTCTATGTTAGCGCGCCTCGCGCGCGCAGGCAGGACGGGCAGAACAGACGGAGCGAGCAGACCGGACAAAACGGACTAAACGGACAAACCGCACGCGCGCAAACGGGAAAGCGGCGCGCCGCCAGCCAGAGCGGTCCGGTCTCGGGTAAAATGGTCGTTTCGCGCGCGTCGGGCGTGCCGTGCTGCTGTGTGTTTTCGGTTCGCGCGACGCCCGGCAGGCAACTGGCTACCAGCGCCGCCGCGCCCCGCTCTTATCCAATTCGTCTCCGTTGGCGGGACAGGAACCGCAAGGCCGTACCCCGGCCCGCGTCCTGTCCAATCGTTAGACGCTTCATCTTTTGCATCACCGGCGCGCCGCAAGCTGCGGCACGGGCGCCGGACAACAAGGATCCTGGCTCATGCATCCCATGCTCAACATCGCTGTCAAGGCCGCGCGCCGCGCCGGACAGATCATCAACCGCGCGTCGCTCGACCTCGACCTCGTGCAGGTCGCGAAGAAGCAGCATAACGATTTCGTCACGGAAGTCGACAAGGCGGCCGAAGCCGCCATCATCGAAACGCTCAAGACCGCGTACCCCGACCACGCCATCCTTGCCGAGGAATCGGGCCAGTCGGAGAACGAATCCGAGTACCAGTGGATCATCGATCCGCTCGACGGCACCACCAACTTCATTCACGGTTTCCAGTACTACTGCGTCTCGGTCGCGCTCGCGCACAAGGGCATCGTCACGCAGGCCGTGGTCTACGACCCCACGCGCAACGACCTCTTCACCGCCTCGCGCGGCCGCGGCGCGTTCCTGAACGACCGCCGCATCCGCGTGGGCCGCCGCGACCGTCTCGCCGACGGCCTGATCGGCACGGGCTTCCCGTTCCGCGAGAAGGACGGCCTCGACAGCTACTGCGAACTGTTCGCCGCAATGACCAACGCATGCGCGGGCCTGCGCCGCCCGGGTGCGGCCGCGCTCGACCTGGCGAATGTCGCCGCCGGCCGCATGGACGGCTTCTTCGAGCAAGGCCTCAATCCCTGGGACGTCGCCGCGGGCGGCCTGCTCGTGACGGAAGCCGGCGGCCTGATCGGCAACTACACGGGCGACTCGGACTTCCTGCACGTGGGCGAAGTCGTCGCGGGCAACCCGAAGATCTACGCGCAGATGGTGCCGATCCTCTCGAAGTACACGCGCGTGAACAAGGCGGCGTAAGCGCCCATGCGCGCCGCGGCGCACTCAACGCTGCGCCGGGGCGCGTACAGAACGCACGCGGGGTCAGGCTTCGGCCACGCATGTGCAACGAGCGGCTTCGGCCGCTTTTTTGTTTCGCCGGTCGCCCTGCTGCACGAGGCCCCCGCACGCATCCGATGAAAAAAGGCTTCTATACGATCATCGCCGCGCAATTCGTGTCGTCGCTCGCCGACAACGCGCTGCTCATCGCGGCGATTGCGCTGCTCACGGTGATCTCCTCGCCCGCCTGGGTCACGCCGCTGTTGCAGATCTTCTTCACGATCTCGTATGTGCTGCTCGCGCCGTTCGTCGGCGCGTTCGCCGACGCCTTGCAAAAGCGCCACGTGATGTTCGTCTCGAACGCCCTCAAGGCGTGCGGCTGCCTGCTGATGATCGCGGGCATGCATCCGATGATCGCCTACGGCGTGGTCGGCTTCGGCGCGGCGGCCTACTCGCCCGCAAAGTATGGAATCCTGACTGAATTGCTGCCGCCGGAAAAGCTCGTGGCCGCCAACGCGTGGCTCGAATCGGCCACAGTGCTCTCCACCATCGTCGGCACGATGATGGGCGGCGCGCTCGTCTCGACTTACGCCGACCGGTTCGTCGCGCGCCATCCGCTGCCGATCATTCATTCCGCCGCCGACCTCGCGATGCTCGCCGTGATGATCACGTACTTGTTCGCCGCGATCATCAACATCGGCATTCCCGACACGGGCGCACGCTACGAGAACCGCCTCAGGGAGCCCGCTCGGCTCATGGGCGATTTCACGCACAGTTTCAACGTGCTGTGGACCGACAAGCTCGCGCAGATCGCGCTCTGGGTCACGACCCTGATGTGGGGCGCGGCGGTCACGCTGCAACTGCTCGTGCTCAAATGGGCGGACGCCAACCTCGGCCTGTCGCTCTCCAAGGCCGCCGTGATGCAGGGCGTGACGGGGCTCGGCATCGCGCTCGGCGCAGGCGCGGCCGCCGCGTGGGTGTCGCTGCGCGCCTCGCTGCGCGTGCTGCCGGTGGGCATCCTGTGCGGCGCGGTGGCGGTGGGCATGGCGTTCTACAGCAAGGGGCTGTTCCCGGGCGGCGGCGGTGTGCGCTTCGGCGCGTTCATCATGCCCTTCTATCTGCTTTTCGCGTACCCGCTGATGGTGCTGCTCGGCGTGCTCGCAGGCTTTTTCATCGTGCCGATGAACGCCCTGCTCCAGCATCGGGGCGCGACGCTGCTCTCCGCCGGTCACTCGATCGCGGTGCAGAATTTCAACCAGAATCTCGCGGTGCTGCTCATGCTCGGCGCGTATGCGCTGCTGCTCACCGCGAAAATGCCAGTGCAATGGATCATCGTGGTGTTCGGCGTATTCGTCGCCTCGATGATCTGGCTCGCCATGCGGCGCAGTGCGGCAAACGCGCGCACCGTGGACCTGAAGGCACTGGTCGACGAATAACGGGTGCGCCTTTGGCGCAAGGTTGGCCGAACGGCTGACTGTACATGCAATCGGCGCGCGTTAAACTCACGCCCTGAACCCCAAGCAAGACACCGAGGATGGCCACACATACCGCCGGCGCGGCCGACACCGCGCAACACACTCCCATGATGCAGCAGTACCTGCGCATCAAGGCCGATCATCCGGGCACACTCGTGTTCTACCGGATGGGCGACTTCTATGAGCTCTTCTTCGAAGACGCCGAGAAAGCCGCGCGCCTGCTCGACCTCACGCTCACGCAGCGCGGCGCGTCGGCGGGCAATCCGATCAAGATGGCGGGCGTGCCGCATCACGCGGTCGAGCAGTACCTCGCGAAGCTCGTGAAGCTCGGCGAATCGGTGGCGATCTGCGAGCAGATCGGCGACCCGGCCACCTCGAAGGGTCCGGTCGAGCGCAAGGTCGTGCGCGTCGTCACCCCCGGCACGCTGACAGACGCCGCGTTGCTCTCCGACAAGAACGACGTCTACCTGATGGCCGTGTGCCCCGGCCATAACCGGCGCGGCGTGACCGTCAATGTCGGTCTGGCGTGGCTCAATCTCGCGAGCGGCGCGCTGCGCCTCGCGGAAGTCGCGCCGGAACAGGCCGCGACAGCGTTCGAACGCATTCGCCCGGCGGAAATACTCGTTGCCGAAATGCCCGCCGAAACCGCCGCGTGGGCGCCGCCCGCAGGCAGCGGCGCGCTGACGCGCGTGCCCGCATGGCACTTCGATATCGGCTCGGGCAAGCAACGCCTGTGCGACCAGCTCGACGTGGCGAGCCTCGACGGCTTCGGCGCGCAAACGCTCACGAGCGCGTGCGGCGCGGCGGGCGCATTGCTGCTCTACGCGGCGGCCACGCAGGGTCAGCAGTTGCGTCACGTGCGCAGCCTGAAGGTCGAAGCCGAATCGGAATACATCGGCCTCGATCCGGCCACGCGCCGCAACCTCGAACTCACGGAAACGCTGCGCGGCACCGAATCGCCCACGCTGTGCTCGCTGCTCGACACGTGCAGCACGGCCATGGGCAGCCGCCTGTTGCGCCACTGGCTGCATCATCCGCCGCGCGACGCGGCGATCGCGCAAACGCGCCAGCAAGGCATCGGCGCGCTGCTCGACGCGCCACCACAGGCGAGCGTCGACACGCTGCGCGGCGCGCTGCGCCAGATCGCCGACGTCGAACGCATCACCGGGCGGCTCGCGCTGCTCTCCGCGCGCCCGCGCGATCTGTCCAGCCTGCGCGACACCTTCGCCGCGCTGCCCGCGCTGCGCGAGCAGGTCGCGGCCGCGAGCGGCGCGGCGCCTTCGCTCGTGCATATCGCCGAGGCGCTCGAACCGCCCGCCGAATGCGCGGCGCTCCTGCAACGCGCGGTCGCGCCCGAACCCGCCGCCATGGTGCGCGACGGCGGCGTGATCGCCCGCGGCTACGACGCGGATCTCGACGAACTGCGCGACATCTCCGAGAACTGCGGCCAGTTCCTGCTCGACCTCGAAACGCGCGAGCGCACGCGCACCGGCATTGGCAATTTGCGCGTCGAGTACAACAAGGTCCACGGCTTCTATATCGAAGTCACGCGCGGGCAAACCGACAAGGTCCCCGACGACTATCGCCGCCGCCAGACGCTCAAGAACGCCGAGCGCTACATTACGCCGGAACTCAAGACGTTCGAGGACAAGGCGCTCTCGGCGCAGGAGCGCGCGCTCTCGCGTGAAAAAGCGCTCTACGACGCGCTGCTGCAAGCGCTGCTGCCGTTCATTCCCGACTGCCAGCGCGTAGCCGCGGCGCTCGCGGAACTCGACCTGCTCGCCGCGTTCGCCGAGCGCGCCCGCGCGCTCGACTGGAGTGCGCCCACGTTCTCGGAAGCGCCCGGCATCGACATCGAGCAAGGCCGCCACCCGGTGGTCGAAGCGCAGGTCGAGCAGTTCATCGCCAACGACTGCGCGCTCAACGCCGAGCGCAAGCTGCTGCTCATCACCGGCCCGAACATGGGCGGTAAGTCGACCTTCATGCGTCAGACCGCGCTCATCGCCCTGCTCGCCTATGTGGGCAGCTACGTGCCGGCCAAACGCGCGCGCTTTGGGCCGATCGATCGCATCTTCACGCGCATCGGCGCCGCCGACGACCTCGCGGGCGGCCGCTCGACCTTCATGGTGGAGATGACCGAAGCGGCGGCCATCCTCAACGACGCCACACCGCAAAGCCTCGTGCTGATGGACGAGATCGGGCGCGGCACGTCAACGTTCGACGGCCTCGCACTCGCGTGGGCCATTGCGCGACACCTGCTCGCGAGCAACGGTTGCCACACGCTCTTCGCCACGCACTACTTCGAGCTCACGCAACTGCCCGCCGAGTTCGCGCAAGCGGCGAACGTGCATCTGTCGGCGGTCGAGCATGGGCACGGCATCGTGTTCCTGCATGCGGTGCAGGAAGGCCCGGCTAACCAGAGCTACGGCCTTCAGGTCGCCCAGCTCGCGGGCGTGCCGACGGCAGTGATCCGCGCTGCGCGCAAGCATCTCGTTCACCTGGAGCAGCAGTCGGCGGGACAGCACACACCGCAACTCGACCTGTTCGCCGCACCCGCCGCCTACGACGACGAACCGCCCTACCTGGAAGACCGGGCGCAAGACGGCGCATCGCAAGGCGTGCAGGAAGACCCGGCCGCGTCGCTTGTCGCGCAGCGGTTG
Organism: Paraburkholderia unamae; assembly: GCF_003268775.1. GTDB lineage: Bacteria > Pseudomonadota > Gammaproteobacteria > Burkholderiales > Burkholderiaceae > Paraburkholderia > Paraburkholderia unamae. The sequence goes on from NZ_QLSU01000010.1 coordinate 237,948, forward strand.
CGCGAACTCGACCCGAACGAGCTGCGCCCGCGCGATGCGCTCGATCTGTTGTTCGAACTGCATGAGCTGGCCACAGCGCCGGACGCGAAACGCTGAGCGTCGCCTGGCGACGCCACCGCGGCCGCCGCGAATGCGGGGCCGCGGCTGGTGCGCCGCGCGTTATCTGAAATTTATGCGCGGCGTGGCCTGCGCATGGGTGCTCGCGTCGTCGCTCGGCGCACCACTTGCCGCGCACGCGCAGTCGCCGCGTTTTGCCTTCGCCGTCGTTTCGAGCGTGCTCAGCTCGCCAGGCGAGGAAGCCGCGACGCAACGCCTCATCGACGCCATCGGCCGCGATCCGCAAATCGCTTTCACCGTGTACGACGGCAATCTCAAGGGTGCGCACGAAACCTGCGCGGACCACCTTTACGAACGTCGGCACGACCTTCTCGACGCATCGCGCCCGCCGCTCGTGTTCGTGCCTGGCGAGCGCGACTGGGTGACCTGCGGCGCGAATGGATCAGGCGCCTACGACGCGGTCGAGCGACTCGATTTCCTGCGCCAGAATTTTTTTGCGGACTCGAACTCGCTCGGCCAGAACCCCTTGACCCTCACGCGCGAGAGCGAGGTTTCACGCTTTCGGCCGTACCGCGAAAATGTGCGCTGGCAACTCGGCGACACCGTGTTCATCGGCCTGAACGTGCCGGACGGCAACAACCACTTTCTCAACGCCGGCGGGCGCAACGGCGAGTTCGAAGACCGCGTGATCGCCAACGGCTTCTGGCTGGAGCACGCGGCCGAATACGCGAAGCGCCGCAACGCGCGAGCGATCGTCGTCTTCATGCAGGGCAATGCGCTCCCGGAGCACTACGAGCGCCCCGAGCGCTTCGCCTGGCTGCGCTTTCGCCGCGCGCCGCGCGACGGCTATGTGGAGTTGCGCCGCAGCCTCGTGAAGCTCGCGCAGACGTTCCGCGGCCCGGTCATCATCGTGAACGCGGACGACACGAAGCTTGCGCACGGCTTCACGATCGATCAGCCGTTGCGCAATGAAAAAGGGATAAGGATAGATAACGTCACGCGCATTGCGTTTTCGCTGCGCGATCCGCTTACGCAATGGCTTCAGGTGGACGCCGACATGACGCGCGGTACGCCGCTGCGCGTGAGCGTGCGGGACGTCCCGAAACATTTGCCGCTGCTGCCTCCGCTGCTCACGCCAGGAGCCGGGCAAGCGCCCGTCATGCCGGAAATGCCTGAGATCTCGTCGATGCCTGACGTGACCGAGATTCCCGGCATGCCGCAGTCGCCGGATGTGGCGCCCGGTGCGTCGGGTACCGCGTTGCCCGCCAGCAGCGTGCCGCAGGGCAACGCAGGCGACGGCATGCTGGTGCCCGCCTGGCCCGCACAGGGCGGTCAGACCGGATCGAATGGGGCCAATGGTGAGAGCGGCGTGAACGGCCAGAACGGCCTGAATGGCGAGCACCACGGCGTGCGCCAGGTGTTGCCGCCCGGCGCACCAGCGTCAGGCGGCGTCGCTCATTGATCCACAGGGATCAGTGCAGCGTCGGCTTCGAAGCGCCTTCGTCGCCGTCGTCTTCTTCGTCTTCATCGACGATTTCGAGGCCGTCCGCGCCATGCGCGTGCTCATGCTCGATCTCGTCTTCGGTGGCCACGCGCACTTCCTTGACCGTCAGCGCGAAACGCAGCGCCATGCCCGCGAGCGGGTGATTGCCGTCCAGCACGACCTTGTCTTCCGCGACGTCGGTGACGGTGTAGATGAGCGTGTCGAGATCTTCGTCGCCTTCTTCAGGCGTGCCTTCGAACTGCATGCCGACTTCGAGCGGCTCGGGAAAGCGGTTGCGCGGCTCGATCTTCACGAGATCGGGATCGTATTCCCCGAAAGCGTCCTGCGGTTCGAGCTGGATCTGGGTCTCGAAGCCCGGCTCCTGCCCGTCCAGCACTTCCTCGATCTTGGGGAACGTGCCATCATAGCCGCCGTGCAGATAGACCATCGGCTCGTCGCTTTCCTCAATCAGATTGCCCTGCGCATCCGATAGCTTGTAAGCGACCGACACGACGGTGTCCTTTGCAATTTTCATTCGTTCCTCCAGATTACAGACCACATTATACGATGCCGAAGCGGTCCCCAGACCACCCGGTGGACGCGCGCAAGCGGCGCGCCTCCCTCCCCCTGGCATGTCCCGCGCCCGATGTTCCCACGCCGCTTCTGGGCGGCCTGACTCCGGCGCAGTTCATGCACAAATACTGGCAGAAAAAGCCGCTTTTGATCCGCCAGGCGATTCCCCAGATCGAGGCGCCGCTCTCGCGCGACGAGCTTTTCGCGCTGGCCGACAGCGACGACGTCGAGTCGCGCCTCATCACGCATTTCCGCCGCCGCTGGGCGCTCGAGCACGGTCCGTTCTCGCCCGACGAACTACCCACGCCGAAAACGCGCCAGTGGACGCTGCTCGTGCAAGGCGCCGATCTGCACGACGATCGCGCCCGCGCCCTGCTGGAGCGTTTTCGCTTCGCCCCGGACGCGCGTCTCGACGATCTCATGATTTCGTATGCGACGGACGGCGGCGGCGTCGGCCCGCATTTCGATTCATACGATGTCTTTTTGTTACAGGTTCACGGCAAGCGGCGCTGGCGCATCGGCGCCCAGCGCGACCTGTCGTTGCAGGACGGCCTGCCGCTCAAGATTCTTGCGAATTTCGAGCCGGAGGAAGAGTGGGTGCTGGAGCCCGGCGACATGCTCTACCTGCCGCCGCACATCGCCCACGACGGCGTGGCCGAAGGCGAGTGCATGACCTGCTCGATCGGCTTTCGTTCGCCTTCCACGACCGAGCTGACGAGCCAGTTCCTGTACTGGCTCGCCGAGCGCCGCGCGGACGACGGCGCAGGCAAATCCTCGCTCTATCGCGACCCCGACCAGCCGGCCGTGTCGCGTCCGGCGCAACTGCCCCCGGCACTCGTAGAGCGCGTTGCCGGCGTGCTTGCTAAAGTGCGTTGGAGTGACGCAGACGTCTCCTCGTTCGTGGGCTCGTGGCTGTCCGAACCGAAAGCCAATGTCGTGTTCGACACCCCTGAAAAACCGCTCGACGAAGCCCGTTTCGTTGCGCGAGCCGCAAAAAGCGGGATAACACTCGACCGCAGGACAATCCTGCTTTACGATGCGCGCTCGTATTACCTGAACGGGGAACAATACTTGCTCAGAGAAGCGAGAAAGTGGCTACCGGAATTGGCCGATAATCGCTTGCTGGATGGGAAACGCTTTGTAACACTCTCACACGATTCGTGTGTGACAGCGTTGCTACACGAGTGGTATCGTGCGGGCTGGTTACGGCTCGGGGTGCTTGCCTAAGCGCTTCGGACTGTTATACCGTACTAATATAGTGCTTGTATGAGAAAGACAACGTATTGTCCCCGGATTTGTCGACGGTCGATACGAAAGTGCCTATAATTTCCGCCCAGGCCGTAGGGAAGATTCACGCTCTTGCAGTGCGTCTCCACCAGCGGCTCAGGTCGGTGTTGGGGCACATTACCGGTTTTATTTTGCGCTGTTGCTTACCTTTAACCATAAAAGGACGTGATCATGAAGAAATCCCTCCTCGTAGCATCCCTGCTGGCAGCCGTTGCACTCGCTGCGTGCAACAAGAGCAGCGACCAAGCTGCTGCGCCGGCTAGCGATGCTGCTGCCGCTTCGGCACCGGCTGCTGCCGCTTCGGACGCGGCAGCTGCTGCTTCGGGCGCTGCTGCTGCTGCGAGCGACGCTGCTGCTTCGGCTACCGCCGCTGCTTCGGACGCAGGCGCTGCTGCTTCGGACGCAGGCGCTTCGGCTCCGGCTGCTGCTTCGGGCGCAAGCCAGTAAGTTGCGTTCGCGCGAGGCTCGCGCGGGACTTCGGTCCCCGCGGGCATCGATGCGGATCGTCGTACAGTCTGGCGCCAGCGCCATGCGTGCGGCGGGCAAGCAAAAAAGCCACGAACTTTCGTTCGTGGCTTTTTTGTTTTGGAGCGCGCATGCCGATGGCATACGCGCCGCGTTCACGCGCTAGTTGGCCGCGCCCGGCTCCAGTGCCTGCTCGCCTTCCCCTTCGAAGAAGGCCTTCACCACCTCGATCTCGCGCGTGCGCTTGAACGGCGGCAGGCTTTGCCAGATGCGCCGCCCGTACGGTTTGTCGACGAGGCGCGTGTCGCAGATCATTAGCACGCCGCGGTCGGTTTCGGCGCGAATCAGCCGCCCTGCGCCCTGCTTGAGCGTGATCACCGCTTGCGGTAGCTGGTGCACCGCGAACGGGCTCAGACCTTTCTTTGCGAGCGCATCGAGTCGCGCCGCCAGCACGGGGTCATCAGGCGGCGCAAACGGCAGCTTGTCGATCACCACGAGCGAGAGCGCGTCACCGCGCACGTCCACCCCTTCCCAGAAACTCTGGCTCCCCACGAGAATCGCGTTGCCATAGGCGCGAAAGCGCTCCAGCAGCTCCGTGCGGCTCGCGTCGCCCTGCACGAGCAGCGGCGTGTTCCAGCCGCGTGCTTCGATCGTGTCGCGCAGCTTCGCAGCGATGCGGTCGACGGCGCGCAACGTCGTGCACAGCATGAAGACGCCGCCACCCGACGCCTCGATGGCCGGCAGCGCGGCCTCGAACACCGCGTCGGTGAACTGCGGCGACGACGGCTGCGGCATATTGCGCGGCACGTAGAGCAGCCCTTGCGTGGGATAGTCGAACGGGCTTGGCAGCGTCATCGAGCGGCGCGAACTGAGGCCCATCTGCGCCGCGTAATGCGTAAAATCGCCGCGCACCGAAAGCGTCGCCGAGGTGAAAATCCACGTGCGCGGCACGCCGGCGCGCTGCTTCGCGAAGATCGGCGCCACCGAAAGCGGTGTTTCGTGCAGTTGAACCGTGTGCGAGAACACTTCGACCCAGCGCACTTTCTCGTCGGCGTCTTCGGCCGCCTGAGCGGCGTCTGCCCCCTCTGCGCGCTCGCTCGCATCGGGCTTGCGCGTTTCGCGCGACGGCGCGGCGTCATCGGCCACGGCCACGGTCCAGCCCGCGAGGATGCCTTGCAGCTCGCGCGCACGCCGCAGGCAAGCGCCCAGCGACTCCGCACGCTCCGCTTGACCCGCGAGCGCCGTGGCGAGCGCGCCCAGCTCGGTTTGCAGTGCGTCGAGCGCGTCGAAAAGCGGATGATCGGCGGGCAACTGCGTGATCGAGAGCCGCAGCGAGTCTTCCTTGAATGCAAGCCGCACGTCGCGCGCGGCACGCTCCAGCGCCGCGCCGAGTTTCACCCACTCCACGGCGTCGCGCGCATGGCTCAGACCTTCGGCCACACAGTCGCGCGCCAGTTCGAGGAACTGCGCTGTCGAGAGCGTTTCGCCGAAGAAGAGCGTCGCCGTTTCGGGCAACTGGTGCGCTTCGTCGAAGATGATGGTGTTCGCGCTCGGCAGCAGCTCGGCCATGCCCGTGTCGCGCAGCATGATGTCGGCGAAGAACAGATGGTGGTTCACCACCACGATATCGGCTTGCTGCGCTTCGCGGCGCGCCTGCATTACGAAGCAGTCCTTGTAATGTGGGCATTCCTGGCCGAGGCAGTTGTCGCGCGTCGACGTGACCATCGACCACACCGCCGCCGTCTCGGGCACGCTTGCGAGCTCCGCCTTGTCGCCCGATCGCGTGATCTTCGCGAAACGCACGATCTCCTGCAAATACGCCGTTTCCTGGCGCGAAGGCAGGCGGCCGTTGTCCGCCGTGCGTTGCAGGTAGTAGTGGCACAGGTAGTTCGAGCGGCCCTTGAGCATCGCAACGCTCACGGGCACCGCGAGCGCGTCGCGCACCGTGGGAATGTCGCGCGCGAAAAGCTGGTCCTGCAAATGCTTCGTGCCCGTGGAGACGACGACCTTGCCGCCCCACAGCATGGCCGGCACGAGATACGCATAGGTCTTGCCGGTGCCCGTGCCCGCCTCGACGATCAGCGTGTTGTCGCCTGCCTCGGCGGCGCCGCGCGCCGCTTCCTCGGCGCCCGTCTGGGCCGCAACCGGCGCGCCGCGCTCGAGCCGTCGCGCGGGGCGCGACTGTGCTTCGAACATCGCGGGTTCGGGCAAGGCCTGCGCGGCGGCTTCCATGGCCGCCGCTACCGCGCGCGCCATTTCGATCTGCGCGGCACGCGGGCGATAGCCGTCGATCTCGCGCGCGAGCAGGCCGTCGGCGGCGAACAATTCTTCGAGTTCGGACGCGCGGCGCGGGCTCAAGGCGCTCGCCGCGGGGGAAGATTCGGCGGCGCGCGCGCCGGCCTCCGGCGCGCCGCTTTCGCGCGCGGGCCGGGAACGGGAAACGGTCGGTGAATTCAAGGCAAGCGGTTCCTGCTCGGTCCGGAAGGGCGCGGCCTGCCAACTGCCGCGCCCCGGCGCCTGCCGGGACCCGGAATCAGGCGTGCCCGTCCGAAGTCTTCGTTGAATCGGGGTCCAGCTGCAATTGCAGCAGGATGATGTTGTCCTTGACCTTGAGCTTGCGCTTTTTCAGCTTTTGCAATTCGAGATCGTCGTAGTCCGGTGTATCGCACATTCGGTCGATCAGACGGTCCAGATCGCCGTGCTCGGATTCCAGTTGCAGAATGCGGTCACGAAGGACCTCGACCTTGACTTCACGATGCTCGCGCATGCTCGCCTCCTCGACATAAGCGGCGCGCGCTTGCGAAGGACGACGCGCCTGAGGTTGCAGTCCGGCTGAAAAAGCGTGCTACTCGTGCTACTGGTCCTGCTGCTGCTGCTGTTGCTGCTTGAGTTGTTGCTGCTGCTGTTCTTCCTGTTGCTGCTTTTGCTGCGCCTTCTCGGCCGCCTGTTTCTGACGCGCTTCCACATCGGCCTGATGCTTCGCCGCGTCTTGCTGCTTCTGCTCGAAGCGCTGGGCCTTGTCGGCGCGTTCCTGCGCCTTCTGCTCGCCCTGGCGCCGCGCATCATCCAGTTGCTTCTGGTAATTCGACTGCTTCTGGTCGTACGCCGCCTGGTTCGCATCGCGCTGCGGCTGCTCGCCCTGGCGCTGCGCCTGGGCCAGCGCGTGCTGGCGCTGCTTTTCCTGGTACGCCTGCTCGTTCGCGGCGCGCTGCGGGGCTTCCGCGTCGCGCTGCGCCTGATTGATCGCGTGCTGCTGCTGCTTCTGCTCGTACGCCTGCGCGCTTGCCGCTTCGTTGGCGGCGCGCTGCGGCGCGTTGGCCTCGTCCTGTGCGCGCTGCAACGCGGCTTGCTGGTCGCGCTGCTGCGCATGGGTGGCGCGCTTGTCGTCGTCGAGCGACAGTTGCTCGCGCCGAATGTCCGCCTGGACCACGCGCATCTGGTCGCGCGCCTTGCCGAGACAGTGATTCACGAAGAACGTGCTATAGCAGTCGTGCTGCGCGACTGCATAGCGGTAGTTATTCTCGGCGGTGCGGCGGTCCAGCACCTTTTGCCGTGCGTCGAAATCGCTCTGCGCCCCCGCTGCGCCGGATGTTCCGGCCACACCTGCATCGGACGCCGCAAGCGGCGTAGCAGTATTGGCCGGATTGCCGGACTGCGCAGCCGGCGACGCGGCGCGCGCGCCCTGCGCCTGCTCCGTCCCGGACGCCGGCAACGCTTGCGCGAGGGCCGGAACGCTTGCCCCCACGCTCAATGCGACGGCACAAATCGCCCCGAGGGCGGAGAACCGCCAGGTGGCGCCAACGGGCGCGCGATACCGGGCAAGGGGCAAATCGGGGGAGAAGCGGGAGGTCGTCAACGTCTTCTGTGGGCAACGGAACATGGCTGAAATTCTAACACCCCCCGGGTTGAGCGCTCGGCCATTTATGGCAAAATGCCCCGCTCCACCGGCCGGCGGGCGCACCCGGCAAAGCGCCCCGTAGCGCGACGCCGAAGCGCAGCAAACAGGCTGCTGGCGCGCCAGCCCGCCCCGGCCACCGGAATGCAAACCCGGACCGCAAACCGATCCTCGCAGGAATAGCCAGAACCTATGACGGAAACCGTAGCACTCAAGATCGTCCAGCGTATCGCCACCGAACTGAATGTGCAGCCACGCCAGGTCGCAGCCGCCGTGCAGCTTCTCGACGAAGGCGCGACCGTTCCGTTCATCGCCCGTTACCGCAAGGAAGTCACGGACAACCTCGACGATACGCAACTGCGCACGCTCGAAGAGCGCCTGCTCTATCTGCGCGAGCTCGAAGACCGCCGCGCCACGATCCTTGCGAGCATCGATGAGCAAGGCAAGCTCACCGCCGAGCTGCGCAGTGCCATCGAAGCCGCCGACAGCAAGCAGGTTCTCGAAGACCTCTATCTGCCCTACAAGCCCAAGCGCCGCACGCGCGCGCAGATCGCCCGCGAAGCCGGCCTCCAGCCGCTCGCCGACGCGTTGCTCGCGAACCCGCTGCTCGACCCGCAAACGGAAGCCGCCCAGTATGTGGACGCCGAAAAGGGCGTGGCCGACGTGAAGGCCGCGCTCGACGGCGCGCGCGACATCCTCTCCGAGCAGTTCGGTGAAACGGCCGAACTGCTGGGCAAGCTGCGCGACTGGCTGCACAACCAGGGCGTGGTGATGTCGAGCGTGGTCGAAGGCAAGGAAAACGAGGAAGGCGAGAAGTTCCGCGACTACTACGACTATTCCGAGACCATCAAGACGGTGCCGTCGCACCGCGCGCTCGCCCTTTTCCGCGGCCGTAACGCCGGTGTGCTGATGGTCAAGCTCGGCCTTGGCGGCGAACAGGATACGCAGGTCCCGCATCCGGGCGAAGGGATGATCGCGCGCCACTTCGGCATCGCGAACCAGAACCGCCCGGCCGACAAGTGGCTCTCCGACGTGTGCCGCTGGTGCTGGCGCGTGAAGGTACAGCCGCACATCGAAAACGAGCTGCTCACGAACCTGCGCGAACAGGCCGAAAACGAAGCCATTCGCGTGTTCGCGCGCAATCTCAAGGATCTGCTGCTCGCCGCGCCCGCGGGTCCGAAGGCCGTGATCGGGCTCGACCCCGGCCTGCGTACCGGCGTGAAGGTGGCCGTGGTCGATCGCACGGGCAAGCTGCTCGCAACCGACACGATCTACCCGCATGAGCCGCGCCGCGACTGGGACGGCTCGCTCGCGAAGCTCGCGCGCATCGCCGCGCAAACGCAGGCGGAACTCATCAGCATCGGCAACGGCACGGCCTCGCGCGAAACCGACAAGCTCGCGAGCGAGCTGATCTCGAAGCATCCGGAGCTGAAGCTGCAAAAGATCGTGGTATCCGAAGCCGGGGCGTCGGTTTATTCGGCATCCGAACTGGCGGCCAAGGAATTCCCCGAACTCGACGTTTCGCTGCGCGGCGCCGTCTCCATCGCGCGCCGCCTGCAAGACCCGCTTGCGGAACTCGTGAAGATCGAGCCGAAGGCGATCGGCGTGGGCCAGTACCAGCACGACGTGAACCAGCGCGAACTCGCACGCTCGCTCGACGCCGTGGTCGAGGACTGCGTGAACGCCGTGGGTGTCGACGCGAACACGGCCTCGGTCGCGCTGCTCGCCCGCGTGTCGGGTCTGAACTCGACGCTTGCGCGCAATATCGTCGATTACCGCGATGCAAACGGGCCGTTCCCCTCGCGCGAGCAACTGAAGAAGGTGCCGCGACTGGGCGACAAGACCTTCGAGCAGGCCGCGGGCTTCCTGCGCATCAACGGCGGCGACAATCCCCTCGACCGCTCCTCGGTGCACCCGGAAGCCTATCCGGTCGTCGAGCGCATGCTCGCGAAGATCAAGCGCACGATCGGCGATGTGCTCGGCAGCCGCGAAGCGCTTTCGGGCCTCTCGCCCACCGAATTCGTCGACGACCGCTTCGGTCTGCCGACGGTGCGCGACATCCTGAGCGAACTGGAAAAGCCGGGCCGCGATCCGCGCCCCGAGTTCAAGACGGCGACGTTCCGCGACGGCGTCGAGAAGGTGTCCGACCTCGTGCCGGGCATGCTGCTCGAAGGCGTCGTGACGAACGTGGCCGCGTTCGGCGCGTTCATCGACGTGGGCGTGCATCAGGACGGCCTCGTGCACGTCTCCGCCCTGTCGACGAAGTTCATCAAGGACCCGCACGAAGTCGTGAAGGCCGGCCAGGTCGTGAAGGTGAAGGTGCTCGACGTCGACGTGAAGCGTCAGCGCATCGCGCTCACGATGCGCCTGGACGACGACCCCATGAGCGCCGGCGGATCGCGCGGCGGCGGTGCCGGTCAATCGGGCAACCGCGACCGCGATAACCGCGGCGGCGGCAATCGTGACAATCGCGGCGGCCAGCGCTCACGCGACGCCGAACCGGCGGGCGCGATGGCGGCGGCATTCGCGAAGCTCAAGCAACGCTAACGCCCGCACGACACGGCGTGAGCGCCCACGGTTCACGTTGTGAGCGCAACAAAAAAGGCACCCTCGGGTGCCTTTTTTGTTGCCGGTCGAAACGAAGCGATCGATCAGATCTCGATCTTCGTCCCGAGCTCGACCACGCGGTTCGCAGGAATACTGAAGAAGTCCGTGGGCTTCGCCGCGTTCTGATGCATCCACGCAAACACGCGCTCGCGGAAAATCGACATGCCGGGCAACTGCGTCGGCACGACGGTCTCGCGGGCGAGGAAGAACGACGTATCCATCATCTCGAACGTCATGTTGTGGGTGCGCGAAATTTCTTCAAGCACGGCCTGCACATCGGGCGTTTCGTTGAAGCCGTAATCGGCCTTCACAAGATAGAGCCCGCCGCCCACGTCCTTCACCGTCACGCGATCGGCGTCCGCCACGTAGGGAATATCGCGGATCACGAAGGTCAGGAAAATCGTGCGCTCGTGCAGCACCTTGTTGTGCTTGAGGTTGTGCAGCAAGCTCACCGGCACCAGTTCCTCGCTGCCCGTGAGGTAGATGGCCGTGCCCGACACGCGGTGCGGCGGGTGCGCGAGCAGCCCCTGCAGGAAGGGCATGAGCGGAATGCCGTCAGCGGCCGTACGCTCCTTCACGATCATGCGGCCCTTGAACCAGGTCATCAGCAGGAAGAACAGCAGCGCGCCAATGCCGAGCGGCAGCCAGCCGCCCTCTTCGACCTTCAGCAGATTCGCGCCGAAGAAGCCCAGATCGACGGCCAGCAGCACCGTGATGATGCCGGTGACGAGCGCCTTGTTCCACTTCCACACTTTCGTCATCACGACGGCGACGAGCACCGTGGTGATCACCATCGTCGCGGTCACGGCGATACCGTAGGCGGCGGCCAGATTGTCCGAACTCTTGAAGGCCACCACGATGCACAGGATGATGAAGAGCAGCATCCAGTTCACGACCGGCACGTAGATCTGGCCGATGGCGAGATCCGACGTGTGCAGGACCTTCATGCGCGGCACGTAGCCGAGGAGGATGGCCTGGCTCGTGAGCGAGTACGCGCCCGAAATCACGGCCTGCGAGGCAATCACGGTGGCGACCGTGGAGAGCACGACGAGCGGCAGCAAAGCCCAGTCGGGCGCGAGCAGGAAGAACGGGTTTTCGATCGCGCGATGGTCCTGCATCAGCAGCGCGCCCTGCCCGAAGTAGTTGAGCACGAGCGAGGGCATCACGAGCGTGTACCACGCGCAGCGAATGGGCTTCGCGCCAAAGTGGCCCATGTCGGCGTAGAGCGCTTCCGCGCCGGTCAGCACCAGCACGACCGAGCCGAGCACCACATAGGCTTGCAGCATGTGCGCGCCCATGAAGGAGATCGCGTAATACGGGCTGAGCGCGGCGATGACGCCCGGCGCCTGCACGATGCGCGAGACGCCCAGCACGGCGATGGTGATGAACCACAGCACCATGATCGGCCCGAACAGGCGGCCGACGAGCGCGGTGCCGTGCCGCTGGATCCAGAACAGCAGGACCAGGATCACCATGGTGAGCGGCAGCACGAGGTGCGAGAGCTTGGGCGCCGCGATCTCCAGACCCTCCACCGCCGACATGACGGAGATGGCCGGCGTGATGACGGCGTCGCCATAGAACATGCACGCGCCGAAGATGCCTAGCGCCGTGAGCAGCGCAGCCGATTTGCTCTTGCGGTTGAACGAGCGCATGGCGAGCGCCATGAGCGCGAGCACGCCGCCTTCGCCGTTGTTGTCGGCGCGCATCACGAAAAGGACGTACTTGATGCTCACGACGATCACGATCGCCCAGAACAGGAGCGAAATGACGCCGAGAATGGAGGTCTCGTTGAGCGGAATGCCGTGAGACGGGCTGAATGCCTCTTTCAGCGAGTACAGCGGACTCGTGCCGATGTCGCCGAACACCACGCCGATGGCCGCTACGGCAAGGGAAGGTAGCGGCTGTTTGGCCACGTGTGTGCTAGTTGTCATATACGCGGTAGTCCGTTTCGAGGCGGAAAAAACGAGCGCTATTCTAAACCGGGCTGCGGCGGAATCCGAGCCATCGTCGCGGCACTGCGACATACCTTGTCCCCGCGCAGTGTAGCACCGGCCCCAAACGCCGTCTGCCCGCCTGCCCGTCTGCTCGCTCGCTGGCGTTTCGCATGCGCGGCATGGGACGCGTCGCGGCGCTACGAGACAAAAAAAACGGAGCCATGAAGGCTCCGTTTCTGGTAGGCAGCGCCGCGCGGCCCTAAGGCCCCGTGGCACGCAGCCAGCCCTTACTTCTGCGCGTCCTGCGCCTGCTGCAAACCGCGCTTGATCCACGCACCGAGATTGTGCGGGCGAACCGTATCCCACTCCTCGAACGGCTGGTGGATCCACGGATTGGTCGGCAGATGCTGGACGAAATAGTCCGGCGTCACCTTCGAGCAGCCCTTGTACCAGAGCACGGCCGAGCGCACGCCGGTCACAGCCGGGTAACGCTCCTTGAGGTGCTCCTGCACGCGTGCGAGCGTGACGCCCGAATCGACGAGATCGTCGACGAGCAGCACGTTGCCCTCCAGATGACCGCGCGTCATCGTGATGTACTGTGCGATGTCGAGATCGCCCTGCTCCGTGCCCGCGGCTTCGCGGTACGAGCTCGTCGCGAGAATCGCGAGCGGCAGGTCATAGATGCGCGAGAGCTGGTCGCCCACGCGCAAACCGCCGCGCGCGAGACACAGGATCTGATCGAATTTCCAGCGCGACTCGTGCACCTTCAGCGCGAGCAGTTCGATCAGCCGGTGATATTCATCCCAGCCGACCCACAGGTTTTTCTCGTCATTGCGCGGGTCCATCATTTGAATCATTTTTGCTTCTGCCTTCTTACGACTTAGACCTTGAACGGATGGCGCAGCAGGATCGTTTCGTCACGATCCGGGCCGGTCGAAACCATGTCGATCGGCACACCGGCGACTTCCTGCACGCGCGTGAGGTAAGCCTGCGCGCTCTTCGGCAGCGCGTCGAACTGCGTGATGCCGATGGTGCTTTCCTTCCAGCCCGCGAACGTTTCGTAGACCGGCTCACACGCGGCCACTTGCGAGGCGCCGCGCGGCAGGATGTCGAGATCCTTGCCGTCGACCTTGTAGCCCACGCACAGCTTCACTTCGTCGAGACCGTCGAGCACGTCGAGCTTCGTGATGCACAGACCCGTCACGCCGTTGATCTGGATCGAGCGGCGCAGCGCGGCGGCGTCGAGCCAGCCGGTGCGGCGCGGACGGCCCGTGACCGAACCGAATTCCTTGCCGACCTTCGCGAGCGTGAGGCCGACTTCTTCCTGGCGATCGGCGTTGTCGGCGTCGTACAGTTCGCTCGGGAACGGGCCCGAACCGACGCGCGTGCAGTACGCCTTGGTGATGCCCAGAACGTAGTTGAGCTTTTGCGGACCGACGCCCGCACCAGCGGAAGCCGCACCCGCGACGCAGTTGCTCGACGTCACGAACGGATAGGTGCCGTGGTCGATGTCGAGCAGCGTGCCTTGCGCGCCTTCGAACAGCAGGTTGCCGCCTTCGTTGTTCACGTCATAAAGACGACGCGAAACGTCCGTCACCATCGGCTTCAGACGATCGGCGTACGAGAGCATCGTGTCGAGCGTTTGCTGATAGTCCACGGCCGGCGCACCCAGATACTGGGTGAGCACGAAGTTGTGGTAATCGAGGTTCTCGCGCAGGCGAGCGGCGAAGTTTTCCGGCTCGAACAGGTCCTGCACGCGCAAGCCGCGACGCGCCACCTTGTCTTCGTAGGCCGGGCCGATGCCACGACCCGTCGTACCGATCTTCGCGGCGCCGCGCTTGGCTTCGCGTGCCTGGTCGATGGCGATGTGGTACGGCAGGATGAGCGTGGTCGCTTCGGAGATGTAGAGGCGCTTCTGGACGTCGATGCCCGCTTCTTCGAGCTCGCCGATTTCCTTGAAGAGCGCTTCGGGCGAAAGCACCACGCCGTTGCCGATGTAGCAGGCGACGCCGGCGCGCATGATGCCCGAAGGGATCAGCCGGAGAATGGTCTTCTTGCCGCCGATGATGAGCGTATGGCCGGCGTTGTGACCGCCCTGGAAACGCACCACGCCTTGCGCGTGGTCCGTCAGCCAGTCGACGATCTTGCCCTTGCCCTCATCGCCCCATTGGGTGCCCACGACGACGACGTTGCGCCCCGGGGTTACATTCACTGCGCTGGCAGACATGGTGTTTCGTTAGCTGGTTAAAAACGTATTCTACCTGGGTTCGGCGGCAAGGCCGCCTTTTTTTCCCGCAATTCGCGGAAATTCCTTTTGCGCTCAACGGCATGCGCGAATTGGAGCGCCCTGCGGGACGCTTGCCCAGGCCCTTGTCGGGCGGCGCAAATGGCCGCCCGGGCGTGCTTCTCAGACGTGCTTTTCGACGACCCAGACACCGTCGCGCTCGACGAGCACGCGGTCACAGGCGAACTCGTCCATGTCGTGCTCGTGGCCCGGCAGCGCCTGGATCACGACCTCGCCCGCGTCGCGCAACGCGGCGATGGCGGCGCGCAGCGTCTCGTCATGGCGCCACGGCGCGAGAACCGCGCTGCTGCGCGCCTCGACGGGCGAAATGCGCGCCACTTCGCGCAGGTCGAGCGAAAAGCCCGTGGCCGCGCGGGCGCGCCCGTAGACCTCGCCCACCTTGTCGTAACGGCCGCCGCGCGCCACGGCGTTGGGCACGCCATCCACATAGGCCGAGAACATCACGCCGCTGTGATACGCGTAGCCCGCCAGATCCGCGAGGTCGATCATCAGTTCGGCGCCTTCGATTTCGCCCACGAGGAACGCGAGGTCGTCGAGCGCACGGTCGATGCCCGGCAGCGCCGGCAGACGCTTGCGCGCTTCGTCGATCACGCTCGCGTCGCCGTAGAGCGCAGGCAGCGCACGCAGCGCGTCGCGCGACACGGCTTCGAGGTTCTGCGTGAGTTCCGCGAGGCGCGGCACGTCCTTGCCAGCCAGCGCTTCATACAAAGCGTCGCCGAGCGCCGCTGCGGCCGGATCGGCCTCGAAGATCGCCGCGAGCACGCCCGCGTGCGAGAGGTCGAGGCGCACCTTCGCGAGGCCCGCGAGGCGCAGCGCGTCGAGCATCAGCTGCTGGATTTCGAGATCGGCTTCGAGGCCCGCATGGCCGTAGATTTCAGCGCCGATCTGGATCTGCTCGCGCGTGGCGTGCAGGCCGCGCGGCAGCGTATGCAGCACGTTGCCCGCATAGCACAGGCGCGTCACGCACTGGCGGTTGAGCAGGTGCGCGTCGATGCGCGCGACTTGCGGCGTGATGTCGGCGCGCAGACCGAGCGTGCGGCCCGAGAGCTGATCCACGAGCTTGAAGGTGCGCAGATTCAGGTCGCGCCCGCTGCCCACGAGCAGCGACTCCAGGTATTCGAGCATCGGCGGCATGACCATCTCGTAGCCATACGCGCGGAAGCGGTCCAGCAGACGGCGGCGCAGCTCTTCGATCTTGCGCGCCTCGGACGGCAGCACGTCTGCAATATTCTCGGGAAGTAACCAGGTCGACATCGGTTGAGTCCTACCACAATGAGGGCCGCGTGCGGCGAGACGCCACACGCAGCCGATAATTCGGAATCCGGCAAATACACGGCGACGGCCCGTGGCCGTCAGGTCGCCAGCATCAGCAGCACGAGGCCGAGCCCCATCACGATGAGCCCACCAATCCGGATGTGATGCGGCGGCCGCTCCGCGATTTTACGAAATGTGTCACGCC
Organism: Paraburkholderia unamae; assembly: GCF_003268775.1. Taxonomy (GTDB): domain Bacteria; phylum Pseudomonadota; class Gammaproteobacteria; order Burkholderiales; family Burkholderiaceae; genus Paraburkholderia; species Paraburkholderia unamae. The sequence goes on from NZ_QLSU01000010.1 coordinate 254,013, forward strand.
ACGCCGTCGGAAAGACGAACGGGAACATGCCCTCGATAATCAGCATCAGCGCGATCGCGAGCAAGAGGGAGCCAGCTATGTCCATGCGAAGGAAAAGCGCCGCGCGGTGCGCGGCGCCTGTGTCTCGTTTTGTCTAGTGTTTGCGCGGCGCGGCGGAAGGCTGTGACGTATCGCCACCGCCCGTGCCGCCGTTCGGGCCACGCATGAAGCGGAAGAACTCGCTCGACGAATCGACGACGATCACGTCGCCGGGCCGGAAGCTCTCACGGTATGCGAGCATGCTCTGGTAGAACCGGTAGAAGTCCGGGTCGCGCCCGAACGCCTCGGCGGCAATGGCCGCGGCCTTACCGTCGCCTTCACCCTTGATCGCCTGCGCCTGGGCGTAGGCATCGGCCACCACGCCCTGCTGCTTGCGTTCCGCGTCGTCCTTGATCTGCTGCGCCTCGGCCGCGCCCTTCTCGCGCGTTTCGGCCGCGGCCTGCTCGCGTGCGGCGCTCATGCGCTTGAAGACCGTTTCGGCCAGCTCCGGCGGGTAGTCGACGCGCGTGAGCTCGATCGAGATCACGTCGATGCCGAGCGCCGCCGCGGTCTGCCGCAACGCATCGCGCGCGCCGTTGGCGATGGCTTCCTGCTGCCCGAGCGCCTCCGTGAGCGTGACTTTCGAGAACGCGTCGCTGAGCGCGTCGCGCGAAAGCGCGGCAAGGCGGTCGGCGAGCGTCTGCGCGTCGCCCTTGGTGGCGGCGAACAGCTTGAGCGGGTCGGAAATGCGGTAGCGCACGACCGGGTTCACGAGCAGCTCGGTTTTGTCCGAGGTCGTGTAGCGGTCAGCGTCCGGGGCGTCGAAGGCCTGAACACGCGTGTCGATCCACGTGACGGTCTGGAACGGCGGCGGCAGCTTCACATGAAGCCCCGGACCCGCGAGCGTGGCGTTGGCCCCGCCCGATGAAGAAACAATGGCGACGTGACGCGGATCGACCATGAAAACGGCCGACGAGGCAACCAGCACGACAACCACGACGGCGACGACGAGCGCAATGATCTTGTTCATATCGGCGCTCCCCTTATTGCACGTCGTCTTCGCGACCGCGCGAGCGGAACGCGTCGCGCGACCGGAAGGCGTCGCTCGCGGCGGCCGCCGCGTCGCTGGCCGTGGGCGCGGGAGCCGCGCCTTGCTGCTGTGCGCCTGGTTGTGCGCCCGGTTGCGCACCTTGCTGCTGTGGCTCACTCGTGGCCGCCGGCGCGGAAGCGGCGCCCGCGTCCGAGGCCGCAGCCGGCGCTGCCGCGGCGGCGCCCGGAGCCGCGACAGCACCCGCTGCCGCCGCGGCGCGCAGGCGCGTCGCGTCGACGAGCTTGTCGAGCGGGAGATAAATCACGTTGTTGCCCGACTTGCTGTCGACGAACACCTTCGTCGCGTTCGAGTAGATGTGCTGCATGGTGTCCAGATACATGCGCTCGCGGATCACGGCAGGCGCCTTCGCGTATTGCTCGTAGACCTGCGTGAAGCGTTGTGCGTCGCCCTGCGCCTGCGAGACCACGCGCTCGCTATACGCCTTGGCGTCGTCGATGAGGCGCGTGGCGTCCGCCTGCGCGCGCGGCAGCAACTGGTCGGCGTAGGCCTGTGCGTCGCGCTTCGCGCGCTCGCGGTCCTGGCGCGCCTTGGCTTCGTCGTCGACCGCGGCCTGCACCTGGTCGGGCGCGGACACGCTCTGGATCGCCACGCCGGTCACGCCAAGACCCGTCTTGTACTCGTCGAGCGCATGCTGGATCGTGTCAGCCAGTTGCGCGCGAATCGGCTCGCGGTCCGCATAGAGCACGTCGGTCGTGCTGCGCGCGCCCACCACCGTGCGCACCGCGGCCTGCGCGGCCTGGGTAACGGTGAGGTCGGGGTCGACGCTGCGGAAAAGGTAATCGGTAGGCTGCTTCACCTGGTACTGGACCGTGAAACGCACGTTGAGAATGTCGCCGTCATGCGTGATGACCGCGGCGTCCTTCACGTTCGCGGGACGCACGAGGTTGCTGCGGCCGATCTCGACGGTGCGGATCTGGCCGACATTGACGATTTCGTGGGTCTGGAACGGATACGGCAAGCGCCAGTGCACGCCCTGGCCGACCGTGTGGCGATACTGGCCGAACTGCAACACGACACCCGCCTGGCCTTCCTGGACGACGAACACGCCGCTGCCCACGTAGATCGCGATGAGCACGCCGAGCACGATGCCCACGCCGATGCGCGCGCCATGACCGTTATCCGGGCGCGGCCCGAAGCCGCCCGGCCCCTTGCCCTTGCGGCCAAAGAAAGCGGACACGCGGCGGTTGAAGTCGCGCCACATTTCGTCGAGATCGGGCGGGCCGTCACCCTTGTCGCCCTTGTTGCCGTTATTGCCCGACGGGCGACGCGAGTCGTCGGGGCGCTGACCATTGCCCTCGCCTCGTCCCCAACGCGGGTCGTTCAGCGAGAAAATGGCGCGCGCGCGCTGCCAGCCAGTCCGCTTGTTGTAATCGTTCACCTGTGTTCGTTCACCAGAGTAGACAGCGGGTCAATTGCGTGCGGATTCGATCGGAACCACCGGGGAACCGCCGGGCCGGCCCTGCATGCAAGGCGGGCGACGGCAGGCGCGCTTCAGCGCTCGTGCCCGGCTTGCCAGCCTGATTCTTGCTGCGCCGCGCTCCAGTCGGCGCCCAGGGGCTGCGACGTTTCGGCAAGCGGCTCGGCAGTCGCAATTTCAGCGATGGCGGAGCGCAGCGCGTCAAGTCCGACACCCGTGCGTGCGCTCAAAAAGACGCGCGAAATATTACCATATTCATCTCGCTCGACCGTTCCGCCGCGGGCCGCCAGCTCTGGCACCGCGTCGATCTTGTTGAAGACGAGCACCTGGCGGATCGTGTCCGCGCCGATATCGCGCAGCACCTCGTTCACCTGATCGATCTGGTCGAGGCGCACGGCGCTCGACGCATCCACCACGTGCAGCAGCAGGTCGGCCTGAACCGTTTCCTGAAGCGTTGCGCGGAACGCGGCGACGAGCTGGTGAGGCAGTTCGCGGATGAACCCGACCGTATCGGAGAGCACGATCTGGCCCACTTCGTCACCGAGCCAGACGCGCCGCGAGGTCGTGTCGAGCGTCGCGAACAACTGGTCGGCGGCGTAGGCCTGGGCCTTCGTGAGCGCGTTGAAAAGCGTGGACTTGCCCGCGTTCGTATAGCCCACGAGCGAGACCGACATCGTACGGTTGCGTTCGCGCTGGCGCCGTTGCGTGCCGTGCTGGCGACGCAGCTTCGCGAGCTTGCCCTGAAGCATCTTGATGCGCTCGCCAATGAGCCGGCGGTCGGTTTCGAGCTGCGTTTCACCGGGACCGCGCAGACCGATACCCCCCTTCTGGCGCTCAAGGTGAGTCCAGGCGCGCACGAGGCGCGTGGCGAGATACTGAAGCTGTGCGAGCTCGACTTGCAGCTTGCCTTCGTGGCTGCGGGCGCGTTGCGCGAAGATGTCGAGAATGAGGCTCGTGCGGTCGATCACGCGGCGATTGAGCGCACGCTCCAGGTTACGTTGCTGGGCGGGCGACAGCGCGTGATTGAAAATGACGATTTCGACGTCGTTCGCCTCGCAGGCGAGACGCAGTTCATCGGCCTTGCCGCTGCCGATAAACATGGCGGCGTCGGGGCTCGAGCGTCGGCCGGTGAGCGTGACGGCGGGATGGGCGCCCGCGCTTTTGGCGAGCAGGCTGAGTTCTTCGAGACTGGCTTCGAAGTCGGTCTTGCCGAAGTCGATGCCGACAAGTGCGGCGTTGATCAAATTAGCGGATGTCAAAATGAAAGCGGCCGGACCGAAGCCGCCTGGAAGGCGCCCCGGGCCGGCCGCGTCATGGATCAGGACGCTTCCGAATCCGGGTGGAAATTCACCGGACGGGCCGGGACGACCGTGGAAATGGCGTGCTTGTAAACCATTTGCGTAACCGTATTACGGAGCAACACGACGTACTGGTCGAACGATTCGATGTTCCCTTGAAGCTTGATGCCGTTGACCAGATAGATCGAAACAGGCACGTGCTCCTTGCGCAGCGCGTTCAGAAACGGGTCTTGTAACAATTGCCCTTTGTTGCTCATAGCAAACTCCGTATTTTTTTGCAGGTTTAACTTATATTGGGGTGAAGAAAAAGAAATCCACCACCAATCGCTACACTATAGCTGATTCTCGTTCCCCCGCGCGGTTCCTGGCGGTTCGGCCAGGAGGCCTTTGCGCGGTAGCGAACGCTCGTCAGCAATAGCGCGCTATTTATCGGTATAGGGGTTCGTCGAGGAACGAAACTCTATGCGCAATGGAGTGCCGGTGAGCGAGAAAGTTTCCCTGAAACGGTTCTCCAGATAGCGCTTGTAGGTTTCGGTCACGGCGTCGAGTGCATTACCGTGAATCACGATAATCGGCGGGTTCTGTCCCCCCTGGTGCGCGTAGCGCAGTTTCGGGCGAACCGGGCCGCGACGGCGCGGCTGCTGGAACTCCACGGCTTCGATGAGCGCGCGCGTGAGCTTCGGCGTAGGCAGCTTCGCCATGGCCGCCGCATAGGCCTCGTCCACCGAGCGCATCAGCGGGCCGATGCCGAATTTTTCCGTCGCCGAGATGAAGCGCATTTCCGCGAAGTCGAGGAACTTCAGCTTGCGTTGCAGGTGGTGCTTGGTGCGCTCGCGCGCGTGATCGTCCATGCCGTCCCACTTGTTCACGCCCACCACGAGAGCGCGCCCCTGCTCCACCACGAAGCCCGCGATATGCGCGTCCTGGTCGGAGATTTCCTGCTGCGCATCGAGCAGCAGAATCACCACATTGGCGTCGGCGATCGATTGCAGCGTCTTCACCACCGAGAACTTCTCGATCGCCTCGAACACCTTGCCGCGGCGGCGCAGGCCGGCCGTGTCGATCAGCGTGTACTTCTTGCCGTTGCGCTCGAAATCCACGTAGATCGAATCGCGCGTCGTGCCCGGCATGTCGAACGCGATCACGCGGTCTTCGCCGATCAGCGTATTGACGAGCGTGGACTTGCCCACGTTCGGACGACCGACGATCGCGATCTTGACGCCGTGCTTCGAGGCATCTTCTTCGCTTTCCTCGGGCTGATCGGCGTAGGCCTTTTCAAGCGCCTCGTTGATCATCTCCGTCACGCCGTCGCCGTGCGCCGCGGAAATCGCGCGCGGGTCGCCGAGGCCGAGTTCGTAGAAGTCGGCGGCCACGGCGCTGTACTTCATGCCCTCGGCCTTGTTCACGACGAGGAAGATCGGTCGGCCGGTCTTGCGCAGGTAGTCGGCGATGTGCTTGTCCTGCGGCGCGAGACCATTGCGACCGTCGCAAATGAACACGACGATGTCGGCTTCCTCCACGGCTTGACGCGTCTGACGCGCCATCTCGTGAAGGATGCCGTCCTTGGCCACGGGCTCGAAGCCGCCGGTGTCGACCACGAGATACGCGCGATCGCCCACACGCCCTTCGCCGTAGTGGCGGTCGCGCGTGAGGCCCGGCAGGTCGGCCACCAGCGCATCGCGCGAACGCGTGAGCCGGTTGAACAGCGTGGATTTCCCCACATTGGGGCGCCCGACGAGGGCGATTACGGGTTTCATCTGATCTTTTCTACAGTAAGGCGCGGCGCCGGAGAGTCCGGCGCGCTGCGCGGCAAGCCCTGCGCCAGCAAGGCTGCATCAGTTGCAAATTATCACGAAATTCACGAGCGGGGCCGCGGCCCCGAGCCGAAAGTGCGCGGCGGCCGAATCCGGCCACCGTGCATCCGCCGCTGACGGCAACGACAGGAAGCGCGGCCGTGCGCGCCGCGATCCCAAAATGCGCGCGGCCGGCTTGAGCCGGCCAGCGGGAGCGGCGCCGGAACCAGCCGGCTTCGCCGCCTTGCGCAATCCGCGTGCAACAGACTGCCGCTCGTGAAACGCGGCCGCCTGTGTCTTGCCCGCGGTGCGAATGTCTTGCCTGATGCGCCGGCTGTGCGGGCCGGCGCGCGGACGCTGCCTTGAGGCTTGAGGCGGCGCCCGTCAGAATGGCGCTTAGTGCGGACGCAAGCCGTAGATATCGCCGTCCTTCGTCTGCACGACCAGCGTATTGCCGGCCAGCACCGGTGCGGCCGTGATCGGGCTGCCGTCGGTCTTCACGCGCGAGACAAAGCTGCCGTCGTCGAGCGAGAGGAAGTGCACGTAGCCCTGATAATCGCCGAGCACGAGCGCGTGGCCCAACACGGCGGGCACGCTCACGTCGCGGCTCTTGAGCTTTTCGTTCGTCCAGGTCGGCTGGCCCGTCGACACGCTGAAGGCCCGCACGACCGACCAGTCGTCGCCGCCCGCCACCGTGCTCTCGTCCTGAGCGATGCCGCTCGTGCTCGAGAACGCCTTTTGCCACATCGGACGACCCGAGTTGGCGTCGAAGCAGCCAAGCTGCCCCTGGAACGTGACCGCGCAGGTCGTCGCGCCGACGAGCGTGGGCGGGCCGCTCACGTCGTTGATGCGCTCGACTTCCGTCACGCCCTTCGGATACGAAACCGGCGTTTCCCAGAAGGCATCGCCGCTCTGGATGTTGATGGCCGCGAAGGTGCCGCCCGGGAAGCCCGCGAGCACCGCCTGGTCGCCCGCGAACGTCATGCCCGCCGACACGCGCAGGTTCAGCGGCACGGCACGGTTGCGGTAGATCCACTTCTGCTCGCCCGTCTGCCCGTTGAAGGCGACGATCTGGCCGTCGATCGTGCGTACGATCACAAGACCGTTACCGACGAGCGGCGGCGAGATGATCTCGCCCGGCGCCTTGGCTTGCCACGACAGCTTGCCGTTCGCGTCGAGCACGTAGACGTCGCCCTTCAGGCCGCCGACGGCCGTGAGATTGCCGTCGCTGCCCACGCCCGCCGAAAGGTCGTCCTTGAGCTTCGTGCGCCAGACTTCCTTGCCCGACGTCGCGTCGAACTTCGCGACCGAACCGTTTTCGCCCGCCGCATAGACGGTGTCGCCCACGGCGACCGGCGTGAACAGATAGCGGCCGGCCTTGCCGACGCTCGCCTTCCACACCTGCTGGACGTCCAGCACCGGCTTGAACTCGGTCAGCGGCACCGGCACGCGGCGCTCGTCTTTCGTCGATGAGCAGGCTGCGAGAGCCAGGACGGTCATCGCGAAAGCGACGGGCACTACGGTTCGTTTCAGCAGATTCATCGGTGAACGAAGCATGAATGAAGTTGGTTTTGAGTGGTTTCGCAACGCCATGCGCCTTTCGCGCAGGTTAGCCGCCCAGTGCGTCCAGCTTGAACTGGATCAGCTGACGCTCGGAAGCGTCGCTCTTCGGCAGGCTGTCGAGGGCCAGCTTGTAGGCCGCGCGCGCGTCGTCGCGCTTGCCGGCGGCCGATAGCAGGTCGCCGCGCCCGTCGGCGACGACGCCCTTGAACGGACCCGAATCGGGTTGAGGAATCAGCGCGAGGCCCTGATCGTAGGCCTTTTCGTCGAGCAACAACGAGGCGAGACGCAGCTTCGCGATCTGGCGGAATTCGTTGTCCTTCGCGTGGTCGGCCGCCCATTGCAACTGGGCTTTCGCACCGGCCGTGTCGCCCGCCATATAGAGCGACTTGGCCACGGCGAGCGCCGTCATCTGCGCATAGGCGGTGCCGCCGAAGCGGTCTTCCATGTCCGACGCCACGCGCGTGAGCATCGCCTTGTCACTGCCGCTCGCGGCCTGCTGCACCTGGTCGTACAGCACGGCGGCCTCGGCCGCCTGACGGCGCTGCCAGAAGTTCCAGCCGTTCCACGCGGCGAGCGCGAGCAGAACGATCAGCACGACCCACGTAGTGGCGTTGCCCCACTGCGTCCACCATGCCTTGAAGCTCTCGATCGATTCCTGTTCGTCGTGGTAACTCATCGCGTAGCGATTCCTCGTTTATTCTCAAGCCTGTTTTCGAATGCCCGGCAACCTGTGCGCCCCCTCACGGGAGCGCACTGTTCAGTCGTCGCCGTCTTCGGCGGATGCAACCATCGCATTGATCAGATATTCGGTCAAGTCCTCGAGCGCTACCGTTTGTTGCTCGTTGCGGGCCTCGGCGTCGACACCGCGCAGCGCCTTCACGCCCGCCTCGCCCTTCGCCACTTCGTCCTCGCCGAGCACCACGGCGAACGCCGCGCCGCTCGCATCCGCGCGCTTCATCTGCGACTTGAAGCTCGCGCCCTGACCGTCTGCGCTGCAATGCAGGATGACGTCGAGCCCCGTGTCACGCAGCCGCTCGGCCACGATGAACGCCTGCTCGCGCGCCGTTTCACCCTGGTGGACAACGTAGACGTCGCAACCATCCTCTTCCGGCACGAGGTCTTCTTCCTTGAGCAGTTCGAGAATGCGCTCGATGCCCATGGCCCAGCCGCACGCGGCCGTGGCCTTGCCGCCCAGTTGCTCGATCAGCGGATCGTAGCGGCCGCCCGCCGCCACCGTACCCTGCGCGCCGAGCTTGTCGGTCACCCACTCGAACACGGTCAGATTGTAGTAATCGAGACCGCGCACGAGACGCGGATTGATCTTGAACGGAATGTTGTTCGACTTGAGGATGCGTTGCAGCCCCTCGAAGTGCGCAAGCGATGCCTCGCCGAGGAAGTCGATCAGCTTCGGCGCCTTGTCCGCGATCTCTTGCAGCGCGGGGTTCTTCGTGTCGAGCACGCGCAGCGGGTTCGTGTAGAGGCGGCGCTTGCCGTCTTCGTCGAGCAGATCGACGTGCTGCTCCAGATACTTGATGAGCTCCACGCGATGCGCCGCACGCTCCTCGGCCACGCCGAGCGAGTTGAGTTCGAGCTTGATGCCCGTGAGGCCGAGGTCGTCCCAGAGGCGCTGGCACATCAGGATGATTTCAGCGTCCGCATCCGGGCCCGCGAAACCGAGCGCCTCGACACCCACCTGATGGAACTGGCGATAGCGGCCGCGCTGCGGACGCTCGTGACGGAACATCGGGCCGATGTACCACAGGCGCTTCGGGCCGTCGTAGAGCATGTTGTGCTCGATCGACGCGCGCACGGCCGCAGCCGTGCCTTCCGGGCGCAGCGTGAGGTTCTCGCCGTTGAGCGCGTCGGTGAAGCTGTACATCTCCTTCTCGACGATGTCCGTCACCTCGCCGATGCCGCGCGTGAAAAGCTGCGTATGCTCGACGATCGGCGTGCGGATATTTTGATAGCCGTACGAACGAAGCAGCGACTTCACCGTGGTTTCGAAGAATTCCCACAGCCCTGCCTCCTGCGGCAGGATGTCGTTCATGCCCTTCACACCCGTGAGCTTTTCGGGCTTGCGTTTTTGTTCAGTCATTGCGTTGCGGATGGCGTTATTCGGTTGTGCGTATCGAACCAGATCGAAACTGCGGCAGAACTACAAAGAACTGCGGACGGCCCGGCGAACCGGCTCAGGTCGTTGCTTCGGCCTTGCCGTACTTGCGCGCCACGTAGTCGCTCACGATCTGCTGGAATTCTTCGGCAATGCGCTCACCGCGCAGCGTCTTCACCTTCTCGCCGTCGATGAACACCGGCGCCGCGGGATTCTCGCCCGAGCCCGGCAGGCTGATGCCGATGTTGGCGTGCTTCGACTCGCCCGGGCCGTTCACGATACAGCCCATCACGGCGACGTTCATCGTCTCGACACCCGGATACTCGCCGCGCCAAAGCGGCATTTGCGCGCGCAGATAGTTCTGGATCTGCGAGGCCAGCTCCTGGAACAGCGTGCTGGTCGTGCGGCCGCAGCCGGGGCACGCGATGACCATTGGCGTGAACGAGCGCAGGCCCATGGTCTGGAGGATTTCCTGGCCGACCACGACTTCACCCGTACGCGCGCCACCCGGTTCCGGCGTGAGCGAGATACGAATCGTGTCGCCGATGCCCTGCTGGAGCAGCACGGAAAGCGCGGCCGTCGAAGCGACGATGCCCTTCGAGCCCATGCCCGCTTCCGTGAGGCCCAGGTGCAGCGCGAAGTCACAACGCTTCGCGAGTTCCTGGTAGACGGCGATCAGGTCCTGCACGCCGCTCACCTTGCACGACAGGATGATCTTGTCGCGGTCGAGGCCAAGCTCGACTGCGCGCTCCGCCGAGCCGATGGCCGACTGGATGAGCGCTTCATACATCACGCTTTGCGCTTCCCAAGGCGTCGAACGCGCGGCGTTCTCGTCCATCATGCGCGCGAGCAGGTCCTGGTCGAGGCTGCCCCAGTTCACGCCGATACGCACCGGCTTGTCGTACTTGATGGCCGCTTCGATCATCTGCGCGTATTGCGTGTCGCGCTTCGCGCCCTGGCCCACGTTGCCCGGGTTGATGCGGTACTTCGAGAGCGACTCGGCGCAAGCCGGATAGTCGCGCAGCAGCAGATGGCCGTTGTAGTGGAAGTCGCCGACGAGCGGCACCGTCACGCCCATGCGGTCGAGTTGCTCGCGCACGTGCGGCACGGCCGCCGCCGCTTCCGGCGTGTTGACCGTGATACGCACGAGTTCCGACCCGGCCTGCGCGAGTTCCTTGATCTGGATCGCGGTGCCGATGGCGTCGGCGGTATCGGTGTTGGTCATCGACTGCACGCGCACCGGCGCGTCGCCGCCGATCGTCACCAGTTGACCGCCCCAGCGCACATGCACGGCGTGCGACTTGCGGCGCGGCGCGTGGCCGCCGAGGACCGGCTCGTTCGAGCAGATCTGACTGTTGCTGGTCGAAGATTGCGTTTCGCTTTGCATCGAAAAACCCATTTACGCCTCACGCGCCAGCGCTAGCTCGCTAGCGGCGGCCCAACGTGAATTGAAAAAGCGTCGCGGCCGGCAAATAAACGCTTCGCCGGCCGCGACGCATGCCATGTCCTGATCAGGGCAACACGAAGCGCGCGACATTGCCGCGCGCCGACGCGTACTTCGACGCGTCGACCGGTTGGCCGTCGATGGTCATCGACTCGATGCCCGCCCGGTTGCCCACGGTGATCTTGAGCGGCTCGGTGCCGGTGATCTCACGGGCGTCGCTGCCGTGGATCATGCCCGAGAACACTTCCTTGCCATCCTTCTGACGCACGCTCACCCAGGTGTCCTGCGTCACGCGGATCGCGAAGGTCGAGGTGTCCGCGCCGCTGTCGGCTGCGGCGTTTTGCGCCGCCGGCGCGCTCGCCGCCTGGGCCTTCGCCGCAATGGCCGCGCTTGCGGCGTTAGCCGCCGCCGCGCCGGGCGCCGGCGCGCTGGCCGCCGCGGGACGCGCTGCCTGCTGCACCGGTTGAGGCGCGGGCTGGGCCGTCACCTGGGGCGCGCTGGCCGCCGCCTGCTGCGCGGGCGCGGCACTGCCGTTTTCGCCTGCGCTGTTTGCATTCGCCGCGTCGTTGGTGTCGCCGGCTGCCGGCGCCGCCTGCTGCTCCGACTCCTGCGCCGCCGAAGCACCGCCCGCACCCGTCGCCTCGCCTTGCGTGACCGTGGGCGACGACGCGCCCGTCTGGACGCTTGCGCCGTTCGCCATCGCCTTCAGGCGCGAGAACCATGCCGACGACTCGCCGCTGTTCGTATGCCACATCGAGAGGGCGAGCACCGCAATGACGATGATCCCCACGCCCCAGAGCCACGAAGCGCGACGGCGCGGCGCACGCGCGCCGCCACCGCCGAGCGAGAGCGAAACGCGCCCGCGCGGCAGGTCCGAGCCTGCCGAAGCCGGCATCGACAGATCCGGCTGCGCGAGACCGCGCTCGCGGCGCAGCGCCTGCGTAAACGGCGCGGGATCGGTGCCGAGCAGCTTCGCGTAAGCACGCACCACGCCCAACGCGAACGTCGTGTCCGGCAGATGGCTGATATCGCCCGCTTCGAGCTCGCGCAGCTTCGACACCGCCACCTTCAGACGCGCCGAGACGTCCTCGATCGCCCAGCCCTTGGCCTCGCGCAGTTGTGCCAGCCGCGCGCCGGCCGCAGCCAGCGTGTCGGGCACGGCCTGCACCGGCGAGGGCGCCGAACGACCTGCGTTGCTGTCAGTTCCGTCTGTCCCGAAAGGGTGCTGCGGCTCGCTCATCCCAAAGTCCTTGCGTCGATTCTTTTCCATACTGCAACCGGTGGGCCGCGGCGCATCCCGCCCCCGCCTCCACCCGATTCGCAGACCGTTTATAACAAAATGCGCAGCCCGTTGCGAAACCCCAGGCCGCTTCCGATCGCTTCTGCAACTTTCTTTTCAAATACCGCCTGCGACAGCGCGTTCCCCCTGCTCGCCGCCGCGGCTTCTTCCTGCATCGGCCTCAGTGTTGAACCGGCCGAACTTCGATCACCTTGCCCGCGGCCCGCCCCGTGCGCTCGGCAAGTCGCGTACGGTCCTTCACCTCGCCGGCGAGCTGCCCGCAGGCCGCGTCGATGTCGTCGCCGCGCGTCTTGCGCACGGTCGTGACGACGCCCGCATCCATCAGGATCTGCGCGAAGCGCTTGATCTGGTCCGATTTCGAGCGCAGCAGGCCCGACTCCGGGAACGGATTGAACGGGATCAGATTGAATTTGCACGGCACGTCGCGCGTCACAGCGAGCAATTCCCGCGCGTGCTTTTCGGTGTCGTTGACGCCGTCGAGCATGCAGTACTCGAACGTGATGAAGTCGCGCGGCGCGACTTCCAGGTAACGCTGGCACGCCGCCATCAATTCGCGCAGCGGGTACTTGCGATTGAGCGGCACGAGCTCGTCGCGCAGCGGGTCGTTCGGCGCGTGCAGCGAAACGGCGAGCGCCACGGGCAATTCGGCGCCCAGGCGGTCCATCATCGGCACGACGCCCGACGTGGAAAGGGTGACGCGCCGGCGCGACAGGCCATAGGCATTGTCGTCGAGCATCAGACGCATGGCGGGCACGACCGCGTCGTAGTTCAGAAGCGGCTCGCCCATACCCATCATCACGACATTCGTGATGACGCGCTCGCCCTTGCCGTCACCGCCGGTCGCGCGACCGCCCGCCTCTCCGAGAAGCGAGGCGCGCAAGGCGAACTCCGCCATGCGCAGCTGGCCGATGATCTCGGCAGTGGTGAGATTGCGTGAAAAACCTTGCTTGCCGGTGGAGCAGAACCGGCAGTTGACCGCGCATCCTGCCTGCGAGGACACGCACAGCGTGCCGCGGTTCTCTTCGGGGATGAACACGGTTTCGACCGCGTTGCCGTTGCCGACGTCCACGAGCCATTTGCGCGTGCCGTCGGAGGAAACGTTGTCGCTGATGATGCCGGGCATGCCGATGGTGGCACGCCCTTTGAGCTTCTCGCGCAGCGATTTGGCCAGATCCGTCATGCCGTCGAAGTCGGCGGCGTTGTACTGATGGATCCAGCGCTGAAGCTGCTTGGCGCGAAACGGCTTCTCGCCCAGGCTCTCGCAATAGGCGACAAGCCCTTGGGCGTCGAGATCGAGAAGGTTGACGGTGGAACTGCTCGTCATATCGAATCCTGCCATTTCAGTGCGAGAGCGCGCTCACCGCCCGTATTGCCCGGCTGCCCGCGCATTGGCGGGGCAACGGGAACCGGGCGGTAAGCGTCATCGCCGTTCGCGACCCTATGCTACTACTGCTATCTGCCCGCGCCTTGCTTAGCGCGAGTAGACGTTGACTTGCGGGAAGAAGAACGCGATTTCGACGGCAGCCGTTTCAGCTGCGTCCGAACCGTGCACGGCGTTCGCGTCGATGCTGTCGGCGAAGTCGGCGCGGATCGTGCCCTTTTCAGCCTTCTTCGGATCGGTTGCGCCCATCAGTTCGCGGTTCTTCAGGATGGCGTTCTCGCCTTCCAGCGCTTGAATCATCACCGGACCCGAGATCATGAAGTCGACGAGATCCTTGAAGAACGGACGCTCTGCGTGAACAGCATAGAACTTCTCTGCGTCGGCACGCGAGAGGTGGACCATGCGCGAGGCAACGATCTTCAGGCCAGCGTTTTCGAAGCGGCTGTAGATCTGACCGATCACGTTCTTTGCCACTGCGTCCGGCTTGATAATCGACAGGGTGCGTTCGATCGCCATAAAAACTCCAGAAAATTAAGAGGTTACAGATTCAAATGAATCCGCAATTGTAGCATGTTCCAATGTATGATTGCGATTGAACCCTCTTAGGCCCGCCAAACCTGCAACAAGCGCCCCGCAAGCAGGCCCAGGCGCGCAAGAGCCGTGCCGCCGCGCCTTTCAGTGAGGCTTAATATTGGCGGCATAGGCTGTGCGCAATGTGGTGCGAGGTGCGGTGGAAGCCGCTGTTCGAACCGCAGCTGAAACATAACGCAAACTGTGTGGCAACCCGTTGAAACTCTGGGTCGGCGCACTTATCTTATGGGGGAGCGGACCGCGCATCGGCGCACCCTCAACCACGCGTCTCACGTAAGGAGAAAGCATGAACGAGTATCCCTATAACTTCGGCCGCGGCGGCTCCGTCTCCTCGGCCGAGACCCGCAATCGCGTACTGCGCAACACCTACTGGCTGCTCGCGCTGTCGATGGTGCCGACGGTGCTCGGCGCGTGGGTGGGCGTCGCGACCGGTTTCTCGCTCTTCGCCGCAACGAGCCCGGCCATGAGCCTGCTCGCGTTCTTCGCGATCGCTTTCGGCTTCATGTTCGCCATCGAGCGCACCAAGAACAGCTCGGTGGGCGTGTTCGTGCTGCTCGGCTTCACGTTCTTCATGGGCCTGATGCTCTCGCGCCTGCTGTCGTTCATCCTCGGCTTTTCGAACGGCCCGCAGCTCATCATGCTTGCTTTCGGCGGCACCGGCGTCATTTTCGCCGCCATGGCCACCATCGCCACGGTCAGCAAGCGCGACTTCTCGGGCCTCGGCAAGTGGCTGTTCATGGGCGTGATCGTGATCCTGCTGGCCGGCGTCGCGAACATGTTCCTGCAACTGCCCGCGCTGATGCTCACGGTTTCCGTGCTCGCCATCCTGATCTTCTCGGCCTACATGTTGTTCGACGTGCAGCGCGTCGTGAACGGCGGCGAGACGAACTATATCTCGGCCACGCTCGCGATCTATCTGGACCTGTATAACGTGTTCACGAACCTGCTCGCGATCCTCGGCATCTTCGGCGGCAATCGCAACTAAAGCTAACCAAACCCTGGCGGGGCCGGATCGATCGATACCGGCTTCGCAAGACAAAAAGCCCATGACTCGCATCATGGGCTTTTTTTCGTCCGTCGATTTTGCCCGGCGGCGCCGGCTAGCGACGCAAGGCGGGTTCAAAGCGGGCTCAGAGCGAAATCCAGTCGAAACCTTCCGCCTGCGAGGCCACGCCGATTTCCGTCGCCGCGTTGCCCAGCACCGCCGCCATTGCCGCGCGGGCCAGGTCGGGCGTGTTGTTCTGCTGACTCAGGTGCGCCGCGATCAAGTGCCGCAGTTTCGCGCGATCGAGCCCCGCAAGAATGCCACCGGCCGCCTCGTTGTTCAGGTGCCCATGCGATCCGCTGATGCGCGCCTTGAGCGACGCCGGGTAGCGACTGGTCGCGAGCATGTCGAGATCGTGGTTGCATTCGAGCACGAGCGCATCGCAGCCGCCGAGCACGTTGCTGATATGCGGCGTCGATTCGCCAACGTCGGTGAGTACGCCGAGGCGGCTGGCGCCGTCGCTGAACACGAACTGTAGCGGCTCGCGTGCGTCATGCGGCACCGTATAGGGCAACACGCCGAGTTCGCCGATTTCGACCGTTTCGTCGCCCCACAGCACATTGAGCTCGACGCCGGCGGCATCGTCCGCGCCCACGGCCTGGGCCGTGCCCCAGCTCATGTAAAGCGGGATCGACCAGCGGCGCGCCAGTGTGAGCGCGCTGCCAATGTGATCGCTGTGTTCGTGGGTGATGAGGATCGCGGTGAGCGAGTCGGCGGCCAGCCCCGCGCGGGCGAGGCGCCGCTCGACTTCCTTCGCTGAGAATCCGCAGTCGAGCAGCGCACGCGTGGGCGTCGCGCCGCCGCCTGCCTCTACGACCAGTGCGTTGCCCTCGCTGCCGCTGCCGAGGCTCGCAAATCGCATATCAGCGCACGTCAGTTCAACTGCGAATGCAGCGCAGCCACGATGCGCTGCGCGTCCGACGAGGTGTCGATGTGACCGCTCTGATCCACCACGGCGACCTGGGTCGAGTTGCCCGTTGCCCGAACCGCAACGACGAATTCCGGACCCTGATCCTTCGCGGCCTTCTTCGGGTTGTAGAACAGCTTGCCGAGCAGGCCGTCGCCCTTGAGCTCCTGCATCGAATCGGCATAGCGCACGTAGTACAGGCCCTTCTCGCGGTCGCGGTTGTCGACCGTGAAGTTCGTGCGGTCGAGCGCGAGGCCCACGCGCAGCCACGCGGTGTCGAACGCTTCGGGCAGATCGAGCGTCGTGCCGTCAGGACCAGCGGCGACCTTGACCCCGGCCGTGGACGGACGGGCGTCGGTCAGCAGTTGCTTCGACTGCGAGTCGGTCAGACCGAACTTCTGCATGATCTTCGCGAGAAACGCGGCTTCCAGCGCCGGGTCGCGCGGGCGCTCCACCCACTTCGAGCCCGTCTTGTCCTGCCCCGTCAGCACTTCTTCCATCGCGTTATGCGTAACGGAAATATCGGTTTGACCGTCCGGACCGCGCGAAACCAGCACACGGAAGCGGTCGCGCGTGCCAGACGAGTACGCGAAGTCAATCACGCGGCCGATCGTGCGGCGGAACCAGTCGTCCGGAATATTGGCGCGATTCTCGGCCCAGTCGGTCGTCATGATGCCCGTGGACGGCGAGTCGGTCGTCAGCGTGAAGCCATTCTCGGTCCAGAACTCCTGCAACTGCGGCCAGACGTCGTCAGGCGAGCGCCCGTCCACCACCAGCCAGCGGCGGTCGCCGTCGCGCTCCACGTGCATGCCCAACGGGTCTTGCGAGCTCGGCACGCCGAGCGTGGCGTTGCCCGCCGGTGTGACCGTGCGCTGCGCGGCGCCGCCGAGCGTGATGGTGGGCGGCGGCGCGACATACTTCTGGTCGTTCGGAGCCGACGACAGATCCTGCGGCACGCTCAGCGGCGGCGCCGTAGGCGTGTCCTTGTAGTTGACGCGATCCGTCGCGAACATGTCGTTCAGCGACTCGCAACCTGCGAGCGAGCCGAGAGCAAGCGCCAGCACCGCCATGCGGGTTGCGTGGAGGGAAAGAGCGGAACGTTTCATGTGGGCCTTCGTGATACGGGAACGCTAAGCCTTGCTCTGCCAGATGGACTGTCCGGGGTCTGTCAGCGATTGGGCGGGTGGGCCGTGGCGGCGTCGGTTGAAAAAACGGCGACTGGCTGACTGGATCAGCCAGTCAGGCCGGCTTCGCGCAGCGCGGCGCGCACCACGTCGTGGTAGCGCGCATCGAGCGGCGTGAGCGGCAGACGAATGCCGCCTTCGATGCGGCCGAGTTCCTGCAACGCCCACTTCACCGGAATCGGATTCGATTCGATGAACAGGTTCTTGTGCAGCGACAACAGCTTCAGATGAATCTCGCGCGCCGTCTTGACGTCGCCGGCAATCGCGGCGCGGCACAACTCGCTCATCTGGCGCGGCGCGACGTTAGCCGTCACCGAGATATTGCCGTGGCCGCCCAGCAGCATCAGCGCGATCGCGGTGGGATCGTCACCACTGAAAATCTTGAAGCCGTTCGGCGCATGCTTGATGAGGTGCGCGGCGCGGTCGATGTTACCCGTCGCTTCCTTCACCGCGATGATGCCCGGCACCTCGGCCAGACGCAGGATGGTCTCGTTCGACATGTCCGCGACCGTACGGCCCGGCACGTTGTACAGGATGACCGGCAGGTCGACCGACTCCGCGATCTTCGCGAAGTGCAGGTACATGCCTTCCTGGGTCGGCTTGTTGTAGTACGGCACGACCTGGAGCGACGCCTGCGCGCCCACTTCCTTCGCATGCTTCGTGAGTTCGATCGCCTCGGCCGTGGAGTTGCCGCCGGCGCCCGCGATGATCGGCATACGGCCGGCAGCGTGCTCGACCGCCGTCTTGATCATCAGGATGTGCTCTTCGACGTCGAGCGTCGCGGACTCACCGCTCGTACCGACGACGACGAGGGCATCCGTCCCCTCTTCCACGTGCCAGTCGATCAGTTTGCGGAACGCCGGCAGATCGAGACTGCCGTCCTCGTGCATGGGGGTGACGATCGCGGGAATGCTGCCGCGCAGCGTAATGCCGTCCTGAGTGCCGTTAGCCATGAAACGCCAGAAAAATGAGTCGGTTAAACCGCGATTGTAGCGGATTAGCCGGTCAGATCGTAACGCGGTGCGGGTAGGCCCTGGTTCTCAGGTACATTACCGATGCTTTCGAGGGACACTGAGGTCGTTTTTTCCCGTACCGCGCAGATGCGCTGAATATACGCCTCACGGGGCTGCGAGAGAAACCCGTCCTCGTAGGCGATCACCCGCAAGGCGGGCGCGCAGACGGCGAGCAATTCGCCGGGCGCGAGCAGAAAAGCGGGGTTCGATGGCTTGCCCACGGTCTCGTTGCCCTGTGCAAAGGTTTCGTAGACGAGGACGCCGCCGGGCGCGAGTGCGTCGATGAGACGCGTCATGAGCGGCCGGTGCAGGTAATTCGTGACCACGACGGCGGCAAAGCGCGCGTCGGCGGCCAGCGGCCAGGGCGCGCCTTCGAGGTCGCACTCTAATGAGGTGACGCCCGCCACGCCATGGAGCGTGGCGAGCGCGGCGGCGTCGCGATCGAGCGCCATAACCGGATGGCCTTGCGCCGCGAGCCAGCGTGCGTGCCGGCCCGCGCCCGAGGCCACGTCGAGCACCCTGCCGCCAGGCGCGATCAGCTGCGCCCAGCGGCGCACCCAGCGCGAGGGCTCCGAAAGCCCGTGGACGAGCGGCGCGGCGGCAGGCGTCGGCGTCATCGGCTGCGTCAATTGCGTCAGCTGTAGGAGAGGCCCATGGCCTCGCGCACGTCGCGCATGGTTTCGTTGGCGAACTTGCGCGCCTTGTCGCAGCCGTCCGCAACGATGGCGCGCAGGAGCGACGGATCGTCCATGTACTTCTGTGCGCGTTCGAGCATCGGTTGCTGCTCGCGCAGGATGCCCTCGATCACCGGTTGCTTGCACTCCAGACAGCCGATGCCCGCCGAACGGCAGCCCTTTTGCACCCAGTCGTGCGTCTGCTCGTCGGTGTAGACCTGGTGCAGTTGCCATACCGGGCACTTGTCCGGATCGCCCGGATCGGTGCGGCGCACGCGCGCCGGGTCGGTCGGCATGGTGCGCACCTTCTTCGTGATCGACTCGGCGTCTTCGCGCAGGCCGATGGTGTTGCCATACGACTTCGACATCTTCTGGCCGTCGAGGCCCGGCATGCGCGAAGCTTCGGTCAGCAGCACCTGCGGCTCGGGCAGGATGATCTTGCGCGAGCCTTCGAGGTAGCCGAACAGGCGCTCGCGATCGCTCATCGAAAGGCTTTGCGATTCCGAAAGCATGGCGCGGGCCTGTTCGAGCGCCTCTTCATTGCCTTCCTGCTGGTAGGCGTTGCGCAGCTCGTGGTAGAGCTTCGAGCGCTTGCCGCCCAGCTTCTTCGCGGCGTCGTTGGCCTTCTCTTCGAAGCCCGGCTCGCGGCCGTACATATAGTTGAAACGGCGCGCCATTTCGCGGGCCATTTCGACGTGCGGCACCTGGTCCTCGCCCACCGGCACGAGCGACGCGCGGTACAGCAGGATGTCGGCGGCCATCAGCACGGGGTAACCGAGGAAGCCATAGGTGCCGAGGTCCTTGTCGCGCAGCTTTTCGATCTGCTCCTTGTAGGTCGGCACGCGTTCGAGCCAGGACAGCGGCGTGCTCATGCCGAGCAGGAGCGCGAGTTCGGCGTGCTCGGGCACGCGGCTCTGGATGAACAGCGTCGCCTGGTTCGGGTCGATGCCCGATGCGAGCCAGTCGATCAGCACGTCCCAGACGTTCTTCTCGATGACATCCGGCGTTTCGTAGTGCGTGGTGAGCGCATGCCAGTCCACCACGCAGAAGAAGCACGGGTACTCGGACTGAAGCCGCACCCAGTTTTTCAGCACGCCGTGATAGTGGCCGAGGTGCAGCGACCCGGTGGGCCGCATGCCGGAGAAGATACGGTCAGGGAACATGATGTTATGAAAAGAGCGATACAAGAGGGGTAAGAACCGCCGTGACCACGTCGTAACCTAGACTTACGAGCGGACGCAGCCAGAATCGCGTGAAGATGCCACTCACGAGCAACCCCATCACGATGATGAAACCATAGGGCTCGATACGGGCGAGCGCAATGCTCGCGCGCGTGGGCAGCAGCGCCCCGAGCACGCGGCCGCCGTCGAGCGGCGGCAGCGGAAAGAGATTGAGCACGCCCAGCACGAGGTTCACGCCCACGCCGGCGGCGGCCATGCGCGTGAAGAACGGCTCGTTCACGGCGAGCACCGCCAGCGCCACGCCGAACACGCCCCACACGAGCGCCTGCACGAAGTTGCACAGCGGCCCGGCCGCCGCGACCCACAGCGTGCCCCAGCGCGGATTGCGCAGATTGCTGAAGGCGATCGGCACGGGCTTCGCGTAACCGAACACAAACGCACCATTCGTCAGGAAATACAGCACGAGCGGCATGGCGATCGTGCCGATCGGGTCGATGTGGCGCATCGGGTTGAAGGACACGCGGCCGAGCACATAGGCGGTGTTGTCGCCGAGCATGCGCGCGACGTAGCCGTGCGCGGCCTCGTGCAGCGTAATCGCGAAGATGACCGGCAAGGCGTAGACGACGATCGTCTGAATCAGATTGGCTTCCATGGCGGGCTATTGTATCAATGCGGTATCAATGCGGAATCCATGCCTTTCGGCCACGCGAGGCGCGCGCCGCTTCGTGTTCCTCCGCCAGGTACGTTTCTAGGCTTCTTCTTCCTCGATGCCGAACGGCTCGAGTGCGCCGCGCCCGGGGCGCACGAGCACCGGCTCCTCGCCCGTGAGGTCGATCACCGTGGACGGCTCGCACGGGCACGCCCCACCGTCGATCACGAGATCGACCTGCTTTTCGAGGCGCTCGCGAATCTCTTCGGGGTCGTTCAGCGGTTCGGTGTCGGGCGGCAGGATCAGCGTGGATGCGAGCAGCGGCTCGCCCAGTTCTTCGAGGATCGCCTGCGGGATCGCGTGCCCCGGCACGCGCAGCCCGATCGTCTTGCGCGACGGATGCGAGAGACGGCGCGGCACTTCCTTGGTCGCCACCAGCACGAACACGTACGGCCCCGGCGTCACCGACTTGATGAGCCGGTACTGGCGGTTGTCCACCATCGCGAAGTTCGCGAGTTCGGAAAGATCGCGCACCATCAGCGAGAGCAGCGCCTTCTCGTCGAGCCCGCGGATACGGCGCAGGCGCTCGGCCGCGTGCTTGTCGTCGATGCGCGCGGCGAGCGCATAGCTCGAATCGGTGGGCAGCGCGATCACGCCGCCATCGCGGATGATCTGCACCGCCTGCTTGACGAGGCGCGGCTGCGGATTCTCTGGGTGAAGCCGAAAAAACTGGGACATGGCAGTAATCAGCTCAACGGGTGGCGACGGGAAACTGCGGGACAGCACGGAACGCAGACGACTGCGAACTACACCGGGAATTGACGACAACCGCGGACGACAACCGCGGACTGCAACCACGCCGGACGGGACCGGCCCGTTCAGGCCGCCGGCCTTGCGTGGCCTACAGCCATCGCTCCCAGACGGGCTTGAGATCGGAAGGAAGCGGCGGCAACGTGCCCGGCTCGATCGAATCCGGGCCCGGCGCGTGGAAGTCCGAGCCGCGCGACGCCTCGAAGCCGAAGCGCCGTGCGACGGCAGCATACTCGCCGTACTGGTCCGGCGTGTGGCTGCCGGTCACGACTTCGATGGCCTTGCCGCCCAGATCGATGAATTCGCCGAAAAACGTGTCGAACTCGAGCTGGCTATAAGCATAGCGGCCCGGATGCGCGACGATCGCCTCGCCGCCCGCCGCCTTGATCCAGGAAACCGCGTCGGCAAGCTTCGCCCAGCGGTGCGAGACGTAGCCCGGCTTGCCTTCGCCGAGCCAGCGGGAAAATGCGTCCTGGATGTTCTGCGCGCGCCCGCTCTCCACGAGAAAGCGTGCGAAGTGCGTGCGCGAGATCAGGTCGGGATTCGAGACGTAACGCAGCGCCCCGGTGTAAGCGTCGGGAACGCCGAGTTCGCCAAGGCGCTCGCCGATGGCTTCCGCGCGGGCGGCGCGGCCGTTGCGCGTGCGCGCGAGCCCGTCGACCAGCGCGGCACACTCGGGGTCGACGTGCAGGCCGACGATGTGCACCGTGCGCGAAGCCCAGGTGACGGAAATCTCCACGCCGCTCAGATAGCGCATGCCGAGCGCTTCGGCCGCTTCGCGCGCCTCGCGCTGGCCGCCGAGCTCATCGTGATCGGTGAGCGCCCACAGCGTCACGCCGCCCGCCTTCGCCAGCTGCGCAACGGCAGCGGGGGCCAGTTGGCCATCGGAGACAGTGGAGTGGCAGTGGAGATCGGCGTTCATTGCGTGCAGGAAAAGGATGAATATCCATTTTACTGCAATGCAGTGAAGTCGTCGGGGTCACCCTTTGCGCGCGGCCACGAGGCGCTCAGGCGCAGAACGCCTCGATGAGGCGCGCGATCTCTTCGGGCTGGTCGTGATGCACCATGTGCCCCGCCCCGCTCACGATGCGCTCGCGCCAGTCGGGGAACACCTCGAAGCGCTTCTTGAATGCGTCGATGGACGACGCGGCCGCGAGACGCGCGAGCGTTTCGGAATCGGCCGCTTCCACGTGCAGCACCTTCGCGCGCACCTGCGACCAGATCGCCATCACCTCGTCGAGCTGATAGAGCAGCGGCCCGTGCACCTTGTGCGCCGGATCGCCGAGCAGCACGAAGCCGCCCTCGCCGTCCGGCTTCGACCAATGCTGCGCAAGAAACTGCGCGCGCGACTCGATCAGGCGCGGATTCGTCTTCACGAGCCGCGCGGCCACCGCGTCGAGCGAGGCATACGAGCGCAATTGCGGCGGCGTGCGCACGTCGTCGAGCCAGTCGCGCACGCGGCGCGGCGCCTGCGCGGGCGAGCTTGCCGGCAGCCCGAAGCCTTCCAGATCGACGACCCGGCGCACGCGCTCGGGCCGCACGCCCGCATAGAGGCAGACGATGTTCGCGCCGAGGCTGTGCCCGACGAGATCCACCTGGCCTTCGGGCGCGTAGTGCGCGAGCAGCGCGTCGAGATCGGCGAGATAGTCGGAGAACCAGTAGTTGCTGCCGCGCCCCTGCGCGACCGGCCACTCGGAGAGGCCGAAGCCGCGCAGGTCGGGGGCGATCACCTGCCAGTCGTCGCCCCGCTCGCAGAGCGCATCGACGACGAACTGGAACGACGCAGCCACGTCCATCCAGCCGTGCAGCATGAAGAGCGTGGGGGCGTCCTCGCGGCCCCAGCGGCGCACGTGCTGGCGGATGCCGTTGACTTCTACGAATTCGGATCGGGAGAGATTCATGGGCGTCGCCGCGAGAAAAGAATGATCGTTCGATTATATAGACGCCGCGTGGCGGCGGCGGGTCATTCGGTCGAGCCGTGCTCAGTTGACACCTTCGTTGACACCTTCGTCGCGACTTGTTCTGCCGCGTCCTGGGCCGCCAGCGTGCTGAGTTCGGCCTCGTCGAAGCCCGCCGAGCGGCGCGCCTCGAAGTTGAACGGCCCGCGCATGCGCGGCGCGTGATACTGCTCGGCAAGCGTGAGCCACGCCGCGTGCGGATCGAGGCCGCGCACTTCGCACAGATGGCGGAACCAGTGGTTGCCGATATGCACGTGCCCCACTTCGTCGCGCAGGATGATGTCGAGGATCGCCGCCGACTCGTCGTCGCCGGCCTGCTTCAGGCGCGTGCGAATGGGCGGCGCGGCGTCGAGCCCGCGCGCCTCCAGCACGCGCGGCACGAGCGCCATGCGCGCGAGCACGTCGGCGCTCGTGCGCTCGCACATCTCCCATAGACCGTTATGCGCCGGAAAATCGCCATAAGCGTGGCCGTAGTCGGCCAGGCGCTTGCGCAGCAGCGAAAAGTGGTAGGCCTCCTCGGCCGCGACCTTGAGCCAGTCGGCGTAGAAGGCGTCGGGCATGGCGGGGAAACGCCAGACCGCGTCGAGCGCCAGATTGATCGCGTTGAACTCGATGTGGGCCAGCGCGTGCAGCAGCACCACCCGGCCCTGCGGCGTGCTCATGGCGCGGCGCTTGAGTTCGCGCGGCTCGACGAGCGCGGGCTGCGCGGGGCGGCCCGGCAAGCCGTCCGGCGCCGCAATGACGCGCTGCGGGTCCCAGCGCGGCGCCGGGTCTTGCGCTTGTGCGTACAGCGCGCGCACCGCGTTGGCCTTGGCAAGCGGGTCGCGTTCGCGCAGTGCGTCGAGCGCGGCCTCGCGCCAGCTCACGGGTATGCCCGAGGCGTCGGACGGCTCGGATGCTGCGCCCGCTTGGGGCGCGTGGGATCCCTGGACGGCGGAGAAAACGGAATTCATCGGCAAAAGAAACGGGGAGCGAAAAACCATCGCACGAAGTCGTGCCAGGCGGACTATGCGCGCAACCGTTTACAATACGCGATTCACCTGCCTTGCGTCGCGCGCTTCGGTTGCGCCGCGCCACCAGACCGCGGCCGTCCCAAGGACCGCTGCAACGACCCAGCATGGGACCGAAGCCGGCGTTTTACGCTGACTCCGGCCAACATAGGAGACGCAATACCGTGGCCATCTACAAGCTTGGCGAAGCCGCACCCGTCATTCACGAAAGCGTGTTCGTCGCGGACAACGCGACCATCATCGGTCACGTCGCACTGGCTGAAGACGCGAGCGTCTGGTTCGGCGCCACGCTGCGCGGCGACAACGAACCGATCACCGTGGGCCCGCGCAGCAACGTCCAGGAAGGCTCGGTGCTGCACACCGACCCCGGCTACCCGCTCACGCTCGAAGCCAACGTGACGATCGGCCACCAGGCCATGCTGCACGGCTGCACCGTCAAGGAAGGCTCGCTCATCGGCATTCAGGCCGTGGTCTTGAATGGCGCGGTAATCGGCCGCAACTGTCTGGTTGGCGCGGGTGCGGTGGTCACGGAAGGCAAGGTGTTCCCCGACAACTCGCTGATTCTCGGCGCGCCGGCCAAGGTCGTGCGAGAACTGACCGAGGCCGATATCGCCGGCCTCAAGCGCAACGCGGATGTCTACACGAAGCGCCGCGAATATTTCAAGGCGCAGCTCGTGCGCATCGGCTGAGGGCGGCATGCTCCGGCCGTGCGCGGCGCGGGCCGCGCCGCCCCGATTGAAAAGAAGGAAAAGATTGTGAACGACCAGTTGCAGAAATTCATGTTCAGCGCCGCCCCGGTGCGCGGTGAGATCGTCACGCTCGGCAGCGCATGGCAGGAAGTGCTCACGCGCCGCCAGTATCCGGCGCCCGTGCGCACCGTGCTCGGCGAAATGATGGCGGCGTGCGCGCTGCTCTCGGCGAACCTCAAGTTCGACGGCACGCTGATCATGCAGATCTTCGGCGACGGCCCCGTGAAGATGCTGGTCGTGCAATGCGGCTCGGATCTGACGATGCGCGCGACCGCGCGTCTCGGCGAGGATTTCACCGGCGAAAACGCCCTGCCGCTCGCGGACAACCTCACGTTCGCCGACCTCGTGAACCCCGACGGCCAGGGCCGCTGCGTGATCACGCTCGACCCCGCGAACAAGCAGCCGGGCCAGCAGCCTTACCAGGGCATCGTGCCGCTGAACGGTGAAGACGGCCCGCTCAAGTCGATCGCCGCGGTGCTCGAGCACTACATGCACCACTCGGAGCAGCTCGACACGCGCCTGTGGCTCGCCGCCAACGACGAACGCGCCGTCGGCATGCTGTTGCAGAAGCTGCCGGGCGACGGCGGCATCGTGCCGCACCAGGGTGAGCACGACCTCGACACGTGGGAGCGCGTCTGCACGCTCGGCGGCACGCTCACGCGCGAGGAAATGCTCGAGCAGGACAGCGAGACGCTGTTCCGCCGCCTCTTCTGGCAGGAAAACGTGCGCCACTTCGAGCCGCTCGCACCGCGCTTCCAGTGCTCGTGCTCGCGCGAGAAAGTGGGCGCGATGCTCAAGATGCTGGGCCGCGAGGAAGTCGATGGCGTGATCGAAGAACGCGGTCATGTCGAGATTCACTGCGACTACTGCAACCAGCGCTATGAGTTCGACCCCGTGGACGTCGCGCAACTTTTTGCGCTGCCGGGACTCTCAGAAGGCGTCAGCCCGGCTGCGGAACGCCGTCACTGAGCGGCGAAAGCCCCACGCGGATCAACGGGGGCTCGCGCCGCCGCCCTTGCGCGGCGGCGCGGCGATAAGCTCCGGGAATCGAGCCGAATCGCAGACCGGCTTGCATCTCATATTGCTTAGGCGTCCGATAGATGGAGAGAAGCATGATCAAGAACAAACGCTTCGCCCGCCCCCCGCACGCACCGCGCATGGCGGCCGTATTGGTTCTGGCCGCGCTTGGCGCGGGCGTCGCGTTGACGAGTGGCTGCACGCTGGACCCGCCGGGACCGTCGCCGATCTACAGCCGCTTGCCCGCCAACCAGGCGGACGCGCTACAGAACGCGCCGGTGCTCACGCCGGACGAGCGTCAGCGCTACGACGCCATCGACCGCCAGGCGCTCGCCGAGTCCAACCAGGCCGCCGCGGCCGATGCCGCCGCGCAGGCCTGGTCGCGCGCTTATGCGCCGCCCGTGACCGTCTTTGGCAGCTACTACAGCGGCGGGGGTGGCTGGGGAGGCGGCTGGGGCACCGGCATCGGTTACGGCTATCCGGGCTGGGGCTGGTAAGCGCGAGCGAACACGTGCAAGCGCGTGTAAGCGCGCAAACGAAAAAAGGCGCGGCATCGAGCCGCGCCTTTTGCTTGACGGTGCACCCACGGCACACCGCTTACCCAACTTATCCCGCTTTCTTCGCTTCCTTCCCGTGGCCGTGCCGTTTCTCCGGCACGCGCGAGACGGGGTTCGGCACCACCTTCACAGGCGCGGCCGACATCTGCCCGCGCGTCGAGGTATTCGACGAACCGTTGGGCGTAGCCGGCGGCGTCTGGTTCGGCGAGACGAACTGCACGAACACCTCGCCGTCCTTCACCATGCCCATCTCGTAGCGCGCGCGCTCCTCGACGGCCGACGTGCCGTTCTGCAAATCCTGCACTTCGCCCGCAATGCGTTCGTTGCGCAGTTTCTCGTCGTCGTTCTGCTTTTGCTGCTGCGCGAGCTGCTGCTGAAGTTCGTGCACGCGCAACCAGCCACCATGGCCCCACCAGAGCGGATACTGAATCAGCACGAGCAGGATGATCAGGACGACAGTGACAAGCCGCATGAAAGGCGCCGGATAAATACACGCCGCCCTGCGCTATACGCAGGGCGGCGGAAGGAGATGACGAAAAAGGACAGCAAGGCTTGCTGCCGGTGTCGGGTCCGCTTAACGCAGGTTATAGAACGCCGACTTGCCCGGATAGCTGGCGATATCACCGAGATCTTCCTCGATGCGCAGCAGCTGGTTGTACTTCGAGATACGGTCGCTGCGCGAGAGCGAACCGGTCTTGATCTGACCGGCGTTCAGGCCCACGGCGATGTCGGCGATCGTCGAGTCTTCGGTTTCGCCCGAGCGGTGCGAGATCACAGCCGTGTAACCGGCGCGCTTGGCCATTTCGATGGCTGCGAAGGTTTCCGTCAGCGTGCCGATCTGGTTGATCTTGATAAGGATCGAGTTGGCGATGCCCTTCTCGATGCCTTCCTTCAGGATGCGCGTGTTGGTCACGAACAGGTCGTCGCCCACGAGCTGGACCTTCTTGCCGAGCTTGTCGGTGAGCGTCTTCCAGCCGGCCCAGTCGCTTTCGTGCATGCCGTCTTCGATCGACACGATCGGGAACTTGTCGGCGAGGTTCGCCAGGTAGTCCGCGAACTCCGTCGACGACAGTTGCAGGCCTTCGCCCGCGAGCTGGTACTTGCCGTCGTGGTAGAACTCGCTCGCTGCGCAGTCGAGCGCGAGCAGCACGTCTTCACCGGCGCGGTAGCCCGCCTTTTCGATGGCTTGCAGGATGGTCGAGAGGCATTCGTCGTTGCTGCCGAAGTTCGGTGCGAAGCCGCCTTCGTCGCCCACTGCCGTGCTCATGCCGCGATCCGAGAGGATCTTCTTGAGCGCGTGGAACACTTCCGCGCCGCAACGCAGCGCTTCACGGAAGGTCGGCTGGCTCACCGGCACGATCATGAATTCCTGGATGTCCAGGCTGTTGTTCGCGTGTGCGCCGCCGTTGACGATGTTCATCATCGGGACCGGCAGTTGCATCGCGCCCGAGCCGCCGAAATAGCGGTACAGCGGCAGGCCGGCTTCTTCAGCGGCGGCCTTCGCGACGGCCATCGAAACCGCCAGCATCGCATTCGCGCCAAGGCGCGACTTGTTGTCGGTGCCGTCGAGTTCGAGCAGGGTCTTGTCGAGGAAAGCCTGTTCCGAAGCGTCGAGGCCCATGATCGCCTCGGAGATTTCGGTGTTGATGTGTTCGACGGCCTTCAGCACGCCCTTGCCGTTGTAGCGGCCGGCTTCGCCGTCGCGCAGCTCGATCGCTTCACGCGAGCCCGTCGAGGCGCCCGACGGCACCGCTGCGCGGCCCATCGTGCCCGATTCGAGCAGCACGTCGCATTCGACGGTGGGATTGCCGCGCGAATCCAGAATCTCGCGACCGATGATATCTACGATTGCACTCATGGTTTCCTCAGGAAATGACAGTAATTCTTGCGCGACCGGCGTCGCCTGCTGCACTGGCCCGCGAGGCATGGTTTCCATGCTCGTTCGGGGCACACCGTCACATGGGACAGGCGGCGCGGTCGTCGGGTTCAACCTGGCGCAACGCAACGGTCATGTTCGCATGACCGATGCGCTGACACGCTGCCTTGTACATCGCGCGCGGCTCGCGAAGCCCGTTGCGTACAGCATGATGCCGTTTCATGACATCCGCTGCCCGCCAGACCCTGCGCCGCGCTGCTCCTCCATCGCGCCGCTCATGCAATCGAAGCGGCGCGCACTGCGTACTCAACAACACTGCGCGAAACCGCGCCAGACTACGGCTGAAACTGCGTGCGATCAGTTGAAATCGCTCTCGAGGAACGGCGAGCGCTTGACCGCCTGGTCAAGCGTCACGAGCGTTTCGAGCAGGTCGGCCATGCGGTTCAACGGCACGGCGTTCGGGCCGTCGGACTTCGCCTCGGCCGGGTTCGGGTGCGTTTCCATGAACAGACCCGCCACGCCCGTGGCCACGGCCGCGCGCGCGAGCACCGGCACGAATTCGCGCTGGCCGCCCGAGCTCGTGCCCTGCCCGCCCGGCAACTGCACCGAGTGGGTCGCATCGAACACGACCGGCGCACCCGTCTCGCGCATGATAGCGAGCGAACGCATGTCCGAGACGAGGTTGTTGTAACCGAACGAAACACCGCGCTCGCACGCCATGAAGCGGTCTTCCGAGAGACCCGCCTCACGCGCCGCGTCGCGCGCCTTGTCGATCACGTTCTTCATGTCGTGCGGCGCGAGGAACTGGCCTTTCTTGATGTTGACCGGCTTGCCCGAGCGCGCGCACGCGTGGATGAAGTCGGTCTGACGGCACAGGAACGCGGGCGTTTGCAGCACGTCCACGACCGACGCCACGGGCCCGATTTCCGCTTCCGAGTGCACGTCGGTCAGCACGGGCAGGCCGAGCTGACGCTTCACTTCGGAGAGGATGCGCAGGCCCTCGTCCATCCCGAGGCCGCGAAACGACTTGCCGCTCGAACGATTGGCCTTGTCGTAGGACGACTTGTAGATGAACGGGATGCCGAGCTTCGACGTGATTTCCTTCAGGCGGCCCGCCGTGTCGATCGTCATCTGCTCCGATTCGACGACACAGGTGCCCGCGATCAGGAAGAACGGCTTGTCGAGACCGACCTCGAAACCGCACAGATTCATGCTTTCTCCTCAGCGTGCGCCTGCTGGTGCGCAACCGCCGCTTCGACGTATGCCTTGAACAGCGGGTGGCCGTCACGCGGCGTGGACGTGAATTCCGGGTGGAACTGCACGCCGACGAACCACGGGTGCATGTCGCGCGGCAATTCCATCATTTCCGGCAGGTCCTCGGTCGGGGTACGGGCGCTGATGATAAGGCCGCCCGCTTCGAGCTTGGGCACGTAGCCGTTATTGACTTCATAACGGTGACGGTGACGCTCGTTCACGTCCTTGCCATAAATTTCCGCCGCCATCGTGCCGGGCTTGATCGGGCAGCGCTGCGAACCGAGGCGCATCGTGCCGCCGAGGTCCGAGTTTTCGGTGCGCTTTTCGACCTTGCCTTCGCGGTCGGCCCATTCGGTGATGAGCGCCACCACGCGATCCGGCGTGTCCGGGTCGAATTCCGTGCTGTTCGCGTGCTTCAGGCCCACCACGTCGCGCGCGAATTCGATCACGGCGAGCTGCATGCCGAGGCAGATGCCGAGATACGGCACCTTCGCTTCGCGAGCGTATTGAATCGCCTTGATCTTGCCTTCGGTGCCGCGACGGCCAAAACCGCCCGGCACGAGAATCGCGTCGAGATGCTTGAGGCTCTCGACACCTTCTTCGTCGATCTGCTCGGAGTCGATGTACTCGATGTTCACCTTCGTCGAGGTCTTGATCGACGCATGGCGCAGCGCTTCGATGAGCGACTTGTACGATTCGGTCAGATCGACGTACTTGCCGACCATACCGATCGTGACTTCGTGCTTCGGGTGCTCGAGCTTCTCGACCATCTCCGCCCACACCGACAGATCGGCGGGCTTGGCGGAGAGCTTCAGCTCGTCGCAGACGATCGAGTCGAGACCCTGGTCGTGCAGCATCTGCGGAATCTTGTAGATGCTGTCGGCGTCCCACACCGAGATCACGGCGTCTTCGGGCACGTTCGAGAACATCGAGATCTTCGAGCGCTCGTCGTCGGGAATGCGGCGGTCGGCGCGGCACAGCAGCACGTTCGGATAGATACCGATTTCGCGCAGCTTCTGCACGCTGTGCTGCGTGGGCTTGGTCTTGAGCTCGCCTGCGGTGGCGATGAACGGCACGAGCGTGAGGTGCACGAAGCACGCGCTGTTGCGGCCAAGGCGCAGGCTCATCTGACGCGCGGCTTCGAGGAACGGCAGCGATTCGATGTCGCCCACCGTGCCGCCGACTTCAACGATCGCGACATCGGGCTCACCGCACGTCGCCGATGCGGCGCCGCGCTCGATGAACGCCTGGATCTCGTTCGTGATGTGCGGAATGACCTGCACGGTCTTGCCCAGATAGTCGCCGCGGCGTTCCTTGCGGATCACCGATTCGTAAATCTGGCCCGTGGTGAAGTTGTTGGCCTTGCGCATCTTCGTCGAGATGAAGCGCTCATAGTGGCCGAGGTCGAGGTCGGTTTCCGCTCCGTCTTCCGTTACGAACACTTCGCCGTGCTGAAACGGGCTCATCGTGCCGGGGTCGACGTTGATGTAAGGATCGAGCTTGAGGAGGGTGACTTTCAGACCGCGCGATTCGAGGATCGCGGCGAGGGAGGCGGCGGCAATACCCTTGCCAAGGGAAGAAACTACGCCGCCGGTGACGAAAACATATTTGGTCATCGCTGGATGCTCGCGGGAAAAACGGATTATACCGTAAAGCAAGGGCTAACCCTGAATTTTGAACGAGCCGGATGCGATGTGTCCCGGCCCTCCCCGTGCGGAGCGCGACGGCATGCGGGCGACCGCTCAGGCGCCGTTTTCCATGGTGTACAGCATGCGCTGCACGGCGCGCGCCGTTTGAATGGGACGCTCCATCGGATACAGGTGGCTGCCCTCGATCCACTCAAAGCGCTCGCCCGCGATGCGCCGCGTCGCCGCGAGGCCGACCTGGCGAACTTCGCGCGATTCGGTGCCCGCCAGAAAGCTCACCGGCACCGGGGAGCCGTGCACGAGCCGCGCGCCGAGCGTGTGCGGCAGCGTGCGGTAAATCATGTACTCGGTATGGCGGTCGAAGGCGAGCGTGCGGGCGCCGTCGATCGAAGTCTGAGGAATGCCGAAGTCGATGTAGTCCGAGAGCACGCGCTCGTCCCAGCGCGCGAACGCGGGCTTCGAGTGGAAGTGGCGCCACGCCTCGTCGCGGTTTGCCCAGTTCGTGCGGCGCGTGCGCGTGGCGGCGGCGGGCGAGATGCGCTCGTCGAGACCGGTCCACTGCGACACCCGCAGCATGCCGCTGCGCCAGCCCGCGATCACAGGCGAGTCGAGCATCACCACGCCCCTCACCCAGTGCGGCCTCTTGAGCGCGGCCATCAGCGAGAGATAGCCGCCGAGCGAATGGCCGACGAGCCACACCGGATCTTCATACGTGCGGCCGATGTCGTCGATCAGCTGCTCGACGAGATGCGTCCAGTCGCGGGTGACGGGATAACGCGCGTCGTGGCCGATACGCTCGATGTAGCGCAATTCATAGTTGTCGCCCAGCTCGGCGAAGAACGTGCGATACGTCGAAGCCGGAAAGCCGTTCGCATGCGAAAAATGGATGACGTTTTTCAAGGGCGCGTTGTCTCTGGATGGTCGATTTATGTCGTTGCCGTTGTTATGGGTACGGCTTTGCATCGTCCCGGCGCGCTAGTTCTGCTCCGGCGGGTCCATCCAGTAGCGCCGCGCCGTGTCGCGAAAGCGCTCGATGGCGAGGGCGCCGGGACGCGCCTCGATGCGCGCCGCGCCGTCGGCGTCGCTGCGCGCGAGCACGATATGGCGTGCCGCGTAGCGCGCGTAGACACCCGGATGCGGGTGATGAAAGCGATTCAGGTAGCCTACCTGAAATATCGCGACGAGCGGCCAGACAGAGTCGAGGAACGGTTCAGTCGACGAGGTGCGGCTGCCGTGGTGCGGCACGACCAGCACCTGTGCGCGCAGTTGCGCGGGTTCGCGCGCGACGAGCGTGCGCTCGACGCCCGCTTCGATGTCGGCGGCGATCAGGGCCGATACCGGCTCCTGCCCTGCCCGCGCCGCCGTCGAGACGCGCAGCACGCAGCAATGGGCGTTCGGCTTTCCCGCGAGCGGCCCCGGATCAGGCCATAGCACCTCGAAATCGACGCCGTCCCACTGCCAGCGCTGCCCCGCCGCGCATTGCACCGTCTGCGCGCCCTTCTCGCGCGCGCTCGCCCATAGCGGGTGCGCAGGCAGGATGCCCGCAACGAACTGACCGACGCCGATCGAATCGAGCACGGCCTGTGCGCCGCCCGAATGATCGGAATCGTCGTGGCTGATCATCAGCGCGTCGAGGCGCGTTACGCCGTGCGCCTGCAAATAGGGCACGACGATGCGCTCGCCCGCCTGCGTCGACTCGGGGCCGGGGCCGGCGTCGAACAACAAGCTATGGCGCGCCGTCTCGACCAGCACCGAGGTGCCCTGCCCGATGTCGAGCGCCGTGAGCCGGAACGCGCCCGGCGGCGCTCCCGTGGGCGCGGGCACGAGCAGCGGCAGCCAGGTGAACGGAGCGAGCCAGCGCAGCGGCCAGCCGCGCGGTGCGAGACACCACGCGACGCCCACGGCCGCGCAGGCGAGTTGCCACGCGCCCGGTTGCGGCAAGCGCAAAACAGCCCATGGCACGCCTTCGAGCACGCCTAGCACCACTGCAAGCCAGTCGAGGCACGTATGCGCCGCGCGCAGGGCGAGCGCGTCCAAGGGCGCGGGCAATGCCGCGCTCCCGATGACCATCGGCGTGACGAGCATGCTCACCCAGGGAATCGCGAACGCGTTGGCCACGGGGCCAATCAGCGGGATTTGCGCGAACCAGTACGCGGTGAGCGGCGCGAGCGCCAGCGTGACGGCCCATTGCACGCGGGCGCTGTCGCCGGCGCGCGAAGCGAAACGTTGCGCCGCCCTGCGCCATCCACCGCGCGGCACGGCGGCAACGGCGAAGCGCCGTGCCCCGCCGGTACGCGCCCCTGGCTGCGGCTCGTCCCGATCGCGCATCGGGTCGATTTCGTCCGGCGAAAGATCCTGCGGCGCGTCCCGGCGCAGGCGCGGCACGCCGGTCGCCGCAAAAAGGATGGCCGCGACGGCGCAAAAAGAGAGCCAGAAGCCGGCCGCCGTCACGGCCCACGGATCGCGCAGCAGCACGAGGCCGAGCGCCCAGCCGAGCACGTGCGAGCGCGCCACCTCGCGGCCCGTAAAGAGTGCGAGCGCCACGACCGCGAGCATCCAGAGCGCACGCTGCACCGGCACGTTGAAGCCGGCAAGCGCCGCATAAACGGCCGCCGCGAGCAGCGCGCCCGCCACGGCGACTTTCTGTGCGGGCACGACGAGCGGCGCCTCGACACCCCGCCAGCGCGCGCGCCGCCAGAGCGCGCCTGCGATCCAGCCTGCCAGTCCCGCGACGAACGCAAGATGCAGCCCCGAAATCGCCACCAGATGGCTCGTGCCGGTATTGCGCATGAGGCGCCAGTCCGCGTCGCTGACCGAGTCCTGCGCGCCGGTTGCGAGCGCGATGACGATGCCGCGATGCGGCGCGTCGCCGAGTACCGCAACGATGCGCTCCCGCAGTGCGGCGCGAGCGCGCTCGATGCGCACGCCCACGCCGTCAGCATCGACGGGAAGACGCCTTGCATGCGCCGGATCGCTCACGTAGCCCGTGGCGCGCACGCCGCGCGCGAGCCACGCGGCTTCCGCGTCGCGCAGGCCGAAATTGCCATTGCCGTGCGGGCGTTTGAGGCGCACCGCAAGACGCCAGCGTGCGCCGGGCACGAGCGGCGGCAGCGGCGTCTCGCGGGCCACCCAGGACAACTGGATCAAATGCGGCAGCCGCGTGGCGGCCGTCGAAGCTTCACGCCCGCCCCAGGATTCAACACGAAAGAGAAAGCTCGCCCCGTTCGCGCCGTACGAAGGCAGGCTGGAGATATAGCCGCTGACGTCGAGATCACGGGTCTGCCAGGCAGCGGGAAGCCCATCGGCAAGCCGCAGTTCGGCGCGCCACGCGGCGTAGCCGAATCCCACGCAGCTTGCCGCCAGCCACACCGACGCCCAACCGCTCGCAATGCGCCGGCGCCGCGCGATACCGAAGCCAGGTGATTGCTCGGCCGCATCGAGCACTGCGTCCAACGGCGTTGCGCCGCCGAGCGCCCAGACGGCCAACCCGGCGGCCAGCGCGGCCACCAGAATGAGACCAAGCCACGCGCCCCACCCCGGCAATGCCGCCTGGCGCTGCAACAGGATCACGCCCAGCGCAAAACCGCACCACATCGCCCGCATCGCGCCTCCCTGCAACGAGGGGGCGAAAGGCGTCAGTCACGCCACGCGGCACGCTTGCCGCGCACACCACCCAGGCAACGATTATGCAGACGAAAGCGCGAGCCGCGGCAGCGCGGCCGCCGCGTTAGCCGTTGTGCCAAGGGCAAGCGCCTCGGCGCTCAAGCCCCGCAAGCCCGCGAGCACGGCGCCGATGCGCGGCACCTGGTCGGGCGTGTTGCGCTCGCGGTAGCGCCATGAAGGCGCGATATCGGGCGCGTCGGTTTCCATGACGATCGCGTCGAGCGGCAATTGCTCCGCGAGCCTGCGGATCTGCAAGGCACGCTCGAACGTGACATTGCCGCCGAAGCCCAGATGCATGCCGTGGTCGATGAACGCGCGCGCCTGCTGGAAACTGCCGTTGAACGCATGCGCAATGCCGGTCGTCACGCCGTTGCGGCGCAAGCCCTTGAGCACCTGGTCCTGCGACTTGCGCACATGGCAGATCGCCGGCAAGCCGAACTCGCGCGCAAGGCGCAACTGCGCGTCATAGAAGTGCTGCTGGCGCGCTTCGTCGAGGCCCGGCACGAAGTAGTCGAGCCCGATCTCGCCGATGCCGACAAAACGCGGATCGTCGAGACTCGCCTCGATCTCGCGGCGCAAGGCGTCGAGGTCTTCGTCGCGCGCCTGCGGCGTGTAGAGCGGATGGATGCCGAGCGCGTAGACGGCGCCTTCGGTGCGATGCGCGAGCGCACGCACCGTCGCGAAGTTCTCGCGCGCCACCGCCGGAATCACGATGCGCGACACGCCCGCCGCGCGCGCGGACTGCGCGACCGCGTCGCGGTCGGCGTCGAATTCGGCGGCGTCGAGATGGCAGTGTGTGTCGATCCACATGGCGGGGCTCGTTTAACGACTCAGCAACTCAGACCGGCACAACCGGCTCCTCGTGCAGCATGCCGTCGCGCAAGCGCACGATGCGATCGCACCGCGCCGCGAGATCGGGGTCGTGCGTCACGATCACGAAGCTCGTATCGAACTGATCGGAAAGTTCGAGCATGAGATTGAACACGGTGTCGGCCGTGCCGCCGTCCAGGTTGCCCGTGGGCTCGTCGGCCAGCACGCAGGCGGGCTTGGTCACGAGCGCGCGCGCGATCGCCACGCGCTGGCGCTCGCCGCCCGAAAGCTCGCCCGGCCGGTTGCGCGCGCGATGCGAGAGACCCACGCGCTCGAGTATCGCCATCGCCTCGGCGCGCGCGGCTTCCTGCGTCATGCGGCGAATGCGCAGCGGCATCGCCACGTTGTCGAGCGCCGAGAACTCGGGCAGCAGATGGTGGAACTGATAAACGAAGCCCAGCGCGCGATTGCGCAACTCGTTGCGTTCGCGCTCGGAAAGCTCCGTGAACGGCTTGCCCAGCACGGACACCTTGCCCGCGCCCGGCTCGTCGAGGCCGCCCAGCACATGCAGCAGCGTGCTCTTGCCCGAGCCCGAGGCGCCCACCACGGCGAGCTTCTCGCCGCGCTTCACCTTGAGGTCGGTGTCGTGCAGCACCTGCACGGCAAGCGCGCCCTGGCCGAACACCTTCGAAACGCCATACGCTTCGAGCACGTACGGATAGTCGCCTGCCGCGGCGATCAGCGATTGACGGTCATTCATAGCGCAGCGCCTCCGCGGGACGAACCTTGGCCGCGCGCCAGCTCGGATAGAGCGTGGCGAGCGCGGACAGCACGAACGCGATCACGCCGATGCGGATCACATCCGATGCCACGAGCTCCGAAGGCAACTCGCTGATGAAATACACCGAAGGCGGCAGGAACTGGACGCCGAGCAGATGCTCGATCGCCGGCACGCTCCAGGGAATGCTCCACGCGATCAGGCAGCCGAGCGCGATGCCGATGCCCGTGCCCACGAAGCCGATCGTCACGCCCTGCACGACGAAAATCTTCATGATCGAGCCCGGCTGCGCGCCGAGCGTGCGCAGGATCGCGATATCGGCCTGCTTGTTGGTGACGGTCATGACGAGAGACGAAACGAGATTGAACGCCGCGACCGCGATGATGAGCGTGAGGATGATGAACATCATGCGCTTTTCGATCTGCACGGCCGAGAACCACGTCTTGTTCTGCTGCGTCCAGTCGCGGATATAGAGGTCACCGGACAGCGTATGCACGAGCTGGCGCGCCACCGCCGGCGCACGCTGCATGTCCTTTAGACGCAGGCGCACGCCGCTTGGCGCGCCCAGGCGATAGAGCACTTCGGCGTCGCGGATATTCACGAGCGCAAGCGTACTGTCGTACTCGTAGTGGCCCGACTCGAACACGCCCACCACCGTGAACTGCTTCAGGCGCGGCAACATGCCCGCGGGCGTGATCGAGCCCTCGGGCGCGACGAGCGTGACCTTGTCGCCCACCGCCACGCCGAGGTTCACCGCGAGATCCGCGCCGAGCACGATGCCGAAGCTGCCAGGCGTGAGATTGTTCAAGCTCCCCGCCTTCATTTCCTTGCCGATGTCCGAGACCTGCGGCTCCTCGGAGGGCTCGACGCCGCGCAGCGCGACGCCGTTTACGCTGTCACCGCGCGTGAGCAGCGCCTGGGCGTCCACGTAGGGCGCCGCGCCGATCACTTCGGGATTGGTCCTGGCTTCCTTCGCGGTGAGCTGCCAGTCGGGCATCGTGCCCGTGGGCGAAAAGATCTCGATGTGCGCGAGCACGGAGAGCATGCGGTCGCGCACGTCGCGCTGGAACCCGTTCATCACGGAGAGCACGACAATCAGCGCCGCGACGCCGAGCGCGATGCCCGACATCGAAACGAGCGCGATGAACGAGATGAAACCGTTGCCGGTCGTGCGCTTGCCGGCGCGGGTGTAGCGCCAGCCTATCTGCCATTCGTAGGGAAGTTTCAAGCGATTCCTTTTTGCGTCTTCGTTGCGCTCCGGCGGCGCGCCCTCTGGCGGCGGGCCCTCTGGCGGAGCGCCCTTGCGGCGGCGTTTTGGCCTGGGGCCAGTGCGCCGGACGGCCGGAGAATATCGTGCCGGGTCGGGCAACGACCAAGCGCGAAGTTTGCCACACTG
Source organism: Paraburkholderia unamae (assembly GCF_003268775.1). Lineage (GTDB taxonomy): Bacteria > Pseudomonadota > Gammaproteobacteria > Burkholderiales > Burkholderiaceae > Paraburkholderia > Paraburkholderia unamae. The sequence goes on from NZ_QLSU01000010.1 coordinate 292,216, forward strand.
GCGGCACTTCACGGACTTTCGCGCGAGATGGCTCGTTGATGCGCAACGCGTTCCCCATGCCTCGCGCGCTTCGCCCGTTCTTTCCTTCGAGCCGCTTTTCGGCCACAAGTGCCGCAGCCGGGATACGAAGGCGCCCGCGAGGCGCACACGCAAGACGCACCGGCCAGGCAACGGCGCCCGCACCCGGCGCGCGGAGCGCCGAAGTACAATGCGCACCATCATGCCCGCCGACCGACTTCATCTTCTCGTCCCGTTTGCCCTGCCCTCCGCGGCGGCCGCCTCCACCGCGCTCGCGGGCCTCGAATTCCCGGCGCTCGCGAAACTGGTTGCGCGCGCGACGCTCGGCGAACAGGTGATCGGCGAGGACTTTCAGCGCACGCTGCCGCACGAGCGCTGGGTTGCGCGCCAGTTCGGCGCGCTCAGCGCGAATCCCGCGCCGGCCGCCGACGACGAAGCGCCGCTCGCCCCCTACATGCTGCTCGCCGACGGCGGCACGCCTGGCGACGACATCTGGGCGTGCGTGCAGCCCGTGCACGTGCGTATCGCGCACGATCACCTCGTGCTGATCGACCCGGCGTCGCTGGAACTCGCCGACGCCGACGCCGCCACGCTCTACACGATTGCCAAACCGTTGATCGAAGAGCTCGGCGTGCGCGTCGAGGCGCCCACGCCGCAGCGCTGGTATCTCTCGTCGGATGCGTTCGGCACGCTCGCGGGCGCTTCGCCCTTGCGGGCGAGCGGCCGCAATATCGAAATCTGGCTGCCGCACGAAGCCCATTCCGGCCAGCGTTCGCGCGCCTGGATGAAAGTGCAGAACGAAGTGCAGATGGCGTGGTTCGAGCACCCGGTGAACGAGGCACGCGAGGCGCGCGGTCTGCCCGCGGTCAACTCGATCTGGTTTCACGCGCAGGGCGTGCTGCGCACCGTGACGAGCCCGTTCGCGCGCGTGCGTTCCGATGCGGCCGCCACGCGCGGCCTCGCGCTCGCCGCGAAGTCGCAAGTGGGCCCGGCGCCCGCCACCTTCGCAGCGCTCACGGCCTCGCTCAACAATGGGTCGGGGGCCGGAGCCACGCTCGTCGAACTCGATCCCTTCTCCGCCGCCTTCATCCAGCAGGACTGGGGCCGCTGGAACGCCGCGTTCGCGCAACTGGAGCGCGACTGGTTCGCGCCCGCGCTCACGGCGCTGCAAACGGGCGCGCTCGGTGCGCTCGACCTCACGCTGTGCGGCGACACCGGCTCGGTCACGCTCTCCATCACGCGCGGCGACCTGCGCAAATTCTGGCGACGCCGCCTGTTCGCGTCGCTTTTCGTCGAATGATCATCGAATGACCTCTTTCACTCAACGCCCCGCATGACCCGAATCGTCACTCGCGCCTGCTCGCCCGCCGACACTGAAGCGCTCGTGCGCCACGGCCTGCACCCGGTGCTCGCCCGCCTCTACGCCTCGCGCGGCGTCTGCCAGCCCGACGAGATCGAAACCGGCCTCGCTCGCCTGATTCCGCCCACGAGCATGAAAGGCCTCGAAGAAGCCGCCGCGCTGCTTGCCGACGCCCTCGAAGCCGACTGCCGCATGCTCGTGGTCGCCGACTACGACTGTGACGGCGCGACCGCCTGCGCCGTGGCCGTGCGCGGCCTGCGCATGTTCGGCGCGCAGATCGACTATCTCGTGCCGAACCGTTTCGAGTATGGCTACGGCCTCACGCCCGAGATCGTCGCGCTCGCCGCGCAACGTAAAGGCGGCCCGCCCGATGTCCTGATCACGGTGGACAACGGCATTGCCAGCGTCGAAGGCGTGGACGCGGCGAACGAACTGGGCATCGAAGTGCTCGTGACCGACCACCACCTGCCCGGCGACACGCTCCCCGACGCGCGCGCCATCGTCAATCCGAACCAGCCGGGTTGCGAGTTCCCGAGCAAGTGCATCGCGGGCGTGGGCGTCATGTTCTATACGCTGCTCGCGCTGCGTGCCGAGTTGCGCAAGCGCGGCGCCTTCAGCGACGGCAAGCCCGAACCGCGCCTCGACGGTCTGCTCGATCTCGTCGCGCTCGGCACCGTCGCCGACGTCGTGAAGCTCGACGGCAACAACCGCGTGCTCGTCGCGCAGGGCTTGCAGCGCGTGCGCAACGGCCGCATGCAGCCGGGCATCGCGGCGCTCTTTCGCGCGGCGGGTCGCGACGCGAAAAGCGCGTCGGGCTTCGACTTCGGCTTCGCGCTAGGCCCGCGCCTGAACGCGGCCGGTCGCCTCTCGGACATGTCGCTCGGCATCGAGTGCCTGACCACCGACGACGTGGGCCGCGCGTGGGAACTCGCGCAGCAGCTCGATTCGATGAACCGCGAACGCCGCGAAATCGAGGCCGGCATGCAGCAGCAGGCGCTCGCCGATCTCGCCGATGTCGATCCAGAAGGCAAGGCCACGCTCACGCTGTTCAACGAAAGCTGGCACCAGGGCGTGATCGGCATCGTCGCGGGGCGGCTCAAGGAGCGCTTCCACCGGCCGTCCTTCACCTTCGCGCCCGCCGATGACGGCGGCGAGCTCGTGAAAGGCTCGGGCCGTTCGATCCCCGGTTTCCATCTGCGCGACGCCGTCGATCTCATCAGCAAGCGCGAGCCGGGCCTGATCCACAAGTTCGGCGGCCACGCCATGGCCGCAGGCATGACGATCGCCGCCGCCGACGTGCCGCGCTTCGCCGCCGCGTTCGAGCGCGTGGCCCGCGAATGGCTCACCGAGGAAGCGCTCGCGCGCACGGTGGAAACCGACGGCGATCTCGAAGACGCCTACTTCACGCCCGATTTCGTGGAGATGCTCGACGCCGCCGTGTGGGGCCAGGGCTTCCCCGCGCCGGTGTTTTCAGGCGAATTCGAGGTGGCCTCGCAGGCGCTCGTGAAGGACAAGCACCTCAAGCTGCAACTGCTGCGCGGGCGCCAGCGCTTCAACGCGATCTGGTTCAACCACACCGAGTCGCTGCCGCAACACACCACGGTCGCCTACCGGCTCGTGCGCGACACCTGGAACGGTGTTTCGCGCGTGCAGCTCGTCGTGGAGCACGCCGCGCTCTGAGCGCGCTTCGAGCGCACGGGCGCGGGCCTTCAATTGGTCCGCGCCGCCCTTGATCCGGGTGCAATCAGCTATAATTCAATGTTTTACACGCCGGATCACGACACAAATGGAAGCGGAACGTCTCAACGCGATCGAAGCCCTTTTGGCGGACCTGCGCGCGCGCGCAGGCGAGCTACGGGGGTATCTTTGACTACGACGTAAAAGCCCGACGGCTCGTCGAAGTCAATAGCGAACTCGAAGACCCCAACGTCTGGAACGACTCCAAGCACGCCCAGGGTCTCGGCAAGGAAAAGAAGCTGCTCGAAGGCGTCGTGCACGTGCTCGACGGCATCGAGAACGACACGCGCGACACGCAGGACCTCTTCGAGATGGCTCGCGAGGAAGGCGATGAGGACACCCTCGTCTCCATCGAAAGCGACGCCCAGGAGATCGAAAAGCGCGTAGCCGACGTCGAGTTCCGCCGCATGTTCGCGAATCCGGCCGACCCGAATAACGCGTTCATCGACATCCAGGCGGGCGCGGGCGGCACCGAGGCCTGCGACTGGGCGTCGATGCTGCTGCGCCAGTACGTGCGCTACTGCGAACGCAAGGGCTTCAAGACCGAAGTGCTCGAAGAGTCCGAAGGCGACGTGGCCGGCATCAAGAGCGCGACGATCAAGGTCGAGGGCGAATACGCCTATGGCTTCCTGCGCACCGAAACCGGCATTCACCGGCTCGTGCGCAAGTCGCCGTTCGACTCGTCGGGCGGCCGTCACACGTCGTTCTCGTCGGTGTTCGTATATCCGGAAATCGACGACTCGTTCGAGATCGAAGTCAATCCGGCCGATCTGCGCATCGACACCTACCGCGCTTCCGGCGCGGGCGGTCAGCACATCAACAAGACCGACTCCGCCGTGCGTATCACGCACGTTCCGTCGGGCATCGTCGTGCAGTGCCAGAACGACCGCTCGCAGCACCGCAACCGCGCCGAAGCGATGGCCATGCTGAAATCGCGCCTGTACGAAGCCGAAATGCGCAAGCGCCAGTCGGAACAGGACAAGCTCGAAGCGGGCAAGTCGGACGTGGGCTGGGGCCACCAGATCCGCTCCTACGTGCTCGACAACAGCCGCATCAAGGATCTGCGCACGAACGTCGAAATCAGCAACACCAAGGCCGTGCTCGACGGCGATCTCGACGCCTTCATCAGCGCAAGCCTGAAACAGGGCGTGTAAGCTTCTTGCGCGCCACGGGCGCTGCATTGCATCGCATGCCGCCCTTTCCCGCCGTGCCGCCCGCATTCACTGCGAGGCGCGCACAGCGGGAATCGAAGTCCGCTTGTTGCGCGCCATGCGCGCCGTGTCCCGCGAAGGACCACACCGGGGCCGCCGCCCCGAACACTCGCCGAAACACCCGCGAATCAAAGAACACCGAGCCATCATGACCGAACCGACCCAGCAGAACGCGCCCAGCGCCGCGCCCGAACTCGACGACAACCAGATCATCGCCGAGCGCCGCGAGAAACTGCGCGCACTGCGCGAGGCAGGCGTCGCCTATCCGAACGACTTCCGCCCGACCCACCACGCCGCCGACCTGCAACGCGACTACGCCGATACCGACAAGGACGCACTCGAAGCGAAACCGCTCGACGTGGCGATCGCCGGCCGCATGATGCTCAAGCGCGTGATGGGCAAGGCAAGCTTCGCCACGGTGCGCGACGGCTCGGGCCAGATCCAGTTCTTCATCACGCCCGCCGACGTGGGCGAGACGACCTACGACGCGTTCAAGAAGTGGGACCTGGGCGACATCGTCGCGGCCAGGGGCGTGCTGTTCCGTACCAACAAGGGCGAACTCTCGGTGCGCGTCACCGAACTGCGCCTGCTGTCGAAGTCGCTGCGTCCGCTGCCGGACAAGTTCCACGGTCTTTCGGACCAGGAAATGCGCTATCGCCAGCGCTACGTCGACCTGATCGTCACGCCCGAAGCGCGCGATACGTTCGTCGCGCGCACCAAGGCCATCTCCTCGGTGCGCCGCTTCATGGCCGACGCGGGCTTCATGGAAGTCGAAACGCCGATGCTGCACCCGATCCCGGGCGGCGCGGCGGCCAAGCCGTTCGTCACGCACCACAACGCGCTCGACATGCAGATGTTCATGCGTATCGCGCCCGAGCTGTATCTGAAGCGCCTGGTCGTGGGCGGCTTCGAGCGCGTGTTCGAAATCAACCGGAATTTCCGTAACGAAGGCGTTTCGCCGCGTCACAATCCGGAATTCACGATGATGGAGTTCTACGCCGCGTACACCGACTACACGTGGCTCATGGACTTCACCGAGCAGTTGATCCGCCAGGCCGCGATCGACGCATCGGGCACCGCCGTGCTCACGTACCAAGGCCGCGAACTCGATCTGTCGAAGCCGTTCCATCGCCTGACGATCGTGCAGGCCATCCAGAAGTACGCGCCGCAATACACGAACGAGCAGCTTGCCGACGCGGCCTTCCTGCGCACGGAACTCAAGAAGTTCGGCGTGGACGCGAACCAGCCGCAGTTCCTCAACGCGGGCGTGGGCGCGCTGCAACTGGCGCTGTTCGAAGAGACCGCCGAGTCACAACTGTGGGAACCGACCTACATCATCGACTACCCGGTCGAAGTCTCGCCGCTCGCGCGCGCCTCGGACACGCTGCCGGGCATCACCGAGCGTTTCGAGCTCTTCATCACGGGCCGCGAGATCGCCAACGGCTTCTCGGAGCTCAACGATCCGGAAGACCAGGCCGCCCGCTTCAAGAAGCAGGTCGAGCAGAAGGACGCCGGTGACGAAGAAGCCATGTTCTACGACGCCGACTACATCCGCGCGCTCGAGTACGGCATGCCCCCGACGGGCGGCTGCGGTATCGGCATCGACCGCCTGATCATGCTGCTCACGGACAGCGCCAGCATCCGCGACGTGATCCTCTTCCCGCACCTGCGCCGCGAAGACTAAGCGACACGGCTTTTGCCCGAACGGGGCGCATGCGGCTCATTCCGCATGCGCCCCGTTTTTCATTTGCGGATTCGCTGGAAGTTTGTAACCATCGGTAAAAGCTGCTGCCCTGCACCGCACCAGAAGCGGGCATGCCGATTGCGACAGTGTGAAAAACCGCGCTGTGCAATGCTGCGCGAAGATCGCCCCCTTTTTGCCCCTCTGCCGTCACGGCGCCGGGTTACAAATTGAAACGCCCAGGCAATCCGATTGGCTCACACTGGGTCTCACAAGAGAGCCAACTCTGCAAAAGACGGAGCCATTGATGAACACACCTGATCCGACCACACAGAAGCGCCGCCTGCATCCACTGATCGCAACTGCGGCGGCGGCCGTCATCGTCGCGAGCCTTGCAGCCACGGCGGCGATTACCGGCGTTTTCCCGAAAGCTTCCAGCACCGCCGAGCAGACCGCGCAGGTTCAGACCGGCCAGACGGCGATGACGGCCTCGCAGCCGGAAGTCGTCGATTCGACGAAACCGGTGCAAGCCTCGCAGTACGCGCAAAACGCCCAGAATGCGCCGGCTGAGCAGGAGCAAGCGCCACAACAAGCGCCGCGGCAGGCCCAGGCGCCCGTTGCCGCGCCCGCGCAGCAGTACGGCCAGCCACCGCAGTCTTCGCAGCAGTACGCACAGGAAGCGCAGCCCGCCCAGGCCGTGTGCGGGTCGTGCGGCACGGTCGAAGCGATTTCCGAGGTCAAGCAAGAAGGCCATGGCACGGGCATTGGCGCGGTAGGCGGCGCCGTGGCGGGCGGTGTGGTCGGCAACCAGTTCGGCGCGGGCAACGGCCGTACCGCCATGACGCTGCTTGGCGCGCTGGGCGGCGGCCTCGCGGGCAACTCGGTCGAAAAGCACCTGCGCAGCACGACGAGCTATTCGGTGCGCGTGCATATGGAGAACGGCAAGACGCGCTACTTCACCTACCACCAGGCGCCGCCGTTCCAGCAAGGTCAGCGCGTGCGCGTGGAAAACGGCGCCCTGGTGGCGGCTTGACGATGTGACCTGACGCGCTCGATTCGGGCGCGGCACAAGAAAAAAGGCGATTCGCCATCAGCGAATCGCCTTTTTCATTGACTGCCCCAAGTGGGCGCCGTCGCGGGATCAGTAGTCCGCGTCCTCGATCCACGCGGCCTGGATCGCTTCGAGAATCTTCTCGTTCGAACGCTCGGGGTCGTCGTCGAAACCGTCCAGCTCAGTGATCCAGCGGTGCAGATCGGTGAAGCGTACGTATTGCGGATCCACTTCCGGATGGGTGTCCGTCAACGCCATCGCGATGTCCTGCGTATCGGTCCATTTCATGGCTGCCCGCTCCTCTTGTTGGCTCAGTGGTTTTCCTTCGCGTGGTTGATCGAGTAACGCGGGATCTCGACCACCAGGTCGTCGTTCTCAGGCACGAGTGCCTGGCACGACAGCCGCGACGTCGGCTCCAGGCCCCACGCCTTGTCGAGCAGATCGTCCTCGTCTTCCTCGGACGGCTCGAGCGCGTTGAAACCCTCGCGCACGATCACGTGACAGGTCGTGCAGGCGCACGACTTCTCACAAGCGTGCTCGATTTCGATGCCGTGTTCGAGCAGCGCGTCGCACACGCTCTCGCCCGGCTTGGCGTCGATAACCGCGCCCTCTGGGCACAGTTCGACATGAGGCAGCACCACGATTTGAGGCATTGTGATTTCCGTATCCAATAACTTTCATATCGGGCGCATGCCCCGCCTTCGACGGCGGCATGTGCCCATTCTACTGGGGTCGCGCGCTTGCCTGCATCGGGAAAGCACGCACACGCGGCGGCGTTTGCCCATGCAAGCGCCGCGCGCCCGACCGCGTTCTTCTTAGCCGATCTCGTCGAGCTTCTTGCCCGCCAGCGCGCGCTTGATGCCCTTGTCCATGCGGCGCGCGGCGAATTCGTCGGTGCCTTCGGAGAGCGACTTCGTCGCCGCTTCGATCGCGCCCGCATCGTCGCCCTGGGCAACTTGCGCGAGTGCCCCGATCAGGGTGTCGACCTCGGCGCGCTCCGCGTCGTCGAGCAACTCGCCATCGGCGCCCAACGCAGCGTGCGTCGCTTCGATGATGCGCTGCGCCTCGACCTGGGCCTCGCGCAGCGCGCGGGCGCGCATGTCGACTTCGGCGGTCTTGAAGCTGTCTTCGAGCATGCGGGCCACGTCGTCATCGGCGAGACCGTAGGACGGCTTCACCACCACCGACGCCTCCACACCCGAATGCTGCTCGCGCGCGAACACGGAAAGCAGGCCGTCCGCGTCCACCTGGTAGGTCACGCGAATGCGCGCCGCGCCCGCGGCCATCGGCGGAATGCCGCGCAGCTCGAAGCGCGCGAGCGACCGGCAGTCGGCCACGAGCTCACGCTCGCCCTGCACCACGTGGATCGCCATGGCCGTCTGGCCGTCCTTGAAGGTCGTGAAGTCCTGTGCGCGCGCGACCGGAATGGTCGAGTTGCGCGGGATGATCTTTTCGACCAGGCCACCCATCGTCTCCACGCCCAGCGAGAGCGGGATCACGTCGAGCAGCAGCCAGTCGTCCTCGCCGCCGCGGTTGCCCGCGAGCAGGTCGGCCTGGATCGCCGCGCCGAGCGCGACCACCTGGTCCGGGTCCAGATTCGTGAGCGGCGCCTGGCCGAAGTGCTGCTCCACGGCGCGGCGGATCACGGGCATGCGCGTCGCACCGCCCACCAGCACCACGCCCTTCACGTCCTTCGATGCAACCTTCGCGTCACGCAGCGCCTTCTTCGTCGGCGTGAGGGTGCGCTGCACGAGCGCCTGCGTGAGCGCCTCGAAACGCGGCTCGTCGATCGTCAATGCGATCGCCTTGCCATTCGAGAGCGTGACTTCGATGCGCGCCTCGGGTGCCGACGAGAGCACTTCCTTCGCGTCGCGCACGCGATCGAGCAGAAGGCGCACGTCTTCGGGCGCGAGCGTCGCACGCTCGATGCCGCCCTGCTCCAGCACGTAGTCGAACAGCGCATGGTCGAAATCGTCGCCGCCAAGCGCGGAGTCGCCGCCCGCCGCGAGCACTTCGAACACGCCCTTCGTGAGCTTGAGGATCGACAGGTCGAAGGTGCCGCCGCCGAGGTCGTAGACCGCGTAAAGCCCTTCGGCGCCGTTGTCGAGACCGTAGGCGATCGCCGCCGCGGTCGGCTCGTTGAGCAGACGCAGCACGTTCAGGCCCGCGAGGCGCGCGGCATCCTTGGTGGCCTGGCGCTGGGCTTCATCGAAATACGCGGGCACCGTGATGACCGCGCCGACGAGTTCGTCGCCGAGCGTGTCTTCAGCGCGCTGGCGCAACGTCGCGAGAATTTCCGCAGAGACTTCGACCGGGCTCTTCACGCCGTCCACGGTCTGGATCTGCACCATGCCCGGCGCGTCGACGAAGTCATAAGGCGCATTGGCCGCGCCTTCGACGTCGGATTTGCCGCGGCCCATGAAACGCTTGACCGAGACGATCGTGTTGCGCGGGTCGGTGGCCGCTTCCGCCTTCGCCGTGCGGCCGATGCGGCGGCCGCCGTTCGCGAGATAGCGCACGACCGACGGCAGCAGCGCGTGGCCGTGCTCGTCGGGCAGCACGTCGGGCACGCCGCTGCGCACCGCGGCGACCAGCGAGTTCGTCGTGCCGAGGTCGATGCCGACAGCGAGTCGCCGCTGATGCGGCGCCGGCGCCATGCCGGGTTCGGAGATTTGCAGTAAGGCCATCTGTGTGATCTGCTTTTTAACCTGGTGGGCGCGAGCGCCCGATATCCGTTTCAGCGTGGTTTCAGCTTGAATGCGGCCTGGACTTTCAGCCTTCGAGCCGCTCGATCTGCGTGTCGATCTCGCCCGCTACGCGCTCGATGAACATGAGCTGGCGCACCGCTTCGGCCGCCGGCTGGTTCGAGCCGCTGTCGAGCAGCGCCGCGAGCTTCGTGAAGCGCGCGCGCTCGTCGTCGCGCAACTCGCTCGCGAGCGTGTCGAGCGCGTCGACATTCTTCGCGGCGACCGCGTCTTCAATCGCCTCGCGCCACTCCATTTGCTGCATGAGGAACGCGGGCTCCATCGCCGTGTTGTTCTCCGCGCCGACGTCGATGCCGCGCAGATGCAGCAGGTACTTCGCGCGCTTGAGCGGATCGCGCAGCGTCTGGTACGCCTCGTTCGTGCGCGTGGCCCATTGCATGGCGACGCGCTTTTGCGCCTCGCCCGCCGCGGCGAAGCGGTCGGGGTGCACCTGCGCCTGCACCGTTCGGTAAGCGTGGTCGAGCGCGTTCGCGTCGATCTCGAACTGCTCGGTCAGTCCGAACAGCACGAAATGGCTATCGGAAAGCGAGCGGGACGGCGTGGAAGACGTGCTCATCGGTTCAAACGTTCTCGTGGGGCCATCGAAACAGGCCATGAAAATCAAAAAGGCGGCACAGGCCGCCTTTTCACCGCTACGCGCGGACTCAAACGCGGAAGGACTCGCCGCAGCCGCACTCGTCCTTCACATTCGGGTTGTTGAACTTGAAGCCCTCGTTCAGCCCTTCGCGCACGAAGTCGAGCTGCGTGCCGTCGATATAGGCCAGGCTCTTCGGGTCGACGATGACTTTCACGCCGTAGCTCTCGAACACGTTGTCCTCGTCCGCCAGCTCGTCGACGTACTCGAGCTTGTACGCGAGGCCCGAGCAGCCCGTCGTACGCACGCCGAGGCGCAGGCCCACGCCCTTGCCACGACGGACCAGATACTTCTGCACGTGCTGTGCCGCTTTTTCTGTCAACGTAATTGCCATAGCGTCTTCGCCGCGCCCCGCGCCGTCCGGTTTGGCTCTCGCCCTACCTCGCGCCGCGACGCAACCCTGCTGCATCCAAAATCGTTAGTCCCGCGGCGCCGCACCCGTGGGTCCGGCGCCGTCCTGCATCCACCGCACTGCGGCGGCCGCGCGCCTGGCGTGCTTACGCCGCGTCGGCCTTCGCTTCCGTCGTGTGACGCTGACGGTAATCGGCCACCGCTGCCTTGATCGCGTCTTCCGCGAGAATCGAGCAGTGGATCTTCACCGGCGGCAGCGCCAGTTCTTCGGCGATCTGCGTGTTCTTGATCGAGAGCGCCTGGTCGAGCGTCTTGCCCTTCACCCACTCGGTCACGAGCGAGCTCGAAGCGATGGCCGAGCCGCAGCCGTAGGTCTTGAACTTCGCGTCTTCGATCACGCCGTCCGCGCCCACGCGAATCTGCAACTTCATCACGTCGCCGCAAGCCGGTGCGCCGACCATGCCGGTGCCGACCGTGTCGTCGTCCTTCGAGAACGAGCCGACGTTACGCGGGTTTTCGTAGTGGTCCAGAACCTTGTCGCTATATGCCATGATCACACTCCTTCAATTCGTTGGCCGCGCTGCATGCAGTTCTCTGCTCGTTGCGCTGCGGCCGGGTCGATGTTCGTTGCTGACTCTGCCCGTGCGCCTTAGTGCGCCGCCCACTGGATGGTCGACAGGTCAACGCCGTCCTTGTGCATCTCCCACAGCGGCGAGAGGTCGCGCAGCTTGGCGATCTTCGTCTTCAGCAGGTTGATGACGTAGTCCACATCCTGCTCGGTCGTGAAGCGGCCCACCGTGAAGCGGATCGAGCTGTGCGCCAGCTCGTCGTTACGGCCGAGCGCGCGCAGCACGTACGACGGCTCGAGCGAAGCCGACGTGCACGCCGAGCCCGACGACACCGCCACGTCCTTCACCGCCATGATCAGCGACTCGCCTTCGACGAAGTTGAAGCTGATGTTCAGGTTGTGCGGGACACGCTTTTCCATGTCGCCGTTCACGTAGGTTTCTTCGATTTCCTGCAAGCCGCGCAGCAGCTTGTCGCGCAGCATGCGGATACGCTCGTTTTCCGTGGCCATCTCTTCGCGCGCCAGACGGAACGCTTCGCCCATGCCGACGATCTGATGCGTCGCCAGCGTGCCCGAACGCATGCCGCGCTCGTGACCGCCGCCGTGCATCTGCGCTTCGATACGGATACGCGGCTTACGACGCACGTACAACGCGCCGATGCCCTTCGGGCCGTAGGTCTTGTGCGCCGAGAACGACATCAGGTCGACCTTGAGCTTTTGCAGGTCGATGGGCGCCTTGCCCGTCGATTGCGCGGCGTCGACGTGGAAAATGATGCCCTTTTCGCGGCAGATTTCACCGATCGTCTCGATGTCCTGGATCACGCCGATCTCGTTGTTCACGTGCATGACGGAAACGAGGATCGTGTCGGGGCGAATCGCAGCCTTGAACACGTCGAGGTCGATCAGGCCGTCATCCTTGACGTCCAGATACGTGACTTCGTAGCCTTCGCGCTCGAGCTCTCGGCAGGTGTCGAGCACGGCCTTGTGCTCGGTCTTCACCGTGATGATGTGCTTGCCCTTGCTCTTGTAGAAGTGCGCGGCACCCTTGATCGCGAGGTTGTCCGATTCGGTCGCGCCGGAGGTCCAGATGATTTCACGCGGGTCGGCGTTGACGAGCGCCGCGACCTGCTCGCGCGCTTCCTCGACGGCACGCTCCGCGTCCCAGCCGTAGGCGTGGCTGCGCGACGCCGGATTGCCGAACTGCTCGCGCAGATACGGAATCATCTTGTCCACCACACGCGGGTCGACGGGCGTCGTCGCGCTGTAATCCATGTAAATGGGCAGGTGGGGAATGTCGTTATTCATCTATCGCTCCGGGGAATCTTTGTGCTGCGCTGTACTGTGTATTGCGTTCTGGCGGCCTGACCCAACTCGCGGCTCACGAACCCGCCATGTTGAAGATCGAGTTCGGCCCTAGCGGCACCGCCCTCACCGGCTCGACCGCCGGCGCCTCGGCGCGGCGGTCGCGCAGAACCGTGGGCGCGGCGCCTTCGCGGGCGCGCTGCTTGTCCACCAGGTCCTTGAGCGACACCGAATCGAGGTACTCGACCATCTTCTGGTTCAGCGTCGACCAGAGTTCGTGCGTCATGCAGTGGCCGTCGTGCTGCTTGGTGCCTTCGCACGCGCCCTTGCCGCCGCACTGCGTGGCATCGAGCGGCTCGTCCACGGCGATGATGATGTCCGCGACCGTAACGTCCTCCGCGCGGCGCGCGAGGTTGTAGCCGCCGCCCGGCCCACGGACCGATTCGACGATTTCATGACGGCGCAGCTTGCCGAACAGCTGTTCGAGGTAAGACAGCGAGATGTGCTGCCGCTGGCTGATACCCGCAAGCGTCACCGGGCCCTGCTCCTGGCGCAGGGCCAGGTCGATCATCGCCGTGACGGCGAAACGGCCTTTAGTGGTGAGTCTCATGATGTAGGGGAACCGCAATTCTCGACAATTTTCGTCAAGTATAAATACATGACTAGTTTAGTCAAGTATCCGTGTTGCGAATTGGGTTATTAGGTGCGTTGCGAATAGCGAAAAGTGGCGCGATTGCTGCATTCGACCGAATCGCGCCGCTCATCTCAATCAACCAGTTGCGGGCGCAATGCCGCGAGCAGGCCCCCGCAGGCGGCCTCGCATTGATCGAGCACCGCTTCGAAGCCCGCATCGCCGCCGAAATAAGGGTCAATGACCACGCGTGAGTCGGCCTGCGGTGCAAATTCCATCAGCAGCCGGATCTTGTCGCGCTCGGTCTGCGGACAAAGGTTCTGCAACGCCGTCACGTTGGCGTCGTCCATCGCGACGATCAAGTCGAAACGGCGAAAATCGTCGTCCGCGATCTGACGGGCGCGCAGCGGCGCGAGATCATAGCCGCGCTGCCCACCCGCGCGCTGGGCGCGCTCGTCGGGCGCCTCGCCGATGTGCCAGTCACCCGTGCCCGCCGAGTCGACCTCGACGCGCCCGGCCAGCCCCGCCTCGTCGACGAGGCGCAGCATCACGGCCTCGGCCGTGGGCGAGCGGCAGATGTTGCCAAGGCAAACGAAGCAGACGGAAACCTTTTTCATCGTGGGGCGCTGGAGTGCGGGCCGGCGTTCAAGGCGCGGCGGCGAATCTCTAATTATACAAAGCGCGTGAAACCCGCGCTGCGCTGCCTGATTTCCGGCGAACGGCTTGCGCAAGCACCGCGCACGCGACACGGGCAAGCAGGCGCGAGCGCAAGATCGCCGCGACGATCATCAGATCGTGTTCGACTGCGGCAGCGGCGCGACGGTGCGCATCGCCTTCACGGGCGCCTTGCCTTCGCTGCCCACGAGGCCATACGACACGGCGCGCGCGAGCTCGGCCGTGAATTGATCGGCGGCGAGCGGCATTTGCTGCTCGGCGGTATTCCATGCATGGATCCATGCGATTGCCGCGAGCGGCACGATCAGCGCCAGCGGCCAGTACACCGTTATTTTCTTTCTCATGATGCGACTCTCTCTCGACTGTGGGGCGACGGGTGCGGACGCACTATCGCCAGTCGAGATGATATAGACAGTCGCAATCAGGAAAAACCCGCCCCGAACGAACACACTGTTGCTCCAGCTTAAATAGTTGCCGGAGAAAACTTGACTGTGGACGCGCGTCAGGCCTCTTCGGGACGCTTCGTCGTGTCCAGATGCGTCTGCCGCGCCGCGTACAACTCGCGGAAGGTGCGCCCGACCGGCGCGGGCATGTCGCGCCCGTTCGTCCAGCCGCGCACGAACGGCAGTTTGCGAATGATCCGCGACTGGCCGCCCATGCGCTCCAGCACCCGCACGCCCAGCTTCGTGAGCAGCGCGTAGACGCTGGGGTGCAACGCGAGCCAGCCCCAGGCCGCCAGCGCCGCACGCTCGCGCCAGGGGCGCAAGTGCCGCTCCGTCTGCTTCTCGCGCAGCTTGCGCAACAGGTCGGAAAGCGGAATGCCCACCGGACAAACGCTGTTGCACTCGCCGCAGAGCGTGGCGGCTTGGGGCAGATCGAGCGCCTTCTCGATGCCGACATAGCTCGGCGTGAGCACCGAACCCATCGGCCCCGGATAGACCCAGCCATACGCGTGGCCGCCCACCTTCTGGTAGACCGGGCAGTGATTCATGCACGCGCCGCAGCGGATGCAGCGCAGCATCTCCTGAAATTCGCCGCCGATCAGCCCCGTGCGGCCGCCGTCCACGAGGACGACATACATGTGCTCGGGGCCGTCCAGGTCCTCGGGCCCACGCGGGCCGGTCAGCACCGAGAAGTAGTTCGACGTGGCCTGGCCCGTTGCCGACCGCGGCAGCAGGCGCATGGCCGTGGCGAGGTCTTCGAGAGTCGGCAGCACCTTTTCGATGCCCGTGACCGCCACGTGCACACGCGGCATCACCGTGCACATGCCCTCGTTGCCCTCGTTGGTGACCAGCACGACCGAGCCCGTTTCCGCCACGAGGAAGTTGCCGCCCGTCACCCCCATGTCCGCCGAAAGGAAATGCGGGCGCAGCACTTCGCGCGCCTCGCGCGTCATGTCGGGGATTTCTGTCAGGCGCGGCTTGTGGTGCGTCTGCGCGAACAGATCGGCGATCTCGTCCTTGTCCTTGTGGACGACGGGCGCAATGATGTGGCTGGGCGGCTCGTTGTCGTTGATCTGAAGGATGTATTCGCCGAGATCGGTCTCGATGGACTGCACGCCCATTTGAGCGAGCACCGTGTTGAGCTGCATCTCCTCCGAGACCATCGACTTCGTCTTGATGACCTTGCGCACGTCGTGGCGGCGCGCGATGTCCGCGACCAGCTTCGCCGCGTCACGCGCGGTCTCGGCATAGAGCACGGTCACACCGCGCCGCGTGGCCTCGGTCTCGAACTGTTCGAGCCAGACATCGAGATTTTCCAGCGCGCGGTTGCGCCGTGCCTTGAGCGCCGCGCGTGTGGCCTGAAAGTCGATCGCGGTGATGGCCTCCGCTCGCGCCGAGACGAACTTGGTGGAGAGCTTCTTGAGATTGTGTTGCAGACGCTGGTCGGCCAGTTTCTGGCCGGCGCGCGCCTTGAACTGCATCGATTGGACTTGCATGGCGTCGGGGCGATAGTGAGCGTGAGCGGTGTTCGGCGAATTCCGGAGAGGTGATCGATCTGGGCGAACGACGGATCACACGTCGCCGGCCAGCACCTGCGCAATGTGCAGCACGCGCGTGGTGGTGTCGCCCGTGCGACGCAGCCGGCCTTCGATGTTGAGCATGCAGCCAAGATCGCTGAGCACCACGGCGCCCGTGCCGCTCGCCTGGACGTTCGCGCACTTTTCGTCCGCGATGGCCGTCGAGATGTCGCCGTACTTCACGGCGAAGGTGCCGCCAAAGCCGCAGCAGTGCTCGCAGTCCTTCATCTCCCGGACCTCGACGCCGCGCTGGGCGAGCAGCGCGCGCGGCTGCGCCTTCACGCCAAGCTCGCGCAGGCCCGAGCACGAATCGTGATAGGTCACCGGCCCGCTGAACCCGCCCTGCGGCAGCGTGACCTTCGCGACATTGACGAGGAAATCCGTGAGCTCGTAGACGCGCTCGCGCAGCTTGCCGTACCGCGCCATCAACTCGGGATCGTCGCGGAACAGGTCGCCGTAATGCACGCGGATCATGCCGCCGCACGAGCCCGAAGGCACCACGACGTAATCGAATTGCTCAAACTCGCGCAGCGTTTTTTCCGCCAGGTCGCGCGCGAGTGGACGCTCGCCGGAGTTGTAGGCCGGTTGACCGCAGCAGGTTTGCGCGGACGGCACGACGACCTCATAACCCGCCTCTTCGAGCAGCTTGAGCGTCGAAAAGCCAATTTCGGGGCGCATCGTGTCGATGAGACAGGTGACGAACAAACCGACTCGCATGGGGACTCCTCGTGAAAACCGTCCCCGATTATCCGCTGTTTCGCCGCCGTCACCAACGCGCGTCTGCGCCGATCCGGCCATCAAAACGCATGCCGCACCGCAACGCCCGCCTTCGGTCAAGCGCTTACTTTTTTCACAATACGAGATACAATGGATTTTCCGCCTCACGCGTCAAACGAATCTGAACCCATGAGCGACATCCATCCAGATCCGAAGACCTCGATTCAGGTGATCGAGCGCATGATGCGCCTGCTGGACGCGCTGGCCGCCCATAGCGACCCCGTCAGTCTGAAAGAACTCGCGCTGCGCACCGAACTGCACCCTTCTACCGCTCACCGCATCCTGAACGACATGGTGAGTTGCCGTCTCGTCGATCGCTCCGACCCCGGCACCTACCGCCTCGGCATGCGGCTGCTCGAACTCGGCAATCTCGTGAAGGCACGCCTTTCGGTTCGCGACGCGGCGCTCACGCCAATGCGCGAGCTGCACCGCCTGACCGGGCAAACGGTGAATCTCTCCGTGCGCCAGGGCGATGAGATCGTCTATATAGAACGTGCCTATTCGGAGCGCTCCGGCATGCAGGTGGTGCGTGCCATTGGCGGTCGCGCCCCGCTGCACCTCACTTCAGTCGGCAAGCTCTTTCTCGCCGCCGACGAAGCGAACCGCGTACGCGCCTACGCCACACGCACCGGCCTGTCGGGCCACACGCGCAACAGCATCACCGACCTCAGCCGCCTCGAGCGCGAGCTTGCCCATGTGCGCCAGCAGTTCTGCGCGCGCGACAACGAAGAGCTCGAACTGGGCGTGCGCTGCATCGCCGCAGGCATTTACGACGACACCGGCAAGCTGGTGGCGGGCCTTTCGCTCTCCGCGCCTGCCGACCGTTTGCAGGATTCGTGGCTTGGCCAGTTGAGCAAGACCGCACTCACGATTTCCGAGTCGCTCGGCTATCACCCGGAACCTGCCGAAGGCAACGTTCAAACCGCCTGAAGCGCAAAGCGGTTGTTGCCGGAACACGCAACGCCGAAAAGTCAGTATCGAAAAAGCGGAGGCAAGGCCTCCGTTTTTTTCGCCTTAGGCTTTCCTCACGCAACCAGTTCATCGAGCTTGCGGTTCAGCTTCGCGTCGAGGTCGCGCGCCTCTTTTGCGAGATTGACCTGCTTGGCCGTTCGCGCCGTCTCCAGCAACGCCGGGTCGATGCTGTAGCCCTCTCGCCCCTTCAGCCAGCCAAGAATGTCGCTGAGATGCCAGAGCGACGGATTGCCCTCGTGCACGGGCTGCGGAAAATCCGCTACGTGCCCAAGCATCAACTTGCGCAGGTTCTGGCGCGACATGCCGGTCAGGTCAGCCGCATCGGTGAGCCCGACGAAGTCCGGGGCCGCTTCAACGAGCCGTGCGGACGGCACGGCCCGCTTCACGTCCTGCAACGCCGAATAAAATGCCGACCACGCGTTCCCGCTTTCGCGCGTGAACGCAAGCGCGATGCGGCCCGGCAGTCCCACGCCGATCGTTGCGTCGTCGCAGCCGGCTTCGGCGAGGCGCTCCACGAGCGCCTCGTGATCGTTGTCTTCGGCGGCCAACTGGTACTTGAGGGTGAACAGGTAGTCCATGCGTTACTCCGGCGCTTCGGCCGCCGCGCATGCGGCTGCCGGGTTGGTTCGGTGGGTCGCGCAATTGTCGACCACGCGTTTGAGCACATAGGCATGATTGGCCGCGCTACGCGGCGTGCTCCAGATGCTCGTGATGCAAAACTCCCCACAGCGACAGGTTGCGTCGTTATACGGGCAGTACATTCTTCCCCACGCGTGCCCACGGCCATTACCCTTACCTGGTTGAACTAACCAACCCTGTTTCTCGGCATAGGCAAGCACGGCCTCGATCTCTTTCTTCGGGTGCAATCGTCTCATCGACAGACTCAGTGTATGTGTCGTCAGATTGGTTGTCAATTGACAACCATCAATAGCCCGTATCGCGATGTCCCGCGCTCACGCGGGACCGGGCGCCTGTTCACAAACCACCGAGCCATGTTGCCGACGAACCGGATTCCGAAACAGTCGGCCAATCGTCGTAGGACGCGCCGGCACGCGCCCAAAAACAAAACGCCCCGCAATTGCGGGGCGTTTGCCAAAGTCAGGCCGAAAACCGGCGGCGCGCGGTCTCAGGTACCCGCGCCACCTGCGTCCGCGCTGGTGATGCGCGGCTGCTGCTCCGCGCCGCCATTGTCGAGCCACGTGCGCACGCGCGTTGCATCGGCGAAGCGCGAATATTTGCCGCTCGAGTCGAGCAGCACCATGATCACGGGACGATTGTGGATCGTGGTTTGCATGACGAGGCACTCGCCCGCTTCGTTGATGAAGCCCGTCTTTTGCAGACCGATATCCCACGACGCGTTACGCACCAGCGCGTTCGTGCTGTTATAGGCCAGATTGCGCTTGCCCGTGAACACGTCGTAGCTGCGGTCGGTCGAGAACTGGCGGATCATCGGGTACTGATACGCCGCGTTCACCATCTTCACGAGATCGCGCGCAGTCGCAACATTGTGGCTCGTGAGGCCGGTGGAATTCTCGAAGTGCGTATCGGTCATGCCGAGTTGCTTCGCCTTCGCGTTCATCGCCGCGATGAACGCCGGGCGGCCGCCCGGGTAATAGCGCGAGAGCGCCGCAGCCGCGCGGTTTTCCGACGCCATCAGCGCGATATGCAGCATGTCCTCGCGCGAGAGCACCGAGCCCACCGAGAGGCGCGAGCCCGTGTTCTTCTCGTAGTCGCGGTCTTCGTCGGTGACTTCGATCTGCTCCGAAAGCGAAGCCTTCGAGTCGAGCACGACCATCGCCGTCATGAGCTTCGAGATCGACGCGATCGGCACGACGGCGTGCGAGTTCTTGTCGAAGAGCGGCTCAAGCGTGTTCTGGTCGACCACGTAGGCGACGCCGGAGCGCAGCATCAGCGAGTCGGGCGTGTCATGCAGGCCGAACGCCTGGCCAACCGTCGGCTGGCGCGGCTCGAACGCGACGCGACGCACGGCCGAATGATGCCGGCCATTCATCGTGTAGCTGACACGGCGCTTTTTAGCCACCGGTCGCGCGTCGTCGTCCTTCGCGGCGACAGTATGGGTTGCGCCCGCCTTCTTGACGGCTTTCGCCGTTGCCGGCTCAGCCTTCGCAACCTTCTTGGTGGCCTTTTTGGCCTTGGCCGTCTTGGCCGGCGCGGCGTCTTGCGATGCAGCAAAAGCACTCGCAGGCGCCACGAACGTCGCACTGATCGCGACGGATACAGCCACCGACAATGCGGTGCTAATAACCGACGACGGCATCAGTGAGAACGACAGGAGCTTGTCGGATTTCATTGGTGTTCTTGATGGAGCGGCGGGATCGTTCGCCAAGTGTAGTAAAACCACGAAAAATTCGCAAATTGAAGCACTTATCGGCGCTCATTAAACCGAAGTATGACCTCCGATTGAGCAGGCCAATGCACTTCCCGCATTCAATGGAAGCAGACAATTGAAAAGCCGCTCCCCTCGCCATGCCGCCGTGTCTCGCCAACGTTTGCGGCACACACAAGGTGTGCTAGCTGCGTTAACGGCGTGCATCGTACAAAACTTGATCTGAGGGGAAATACGGGTGAGATTGTCTGACTACCAGTGCCGCCGTGCCGCGCGACGCGCGTTCGACCGCAATGGATCTCTAACGTTCCATGTAGGAATCTGGTGGACGCACTTGGTGAAATCCCTCAAGCACCTCCATCCAATCCATCTCGCATCTTGCCAGAAGCCGCGTTCCCGCGCTCGGCCTGCCTTGTGTGGCGGGCCTGGCGCCCGTCGTCGCAGGGGCCTGATGCGCGCGGCATAAGTGATTGTTTAATAATAAATTATCGACATTGTGCGATGCACCAAAAGTGCTTGACTTTCTTTGGAGGCATCCTAAAATCCAGTCAATGTTGCGACGCACAAAGCGAGCGACAGAGCACCAGCGCTGTGCCACTTACTTCAGGCGACCCACGAAGGCCGCTGACCATCCAGGAGCGTAAACATGAGTCTGCTGACCCCTGAGCAATTCGCCGCTGCCCAGAAAGCCAACCTCGAAACCCTGTTCGGCCTCACCGGCAAGGCCTTCGAAGGCGTGGAAAAGCTCGTCGAATTGAACCTTCAGGCCGTCCGCTCGAATCTGGCGGAATCGCAGGAACACGCCCAGCGCGCACTGTCTGTGAAGGACGCGCAGGAATTCCTGGCCCTGCAAACGAGCTATGCCCAGCCGCTGACCGAAAAGCTGCTGTCGTATGGCCGTCACGTGTATGAAATCGCCTCGGCCACCCAGGCTGAGTTCGCGAAGGTCGCCGAAGCCCACTACGAAGAGCAGAACCGCAAGGTTCAGTCGCTCGTCGACAACGTCGCGAAGAATGCGCCGGCTGGCTCGGAAACCGCGGTCGCCGTGATCAAGTCGGCTATCAACGCCGCGAACACGACCTACGAAACGGTCCACAAGGCCACGAAGCAAGCCGTGGAAATGGCCGAAAGCAACTTCAACGCCGCCACCGCCGCCGCCAGCAAGGCCGCTGCCCAGGCTTCGCGTTCGGCAGCCGCTTCGGCCAAGAAGACCGTCTGAAAGTAATCTGTTGAACCGGGGCGCGCACTGAAACAGCGCCGCGCCCCGCGCCGCACCTGACGCTCCGGCATCCTGCATGGCATGCCACTTGCCCGGTCGACGACCGGGAATCTTTTTTCGCTCAGGCGCTCCAGTACCCAAAACGCAAACGGCGCACTCCTCGCGGAGTGCGCCGTTTCTTCTTGCGCGCCGCCAGGTTCGGCGGCGCGGCTCAACATTACTTCTTCTTTTGCGGCGGCAGGTCGGTACAGACGCCTTCATACAACTCGGCGGCCATGCCGATCGATTCGCCCAGCGTTGGGTGCGGGTGAATCGTCTTGCCGATGTCGGTCGCATCCGCGCCCATTTCCACGGCGAGGCACATTTCGCTGATGAGGTCGCCCGCATTCAGGCCGACGATGCCGCCACCAATCACGCGATGCGTCTCTTCGTCGAAGATCAGCTTGGTGAAGCCCTCGTCGCGGCCGTTGGCGATCGCGCGGCCCGATGCGGCCCACGGGAACAC
>NZ_QLSU01000011.1 GCF_003268775.1 Paraburkholderia unamae
GATTGTGCAATGCTGGCAGCGAGCCTGGGAGCACGTCACGCCGTTCTTCGTGTTTCCACCCGAGATTCGACGGGTTGTGTACACGACCAACGCCATTGAGAGTCTGAACATGCAGCTACGCAAGATCATCAAGACCCGGGGCCACTTCCCCACCGACGAGGCTGCCATCAAACTACTCTGGCTGGCGCTGCGCAATGTGCTGGCCAAGTCGGTACGGGCAACCTTCGACTGGAAATCCGCGATGAACCAGTTTGCCATCCTGTTTGGCGAGCGCTTTACGCTCGCCCGAGGTTAGGATCTGTTAAACCGCCTTGCACACAAAAATGCGGATAGGTTCCTTGTTTTCGTGTCGGTCTGCCAGCGTTGCCCCTGTGCGGGGCGGCACCTACTTTTCTTTGCAGCGGCAAAGAAAAGTAGGCAAAAGAAAGCCGCTCAAACCGCTAGTGCCTGCCACCGTTCACCCCGCGCCACCCCAGATAGTGGCTCCGGAGCGTCTGTCACCACGCACCTTTGAGCGGAGTGACAAAGGGCTCATCCTTCCGGCGGCGCTACGCGCCCCGAAGGGCATAACCAAAACCACAAACCCCGCGTAGGCAAGGCGGGTTTCCCTTGTCGACCTTTCCGCAGCGCGCGAAGCGAGCGGCGGGAAGTATGACTGCCTTGTCACCAGGTTCAAGGGTGCGAGGTGACAGACGCTCCGGAGCCACTATCTGGGGTGGCGCGGGGTGAACGGTGGCAGGCATTGGCGGTGTGAGCGGCTTTCTTTTGCCTACTTTTCTTTGCCGCTGCAAAGAAAAGTAGGTGCCGCCCCGCACAGGGGCAACGCTTGCAGACCGACACGACCACAAGGAAACGCGAAAACCCCAGGCCCAGCCACCAAAAAAATCAGGCAGCCAAAGGCAACAACCCACCCAACAACTCCCGCACCCGCGAAAGATCCCGATTAAGCGCCCCAGCGCCCTGAAACAGCTCAGCGAGCCAGTCAACAAACACGCGCACCCGCGGCGAAACCTGCCGCGACTTCACAAACGCGACCGAAACCGGCGTAGGCAGCGGCTTCCACTGCGGCAGCACCTCGACCAGCGCGCCGCTCTCCAGGTAAGGTTGCGCCGCGAGTAGTGGCGGCTGGATCAGCCCATAGCCCTGCAAACCGCAGGTGAGATAGGCGAACTCATCGGAAACATGCACGAAGCCGTCCACTTTCACCTTGGTCGGGCTGCCGTCCACCTCGAAATCGAACTCGTAAGGGCGTCCAGTCAGCGGCGAAAGAAAGTTGACGACAGGATGCTGCGCGAGGTCATCGAGCGTCCCTGGCGCACCGCGCCGCGCGAGATAAGCGGGACTCGCGCAAGTCACGTGCTCCAGCACGCCCAGGCGCCGCGCCGCAAGCCCCGAATCGGGCAGCTCGCCCAACTGGATGCTGCAATCCACGCCTTCGCCGACCAGATCGACGTTGCGCAGGCTCACGCCGATCACGAGGTCGATCTGCGGGTAGCGCGCGTGGAACTCCGCGAGCGCGGGCAACACGATCGCATTGGCGATCAGGCCCGGCATCTCCACGCGCAGTCGTCCGCCGATCGCGCCGGGCGACTGGCGCACGCTCGCTTCGGCATCGTCGATGTCGGCGAGGATCTGCGCGGCGCGCTCGTAGTAGGCCGCGCCTTCAGGGGTGAGTGAAAGACGCCGCGTGGTGCGCACGAGCAATTGCGTGCCAAGCAGCGATTCGAGGTTCTGCATCAGTGTGGTTGCGCTGGCGCGCGGCATATCGAGTGACTGCGCGGCTTTGGTGAAACTGTTGGTGTCGACGATGCGGACGAACGTGCGCATCGCCTGGATGCGGTCGATCACGGGCGAGCTCCTGGTAATGGGCTTGAGGCTTGAACGCAATCCGCGCTGCTGCAAAAAGGTGAGCCGCGTAGCGATGAATGCGCTTCGCGGTGCCGGCGTCTCGCGGAAAGCGACGCGCAGCGGTTAAACAGCGATGACGATCAGATGGCGGCGAATGTGACGCCGGCTCGACTACGGGAGGCCAAAAAAAGAAGGCCTCGAAGCGGGAGGGCTGGCGGCCCGTCCTGAATGGACGGCCCGGCGGGGCAGGGTGTGACGTCGGCGTGCGCGGTGCGCGACGGGCAGTGCGTAGTGCCCGCGCACGCCTTGCGCGTTACTTGCGCAGCGAATCGAGGTCGATCACGAAGCGGTACTTCACATCGCTCTTGAGCATGCGCTCGTAGGCGTTGTTGATGTCCTGCATCTTGATCATTTCGATATCGGACGTAATGCCATGCTTGCCGCAGAAGTCCAGCATTTCCTGGGTTTCCGCAATGCCGCCGATCAGCGAGCCCGCGAGACGGCGGCGCTTCATGATCAGGTTGAACACTTGCGGCGACGGGTGATCGTGCTCGGGCGCGCCCACCAGCGTCATCGTGCCGTCACGGCGCAGCAGTTCGATGAACGGGTTGAGGTCGTGCTGCGCGGCCACCGTGTTCACGATCAGGTCGAAGCTGTTGGCGTGCTTCGCCATTTGCTCCGGGTCCTTCGAGATCACCACTTCGTCCGCGCCGAGGCGCTTGCCGTCTTCGATCTTCGAGGGCGAGGTGGTGAACAGCACCACGTGCGCGCCCATCGCATGAGCGAGTTTCACGCCCATGTGGCCGAGGCCGCCGAGGCCCACGATGCCGACCTTCTTGCCCGGGCCCGCGCCCCACGTGCGCAGCGGCGAAAACGTGGTGATGCCCGCGCACAGCAGCGGTGCGGCGGCGGCTGCGTCGAGGTTCTCCGGCACGCGCAGCACGAAGGCTTCGTCCACCACGAGCTGCGTGGAGTAGCCGCCGTAGGTCACGTCGCCGCTCACGCGGTCGTTGCCGTTATAGGTGCCGACGAAGCCGTTCTCGCAATACTGTTCGAGGCCTTCCGCGCAGCTCGCGCAGGTGCGGCACGAGTCGACGAGGCAGCCCACGCCGACCAGCTGGCCCACCTTGTACTTCGTGACGCCGTGGCCGACTTCCGCCACGCGGCCGACGATCTCGTGGCCCGGCACCACCGGGAACATCGTGTTGCGCCATTCGTCGCGCGCCTGGTGCAGGTCAGAGTGGCACACGCCGCAGAACAGCACGTCGATACGGACGTCGAGTTCGCGCAGGTCGCGGCGCTGGAATTCGAACGGGGCGAGCGGCGAGGCGGCGTCGCGGGCGGCATATCCGTAGGTGGGGTACATGTGTTGGCTCCTTGGTGCATGGGTGTTGCGGCAGGGTTCCCATCGTAAGGATCGAGGGCGACCCAGGGAATACCTGAAGCTATCGAAGACTTGCCTGATTCTCCTGGCGCTCAGCACGCCAGCAGGTTCGGTGATAGATTGGCAAGCCTGTTTCTCTGCCTGATTCACTTTTTTGGGGCACAACCGTCATGGGCTACGTCAAAACTCTCGCGGCGGCCGCCATTGCGCCGGCCGCCGCCACCCAGGCCCGCACCGTCGATCTGCTCATGCAGATCACGCAGTGCGACGGCGTGCACACGACGCCGATCGAAGGCGTGCGGCTCTATCGCGGCAGCGAGAGCCATGGGCGCAAGCCGGTCATGTACGAACCGAGCATCTTCATCGTTTGCCAGGGACGCAAGCGCGGCTTTCTCGGCGATCAGGTGTTCGTCTACGACGCGCAGCAATATCTGGTCCTCTCGGTGCCCATGCCGTTCGAATGCGAGACCGAAGCGAGCCCCGAGGTGCCGATTCTCGCCATCTCGATCCGCGTGGACCTCACGACCGTCGCCGAGCTGCTGATGGCGCTCGACGACCGGCGAGGCCCGGTTTCCGAGCCCTCGGGCATCTACGCCACGCCGCTCGACGCGACGCTCTCGAACGCCGTGCTGCGCCTGCTCGAAGCGCTCGCGCAGCCCAACGAGGCACGCATACTCGGGCCCGCGATCGTGCGCGAGATTTGCTACCGCGTGCTGACGGGCGAGCAGGGCGACGCGATCCGCGCGGCGCTCACGCACCAGCATCAGTTCGGCCGCATCGCGAAGGCGCTGCGCCGCATTCACACCGACTACGGCGGCGACCTCGACGTCGAGACGCTTGCTTCGGAAGCGGGCATGAGCCTCGCCGTTTTCCATGCGCACTTCAAGGCCGTCACCTCGACCTCGCCGATGCAGTACGTGAAAACCACGCGCCTGCATCATGCGCGCCTCCTGATCACGCACGACGGCCTGAACGTGAGCGCGGCGGCCACGCGCGTGGGCTACGAGAGCGCTTCGCAGTTCAGCCGCGAGTTCAAGCGCCTGTTCGGCATGAGCCCCGCCGACGAAATGCGCCGCGCGCGCAGCGCGGCCGTGGCCGTGACGGTGGTGGTGGCGCCCGCGCCGCGCGTGGAAATCGTGCCGCCGCGCTACGTCACGGCCGTTTGATCCCGCCTCGACATTCGCTTGCACGGCGGTTTGCGTGGACAGCCGATTCGTACATCGAAGCAATGACAAAAGGATGACGCTCGTGAAGAAGCCTTGCCTGCTGGTCCTGATTCCGCTCGTTGAAAGCGATCACGTCGAACTCGGCGAGCGGTTCGAGGTGATCTACGCGCCCGACGCCGATACGCGCGCGCAAGCGGTGGCGCGGCACGGCAAGGACGTGCGCGTGGTGCTCACCAACGGCACCACGGGCCTCACCGCCGACGAAATCGACAGCATGCCCGCGCTCGAACTCGCGGGGGCGCTCGGCGCGGGTTACGAAAATCTCGCGCTCGACCACGCGCGCGAACGCGGCATCGCGCTGTGCAACGGAGCGGGCGTCAATGCCGACTGCGTGGCCGATCATGCGCTCGCGCTGCTGCTTTGCGCCGTGCGCGCGGTGCCGCAGTTCGACGCGGCGTGCCGCACGGGCGTCTGGCGCGACGCGCTGCCCATGCGGCCCACGGTGTCGGGGCGCAGGCTCGGCATTGTCGGCTACGGGCATATCGGCGAGAAGGTCGCGCGGCGCGCGGCGGGCTTCGGCATGGAGCTCGGCTATCACAGCCGCCGCCCGCGCGAAGGCGCCATGGCGCGCTATTTCGAAACCTTGCTGGCGCTCGCGCAATGGAGCGACTTTCTCGTCGTCGCAACGCCGGGCGGCGAGCAAACGCAGCATCTGATCGATCGCGCCGTGATCGAGGCGCTTGGGCCGGATGGCTTTCTCGTGAACGTCTCGCGCGGCAGCGTGGTCGACACGGCCGCGCTCGCCGTGGCGCTCAAAGCCGGCACGCTGGGCGGCGCGGGACTCGACGTGTATGAGGGCGAGCCGCAGCCGCCCGCCGCGCTCATCGGCCTGGACAACATCGTGCTCACGCCGCACGTGGCCGGCACGTCGCCCGACGTGCGCACTGCAACGGTGCGCCACTTCGCAGCCAATGCCGCGCGCCATTTCGCGGGCGAAGCGCTGCTCACCCCGCTCTAAGCGCGCGCACCGGCGCACGACCTTCTCCCCGACGGCGGCCAGCGTATTGCCGCCTTTGTGCACGCCACCGCGCACGAACGGTGGCGCGGCATCGTATCATTGCATTCGTGCGAGCCGGAATGGCTATTCCAGCGGCCGCCAACGACGAAAACGGCCATGAACCTGTCGTGACGGCATGCTCGTCGTGCTTCGCGCGACGACCGGGCCGCGACGACCGGGCGGGGAATTCAAAGGCTCAATAATGAAAACGCTGATCGGGGCGCTGCAAGAACACGCGGCCCACGTGGTGAACCGCTTCTACGAGGAACTGGGGCGCCTGCCCAAATCCCGCCGCATCCTCGAAATGCTCTCGGGCGCGGAACTCGCGCATCTGAAGTCGCGCCAGATCCAGAATCTCCTTGCGCTCGCCAACCTCGGCCTGACCGCGCGCGAGCACGCGGAGATGGCGCAGCGCATCGGCCGGATTCACGCGATCGTCGGTCTCGACAAGGAAGAGCTGGTGCGCAGCCGCGGCATCCTCCAGGAGCTGTTGTACGCGGAGGTCGGCCGCACCGTGAGCGCGCAGCAACTCTCGCTCTACACGCGCCGGCTGACTTCCGATCTGGCGTGGCAACTCAAGGCGTATCAGGACGTGCAGGATTCACAGCAGGAAGCGCTGTTGCGCATCACGCGGCTCGTTTGGGAAGCGGGCACGTATACGAACTTCATCGACCAGGTGATCGCGACGCTCGCGGCTCACGGCGAGGTGACCGCCTGCACGATCGGCCGTCCCGACGCCGAGGGGATTTTCCATTTCGAGGCCGGCTCGGGCGGCAAGACCGAGGGCGGCATGCTCCAGGTGCTCGTCGCGCATGACCAGGTCATCAGCGTGCGCGCCGATCACCCGCAAGGGCAAGGCGCGGTGGCCCGCGCGTGGCGCAGCGGCAAGCCCGAGCGCGTGGTCAACTACCAGACCGATCCGCTCGTCACGGCCTGGCGCGAGGTCGCGGCGCGCGAGGGCGTGCGCTCCTCGGTGGCGATACCGCTGGCGGCGCCCGGCCAGCCGCCGCTTGCCGTGCTCAGTTTGTATAGCGCGTTTCCTGGCGGCTTCGTCGGGCCCGAACAGGTGGCGTTCGTCGATTTGCTGCAAACGCTGCTGGGCTGCGCGGCCATGCGCATCCCGATCCACGACGGCATGAGCGCGGCCGTGCCGGTGAGCGTGCGCCAGCACTGGGCGGCGCTCGTGCGCACCGGCGCGCTGCAAATGCACTATCAGCCGCTGCTCAATCTCTCCACGGGCCGGGCGGAAAAGGTCGAGGCGCTGGCGCGCCTGCGCGACGGCGAGCGTTTGCTCGTGCCCGACGATTTCCTCTCGGCGCTTTCCTCCGACGACCTGCTCGCTCTCTTCACGAGCGGCCTCGACCAGGCGCTGGCCGACCGCGCGCGCTGGCGCGCGCAGGGCCGCGATCTCGACATCTCGATCAATCTGCCGCCCGCGGCGCTCAACGACATCCGCTATTTCGAGGCCACTCGCGGCGCGCTCGTCACGCACGGCTGTCCGGCCGCGCGGCTCACGCTCGAAGTTCTGGAGAACGAAGCACTTTCACTGATTCAGGGGCAGCGCGGGATTCTCGCGAAGTTCCGCGAGCTTGGCGTGCTGCTCGCGCAGGACGACCTGGGCGCGGGGCATAGCGGGCTCACCCGCCTGCGCGAACTGCCGTTCGACTGGATCAAGCTCGATCGCGAGATGGTGAAGCTGAGCGGCGGCGACGCGTTGAACACGCTGCGCGTGATTTACCAGTTGACGCGACTTGGGCATTCGCTGGGCCGGCAGGTGCTCGCCGAGGGCGTCGACACGCTCGACCTGCTCCACGCGCTCGCGATTCTCGGCGTGGACGGCGCGCAAGGCTTCGGTATTGCGAAGCCGATGGAGGGCGCGCGCCTGCTCGAATGGCTCGACTGCACGCCGGACTTCGTCGCGAGCGTGAGCGCCGAAGCTGACGCCGGAGCCGGGCCGGGCAAGGAAAGCCTGCTTGCGCGTCTTGCGCGCTTCGTGATCTGGGAGGAGCGCATGCTGATGATCGCCGCCCTGCCGCAGGCCTCGCGCGATCTGTTGCAAGCCTTGACGCGCGAAGATGGCGAGGGCGGCGGCGTGCCGCTGGCACAATCGCTTGCCGGATTCGGCAACATTCTGCCGCCAGGCCCGCGGCGCGATGCGTTGCATCGTCAGGTGGTCGGCGCGCTGCTCGCCGAAGGCGCCGGCAGCGAGGCGTGGCGCAATGCGCTGCGTGCGCTGATGGAGGCCATTACGGGCGATGCATGAGGTTCGCGGCCGCTACGCCGCTTACCCGTTTTTGTGCAAATCGATAAGGATTGCAGAAGAGAGGTCTACGCGGTGTGCCCAAGCTGCCGCGAAATTTCCGTACAGCACTCGCGCAGCGCCTTGGCGACGGCGCCGTCCCAGCGCGAGTCGAATCCGTCCGCCGGTCCCATCACCGTGATGGCGAGCACGATGTTGCCGAGCGCGTCGAACACGGGCGCGCTGAACGCGTTGATGCCGGGAATCGGGTCGCCGATCGTGCGCGCCATGCCGTGCTTGCGGTTTTCCACGAGGTCCGCTTCGAAACTCGACTTCGAGCGCTTCTTGTCCTCGTGCAGCGCGAGCCGTGCGGCGTCGCTCGCGAGGAACTGCTCAACCACCTTGGGCGGCAGATAGCTCGCGAACAGCCGCCCCGTCGCGGTATTGCGCACCGACATCACGGCGCCCACGCGCAGGTTCACATGCATGGGCTGCGGCTCCACGAGCTGCACGATGGTCGGCCCGAGATTGCCCCACACCGCGCCCGCCACGCTCTGTTCGGTGCTCGCCGCAAGCTGTGCGATGCGCGGCGCGGCCTCGCGCACGGGGTCGAGCTGATAGAGCTTGGCGAGGCCGACCTGGAGCGCGAGCGGCCCGAGCGCATAGAGCCCCGTGGCCGGGTCCTGCGTGACGAAGCCCACCTTCATGAAGCTCACGAGATAGGGGTGCGCCTTGCCCACCGTCATGCCGGCTTCGCGCGCGAGCTCGCGCAGCGGCAGCGGCTTGAGTTGGCTGGCGAGCGCGACGAGCAGCGTGCTGCCGATCTCGACGGACTGGATGCCGCGACGCGGCTTGTCTTCCAAAGCGGCCATGCGACGAAAAAAGAAAGAGAAAAACGGGGCCAATTTTAGCATCTGCGACTGCGCCCGACTCGCACCGGCTGACCGCTCGTTTTCGATAATAACGAATGCGTTGACTATTATCGAATGCGTGCTAGACTCGTTTCCACAGAATGAAAAGGCGTTGGCGGCGCAAAAAAGCGGTCGCGGCGCCGCGCAAAGGAGACAGCATGGGGACGCAGAGCGTCGAATGCGATGTGCTGGTTATCGGCACGGGCGCGTCGGGCATGGCCGCGGCGATCACGGCGCAGGCACGCGGCCTGAACGTGCTGATGGTCGAGAAAGAGGCCCGTATCGGCGGCACGACGGCGCGCTCGGGCGGCTGGCTCTGGATTCCGGGCACCTCGCTCGCGAAGGCGCAGGGTATCGAGGAGCCCGAAGGCGCGGCTGCGCGCTATCTCCAGCATGAAGCGGGCAAGCATTACGACGCGGCGCGCGTGGGCGCCTTCCTGCGCCACGGCCCCGAAGCGGTGGACTTCTTCACGTCGCAAACGGCGCTGCAATTCGACATGCCGCCCGTGTTTCCCGACTATCACGCCGAAGCGCCGGGCGGCCTGCAAGGCGGGCGCTCGATGCTCACGCGCCCGCTCGACGGCCGCGAACTCGGCGCGCATATCGGCGAACTCGCGCCGCCGCTGCCGGAGTTGACCGTGTTCGGCATGATGCTCGGCTCCGGCAAGGACATCTGGCATTTCATGCGCATGTTCCGCTCGCTCGAATCGTTCGCGTGGGCCACGCGGCGCATGGCGCGCCACGGCCTCGACGTGCTGCGCCACGGGCGCGGCATGACGCTCACCAACGGCAATGCGCTGGCCGGGCGGCTCTATCGCTCGGTGCTCGATCGCAAGATCGCGGTCTGGCGCTCGACGGCGGCACAGCGCCTGATCGTGGAGCACGAGCGGGTGGCGGGCGCGTGGGTCGAGCGCGAGGGCGCGCGCATTGCGGTGCGCGCGCGGCGCGGCGTGGTGCTCGCCTGCGGCGGCTTCCCGCATGACGTTAGCCGCCGCGCGCAATTGTTCGCTCATGCGCCCGACGGCCATGCGCACCACAGCCCGTCGCCCCAGGCGAATACCGGCGACGGCCTGCGCCTTGGCGAATCGACTGGCGGCTGGGTCGATCCGACCATTCCCAATGCGGCGGCCTGGGTGCCGGCCTCGGTCACCACGCGCAAGGACGGCACGGCGGGCGTGATGCCGCATTTCATCGATCGCGCGAAACCCGGTGTGATTGCCGTGACCGGCAACGGCCGCCGCTTCACGAACGAAAGCAACTCGTATCACGACTTCGTTCAGGCCATGGTGCGCGCCTGCGCGGGGCAGCGTGAAGCGGGCGCGTGGCTCATTTGCGATCACCGCACCGTGCGCAAGTACGGCCTGGGCTGTGTGGCGCCCGCGCCCATGCCGATCGGCCGTCACCTGCGCAGCGGCTATCTGAAGCGCGGGCGCAGCGTGGCCGAGCTTGCCGCGCGCATCGGCGTGGAGCCTCATGCGCTCGAAGGCACGATTGCTCAGTTCAACGAACCGGCGCGCCGCGGCGAGGACCCGCAGTTCGGCAGGGGCAGCGCGGCCTACAACCGCTACCAGGGCGACGCCCTGCACGAAGGCCCGAACCCGTGCGTCGCGCCCATCGAGCACGGCCCGTTCTACGCGATCAAGCTCGTGATCGGCGACATCGGCACGTTCGCCGGGCTCGCCACCAATGCGCACGCCCAGGTGCTCGACCGCCGCAACACGCCGATCGAAGGCCTCTACGCCGTCGGCAACGACATGGCGAGCATCATGGGCGGCAACTATCCGGGTGCGGGCATCACGCTCGGACCCGCGCTCACGTTCGGCTACGTCGCGGGGCTGCATCTCGCCGGCGCGCTCAATGACGAGGCCCGCGAGGCATTCGCTGAATCCGTTTCATCACACGACCAGTAACACGCCGCATTCAGACGGCTGCTTCAAGGAGACTCCCGATGTCCGCCCCAATCCCGACGTCCGCATTCGCACCCGGCGATGCGCTGGGTGTCGACGACCCGCAATCCCAGTCGCTGTACCGGCGCATTTCGCTGCGCATCGTGCCGTTCCTCTTCATCTGCTACATCGTGTCGATTCTCGACCGCAGCAACATCGGCTTCGCGCAGTTGCAGATGAAGCAGGACCTCGGCATTACCGATGCGATGTACAGCCTTGGCGCCGTGCTCTTTTTCGTGGGTTACGTGGCGTTCGAAGTGCCGAGCAATCTGCTCTTGCGCCGCTTCGGCGCGCGCCGCACGTTCGCGCGCATCATGCTGCTGTGGGGCGCGATTTCGGTCGCGATGATCACGGTGGCGAGCGCGCGTCAGTTCTACGTGCTGCGTTTCCTGCTGGGCGTGTTCGAAGCGGGCTTCTTCCCGGGCGTCGTGCTGTATCTGACGTTCTGGTTCCCGTCGAAGCGCCGCGCGGCCGTGCTCTCGGTGTTCTACGCGGGCGTGGCGGTGGCGGGCATGGTGGGCGGCCTGCTCTCGGGTTCGATCATGCGCGGCATGGACGGCGTGATGGGCCTGCACGGCTGGCAATGGATGTTCGCGCTCGAAGGCGCGCCCGCCGTGCTGCTCGGCGTGATGGCGTGGTTCTGGCTCGTCGATCAGCCCGAGCGCGCAAGCTGGCTCTCGACGGCGGACAAGGAGCGCCTCGCCGCCGACCTCGCGGCAGAACGCCAGCGCGCGCCGGTGCACGGTTCGCATTCGCTCGGCGCGGCGCTGCGCAATCCGCATACGTACCTGTTCTCGTTCATCTACTTCTCGCTGACGTCGGCGCTGTTGCTGCTGCTGTTCTGGATGCCGCTCATGATCCGCGAGTTCGGCATCAAGGACGTCGTGCATATCAGCCTGCTCTCGATCATTCCGAACGCCATCGGTGCGGTGGGCGTGATCCTGATCGCGCGCCACTCGGACCGCAAGGGCGAGCGCCGCTGGCACTTCGCCTCCTGCGTGGCCGTGGCCGCGCTCGCACTGTTACTCATGACGGTGCATTTCAACAGCCTCGCCGTGATGCTGGGCCTGCTTTCGCTCGCGGCGCTGGCCATTTTTTCGGCGCATCCGGTGTTCTGGGCGGTGCCGTCCACGTATTTCAGCGGCACGGGCGCGGCGGGGGCGATTGCGCTTATCAGCAGTATCGGCGTGTCGAGCGGCATGATCAGCCCGTGGGTGATCGGGCAGATCCGTACGCTCACAGGCAGCATGGATTACGCGCTGTATCTGATCGCGGCGCTGCTCGTCGCCTGTGCGGGGGCGATGCTGGCGGGCGTGAAGCCGGCCATGTCGCGCTGAGGCGGGATTTGATGCGTTAAGCGAAGCGGGCGCCCTGGAGGCGCCCGCTTCGCTTTTTGGGCCGCTTATTCCGGCAGCGCCAACGACACCTCGGCCTGCGCGGACGATGACTGCTTGCGCTGCAACACCGCGATGCACACGAGCGAGACGGCGGCGAGCGCGCTATAGAACAGCGCGAGCGGCCCCCATTGGCCCGGATAGTCGTGCGCGAGCAGCGTGCCGACAAGCGGCGTGAGGCCGCCCGCGAGCGCCGCGCAGCATTGATAGGAGATCGAAATAGCCGAATAGCGCACGCGCACCGGGAACGCATTCGTCATGAAACCCGCCATGACCGCGTACGAACTGCACATGCACATCACCGCGATCGCAATGCCGATCACGATCGCCACCGGCCGCCCCGTCGAAACGAGCACGAACATCGGGTAAGGCGAAATCATCGCGAGCGCCGCGGCGAGCACGAGGAAGCGCCCCGTACCCACGCGCTGCGCGAACCAGCCGGAAAAAAGCTGCGTGAAAAGCTGGATGAACGCGACGACGAACAGACAGTCGAGAATGAGCCCGCGGTCGAGGCCGAGTGTTTGCGTCGTGTAGTTCAGCATGAACGTGTTGACGAACCACGCGCCTGCCACGCCGATCACGTTCGCGCCCAGGCACAGCAGCACGGTGCGCCACGAGTCGCGCAGCACTTCGACGATCGGCATGGCGGCGGTGCGCCGTTGCGTTTTGATCGCCTCGAATTCCGGCGATTCGCCCACGCCCGAGCGGATCAGCAAGCCCACCACGAGCAGCACGGCGCTCGCGATGAAGGGCAAACGCCAGCCCCACGAAAAGAGCGCGTCCTTGTCCAGATGCGCGACGCTGCGAAACGCGAGCAACGCGAGAATCAGCCCGGCGGGGCTGCCGAGTTGCGCGAACGAGGCGAGGAAGGTGCGCTTCTCCCTGGGCGCATGCTCGCCCGCCATCAGCACCGCGCCGCCCCATTCGCCGCCTATCGCGATGCCCTGCGCCACACGCAGCAGCACGAGCAGGGCGGGCGCGAGCGCACCGGCGCTTGCGTAGGTGGGCAGAAAGCCGATGCCCACGGTGCCGACGCCCATGATGGACAGCGTGGCGACGAGCGCCTTCTTGCGCCCGATGCGGTCGCCCAGGTGCCCGAACACGAGCCCGCCGAAGGGGCGCGCGAAAAAGCCCACGGCGAAGGTGCCGAACGAGGCGAGCGTGCTATAGAACGGCTCGTGCGAGGGGAAGAACAGCTTGCCGAAAATGAGCGCCGACGCCGTGGCGTAGATATAAAAGTCGTACCACTCGATGGTGGTGCCGACGAAGGCGGCAAGCGAGGCGCGGGCGGGCTGGCGCGCGGAGGTGCCGGTAGTGGCATTGAGGCGGGTCATGCATGTCTCCTGGATCGGGGTTGAGCCGGCTTGGGCCGGTCTGTATTCCGTTGCGGTTCGACGAAGCGTTGGCGGCTTACCCTCGTTCGGGCTCCTTGACGATGCCGGCTTCGAAAAGCCGCTGCTGGGTGGCGGCGTCGATGCCGAGCGCATCCATCACGGCGCGCGTATCCGCGCCGAGCGCCGGCGGGCGCGTGCGGTAGGTCGGCGGCGTGCGCGAGAGCTTCACGGGCGCACCCGTGCCGCGATAGCCTTCCATCTCGACGATCATGCGGCGGTGCTGCGTATGCGGATGCGTGGCCACGGCGTCGACGGTCTGCACCGGGCCGCAGGGCACGCCCGCCTGGATCAGCGCTTGCGCGAGCGGCTCGCAGTCGTGCGCGGCGAGCCGCGCTTCGAGCGCCGCCTTGAGTTCGGGGCGGTGCGCGCAGCGGCTGCGGTTGTCGGCGAAGCGCGGGTCGTTCGCGAGATCGGGCACGCCCAGATGCGCGCAGAGCTTCGCGAACTGGCGATCGTTGCCCACTGCGAGGAAGATGGGCGCGCTGCGTGTCGCGTAGCTGTCGTAGGGCGCGATGTTGGGATGCGCGTTGCCGCTGCGCTGGGGCGTGCGGCCGTTGCCGAAATAGTTCGGCAGATGCGGATGCAGGAGCGACACGCCGCAATCGTAGAGCGCGATATCCACCGACTGCCCGAGGCCGCTTTTCTCGCGTTCGGCCAGCGCGAGCAAAATCCCCGCGAGCGCGTTCAGGCCCGTGACCATGTCGACGATCGGCAGGCCGATGCGCAACGCGGGTCCGTCGTGTTCGCCGTTCACGCTCATGAGACCGGCCATGGCCTGGATTACCGCGTCGTAGCCGGGCAGGCCGCCGAGCGGGCCGTCCGCGCCGAAGCCGGAAATCGCGCAGTGAATGAGGCGCGGGAAACGCGGGCGCAGGTCGCGCTCATAGTCCATGCCCCAGCGTGCGAGCGTGCCGGGCTTGAAGTTTTCGACCAGCACGTCCGCGCCTTCGAGCAGTTGCCAGAGGATCGCGCGGCCTTCCTCGCGCGAGAGATCGACGGCAATGCCCTGCTTGTTGCGGTTCACGCCCACGTAATACGAGGCCGTGTCGCCGACGAAGGGCGGCCCCCAGCCGCGCGTTTCGTCGCCGTCGGGCGGTTCGAGCTTGACGACTTCGGCGCCGTGGTCGGCGAGTGCCTGGGTGCAGTACGGACCGCCCAGCACGCGGCTCAGGTCGATCACGCGCAGGCCGTGCAGCGCGCCGTTCACCTTGATCGGTTCGGAATCCTTCATGATGATCACCGTGCGGGCAGCAGTTGCAGGGCGTCGGCGAGCGGTAGAGGCTGTTCCTCCACGAGCGCGCGCAGCGTCGTTGCGTTGGCGTCGCGTTCGTCGAGCGCGAGCGGGTCGTGCGGCAGCAGCTTGTGACGCACGATCAGGTGGGCGAGCGCAAGCCGCCGGTAGTCGCCGCCGGCGGTGGCGCCGCGCGAAACCTGCGCCGCCTCGCAGGCCATGAAGGCGGCCGTGGTGGCGTGATAGAGCGCGCTTGCCGCCTGGCGAACCGACTCGTCGCGGCCGCACTCGGCCACGCTCACGAGCGCCGCGCCCGCGCGGTCGAACACGTCGCGCAGGAGCGCCGCGCTTGCTGGACTGGCCGCACTGGCTTCGGACAGGCCGCTTTCGGCGAGTTCCGCGTGTACGTACTGCGTCAGCGCTTCGAGCGCGCCTTCGCGTTTCGCCGCGCGTGCCACGTCGAGCGCGACGATATTGCTCGTGCCTTCCCAGATCGAGCCGAGGTGCGCGTCGCGCACGAGGCGCGGATCGCTCCATTCCTCGATATAGCCCACGCCGCCGCGCACTTCCATCGCGTCGCCCGTCACGCGGCGCGCGTCGCGGCAGGCGCGGAACTTGATGAGCGGCGTGAGGATGCGCACGCATTTTGCCGCGAGTTCGTCGCCGCGATCGGCACGCGCGAGCAGCGTGGCGATGCGCATGAACATCGAACGCGCCTGCTCGGCGGGCAGCATCATCTTCAGCAGTTGCCGCTGCATCAGCGGCATTTCCACCAGCTTGCGACCGAATGCTTCGCGGTTGCGCGCCACGTGCAGCGCCTCGGTCAGCGCGCGGCGCATGAGGCCCGCCGCGCGCACGCCATTGGAAAGACGCGACATGTTGATCATGTCCGCCATCTGATGAAAGCCCCGGCCGACTTCGCCGATCAGATATGCCTGCGCGCCTTCCAGCACGATTTCGCCGCTCGCCATCGAACGGCTGCCGAGTTTGTCTTTCAGGCGCACGATGCGATAGCGGTTGCGCGTGCCGTCGGGGAGCGTTTTCGGCAGCAGGAAGAGGGCGAGGCCCTTGATGCCGGGCGGCGCGTCGTCGGGGCGCGCGAGCACCATCGCGAGATCGGCGTCGGCGTTCGAGCAGAACCACTTGTCGCCGTAAAGACGCCACGCGTCCTCGCCATTTGCGCCCGGTTCACGCGTGGCGCGGGTGGCGATGCGCGCCACGTCAGAGCCCGCCGCCTGCTCCGTCATGAACATCGCGCCTTGAAACAGGGTGTCGAAGTCCTGCGAGGCGAGCATCGGCAAATAGCGGGCGATGAGTTCCGGCGTGCCGAAGCGGCGCAGCGTGCGCGTGAGCGAGTCGGTCATGCTCACGGGGCAGCACAGGCCGAACTCGGCCTGCACGAACAAATACGTCAGTGCGTATTTGACGAGCGGCGCGGGCGCGTTCTCGCGATGGCTCATGGCCGCGAGCCCAAGCTCCGCATACGCAACGCGTTCCAGCGCCACATAGTCGGGATGCTTGTCGATGCGCTGGATCGCCTCGCCGCTGCGCGTGCGCTGTTCGAGCGTGGGCGGGTGCTTGTCGGCCACCAGCGCCAGGGCGTCGAGTTCGTCGGAGGCGCGCTGGCCGAGCGAATCGAGTTGCGCCTCGATCGCGTGAAACGCGGCGTCGCCGAGATAGCTGCGCAAAAGGGGCGCGAAGCCGGGGTCGCTCGTATAGAAGTTGATGCCGCGGCTGTCGGGAATATTGGACGCGCCGCTGGCCGGGGTGGCCTGCGTTGGCGCGGTGGCGAAGGCGGGTCGGTCGCTCATCGTGTGCTGTCTCCGTGCTGTTTTGCTTTGCGATTCGGCGTAGCTTAGGCGCGGCTTCGATAACGGTCCAATACAACCGATGTCATGTACGATAAGCGCTATCTATCGTTGATCGTCCGGGGAGCCGCGCCATGGAACTCAAGCAACTGCGCTATTTCGTGGCCGTGGCCGAGGAACTGCACTTCGGGCGCGCCGCGCGCCGGCTTTTCATCTCGCAGCCGGCGCTGAGCTTCGACATCCGCAAATTCGAGGAGCAGCTAGGCGTGCAACTGCTCGAACGCACGAATAAGGCCGTCGCGCTGACCAATGCGGGCAACGTGCTGCTCGAAGAGGCGCGGCGCTTGCTGGAACAGGCCGACGAGGTGCGGCGCATCGCGGCGCGTTCCGCGCATGGCCTTGCCGGGCGTTTGCGCGTCGGCTTCGTCAATTCGATGCTTTATCGCGGGCTGCCCGAGGCGGTGCGGCGTTTCGAGGCCGATCATCCGGCCGTGGAAGTGGTGCTGCGCGAAATGAATACCGCCGAACAGGTCCAGGCGTTGCAGCGTTTGCAGATCGATCTCGGCTTTGCGCATTGGGGACGTTTTCCGGCCGAGGTGCAATCGGAGGTGCTGTTTTCCGAGCCATTTCTTTGCTGTTTGCCCGAAGGGCATCGGCTTGCGCGCAGGCGTCGCATCGAACTTGCGACGCTTGCGCGCGAGCCGTTCATTCTGTTTCCGCGCTCGGTGTCGCCGCACTATCACGATCAGATCATCGCGACCTGCGTGGAGGCGGGCTTCAGTCCGCAGATCCGTCACGAGGCGCGGCTGTGGCAAACCGTCGTGACGATGGTGGAATTCGGCATGGGCGTGGCGCTCGTGCCCGCGGCGCTCGGGGCCGCAGGCGGCGGTCGGGTGGTGTTTCGACCGTTGGCCAGTAATCCTTATGAATCGCAGGTGCTCAGGCTCGTGCGCGGCGGGGAGGCGAATGCGCTCGCGCAGGGGTTTGCGTCGTATCTCGGGGCGCACAAGGAAAGCCGGGCGCAAGCCACGCCGCCCGGCAAGTGAGCGTCCGGCGTCAGCCGCAAGACCCGATCTCTCCGCATGACGTGCAGAAGTCGCACCCGTCCTTGCGGATCACCGCATTCGCGCCGCACGAACCACACTTGCGCCCGAGCATGGCGTGAGCAAACGCGTGCTGCGCATCGGCGGGCAGCGCGTTCTCGCCATTGAGCACCTGATCGCCGGGCTGCTGCGCGGGATGCGCCTGCGCAGCACCGCCTTGCGAGTCACCGCTGGAGTGCGTGGCGAGCGCGCCGCCACGCCGCTGCGCGAGGAGCCGTGACGGCACCTGCCGTCCCTCTGCGTCGAGAAAGCCGCGCCGGTGCAGGATCTGCTGGATCGCATAGGCAATGGCCGCGACCTCGGAGTCGTGCCACAGCGGAATGCGCCGTCCGTCCAGGCGCTGTGTCTCGCCATAGCGCACCTGGCCGCGATCCCACGAGACCTTGCGCAGGTCCTGAAGATTGCGCGCCACAAAGCCGCCGCGCGCCGCGAGCGAGAGCGAGCGCATGGTCGCCGTGATCCATTGCTGCGATTCGTCGCGCTGGCCCACGGGAATGAAGAACTCGATAGGCCGCTCGATCGTCACCGCTTCGCCGCCCACCTGGCCCGTCACTTCGAGGAACGACACCGCCACGTACAGCGACACCTTGCCGGTTTGCGTGATGTACTCGATCTTCTCGATCACGGCGGGCAACTCGCCCTTGGGCCGGTGATCGATCGCCACGCGCAGCGGGTCGAGCAGGGTGTCGCTGAGCGCATCGTCGGCGGTGGCAGCGGTTTCCGGGGGCAGCGTTTGCAGCACCGCGCCGAGCGTCTCGTTCGGCCGGTAGGTCGCGAGTCCCTTGAGGCCGCGCCGCCATGCGTCGAGATAGAGATTCTCGAAGTCCTCAAACGGATAGTCGGCGGGCACGTTGACGGTCTTGGAGATCGACGTGTCCACAAACGGCTGCACGGCCGCCATCATGGCGATGTGTTCCTGCGCGCTCATTTCCAGCGCGCTCACGAAATACGCGGGCAACGCGTTCACGTCGCCGCCGAGATTCCGGTACACGCGCCACGCGTGATCCTCGACGTTGAACGTCTCGCGGCTGCCGTCGGCCATGCGGCGCGTGCGCTGATACGTCCACGAGAACGCGGGCTCGATGCCGTTCGAGACGTTGTCGGCGAACGCGAGGCTCACCGTGCCCGTGGGCGCGATGGAAATCAGATGGCTGTTGCGGATGCCGTGGGCGCGGATCTCGGCCTTGAGGTCGTCGGGCAGGCGCGAGGCGAAGGTGCCTTCTTCGAGGTAGCGGTTCGCGTCGAAGAGGGGAAACGCGCCGCGCTCTCGCGCGAGTTCGACCGAAGCGCGATAGGCGGCGTCACGCATCGTGCGTCCCACGCGCGCGCCGAACGCGCAGCCTTGCTCCGAGTTGTAGCGGATGCCGAGCATCACGAGCGTGTCGCCGAGTCCCGTGAAGCCCACGCCGATACGTCGCTTGGCCGCCGCTTCCGCCTGCTGTTCGGGCAGCGGCCAGAGCGTGGCGTCGAGCACGTCGTCGAGAAAGCGCACCTGCGTGCGCGTGCGTTCGGCGAGTGCCTGCCAGTCGAAATCGGCATGCTTGTTCGCGCCGCCGCCGCGCAGTGGCGCGAACGGCTCGATCACGAAGCGCGTGAGGTCGAGCGGCCCCAGGTTGCAGCAGCCATAGGCGGGTAGCGGTTGCTCGCCGCACGGGTTGGTTGCGCGGATCGCTTCGAGCGCGCGCAGGTTGTTGTCTTCGTTCATGCGGGAGATGAACACCACGCCCGGCTCGGCCATGTCGTAGGTCGAGCGCATGATCGTGTCCCACAGGGCGCGGGCGCGCGTTTCGGCGTATACCCACAGGCCGTCGTCGCGGCGATGCAGGTCGGCCGAGGCGCGCAGCGCGGGCGAGGGCTCGGCGCGGTGCACGAGCTGCCAGGTCGCGTCGTTTTCCACGGCGCGCATGAATTCGTCGGTCACCGCCACCGAGACATTGAAGTTGTTCCAGCGCCCCTTCAAGTGCTTGGCCTCGATGAACTCGGGCAGGTCGGGGTGATCGCAGT
The DNA here is from genome assembly GCF_003268775.1 of Paraburkholderia unamae. Taxonomy (GTDB): domain Bacteria; phylum Pseudomonadota; class Gammaproteobacteria; order Burkholderiales; family Burkholderiaceae; genus Paraburkholderia; species Paraburkholderia unamae. The sequence goes on from NZ_QLSU01000011.1 coordinate 19,486, forward strand.
CGAGCACGGCCATCTGCGCGCCGCGCCGCGAGCCCGCGCTTTCCACCGTGCGGCACGAGGCGTCGAACACGTCGATATAGCTGCATGGGCCCGATGCGCTCGATCCCGTCGACTTCACGAACGCGCCGTGCGGCCGGATGGCCGAGAAGTTGTAGCCCACGCCGCCGCCGCGCCGCATGGTTTCGGCGGCTTGCAGCAGCGCGACGTAGATGCCGGGGCGGCCCTCGTCGTCCACGCCCTGGATGCTGTCGCCCACGGGCTGCACGAAGCAGTTGATCAACGTGGCCTCGATGCCGGCGCCCGCCGCGCTCATGATACGGCCCGCGCCGAGCGCGCCGTTGCGCAGGTTGTCGACGAAGCGCGCCTCGATCCCGGCCCGCAACTCGGGCGGCTCGACCTGGGCGACGCCGCGCGCGACGCGGCGATAGATGTCGTCGGCGCTTTGCTCGTCGCCTTTGGCGTACTTCTCGAGCATCACGTCGAGCGAGAACTGCTGCGGGGGAAACGGAAGCGGGGGCGTGTTTTCTGCCATGACCGGGCCTCATGGAGCGCCGCGCGCGGGCGGCGGTTGAAGGGCGGCGAAAGCCGGCGCGCGTGGCGCGCGGCGGCCGTACCGCGTTCGCACAACCATACCCCAGTGGCGGCCCGCGTGCACGGTGGTGCAAGCGCGCAGGCCAGGGGCCGCTTGCGCGTGCCGGTGAAGCGGCGGCCAAGGCCGCGCTGCGGTTACACTGCTCGCGCAAAGAGGCGCGCGCGCCTCGACGACACACGGAGACAGGATGACGAACGGGACGGCGCGCGTGATCTACCGCGACACGGTGCGTGCGGAGTGGGTGGATTACAACGGGCACCTGCGCGACGCGTTTTACATGCTGATCTACAGCTACGCGACGGATGCGCTGCTCGACGCCATCGGGCTCGACGCGGCGCAGCGCGAAGCGCGCGGGCGCTCGATGTACACGCTGGAGGCGCACCTGAACTATCTGCGCGAGATTAAAGAGGGCGCGCGGGTGCGCGTGGATGTGCACGTGCTCGAATACGACGCGAAGCGCGTGCGCGTGTATCTGGAGATGTTCGCTGACGAGTTCGGTTTCGAACCCGGCCACGAAGCGGCGCACCCGGGCGCGACGCCGGTTTCGGCGAGCGAGCAAGTGCTGCTGCACGTGGACCGCTCAGGCCCGCGCGCGGCCGCCTTCGATGCCGATGTGCTGGCGCGCGTGGCCGCGTTGTGCGCGGCGTCGGCGGGTTTCGAGCCGCCTCATGCCGCGCGGGCCATCACGCTCGCGCCTCGCGCGGGCCGCTGAGGCGGCGCCGGGCGCGTTATGGCGCGGGCATGCCACGCATTACCGGGCGAGCCGTGGACATGGCGGTGGACGCGACTGAGAGCGCGATGGCGCCGGGGGCTTGAGCACCGATGCGCACGTGCGCAAAGGGCTTCGGTACACTGCGTCGAGCCGTCGTGGCCCGTGTCGTCGGTTGGCTTTGGCCTGCGGGTTGCGCTGGAGAGCGGTGGCGGGCACTTGGTGAGCGCCTGGTGGACGCTTAGCGCGCGTTTTCCGCGCCGATGAGGTCGCCAAACACTTCGGCGGCGATCATGACTGACGCATTCAGCGGCGCCGGGCGTTCGGCCGGCTTGAACACGGCGTCGCCACGGCGGATCTTGCGGCGCGACACGGCGCAAGTACCCGACGAATGCGCCGAGCGGCGGCGCCAGCGTTGTTCGCCATAATGACAGCGCCCCGGCTCGACCCAGCGGATCACCAGCGCCGTATCCGTCTGTTCGAGTATTTCGATGCGCTCACCGTTGGCTCCGTCAAGCGAGAGGCACGCTTTTTTCTTCATTGTCGGCTCCGTAAGTGGGGTTGCCGCGAATGTAGTCCTGTGCGCCGCCAAGTGCCATTGTGTCGCCGTTGAAACACCATTCCATAAACGGCAACAATCGCCCTGCGACACGTTGCGTCCAACGAAGGAATGGGGGTTTGCGGCCGATCGGGGTCGACATCTTAAATTTGTGCAACGCACTGTTGTGCGTGGCGCGACATCGGAATCGGCGAAAAGCGGCGTCTGGAAGGGTGTTCCGGGATAGGGGCGGAACGGCTGGAGCGGATCTGAATCTGATGAAAATCCGGCCTGGCGCGGGCTCGTTGCACGGTGATTTGCTGCGCTGCACAGCCGCTTCATAGACGCTGTACAGCCTTTGAAGCGAGCGCTTCTTTTTTGAATTTTCCCGAGGTTACATGATTCATCGTCCGCCTGCTCCGAACTCCGCAAACGAGCAGAAACTCCAGCGCGTTGCCTCCGCCGCGCTGTTCGCCACGCTCGTGCTGCTGGCGCTCTGGATCGTGCGCGAATTCCTGCCCGCCGTGGCGTGGGCGAGCGTGCTTGCCATCGTCCTGTGGCCCGCCTACCAGGCGATCGAGCGGCGCGCCTGGTTCAAGGGCCGCAAGACGCTGATCGCCACGCTGCTCACGGCCGCGATCGGCGTGCTCGTGCTGCTGCCCATCACGGTCACGGCCATCCAGGCCGCCGGCGAGGCGCACGACCTCTACCTGTGGCTGCACGACGCCCAGGAGAGTGGTGTGCCGGTGCCCGATTTCGTCGCGCATCTGCCCGTGGGCAGCCGCCAGGTGAGCGACTGGTGGCAGGCCAACCTGGCCCAGCCGCTCAAGGCTTCCCCGGCGATGAAGAGCCTGCACGGCGACACCATCGTCTCGTTCGGCCGCCACTTCGGCGCGCGCGCGGCGCGGGCCACGATGACGTTCGGCTTCATGCTCGTCACGCTGTTCGTGATGTTTCAGGCGGGCCCGCGCCTCTCGGCCACGGTGATGCGCGGTGCGCGCCGCGCTTTCGGCGCCGACGGCGCGCAACTGCTTCAGCGCATGGCCGCCGCCGTGCGCGCCACGGTCACGGGCCTCGTGGTCGTGGGGCTCGGCGAGGGCGTGCTGCTGGCCGCCGCCTATATCGCGACCGGCGTGCCGCACGCGGCGCTGCTCGGCACCGTCACGGCCATCGCGGCCATGCTGCCGTTTTGCGCCCCCATCGTGTTCTGCGGCGCCGCGCTGTACCTCGTCGTGCAGGGCTCGGTGATCGCGGCGGTCGCGCTCGCGGTCTGGGGCTTCGTGGTGGTGTTCGTCGCCGAGCATTTCGTGCGGCCGGTGCTGATCGGCAATTCCACGCGCCTGCCGTTCCTGCTCGTGCTGTTCGGCATCCTGGGCGGGGCGACCACGTTCGGGCTGATCGGCATCTTCATCGGCCCGGCGCTCATGACCGTGTTGATGGTGCTGTGGGCGAACTGGGCGGAGTGAGCGCGTGTTGCACGTGTTGCGCGGGCTCGACGCGGCGCGCGCCTAGCGCACGCAGGCGAGCGCGTACTTGAGCGCGGCCGGCAGCAGTTCGCGCCACACGGGCCAGACGTGCCCGCCGTCCACGATGCGCAGCGCCGCCGGGTTGCCCGCCTCGCGCAGCCGCGTGTAGAGCAGCGACGATTCGGCCTGGATCACGAGGTCGTCGTCGCCCGCGGCGATGAAGAACGGCACGCGCCAGGGCCGCGAGAAATAGGGTTTCCAGAGTGCCGGATAGTTGAGCGTGCGCCAGATCTGCGCGTCGAACTGATGCTCGCCGAACACGCCCACGTGACGCGCCGCCGAACTGGGCGGCGGGTCGCTCGCGTAGACGGCGGGCGAGAGCAGCAGCGCGCCGCAGAACATGTCCGGGTGCTCCAGCGTGTAGCGCAGCGCGCCGAACCCGCCCATCGAAACGCCGCCGATCGCGCGCCCGTCACGCTCGTTGTCCACCGCGAAGTGCGATTCGATTTCGGGCAGCAAGTCCTGGAAAAACGCCGTCTCCATTTTCTCCTTGCGATCGACGTACCAGTCGGTGCCGCCTTGCGGCATCACGATCACCACGGGCGGGATCTCGTGGTGCGCGATCAGCGCGTCGGCGCTCGCCTGGAGCTGGCCTTGCGTGACCCAGTCCATTGCGTCGCCGTTGTTGCCGTGCAGGAGATACAGCACCGGGTAGCGGCCCTGGTCGGCGCGATAGCCGCCCGGCAGATACACCACGTAGGGCCAGTCGCGGTTGAGCGCGGCCGAATGGAACGTGCGGGCCGCGATCGTGCTTGCCGCGGCGGGCGCGGCCGACGCGGCGAAGGCCGCGCAGGCGAGCGCAAGCGGAAGCAGTGCGGTTCGAAGGAGTCTGCGCATGGCAGGGAAATCGGAGCCGGGAGGCGCTGTCAGCGCGGGGCCATCATCCTAGCAGCCACCTGGGCGCGCCGGAAGCCGGGGCCGCCCGGCGAGGCGCCCGGGCGGGCGGCGGGACGGCGCGTCAGGCCGAGGCCTTGGCGCGCGAGGGCAGCAGGCGCTTGAGCGGATCGGACGCGCGCGCGACGAGCAGCAGCGCGGTTATCGCGACGGCGTCGGCGACGAGGCCGAGCGGCACGTTCAGGTAGCCGTCGGTGTACCAGTAGAGCACCGAGTCCACCGTGAGCGAAATCACGGCACCCGCCACGAACGAGAGCATGCCCTTCTGGCCGACGAGACCCACCCAAGGCAGCGCGTGCGCGAGGCGCTTCGCCCAGCCCAGACGGATCACGTGCGCCGTAAGCCACGCGATGCCGGCGAAGTTGAGCACGCGGAACCACGCGAGGTTGCGCTTGAAGTCGCCGTCGAGCGCGACATTGCCCAGTTGCAGGCGGTAGATCGCGGCGCCCGCCACGACGGCGAGCGCGGCGAGCGTCACGAGCGTGCCGAGCCGGTGCGCGTTCACGCGCTGGAACACCGGCTGCGCCTGGGCGATCACGCCGAGCACGAACATCAGTTGCCAGGCGAACGGGTTGAAGTCCCACTGCACGTCTTCGACGTGCGGCAGCCACGGCACCAGGTGGGGCGCGACGCCCCAGAGCGCGAGGCTCACGGCCAGCAGCAGCCAGGGGCGCGTGCGCGCGAGCGGCAGCGCGAGCGGCGCGGCGAGCGCGAAGCACGCGTACATCGGCAGCACGCCGGCCAGGTACGGCTGGCGGCGCAGCAGCACGATGTCGCGCAGCGCGGCGGCGGGCGCGAGCGTGAGATCGTCGAGGTCGGTGGTGGCGAGATTGGGGGCGTCCACGTTGCACGCCACGAGGATCGCGGTGACGAGCAGCATCAGGAGCGCCGTCACGACGAATGCACGGTAGATCTCGAACGCGCGCTTGATGAAGCGCTGCCGGGCCGCGGCCTCGGTGCGGCGCGCGCAGAGCGCGGCCCACGCCGTGGCCGTGGCGAAGCCGCCCAGGAACACGAACACCTCGGCGGCGTCGCACAGCGCGTAGGCGTGCAGGGTGACGCGCGAGACGATGCTGCCGCCGATGTGATCGACGACGATGATGAGCAGGACAAGACCGCGGAAAAAATCGAGTTCGACTAGACGGTTGGATGACTTTGGCATGTTGGGCAGCAGGCCGGGGGCGGCACGCGGTGCGCGAGGCGCACTACATGGCCGACGGGCCGGACGGGCGGATGCGCGAATGCATCTGCCGGGAAATCGGGAAAACGGGCCAGGTTCGCAAGGCGCCGTGCGCCGGGAACCGCGAAGCGGCCGCCAGGGTGGCCGCATGACAAGCGCAGGGAAAAGACCTGAAGGATGAGCAAGGGTTCCCGTGAACCGGGGCTTGGGCTTGACGCGGCCGATACTACCTCAATTTCAATTGGCTTTCAGTGAGCGTTACCGCCGGCAGACGTTCAAGTTTGCGGGGAGACGGCCGATAAGTCAGGGAAAGGGGCATGATCATGCGCACGTGTTGAGCGGTGCAACCCACGGCAGGACGGGCGTTTGCGCCGGGTTTGAAATCGATTTCGGACCCTTTTTTCCGTGTTTCGATGTGGCGCTAATTCCGGTAATTAACATTTGTATCAGAGTGTTGTCCCTGGGCTGATCCAGCTCAATTGCGCTTTACAATGCCGGATCGATTTTGGGATCGCACGTCCGTTCGTAAATGCGGCGTTGACGTGCGTTGGATGTTTATCGTACGAAATGCAGGTGGTTTAGCTGCAAATCGATGCGGTCCGGCGGACGAGCCGGAGCGCCGTGAGAGCGGGAGCGCGCCAGACGCAGCAGACCGTTCCGGGCCTCCGTACGCCGCGCGGCCGCGAGCACGCAGGAGGCGAATATGTTCGAAGATCGTACCGGTCAACGTACCCACGGTCTGAAGGGATTCTGGGCCGTGTTGGGACTGGCGGCCCTGCTGGGCGGCTGCGCCAACATGGATCAGCAGCAACAACAGCCGCAGCCCGACACGTCGGCCGCGGCCAGCCCGGCAAGCGATGCAACGCCCGCGGCCGGCACGGATGCGAGCGCGCAGGCGGCGAGCGCACCGGTCACGCGTGTCGTGACCAAAACCACCTATGTGCGCGTGCGCCGCGGCGACACGCTTCAGCGTCTCGCGCAAAAGCACAGCGTTTCGGTCAAGGATCTGGCCGCGTGGAACCACTTGAAGCCGAACGGCCGCCTGCGCGCGGGCCAGTCGATCAAGCTGGTCTCGAAGCAGACGATCACCGTGCAGGCCGCGGCCCCGGCGACCGGCGCCCAGGCGGCGAGCACGAACGCCAACCCGGTCGTGAACCGCCAGGTCGCCGCCGAAGTGGCGCGCCACGCGAACAGCGTCGCGCTCGTGTGGCCGGCGCATGGCCGCGTGGTCGAGCCGTTCGCGCCCGGTACGACGCGCGGCATCGAGATCTCGGGCAAGGCCGGCGACCCGGTGATCGCCGCCGCCGACGGCAAGGTCATGTACGCGGGCACGGGCCTGAACGAGTACGGCAGCCTGATCATCGTCCAGCACAACAAGGACTTCCTCACGGCTTACTCGCACAACCGCCGTCTGCTCGTGAAGACCGGCGACATGGTCCATCAGGGTCAGCAGATCGCCGAGATGGGCAGCGAGAACAACGACCGCGTGGCCGTGCTGTTCGAGGTGCGCCGCGACGGCAAGCCCGTGGATCCGATGCCGTATTTGCCGACGTCGCCCCAGGGCTGAATCCCTCGCTCACCCGCACGTTAAAAAAAAGCCGCCCCGGCGCTGAAATGCGCCGGGGCGGCTTTGTCGCATCGGATGCCGTGAGGCGGGGCGTTTAGAACGAATCCCCCGGCACGCGCACCCAGCCTTCCATGAGCACGCGCGCGCTGCGGCTCATGATGGCCTTCGTGACCGTCCATTCGCCGTTTTCTTCACGCGCCTGCGCGCCCACGCGCAGCGTGCCCGACGGGTGCCCGAAGCGCACCGCGCTGCGCTCGCCGCCGCCCGCCGCGAGATTCACGAGCGTGCCCGGAATGGCCGCCGCCGTGCCGATCGCCACAGCCGCCGTGCCCATCATGGCGTGGTGCAGCTTGCCCATCGACATCGCGCGCACGAGCAGGTCCACGTCGCCCGCTTCCACGCGCTTGCCGCTCGACGCCGTGTAGCCCGTGGGCTTTGCGACGAAGGCGATTTTCGGCGTGTGCTGGCGCGTGGCGATCTCGTCGAGGTTCTTGATGAGGCCCATGCGCAGCGCACCGTGCGCGCGGATCGTCTCGAACTTCTTGAGCGCTTCGGCGTCGCCGTTGATCGCGTCCTGCAATTCCGTGCCCGTGTAGCCGATGGCTTCGGCGTTCACGAAGATCGTCGGGATGCCCGCATTGATCATCGTAGCCTTGAGCGTGCCCACACCCGGCACTTCGAGGTCGTCCACGAGGTTGCCTGTGGGGAACATCGAGCCGCCCGCGCCGTCTTCCTCGGCGGCCGGGTCGAGGAATTCGAGCTGCACTTCGGCGGCGGGGAAGGTCACGCCATCCAGCTCGAAGTCGCCCGTTTCCTGCACGTGGCCGTTCGTCATCGGCACGTGCGCGATGATGGTCTTGCCGATATTGGCCTGCCAGATGCGCACGGTCGCCATGCCGTTGTCGGGCACGCGGCTCGGGTCGACGAGGCCGCCGCTGATGGCGAACGGGCCCACGGCGGCGGAGAGATTGCCGCAGTTGCCGCTCCAGTCCACAAAGGCCTTGTCGATGGCGACCTGGCCGAACAGGTAGTCGACGTCGTGATCGGGCTTGCTGCTCTTCGCCACGATCACGGTCTTGCTCGTGCTGGAGGTCGCGCCGCCCATGCCGTCGATCTGCTTGCCGTACGGGTCGGGGCTGCCGATCACGCGCATGAGCAGCTTGTCGCGCGCCTCGCCCGGCTGCTGCGCGGTAGCGGGCAGATCCTGAAGACGGAAGAACACGCCTTTGCTGGTGCCGCCGCGGATGTAGGTGGCGGGAATCTTGATCTGAGGTACGTGTGCCATGTGTTGTCCTGAAACGAAGGGCGGCGCGTGTGTCGCCACCGCGCCGCCCGTTTTTCGTTTATGCCGCTGCCTGCGACGACTCGAGGAAGTCCTGTGCGAAGCGCTGGAGCACGCCGCCTGCGTCGTAGATCGACACTTCTTCGGCCGTGTCGAGCCGGCAGGTGACGGGCACTTCCACGCGTTCGCCGTTCTTGCGGTGAATCACGAGCGTGAGGTCGGCGCGCGGCGTGCGCTCGCCGATCACGTCGTACGTTTCCGTGCCGTCGATGCCGAGCGTCGTGCGGTTCGTGCCCGCCTTGAACTCCAGCGGCAGCACGCCCATGCCGATCAGGTTCGTGCGGTGAATACGCTCGAAGCCTTCCGCCACGATCACTTCCACGCCCGCCAGACGCACGCCCTTGGCCGCCCAGTCGCGCGAGCTGCCCTGGCCGTAGTCCGCACCCGCGATGATGATGAGCGGCTGCTTGCGTTCCATGTAGGTTTCAATCGCTTCCCACATGCGCGTGACCTTGCCTTCCGGCTCGATGCGCGCAAGCGAGCCCTTCTTCACGGCGCCGTCCACCACGGCCATCTCGTTGATGAGCGTGGGGTTCGCGAAGGTCGCGCGCTGCGCCGTGAGGTGGTCGCCGCGGTGCGTGGCGTACGAGTTGAAGTCCTCTTCGGGCAGGCCCATCTTCGCGAGGTACTCGCCCGCTGCGCTGTTCGGCAGGATCGCGTTGGAGGGCGACAGGTGGTCGGTCGTGATGTTGTCGCCGAGCACGGCGAGCGGGCGCAGGCCCTGCAACGTGCGCTCGCCGGCGAGCGCGCCTTCCCAGTACGGCGGGCGGCGGATATACGTGCTTTGCGCGCGCCAGTCGTACAACGGGTCGGTCGTTTCGCCGCTTTCCGCCGTGAGCGCGAACATCGGTTCGTAGACCTTGCGGAACTGCTCGGGCTTCACGCTCTTCGCGACGATGGCGTCGATTTCCTCGTCGGTCGGCCAGAGGTCCTTGAGGTACACGGGCTTGCCGTCCTGGTCCGTGCCGAGCGAGTCGCGTTCGATATCGAAGCGGATCGTGCCAGCAATCGCATAGGCGACCACGAGCGGCGGCGAGGCGAGGAACGCCTGCTTGGCGTACGGGTGAATGCGGCCGTCGAAGTTGCGGTTGCCCGAGAGCACGGCGGTCGCATACAGATCGCGGTCGACGATTTCCTGCTGGATCTTCGGATCGAGCGCACCCGACATGCCGTTACACGTGGTGCAGGCAAACGCGACGATGCCAAAGCCGAGCTTTTCCAGGTCCGGCAGCAGGTTGGCTTCTTCGAGGTAAAGCTCGACAGCCTTCGACCCCGGCGCCAGCGAGCTCTTCACCCAGGGCTTGCGCGTGAGGCCGCGTGCGTTCGCGTTGCGCGCGAGCAGGGCGGCGGCGATCACGTTGCGCGGGTTGCTCGTGTTCGTGCAGCTCGTGATGGCGGCGATGATGACCGCGCCGTCGGGCATCTGGCCCGGCGTTTCTTCCCACTTGCCCGCGATGCCGCGTGCGGCGAGGTCGGACGTGGGCAGGCGCTTGTGCGGGTTGGACGGACCGGCCATGTTGCGCACCACGCTCGACAGATCGAACGTGAGCGTGCGCTCGTACTGCGAGTTGGCCAGCGTGTCGGCCCACAGGCCCGCAGCCTTCGCGTACGTTTCGACGAGCTTGACCTGCTCTTCCTCGCGGCCCGTGAGGCGCAGATAGTCGAGCGTCTGGTCGTCGATGAAGAACATCGCGGCGGTGGCGCCGTATTCGGGCGCCATGTTGGAGATCGTGGCGCGGTCGCCGAGCGTGAGGCTCGACGCGCCTTCTCCACGGAACTCCAGGTACGCGCCGACGACCTTTTCCTTGCGCAGGAATTCGGTGAGGGCGAGCACGATGTCGGTGGCGGTGATGCCGGGCTGGCGCTTGCCCGTGAGCTCCACGCCGACGATGTCGGGCAGGCGCATCCACGAGGCGCGGCCGAGCATGACGTTCTCGGCTTCGAGGCCGCCCACGCCGATCGCGATCACGCCGAGCGCATCGACGTGCGGCGTGTGGCTGTCGGTGCCCACGCAGGTGTCGGGGAACGCCACGCCGTCACGCGCCTGGATCACGGGCGACATCTTCTCCAGATTGATCTGGTGCATGATGCCGTTGCCCGGCGGAATCACGTCGACGTTCTTGAACGCCTTCTTCGTCCAGTTGATGAAGTCGAAGCGGTCGACGTTGCGGCGATCTTCGATCGCGCGGTTCTTGTTGAACGCGTCCGGGTCGAAGCCGCCGCATTCCACCGCGAGCGAGTGGTCGACGATCAACTGCACCGGCACGACCGGGTTCACCTTGGCCGGGTCGCCGCCCTGGTCGGCGATGGCGTCGCGCAGGCCCGCGAGGTCGACGAGCGCGGTTTGCCCGAGGATGTCGTGGCAGACCACGCGCGCCGGGAACCACGGAAAGTCGAGGTCGCGCTTGCGCTCGATGAGCTGCTTGAGCGAGGCCGTGAGCGTGGCCGGGTCGCAGCGGCGCACGAGGTTTTCGGCGAGCACGCGTGACGTGTACGGCAACGTTGCGTAGGCGCCGGGCTGGATGGCCTCGACGGCTTCGCGCGCGTCGAAGTAATCGAGCCGGGTGCCCGGGAGGGACTTGCGGTAGGCGGTATTCACGGCTTGGGGACCAAATGTGTAGTGGGTTTGCGGCGGCTTCGCGCGCCGTGAGCGAATGGATTCACTCTAGACGCACGCGCCGTCGTCTCCCAGTCGGCCGGACGTCATAGTGCGTCCGGCCGACTGGTCAGCGTCGATCAACGCTTGCCGATGGGCGTGAAGTTCAGGTTTTCCGGACCCGTGTAGTTCGCGCTCGGGCGGATGATCTTGTTGTCGACGCGCTGCTCGATGATGTGCGCGCTCCAGCCGGCCGTGCGCGCGATCACGAAGATCGGCGTGAACATGGCGGTGGGGATGCCCATCATGTGGTACGACACGGCGCTGAACCAGTCGAGGTTCGGGAACATCTTCTTGACTTCCCACATCGTCGATTCGAGGCGCTCGGCGATGTCGAACAGCTTCAGGTTCGACTGCTCCTTCGAGAGCTTCTTCGCCACTTCCTTGATGACCTTGTTGCGCGGGTCCGAGATCGTGTAGACGGGGTGGCCGAAGCCGATCACGACTTCCTTCTTTTCCACGCGTGCGCGGATGTCGGCTTCCGCTTCGTCGGCGTTCTCGTAGCGCGACTGGATCTCGAACGCGACTTCATTCGCGCCGCCGTGCTTCGGACCGCGCAGCGCGCCGATCGCGCCCGTGATGGCCGAGTAGATGTCCGAGCCCGTGCCCGCGATCACGCGGCCCGTGAACGTCGAAGCGTTGAACTCGTGCTCGGCGTACAGGTTGAGCGACACGTGCATCGCGTCCACCCACGACTTCGACGGCGCGCGGCCGTGCAGCAGGTGCAGGAAGTGGCCGCCGATCGAGTCGTCGTCGGTTTCGACTTCGATGCGCTTGCCGTTGTGCGAGAAGTGATACCAGTACAGCAGCATCGAGCCGAGCGAGGCCATCAGACGGTCGGCGATGTCGCGCGCGCCCGGCAGGTTGTGGTCGTCCTTCTCGGGCAGCACGGTGCCGAGCACCGAGACGCCGGTGCGCATCACGTCCATCGGGTGCGCCGAGGCGGGCACGGCTTCCAGCGCCGTCTTCACGGCGGCGGGCAGGCCGCGCAGGGCCTTGAGCTTGGCCTTGTAGCCGGCCAGTTCGGCCGTGTTCGGCAGCTTGCCGTGCACGAGCAGGTACGCGACTTCCTCGAATTCGCACGCGGTGGCGAGGTCGAGAATGTCATAGCCGCGGTAGTGCAGGTCGTTGCCGGTGCGGCCCACGGTGCACAGCGCCGTGTTGCCTGCCGCCACGCCCGAAAGCGCAACGGACTTCTTCGGCTTGAAGCCGCCTGCGGCTTGCGTGGTGTTTTCTGCTTCGCTCATGGTGTCTTCCTCTCTCTATGTATGGGCTGTGGGGGCGGATTTACTTCTTCGCGGCGAACAGGGCGTCGAGCTTGTCTTCGTACGCGTGATAGCCGAGGTATTTGTAGAGGTCTTCGCGCGTCTGCATCGTGGAGACGGCGGCCTTTTGCGTGCCGTCGCGCTTGACGGTCTCGTAGAAGTTCAGTGCGGCGGCGTTCATCGCGCGATACGCGCCGCAGCAGTAGAGCGCGATATCCACGTTGGCGCTCTTGAGTTCTTCGGTTGTGAAGAACGGCGTCGAGCCGAATTCGGTGAGGTTGGCGAGAATCGGCACCTTCACGGCCGCGCGGAAGCGGCGGTAGTCGTCGAGCGTCTTCATCGCTTCGGGGAAGATCATGTCCGCGCCCGCTTCCACGTAGGCCACGGCGCGCTCGATCGCGGCGTCGATGCCTTCCACGGCGGCCGCGTCGGTGCGGGCCATGATGACGAACTGGTCGTCGGTGCGCGCGTCCACGGCGGCCTTCACGCGGTCCACCATTTCACCGGTCGCCACGACTTCCTTGTTCGGGCGATGGCCGCAGCGCTTCTGGCCCACCTGGTCTTCCAGGTGCACGGCCGCCACGCCCGCCTTGATGAATGACTTGATCGTGCGCCCGATGTTGAAGGCGCCGCCCCAGCCGGTGTCGATGTCGACCATCAGGGGGATGTCCACGGCGTCGGTGATGCGGCTCGCGTCGATCAGCACGTCGTCCATGGTGCTGATGCCGAGATCGGGCACGCCCAGCGAATTGGCGGCCACGCCGCCACCCGACAGATAGACAGCCTTGAAACCGGTGGCCTCGGCGAGCTTGGCCGCATACGCGGTGATCGCGCCGACCACTTGCAGCGGTTGCTCGGCGGCCACGGCGGCGCGGAACTTCGCGCCGGCGCTTGCGGGGGATTTGCTGTTCATGCGTGATGTCTCCAATTGAATCGCCGCCTTATATTGCAGGTAGCGTGCCAGCTCTGCCGGATGACGCTAATGCATTGATTTTTATGGTTATTGTCAAAACGAGGAGGCGAGCCCCGATTTCCGTGGTGAAATCGCGATTTCAAAACTGAAATCGTCGCGCGATAATGCGAATTCAGCTGCGGCGGGCTTTCGGGCTTTTCGCCGCGCCGCACCGTGATCGCTTCGCCGGACATCATGAACCGCTTCCCCGCTTCCGCTTCCCCCGCATTCCGCCCGCGCGTGTGGGCCATGGGCATCAGCCGCCTGCGCGACCTGTTTCGCGACATCGCCCGCGAATACGACGATCTCGCGGACCTGCGCGTGGTGCCGCGTGGCTTCGAGGAGGCCGTGGCCGACATCGCCGCCGCCGGGCCGAACCAGCGGCCCGACGTGGTGGTGGCGGCGGGCTCGAACGGCACATACCTGAAGGCGCGCATCGACGTGCCCGTAGTGCTCTTGCAGCCCACCGGCTTCGACGTGATGCAGGCGCTCGCCCGCGCGCGGCGCGAAGCCGAGCTGGTCGGGCTCGTCACCTATGGCGAGACGCCCGTCGAGGTGCGCCGCTTCGCGAGCGCCTATGGCATCGACGTGGTGTTCGGCCAGTACCGCACGGTGCAGGACGCCGAGGCCTGCGTGCTCGACCTGCGCGATCGCGGCGTGGGGGCCGTCGTCGGGCCGGGACTCGTCAACGACCTCGCGGCGCGGCTTGGGCTCGTGCCGTTTTTCGTCTACTCGCGCCCCTCGGTGCGTGCGGCCTTCGACAATGCGCTCGAACTCGTGCAGGCCACCTGGCGCGAGACGCTACGCCGCCAGCGCCTTGACAGCGTGCTCCAGCATTTGCGCGACGGCGTGGTGGCGCTCGATGCGCGCGGCCGCATCGAGGCGATCAACCAGCGCCTCGCGGACGTGCTCGGCGTCGATCCCGCGGCGGCGGCGGGGCAGTCGCTTGCCACGCTCGCGCCCGACATCGCCTTCGCCTTGCCCGAAGCCGACGGCGAATCGCTCGAAACCGTGCGCGGCGTGAGCTATGTCGTGCATCGCGGGCCGCTCGTGGACAATGGCGTGACGACGGGCGCCGTGCTCACGTTCCAGGAGTCGCGCGCCGTGGAGCGGCTCGATCGCACCTTGCGCTCGCGCCAGCGCACGCAGCAGTTCGTCGCGCGCTACCGCCTGGACGACCTGAGCGGCGCGTCGCCCGGCATCGAGCGCGTGCGCCAGCTTGCGCGGCGCTACGCGAAGTCGGACGCCACCGTGCTGATTCGCGGCGAAAGCGGCACCGGCAAGGAAATGATCGCACAGGGCATTCATCGCGAGAGCCCGCGGCGCGACTTTCCATTCGTCGCCATGAATTGCGGCGCGTTTCCCGAAGCGCTGCTGGAGAGCGAACTGTTCGGCTACGAGGAGGGCGCGTTCACGGGCGCGCGGCGCGGCGGCAAGGTGGGGCTCATCGAGGCCGCGCACCGCGGCACGCTCTTTCTCGACGAGATCGGCGAGATGCCCTTGCCGTTGCAAAGCCGGCTGCTGCGCGTGCTCCAGGAGCGCGAGGTGGTGCGCCTCGGCGCGACGGAGCCCACGCGCGTGGACGTGCGTGTGGTGGCCGCCACGCACCGCGCGCTCACCGAGCAGATCGAGGCGGGCGAGTTCCGCGCCGACCTGTTCTATCGCCTGAACATTCTCAATCTCGCCATTCCGCCGTTGCGCGAGCGCGGTGCGGATATCGCGCTGCTCGCCGCCGAACTGCTGCTACAGGCGTCGCGCCGCGAAACGCGCGTGGCCGTGCGCATCCGTACTGCCGACGATGCGGCGCGCACGCTCGCGCTCGTGAGCGGCGCGCTCGCGAGCCACGTGTGGCCGGGCAATGTGCGCGAATTGCAGAACGTGATCGAGCGGATCGTGGTGGAGCTGGCGGATTCGGAGGAGAACGTGGTGACGCCCGACGTGCTGCGCTCGATCGCGCCCGAGGTGTTCGAGTCGCGCCGCCGCGCCGCCGATGAGCGCAGCGAGCCAGGCGCGGCGGGCGAGGGCGCGCTCACCTTGCGCGAGCGCAGCCTGAACGTGGAAGCCGATGAAATCCGCGCGGCGCTCGACGCCTGCCACGGCGACCGCGACCGCGCGTGCGAGATGCTCGGCATTAGCAAGACGACGCTGTGGCGGCGGCTTTCCGGCGCGAAGGGCAAGCGTGGCGACAGGGCGGCCGGGCCGGGTGAAGCCGCCGAGGCGCCCGAGGCAGGCGAGACGGCGCGCCCGCGCAGAACACCGCGCGGTTAAGGCGCGCGGCGGCGACGCCTCAGTTCTTCAGCCCCTTGAGCAGCGGCGCGACGGTTCCGTGCAAATGCAGGATCGTGGGGCTGGCCTGCAACAGCGCCTGATAGCGCTCATAAAACTCCGCCGATTCCTCGCCGGAAAAGAGCGCGCCCACGCCTTGCGCCGCGCCGATGCGATCTTCGGCGCTCGCGTCTTTCGCATCGAGCGTTTCGTCGACGTTGGCGATGATCGTCGAGAGCGGCATGAGCCAGCGGAAGCCCGAGCCGTTGATGAGCACCTGGAGGAAGGCCGCCGGCGTGACCGGCCCGAACTCGCGCTCGTACTCCGCGCGCTCGTGGTCAAGGATCGCCTTGTGCAGTATGAGCAGCGGCTTGCGGACGTCCGAGAGGAATTGAATGGCGCTCTGTTCGTTCATCGTGCGGCTCCTTCGTTGACGCGCGCGCGGTCGCGAGTCGCCGCGCGCCGGATGTTGGGGGAGCGCGAGCCAGTCGCGCGGGTATGCGGACGATGGTAGCGCAATGCCCCGCCGCATGGCGTTATGCGCAGCGCCGCTCAGTGCGGGCGCTACACTCTGGCGGGGGCGCGATGCCCGCCCGGCCGATGGCGGCCGCCCACGTTTCAGCGCATTCCCCGGAGAGCCGTGCGATGAAGATCCTGCCGCTGCGCCGTGACGACCTGCCGCTCGACACCACCGAGCTGGCGCGCTTCATGGTCGGCAAGTATCTCGTGCGCGACCTGGCGCGCGGACGCATGGCGGGGCGGCTGGTGGAGATCGAGGCCTACCCGCTGGGCGACTCCACGAGCCACGCCTACAACGGGCGGCGGCCGTGGAACGCCTCGATGTTCCTGGCGCGCGGCCACGCCTATGTGCGGCTCACCTACGGCAGCGCCTGGATGCTCAACATGTCGAGCGAGGCCGTGGACGTGGGGGCGGGCGTGCTGTTTCGGGCGGTCGAACCGCTCGAAGGGCTCGCGGCCATGCAGGCGCAGCGCCCCGGCGTGCCGCCGCGCGACCTCGCGCGCGGACCGGGGCGGCTCACGCAGGCCTATGGCATCGGCGCGGCATTCGACGGCGCCGATCTGTGCCTGGGCCACGGGCTCTGGATCGGGCGCGTGGACGAACCGGCGCGGCCGGTGGGGGTGACGACGCGCATCGGGTTATCGCGGGAGATGGACCGGCCGCTGCGTTTCTACGAACTGGGCAGCCCGTTCGTGAGCGGACCGCGCAAGCTGCTGGGAGAAGGCCAATAAAGTCGGCCAATGAAGCCGGCAAATGCAGCCGGCCGATGCAGAACGCCGATGACGCGCAAGCGTTGCGGCACAACGGTCCGCGTACTCAGCCTGCATTGTTGCGATGCTTGAAACTGTATTTTTTCAAAATAGGGGTTTGCCCTAATCTCTTGACTCAATAAACTGAAGTCACTGATCCGGCGCCACACACGAGCACCGGCATAAAACAAGTGATGGAGGTAAATACCATGAAGACCCGCAACCTGCTTCAAGCCGCAATTGTCGCCGCTCTCGTCGCCGCTCCGGCCCTTTCGTTTGCCCAGGTGCAAAGCGATGCCCCGAAGACCCGCGCCGAAGTGAAGGCCGAACTGATCCAGCTTGAAAAGGCCGGCTACAACCCGGCTACCGCGAACGACGCCACCTATCCGAGCGACATCCAGGCCGCCGAAGCGCGCGTGTCGCAGCAAGAAGGCGTGGCGCAAGCGCCGGCAGCCGAAACGAGCGGCTATGGCCCGGCGACCTCGGGTTCGTCGCAGTCGGGCGGCCAGCCGGCCACGCTGCGCCCGTCGCAGTCGGTGTATTTCGGCAACTGATTGAAGACCGATTCAGGCAACTGACCCGGTAGCGCTGCGATTGCCCGGCTCCCTGGCCGGGCATCGACCCGCAACCATCGAAGCGGGTCGCACACAGGACTGAAACGCGGGCACGCGAGCCGTGCGCGCCTGCCGAGCGTTTCTCCCTCGTTCCCGCCACAGACCTTACCCCGACAGGTTCCTGACCATTCCAGGCGGACATGCGCGCGTTTGCATCCTTGCCGCACGCCGCCGCGCAAATTTTCGCGCGTTTTTCATGCGTGGAACCTCCGCTGCCGCAAGGTAGCTTCGCCCAACCCCGCCGGGATTGGGCGTTTTTTCACGTTCCGCCGTGACGTTCCATCGACAGGGTGAGGCCGTGCGCGCCGCTTTCAGGAGCCCGGACCGCCGGTGATGTAGTGCTCGAGCTGCTCGATCGTGAACTTCTGCTCGGCGATGATTTCCTTCACCAGGTCGCCGATCGAGACCATGCCCACCAGCTTGCCGTTGTCCATGACGGGCAGGTGGCGCATGCGCCGCTCGGTCATGAGCGCCATGCAGTCGTAGGTGGTCTGGTCGGGTTGGACGAAGCGCACGTGCGGACTCATGATGTCGCGCACGGCGGTCGTTTTCGACGATCGGTCCATGAGCACGATCTTGCGGGCGTAGTCGCGCTCCGTGATGATGCCCGCGATCGATGCGCCGTCGGTCACGAGCAGCGCCCCGATCTGTTTTTCGGCCATCAGGCGGATGGCGTTGTAGACGGAATCGCTGGCTTCGATCGTGTACACCACCTGATCCGGCTTCGATTTGAGTACCTGTGCAACGCTTGTCATAGGGCGACCCCTCTTCGTCCTTCTGGTTGTTCAGTCATTGCGCGGCGTGGCAGGCCGGCCTTGGCGGCTGTCCTGCCAGTGGGAAGCCATTCCAGTATAGGCGGATGCCGTGGCGCGCGTCGTCGGGGTATGCGCGGGGTCGCACCATTTACGCGACGGGCATAAGGCGGCAAGTCGCCGCCCGACGGGCGGGCGCAAGAGGCGCAAGTGGCACAAATCGGGGGCGAGAGAGGCCGGGGGAAGGGCTGGCGCGGCGGGGCGGGCCAAATGGCGGTAAACTCCGGTTCCTAACTTCAATCCGGCCGTGGCCGTTTTTTGCCAGTCTTTTGCTCGAGAATCATGCCTACGCTTCCTGAGTCGTCCTGTGCGGACGGCGACAACGCCAACGAATGCGTCGTGCTTGACGCGACCGCCACGCTGCCGACCCGCTACGGCACGTTCGAGTCCTATGTCTATCGGGTAAAGGACGGCGGCGCCGAGCATCTCGCGCTCGTCATGGGCGACGTGGGCAGCGGCGAGCCGACGCTCACCCGGCTCCACTCCGAATGCCTGACCGGCGACGTGTTCGGCTCCTACCGCTGCGACTGCGGCGAGCAGCTCGACCTCGCCCTGCGCTATATCGCGGCCGAAGGCCGTGGCGTGCTGCTTTACCTGCGTGGCCACGAAGGCCGGGGCATCGGCCTGTCGAACAAGATCCGCGCGTACCAGTTGCAGCAGCAAGGCCGCGACACCGTCGAGGCGAATCTCGACCTCGGCCTGCCCGACGACGCGCGCGAATACGATTCGGCGGCGGCGATCCTGCGTCTTTTGAAAGTCTCGTCGGTGCGGCTGATGAGCAACAATCCCAAGAAGTTCGAAACGCTCAGGGAGCACGGCCTCCCGGTGATCGAACGCGTGGCGCTCGCGATTCCCATGCGCGAGGAAAACGAACGTTATATCCGCACCAAGCAGGTCAAGTTCGGGCACTACTTCGAAGAAAACGAGTAACCCGGCGAATCGACTGGGTGCTCGTGGGCACGCGACTTGCGCAGTGGCAACAGCAATTAGCTGCAAAAAGGGAGAAATAATGTCGAAGCGCCCTCAGACGCGCTTGCGCACGCTCGCCTCAGCGCTTGCGAGCGCGAGCCTCGTCACCGGCCTCGTGCTCGCCTCGGCCGACGCCAGCGCGCAAACCGCGGCCTATACGAGCGAGCCGGTCGAACTCTACGCGGGACCGTCCGGCGATTACCCCATTGTTTCCGAGCTTGGCCCCGGCGTGCCCGTCACCGTGATGGGCTGCGTGAGCGACTACTCATGGTGTGACGTCACGGTGCCCGGCCTGCGCGGCTGGGTCTACGGCGCTTATCTCAGCTATCCGTATCAGGGCACTTACGTGCCGCTGCCCAACTACGGCGCGGCGATCGGCTTGCCGATCGTGGCGTTCTCGCTCGGCGCGTACTGGGGCAGCTTTTATCGCGACCGGCCCTGGTACGGCGAGCAGGACCGCTGGGCGCATATGCCGCCGCCCGAGCGTGGCCGCCCGCCCGCGGCACCCGCGTGGCATGGCGCGCCGGGCCGCCCGCCTGGCCAGCCCGCGGCCGGCGGCGAGCGTCTGCCCGGGCCGTATGGGCATCCGAACGGCGGGCCGCCTCCCGGCGCAGGCCGCCCGCCCGGCAATGCGGAGGGTCCGCGTCCACCGGCCGACTTGCCCCGCAACATGCCGCCGCAGGGCGAGGGACGTCCGAACTTCGGCGAACAAGGACCGCATGCGCCCGCCAACATGCCGCCGCAGGGCGAGGGGCGTCCGAACTTCAACGAGCAGGGGCCGCACGCGCCCGCCAACATGGCGCCGCGTCCGCAGGAGCAGGCCCGCCCGCCCGCGCCTCAGCCGCAGGGTGGTGGCCGTCCACAGCCGCGGGGCGGCCCCGCGCCGGGCTTCGCGCATCCTCCGTCGGCGCAGCCTCAGGGCGGCGGCATGCGTCCGCCTCCACCTGCCGCCGTGCAGGGTCGGCCCTCGGCGCCGCAGGGTGCGCCTCAGGGCGGCCATCCTTCGGGCCAGGGCAACGGCCGTGGCGACGAGCACGAGCACTGACCGATCTTCCTTGCCTTCGCGGTACCTAGATGGATGCCCTTGGCGGGCATCCTGCCTTGAGTTCATTTAATTAGGATTGCGTGGTAATCAGTGTGCTGTGTTGCGCATCGCCAAACAATGTTCCGCGACCATCATCGTGCGCAAGCCTCACCGTGAGACCTTCCTACGTCCGCTGCTCGCCATCCTGACGGATTTAACAATCCCTGACAGTAAGTTCTTGGCGTCCAGGTGAGAATAGCTCGTCGCGGCAAATCGAAGCGTTGCCGCATGACGTTCCCGATGCACGAGTCTGCTCTGTGCGCCCGGGGGCGCCGGAATAATGCTACGGGGGCTGGCACGCACGGGACCTGGTGATGCGGCCGGAACGAGGAAGTCAGAGCGAACCCGAGTTCGCCGGATAACGCTGGAAATCCAGCGCCTTGAGGTGGATGTGGCGATGGCAGCACGTGCCTCGTCGTGCAGGGAGCGGCTGCGGCCTGCCGGCCCGCGTCGGGCGGTGACGCGGTTGGCGGGGTTCGCGCCGGGCATGACGATGACTGCGCTGGCGGTCCGATTCCGGGGGCGGATTCCGGAGACCACGCGGTGCGTAGCACGCCGCTGTCGCCACTTTTTTTCTTTCATCCTGAATTCATTCTCCTTGCCGCCGCGCGCGCCGCGTGCGGCTTGGCGTTGTTGCGTCCGCGAAAAACGGCTGGCGCTTGTCTGCTCAACGGGGGCTACATGTTTTTCCGAACCGGCCGCACCCGCTTCCCGCCGGGCTCGCGCGTCAACGGCGCGGGTCTGGGTCGCGCACTCGAGCGCATCGAACTCGACCTCCCGCGCGACCGTCATGCGCGCGCCGCGATGGAGGCTTACGCCGATTCCTGCGCATCCGAGCTGCCGTGGCTGAGCGAAGCGCTGCGTCTGTCGCCGTTCGGCCGCGCGGAGCGGCTCACACAGTGCTCGTCCACGGTGCTGCGCGTGTTCGTGACCGCGCAGGCGCGTGCGGCGGTGCAACCCGACTACGCCCACGCGGCATGGGAACACGTGCGCTCGCACCTGACCGCATTGCTTTCGGCTCCGGCTTTCGCGCAGGCTCCGGCCGGCGATGCGAGCGCGCATGACGCGACGCCGCCGGCCCACGAATCCGGCCTCACGCCGCACCAGTCATAGGGCCGCGGGCGGTCCCGTCCGGCCAAACCCGCTTCGAACGATGACGATTTCGACTACCATGAGCGATTAACATGAGTGCATCCCAATCCCTGAAGTCGACCCTCGCGGCGTGCTCCCATTTTTTTCGAGACGCAGCGAAAGTAGCGGTCTTTGGTGCGCGGCGCCGTCCGCGCGCTCTGACCTTGAGGATGGGTACGCGTTTTGACCTGGGCGCGGGAGCGATCTGGCTCGCCGGGCCCGGCAAGACGCTGGCCGTCGTCGCGGTGAGCGGCGGCAGGGAGGCAGTCCATCCTGAAAAGATGAAGAACAAACCTGGTTGCGGGGTGTTATGAGAATTGCAGTACTGGATGACGATCCGGCGCAGACAGATTTCGTCTGCCAGACCTTGACCGCGGCGGGCCATGCCTGCCATCCGTTCGCGAAGGGCGGCGAGCTTGTCCGGCAGCTTCGCAGGCAAACGTTCGATCTGCTCGTGCTCGACTGGAACGTGCCCGACATGGCGGGCGACGAGGTGCTGCACTGGGTGCGGCAAAGCCTCTCCACGCGCTTGCCGGTGCTCTTCATGACGAGCCGCAGCCGCGAAGTCGACATCGCGCAAATGCTCAACGCGGGCGCCGACGACTACGTGGTCAAGCCCGTTTCCGCGCCCGTGCTGATCGCGCGCGTGAACTCGCTGCTGCGCCGCGCCTATCAGCTTCATGCGCCCGCGCTCAAGGAAACCTTCGGCGAGTACGAGTTCGATCTGAAGTCGCGCCAGGCGTCGGTGAGCGGGCGCCAAGTCGCGCTCACGCAGAAGGAATTCGATCTCGCGCTGCTGCTTTTCCAGCACCTGAGCCGCCCGCTCTCGCGCGCGCATATTCTCGACGTGATCTGGAAGCAGTCCGACGACATTCCGTCGCGCACGATGGACACGCACGTCTCGATGCTGCGCTCGAAGCTCGGCCTGCGCCCCGAAAACGGCTATCGCCTCACGCCGATCTACGGCTACGGCTATCGACTCGAACGCATCGAGGGGGACGACGCGTGAAGGGCCCGCGTGCGGTTCAAGCCACCGTCGTGAAGGCAAGCGCGGTGCGCGCCTCCGCGCTCCCGTTGTTCGCCTTCGCGCTTGCGCTCGTTCCCTTCGCCCGCGGCGCGGAAGCGCGAGAGAGCGCCGCGCGAGCGCCGGCGCAGCCGCCCGAAATGACCACCTACGTGACGCGCCCCGGCGACTCGCTTTACGACATCGCCGCGCGCTATCTGCGTAGCCCCGCCGACTGGAAGAAGCTTGCGAGCGTCAATCGCGTGAGCGAGCCGCGTCGCCTTCGGCCGGGCACGACGCTGCGCGTGCCTGTTGCGCTGCTGCGCCAGGACAGTCTCAGTGCGAAGGTGATCGCCGCGAACGGGCCCGCCCAGCACGCGTTCCGCAACGGGCCGCTGCTGCCGCTCACGGTCGGCGCCAGCCTCGTCGAAGGCGATCGCGTGCAGACCGGCCACAATGGTTTCGCCACGCTCGAACTGGCCGACGGCTCGCACATCGCCTTGCCTCCCGATACCTCGCTCGACCTGGCCACGCTGCGCCAGACCGTGCTCACGGGGGCAACCGACCGCATCGTCAATCTGCACAGTGGCGAGGTGAGCACCGAGGTCACGCACGCAACGAAGAAGGACGATCGCTTCCAGATCCGCTCGCCTTCCGTGGTGGCGGGGGTGCGCGGCACGCAGTTTCGCGTGAGCTACGACGGCGCGAAAGGCGCAACGGCAGTCGAAGTCCTGGACGGCGCCGTGGGCGTGGACGCCGCCTCGCTCGCGCAGGGCCGCAGCGGCGCCTATGCGCCGTCCGCATCGTCCGCACTGCATGCCGCGCCCGCGCCCGGCACGCCGCTCGCCGCCTCGGAGCAACTCGTCGCCGCGCATCACGGCAGCCTGACGCTCGCCGGCGAGCCGGCGGGCGCGCCCGTGCCGCTGCTCGACGCGCCCAGTCTCCTGAATCCTTCCCGTGTGCAGGACGATAATGAGGTGGCCTTCGATATCGCGCCGTTGCAGGACGCACGCGGCTACCGCGCGCAGATCGGCCGGGACGCGGGACTGCTCGACATGATCCGCGACACGCGCAGCGCCGACCCGCACGTGCCGCTCGGCGCGCTCGACGACGGCACGTACTTCGTGCGTATCTCCGCGATCGACGAGCGCGGCCTCGAAGGCATGCCCGCGTCCTATGCGTTCGTGCGGCGCCACATGTCGCTCGGTACGAGCGCCGGTCGTATCGAAGGCTCGCGCGACTTCGCCTTCCGCTGGTTCACCGACCGCAACGCGCAGAACACGCGCTTTCGCTTCGTGCTCGGCACCACGGACGATCTGCGCGTGCCGCTCGTCGACCGCACGGACATCACGTCGGGCGAGGCCGTCGTGCGCGACTTGCCGAAGGGCGTCTACTACTGGACGGTGATCGCCGAGCAGTTCGACAACGGCCACTACTACCAGAAGGCGAGCCCGATCCAGTCGTTCAGGCTCGACTGGTGACTCGGCCGGACGAGGTGGAGCCACGCATGAGCGCGAGGCCGCCCGCGCGCCTTGGCCGCTCAGTCGGGCGCCGCTTTCTGTTCGAGTGGGCCGGGGTGGGCTGCGCGGGCTTCGTTGTGGTGCTGCTGTGCGTGATCTGGCGGCTGACGGGCGGCGCGGACAACCTGGTCTACGACCGCTTTCTCGCCGCGCGCGAGCGGCCGGTCTCGCCCGACATCGTGCTCGTGGAGATCGACAACGCGAGCGTGGCCGCACTCGGGCGTTGGCCCTGGCCGCGCGAGGCGCATGCGCGGCTCGTCGATCAGCTCGCGAAAGCGGGCGCGGCCGCCATCGTCTACGACGTGCTGTTCACCGAGCCTTCGCCCGACGACGCGCGCTTCGCACAGGCGTTGCGCGCCCGCCCGTCGTTCCTGCCCATTCTCCTCACCCCCGCCGCCGACGACGGCCATCGCGACGCCGTGCGCCCGGTCGCGCCGCTCGCCCAGGCGGCGGCAGGCGTAGGCCACATCAATCTCGAAGTCGATAGCGACGGCATCGTGCGCAGCGTCGCGCTGTTCGAAGGCGACGCGCGCCAGCGCTGGCCGCAGTTGATGGTGCCGCTGTGGCGCGCGGTGCGCGACGGCGCCGTGACGCTCGCGCACGGCACGCCCGCCGCCGCGCAGCGCGACGACGTGCTGCGCGCCGCCGCGCCCGGCAGCGAGGCGCGCTTTCTGATTCCATTCGGCGCGCGCTCGCAAACCTACCGCAAGGTCTCCTTCGCCGACGTGCTCGCGTGCCGCGTGCCGCCCGAGACGCTGCGCGGACGTGTGGCGATCGTCGGCGTGACGGCCTCGGGCCTTTACGACCGCTTCGCCACGCCGCTCTCGGGCACGCTCGGCCCGCTGCCCGGCGTCTATATCCACGCCATCGTGCTCGACACGCTGCTCAACGGCACCGCCATCCAGCCCGCGCCGCCGCTCGCGGTCGTGCTGGCCTCGCTCCTGCCGCTCGCGGTGCTGCTGGCGGGCTTTCTCGTACTCTCGCCGCTGCGCACGCTGCTGCTGCTCGCGCTGCTCATCCTCGTCTCGCTCGGCACGAGCGCGGGCATGCTGTACGGCGCGCGGCTGTGGCTGCCGCCCGTGCCCGCGGTCGTCGCGCTGCTCGTCGTGTATCCGGTGTGGAGCTGGCGCCGCCTCGAAATGACGATGGCGTACCTGCGCAAGGAACTGCGCCAGCTCGCCGACGAACCCTATCTTTTGCCCGAGGCGCCCACGCCGCGCCGCGAGTTCGCGGGCGACGCGCTCGCCCAGCAGATGGCGCTGATGGCGCAGGCCGCGCAGCGCCTCCAGGACATGCGCCGCTTCGTGTGGGACAGCCTCGACTCGGTGCCCGAGCCGATTGTCGTGGCCGACCTGCGTGGCGTCGTGCTGATCGCGAATCACGCTTCGCGCGCCTATCTCGCGCGCCTGCGCGTGGGCGCGGCGGAAGGGCGCTGGATGCAGGACGTGTTCGGCGATCTCTCGCTCGTCAAGCCGATCGACCCGAGCCCGGAGATGATGACGTTCGCGCACGCGCACTGGCCCGCGCCGCTCGACCCGGCGCGCGGCGAATTCGCGGAGCTGATGGAGCGCGGCGTGGAAGTGCGGGCGCGCGACGGCAGCGACTACCTGCTGCGTTACGCACGCTGTACGAACGCGCAAGGCCAGGCGGTGGGCTGGATCGCGGGCCTCGTCGACGTCACGGAACTGCACGACGCCGAGCGCCAGCGCGAGGACGCGTTGCGCCTGCTCTCGCACGACATGCGCTCGCCGCAGGCCTCGATCGTCGCACTCGTGGAAACCGAGCGCGAGCGCGGCACGCTGGCCTCGGAGCCGGTGCGCGGCGTGATGGAGCGCATCGAGCGTTACGCGCGCCGCTCGCTCACGCTTGCCGACGACTTCGTGCAACTTGCGCGCGCGGAGTCGCAGGTCTATGCGCTCGAACCCACGAGCCTCGCGGAACTCATGATCGACGCGAGCGACGAAGTCTGGCCGCAGGCGCGCGCGAAACGCATCCAGATCGACACGGCGTTCGAGGGCGAGCAGATGGGCTGGATCAACGCCGACCGCTCGCTCATGACGCGCGCGCTGGTCAACGTGCTCAACAACGCGGTGAAATACAGCCCCCCCGATACGCGCATTGTCTGTAAGATCGCGCTGGACGATGAGACGCCGCCGCATGTGATCTGCTCGATCCAGGACCAGGGCTACGGCATCACGCACGAGGATCAGGCGAAGCTGTTCGAGCCGTTCCGCCGTTTCCATGCGGGTCAGCGGCCCGAGGTGAGCGGCGCGGGGCTCGGCATGGCCTTCGTGAAGACCGTCGTGACGCGCCACGGCGGCGAAGTCCATGTGGAGAGCGAGCCGGATAAGGGCACCAAACTGACGATGACGCTCCCCGCATTCGACGCGCCGGCTTGAGCCGCGCGAACGCGCATGACAAGAACGCCGCCGGCCGCGCGCCGGCGGCCCCGATGGAGTGTTCAGTGAAGACCCAGTTGTCGATGTGTCTGCTGCCGCTGCTCGGCGCTCTCGCCGGCTGCGCCGGTGTGACGACCGATGTCGAGGCCACCGGCGGCCTGCCTGCCATGGGCACGGCCGCCGCGAACTACCGTTTCGCCCCCACGCCCGCGCAGGCCGACGCGGGCGAGATCCTGCCGTACCAGGGCTTGCTGCGCGAGGGCCTCGCGCAGCGCGGCTTTGTCGCGGGCGCGCCCGAGGCGGCGCGCTATCTGGTTTCGGTGGCCTGGGCCACGCGCCCCGCCGACGTGAAAGTGGTGGCAGGCGAGTGCGCGGGCGGCTGCGTGCCGGCCGAAGGGCCGTCTTTTCCATGGTTCGGGCGGCCTTACGTCCATACGCTGACGCTGCGCTTCTTTACGCTGCCGGAAGGCGGCGAGGTGTACAAGGTGAGCGCGGTCAAACGCGACCGCAACGCCGACGCGCGCGAAGCGCTGCCGTACCTCATGGCGGGCGCGCTGGCGCGTCTGCCGTATGCGGGCGCGCCGCAATGGCGGGTCAAGCTCGGCAGCGGGGCCGACGCGGGCGCAGGCTCGGCGAGCGCCCAGCCGCATATGCCCGCGGTGCTCTCGGTTTCGCCGATCAATCAGCCGTAAATCAGCCGTAAATCAGCCGTAAATCAGCTGCGCATCCAGCCGCAAACCCGCCATAAGGCCGCCGCAAATCCAGCGCAACTTTCCCCAGGCCGGGGCGGCGGCGTGCGCGCTATGCTGACTCCACGATCCGCCGCAACGGTTGCGCGCGGACCTCACGGGAGTCGCTCATGTTCGATCACATTGGATTGCGCGTGCAGGATCTCGCACGTAGCGTGCGTTTTTACGAGGCGCTGCTCGCGCCGCTTGGCGTCGTGGTGTGCATGCGCGACGACACCTACGCGGGGCTCGGCCAGCCAGGCCAGCCGAAGCTGTGGTTGCACGCGCTTGCCGCGCAGGACGCGAGCGCGCCGCGCGGCGTGCATGTGGCGTTCCTGGCCCCGAGCCGCGCGGCCGTTGACGGCTTCTACGAGGCGGGCCTGCGCGCGGGCGCGAAGGACAACGGCGCGCCCGGCCTGCGGCTCGACTACAGCCCCGACTATTACGCAGTATTCCTGATCGATGCCGACGGCAACAACGTCGAGGCCGTGTGCTACGCCCGCGAAGCGTGAACTAGCGCGTCAGACGCCCGGCGGCACGTCGGGCACGGGAGCCGGTGCGCAGTCCGGCTCCCCCTGCGGCCAGGCATTCTCGAACACGCATTCGCCCAGCGCCTTGCGCTTCGCCCAGTGCTCCATTTCCAGCATGGGCTGCGGATAAAACGCCTCGACCTGACCCACGCAAAGGATCGCCACGGGTTTCGCGCCCGGCGGCATGGCGAGCAGCGCGCGCACCTCGTCGACGTCGAAGATCGATACCCAGCCCATGCCGAGCCCTTCGGCGCGCGCGGCGAGCCACATGTTCTGGATCGCGCACGCCACGGAGGCGAGATCCATCTCCGGCAGCGTACGCCTGCCGAAAATATGCGTCTCGCGCCGGTCCATCAGCGCGAACACGAGCACCTCGGCGCACTCGCGCATGCCCTCCACTTTGAGTTTCATGAACTCGTCGCGGCGCTTGCCCAGCGCGTCGGCGGTGGCGATGCGTTCGCGCTCGACCGTTGCATGAAGTTGCTCGCGCAACGACGGGTCGGTAATCCGCACGATGCGCCACGGCTGCATGAAACCCACGCTCGGTGCGTGGTGGGCGGCGTCGAGCAGGCGCGCGAGCGTGGCGGGGTCGATCGGGCCGGGCACGAAGTGCCGCATGTCGCGCCGCTCGTAAATCGCGCGGTACACCGCCGCGCGTTCGGCTTCGTCAAAGGGCTGTGCCATGAAAGAGTGCGGCCGTGAAAGCCGGGTTGGAGGGCCAGTAAGCGTGCATGTAGGTCGCCGCGATCGAGCCGTGGCGATAAAACGCCTCGCCCGGCGCGCCGGTTTGCGCGTGGCGCGCCGTGAGCGCGGGCGCAAGCGGCGTGCTCATGCGCGAGTAATGAAACGTATGGCCGCGCAGCGCGCCGTGCTCGCCGTCGACCTGCTGCATGCCGAGCGCCGCGAAGCGCTTTTGCATGGCCGCCTCGCCGGGCAGCAGGCCGAGCATCGGCGTGCGCGTGCCCGCCACGTCGGTGAGCGCGTCGAGCAGATAAAGCATGCCGCCACATTCGGCGACGAGCGGCTTGCCCGCGGATACATGTGCGCGCAACGTATTCGCGCTTTGCGTATTGCGCGCGAGCGTCGTGGCATGAAGCTCGGGGTAGCCGCCGGGCAGGAAGATCGCGTCGGCGTGGGCGGGAGCGGGTTCGTCGGCGAGCGGCGAGAAGTAGCTCACGCGCGCCCCCATGGCTTCGAGCAGCGCGATATTCGCGGGATAGAGAAACGAGAACGCGGCGTCACGAGCGACCGCGACATGGCGGCCTTCGAGCAGGCGCGGCATTGCTTCGTCATGCGAAGGATCGTCGAATGCCACCGCAGGCGGCAGACCGGCGAGGGCGGTTTGCGCGAGCGCGTTGGCGGCGCGTTCGATGCGCGCGTCGAGGTCGTCGATCTCGCTTGCCTGATGCAGGCCGAGATGGCGATCGGGCAGCGCCATCGTCGTCTCGCTTGCCACGTGCCCCAGCCAGCGCAGGTCGGCGGGCAGCGCTTCCTGCAACATCTGCGCGTGGCGCGCCGAACCGACGTGGTTCGCAAGCACGCCGTGAAACGGCACCTCGGGCCGAAAGCGCGCGAGGCCGAACGCGATCGCGCCGAAGGTTTGCGCCATCGACTTCGCGCTGACGACGGCCGCCACCGGCACGCCAAACGTCGTTGCGAGATTGGCGCTGCTCGGCGTGCCGTCGAAGAGGCCCATCACGCCTTCGATGAGGATCAGGTCCGCTTCGCGCGCGGCCTGCGCGAGCAATGCCCGGCACGCGTGCTCGCCCACCATCCAGAGGTCGAGCGAGAGCACGGGCGCGCCGCTCGCGCGCGCGAGGATCATCGGGTCGAGAAAGTCCGGCCCGGTCTTGAACACGCGCACGCGCCGACCCGCGCGCCGGTGCAGCCGCGCGAGCCCCGCCGTGAGTGTGGTCTTGCCCTGGCCCGAAGCGGGCGCGCTGATGAAAAGCGCGGGGCAGGCAAGCGTTGCGCACATGCCGTTAGAACTCCACGCCCTTTTGCGCCTTCACGCCTTGCTCGCGGTACGGGTGCTTCACGAGGCGCATTTCGGTGACGAGGTCGGCGGCTTCGATGAGCGCGTCGGGCGCATGGCGTCCCGTGACGACCACATGCACGTGCGGCGCGCGCGAGTCGATCACGCCGAGCACTTCGTCGAGCGGCAGATACTCGTATTTGAGCACCGTGTTGAGTTCGTCGAGGATCACCATCGCGTAGTCGCCGCTCTCGATCATGCGCTTCGCCTCGTCCCAGCCCTTGCGCGCGGTGGCGATGTCGGCGTCGCGATTCTGCGTGTTCCAGGTGTAGCCATCGCCCATCGTCACGAAATCGCAGTGCGCGACGCTGCCGAGAAAGTCGCGCTCGGCCGTGTACAGCGCCCCCTTGATGAACTGCACCACGCCGAGCTTCATGCCGTGGCCGAGCATGCGCACGGCCATGCCGAACGCCGCCGTGCTCTTGCCCTTGCCGTTGCCGGTGTTGACGATCAGCAGGCCTTTTTCGAGCGTCGCGGCGGCCTGTTTTTTCTCGTGGCCCTCGCGGCGGCGTTGCGTCATGCGTTGGTGCGATTCGGAATCGGTTTTCATCGTCGGGTGTCGGGAATCGGGTTTCGTGATGAGGTTGAGGCTGAATTTTCAGGGCGATTTCGTCGTGTCTTGTGCCGGGCGCGTGGTCTCGACCGCAATCGCGACCGCGACTGTCACGCCTTCGAGCGCGAGTTTGCCGCGCACGAGCGGACCGCCGCTCGCCGCGAGCCGGGCGCAGGGTTCGCATACGCCGTGCACGCCGAATTGCGCTTGCGCCGCGGCGGAAGGCGGCGCGAGCGTCGGCGTCGCCGCGATCTGCTCGCGCGTGTACGTGCGCAGCGGCAGCGCATGGGCCGCGCAGAACGCCCGCAACGCGGGTTCGTCGGCCTTCGCGTCGAGCGTGGCCACGGCCGTTACGCGTTCGAGCGGCCACGCGCCGAGCGCGGCGCACACGGCCGCTTCAACTTGCGCGAGCGTCACGCCGCGCTTGCAGCCGATGCCCAGCACGAGCGGCGGCGCGCTTTGCGCGGTCTCGAATGAAGGGCGAATGTGGGCAAGATTCACGGCGGGCGCGTCGATCCTGGGCGTGACCGGAGAGGTAAAACCATCGTGGCCCGGCGTTGGCCGGATGCGCGCTACGATAGCACACGCCTTTGCGGCTTCCCACGCCTTCCTTGACGCGCAAGCAAGCCACGCCTACACTCGCACGCACTCTGGTGCTCGCGCGCGCGATTCATTCTGCGTGCGCAGTTAAACGGGAATCAGGGAGCCATCCCGCCTGGGGCATGGCCAACCTGAACTGCACCCGCAACGGTACAACGAGCGCGGCGTTCGCACGAACGCTGCAAGCCGCTTCCATGCTTCAAGCAGTCCACGCCACTGTGCGAGCCGGCCGCAAGGCCGCCCGCGCGGGAAGGCGAAGCGGCGTTTCGTCAGTCCGGATACCGGCCAGATACGTGGGATTCGCGCTGCGGGGATGCGGTGCCGGGTCCGTGATTTTCATGCGTCAGCCGGGCGTGGCCCGTGGCGCGTCTCTGGTCGTTCGTCCCCGGCAGGTTGAATCGTTGCGCTACTTTGCGTCAGGGCGCAGCAACGCACGCGTGTGCTCGCGCGCACGACACCCGCACGAACGGCCAGCGCGACGCACCGCGCCCATCATCCGGCATGGCGCCAAAAGGAGCACCTCATGCAAATGCGCAAGATTCCGGTCACGATCGTGACGGGCTTTCTCGGCAGCGGCAAAACCACGCTGCTGCGCCACATTCTCCAGCACGCGGGCGGCCTGCGCGTCGCGGTCATCGTCAACGAATTCGGCGAACTCGGTATCGACGGCGAGATCCTGCGAGGCTGCGGCATTGGCTGCGACGAGAACGGCAACGAAACGGAAGGCCAGCTCTACGAACTCGCGAACGGTTGCCTGTGCTGCACCGTGCAGGAAGAGTTCTTCCCGGTGATGGAAAAACTGCTCGAGCGCCGCGGCGAGATCGATCACGTGCTGATCGAAACTTCGGGTCTCGCGCTGCCCAAGCCGCTCGTGCAGGCGTTCAACTGGCCGTCGATCCGCAACGCGTTCACCGTCGATGCGGTCGTGACCGTGGTGGACGGCCCCGCCGCCGCGAGCGGCCAGTTCGCCGAAAACCCGCAGGCCGTGGACGCGCAACGCCGCGCCGATCCGAATCTCGATCACGAGTCGCCGCTGCACGAGCTGTTCGAAGATCAGCTTTCGGCCGCCGATCTCGTCATCCTCAACAAGACCGACCTGCTGGACGAAGCGGGCCAGGACGCGCTCATCGCCGAGCTGCGCGAAGAACTGCCGCAGCAGGTGAAGATCGTGCGCGCGCAGCACGGCAAGCTCGACCTGCATACGCTGCTCGGGCTCGAAGCGGCTTCGGAGGAGAGCATTCATCTGCGCCACGACCATCACGGTTCCGCCGACGATCCCGATCATCACCATGACGAGTTCGATTCGGTCGTGGTGTCGGGCGCGGCGCTTTCGCGCGAGACCGTGATCGAGGCGCTGCAACAACTCGTCGACGCGCACACGATCTATCGCGTGAAGGGTTTCGCCGCGTTGCCGGGCGCGCCGATGCGTCTCGTGATTCAAGGCGTGGGCCGCCGCTTCGACAGCTATTTCGATCGCCGCTGGAACGCGCAGGAAAGCGCCGCGCAGCCGCTCGCGAGCCGCTTCGTGCTGATTGGCGAAGACCTCGATGGTGCGACGCTGCAAGCCGCATTCGACGCGGCATTGGCGAGCGTGCAGACCGCCGGCGCGAAGTGAAACGCTGAGCAAGACAAGGCCGCAACATGCATCTGCTGCGCACCACGCCGGGTGGTTTCGTCGACGACACCCAGGGCGTCATCCGCATCGACCAGCAGCCCGCCGAGATCGTCGTGCTGAGTTCGGCGGACACGACGCTCGCCTTGCTCGCGAGCGTCGTGCCGCGCCTGCCCGAAGGCTTTCCGAGCGTGCGGCTCGCGAACGTCACGTATCTGCGCCAGCCCGCATCGGTGGACTTCTACGTCGACGACGTGTTGCAGCACGCGCGCGTGGTGGTGGTCGATCATCTGGGCGGCGAGACCTACTGGCCTTATGGCATCGAGCAGGCGGTGTCGCTTGCGCAGCGTCGTGGGCAACTGCTCGCGATGTTTTCCGGCGACTTGCAGGAAGATCCCAACCTCATCGCCAAGAGCCGTGCCGAGCCGGAGTTCTGCCGTCTGTTGTGGCGCTACCTGCGCGAAGGCGGCGCGGCGAACGCCGAATCGTTTTTGCGCGCGCTCGCGTGGCGCACGTTCGGGTGGGGCAGCGAGCCCGCGCCGCCTGTCGTGCTGCCGGCCGCCGCACTCTACTGCCCGCAGCGCGACGTCGCGACCATCGACGAATGGCGCGCGCGCTGGCAACCCGGCGCGCCCGTGGTCGCGCTGCTGTTTTACAAGGCGCATTTGCAGGCCGCGAACACGGCGGCGTTCGACGCGCTTATCGACGCGCTGCTCGCGCGCGGCATGAACCCGCTGCCGCTTGCGATCACCTCGCTCAAGGACGCCTTGAGCCGCGACGTGCTCGATCAACTCGCGGCCGAGCACGACGTTGCGCTCGTGCTCAACACCACGGCGTTTGCCGCTTCGTCGCTGGACGACCCCGAGCCGCTCGCGCTCGCGGGCGACGCGCCCGTGCTCCAGGTGATCCTGAGCGGCGGCAATCGCGAAGACTGGGTGAACGACAATCACGGGCTGAATTCGCGCGACATCGCCATGCATATCGCGCTGCCCGAGGTGGACGGCCGCGTGATCACGCGCGCGATCAGCTTCAAGGGGCTCGCGTATCACTGCAAGCACACGCAGGTCGACGTCGTGCGCTATCAGCCCGATGTCGAGCGCGTGGCGTTCGTTGCCGAACTCGCGCGCCGCTGGTGCCGCTTGCGCGGCCTGCCGAACGAAGAGAAGAAGCTCGCGCTCGTGCTCGCGAACTATCCGATGAGCGAAGGGCGCATCGGCAATGGCGTGGGGCTCGACACGCCGGCTTCGGTGGTCGGCATCTTGCGCATGCTGCGCGACGAAGGCTATCGCGTGAGCGACGTGCCCGAAGACAGCGACGCGCTCATGCGCATGCTCACGCAGGGCGTGACGAACGATCCCGACTCGCGCGCGCTGCGTCCCGCGTGGCAGAGCCTTTCTCTCGACGACTACCGCGCGCGCTTCTCGCAACTCCCGGCGCAGGCGCAAAACGCGCTGATCGCGCGCTGGGGTGCTCCGGAAGACGACCCCACGGTGCGGCGCGGACGCTTCATGATCGCGGGCTGGCGTTGCGGCCAGGTGTTCGTCGGCATCCAGCCTTCGCGCTCGCGCGGCGACGACACCTACGCGAACTATCACGACGCCGAACTGGTGCCGCCGCACGCGTACCTCGCGTTTTACTTCTGGCTGCGCGAGACGTTCGGCATCGACGCCATCGCGCACGTGGGCAAGCACGGCAATCTGGAATGGCTGCCTGGCAAGAGCGTGGCGCTCGCCGACACCTGCTGGCCCGACATGGCGCTCGGGCCGTTGCCGCACCTGTATCCGTTCATCGTCAACGATCCCGGCGAGGGCAGCCAGGCCAAGCGCCGCGCCCAGGCCGTGATCGTCGATCACCTGATGCCGCCGCTCACGCGCGCCGAGAATTACGGCCCGCTGCAAGACCTGGAGCGGCAAGTCGATGAGTATTACGAAGCATTGATGGTGGACCCGCGCCGCTCGAAGCTGCTGCGCAAGACCATCCTTGCGACCATCGTCGAGCATCGCTTGCACGAGGAACTGAGCATCGCCGCGCCACAGGATCAGGCGGGCGAGGACGAACTGCTCACGCGCGCCGACGCCTACCTGTGCGAATTGAAGGAAGCGCAGATCCGCGACGGGCTGCATACCTTCGGCATCTCGCCGCAGGGCCGCCAACGCCGCGACACGCTGCTTGCGCTCGGACGTTATGCCTGCGCGGACGGGCAGGGTGCGAACGCGGGCCTTATCGACGCGCTTGCGCGCGACATGCGTATCGATCATCTGCTCGATCCGGCCACGGTGGATTGGTCTGCACTGTGGACTGGCGCGCGTCCGCCGTTGCTTGCGAGCGTGAGCGACGCGCCCTGGCGTCACGCGGGCGACACGCGCGAACGGCTCGAAGCGCTCGCGGCGACGCTGGTCGACGGCCTGTGTGAAGGCACGCCGCACAGCGACACGGCCGCCACGCTGCCGCACGCGGCCAAGGTGCTCGCACGCCTGCGCGACGACGTGCTGCCGCGGCTCGACGCATGTGGCAGCGAGGAAATGCGCCAGTTGCGCCGCGGCTTCGAAGGCCGCTTCGTGCCGCCGGGCCCGAGCGGTTCGCCTTCGCGCGGCCGGCCCGACGTGTTGCCCACGGGCCGCAACTTCTATTCGGTCGATACGCGCGCGGTGCCCACGCAGGCCGCGTGGGCGCTCGGCATGAAGTCGGCGCAGCAGCTTATCGAGCGGCATTTGCAGGAGCACGGCGACTATCCGCGTGCGGTGGGACTTTCGGTGTGGGGCACGGCGACGATGCGCACCGGCGGCGACGACGTGGCCCAGGCGCTCGCGCTGATCGGCGTGCGGCCGAAGTGGGCGGCGGGCAGTCAGCGCGTGACCGACTTTGAAATCATGCCGGTTGAGGCGCTCGACCGGCCGCGCATCGACGTGACGCTGCGCGTGTCGGGCTTCTTTCGCGACGCCTTTCCCAACGTGATGCATCTGTTCGATGCGGCCGTGCAGGCCGTGGCCGAACTCGACGAGCCCGAGCACCAGAACCCGCTGCGCGCGCGCGTGCGGCGCGAGCGCGACGCGCTGGTCGAGCAAGGCCTGCCCGCCGACGAGGCGCGCCGCCGCGCGGGCTGGCGCGTGTTCAGCGCGCGCCCAGGCGCTTACGGCGCGGGCCTGCAAGCGATGATCGACCACCGCCAGTGGCAAACCGACGCCGATCTCGCGAACGCGTACCAGGCCTGGGGCGGCTATGCCTACGCGCAAAAGAGCGCCGGCGACGAAGCGGGCGACGCGTTTCGCGCACGCCTCGCCACGCTCGACGTGGTGTTGCAGAACCAGGACAACCGCGAGCACGACCTGCTCGACTCGAACGACTACTACCAGTTCCAGGGCGGCATGGCGGCGGCGGCGCGGCACTTCTCGCAGGCGCAGCCCGCGCTCTATCACGCGGACCACAGCAATCCTGCCGCGCCGCGCATCCGGCCGCTGCACGAGGAGATCGCGCGCGTGATCCGCTCGCGCGTGGTGAACCCGAAGTGGATCGACGGCGTGAAGCGTCACGGCTACAAGGGCGCGGCGGAAATGGCGGCGACCGTCGATTATCTTTTTGGCTATGACGCGACCGCGCGCGTGGTGGGCGACCATCAGTACGCGCTCGTGGCGAACGCTTACGTCCACGACGACGATACGCGCGCCTTCATGGAGCGCCACAATCCGCACGCGCTGCACGCGGTATGCGAGCGCCTGCTCGAAGCGATCCAGCGCGGCCTGTGGCAGGAGCCGGGCGAGCATCGCGCGCAACTCGAACAACGCCTGCTCGAAGCCGGGCAGCAACTGGAAGGATCAGGACCATGAGCGCAGCGGCCTCGCGTCCCGCGTTTCCCTTTACCGCGCTGGTCGGCCAGGCGCCGTTGCAGCGCGCGCTTTTGCTCGCGGCCATCGACCCGGCTATCGGCGGCGTGCTCGTGAGCGGGCCGCGCGGCACCGCGAAATCCACTGCGGCGCGCGCGCTTGCGGCGCTCCTGCCCGAGGGCGCGTTTGTGACGCTGCCGCTCGGCGCGAGCGAGGACAAGCTGATCGGCACGCTCGACCTCGAAGCGGCGCTGCGCGAGAGCGCGGTGCGCTTCGCGCCGGGCCTGCTCGCGCGCGCCCACGGCGGCGTGCTTTACGTGGACGAAGTGAACCTGCTGCCCGATGCGCTCGTCGATGTGTTGCTCGACGCGGCGGCGAGCGGCGTGAACACCGTGGAGCGCGACGGCGTTTCGCACACGCATGATGCGCGTTTCGTGCTGGTCGGCACGATGAACCCCGAAGAGGGTGAGTTGCGCCCGCAACTACTCGATCGGTTCGGCCTGATGGTCGAACTCGGCACGCCATATGACGCCGCGCAGCGCCAGCGCATCGTCAAGGCGCGCCTTGCGTTCGACGCCGATCCGCAGGCGTTTTGCGCAACGTACGAAGCGCAGCAGGCCGCGCTCGCGCAGCGCATCGTGGCGGCGCGCGCCGCGCTGGGCGCGCTCGGCTGGAGCGACGCCGTGCATGAGCGCGCGGCGCAACGCTGTATCGAAGCGGCCGTGGACGGCATGCGCGCCGACCTCGTGATGCTGCGCGCGGCGCGTGCGCTCGCCGCGTTCGAAGGCGCGAACGCCGTGAGCCCGGATCATGTCGATCAGGTGGCGGACAGCGTGCTCGCCCACCGGCGGCGCGCGATGCCGGAGGGCGCGAATGCGCCTTCTTCCGCGCAACCGCCATCCACGCGCAATGAGCCGCGCACCGAAGCCAGTGCCGATTCCGATCCCGATTCCGATTGGGGCGAACTGCCGCCCGAGCCCGTTGCCGCCAGGGCGGTGAAGGGCGTGATTCCGCTGCCCGCAAAAAAACGCTGACCCGTCGGGCAAGGCCCGCCGCCTTCGCACAGGGCGGCGCCCGACGGCGAGATGGGCCCGGCCGAGGCCGCGCGCAAGTCGCCGCGCGCGGCGCGCGCATTGCCTGGCCGCCCACGCTTGCGGCCAAGCGCGCCGCACCTCTGCACATGCGGCATCTGCGCTTTGCGAAGCGCACCACGGGTTCGGGCGCGCTGCATTGCTTCGTGCTGGACTGTTCCGCATCTATGCTCGCGCGCGGCCAGCTCGCGCTCGCCAAGGGCCTGCTGATCGCGTTGTTCGACCGCGCGCGCGCCGAGCGTGTGGACGTGGCACTGGTTGCCTTCGGCGGCGCGCGTGCCGAGTTGCGTTTCGGGCCCGCGGGGCCGCGCTGGTGGAATGAACGCTGGATCGAACCGATCGGCGGAGGCGGGGGCACGCCGCTTGAAGCAGGAATCGGCCGCGCGGCGCACCTGCTCGAAACGGCGGCGCGCCGCGATCCGGGGCAAGCGCGCCATCTCTGGCTGTTCAGCGACGGGCGCACCACGCAGTGGCCCGCGCGGCCGCGTCATGCCGATCACGTCACCGTGATCGACTGCGAGCTGGGCGCCGTGCGCGTGGGGCGTTGCGAGGCGCTCGCGCAGGCGTGGTCCGGCGAGTGCCTCGACGCACAAGCGCTGCCTGGGTGAAGCGGCCGCGCTTTAGCGCATGCTGCCGGTCCAGTACAGTACGTCATCCTGACGATCGAACACATAGACCTTCATCGCCATCTGTTCGGCGGGCGTGAGGCTGTCCAGTTCCAGGCCGAGCGTCGCGTTGGCGGCGTCGCCCGGATCGACCTGCACGTTGCGGATGATCGCGCTGGTTTCGATCGGCGTGTCGGCTTCGCCCGAGCGCAGGTTGAACGCAATGCGCAGGCGCTCCCCAACCTTGCCCACGGCCCACGCGGCGCTGACCGAAAGCCCGAGCGCACTGATGCCGCGCGCGAGCGCCACGCCGTCGTATCCCTCGCCTTGTTCGCCAATGCCGTAGCGCACGGGAAACTGCGCGCGCACGCGGATCGAGCGGCGCTCGCGCAGACGGCGGATATTGGCGGGCTTCGAAAGCACGAGGTAATCGAGCGGCGCCTGGCAGACGGCGTCCACGGTGCAGACGAAGCGATAGACGGCCTGGCTCGCGATGGCGACGATCTCGACGTTTTCGCCCGGCGCGATGTTGCCTGAGCGGCCGTCCGCATGGGGCGCCGTAATGAAGAAGGCATCGTTCGGCGCGAAGCCGATCAGGCGGCACGGCTGCATGGGGGCGCCGCTTGCGCCCATTTGCGGGCGCAGGCCCATCAGCGCGCCGATGGTCAGGTGCATGTCGCGCACGCTGGCCGCCGCGCCGGCCGGGTCCGTGGCTTCGGGCGCGGACTCGCCGCGCTCCACGTCGCCGCGATGCGGGGCGAAGTGCTGGAACAGAAAGGCGCGCTCGGCCTCGCCCACGAGCACCGCGCCCGCATCGAGCAGCAGGGTGCCGTCGCGATCGACGACGGGCCAGGCAAGAGGTTCGCCAATCGGGATGGCGTCGGGCGTGAGCGGGGCGATATCGGCTGCGGGTGCGTCGGTTTCGGTGGTCTGGATGGTCATCGGCGCGTGATGGACGGTTGACGGGTTCACTCCGTTTTACGGCGCGGTGAAAGGGAAGTTTAGGGTGGGTCGATCACGTCTTTTCCGCGGACGCTCCAGTTTGAAGCGCCGTGCGCGCGAGGCGCAGTATGATTGCTCGAAAGCCTCCCCGAACTC
Source organism: Paraburkholderia unamae (assembly GCF_003268775.1). Classification (GTDB taxonomy): domain Bacteria; phylum Pseudomonadota; class Gammaproteobacteria; order Burkholderiales; family Burkholderiaceae; genus Paraburkholderia; species Paraburkholderia unamae. The sequence continues at coordinate 58,446 of NZ_QLSU01000011.1, forward strand.
GCCCATTTACCCGCTTCGCACCGACCGGCAAAAGGAAACGCCGCATGACGCTCTGGAGACGATGTTTGCGATTCGCAGGCGTGGTGCGCCGAGGATACGAGGCTCTGATGCAGTGGGTGGGCATCCATCCGTTCATCGTCGGCACGATGGGCACGCTCGTGGGCGCGGCCATCGTCGCCATTGTGCTGCTTGGGCTCATGCAGCAACGCCGGCAGGCGATCGAGAGCACGCAACAGCAATCGGCCGCGCTCGTCGCGCTGATGTCGAACGACCTGGAGGCCAATTTCGGCATCTACGACCTCCTGCTGGTGGACGCCGTCGAGAGCATTCGCGACCCGCGCACCGTGGACCTGCCGCCCGACATCCGCCGCAAGCTGCTGTTCAGCCGCGTGGCGACGGGCGCCTACCTCGACGACGCGTTCTACGCGGACGCAACCGGCCATATCGTCGAATCGCGCGACGGTGAAACCTACCCCGGCCTCAACGTCGCGGATCGCGATTACTTCATGGCGCAACGCGACCGCTCGGTCGGCATGTACGTCTCCGACCCGATCCGCTCGCGCGCGCGCGACGGCCATTATTCGATTGCCTTGTCGCGGCGCGTGAGCAACTACGACGGCTCGTTCGACGGCGTCGTGCTGCTCACGCTGCGGCTCGCCTATTTCCAGCAGTTGTTCGATCGCGTCGAAGTCGACCCGCAAGGCACGATGTTCATCATGCTGAGCGATGGGACGATGCTTGCGCGCCGCCCGTACTCCGAATACGAGGTCGGCGCGCAGGTCGGCGCGCGGCGCGACATCCAGCCGATGCTGAAGACGGGCTCGGGCTCGTTCATCGGCGTGGACCCCGAAGACGGCATTGTGCGCATCCATACGTTCAAGCGCGTGCCGCACACGTCGCTCATCGCGGTCGTCGCGCCATCGCTCGACGGCGCACTGGCCGCGTGGCGCCACCGCCTGTGGATCTACGCGCCGATGGCGGTGGTTTTCGGCCTGCTCATCGCCGCGTCTTCATGGATGCTCGCGCTCTCGATGCGCGGGCGTCTCGAAACGCAGAAGGAATTCGAGCGCCTTTCCGTGACTGACGGGCTCACGGGACTCTTCAACCGGCGGGCGCTCGATCAGCGGATGGAGTCCGAGTGGCAGCGCGCGCGACGCCAGGGCGAGCCGCTTTCCGTGCTGTTCGTCGACATCGACCGCTTCAAGCTGTTCAACGACTTTTACGGCCATTCGGAGGGCGACAAGGTGCTCGCCGCCGTGGCCAGTGCGATTCGGGCGGCGAGCCGCCGCGCAACCGACATGGTGGCGCGCTACGGCGGCGAAGAGTTCGCGGTCGTCCTGCCGGCGACGAATTTCGACGGCGCCGTGATCATTGCGGAAGCGGTGCGGCGCGAGGTGGCGTCGCTCGGGATCGTGCACGAGCACAGCGAATATGGCGCGGTCACCGTGAGCATCGGCAGCGCGACCTGCGTGCCGCGCGAGAGCGAGGGCGCGCAGGCGCTGCTGCGCGCCGCCGACGCCGAGCTTTACGCGGCGAAGGAGGGCGGGCGCAACAAGGTGAAGGCGCGTGAGTTCGAAGGCGCGCCGCCCGACCCGCGGGATTCGCTGCCCACGTTGCCGAAGGCGTAAGCGATTTGTTGTCCAATGAAATGGATGCGCGACTCATCGGTATTTAAAAGCATTGCGAATTTAAATCGCGTGTATTGATTTTGAAAATCAACGGAGCCTATGTGAGGGAAGCGATATCTGTGCGGTCGCCCACATAGTCTCACTTGCGTACGGATTGAAAATTTTCTATTAAATATCCAAACGACGATGATGATTTGATGGAGGTATGGCTGATCTTGCCGGGGCATGCATTTCGGACTTTCCGGATGGAGGCTCCCATGCAGGACCTCGACGCATTTTTCCTTTCCTTGCATGCCGCCGCCAGGGAAGTCCCGTTCGAACGCTTTCAGGAACATGCGCTGTCACTGCTCAAGCGTCTCGTGCCATTCGATATTGCGCGCTGGGGTACGGCCTGCCGTGATGAACGCGGCGTCGACTTTCACGCCCCCTATCTGTACAACGACACCCTTGAAACGTTGGAAGACTACGCGGCTTGCAGGGAGCTCGACCGCGCCGCTCGCTGGTGTCTCGATAATCTGGACGTCGTCCTGAACAGCAACCTCCGGGCGCTCTATAGTCCCTCGACCAATCCCGCGCTGCTTCAATACGTGGAGCGTTACCGGCACGTGCAAGGTTTGATCGTTGGGCATCGCGACGACGACACGGGCCTGCACCAAGCCATTTCGCTGTATGGGGCCTACGAGCACAAGCCGTTCAACGAAGACCAGCGCCGCACGCTCGAAGTTGCGTTTCCCCATTTGCGCGAAGCGCTGAAGACGAGCCACGCGTTCCAGATGGAACGTATGAGGCCTCGCAACGGTGATGTGAAGTGGTCGCTCGCGATTTGCGATGCGGCGGGGTATTTCCGCTACGTGGAGCCCCTATTCCTCGACATGCTCAGGCACGAGTGGCCCAATCTGTTGCATCGCACCTTGCCTCGCGACCTGGTCTATCTGATCAGGGCGCAGGGCGAGCCGCGTTGGCGAGGCCGCATGGTGCTGTTCTACGTCGAGCACGTATGCAACGCCGTATTCGTTCGCGCCCGGTCACGGCTGCCCGTGGACGACCTCTCGCCGCGCGAGCTCGGCGTTGCGCGACTGGTCGCCGCCGGTCGCACGCACAAGGAGATCGCAAAGTTGCTTGGCATTGCGCCCGCGACGGTACGCAACCATCTCCAGGCCATCCACGAGTGTGCCGGTGTGCATACGAATGCCGAACTCGTGCAGCAGCTAAAGCGTGTCGATTGCTAGGCGGTCCTCCACCAGAGCGACGCTGGCGTTTCCAGATGGACGAAATGGCCTGCGCTGATCTCCGTACAGGTTGCGAGCGGGAACAGTCTTAGCCACGCGGCGCGCTCGGCTTCCAGTTCGATCGATGGGTCGTCTCGCCCAAACACGACTTGAACAGCCTTCGGCCCCGCGCTCGTGGCCGGCAGTGGGAGGCTTACCGGGGCTTCGGCCCAGAAGTCTCGCAATATGACCTCGAAGGCATTCGCATCGACAACGCTATGTCGTGCGATCAGGTCGAGGTACCACACGCGGCGCGCATCGGCGCGGGCGCTCCAGTAGAGATCGAAGAAGTTCGCAAAGCTCATGACCTGAGCGGACAGCCGCGCGAAGCGCGCGTGGTCGCGTTGTGCCTTGAAGTCCAGAAGCGCGGCGAGAAGCTGCTCCAACGACGGTGAGTGCTGGAGCAGCCTCGTTGCGAGTCGCACGAACGCCGCGCCGATGTCGTGAATCGGGGCAATCAGCCACACATTGCCGATCTCGTCCGGCATGCGGCTGATGAGGCGCAGCACGATATGTGCTCCGAACGAATGCGCCACCAGGTCGACAGGCGCCCCGGTTGCGCGTACCAACGTCTTGACTTCGTCCTCCGCGGCTTCCACCAGCGCGCCAAAAGGATGCGTGAACATCACGACGGAGCGCGGCTGGTCCCACCAGTGGATCGCAAGCGTGCGCCCATATAGCTCGCGCTCGGCGAATGAAGAAAGACCAGGGCCGCCATGCAGAAATAACGTGGGCGCCATGCTAACTCCTGTTTCCGACGCGATGCGGTTTGCAGACAGCGCGCGGAAGTGTCGCCGGTCATTTCACTTCAACCGTTGCGTCACGCCAATGATGCATTTGCATTATTGCGACGGGCGCGCGCGTCCTGCTAGTTTGCATCCACGTGTGGTACGCGCGCGTGCGCCGGGCGTTTTCTCTGCGGGTGCGCCGGGTTCACACGCTGTATCGAACGGTGACTCAGGCGATGGCATCAGGCCTTGGTTCGTGGATCAACCCGATAGCGAGATCGACATGAAGAACACTAGTTTGATTGCTGCTGAAACGCCTTCTCAACATTTGGCGCAGCACACATTTGCCCGGCGCGCGAGCCTGCACTGCGTGCAGTCTACTGCCTGCATGGCCTTGCTCCTTGCGCTCGTTGTTCCGATTCCGGCAAGCGCGGCGGGGCCCGCTGTGGACGATGCAAAAATCGAATATTACGAGCCCATGGCGAATGTCGCCGTGACATCGCTATCGAGCGCGGCCAGTGGAAAAGGATTGGCCGTATCCGTTGTCTTCACCAACTCATCGAGCCGCAGCCAGGGTGTCTATTACCGCGTCGTTTGGCTCGATCAGACGGGAAACGCGATCTCCGGGCGTGTTCCATGGAGCGGCATTGCCATCAACGGCAATTCGGCTCAATCGGTTTCGCTGACGACCGCCGATCCTGCTGCGTCGAGCTATCGACTTCAGCTTAGTCTCGGCAAGAACTTCTGACGCGGCGTGCTCAACGAGCAGGCCCTGGTGACAAAACGAACAAGGTGAGCGAAATGGAATCCTGCCGGTTTCTCAAGCGTGCTTTTTTGTTGATTCTTTCTGCCGTTCTGGTGTCGGCCTGTGGAAGCGGAGGCGGTGGAGATGCCGCTTCCACCGGGCCCACCGGCCCGAGCTTCATTAACTGGTCAGGCAGCAGCAATGGCTCTGTCGTGCTTGCGGCCAATAACGTCCAGGTTCAGTTTCTGACCGATGGCGACCTCTACTACAACAACACGGAATATTCGAACGTAAAGCTTGCTTCGACGAGCAGTGCGACGGTCGACCTGAACGGGACGCCGTTTGCCACCGTCACAAACGCGGCGGGCTCGAATGGCTCGACAATCGCGGTGCTGTATTGCCTCGGCACGACCACATTGGCTCAAATCGTCCCGACCGGCACTACGATCGCGATCGATTGCAGCGGCGCCTCGACTACCGGCAGCGGCACGACCAGTACCACCGGCACTGGCAGTTCTGGCTCGAACGGTGGAGCGACCGGAACGAGCAATCTTTATGGCGCCGTCGCCGCATCCGGCAACCAGACCCGCCTGCTGAGTGAAGGGATTGCGCACGATTACCCCTCGCAGTCGGCTGCGGACAGCGCCGCTGTTTCCGCTTGCGCATCGAACGGCGTTGCCGGATGCGGGACCGTTGTGGTCTTCGGCACGGGCCAATGCGGCGCGCTGGCGGTCGGTAGTAACCTCGCCTGGGGCGCGGCAAGTGGAAACTCCATGACCAACGCGGAATCCACAGCGATCAATGAATGCACCAGCGCAGGCGGACAGGGGTGCAGCATTCAGTTGTCTGCCTGCAACTGATGGGCCCCGGTTGAACAGTTGTGCCAGGCAATCAACGGGAGGCCGTCGATAAGGCGATGGTGGTGCGGGCGCTTGTACAGGCGAGCGCCCGCACCACGTGCTGTTCGCGATGATCGGCTGACGTGCTCGCGGCGCTCAGCCTGAAGCTTCATCCTCCCGATACCACCGCGGCGTATAAATCCACTCGCCCCCGTCACCGCGAGCAAACCCGCGCGTGGCCGACGATCCGACGATCACCATTGTGCGCATGTCCACGTCCTCCGGACGCAGCGCGCCGAGCGTCGTGGCGCGCAGCGTTTCGCCGGGGCGGCCCACGTCGCGGCCCAGCACGACGCGCGTTTGCGGCGCGCGCACGCCGCGCACGATTTCCAGCGCGCGGTCCAGTTGCCAGGGCCGCGCGCGCGATATCGGGTTGTAGAACGCCATCACGAGATCGGCCTGCGCAGCGTGCAGCAGGCGCTTTTCGATCACCGACCACGGCTTCAGATTGTCGGAAAGCGACAGCATGCAGAAGTCGTGGCCGAGCGGCGCGCCCGCCCGGGCCGCCGTGGCGAGCGCCGCGGAAACGCCGGGCACGATCGCGAGTTCCACGGCATGCCAGCGCGCGTCGTCCGATCCTTCCAGCGCTTCCAGAACAGCGGCGGCCATGGCGAACACGCCGGGGTCCCCTGAGGAGACGACCGCCACGCGCCGCCCCTCGCTCGCCATCTCGAAGGCGTGGCGCGCGCGTTGCAATTCTTCGCGGTTGTCGGTGGCGTGGCGCTGCTGGTCCGCGCGAAACGGGCCGGCCATCTCCACATAGGTGGCGTAGCCAACGATATCGGTGGCGTCGTCGAGCGCTGCGCGCGCGGCGGGCGCGAGCAGGTCGGCGCGGCCGGGGCCGAGCCCCAGCACCGTGAGCTTGCCGCGCGCGCGGCCAAGCGTCAGCGGGTCGAGCGGCGCGGCCGCGCGGGCAAGCGCGATGCCGTCTTCGGTTGGCGCGTAGCGCTCGACCTGCGCTCCTGAATCGAGCGCGTCGAGCGCATCCAGCGCGGTATGCCCTGCGGTATCGGCAAAGCGCAGTGGCACACCCAGCTCGTTTGCCGCCTGCGCGAGCGATGAATCGCCCGTGAGCGCCGCCGGTGCGACGAGCGCCGCGAGCGCGAGCGGCGCGAGCCCCTGCGCATCGAGCGCACGCCGCACGCGTTCGGCAAGCGCTTCGCGAGGCTCGCTCACGGCGGCCACGATGCTGCGCGGGTGAATCACGAGGTCGTCGGGGTTGCCGCTCCAGGTCTGCGCGCTCACACGGATCGCATGGCGCGCGGCCGCGTCGCGCGGCAGGTCGACGGTTTCGAGCCACAGTGCGTCGCCGTCGATGCGCGTCGTCGCGCCCGCAAGCAGGTCGGAGACGAAGCGCTTGCCCTGTGCGAGGCTCGCGAGCGCGTAGCCTTCGGGCGGATTGAGCAGGCAGGCGCCGAAGCGCAACTCGCCGCTCGTCGTGATGGCCGGTGCGACCGCGAGCGCCGCGCCGATCTCGCGCGCCATGACATTGACGCCCGTGAGGCCGCCGAGCAGCGGCACGACGGCGCTGCCGTCCTCGGCGAGCGCGAGCACGGGCGGCTCGGCGCCCTTGTTCGCGAGCAGCGGCGCGAGGCAGCGGATCACGATGCCCGCCGCGCACAGCGCGACGATGGGCATGCCGCGCATGTAGCATTCACGCAGATGCGCGCCGAGTTCGCCGAATGCAACGTCGCCATCCACGCGGCCTTGCAGCGCGTGCACCTGCGAGTCCGCGTAAAGCGTTTGCACGCGCCGCGCCGTGGCGAGCGCGCCGGGCCCGAGAATCACGATGGCGGGCGGCATCACGACTGCCATTTCGCCCCCGGCACGACGAGCAGCGAGAAGTAGGGCGACGCCATGGGATCGACTTCGTCGAGCGGCACGATGCGCTGGTTCGCCATCGTTGCGCGCTCAACATAAAGCGCGCGATGCGCGAGACCGAGTTCGCCCAGCACCCGGCGCACCTTGTCGAAGTTGCGTCCCAGCTTCATGATGACGGCGGCGTCCGCTTCAACGAGGCGGCGGCGCAGTTCGTCTTCGGGCAGCACGCCCGAGAGCACCGAAAGGCTCTGGTTGCGGTACACGAGCGGCACGCCCAGCACCGCCGCGCCGCCCAGCATCGAGCACACGCCAGGCACGACTTCGGCCTCGTAGCGCGCGGCGAGCCGGTCGTGCAGGTACATGTACGAGCCGTAGAAGAACGGATCGCCTTCGCAGATCACGGCGACGTCGCGGCCCGCGTCGAGATGGCGCGCGAGGACTTCGGCCGCGCCGTCGTAGAACTCGGCGATGATCGCTTCATAGGAAAGCGGCGGTTCGAGTGCTTCGGTCGTCACCGGGTAGACGAGCGGCAGGCGTTCCTGCTCCACGTCGAGATGATCTTCGACAATGCCGAACGCGTTGCCCTTCTTGCCTTTGGCCACGAAATAAGCGACCACGGGCGCGGCCTTGAGCAGGCGCAGCGCCTTGAGCGTGAGCAGCTCGGGGTCGCCGGGGCCGACGCCGATGCCATGCAGACGTCCTTTACGGGTCATTTATTCGGTCTCCGAAGCGAGTGCGTTGACGGCGGCGGCGGCCATCGCGCTGCCGCCGCGGCGGCCGTGCACGACCACGAACGGCACGTCGTGGTGCTCGGCCGCAAGCTGTGCCTTGGACTCGGCCGCGCCCACGAAGCCCACGGGAAAGCCGAGAATGAGCGCGGGGCGCGGCGCGCCGGCCGCGATCATGTCGAGCAGATAAAAGAGCGCGGTGGGCGCGTTGCCGATCGCAACCACGCTGCCCGCGAGATGCGGCCGCCATAGTTCGAGCGCGGCGGCCGAGCGCGTGTTGCCGATCTCGCGCGCGAGTTCGGGCACGGCAGGGTCGTCGAGCGTGCAGATCACCGCGTTGTTCGCGGGCAAACGCGCGCGCGTGACGCCGAAGGCGACCATTTTCGCGTCGCAGAGAATCGGCGCGCCTTGCGCGAGGGCTTGGCGGCCCGCCGCGCCCGCTCCGGCGGAAAACGCGAGATCGGCGGCGACGTCCACCATGCCGCACGCGTGGATCACGCGCACGGCGAGTTTTTCGAGGTCGGCGGGAATGTGCGAGAGGTCGGCTTCGGCGCGTATCGTCGCGAACGACTCGCGATAGATCGCCTGGCCGTCGCGGATGTAATCAGACATCGGGGGTGCTCCGGGGCCGCCGCGCAATGGCCTGCGCGGCGGCTTCGATGGTCAGGTTGGGCGCGACGAGTTGGCCGAAGCCGGGTGCAGCGTCGTCGCGCCGGTAGAGGTCGTAGTGCTCGGGCGCCTGCGCGAGCAGCGTGAACGGCGCGCGATGCGCGGCCGCGCAGGAGCGCTCGCAACCGCTCAGGTGAGCTTCGGCGTCGGCGGGCAGGAGGGCCGCGAGACGCTGCGCGTCGGCCTTCGTGTCCGCGCGGCTTTTCGCGCAGCCCGTCGAGCCCGTGCACGCGATGAGGCGCGCCAGCGGCGCGGCGCGCGTGCCAATGAGGCCGAGCGCGCGCAGGCGGTCGAGCATGGCGGGCATCGCCTGCGCCGCCACGTTGGGCAGCAGCAGGCTTTGCCACGGCGTGATGCGCAGCGTCGCGTCGCCCGCTTCTTCAGCGAGGGCGGCGAGCGCGTGCAAGGTCGCGGCGTCGAGGCGGCCGAGCGCGGGCTGCGCGCCCACGTAGCCGCTGCCGTCGGCGTGCAGCGCGTGCGCGCCGAGGCGCAGGTCGGCGTCGCTCGCGTCGCGCCGCCAGGTTCGCAGCGCGGCGTCGTCGCGCATCAGCGAGAATTTGCCGTGCTGCTGTGCGCGGTGCAGCAGCGCTTCGAGTCCGTGCGCGACCAGCACGCCGCGCATGCGCGTGATGTCCGCGCCGGCGAGATCGAGGAACGCATGCAGCAACGCGCGTATCGAGCCGCACACATCGTCGGCGGCGAGCAGGCCAATCGGCGCTTCGGTGGGGCAGCCGGCCAGGCCCGCCGCGAATCGCAGCGTCGCGCCATGCCGTTGCGCGGCGAGCCAGATGTCATGCGGATGCTCCCGCATCGCCATGCGCTCGCCGCCGTCGATCAGCAGCGCGAACTTCGGCGAAAGCGCAGCAAAACGCGCCTCGCGCTGCATCATGTCGATGAGCGCGGCGGCGAGCGTTGTCGTGTCGCAGGCGGCGGGGTCGAGGCCCGCCAACGGGCTCAGCATCACGTTGCGCAATTCGTCGGCGGCGCACGCGCGCTCGATCGCGCTCGTCGCGTCCACGCCGGCCGGGCCCAGACCCGCGCCGATCAGCGCGGCGCTCAAGGCCGCTTCTTCGCCCGCGCGCACGCCGCGAATCTGCATGTTGGCGCGATTCGTCAGTTCGAGCACGCCGCTCGCGTGCGCCAGCGCGGCGTCGGCCAGCGCGCGCGCCTGGGCAGCGTGCAGCACGCCTCCGGCGAGGCGGATGCGGCACAGACCGCCGTCACGCGCCGCGACCACGCGAACGAGCCCCGGGCACGCCGATGGGCGGAGCGCGGCCAGCATGGCAAGGGGCGAGTCGGGCGTTGATTCGTGTGTCAAGGGAATATCGGGTAAGCATGGCACGTGCGGCGCGCAACCCGCGTGGCAGGCGGGAAAACGGCCGCTATATCGGTACACCCCGCCCGATATGGGTTCGTGCGAACAGTTCGGCCGGCAGGTCTCCTGGCTCGCAGGTCGTGGGCCGCATCGGCCTTCCCGGTAAAACCAGTGGCGCGGGTGGATGCGGTCTCGCTGCTTACAGTCGCGGGGGCGGCCACAGCGTGCTGTGTTCCCTTTTTTTGCGGCCCGGAGTCAGCGCTTCGGCGCTTGGCTCCGGTCTCACGCAAAGTTGCCTTAACGGCGCCGGCGGACACGGTATTATGCCCGTTTTCAGGCGCGCTCCGCCCGGCAAAGGGGCTTGCGCGCGAGATGTCGCAGAGCGATGAGCAACGACGGAGAACGAATGCAGGGCAGGCAGGCATGGCTGACGGTGGTGGGAATCGGCGACGAGGGTTACGCGGGGCTCGTGCGCGACGCCCGGCGCGCACTGTTCGACGCGGCCGTGGTGACGGGCGGCGCGCGTCATCTCGCGATGCTGCCGTCGCGCGTGCGCGCGCGGCGCGAACCGTGGCCGCAGCCGTTCAGCGTCGAGGCGCTGCTCGCGCATCGCGAATCGAATCTGCCCGTGTGCGTGCTCGCGAGCGGCGACCCCATGCTGTTCGGCGTGGGCGCGACGCTCGCGCGCCACGTGACGCCCGGTGAAATGCGCGTGCTGCCCGCGCCTTCGTCGCTTTCGCTTGCGGCGGCGCGCCTTGGCTGGGCGTTGCAGGACACGGCGACGGTCTCGCTCGTCGGCCGTCCGCTCGACGCGCTGCGCCGCCATCTGTACACCCGCTCGCGCGTGCTCGCCTTGAGCTCGGACGGGCGCACGCCTGCGGCGCTCGCCGCGTTGCTGAGCGAGGCGGGCTTTGGCGCGACGCGCCTCGCCGTGTTCGAGCATCTGGGCGGCGCGTGCGAGCGCCGCATCGACGGCCGCGCCGACGCGTGGCAAGTCGAAGAAGCCGCCGCGCTCAATCTGGTCGCGTTCGAATGTACGGGCGAAGCCCCGGCGCACACGCACGGCTGGACGCTCACGCCAGGTCTGCCCGACGACGCCTACCGCCACGACGGCCAGCTCACGAAGCGCGACGTGCGCGCGCTCACGCTCGCGCGCCTCGCGCCTGCGCCCGGCGCGCTGCTGTGGGACGTGGGCGCGGGCAGCGGCTCGATCGGCATCGAGTGGATGCGTTCGCATGCGGCCTGCCGCGCGATCGCGATCGAGGCGCATGCGCAGCGCCAGCGCTTCATCGAGCACAATCGCGCGGCGCTCGGCGTGCCGGGCCTGCAACTCGTGGCGGGCCGCGCGCCCGATGCGCTCGCGGGCCTCGCCACGCCCGACGCCGTGTTCATCGGCGGCGGCGTGACCGCGCCGGGCGTGCTCGACGCGTGCTGGGCGGCGCTCGCGCCGGGCGGCCGGCTCGTCGCGAACGCGGTGACGCTGCAAAGCGAAGCGGCGCTCGTGGCGTGGCGTGCGCAGCATGGCGGCACGCTCACGCGCATCGGCATCGGCGAAGCGCAGCCGCTGGGGGGCTTCGACACGTGGCGCCAGGCGCTGCCCGTCACGCTCTACGAGGCCGTCAAGCCATGACGGCGCGCATCCTGCTGCTGGGCGGCACTGGCGACGCGCTGACGATCGCGCGCACGCTCGGCCCTGCGCATGTCTACTCGCTCGCGGGCCTCGGCCGCGTGCCCGCCGATCTCGCCTGCGCGGTGCGCGTGGGCGGTTTCGGCGGCGCGCAAGGGCTCACGCGCTTTCTCGCGGACGAGCACATCGCGCTCGTTTTCGACGCGACGCATCCGTATGCCGCGCAAATCAGCGCCAACGCGTCGCGCGCCTGCGAAGCGGCAAACGTGCCGTACTGGGCGTTGCGCCGCGCGCCCTGGCAACCGCAGCCCGGCGACGACTGGCGCATGGTGAGCGGCTGGGCGGGCGTGACCGAAGCGCTCGCGCCGTTCGCGCGGCCGCTTTTCACGCTCGGTCGCGAGCCGCTCGCGCACCTGGACGAAGTGCCCGAGTTGCAGCACTGGACGATCCGTTGCCTCGACGCCCACCCCGGCCACGCCCGCGCACGCGTGATCGATGCACGCGGGCCGTTTACGCCCGAAGGCGAGCGCACGCTTTTCACCGGGGCGCGCATCGACGTCGTGGTCAGCAAGAACAGCGGCGGGGCGGCCACGGAAGCGAAGCTCGCGGTCGCGCGCGAAATGGGTCTGCCCGTGGTGATGATGCGGCGGCCGACATTGCCGGACGCGCAACGCGAATTCGCCTCGGCGCAAGCCGCGATCGAGGCGCTCGCGCACTACACTCAGCGGAGTTTCAACGCATGACAGTTTTCTTCATCGGCGCGGGTCCGGGCGACCCCGAGCTGATCACCGTGAAGGGCCAGCGCCTCGTGCGCAGTTGCCCGGTCATCCTCTATGCGGGGTCGCTCGTGCCGCCCGCCGTGCTCGAAGGCCACCGCGCGCACAAGGTGGTGGACACCGCGCCGCTCACGCTCGACGAGATCGTCGCCTTGCTCGAAGACGCGCATGCACAGGGGCTGGACGTCGCACGCGTGCATTCGGGCGACCCTTCGCTCTATGGCGCGATCGGCGAGCAGATCCGGCGCTTGCGCATGCTCGGCATTCCTTATGAAGTCGTGCCCGGCGTGACCGCGACCGCCGCGTGCGCCGCCGCGCTCGGCAGCGAACTCACGCTGCCCGGCATTTCGCAGACGCTGATTCTCACGCGCTACGCCACGAAAACGTCGATGCCCGAAGGCGAGCAGCTTGGCGATCTCGCGCGCCACAAGGCGACGCTCGCCATTCACCTTGGCGTGCGCCACATCGCGCGCATTGTCGAGGAATTGCTGCCGCACTATGGCGAAGATTGCCCGGTTGCGGTGATCTATCGCGCGAGCTGGCCCGACGAGGAACGCGTGACCGGCACGCTCGCGGACATCGCGCAAAAAGTGCAGGCCACCGATATCGAACGCACGGCGCTCATTCTCGTCGGGCGTGTGCTTGCGGCCGAAGGGTTCGCCGATTCGACGCTGTATGGGGCGTCGAAGCGCTAGGTTTCAGGAAAGCGCGCGCAAGTGCGCGCGCAGCTTGTCGACCTCGCCTTCGGCAAACGGTTGTTCGATTGCCTCGTGCGTTTGCTGCCACAAAGGAAACGCCTCGTTGAGCAGTTGATGCCCCTCGGGCGTGAGGCTCAGGAGGCGGCTGCGCTTGTCCTCCGGGTCCTGCTCGATCACCACCAGGCCGCGCCGCTCCAGCGGCTTGAGCGCGGCGGTGAGCGTGGTGCGGTCCATGGCCAGCAGCGACGCCACGTCTTTCATGGCCGGTGGATGCGGCCGGTTCAGCGACATCAGCAGCGAGAACTGCCCGTTCGTGAGGTCGAGCGGGCGCAAAACCTCGTCGAAAATGCGCGCAAGGTTGCGCGCCGCCCGCTGCATATGCAAGCACAGGCAGCAATCGCGCACCAATAGCGTGGTTTCGAAGGGGAGTTTCTTTGCGCTGGCCATGTTGCAATTGTGTTGATATCAACCTATTCTGTCAAGGCCGGAGGGGCGACCCGACGTTGCCCTGGTTTCACACCCGCCATCGCGCCGGCACCCAGATCAGCAGACGGAGGACACATGAGCGATCAGAAGCTGTTTCTCGCGGTATTTCTCGGCACTAAGGACAACCCGCGCATGAAGGCGTGGTCGGCGCTTTCCGATGCAGAGCGGCACGCGCGGGAAAAGGAGGGCATTGCGGCATGGCATGCGTGGGTCGAAAAGCACAAGGCGTCGATCGCCGATTTTGGCGGGCCGGTCGGCAAGACGAAATCCATCGGCGAAAAGGGCGTCGTGGATACGTCCAACGCGCTATCGGGCTTCACGGTCGTGCGTGCGGCGTCGCATGAAGAGGCCGCGAAGCTGTTCGAAGGTCACCCGCATTTCTCGATTTTCCCCGGCGATTCCGTCGAAGTGATGCCGGTTCTACCGATTCCCGGCGCCTGAACGGAGGCTTGCCATGAGACTTTACGGATTTGCCGGCACGCGCTCGCAGCGCGCGCTGTGGGGCCTGAAGGAAGTCGACGCCGACTTCGAATTCGTCTCGGTCAATCTGCTCGAAGGCGAGCACCGGCGGCCCGAATACCTGCGCGTCAATCCGGCCGGCAAGGTGCCCGTGCTGATCGACGGCGACCGTGTGATTCCCGAGTCGGCGGCGATCGTGCTGTATCTCGCGGACAAGTATCCGGAGAAGGGACTCTTGCCCACGAATCTCGACGAACGGGCGCAGGCCTATCGCTGGACGCTGTTCGCCGTCACCGAGCTTGAGCAGCCGCTCTGGAGAATCACGCGGCACTCGTTTCTTTATCCGCCGGACAAGCGACTTCCGGCCGATATCGAGCTGGCGCGCGAGGACTTCAAGACCATGGCGGCGGTGCTCGACAAGCATCTCGAAGGGCGCGAGTTCATCGTCGGCAACCGGCTCTCGGTTGCGGACTGCGTGACGGTGTACCTGATGGACTGGGCCAACGAAGTGCAGTTGCTCGAAGGCTTTCCGCGCTTGCAGGCGTATCTGGAGCATCTGTATGCGCGGCCCGAGGCGCCGCAGCGTATTGCCGATGCGCGCAAGGCCGCATAAAAAAACAGCCCGATCAGTACCGACTGATCGGGCTGTTTCCCTGAAACGTCATGTCAATCAATGCGCCCGCGCATGCTCGTGATCCACATGCGTGCGCGGTTGCGTCACCATGCTCACCACGGCGAGCACGATCACGTTCACGAACAGCGCGAGGAAGCCGATGTTGACGTCCTTGATCGCATCCGGTGCGAACGGAATCAGTTGCGCCACGCTCAGGTGCGTGAGCGTCGTGATGATGACCACGAGCACGCCCGCCAGGATGCCGCAGAACGCGCCTTGCTTCGTCACGCGATTGCGCGGCGAGAGGCTGCACACCAACGCCGGGAACAACTGCGTGACGAAGTTGTAGCCCATCAGCAGCAGCGCGACGATCGTTTCGCCGCCGCGCAGCGTGAAGCCCACCGCCACGAGTGCGATCACCGGCACGAAGAGGCGCGCGAGCTTCGCCACGCGCGCGTCGTCGGCGTTCTTCACGAGGCCGCCGCGATACACGTCGTTGGCGAGCAGCGTGGAAGCCGTGGTGAGGATCATCGAGCCCGGCACGAGTGCGGTGAGCACGCCGGCCGCGCCGATCACGCCCACGAACCACGGATCGAACGTTTGCAGCGCGAGACGGAAGAGCGAGAGATCGATGTCGGCGCCCTTGAGGCCCGGCACCTTGAGCACCGCCGCGAAACCGCAGAAAAACACGAACAGCAGGATGAGCTGGTAAAGCGGCAGGATCATCGCGTTGCGGCGGAAAATGCGTTCGTTCTTTGCGGTATAGACCGACATGAACGTGTGCGGCCACATGAAGAAACCGAGCGCCGTGAGCAGCACGGTGGACTGGAACCACGTCACGCTCTGGCCGCGCGGCGCGAAGGTGAGGAAGCCGGGCTTGGCGGCGTCGATGGCGCGGAACATCTCGCTCATGCTGCCGTAGTGGTGAATCGGCAGGTAGATGCCGAGGAACACGGCGATGGCGAGAATCATCGTGTCCTTCACGACCGAGTTCCATGCGCAGCCGCGCACGCCTGAAGCGATCACATAGGCCGTGACCACGATCGCACCGATCCAGATGGCCGCCGTCGACGAAACCGCGCCATACGAGGCCGTCGTCACGATGATGCCGAGGCCCTTGAGTTGCAGCACGAGATAGGGCACCAGCGCGAGCACGCCCACGCACGCCACGAGCACGCCGAGTGCGGGGCTCTGGTATTTGCGCGCGAAAAAGTGCGGCTGCGAAACGAGCCGGTGCTGCTTCGCGAAGCGCCATACGGGCGGCAGCATCCAGTACGAGAGGATGTACGCAAGCGTGCCGTAAGCCAGAATGTAATAGACGGGCGCGCCCTTGCCGTACGCGAAGCCGCTGCCGCCCAGAAACGTGAAGGTCGTGTAGATCTCGCCCGCCATCAGCAGGAACACGAACGCGGTACCGAAGCTGCGCCCGCCCACCGACCACTGCTCGAGACTCATGTCGTGCCCGCGACGGGCTCGCACGCCGAGGTAGAGCGCGACGACGGTGATCGCCGCGATGATGAGGAGGGCGCTCATGGCCGCACCTCCGCATCCATGTCGGCCGCGGTCCGGTTGACGGGATCGAGCCGGTAGATGATCCCCATGATCGCCGCGGTCAGCACGACCCACATGACGATCCACGCGAGCACGAGCGGCATGCCGAGCACGAGCGGCTCGGTGCGATTGACGAACGGCACCCCCAGAAGGATGCCGATAAAGGGCAAGGCAGCGAGCAACCTCAGTGACATGGCAACTCCTCTTTCATATGAGAAGAAAAGAAACGTCGCGCCGGGGTGCGAGGCAATCCACTCTATGCTTGTGAACGCGCCCCGTAAAGCTGCCAAAATTACTGAAGGGTTTGCCGGGAAGGGACGGTAAATATTGGTGCAACGCGCCATTTTTCGGGGATCGGGGCGACATCGATCAGGCACGCGAAACGCCGATCCGGCTACACTTCTCGCAGCCCGGCGCGCCGTACGCCGCTTGCCTTTAACGGATCGACTTCATGATCGAAAGCCTGATTTCAGACATCCTGTTCGGTTTCACCGGACTGATCAGCATCATCAACCCCATTGGCGTCGCCTTTGTCTTTCTCGACCGTACCGCGAACCTCACCGACGAAGAACGTCGCCTGCTCGCCAAGCGCGTGGCGATCAACGCGTTCTTCGTGCTGGTCGCGGCGTTTTTCGTCGGCACGCCCATCCTGCATTTCTTCGGCATTTCGATGGAAGCGCTGCGTATCGGCGGCGGCCTCGCGGTGGCCGTGAGCGGCTGGCAAATGCTCAATGCGCCCGAGCCCGAACCGGCCTCGGTCGATCACCCGATCAAGCCCATGAGCGCGAGTTCGGCTTCCGGCAAGGCCTTTTTCCCGCTGACGATTCCGCTCACCACCGGCCCCGGCTCCATCGCTACGGCCATCGCGCTGAACGCCAACCGCACGCACAAGCTGTCGGCGTGGCTGCTTTCGAGCTTCGCATCGATCGTGATTTCCACGCTTGTCATGCTGGTGATCTATTACGTATACAGCCGCGCCGCGCGGCTTTCGCAATACCTCGGTGTGGAGGGCACGCGCGTGGCCATGCGCGTATCGTCGTTCTTGCTCCTGTGCATCGGGGTGCAGATCATACTCACAGGATTGACCGGCTTTCTCACGCCAATCGCCGACCTGCGCGCCGTGAAGTAAGCGGTCTAAACAGGCGAAGCACGCAAGCTGAACACGCAAGCGGGCGGCATACGAAAGCAACCTTTCGAAGGAGACCATCATGTGCCGCTGGCTAGCCTATTCCGGCAACCCCGTGCAGCTCGAAACCGTGCTGTTTCACGCACGCCATTCGCTGATCGACCAAAGCCTGCACTCCACCAAGGGTGCCACCACCACCAATGGCGACGGCTTCGGCATGGGCTGGTTCCAGGACCCGCACGACATTCCGTATCGCTACCGCAGCGTGCATCCGGCCTGGAACGACCGCAACCTGCGCGAGCTTGCGCGCGCCGTGCACGCGCCCATGTTCATTGCGCATATCCGTGCGGCGACCGATACGCCGGTGCAGGAGACCAACTGCCATCCGTTTCGCCACCGGCGCTGGATCTTCGCGCACAACGGGCTGATTCGCAGCTACCCGCTCATCCGGCGCGACCTGCTCGTGGCGATCGATCCGGATCGTTTCAATGCGCTCGAAGGTTCGACCGATTCGGAAACCATGTTCTATCTGGCGATGACATTCGGACTCGAAATCGAGCCCGTCACCGCGCTCGAACGCATGGCCGGTTTCGTCGAGGCCACCGCGAAAAAGCACGGCATCGAGCCGGCGCTGAACATGACGGTATGCGCGTGCGACGGCGAGCAGATCGTCGCCGCGCGCTATTCGAGCGAGCGTAATTCGCGCTCGCTTTTTCACACCACGTCGTTCCGGCATTTGCGCGAGCTGTATCCCGACGATCCGCGCATCACGGCGGCGGGCGACGACGCGTATCTGCTCGTCTCCGAGCCGCTGGGCGACCGGCCCGAGGTCTGGGCCGAGGTGCCGGAGTCGACAGCGATTGTCGTGCGCGGGGCCGAGGTGGAATACCGACCGTTCGTGCCCGTCGCGCCTTAAGGCGGGTTGAGCGCGCCAGCGGCTTAGCGCTTGCGCCGCGCCGCCGCGAGGGCGATCGCTTCGTCGAACAGCGCGGCGTCCACCGGCTTCACGAGATGCATCTCGAAGCCCGCCTCGCGCGTGAGTTCGACGTCGGCGGCCTGGCCAAAGCCCGTCATCGCCGCGAACATCGTGTGCGCGAGCGGGGGCAGCGCGCGCAGTTCGCGTAAGGCGGCATAGCCGTCGATTTCGGGCATGGCGATGTCGATGAACGCGACGTTCGGCGTGAAGCCGTCCACTTCCTCGCGCGCGTGCGCCGCGCTATAGGCCACGCGCACGTCGTGCCCCTTGAGTTCGAGCAGCATCGCGAGGCTGTCGGCCGAGTCGCGGTTGTCGTCCACCACGAGCACGCGCATGGGCGGCACGCCGGCTTCGGCGAGCGCCGCGAGTTCCGCCGCATTCGCCGTGAGCGGCGCGGCGTGCGCGGGATGCGTCGCTTCGCGCGCGAACGGCAGGCGGATCGTGAAGGTGCTGCCCTTTGCGTGGCCTTCGCTCGTGGCGGAAATCGTGCCGCCGTGCAACTCGATGAGCGAGCGGCACAGCATGAGGCCGATGCCGAGCCCGTTTTCGACCGGACCCGGCATCGAGCGGTCCTGGCTGAAGAGGCCGAAGATCGACTCGAAGGTGCCGGGACGCAGGCCGCGGCCCTCGTCGCTCACCTGGATTTGCACGGCGCGCGCGGCGGGCCGCACGTCCACGACGATGCGGCTGCCGTCGGGCGAGAACTTCGAGGCGTTGTGCAGCAGGTTTTGCAGCACCTGAACGAGACGCGTGTGATCGCCCGTCATGGTGAGCGGCGCGGCGGGCATGCGCACCTCCACGTGCTGGCTGCGCGCCGAGGTGAAAGGCTGCGCGGCGTCGATGGCGTGCGTGACCACTTCGCACAAATCGAGCGGCGCCTCGCGCAGTTCGATCTTGCCCGAGGTGATGCGGCCGACGTCGAGCAGGTCGTCCACGAGCCGCGTGAGGTGCACGATCTGCCGGTCGATCATTTCGCGCGCGCGCTCGATCTCGGGGCTCGGCGCGTCCATGAGGCGCATGGTGGCCACGGCGTTGCGCACGGGCGCGAGCGGGTTGCGCAATTCGTGCGCGAGCATGGCGAGGAACTGCTTCATCTGCTCGCTCGAATGCTCCAGCTCGTCGGTGCGGCGGCTTTCGGTCATGTCGCGCGTGACCTTGGCGAAACCGGTGAGGCGGCCGTGGCTGTCGTGCACCGCGGTGAGCGTGACGTTGGCCCAGAACATCGAGCCGTCCTTGCGCACGCGCCAGCCTTCGGTCGCCATGCGGCCCTCGTCGGCCGCGCGCCGCAGTTCACACTCGGGCAGGCCGGCGCTCACGTCCTCGGGCGGGTAGAACACGGAAAAATGCTGGCCGACGATCTCGGCCGGGCGGTAGCCCTTCAGGTTGGTCGCGCCGGTGTTCCAGCTCACCACGTAGCCCTGCGGATCGAGCATGAAGATCGCGTAGTCGGTCACGCTCTCCACGAGCAGGCGAAAGCGTTCTTCGGACAGGCGCAGCGCCTCGACCTGGCGCCGCTCGGCGGTGAGGTCGCGCGTGATCTTGGCGAAGCCCGAGAGCGAGCCGTCGCGCTCGCGCAGGGCGGTGATGACGACGTTGGCCCAGAACATCGTGCCGTCCTTGCGCACGCGCCAGCCTTCGTCGTTGAAGCGCCCGTGCAGCGCGGCCTGTTCCAGCTCGTGATCGGGCCAGCGGCGCGCCTTGGCTTCTTCGGTGTAAAAACGCGAGAAATGCTGCCCGATGATCTCGTGCGCCTCGTAGCCCTTGATGCGGGCCGCGCCGCGATTCCAGCTCACGATGTGGCCGTGCGTGTCGAGCAGGAAGATTGCGTAGTCCTCGATGGGCTGCACGAGCGCCTCGAAGCGCCGTTCGCTATGGCCTTCGGTCGGGGGCTTTTCGGGAGGTTGCGCTGGGCTGCCGTGCGGGGCGATGCCGGAGTCGGGCGTCGTCATGGTCCTCGGGTCTGGAATGAGCCTCTTGAATGGACGCCCGCGCGCGGCGGGCGCCGCAGCTTACCACGCTCGCTGGCCCGAGCGGTCGTACTTTTCGGCCATGGCCGGAATACCTGCGCGCACGTGGCGTTCCGCGCGGCGCACCTGGCGCGTGAGCAGCACGACGTGCGGCGGCACCACGCGGCGCCGGCGCCAGGTCCAGAACGCGCCGCGCAGCAGCGCCACGCCGGCGGGCCCGAGCGAGCGCTGGCGCGCGAACACGGCGAGCGCGCGCCCGGTGGCCGCGAGCGCGTCGCGCATGGGCAGGCGCATCCAGGCAACCCAGGCCGCGTTGCGCGCGCGCGCACAATGCTGCGCGCGCGTGAACCAGTGATACAGCGGCTCGCGATGTGCGAGCGCCTGCTCGCAGTAGGCGATCTGATGGCCGGCCGCAAGCAGGTCGAGCGCGGCGAGTTCCTCCGCGCCGCCGTGCGAGAGCCGTGCTTCGTAGCCGCCGAGCGCGCGGAACACGCTCGCGCGGAAAATGCACGCGCCCGCCATGAAATTTGCGAGCACCGGGCCGGCGGGGTTGTCGGCGCCGGGCGAGGTGGCGGCGAGCATCAGGCAGGCCGGGTGGATCTCGCGCTCGTCGCCGCCGACCACGCGCGCGTTGAGCACGGCCACCTGCGCGTGGGCGTCGAGCAGCTTCGCCGCGCGGGCAAGCGCGCCCGGCGCGAACCAGGTGCCGTCATCGCAGCACGCGACATACTCGGTGCGGGCAAGCAGCACGGCGCGATTGAAGCCGGCCATGCCGCGGTCACCCAGCGACTGCACGATGCGCACCTGCGGGAACAACGAGGCCAGCAGGCTCACGGTGGAGTCGGTGGAGCCGTTGTCGGCCACGATGACGTCGGGCTGCTCGGGAAGCGCGGTGAGGCGCGCAACGGTATCGACGACCTGACGCACGTGGTTGCGCGTGAGCACGACCACTGTCACGCGCGGCGCGCTTGGGGAACCGGAGGCATGGGCGGAGGCATTCATCGCAGCGGGGGGCGCGAGCCGGTCGGAGAGTTGTCGAGTTGACCCTTGTCAGCATACGCCGTTGGCGCGCGACATGCAGCACATGGCGCGGCAGCGGCGTTGCACTGCACGATTTCGAGGTGCGCAAGTTTCGTGCGCGCGGCTCAGGGTGCACTCAGGGCGCACTCAGGGCGCTCAGTCGCGCGCACAGATTTCGTCGAGATGGGCGAGCAGATCGGCGGGATCTTCGTACACGCGCAGCGCGCCCGCGCGCTCCAGTTCCTCGGTGCCGTAGCCGCCAGACTGCAAGCCCACGCCGAGCGCGCGGCAGCGCTGCGCGGCGAGCATGTCCCAGACGCTGTCGCCTACCACGATGCAACGCTCGATCGGCACGTTCAGGCGCAGGGCCGCGCCCACGAAAAGATCGGGGTCGGGCTTGGCGTGGCGCACTTCGTCGCGCGTGACGACGGTGGTGACGGCCGGGTCCACGCCGAGCGCCTGGAGGTTCACGGAAGCCGTGGCGAGCCGCCCGCTCGTGGCGATGGCCCACGGCACCTGCGCGGCGGTGAGCGCGTCGAGCAGCGCGCGTGCGCCGGGCAGCGGGCGCACCTGGTCGGAGTGGCGGCGATAGGCGTCGGCGTGCAGTTGCTGGAGCCGGGCGATGCGCTCCGGCGAGATGGCCTCGTGCGTCTCGCGCAGCAACTGGTTCATGAACAGGCCGCCGCTCATGCCGATGCGGCGATGGATGCGCCACACCGAAAGCTCGATGCCGTCCGCGTCGAGGGCTTCCTTCCACGCGAGCACGTGCTGGTAGACGCTGTCGACGAGCGTGCCGTCGAGGTCGAACAAGAATGCCGTTTCGGTGCGCATGGGGAACTCCGGACGGTTGGCGGCGGGGAGTGCAAATGCGGGCAATACGCTGCGGTACGGCAAAAAGTGTACGCCCGACACGCTGCGCGCGCCCTGTGAAGGCGCGCGCAGCGCTCGCTTACGGAGCGCTGGCTGGCGCAGCCGCGTTCGCCGCAGGGGAGCCGCCCCGCGCACCCTGCGCGGAAGCAGGACCTTGGGCAGAAGCGGCAGCGGCGGGCGGATACATCTGAAGCAGCACGCGCAGCACGCCATTGGTCCAGCCGAAGCCGTCCTGCAACGGATATTCGCCGCCGCCCGCCGAGGACGCCTTCGTGGCCGAAGCACTCACGTCGTATTTCTCGACCAGTTTGTGCGTGCGCTCGTAGTAGGCGAGATTCGTCGCGATCCAGCGGGTGGCGATTTCCTGCGCGAGGGCCTGCTCGCCGTAGCGGCGCAGCCCCATCACCGCGAGATATTGCAGCGGCGCCCAGCCGTTGGGCTCGTCCCACTGCTGGCCCGTGGCGACCTGGGTGGTGGCGAGGCCGCCCGGGCGCAGCAGGCCGGCGCGCACGGCGGCGGCCACGTCCTGCGCCTGGGATCGGGTCGCGACGCCCGCATAAAGCGGGTACAGCGTTGCCGCCGTGAGCCGGTGCGTGAGCGTGCGGTGCGCGAAGTCGTAGTCGCTGAACGCGTGCAGTTGCGGATCCCAGAGCACGCGGTCGATGGCGTCGGCGCGTTGCTGGGCGCGCTTCGTCATCAATTGGGCTTCGCGCGCGTCGCCCTTGAGGCCGTAGGCTTTCGCGAGCGTACGCTCGAGGATCACCATCAGCGAATTGAGGTCCACGGGCGCGAGCGAGGTCACGTCGATGGTCGCGAGCGTGCGGCCGTCGGCGAGCCAGCGCGAGCTGTAATCCCAACCCGTTTCCGCGCCCGCGCGCAGGTTGCGCCAGAGGTCCGAGGCGTCGCGCTGCGGCGTCGCGCGCGCCGTGAGGATGTCCTCGCGATACGACTCGTCGCGCGGGCGGTTGCGCGCGTCCCAGTAGCGGTTGAGCAGCGTGCCGTCGGGCAGGCGCACCACATGGCGCGCGGCATGGCCGGGCTTGAGCGTTTGCGCGCCCGCCATCCAGTAGTCGTATTCCTTGCGCAATTGCGGCAGGTAGCGCAGGTAGACGGCGTCGCCGTCCTTTTCCGCGACGAGGCTCACCATCTGCGCGAAAAACGGCGGCTGCGAGCGGCTCAGGTAATACGTGCGATTGCCGTTCGCGATGTGCCCGTAGCGGTCGATCAGCGCGGCGAAGTTGTTCAGCTCGTCGAGCGCGAGTTCGTGGCGGCCGCTCGCCTCCAGCCCGAGCATGATGAAGTACGAGTCCCAGTAGTAGATCTCGTTGAAGCGCCCGCCCGGCACGACATACGCATAGGGCAGCGGCAGCAGCGACGAATACGGGTTCGGCTTCGCGTCGGGGCGGCGGCTCAGCACGTTCCAGAGCGTGTCGATATGGCCGACCACGTCCTGGTTCGGATCGGAAACATAGTGGTCCCCGGTTTGCGCCGGGGCGGTGAAGTTCTGGTTCACGAACTGCGTGAGCGCGGCCTTGTGCGCGGCGGCGTCGCGGTCGGCGGCGTGCTGTGCGCGCCAGCGTTCGTAGGCCGCCGTGATCTGGCCGGGACGCTCGTTCGGCAGCATGTCGGCGAACGTTTTGCTGTCGGGGAAGATTTGCGCGAGCTGGACGTCGTGGTAGAGGCGGCCGTACAGGTCCGCGGGCGTGGCGGGCTGGTTTTCCTTGGCGGCGGCGTGCTGCTCGGGCGTGTGAACCGGCTTTGCCGATTCTGCGGATTTTGCCGATTTTGCCGATTGCGCGGACGGTTGTAATTCCTGCCCACTGGCTTGCACGGGCGCGGAAGCGACGGTGGAGGCGGCTGCGGCCTGGACTTCGGCCGCGCCGGCGTCGTTGGCGAGCGCAAGCGTGAGACTCAGCGCGGCTGCGAATGAGGCTGCGAATGAAGCGGCAAGCGAAGCTGTAAGCGGTGCGAAACGGTGTTTCGTTCTGGGATTGGCGGACTGGGAGCGGAGCGGAAAAGGCATGGGCGCGGTGTTCTTGGTGACGGGGAGCGCGCGAACGCCCAGGTGGCGGGCGCAGGCGAAGCGTGCCGATGAGCAATTTCCGTTCCGCGCGAGCGCCACAGCTTTGTCACGTTATTCGAAATCGGGATAGTCCATATTCGCCATATCGCGTTGCGCGATAACGGACCCTGCGGCGAAACTTGCCAAAAATCAATTCAAGCAACGCCGCATTCAGGAGACATCCATGCGCACCCAGGTTGGCATCATCGGCGCAGGGCCCGCGGGCCTGCTTCTTTCCCATCTTCTGCACCTTCGCGGCATCGACTCGGTCGTGCTGGAGCTGCGCGGCCGCGAGCAGATCGAATCGACCATTCGTGCCGGCGTGCTTGAGCAAGGCACGATGGACGTGCTCACCGAAGCCGGCGTCGGCGCGCGCATGCAGGCCGAAGGCGCGGTGCATCACGGCTTCGAGCTGGCGTTCGAAGGCAAGCGCCGCCGCATCGATCTCACCGGCCTCACCGGCAAGGCCATCACCGTCTATGCGCAGCACGAAGTGCTCAAGGACCTCGTGGCCGCGCGCGTGGCCGCGGACGGCAAGCTGTTCTTCAACGTGTCGAACACGTCGATTCACGACATCGAAAGCAATTCGCCGTCGATCCGCTTCACGCACGAAGGCGAAGCACACCAACTGCACTGCGACTACGTGATCGGTTGCGACGGTTTTCACGGCGTGTCGCGCGCCGCGATTCCGGCGTCGCTGCGCCAGGATTACGAGCGCGTGTTCCCGTTCGGCTGGTTCGGCATTCTCGCCGAGGCGCCGCCCACCTCCGACGAGCTGATCTACGCGCGCCACGAGCGCGGCTTCGCGCTCATCAGCACGCGCTCGCCGAACGTGCAGCGCATGTATTTCCAGTGCGATCCGAAGGACAACGTCGACAACTGGTCCGACGACCGCATCTGGGCCGAGCTGCACGCGCGCGTCGATTCGCTCGAAGGCCATCGGGTCGTGGAGGGCAAGATCTTCCAGAAGAACATCGTGGGCATGCGCAGCTTCGTTTCCACGACGATGCAGCACGGCCGCCTCTTTCTCGCGGGCGACGCGGCGCATATCGTGCCGCCCACGGGCGCGAAGGGCCTGAATCTCGCGGTGTCGGACGTGCGCGTGCTGACCGCCGCGCTCGTGGCCTTCTACAAGGAGAGCCGCACCGATCTGCTCGACGCCTATAGCGAAACGGCGCTGCGCCGCATCTGGCGCGCGGAGCATTTCTCGTACTGGATGACGCGCATGATGCACCGCCTCGACGACGCCTCGCCGTTCGAGCAGCGCTTGCAGGTCGCGGAACTGGAGCATGTCACCACGTCGCGCGCCGCCGCCACGGCGATGGCCGAGAACTATGTGGGCGCGGTCGCGGTGTAAGGTAAGCGCTGCGAATGAAAAGGCCGTGCGGGTTTGCGACCCGCACGGCCTTTTGTTTTGGGCAACGCAGGTCCGCTCAAAGCGGCGCGAGCGGCGCGACGCCCAGTTCGCTCGCCAGATCGGCGAAGGGCTTGCGCACGGAATCGGGCAGCACGATGGTCTGCATGTGCCGCGCGCGATTTTCCGCTTCGTACTGCCCCGGATACTGCACCGGTTGTGCGGGGTCCTGGGGCGGGCAACTGAGCAGATAGTCGAGGAACGCTTCGACCTGCTGCGAGCGCCAGGTCGTGTTGAAGTCCACCTGCGGGTCGAGCACCAGCGCGAACATATTGTTGGTAGCGACGCCATTGCGCGGATTGTCGGGGTGGATCGTGCCGCCGCCCGAGAGCACGCCCGCGAGCAGCTCCGCCACGAGCCCGAGCGCGTAGCCCTTGTGCAGACCGAACGGCAGCAGCGCGCCGGGCGGGTTGGCGAACACCACGTTCGGGTCGGTGGTCGGCTGGCCGTTGGCGTCGATCAGTGAGTTTTCCGGCGCTTCGAGGCCGTTTTCGGCGAGCACGCGCGCCTTGTTGACGGCGATCGCGCTGGTGGCGATATCCACCACGAAAGGCGGCCGCCCGCCCGGCAGCGGCCCCGCGAAGCACAGCGGATTGGTCGTGAGGCGCGCCTCGCGTCCGCCGAACGGCGCGACGATCGGCGGCCGGTTGACCACGTTGGTGAAGGCCAGCAGCACATAACCTTGCGCCGCGACCATTTCGCCGTAGTGGCCCATGCGCCCGAGATGGTGGCTGTGGCGCAGCGTCACGATGCACTGGCCGTGCTCGCGCACGCGCGCGATGGCGTCGTCGATCACGACCTTGCCCACGTGCTGGCCGAAGCCGCTGTGGCCGTCGTAGGCGATCAGGCTGCCGCGGTCCACCACGCGTTCGGCGCGGCCGTCGGGCGTGACGAAGCCCGCGGCCAGCACGCGCCGGTAGTTCGGCAGGATCGAGAGACCGTGGCTCGCGTAGCCCACGCGGTCGGATTCGATCAGGTGATCGGCGACGTCGGCGGCGATGTCCGCGGGCACCGAGACTTGCGTGAGCACGGCCGTGGCGTAGCGGCGTGCGTCATCGATATTGACTTCCATGAGCGGCCTCCCTGGCGGTAACAGGTTGGAGTGCGGCGTTCAGATCCAGCCCAGCCAGCGCCACCACGTCGCGGCGAACAGCAGCAGGAGCAGGTAGCCGACTATCGTGAGCACGATGCCTACGCGCGCGAACTGCTTCGCCGTGAAGGTTTCCGTGGCGAGGCACACCATGTTTTGCGGCGCGTTGATCGGCAGGATGAAGCCGAAGCTCACGACGAAGCCGAGCAGCATCGTGAGCCCGAGCCGGTTGAAGTCGCCCTGCATGGACTGGAGCACCGACACCAGAATCGGCAACATGGCGGAGGTGAGCGCCGTGGCGCTCGCAAAACCGAGGTGAATGAGGATGAGGAAGGCCGAGAGAATCGCGAAGGCCATGAACGGGCTGGCGGTGTCGAGCCCCGTGTGGTGCGCGACGAGGTCGCCGAGCCACTGGCCCGCCTTCGTCGTGAGCAGCGCCGTGCCGAGGCTGATGCCCACGCCGAACACGATCACCGTGCCCCAGGGAATGCGGTTCTGCACGGTCTTCCAGTCCATCACGCCAAAGCGCGGCAACAGCAGCAGCACGAGGCCCACGTAAGTGACGGAAGTGGTGTCGAAGGGGTGCAGCTTGCCTTCGGTCGCCCAGAAACACAGCAAGCCGATGGCGACGCCCAGCAGGCGCTTTTGCGGGCCCGTCATGGGGCCGAGTTCGCGCAGCGACGCTTCGACGGCTTCCTTGCCGCCCGCGATCGCGTCGGCTTCCGGCGGCATCATCTTGAGCACGATGACAAGCAGCGCCACCGACATCACGATCGCCCACGGCGCACCCGCGATGAGCCAGTCGAGCCAGGTGACGCGCGCGCCGAGCATCTTGTCCATGAAGCCCACGGTGAGCAGGTTCTGCGCGGCGGCGGTCTGGATGCCGACGTTCCAGATGCTGGTGGCCTCGGCCACCACGATCATGATGCCCGCCGCGATATTCGAGCGCTTGTCCACGCCGAACGCGGAAATCACGCCCACCATGATCGGCACGACGCAGGCGCTGCGCGCGGTGGCGCTCGGCACGACGAGCGAGAGCACGATGGTCACGGCGATGGCGCCGATCAGGATGCGCCGCGTGGTGGTGCCGATGAGCGAGAGCGTGACGAGCGCGATGCGCCGGTCGAGGCCCGTGACGGTCATCGCCGCCGAGATGAACAGGGCGCCCGCCACGAGCGCGAGCGCGGAGTTGGAGAAGCCCGCGAGCGCCATGGTGATGGCCTTGTTGGTGCCATACATGACGGCTGGGTTCTCGATGGTGGGCGCGGTGCCCACGAGAAACGCCATGAGCGAGGTGATGATGATGGCGCTCGCCTCGTACGACACGGCCTCGGTGAGCCACACGACCACGGCGAAGGCGAGGATGGCGAGCATGCGCTGTCCGGCGGGTGGCAGGCTCGCGGGCAGGGGCAGCACAAGTACGACGACGAGGGCGATCACGCCCGCGATCAGGCCCACAGGTATGCCTTTTTTCTGCGGCCCGGCGCTTGCGTTGGCGGCCGGCTGGGGTGCGTTCATGACGATGACTCCATGTTGGGCATGCATGTGGCGCGCCGATGTGAAGCGCGTGCAGCGTCGATGGGGCGGTCTTGCTGGTTGCGATGCTGTTTGACGTGCGGTTGCCGGATGAAGCGGCGCGATCGCTTCGCGGATGGTACTGCCATTCGACTGATGAAGCGTTTGGGGTGTCCGGCGCGGGCGTGCGGGAGCCGGCGGGAGAGGCATGCGAACAGCGCAAGAGTGGCGCAAGAATGGCGCACGAATGGCGCAATCAGCGCGATTTACGTGTCGTGGCGCAGAGGGGTGGCTGGAGCCAGAGGCGTTCGAGGCGGCGCGAGGGCCGCTTCGAACGCATGCAGAATGCTTTGACTACGCGAGAAAGAGCGCGTGAACGACCAGGTGCTGCGCGCGATGATCGCGCGCGGCGGCGATGCGCCTTACTGGCTCGCGCCGGCGGCTGCGTTGGCTTTCTTCTGTGCGTCCTGGAGGTTCTGCGGATAGTTCGGGTCGTTCAGAGCCGGCTTGTAGCCCGCGTCTTCCAGCTTCTTCAGCTCGGCGGTGTTCTTCGCGCGGGCGGCCTTGCGTTCGGCCTTGTGCTGCGCTTTGGCTTGCGCCTTGGCCTGCTTCTTCTGCTCCTTGGCGGTGAGCGGTTGCGAGGCGGCGGCCTCGGCGGCTGCCGGTGCGCTGGCTTCGGTTTGTGCGAATGCCGGCGCGGCGGCGCCGATCAGGAATGCGGCGGTCGCCGCGGCGAGAGCGAGCTTGCTGGTGGTGGAGCGCATCAAATCCCCTAATGATTGGTTTGTACGGCTTGCCCAGGGCTGGGCGGCCGGGCGGGCCGTATGTGCTGCATACCCGGCTCGCCCGGCAAACAATGTATACGATCCACGTTAAAGACGGTAGCAAGCGCAGACCCTGGCACGCGGCGAGGGCGGCCCGGCGCCTGGAGCCCGGAGTCTAGAGCTTCGCGGCGGCGGCCGCGACGATGCGCGCGCGCTCGGCGAGCGAGGCAGCTGATTGCGCGCGCAACCTTTCCACGATCGCGCGCGGGGCGGTGGCGGGGTCGCCCGCGTCGAAGGGCGGCGCCGGCGCATATTCGAGTTCCAGCTGGAGCGCCTGGGCGGCCTCTACGCCGATCAGCTCCGCGGCCAGCGTCAATGCGAAATCGATGCCCGCGGTGATGCCGCCGCCGGTCAGCACGTTGCCGTCGCGCACCACGCGCGCCTTCACGGGCAGCGCGCCCAGCGGCTCCAGCAGTTCGTGAAAGGCCCAGTGCGTGGTCGCGCGCCGCCCGCGCAGCAGCCCGGCTGCGCCGAGCACGAGCGCGCCCGTGCAAACCGAGGTGACATAGCGCGCCTCGCTCGCCTGGCGGCGCAGGAAGGCGAGCGTCTCGTCATCGGGAATCAGTTGCCCGACGCCGCTGCCGCCCGGCACGCAGATCACGTCGAGGGGCGGGCAGTCGTCGAAGGTCGTGTCCGGCGTGAGCGTGAGGCCGGTGCTGGAGCGTACGGGTTCGAGCGTTTTCCAGATGAGCCGCGCCTGCGTGTCGGGCATCGAGGCGAGCACGTCATAGGGGCCGGTGAGGTCGAGTTGCTGGACGTTGGGAAAGACGAGAAAGCCGATTTGCAGCGCCATGGAGTGTCCCCGATCAAGGTTTGGGTATCGTAAAAAGCCGGCGGCGTGCCGGGCGGACGGGAATCACTGTAGCCTTGCGCGGGCGCGCTACCGTGCCAAAAACGCTGCAAAAACTGCCAGCGGCGCACGCTGCGCGCAACGCCCGGTGCGCGTGCGTACAATCGCGCGCAATGCAGGACCGCGACAGGAAACAAGCGCCATGAACACGCCAGCCACGACTCCGCCCAGCCGCACCCGCTCGTTTACGACGGTGTTCTTGATCGAGATGTGGGAGCGCTTCGGCTACTACGGCATGGCGGCGCTGCTGGTGCTGTTCATGGTCGAAAAGGTCGGCTTCACCGACCGCCACGCCAACCTCACCTGGGGCGCCTTCGTGGCGCTCGTTTTCGCGGCGCCCGCCATCGGCGGGTGGATCGGCGACCAGGTGCTCGGCGCGCGGCGCTCGATGCTGGCGGGCGCGGCGATTCTCGCGGCGGGGTATCTGATGCTCGCCCTGCCCAACGACAGCCTTCAGCACATGTATGCGTCGCTGGGGGTGATCGTGGTCGGCAACGGTCTCTTCAAGTCCAACGCCGCAAACCTCGTGCGCCGTATCTACGAGGGCGACGACGCCCAGCTCGACAGCGCGTTCACCATCTATTACATGGCGGTGAATATCGGCTCGACCATCTCGATGCTCGCCACGCCGTGGATCAAGGAGCATTGGGGCTGGCACGCCGCGTTCGGCGTGTGCTGCGCGGGCATGGTGCTCGGCCTCGTCAACTTCTTCCTGATGCGCCGCTCGCTCGCGCATATCGGCTCGGCCCCCGACGAACAACCGCTGAACCTGGGCCGGGTCGCGCTCGTGGCGGTGGGCGCCGTGGCGCTCGGCGCGGGCACGCTGTTCGTGCTCCAGCACGAGGCGATCGCGCGCGGCTGCGTGTATGTCGCGGCCATCGCGATTCTGGCGATCTTCGGCTGGATGCTCGTGCGCTGCCAGCACGCCGAGCGGGCCGGTCTGATCGCCGCGCTGATCCTCACGCTCCAGGTGATCCTGTTCTTCGTGTTCTATCAGCAGATGTCGACGTCGCTCACGCTCTTCGCGCTGCGCAACGTCGATCCGCAGTTCACGCTGTTCGGCATCGACCTGTTCCGCTGGAGCCCCGCGCAGTTCCAGGCGCTCAACCCGCTGTGGATCATGGTGCTTTCGCCGGTGCTCGCCGCGCTGTATACCGTGCTTGCCCGGCGCGGGCGCGACGTGCCTGTGGCCGGGAAATATGCGCTCGGCTTCGCCGTGGTCGCGGCGGGCTTTTTCGTGTTCGCGATGAGCGGGCGCTACGCGGTGGAAGGGCGCGTGTCGTCGTGGTTCATGGTGGGCGGCTACGGGCTCTATTCGCTCGGAGAACTGCTCGTGAGCGGCCTGGGCCTCGCGATGATCGCGCGTTACGTGCCCGCGCGCATGAGCGGCTTCATGATGGGCGCGTACTTCGTCGCAACCGGCGTCTCGCAGTATCTGGGCAGTGTGGTGGCCAATTTCGCGCAGATGCCCTCGGGCGAGCTCGATCCGCTCGCCTCGCTGCCGCTCTATACGCGGCTCTTCACGGGTCTTGGCTGGCTCGCGTCGATCGGCGTGGTGGTGGCCGTGCTGCTGCTGCCGCTCATGAACCGCCTCTCGC
This sequence comes from Paraburkholderia unamae, assembly GCF_003268775.1. Taxonomy (GTDB): domain Bacteria; phylum Pseudomonadota; class Gammaproteobacteria; order Burkholderiales; family Burkholderiaceae; genus Paraburkholderia; species Paraburkholderia unamae. Next base: position 89,769 of record NZ_QLSU01000011.1, read on the forward strand.
GCGAACACCACGAAAAGAGCCTCGCGCAAGCCGCGGCGCGCGAGGCGCAATCGTAGGCGCAGGGTTGCCTCGGTCGCGTCTCTTGTTTCGATTACCGCCGTAACACGCACGCGCCGCGTTCAGCCGCCTTGTATTAAGCGGCGACTGAACGCGGCGCGCTTCATGCTCAGGCCGGCATCTTGCGGAACGTCACCGCAATGCGGTTCCAGCCGTTGATCGCAATGATCAGCAAGGTCAGGTCGGCGATCTCCTGCTCGGTGAAATGCGGCTTCACGCGTTCCCAAACCTCGTCGGGCACATGGGTTTGCGCGAGCAGCGTGACCGATTCGGTCCATTCGAGCGCGGCGCGCTCGCGCTCCGTGAAGAACGGCGTTTCCCGCCATACCGAGACCGTGGCGAGCCTGCGGTCGGTTTCGCCGCCCTTGCGCGCGTCCGTGGTGTGCATGTCCACGCAGTACGCACAGCCGTTGATCTGCGAGGCGCGCAGGCGCACCAGTTCCGCGAGCGGCTTTTCGATCGAGCTCTTGCTCACGCGCTCTTCGAGCGCAACCATGGCCTTCGTGCCTTCCGGGCTGGCCTTGTAGAAATCCAGACGTGCTTGCATGACCGTTCACCTCTCAAGTTGAATTGCGTCCACTGCGGATGGGCTGAAATGGGCTCGACTGCGTAGACCACGGAAGCCACTTTATGCGTCGCGCTGGCGCCTTTATATAGCCATTCTGGCAATATCTCGGGTGACCACTTTCGCGCCCGCGAGAGCCTCCTCAACCCCAACCGATCGCCCTCGAACGATACCGGCAGCGCCACCATGGAACTTCACGTCACCGTGTCGGGCCGTCGCGATCTCGCGGGCCAGATCTACCGGCAACTGCGCGACAGCATCGTCGACGGCAGGCTCGCGGGCGGCACGCGCCTGCCTTCCACGCGCGATCTTGCGCGACAGCTCGGCGTGTCGCGCAAGACCACGCTCGACGTTTTCGAGCGGCTGCTGGCGGAGGGCTATCTGATTTCGCGGCGCGGCTCGGGCACCTTCGTCGCCGACACGCTCGAACGGCTGCCTGCGCGCGAACGCGGTCATGAGAATCCGCAGATTCGCGCGGCCACCGCTGCCGCCGCCGAAACCACGGACGCTGTTGGCGGCGCTTCCAGCGGCGCGGCGCACGGCGCGCGGGCCACGCCGTGGTGGCAGGCTCGGGCGCAAGCGCACGCGGCGGGCGACACGCTGCCGCGCCTCGACGCGCGGCTCGCGTGCGACTTCGCGGGCGGCGTGACGGACAAAGCGCGCTTTCCGTTCGACATCTGGCGGCGCTGCATCAACGATGCGCTGCGCGTGCAGGCGCGCGGCTACGGCATGTATCGCGAGCCGGCCGGCGAGGAGAAGCTGCGGCTCGCGGTCTCGCGCTATCTCGCCTTCAACCGCGCGGTGCAGGCCAACTGGGAAGACGTGATCGTCACGCAAGGCGCGCAGCAGGCGCTCGATCTGCTCGCGCGGGTGACGCTCGAACGCGGCGACGTGGTGGCGGTGGAGGACCCCGGCTATCCGCCCGCGCGCGACATTTTCGCCGCGCTCGGCGCGAAGGTCGTGCCGGTGCCCGTGGACGGCGAGGGCCTCGTGATCGAGCGTTTGCCCAAGGCGGCGCGGGTCGTCTACGTCACGCCTTCGCACCAGTTTCCGCTCGGCATGCCGATGAGTCTCGGGCGGCGCGTGGCGCTGCTCGAATGGGCGCAGACGCACGGCGCGCTCGTGATCGAAGACGACTACGACTGCGAATACCGCTTCGAGGGGCGCTCGATGGAGCCGCTCAAGAGTCTCGACAATGCCGGTCTCGTGGCCTACGTCGGCACGTTTTCGAAGACGATTTTCCCGGAGCTGCGCGTGGGCTACATGGTGCCGCCCGCCGCGCTCGCGGCGCCGCTCGCCCGCGCGCGGCAGATCGGCGACGGCCACGGCTGTGTGCTCACGCAGACGGCGCTCGCCAATTTCATGCTCAACGGGCACTTCGCGCGCCACTTGCGGCGCATGCATCAAAGCTATTCGGAGCGCCGCGACGTGCTGCTCGCGCATCTGCGCGGGCCGCTTTCGCCCTGGCTCGAAGCGGTCACGCCGAACACGGCGGGGCTGCACCTGGCGGCGCGGCTCGTGGCGCCACTCGACGCGGCGAAGGTCGCCGCGGCCGCGCGCGGTGCGTCGATCGGCCTGCATCCGCTCGCGCCGTTTCACCTCGAAGCGCCTGTGCAAAGCGGTTTTCTGTTCGGTTACGGTGCAGTCGACGCCGGGCAAATCGACGCCGCGTTGACGTCGCTCGCCACGCTGCTGCACACGCTTTGACGGATCGCCGCGAGCAAAAACACGCAAAAACGCCATACGTATGGCGTATTCCTGACGACAGGCATGCGCGTCGAGCAGGTCCAGGCGCCGCGCGCGGGCAGCCGTGCAAGCGTCGCCGGTGCACGTTTACCCCTGTAAACAGGCGTCGAAATGCGCGCGAGAGTCTGCGTTGCGCAACAAAATCGTAACGACAATGCAAAAGCTTCACGCAAAACGCTTGCGCATATGTAGAATCCGCCGTTGAAGCATGTGCATTCCGCTGTGCTTCTTCGATTCACTGACCAACACTGGTAGGAGAAACATGCCGACTTCCGCAAAGAAAGTGGCCGCAAAAAAGGCAGCTGCCCCGGCCAAGAAGGTTGTTGCAAAGAAAGCGCCCGCCACCAAGACGGCCGCAGCTAAGAAGGTCGCCGTGAAGGCGTCCGGCGCACCGTCGCCGATCAAGGACACCTTCACGAAGGCCTCGCTGGCTACCCACGTCGCTGAGCGTGCAGGCGTCGAGCCGAAGGCTGCCAAGGCCGTGCTCGCCGCGCTGGAAGACACGATCCTCGGTTCGGTCCACAAGAAGGGCGCCGGCGAATTCACGCTGTCGGGTCTTCTGAAGATCGTCGTGCAGGCAGTGCCGGCGAAGAAGAAGCGCTTCGGCAAGGATCCGTTCACGGGCGAAGAGCGCTGGTTCCCGGCCAAGCCCGCATCGGTTCGCATCAAGGCGCGCGCCCTGAAGAAGCTGAAGGACGCAGCAGCAGCCTGATCGCGCTGAATGCGCCGCAGCCGCGCCCTTCGGGCGGCGGCTACGTGTCAGTACCCAGAAATCCCCGTCGGCGACGAGCCCGCGGGGATTTTTCATTGGTGCACGCCACGCAACATGGGCTGCCGAAAGTATGTGCTGATGTTATGGATGGCTATTCGGTATTATGTTCGTCAGCAGCGGGTCGTTCGTTGATGAAACAGATTGAGAACACCGACACCGTTCGTAATTTTGAAATTTCCATAACATTATCTTATGCCTACCGCCGACCTCAGTTTGCGCCAGGTTGAAGCCTTTCGTGCGCTGATGCAGTGGCGCACCGTGACGCGCGCGGCGGCGGCGCTCGGTATTTCCCAGCCGGCGGTGAGCCGCTTGCTCGCCGACTTCGAAACGAAGATGGAGCTCGCGCTTTTCGAGCGACGCCAGGGACGTCTCCTGCCGACCGTCGAAGCGCACGCGCTGCACGACGAAGTCGAACGCGCGTTCACTGGCTTCGAGCGAGTGACTCAGGCCGCCGCGCTGATTCGCGCACAACGGCGCGGCGTGGTGCGCGTCGCGGCGTCGCCCGATCTTTGTGCGGACTTCATGCCGCGCGTGGCCGCCGCTTTCGCGGGCGAGCACGAGGGCGTTGATCTCGAACTGCTGACCGGCGAAGCGGCGGAAATCGCCGAACGGGTCGCCGGGCAACGCTGCGACGTCGGCTTCGTCACGCAGGCCGTCGCGCATCCTGGCGCGCGGCTCGAGACGCTCGGCGAATGGCCGCTGCGCTGCATCGTGCCGCGCGGACACCGCCTCGCACGCAAGCGCGTGGTGCAGGCGCAAGACTGCGCAGGCGAGCGTTTCATTTCCTGGGCCGCGGGGAGCGAAGCGCGCATGCGTATCGACGGGATGTTCGCCGGGTGCGGGGTGGCGCGCGAGCTTGGCGTCGAGGTGACGCTGGCGCAGTCCGTGGTGGCGATGGTGGAGGCGGGCATGGGCATCGCGCTCGTCGACGCGCTCACGGCCCAGCATGCGAGCGCACGCGTCGGCGTGAAGCGTTTTGCGCCGGCGTTACCGTTCGCACTCCATGTCGTGCGCGGCGCGCAGCGTACGGCTACGACGTTGGGCGCTGCATTCGTGCAGCACGCGGCCGAAGCACTGGTGCGATTGCGCTGAAACGTCCGCTCGCGCATGCGGCGGGCGGCGGGTGGCGGTGCGGGAAGGAAGGTTGGAGGGCGGATTCTAAAATGCGGCGGGCATAAAAAAACCAGCCGGGGCTTGCGCCCGAGGCTGGTTTGTGCAGCGTGTGGTTTTTAGCTGCGTGGTCTCGCTCGCATCGCCGCAATGGCTCGTCAGCCGGTTGCGGCGCCGGGCCGAAGCCCGGTGCAATGCGTTGCTTAGAACTTGTGGCGGATGCCCAGGCTGACCAGTTCTTGCGAGCTCGTCGACGAGTTGTAGCTGTACGAGCCGATTGCCGCGCCGGCGACCGACGTCGTGCCGTCCGCGTTGCGCTGCGTGCCGTTGGCGTGCTGGTATGCGGCAACAGCGTACAGGTCGGTGCGCTTCGACAGGTTGTAGTCCGCGCCGATCGAAACCTGGTTGTACGTAGCCGACGTGTCGCCAGCGCCGTGCGTGTACGTGTAGCCGAGGCCGAGCAGCAGGGCCGGGTTCAGCTGATAGCCGAGGAAGCCGGCAGCGATGTTGTAGCGCTCCGTCGAACCGAACGTCGAGTAGCCGTCCGACTTGAACTGAACGTTGCTGTAACGTGCGCCGAACGTGAACGGACCTGCGACGTATTGAGCAGCAATCGAAGCCGTACCGATCGACTTGGCCGAAGCGTAGCCGGCGGTGATCTGGTTGTCGAACACGGCGCCCGACGTTGCAGCCGACGACCAGCCAACCACGCCGTCCGACGTACGCGATGCCAGCGACGAGGCGTTGTCCATGCGGAAGTAACCGCCGGCGACGTTGAACGAACCGATGCCGTACGTAGCAGCCGCGCCCCAGCTCTGACCCGAACCGGTTGCACCAGCCACGCCGCCCAGCGCGTACATGCCTTCGAACTGGAAGCCTTGCAGGCTCGGCGAAACGTACTTGATTGCGTTGTTCGTACGCGAGCTGTTGTCGTTGTTGTCGATGTCGCCCGGCGTTGCGAACGTGCTGCCGAAGTAGTTGTCGGCGGTCAGCGGCTGAACCATGTCGACCAGCGGGTCGTACTGGCGGCCGAGGGTGATCGTGCCGTACTGGTCGTGCGACAGGCCGACGAATGCCTGACGGCCGAACATCTTGCCGCCCTGGCCGAGCGTGCCGTTGTTGATGTCAAAGCCGTTTTCCAATTGGAAAATCGCCTTCAGGCCTGCGCCGAGATCTTCCGTGCCCTTCAGGCCCCAGCGGTTGCCCGACAGGTTGCCGCCAGCGAGGCCCCAGAAGTTGTCACTGCCGGCTGCGCCACCGACCGGGCCGGTGTTGTGCGCGAACTGGATCGATTCGTCGATCACACCATAGAGGGTCACGCTGCTTTGAGCGTGCGCGGCACCGGCTGCGGCCAACAGGGCCACCGAGAGGGTCGAGAGAGCGACTCGTTTCATTCTGTTTTCTCCACGCAGAGATTGTTTAGTTGTTGCGCGATGGAGAATAACGCAGGCGGCCAATCGACTAGAACTGAAAAAAAAAGTTTGTCGCGAAAAGCTGACACCGGCCACAATGCCTTGTCAGGCGGGGCCTCCGTCGATTATGTCGCTTTTAGAAATATTGGATTGTTGATCGAACATTATTGTTATTTTTGATAAAAGTTCCGTAAACGCGCGTTATTTTTTGGCCTTGCCGCGGCCTTTGGCGGCTTGCCCGAGAGCCCCGGATTCCGCCACCTGGCGACGTCCCGCGGCGGCCGTCATGGCGAGCGCCGCGCTCGCCACGATCAGCACCGAACCCCACGGATGGCGCTTCACATAGCGGTCGGCGGCGGCGACCGTGCGGCCCGCCTGGACCAGCGTCAGCGCGGCCGCATAGGTGGCGCTGTCCTCCATGCGCACGACCGAGCGGCGGATCTGAAGACCCGTTTTCAACCGGCCGAACTCGCCGCCGTGGGCGCTCGCGCGCCCGATTGCGCTGAGCGGAGTTTCCGATAGTGTCGATTTGTCTGCCAAAACAGCGGCCGCATACGGCGCAGGCGCAGCCACACTGGCGCTCGCGGTGTTTCCGATCGGCACGGCAGCAGGTGGCGCGGCAGCCGGCCGTGCGGCCGCCTGGCGCGCTTCCAGCACCGGCGCAATGGTGGAGGCAGCCAGCACCGAGGCCAGCTTCGCGCGGCTGCCGGGCGGTGTTTCCTCAAGGAAACCCCACGCGCCGCGCGGGTCGTGCATGCGCCCGCGCGCGGCCGAGAATTCCGCGCCGAGCAACAGCACCGCCGCCGAGAAATACAGCCACATGAGCAGCACCGCGAGCGAGCCGGCCGCGCCGAAGGCCGTCGCCATGCCCGCGTGCGCCAGATAGAGCGCGAACAGCTTCTTGCCCGCCGAGAACAGCACCGCCGCGACAATGCCGCCCACCATCGCGTCGCGCCAGCGCACGTCGGCGTCGGGCAGAAAGCGCAGCAGCGCGCCGAACGCGACGGCGAGCACGATCAGGCCCACCACGAGCTGTAGCAGGTTGCCGATGATCACATAGGGAGAATTGCCCCAGATCCACTGGCCGACGAACGTGATCGCCGTGTCGAGCACGAGCGAGACGATCAGCAGGAAGGCGACTCCCAGTACGAGGCTGAACGAAATGAGCCGCACGCGCACGAGCGCGAACACGCTGGAGGGCCGCTGCCCGTCCGGCGGCCAGACGATGTTCAGCGCGGTATTGAGCGACGAGAAGGTTGCGGAAGCGCCGATCACGAGCAGGGCGAGCGAGATGATCGCCGCGACGCCGCCCTTGCCGCCCGCCCGGTGCGCGTTCTGCACGATGGTGGTGATCCCTGCGGCGGCGTCGTCGCCAAGCACGTTGTGGACCTGGCGGAACAGCTCGCCGCGCGCGGCGTCGTCGCCGAAGAACCAGCCCGCCACCGCGATCACCATCACGAGCGTGGGCGCGAGCGAGAACGCCGAATAGAACGCGATGCTGGCCGCGAGCGACGGACAGCGGTTGGCGATGAACTGGCGCAGCGCGCCCACCACCCACGACGCTTCCTTGCGGGCGGCGGACTGGAGTCGTTCGGTGGAAAGCGTTGACATGGTGGCGCGCCCCGCGGTGGTTCGTTTTCGTCACAAAGATGGCTGATTCGCCAGTCAATATTAGCAAGCGTGGTTCCCGGACGAGCCCGCGCTGCGCGCGCGACGCTCGCGAACATCCAGCGCGATCCGTCGCCCAAAACGTCTTATACTGAAAAAACCCACAATCAGAGCCGAGGACGAATCATGCTTCAGATGTCCCGGCGCCAGTTCCTCAAGGTCACGGCAACGTCGCTGGCGGGTTCCAGCCTCGCGTTGATGGGTTTCGCACCCGACAACGCGCTTGCCGAGGTCCGACAATACAAACTGGCGCGCACCACTGAAACCCGCAACACCTGCCCGTATTGCTCGGTCGGTTGCGGAATCCTCATGTACGGTCTCGGCGATGGCGCGAAAAACGCGACGACGAGCATCATCCATATCGAGGGCGATCCCGATCACCCCGTCAATCGCGGCACGCTGTGCCCGAAGGGCGCGAGCCTGATCGATTTCATTCATAGCGAGAGCCGCCTCAAGTATCCCGAGTACCGGGCGGCCGGCACGAACGAATGGAAGCGCATGTCGTGGGATGAGGCGCTCGATCGCATCGCGAAGCTGATGAAGGAAGATCGCGACGCGAATTTCGTCGAGAAGACCGACGACGGCAAGACCGTGAACCGCTGGTTGACCACGGGCATGCTGGCCGCTTCGGCGGGCAGCAACGAAGTCGGCTATCTCACGCACAAAGTGGCCCGCAGCATGGGCCTGCTCGCATTCGACAACCAGGCGCGTGTCTGACACGGCCCGACGGTGGCAGGTCTTGCCCCGACGTTTGGCCGTGGTGCGATGACGAACCATTGGGTCGACATTCGCAATGCGGACGTGATTCTGGTGATGGGCGGCAATGCGGCCGAGGCGCATCCGTGCGGCTTCAAGTGGGTCACGGAGGCGAAGGCGCACCGCAAGGCGCGGCTCATCGTGGTGGACCCGCGCTTCACGCGCACGGCATCGGTCGCGGACTACTACGCGCCGATCCGCACCGGCACGGACGTCGCCTTCCTTGGCGCGGTGATCAACTATTTGCTCACCAACGACAAGATCCAGCACGAGTACGTGAAGAACTACACGGACTTCTCGTTCATCGTGCGCGAGGACTACGCGTTCAACGACGGCATCTTCTCGGGCTACGATCCGCAGAAGCATGCGTATCCGGACAAGTCGTCGTGGAATTACGAGCTCGGCGACGACGGTTTCGTGAAGACCGACGACACGTTGCAGAACCCGCGCTGCGTGTATCAACTGCTCAAGCAGCATTACTCGCGCTATACACCGGAAATGGTGGAGAAGGTCTGCGGCACGCCGAAGGACAAATTCCTCAAGGTGTGCGAAATGCTCGCGACCACGGCCGAGCCCGGCCGCGCGGGCACGATCATGTACGCGCTCGGCTGGACCCATCACTCGATCGGCTCGCAGAATATCCGCACCGGCGCGATGGTGCAGCTGCTGCTCGGCAATATCGGCATCGCGGGCGGCGGCATGAACGCGCTGCGCGGCCACTCGAACATCCAGGGGCTGACCGACCTCGGGCTCATGTCGAACCTGCTCACGGGCTACATGACGCTGCCGTTCGAAGCGGAGCAGGACTACGGCGAGTACATCAAGAAGCGCGCCGCGCAGCCCATGCGGCCGAATCAACTGAGCTACTGGAAGAACTACGGCGCCTTCTTCGTGAGCTTCATGAAGTCGTGGTGGGGCGATGCGGCCACGAAGGACAACAACTGGGGCTACGACTGGCTGCCCAAGCTCGACAAGCCGTACGACCTGTTGCAGACCATCGAGCTGATGAATCAGGGCAAGGTCAACGGCTATATCTGCCAGGGCTTCAACGTGCTTGCGTCCGCGCCGGACAAGGCCAAGACGGTCTCCGCGCTCAGCAAGCTCAAGTGGCTCGTGATCATGGACCCGCTCGCCATCGAAACGTCCGAGTTCTGGAAGAAGTACGGCGACTATAACGACGTCGACCCGACTGCGATCCAGACCGAGGTGTTCCGTCTGCCCACCACGTGTTTCGCGGAGGAAAACGGCTCGCTCGTGAGTTCGAGCCGCGTGCTGCAATGGCACTGGAAGGGCGCGGAGCCGCCGGGCGAAGCGAAGAGCGACCTCGAAATCATGTCGGGCCTTTTCCTGCGCATGCGCGCGGCGTACCAGAAGGACGGCGGCAAGCTGCCCGATCCGATCGTCAAGCTCGACTGGCCGTATTCGGATCCCGCGAGCCCGACGCCGGAAGAACTGGCGAAGGAGTACAACGGCCGTGCGCTCGCCGACCAGACAGATGCGAAAGATCCCACCAAGGTGCTCGTGAAGAAGGGCGAGCAGCTTTCGGCCTTCGCGCAACTGAAGGACGACGGCACGACCGCGAGCGGCTGCTGGATCTTCTGCGGCGCTTGGACCCAGGCGGGCAACCAGATGGGCCGGCGCGACAACGACGACCCCACGGGCATCGGCCAGACGCTCAACTGGGCCTGGGCGTGGCCCGCGAACCGGCGCGTGCTCTACAACCGCGCCTCGTGCGACCTGGCGGGCAAGCCTTTCGATCCCACCCGCAAGCTGATTGCCTGGAACGGCAGCGCGTGGACCGGCGCGGACATTCCCGACTACAAGGCCGACGAAGCGCCTGATCTGGGCATGGGGCCGTTCATCATGAACCCCGAGGGTGTGGCGCGCTTCTTCGCCCGCGACGGCATGAACGAAGGTCCGTTCCCTGAGCACTACGAACCGTTTGAGAACCCGCTCGGCTACAACCCGTTCCATCCGAACAATCCGCTTGCCACGAGCAATCCGGCGGCGCGCGTGTTCCCCGACGACCGCAAGACCTTCGGGACCGCGCAGCAGTTTCCGCATGTGGCGACCACCTACCGGCTCACCGAGCATTTCCACTTCTGGACGAAGCACGCGCGGCTGAACGCGATCATCCAGCCGCAGCAGTTCGTGGAGATCGGCGAGGCGCTTGCGAAGGAAGTGGGCGTGGTGGCGGGCGAGCGCGTGAAGGTGTCGAGCAATCGGGGCTATCTGATTGCTGTGGCCGTGGTCACCAAGCGCATCAAGCCGCTCACCATCGAAGGCAAGACCGTGCATACCGTTGGCGTGCCGCTGCACTGGGGCTTCAAGGGGCTCACGAAACCGGGTTATCTGACGAATACGCTCACGCCACCCGTGGGCGACGGCAATTCGCAGACACCCGAGTTCAAGTCGTTCCTCGTGAAAGTCGAAAAGGCATAGGGGGCGCGAACCATGGCATTTCAATCACTCGACATCAAGCGCCTTTCGGCCACCACCACGCCGCCACCCGGCGTGCGCGAACCGGTCACGGGCGAGGTCGCGAAGCTCATCGACGTGACCAAGTGCATTGGCTGCAAGGCCTGCCAGACCGCGTGCATGGAGTGGAACGATCTGCGCGACGAAATCGGCGTCAATACGGGCGTCTACGACAACCCGCACGATCTCACCGAGCACTCGTGGACCGTGATGCGATTCTCCGAATACGAGAATCCGGACGGCAACCTCGAATGGCTGATCCGCAAGGACGGCTGCATGCACTGCGAGGACCCGGGCTGTTTGAAGGCGTGTCCTTCGCCGGGCGCGATCGTGCAGTACACGAACGGCATCGTGGATTTCCACGAGGAAAAGTGCATTGGCTGCGGCTTTTGCATCACGGGTTGCCCGTTCAATATTCCACGCCTTTCGCAGAAGGACCGGCGCGTCTACAAGTGCACGCTCTGCTCCGACCGCGTGGCTGTGGGGCAGGAACCCGCGTGCGTGAAGACCTGCCCGACGGGCGCGATCGTGTTCGGCACCAAGGAAGACATGAAGCAGCACGCGGCCGAGCGCATCGTGGACCTCAAGGAGCGTGGTTTCGAAAACGCCGGGCTTTACGATCCGCCAGGCGTGAGCGGTACGCACGTGATGTACGTGCTGCATCACGCCGATCAGCCCTCGCTCTATCACGGGCTGCCTGATCGCCCGCGCATCAGCCCGATGGTGCGGCTCTGGAAGGGCGCGGCCAAACCGATTGCGCTAGGCATCATGGCGCTCACGGCGCTGGCCGGTTTCTTCCACTACACGCGGATCGGCCCGAACGAAGTGACGGAAGAAGATGAAGTTGCCGCGCGCGACGAGGCGCGGCGCATGCGTGGCGAACCGCCCGAGGAGCGCAACGATGAAAGACGATGAACCGCAACTGATCCAGCGCTATACGCCCAACGAGCGCAGCAATCACTGGATTACCGCGATCAGCTTCATTCTGCTCGCGCTCTCGGGTCTCGCGATGTTTCATCCGTCGATGTCGTTTCTCTATGCGGTGCTGGGCGGCGGGCAGTGGACGCGCATTCTGCATCCGTTCATCGGCATCGTGATGTTCGTTTCGTTCCTGATCCTTGCGCTGCGCTTCTGGCATCACAACTATCTGGACAAGGACGACATCCAGTGGATGAAGCAGATGGGCGATGTGCTGAACAATCGCGAGGACAAACTGCCCGAGATCGGCCGCTACAATGCGGGACAGAAGCTGTTATTCTTCGTGATGGTGGTTTGCCTCGTGCTGTTGCTCGTGAGCGGCATCGTGATCTGGCGGCGATATTTCTCGCTGTATTTCCCGATCGAGATGATCCGGCTCTCTTCGTTGGTGCACGCGGTGGCGGCTTTCGTGCTGATATGCGGCATCATCGTCCATATCTACGCGGCCCTGTGGGTGAAGGGCTCGATCGGTGCGATGACGCGCGGCTACGTCACCTGGGGCTGGGCGAGAAAGCATCATCCGCGCTGGTTCCGCGAGAGCATCAAATAGCACACAGGCAGCGCGCCGCGCGCCATGCAGGCGCCGGCGCTTGCGGCAAACCGCCGGCCCGGCAGGGCGCGGCGGTTTTTTCTTTGGTGGAGCGTACTGGAGCACCCCCGTCGTGACGCAACGCACTCTCGACCCCGAGCAGATTCAGGCGCTCGACCCCTCGGCGATACCCCGCATCCGCCTGCCCGAGCGCGCCGCGCATTTCAGCACGCGCGCCGCGCGCTTGCGGCGCCTCGCCGACCACAACCCGATTGGCGGCTACGTACGCCTGATGGCGGCGCTGGTGGACGCGCAGCAGCACGCGCTCGAACACTACAGCGCGCCCATGCCTTCGCGCGAGGACATCGCCAACGCGCAACGCCATTCCATGCCGATCCTGCCCGCGCTTTCCGGTGAGCGCGATCCGCAATGGCGCAGCGTGCTTTATCGGCTTGCCGATCGCGTGGAAGCCGCGGGTGCGGTGACGCCCGCGCTCGCGAACGTGCTGGACACGCTGCGCGCGATGGACGAAGCGCAACTCGAAGCCCAGGCCGACGCGATCCTCGCGCAGCGCTACACGGAAATCGCGCCGGCCACCGCGCCGTTCATCATGGCCGCGCTACAGGTGGTGTGGACCGATCTCGCGAGCCGCATCGACATACGCGACGTGCCCTATGTCGATGCGCCGGGCGTGTGCCCCGTATGCGGCTCGCCGCCCGTTGCGAGCATCGTGCGCATTGGCGGCGCGTACCAGGGCTATCGTTATACGCAATGCGGCCTGTGCGGCACCGAGGCGCACGTGGTGCGCGTGAAGTGCACGAACTGCGATTCGACCAAGGGCATCGCCTATCAGGGCATCGACGGCGGCAATCCCGCGCTCAAGGCCGAATCGTGCGACGAGTGCCATACGTATCGCAAGATCGGCTATCTGGAGAAGGACATGGACTTCGAGCCGCTCGCCGACGACCTCGCGAGCCTCACGCTCGACTTGCTGATGAGCGACGCGGGCTACCGCCGCGCGAGCCCGAACCCCTTGCTCTGGCCCGAAGTGCCCGGCGACCAGTGAGGAGACCCGCGCGATATGAGTGAAACCGTGGGCCAGGCAACGGAACACGATGCGCGCGCGCTCAATGCGCTGCTCGCGAAGATGCCGGCGGTGGAGCGCGTGATCGCCTCGCCGGACGCGCAAGCGCTGATCGCACAGTATGGCCGCACGCAGGTGCTGGCCGCGATACGCGCGACGCAGGACGCCTGGCGGCGCGACGCGCAGGCAGGCGTGCTGAAGCCTGTCGATCAGGATAGCGAACCATTTTCTTTGGAGCGCGTGCTGGCTGCCGTCACGCTACGCCTTGCGGAGCGCGCACAAAGCCGGCTTCGTCCGGTGTTCAATCTCACGGGCACGGTGCTGCACACGAATCTCGGCCGCGCGCTGTTGCCTGACGAAGCCGTTCAGGCCGTGGTGCAGGCGCTCACGCAACCCGCGAACCTCGAATTCGATCTCGCAAGCGGCAAACGCGGCGACCGCGACGACCTGATCGATTCGCTCATCTGCGAACTGACCGGGGCCGAGGCCGCTACTGTCGTCAACAACAACGCGGCAGCGGTGTTGTTGCTGCTCAGCGCACTCGCCTCGCGCAAGGAGGTCGTTGTTTCGCGCGGCGAGCTGGTCGAGATCGGCGGGGCGTTTCGTATTCCCGACATCATGAGCCGTGCGGGCGCGCGCCTGCGTGAAATCGGCACGACCAACCGCACGCATCTGAAGGACTACGAAGCGGCTATCAATGCGCGCACGGCGCTGCTGATGAAAGTCCATTGCAGCAACTATGCGATCAGTGGCTTCACGAAAAGCGTCGAGCTGGACGCACTCGCGCCGCTTGCGCGGCAGCATGGCCTGCCGGTGGCCGTCGATCTGGGCAGCGGGACGCTCGTCGATCTTGCGCAATGGGGGCTGCCTGCGGAGCCCACGGTGCGCGCGACCGTTGAAGCGGGTGCGGACCTCGTGACCTTCAGCGGCGACAAGCTGCTGGGCGGACCGCAGGCCGGGCTGATTGTCGGGCGCAAGGAGCTGATCGCCAGGATCAAAAAGCATCCGCTCAAGCGCGCACTGCGCGTGGGCAAGCTCACGCTCGCGGCGCTCGAACCGGTGCTGCGGCTCTATCAGGCGCCCGAATTCTTGCAGGAACGGCTCACGACGCTGCGCCTGCTCACGCGTCCCGCCGCGCACATGCACGAAGCCGCGCAGCGCGCGCTGCCCGCGTTGCAGCGCGCATTGGGCGAAGCGTATGCCGCGAGCGTCGAGCCGATGTTCAGCCAGATCGGCAGCGGCGCACTGCCTGTGGACGTGCTGCCAAGCAGCGGACTCGTGGTGCGCCACGCGGGCAAGGGCGGCAGCGGCCGCGCGCTGCTCAAGCTCGAACGCGCGTTGCGCGGGCTGACGCGGCCCGTGATCGGCCGCATTGCCGACGACGCCTTGCGGCTGGACCTGCGCTGTCTCGAACCCGCTGACGAAGCGGCGTTCGTCGCGCAACTGGCGGAGCTGCGCCTGTGATCGTCGGCACGGCGGGGCATATCGATCATGGCAAGACGACGCTGGTTCGCGCGCTCACCGGCGTGGACACCGACCGTCTGAAAGAAGAGAAGGCGCGGGGCATTTCGATCGAACTCGGCTACGCGTACCTGCCGCTCGCCAACGGCGACGTGCTGGGTTTCATCGACGTGCCCGGCCACGAAAAACTCGTGCACACGATGGCGGCGGGCGCGTGCGGCATCGACTTCGCCTTGCTCGTGATCGCGGCCGACGACGGCGTGATGCCGCAAACGCGCGAGCATTTCGCCATCCTCCAGTTGCTCGGCGTGCAGCAGGGCGCCATCGCGTTGACCAAGACCGACCGCGTGGATGCGGCGCGTCTCGACGCCGTGCGCGCCGAGATCGCCACATGGCTCGCCGATACGATGCTTGCGGACGCACCGGTTTTTGAAACCCAGGCGACGCAGCCGCAAGACGAAGGCGTGGCGCGCCTCGACGCCTGGTTGCGCGAGCGGGCGAGCACCTGGCGGGCGCGGCGCGACGACGGCCTCTTTCGCCTCGCGGTGGATCGCGTGTTCACGTTGACGGGACAGGGCACCGTGGTGACGGGCACCGTATTCGCGGGACGCGTGCAAGCGGGAGACGCGCTCGTGCTCGCGCCCGCCGGCGCGCCCGTGCGCGTGCGCGGCCTGCATGCCCAGAATCGCGCGGTGCAGGCGGGCCATGCGGGTGAGCGTTGCGCGCTCAATCTTGCGGGCATCGACAAGGAGCAGATTGCGCGCGGCGACTGGATTGTCGATGCGCGGCTCGCCCAGGCTGCCGTGCGCCTGGACGTCGAATTGCAGCTGCTCGACGATTCGGGCCTTACGTTGCAGCACTGGTCGCCGCTTCACGTGCATCTCGGCACGACGCACCGCGTGGCGAATGTGGCGCTGCTCGAAGGGGAAACGCTCGCGCCGGGCGGCCGCGCACGCGCGCAACTCGTATTCGACGCGCCATTGCATGCGTTGCCCGGCGACCGCTTCATCGTGCGCAATGCGCAGGCGAGCCGGACGGTGGGCGGCGGGCGCGTGCTCGATCCGTTCGGCCCTTCGAGGCGGCGTCGCACGCCGGAGCGTCGCGCGTGGCTCGATGCGTTGCGAGTGTGGCTCGACGAAGGACGCCTTGCGCCGCTCATCGCACAGGCGCCGCGCGGCATCGCGCGTGCGACGTTGATGCAGTTGACGGGCTACGCCGACGCCGCGCTCGACCTGCCCGCCGACGCCGTTGCGATCGCCCCGCAAGGACGCGACGACGAAGGCGCGGTGATCGCGCGTGCGCACTGGACGACGCTCACGGGGCGCATTGTCGAAGTGCTTGCCGACTTTCACGCGCGCTCGCCCGATGAGCAAGGCCCGGACGCGGCGCGCCTGCGCCGCATGGCGGCGCCGCTCGTGAGCGATGCCGTGTGGCGAGCCGCGATCGAGGCGCTCGTGGCCGAAGGGCGCGTGGCGAGAAGCGGGCCGTGGTTGCATTTACCTTCGCACGCGGTGACGCTCGATGCCGAAGACGAGGCGCTTGCGGCGCGGCTTTTGCCGTTGATCGCGCAGGGCCGTTTCGACGCGCCGTGGGTGCGCGATCTTGCGCGTGAAGCGCGGCAACCTGAAGAAAAGGTGCGTGCGTTACTGCGCAAGCTCGCGCGGCTCGGCATGGTGTATCAGGTCGTGCGCGATCTCTTTTACGATCGCGACACCGTGCAAACGCTGGCGCGCATCGTGGCGCGAATCACCACAGAGCAGGGCGGCGCGGTGAGCGCCGCCGCGTTTCGCGATGCCACTGCGCTGGGCCGCAAGCGCGCGATCCAGATTCTGGAGTTCTTCGATCGCGTTGGATATACTCGCTTTCAGCGCGATCTGCATGTGTTGCGGCTCGATAGCCGTATGCGCGAGTGGTTGTAGGCGCATCGGCTTACGATCACGGTTGAGTTGCTCGAAGGAAGGCATTCGTATCGGGTGGTACGGCCGGGCTTCAAACCCGGTTGGGGGCGTCAGCCGCTCCCGGGTCAGTTCGACTCTGGCTGCCTTCCGCCAATCATTGATGCAGTTGCGCTTTGAATCCGCCGCCGCCCCCTGTGGATTTGATCAATGAATGTCATGTGCGACGCGATCACTTCTCGTCACGGTGAACACCCGGACACGGTGTCGTCTCAGATGCCACGCCTCACTATTTCTCTCCACTAGCTTTGTGCGTGATTTAGGCGGCATCAGCGTTGAGGCCAATGACGTTATTGGCCGCTTTCGTTGAAATTGTCATTGTTGCGCTCGTCGTTGTGTTCCTGTTCTTCGCCCGACTCGAACCTGGCGTTTCCCTTGTATTCGACACAGGTTTTCTTTTCGGACTTCCTGACTGGTGCGCTCACTTGTCGCCCCCGCAGGCGCCAGGCAGTATCGCTGAGATTACGACAATCGGAGCAGGTCGCTTGGGTGGCACTCGCTGCACGACTTCGTCTGGATGCGCTGCGGCCGGGCATTGATGCGACAGAGGAGCGCCCTTTGCAGTGAAGGGCATATGACGTTTCATAACGACCTCACCAGTGGCCGTTCCAGATCCATCGCGCTTGCTTCGACGGCGCCTTTTCCTGGCTGGCCGGTTGTAAGTGTTTGCACAATCGGACCAAAGTCCGGTGCTGACGAAAGCTAACCGCCCATTTCCGCAGGTGCTTTCGCGGCTGTAAGGCGGTAACAGCGACCTATCGGACTTTCGTCCGATATCCCCCCCGGCTTCACACGCCTAACCTGATCCGTGCACCGTTGCCGGACAGCGCGTACAAGCAGGTTGTACAAGCGGGTCGTCTGGTAGCGCAACTCCCGCCGATGATGACAACCGGAAAAGCTCGCGGCCCCCTTCGGCAGAGAGCGACTTGCGGCGGCTATCGCCACCCTGCCAGGCGACGACAGCGAACTCACAGCGTCCCGGATGGCGAAACCGCTTGACGCCGGGTAGCGCGAGATACAACGCGGGTTGCCCACCTTCGGAGCAGAGCGCGTGGCGAGAGCGCCAAGCGTAGAGCTCGTTCGATCCGGGCTCGGACTGGAACAAGCCAGCCCATAGCGATCGCAGCGAACGCACGGTGTTGAGGGCCTTTCATTATCCAGACGAGGTGAATCATGCAAACATGCCTGTCGAGGTCGTGCGCGGTTGCTGTCGTGCTCGGTGTTGCCGTCCATGGGAACGCGCTCGCGAAAACCGAAGCCTGCCACCCCGCATCGGAGAAGCAGATCGCTTCACTCTTCGACCGCTGGAACGATTCGCTGAAGACCGGCGACCCGGCGAAGGTCGCGGCGAACTATGCACCGCGTTCGATCCTGCTGCCGACCGTATCGAACAAACCGCGTTTGACCGTCGAAGAAAAGGAGGACTACTTCAGACATTTCCTTGAGCACAAACCAGTCGGTACCATCGATTTCCGCTTTGTCATGGTTGAATGCAATAGCGCCATCGACGCGGGGCTGTACACGTTCAAGTACGCGGACGGTACCGTGGTCAAGGCGCGCTACACGTTTACCTACGGGTGGAATGGACACAGTTGGCTGATCACCAGCCATCACTCGTCGAAGATGCCTGAAGGCGATTGAACGCGATTCGCGGGGTGGGCGCGTTCGACAGGGCGCGAGCGATACGTTGGGGGCGCATACGTGTAGCACGCTTGTGATGTCTGGGGCCGGACCTTGGATGACATGGAGTCGCGAAAGCGAGCGTCAGGAACTGACCGCCTGCTGCCCGATGCGGTCGCCCGAAATCGATCCGAAGCGGCCCCACTACAGAGTCGCGTGGATTGTCGCGTCTTTGGGCGATGACGGTGATTCGGCTGCGTAAAAATTGGCGCTTTGCTTATCATCTGTCGCAAAACGACTAGATCGACTTGGGCGTCCCCGCAGCCTTCCCTGGACCTGTCGCAGGCGCCGCTCCCGGCTCGTCGAAATGGCATTCGAAATAGACGAGGTCATGCCATTCGCCATGAAGATGCATGGCCCTGCTGGCTCGTCCAA
Organism: Paraburkholderia unamae; assembly: GCF_003268775.1. GTDB lineage: Bacteria > Pseudomonadota > Gammaproteobacteria > Burkholderiales > Burkholderiaceae > Paraburkholderia > Paraburkholderia unamae. The sequence continues at coordinate 108,395 of NZ_QLSU01000011.1, forward strand.
ACGCCACGAACCCGTTTCGTTCCAGGACACGCATCGACCCGATGTTTTGAGGCCGCACAATTGCCTCGACTCGCGACAAATTCAGCTCCCTTGCGGCAATATCCATCGCAAGCTTAACGGCTTGAGATGCATAGCCACGTCCGGCAAAGTGCTCTCCTATGCGATATCCAAGCGTCGCCTTGTTGAAATATGGGCGAGTAATGCTGACAAGATTGATTCTGCCGACGATCGTATCGTCGAGCCAAACGAGGTACTGATAGGCTCGATCGCCGTCCCTATCGCTCGTTGCTGCTCCTATCGCTTTGCGAACGGCGGAAGCGCTGTAGTAGTCGTTGGCGCGAGCGTTAATCCATTGCTCGAAGTAGGCACGGTTTTCGACCTCGAATGCCAGTAGCGCATCGGCATCGCTCAACGTCGGAGGACTGATTTTCAGCATGGCAGCGGAGTTTGTTCGCGACTCGCGGATTGTACAACCGCAGTATTCGCTGTGGAGGGTGTAAAGTCCGACGGCCGTCGAAGACTCCTTTCGGTGCGGAACGGCCGCTCGAATGACCATGCTGCGGTGATGAGCAGCGGCCGATATTGGCCGGCCACAGAAACATCCGATTTGCACGGAACACCGATCTCCATAGTGCATGGCGACCGGTGGAAATCGGCCCAAAGCGGAGGCGCGAAGCAATTGGAGTCTGTCTTTCGAGTGTGGCGCTTCTCCCCCAGGCGCGCAGGCGCCTCGTATCAGGCGGGAGATTGGCCGCGCCGATTTGGAAACCGCGGCTAATGCAACGTTTGTCGCCGAATCGCAGTTGATGCCTCATGCGCGGGTGGATCCAATAGAGTGCAGTGCACGAGGGAGAGGCGGGACGTGGAGCCGAAGAGCAAAGACCGCATAATACCGGCAGACACCAGACGCAACGCCGAACATCACTCGGTGCGGGAGACGCGATGAATGCAGCGACTGAAGATGGCAACGACCTCGTGGAGGTCGTCAGCCGTTTGGGCACCCCGGAATTCGGCTCGCAACTTTATGCGTATGTTCAGCGGATTTGTCCGGTCGATTACTGCTCGAGTTTCTCTCTTCGGCGCGATGGCGTCGATGTCGTCGCCTTTAGCGACGCGGCCCGGTTCGGGTCTCTCGTGCGCATCGGCCACTATGCGCAGGGCCAGCTCTGGCAAAGCGATCCCGCGTTGACCCTTGCGAAAGTGCGGCTGCTTCACGAGGGCCGCGTGGCGACGCGCCTGAGGGTCTCCGATCTTGCCGAGAGCGAACTGAAAGCTACGGTCTACTCTCATCTCGTCGACCGCATCCTCGTGTGCAGCAAGGAGCGCAACGGCACGTTCGCGCTGAGCCTGCTTCGCTGGGAACGGAGCGCACCATTCGCCGAGGCGGAGGCCGATCGGCTGATGTCGTCGATGCCGCTGTTGATGGCATTGATCGACCGGCACTGGCTGTGCGTGTCGGCGCGCCGCTCGCCCGTGGAGGCGTTCGAGTCCCTGGCATGCGCCGAACGCTGCTTCGCGGAGGCGCTTTCGATGCCGTTGCGCGAAAGGCAGGTTTGCGCGCGCCTCGCCTTCGGCGTCACGCTCGCGGAGACCGGGAAAGCGCTCGGCATCAGCACGGAAACGGCGCGGAGCTATTGCCAGCGCGCTTATCGACGGCTCGGCGTGGCTTCGCAACGCGAACTCGTTGTCGAGTACATGCGGCTGTGGCACGCATGGAGCGGCTCTGGCGCGCTGCGTCTGTCCTGACGGCGTCACCCCAAGGTCGGGGATTGTCCGTAGCCCGTGCGGGGGACAGACGTGCGCCCCCATTTTCCCTAGAGTCTTCCCATTACGAGCGCGCAAGGCGGCGTCGCCGACGTTACGTGGCGTCGCTGCATGCGCGCATTCCTGTTGTGGAAGAGAAGGGGAGACGAAATGTTCCTGCGAGATGAAATGTTCCTGCGAAACGCATGGTATGTCGCCGGATGGGATGCCGAAGTGGCTGGGGATACCCTGCTGCCCAGGCGCTTGCTGGGCGACGATCTGGTTTTTTTCCGCGGCGACGATGGCGCGATCGTCGCGCTGGAAGACCGCTGCTGCCATCGGCACGCGCCATTGTCAAAGGGGCAGCGCGAGGGCAATCGCGTGCGTTGCATGTATCACGGTCTGGTGTTCGACGCGAGCGGGCGGTGTGTCGAGGTGCCGGGGCAGGAGCGCGTTCCCGAGCGGCTGTGCGTTCGAAGCTACCCGGTCGTCGAACGGGACCGTCTGATCTGGGTGTGGATGGGGCTGCCCGAAAACGCGGCTGCGGCGGCGATCCCCGACGCGCACTGGCACGATTGCGCGAACTGGAGCGCCGAGCGAGGCGGCTATATCCACTACGATTCGAACGTTCAGCTCATTGCCGATAATCTTCTCGACTTCTCGCATCTCGGCTTCGTCCACAACAAATCGATCGGCACGCGCAAGCAAGGTAGCGTGCGGCCCGAGGTGACGTTCGACGACGAGTCCGTCACGGTTCGCTTCACGACGCCCGATAGCCCGCCGCCGCCTTTCGCGCGCGAACTGGGTGCGCTCGCTGAGCGCGTCGACCGCTTCAACTTCTACGTCTGGCACGTGCGCGGCAATTACTTCGTCCAGGATTCGGTGATCGCACCGGTCGGCGAGGGATACGAGAGCGCCGACCCCTCCACCATCAAGCTGCATACATTCATCGCACTGACCCCGCGCGATGCGCAGTCGACGCATTATTTCTGGTCCACCGCACACAATGATTTTCGCTCCACGGCGCCCGATCTGACGCGCAGGTTGACGGCGCAAGTCGCCCATGCGTTTCACGAGGACCGCGAGATCATCGAGGCGCAGCAACGGTCGATTGCGGCGGCCCCGGGCGCGCCGATGGCCGCCATTGCCGCGGACGGCACGTTGCTGCGCGTGCGGCGCATGCTCGACGCCATGCTGAGCCGCGAGGCGCAAGCGTCGCACGCGCCGCCGGCGGCCGAAGGGGCGCTCGCATGAAGAGCTACGACATCGTCGAATGGGGACGGCCGCTGCAAATGCAACTGCGTGAGACACCCGTTCCAGCCGGAACGCAGGTTCTCGTCAAGATCGAGGCGTGCGGCGTCTGCCATAGCGACCTTCACATCCAGACCGGCGCCCTCGACCTGGGCAACGGCCGCAAGGTGAGCTTCGAGAGCGTGGGCGTCGAACTGCCGTTCACGATGGGCCATGAAATCGTGGGTACCGTGGCCGCCGCCGGTCCGGACGCTCGCGTAGCCGTTGGTTCGCGCTGCGTGGTGTATCCGTGGCAGGGCTGCGGCCAGTGCCGCGCCTGTCACGCCGGGCGTGAGCTCGACTGCGATTTCGGCGCGGCGCTGGGCACCCGCCGTCGTGGCGGCTATGCCGACCACGTGCTCGTGCCGCATGACCGTTACGTGCTCGACTACGGCTCGCTCGATCCGCTGCTCGCCGCCACCTGCGCGTGCTCGGGGTTGACCGCGTACAGTGCGCTGCGCAAGCTGCCGGATCTCGAAGCCGACGACAGCCTGCTCCTGATCGGCGCGGGCGGATTAGGCCTTGCCGCACTTGGCCTCGCGAAGGGCATGACCGCCGCCCGCATTCTCGTGGCCGACATCGACGACGACAAGCTGGCACAGGCGTCGCGTGCGGGCGCGGCGGGCACGTTCGATCTGCGGCAAGCCGATGCGATGGCCGCGCTGCGTGCTGCGGCGCCGGCCGGCATACGCGCCGTGATCGACTTTGTCGGCTCGCCGCAAACCACGGAACTGGGCGTGAGCGTCGTCGGGCGCGGCGGCACGGTCGTCGTAGTGGGTCTCTTCGGCGGGGCGTTGTCGCTCTCTACCGCGCTGCTGCCGATGCGCAACATCGCGCTCAAAGGCTCCTACGTCGGAACCTTGCAGGAAATGCGCGACTTGCTTGCCTTGCTGCAACGCGAACCGCTGCTTCAGGTGCCCATCGGAACCTATCCGATGTCCCGGATCAACGACGCGCTCGGTGCACTGGGCGCAGGCAAGGTTGTCGGCCGCATTCTGGCGATGGCTGGCGAATGAACCGGCGGGCCCGGTGCCATCGGGCCCGCCCTTGATGCGAGAAAACTCATGCAATGGAATTCGGCTCAGGCCGTGATGGCGCATCTTGCCGCGCATCCGGTCAGGCATTTGATCGACGGAGAGCTGGTCGATTCGGCGGTGCACGCGGGCGTCATCAATCCGGCGACCGGCGAGGCCTGCGGCAGCAGTCCGCAGGCTTCGCGCGCGCAGCTCGAACACGCCGTCGCGGCCGCACTGCGCGCGCAGAAGGCGTGGGCGCAAACCTCGTTCGACGAGCGGCGCACGCGCCTGAAGGCGTTCGCCGACTTGCTGCGAAGCCATGCAGCGGAGCTGGGCGCGCTCGTCACGCTGGAGCAAGGGCGGCCGCTCACCCTGGCGAGGGGCGAAATCGAGCGCGCGGCGTCGCTGCTGGAAGCCGTGATCGGCATTGAACTCGGCGATGAAGTGTTGCGCGCCGACGCGCGGGGCAAGGTGTATTTCCGTTTTCATCCACTGGGCGTGGTCGGCGCGATCGCGCCCTGGAATGTGCCGGTGGGCCTCGCGGTGCCCAAGATCACGCACGCGCTCTACGCCGGCAATACGGTGGTCCTGAAGCCTTCGCCCTATACGCCGCTGGCGACGTTGCGTCTCGGCGAGCTGGCCCGCGACCTCTTTCCATCCGGAGTCCTGAATATTATCGGCGGGGGCAACGAGATCGGCGAAGCGATCGCCACCCATCCGGACATCGCCAAGATCTCGTTCACCGGATCGGTGCCCACGGGGCGGCGTGTCATGGCGTCAGCCGCCGGCCGGCTCAAGCGGTTGACGCTCGAGCTAGGCGGCAACGATGCCGCGATCGTCCGGGAAGACGCTGATATCGAACGCATCGCGCCGCAATTGTTTGCGGCGGCCTTCGTCAACAGCGGCCAGGTGTGCATGGCGATCAAGCGGCTCTATGTCCACGAAAGCCTGCATGACCGGCTGGCTGCGCTGCTGTGCGAACAGGCGGCAAGCCTCGTCGTCGGCGACGGCTTCGATCCGGCAACGGCGATGGGGCCGGTCCAGAACCTCGCGCAGTTCGAGTCGGTGAAGGCGGTGCTGCGCGATGTGCGCGCCGATCCCAAGGCCCGCGTCCTCACGGGCGGTTACGCTCGCGAAGGGTGCGGCTACTTCATCGAGCCCACGGTCGTGGCGGGTCTCGCCGAAGGCACGCGGCTTGTCGATCAGGAGACCTTCGGGCCGGTTCTGCCGATACTGTCTTACCAGACCGACGAGGAAGCCGTGCAGCGCGCGAACGCGGGGGAATTCGGCCTGGGCGCTTCGGTGTGGGGCGAGGACCTGGGCGCGGCGGAGGCCATGGCGCGCCAGCTCGTCGCGGGCACGGTCTGGATCAATCGCCACGTGGGTGTCGATCCGCTAGTGCCGTTCGGCGGCGCGAAATCGTCGGGAATCGGCCAGCAGTTCGGGCTTGGCGGGCTGCGCGACTTCATGCAGCCCGCGGCGATCTACGTGCCTTCGTGAGCCGCTCACGTCATCATTGACCGACGAAGCGAGGCTCGCGCTTGTCGAGGAACGCGCGCAGACCCTCTGCGCCGTCACGAGACGCATAGCAGACGTTTTGCGCCGCCGTTTCGCGGGCCAGCGCGTCGCGCATGCCGCCCAGGTGATGGTGTTGCACGGCGCGCTTCGCAAGGCGGATCGGCAGCGGCGCATTCATGGCGATGCGGCAAGCGATTTGGCGTGCCGTTTCCATCAACGCGTCCGGCTCGACAACGCGGCTCACGATACCGAGGCGCAGCGCCTCTGCGGCATCGAGCACCTCGCCTGTGTAGATCAGCTCCAGCGCCTTCGACTGGCCCACGACGAGCGGCAACAGGTAGGTGCCGCCGTAGTCGGGCATCATGCCGCGCAGCACGTGCGATTGCGCGAACCGCGCGCTGTGCGAAGCGATGCGGAAGTCGGCGGCGAGCGCGAGATTCATGCCCGCTCCCATCGCGGGACCGTTGACGGCCGCGATCACCGGCTTTGATGCTTCGTACACGGCGAGCAAGGTGCGGTCGCGCGCGGGCTCGATCTTGTCTTCGAGCGTCTGGCCGTGCACCGCGCGCTCGTGAATCTCGCGCAGATCGCCGCCCGAGCAGAACGCATTGCCCGCGCCGGTCATGATGATCGCGCGCACGTCGCGGTCGGCATCCGCCCTGGACATCGCGCTCACGATGTCCTCGCGTAGTGTGCCGCCCAGCGCGTTGCGGCAGTCGGTCCGGTTGAGCGTGATGATGGCGATGTGGTCCGCGCGTTCGTACAGGACTTGGCCGATGGCTTGCTGCATACGTTCGTCTCCATTGGGCGCATGAATGCGCCCGTTTGCGTTATCGGGCAGAAGAAAGGTTCGGCGGGCTTGCCGGCGCTTCCCGGCCGTGCAAAGCGGCAGCCGCATGCGAGGCCACGCGCCAGCCGAACACGAGTGCAGGGCCGAGCGTCGCACCGGGGCCGGGATAGCTGCCGTGCATGATGGACGCCATGTCGTTGCCGCAGGCGTAGAGGCCTTCGATTGCGTGGCCGTCCGCGCCCAGCACGCGGCCGTCGGCGTCCGTGCGCAGGCCGCTGCTGCTCGCGGCGTCGGCGGGCCAGATGGCGAGGGCGCAAAACGGCGCGGTGGCGATCGGGCCGAGACAGGGATTCGGGCGCTGCGCGGCGTCGCCGTTGAAGCGGCTGACCGGCGTGTCGCCCTTGCCGAATTCGGCGTCGTGGCCGCTTTGCGCATCGGTGTTGTTGCGCGCAATCGTGCTGGCGAGCGCCTGCGCGTCGATGCCGAGGCGCTGCGCCAGCGCTTGGGGAGTCGCTGCGGTGACGAGATAGCCGGAGCGCTCGTAGCGGTGCAGGCGGCGCGTGCCCGGCGCAATGACGCCCAGCCCGTATTGACGGATGAACGCCGCATCGCAGATCAGGTACACCGGCAGCCCGGCGGCGCGATCGAGCATGGCTGCGACGAAGTGGTGATACGACGCGCCCTCGTTGACGAAGCGGCGGCCAGTCCCATCGACGGCGATCAGGCCGGGCTTCGCGCGGTCCAGATACAGGTGCGGAAAGAGGCGGTGGCCACCCGGCGCGGGCACGCGCGAGACGGGCTGCCAAAGGAAATCGCCGTGATGGCGCACCAGTTCCGCGCCGGCCTCACGGGCAAGCGCGATGCCGTCACCCCGCACGGACGGCGGCGTGAGCGACTCGAACGCCGCCGGATCGAGCCAGGCGCGCAGACCCGCGTGATGGCCGATGCCGCCTGTGGCGAGCACGACGCCCGCCCGCGCGCGCAAGCGGTAGCGCTGTCCGCGCGCTTCGAAGGTCGCGCCACGAAGGCGTCCGGCCTCGTCCCTGTCCAGTTCGACGAGCCGCGTGTCGAAGCGCATGTCGACATTGGCCGCGCGCAGACTGTAGAGCAGCCGCCCGACAAGGGCGTTGCCGAGCACGAGCCGGGTGCCGCGCCGGTAACGCAGGCGGTCGCGGGCATAGCGGGCGACGAGCCGCGCCGTGCGGGCGAACGCCTTCCACGAGCGATAGCGGCGCACGAGGGCCTGCACGTCCGCCTTGTTCGCCATCATGCCGCCGAGCACGAGGAAATCGTCGAGCGGCGCGCGCACGCGCGCGAAGTCGTCGCCGAGCAGGCGTCCATCGAACTCCAGCGGCGAGAGCGCGCGACCGTGGATCGCCGCGCCGGGCGCCTCGACATAATCGGGGTGCTCGCCGCAGCTTGCGAACGCCAGCGCCGTGTGGCGTTCGAGGAAGGCGATCGCCTCGTTGCCGCTTTCGAGGAACGCGCGGCGTCTCGCGAATGCGCAGTCCGGGCCGCCGATCGCTTCGAGATAGCGCGCGCCGTCCTCGGCCGTGTCGCCGAATCCGGCTCGCTGCCCGTGCTGGTTGCCCGGCAGCCACAAGGTGCCGGCGGACGTGGCCGTCGTGCCGCCCACCTGCGCCGTGGCTTCGCACAGCACGACCTTGAGCCCCATATGTGCGGCCGTGACGGCGGCCGTCATGCCGCCCGCGCCCGCACCGACGACGATCAGATCGAAGACCGCGTCGGCGCTGTCGCCGGCGTTGTCCGCGCGCGTGCTCATGCCGCCTCGGAACTGCACAGGCGCCATTGCAGCAGCGTGTAGGGCGGGTCGGCGTCGGCGTGATGCTCGAACACGCCTTCGACTTCGGCGCCGATCGTCACCGTCTGTTGCGGATCGCCGAGCAGATTGCCGACCATGCGCACGTGGCCCGCGCCGGGCAGTTCGACGAGCACGGCGAGGTACGGCCCGTGACCGGTCAACGCATCGTGCGAGGGATGCCAGATGCGCTCCCAGCTGTAGATGCGGCCACGCGGTGCGACTTCGGTCCACGCGGGGTCGAACGCGTGGCATCCGTGACAGATCCATTCGGGGCCGAACTGCCATGTGCCGCAATGCTCGCATCGCTGCACGACCAGGCGGTTCTCTCTCAACGCCTGCCAGTAGGGCGCGGAGAGTCCGTCCGGCTCTGCTACGGGAATCGGCAGGCCGGCGGGAAGGTAATACGGGGACGTGCCTGTTTCTTTCATCGTGTCGCCTCCTTGCCGAGCAGAAGGTTGCTCACCGGCGAGACCATCGGTCCGCCGATCACGAGCGCCACATCGTTTCGGCGTGCCTGGTTGCATGACGTGCCGCGAATTTGCCGCACGGCTTCCAGCACCAGCTCGAAGCCATGCATGTAGCACTCGGCCAGATTGCCGCCGCTCGTGTTGAGCGGCAGACGTCCGTCGGGCGCGATGAGATTGTCGAGCGTGAGGAAGTCGTTGGCGTCGCCGGGCGCGAAGAAACCGTGCTCGGCCAGCGCCATCACCACGCCGCCCGTGAAATTCTCGTAGCTCTGCACCACGCCGACATCGGCCGGGCCGATGTCGGCCATGCGGAAGAGGTCGGGCGCAACCGTGCCGAAATTGGCGCTCGCGTAGGCCGGACCATTGTGCGGGACCGCCGCGTAGCGATGGTCCGAGCCCGTGGCCGCGCCGAGGACGTAGGCCGCCTTGCCGCCGAATTCCTGCGCGCGTTCCGCCGGCACGAGAATCAGCGCGGCCGCGCCATCGTTTTCCATGCAGCAGTCGAACAGATGGAAGGGCTCCGCGATCCAGCGCGACGATTCGTATTTGTCGACGTCGAGCGGCTTGCCGTGCATCACCGCGCGCGGATTCGACTGTGCGTGGTGATACGACGCCAAAGCGATGGCGCGCAGAGCCTCCTGGCGAACACCGTGCTCGTGCATGAAACGTTGCACGCGCATGGCGAAGCGCTGCGGCGGCGCGAGCACGCCATACGGCATGAGCCATGCCTTCTCGCCCGAGATGGTGTCGATGCCGGTGGTGCGCCCGAAGCGGCCGTACTGGCCTTGCGCGAGCGAGCGGAACACGACCACGCAGTCGGCGAGTCCCGCGACGATCGCCGCCGCGCCGTTGGCGACCGCCGCGCAGCAACCGCCGCCGCCGCCGCCCCATTGCATCGTGCTCGAACACAGACGCCGCGTGCCGAGCGCCGCCGCGAGACGCGACGCCTCGCTGCGGTCGTCGCTGTAGGATGCGAAGCCGTCGATATCGCGCGGGTCGATGCCCGCGTCGGCACACGCCGCGAGAATCGCCTTCAGCGCGAGCTTGAACTCGCTATCGGGCGACTTGCCGTGCCGGTAATACTGCGTTTCGCCGATGCCGACGATCGCCACCTGGCCTTTGAGCGAGCGCGTCATGTTTCGACACCTCCCTTGCAAACGCATCGGCCCGTTTCCCCGAGGGAAATGGCGGGCCCGAATTCATGGCTCAAACCTGCGAACATGATGACTGGTCCTGGTGAGTGTTAAGGATTGCTTTCGAGGCGTTCATCGCTGCGGCTGCGGCTGCGTGGCGCGCCAGGTGTCGAGCACGGCGAGTGCGGTGCTGAGCGTGGCTTGCGCGGCTTCGCTGGCGGGCGTGCGGCTCAGGCGCGGCGCGGCGGCGGGGCGCACGCCGTCGCGCTCGGCGACATAGGTCCGCCGCGCCGCGACGTGCTCGTGTTGCGCCGCTTCGCGCAAGTTGAGCACGGGGCTCACGCAGGCGTCGGAGTCGCGGAAGTGCGCGGCCCACGCGTCGCGAGGCCGTGTGGCGAAGCTGGCGGTCAGCGCGGCGCGTATCGCGGGCCAGCCCGCCTTGTCGTGGCGCGGCGGCAGGCTGTCGGGCGCGATGTCCAGCCCTGCAAGGAGCGCTTGCCAGAAAGGCTCTTCCAGCGCCCCAACCGCGACGTAACGGTCGTCGGCGGTGCGATAGGTGGCGTACCACGGTGCGCCGCCGTCGAGCATGTGCGTGCCGCGCGGGCCGCTCCATTCGCCCTGCGCGAGCAGCCGGCAGAACAGCGACATCAGCATGGCGCTGCCGTCCACCATCGCCGCGTCGATGACCTGCCCCTGGCCGCTGGCGCGCGCCTCCCATAGCGCGCACAGCACGCCGAAGACGAGAAACATGGCGCCGCCGCCGTAGTCGCCGACAAGGTTCAGTGGCGGCACCGGCGCGCCGCCCGCGGCGCCGATCGCATCGAGCACGCCGGTCAGCGCGATGTAGTTGATATCGTGGCCCGCGGTCGCGGCGAGCGGACCCGTTTGGCCCCAACCCGTCATGCGGCCGTACACGAGGCGCGCATTGCGCGCGTGGCAGGCTTTGGGCCCGAGGCCGAGGTGCTCCATGACACCGGGGCGGCTGCCTTCGAGCAGAACGTCGGCGTGCGCGATCAGGTCGAGCGCGGTATCGCGATCGTGTGGCTGCTTCAGGTCGAGCGGGACGACCCGGCGTCCGCGCTGCATGAAGTCGGCGGTGTCGATCGTGGCGCGCGGCCGCGCGATCTGCACCACGTCCGCGCCCATGTCGGCGAGCAGCATGGCGCAGAATGGCACCGGGCCGAGCGCGCCGAATTCGATCACGCGCACGCCGGACAAGGGTCCTCTTTGCATGTCGTCTCCCCGCTCAGCCGCGCGCGGCCATGCGGCGCCCGGCGAAGAGCACGCATACCGACGACAGGGCGAAGAACACGGCGACCACGATCATGCCGGCGGCAAGGTTGTGCGTCTGCTGCTGTAGGCGGCCGACCATCATCGGCACGATCCAGCCGCCGAAAATGGCGCCGAACGAACTGATGATCGCGATGACGGCGGGCTTGGCCTTGGCCGGAAGATAGGTTTGCGGAATCGACCAGAAGATCGCCAGCGACGCATAGACCCCGATGTTGGCGAGCATGAAGCCAACCAGCGCGCCGGCCAGCGTGGTGGAAAGGGCGACGGTCGTATAGCCCGCCGCCGCGATCAACATGCAGGCGACCGTGTGGAGAACGCGCTCCTTGCGACGATCGGAGCGTCGTGACAGCCACGTCATGCCGACGATGCCCGCAAGCGGCGGCACCGCGGCGACGAAACCGATGATGCCGAGCGGCACGCCCGCGTGATGCAGGATCTGCGGCAACCAGGCGCCGACCGTCGCATTGCCGGAGAAGATGCCGACGTATCCGAGCGTGAGCACCCACATTTCGGGGCGGCGCATCAGGGCCAGGGCACCCGAAGGGACGCCGTGCGCGGGCGCTGCATTGTCGTGTTCGAGTTGCCTTTCGAGCCACAGCTTCTCGCTCTGCGAGAGCCAGCCCGCCTGATGCGGGCGGTCGGTCAGATAGAACGCGCCGAAGATGCCGAGCGCGACGGCAGGCAGTCCTTCGAGGAGAAACAGCCACTTCCAGCCCGGCACGCCCGCTATGCCGTCCAGTTGCATGATGGCGCCGGACACGAGCGACGCCAGCACGTAGGCGGCCGGAATCGAGTAGGAAAACATGGCGTTGTAGCGCGCCCGGTATTGCTGCGGAATCCAGTAGCTCAGGAACAGGAACACGCCCGGCGTCAACCCCGCCTCGGCAATGCCGAGCAGCGCGCGCATCGTATAGAAGCTATAAGGACCGCTAACGAAAGCCATCGACATCGTGACAATGCCGAACAGGATGGCGATGCGCGTGAGCGTAATGCGTGCCCCGTAGCGGGCCAGCGCGAGATTGCTGGGCACCTCGAACAGCGAGTAGCCGAGAAAGAGAATGCCCACGCCGACGCCGTACATCTGCGGCGTGAGCCCCAGTTCCTTGTTCATCGAGAACGACGCGAAGCTCAGATTGCCCCGGTCCAGCACGGACACCACGTAGAGCGCAATCAAATACCACATTAACCGGCGCCCGACCCGCGATACGACGCGGGCTCCGTCAACGTCAGTGGCTCCCGCCATGGCCGGCGCGGAACCGGGGGCCACGGCGGGGGATTGGGGTGACACGCTCATGCTTATCTCCTTTGTTGTCTGCTCGTACTGGAGGGACCAATTTGGTGGGTCAATATATTGGACCAAGGCAACATGTCACAGCCCGGGAAATCCCTGGGCAATGATCGTCTTGTGTGATTTAAGCGTGCAATATCAAGATAAATTGACTGAAAATACTGAAAAATATCGAATTTAAGGAGATTAATTCGATTGATATGCAGAAAAAGAGCCGACGCCTTCCACCGGAAACACCCGCGTTCCGCGGTCGGAATCCTGTTGACCATCGCTTCAATCGCTCTATAATTGGTCCCACCACTTTGATTGGCCCACCAATTTTTCGAGAGACGGAACCGCCATGCTTTCCCATGAAGACAACGAGACCCTTGTGCGCGTCGGCGCGGGCACGCCCACCGGCCAGTTCATGCGCCTTTTCTGGCTGCCGTTCCTGCCGTCGTCGGATTTGACGGTCGATGGGCAGCCGCAACGCGTGCGCCTGCTTGGTGAAGATTTGATCGCGTTTCGCGACTCGGAAGGCCGCATCGGTCTTGTCGACCATGCGTGCCCGCATCGCGGCGCGCCGCTCGTGTTCGGCCGCAACGAGAAGTGCGGCTTGCGCTGCGTGTATCACGGCTGGCAGTTCGGCGTGGACGGCCGCGTGATGGATACGCCGGCCGAGCCGGCGGAGAGCCGGCTCAAAGACAAGGTGCGCATCAAAAGCTATCCGTGCCGCGAGCGCAACGGGATCGTCTGGGCATATATGGGCGACGCGCCCGCGGATGCGTTGCCCGCGCTGCCGAATCTCGAATGGAACATGGTGCCGGCGGAAAACGTGCATTTCAGCTTCCGCGTGCAGGAGTGCAACTGGCTCCAGGCCGTGGAAGGCGAGATCGATTCGGCGCACGCGCCGATCCTGCACGGCCGCATCGATTCGCAGGGCGCCATCAACGACTGGACCGCCAAGCGCGACTTGCGGCCCGTGTTCGAATGTCAGCGGCAGGACTTCGGCATCAGCATCGCATCGCGGCGCGTGCTGGACGAGGAGCACAACTACTGGCGCGTCAACCAGTTCCTGTTCCCGTTCTATACGCTCGTGCCGCCGCAATCGAAGTATCCGGAACTGAGCGGTCACGCGTGGGTGCCGATCGACGACGAGAACACGTTGTGCCTGATGTTCTCCTATACGCCCGCCAGCCCGCTGTACGAGAAAACGCGCCAGCTCTTTGAAGCGGGGCATCACGGCCGCGAGACCGGCCACGCGAGTGCGAACGCCTACGAGCCGCGACCGGCGACGCAGCCGTATGCGAAGTACTGGACAAAATACAACCTTCAGTCAGCATTCCTCTTCAATTACGATGCGCAGACGAAAACATGGTTCTCGGGATTGCCGGGGCTGTGGGTGCAGGACGCCGCATGTCAGTCGGGCGTCGCGCCCATCTACGACCGCAGCAGGGAAAACCTCGGCATCAGCGACACGGGCGTCGCGATGACGCGCCGTCTGCTGCTCGAAAACGTGCGCAAGCTCGCTGCCGAGCGTGCCACGACGGTGCGGGTCGGCGACCCGGATCTCTGGATGGTGCGGGCGGTGTCGCTCACGCTGCCGGCCGGCGCGTCGTGGCAGAGCGACGGCGCCGGGCATATGCGCGCGCGCCTCGGTGCGGACTTCGGCTATGCGCCCTGACCGTTCATCGCCTGCGAATATTCGAGTCATCATGTCCCAGCCCACCCCTGAGCGCATCGACGTCCGGCTCACGCAAATCCGCTTCGAGGCGGACGACGTCGCTTCCTACGAGTTCCGGCCGGTCGGTGCGCCGGATCTGCCCGCATTCGAGGCCGGCGCGCACATCGACCTGCATTTGCCGGAAAACCGCGTGCGCAGTTACTCGCTCGTCAACGATCCGCATGAACGGCATCGCTACGTCATCGCCGTGCAGCGCGAGGCCGCCGGTCGTGGCGGCTCCGCATGGATGCACGCCGTGCCGCGAATCGGCGAGCACTTCACGATCGGCGTGCCGAAGAACGATTTCCCGCTGTGCGAGAGCGCGCCCGAGTCGATCTTCATTTGCGGCGGGATCGGCATTACGCCGGTTGTTTCGATGATCCGGCGGCTCGAACGCGTGGGCGCGCCCTGGCGGCTGCATTACGCCGTGCGGGAACGCTCGCGTGCCGCCTACGCGGACGATCTTGCGCAGATCGCCGGCGCGGACTCGCGCGTCGCCCTGTATTTCCAGAACGAAGATCAGCGGCTCGACGTGCGGGGCCTCGCCGAGCGCGCGCCCGCTGGCGCGCATCTGTACTGCTGCGGGCCGCGCGGCATGGTGGACGACTTCATCGACGCGTGCGCCGCGCGTCCGCAGGAACAGGTGCACTTCGAGCGCTTTGCGGCGGCGAGCGAGGCGGCGAGCGAGGGCGGTTTTGAAGTCGTGTTGCATCGCGACGGCCGGCGTATCGCCGTGGCGCCCGGCAAGACCATTCTGGACACCTTGCTCGATCACGGCGTCGATGTGCAGTACGCGTGCTCGGCCGGCGTATGCGGAACCTGCCGGGTCGGCGTGATCGACGGCGTGCCCGATCATCGCGACGATTTTCTGAACGCCGAAGAAAAGGCCGGCAATTGCGCGGTCATGGTGTGCTGCTCGGGGTCGCTCTCGCCGACGCTGGTTCTCGACCTCTGAGCACGCATTCGAACACGAACTGATACTGATTGGCAGGCGGCGCGCGGCGCCGCCTCGACGAGGAGACACGATGTTGTCGACACTGGCTGACGAATTTCCCCCGCACGAACCGCGCCCGGCCAACGCGCCGAAGGCGCTTGCGGGCATCCGCGTGGTGGACTTCACGCATTTCATCGCCGGGCCTTTTGCAACGATGATGCTCGCGGACATGGGGGCCGAGGTCATCAAGGTCGAAGCGCCCGGCCGCGGCGACGAGTTTCGCTATTACCCGCCCGCGCATCCGCAGGACGCGACCATTGGTGCGCCGTACCTCTGGGCGAACCGCAACAAGCGCAGCATCGCGCTCGACCTGAAGCACGAAGACGGCCAACGCATTGCGCGCGAGCTGATCGCGACGGCGGACGTTGTCGCCGAGAATTTTTCGACGGGCGTGATGGAGCGCCTCGGCCTCGGGTATGAGGCGTGCCGCGCGTTGAACCCGGAACTGATCTATTGCTCGGTTTCCGCCTATGGCCGCGAGGGCGCGTTTGCCGACCGGCTCG
Organism: Paraburkholderia unamae; assembly: GCF_003268775.1. Lineage (GTDB taxonomy): Bacteria > Pseudomonadota > Gammaproteobacteria > Burkholderiales > Burkholderiaceae > Paraburkholderia > Paraburkholderia unamae. The sequence continues at coordinate 123,954 of NZ_QLSU01000011.1, forward strand.
GATTCGATCCCATCGCGCAAGCCGAAAGCGGATTTGTGTCGATGAACGGCTACGCGGACCGCCTGGGTGTGCGCGCACTGTCACCCGTGATGGACATCAGCACCGCGATGATGGCCGCCAACGCCATACTCGGCGCGCTCGTCTCACGCGAGCGCAGCGGCAAGGGGCAGGCCGTGGAGGTCTCGCTCTTCGACAATGCCGTGCTGATGACGGGCTATGCAACGGCGCAGCATCTGTTCACGGGCGACGAGCCGCGACGCCACGGCAATACGAGCCCCGATACATGCCCCTCCGGCGTGTTCAAGGCAGCGGACGGGGCGTTCTACATCAATTGCGGCAACAACAAGATCTTCCATCGCCTGGCCAGCCAGGTGCTGGAGATGCCCGAGCTGGCGGCCGATCCCGTGCTGGCGGATCGCAACGGCCGGATCGCGCGGCGCGACGAGTTGTTTCGCATTCTCGACGAAGCGTTCATTCGTCATCCGTGGGTTTACTGGCAGCAACGCATGCGGGCGGCGTCGATTCCATGCGGCGAGGTGCGCACGGTCGGCGAGGCGCTGCGCTCGGCGGAAGCGCGCGAGCGCAAGCTCGTGAGCCGGCTCGAGCATCCGGATCTGGGCTGGCTGCCGAACATCAATCTGCCGTTTCGCTTCAGCGAGACGCCGATCGAAGATCCGTCGCCCGCGCCGCGCGTCGGCGAGCATAGCCGCGGCATTCTCACCGGCGTGCTCGGCTACGCCGACGACGCGGCGAGCGCGTTGCTGGACAGCGGCGTCGTGTACAGCAGCGCCGAGTCCGCTTCAGCCTCAGCCTCGGCCGCACAAGCCGGATAAGTGCGCACCGCCATGCCGGCCCCGTGGCGCCTTTCGGAATGAAGGCCCAGGGGGCCGGCGCGACGGGGACAGTCTGTATAATCTGGGAGTCCCGGTTTTGCGATTTTCTTCAGTGATATGGAACTGACGTCTCCCGTTACCCGCGAATCGACTTCACGCTCGGAACTCGTCGGGAAAATGCTGGCTTTTTTCAAGGAGCGCGGCTACGAGAGCGGCGAGCGTCTACCGTCCGAGCGCGCGCTCGCCGAGCGTTTCGGCGTGGGGCGCAACGCGCTGCGCGAAGCGCTCTCCACCCTCAGCGCGCTGCGGGTGATCGAGTCGCGGCCGAATTCGGGCATCTATCTTCGCCGCATGTCCACGGACAGCAGTTTCGAGACCATCGTGCTGCTGACCGAAATGGGCTCCGAGCCGTCGATGAAGGAAGTGAAGGAGACGCTCGAAGTGCGTTGGGCGCTCGAAATGCGCGGCGTGCAGCTTGCGTGCGAGCGCCGCACGGAGGCGGATCTCGACAGTCTCGCATCGGTCATCGACGCAACTCGGGCGGTGCTCGCGAACAAGGGCAATATTTCCGTTCAGGACACCGCGTTCCACATGGCGCTCGCGCGCTGCACGCATAACGAAGTCCTCGTGCGGTTGCTCAATTCGTTCTACCGTATTTCCGAAAGCCGTCGTTTCGCGCTGTTCGCCGATCCCGAGCGCGGTGCGATTTCGGCTGCGCAGCACGAGAGCCTCTGTGAAGCGATCAAGAAGCGCGACGTGAAGAAGGCGACCACGTTGATGGAGACGCACTTTGCTCGCGCCGTCGAATCGTGGAGCGAGATTCTCGGCGATGAGTCGCCGGCGGAAGCCAAACAGGTACGCAAAAAGAAGTAAAACGCTGACGTATCGGTGCACAAGGGCTGGATTCCCCGCGAGGAGAATCCAGCCCTTTGTATTTGCCTGCTTGCGGAGTGGCGTACGCGTATCAGAACGTGTGCAGGATGCCAAGGCGCACGAGCGCCTGGTGGTCGGTGGCCGAGGGCGTCAATTGCGTGATCGACGCGACGGCGGACTGGCCGAGCGAATCGGTGCCGCTCGCTTTCTGGTAGATCGCGATCGCATACAACTCGGTGCGCTTCGAGAGGAAGTAAGCCGCCGAAAGCGTCCCCTGGTGGTAGTTCGCGCTGCCGAACTCGCCAACGCTCGCCTTGTGGGTGTAGCTATACGCGGCGTTCACGCTGAAGGCCGGCGTGAATGCGTAGCTCCCGTTGATTTCGCCGTTGTTGATGATGCCGGTGCCCGCATAGTGAAGCGGATTCGGACCCGCGCTGGTGTCGCCGAGTCCGCTGTAGCCCGCATGCGACCACGTAGCGCCCACGCTCGCCGCGCCGAAATGGTATTTCACGCCTGCGATCACCAGCTGAAGCGTCGCGGCCGATGCGAAGCCCGCATAAACCGGGTTGGACTGCGCGGTGGCGGCGGAACCGAACGAGCCGAAATTATTCGTGCTGCTGTTGCCGGAATTGCCATTCGTGCCGAAGTAGGAAAGATTCGGATCGCGCGCGTTCAGATAGCCCGCACCGGCGGAAAACGGACCATTCGCGTAGGTCGCGGCGAGCGCCCACACCTGATTGCGACCGGGCGCGCCCGCCACGCCGCCCAGCGAATACATGGCGCCCAGTGTCACGCCGGCGAACGACGCACTCTTGAACTTGATGGCGTTGTTCAGCCGCACCGAATGGCCGAGATCGTCGAAATCGTCGGGATTCGAGCCCATGTGGCCCGGAAGCTCGCCAGCCTCGGAGAACGGCGCCAGCATGTCGCTGACCACGCTGTACTGGCGGCCGAGCGTGACCTGTCCGGACGCGTTGGCGAGGCCGACAAACGCCTGGCGGCCGAACAGGAGACCGCCTTGCGCCAACCCGCCGGTGTTGATGTTGAAGCCGTTCTCCAACGTGAAGATCGCGCGCAGCCCGCCGCCCAGATCTTCGCTGCCGCGCAGACCCCACCGGCTCCCGCCAATACCGGTCGCGCCATCGGACATCGCGAATTGCTGCTTGCCGGTCAGCGCGCCGCCCGCGCGCCCGGTCTGCACATTGCTGACGTAGTTGAGCCCCTCGTCGATCAGCCCGTATAGCGTCACCGAACTCTGTGCGTGTGCGGCCGAAGCGGCCGTGCCGGCGAGAGCGACCGCCAGCAGCATGGGTTTCTTCATTGAGTCTCCAAGTCTCCAGATCGATTCTTCCGCGCCTCCAGGGCGCATGATGGTATTCCAGATTGGCACCATCAAATTGGACCACCATAAGTGGTAGGACCAATCGTAATGACCGGTGACGCGTGGTGTCAATCCTGGGAGAACTCCCTAAAGAGCGCGAGCGCGTGCTGTGTCGCGGGCTTGCGGCATTTCGTTGCGCCTGGCGAATACCCACGCCGCTTTTTCAATATCCGTCGTGAAAAACCGGCTCCTAGAATTGCCGCATTCACAAGGGGCGGCGAGAGCGGCGCGCTGTTCTCATCGCATAACGACAGGCAACGGAACATCGATCCATGAGCAAAAACGACATAGCTGATCTCCTGCGTGTAGGCCCGGAAACCCCGATGGGGACATTCATGCGGCAATACTGGCTTCCCGCGGCGCTTTCCAGCGAGGTGAAGGCCGACGGTGACCCCGTCCGGCTGATGATGCTTGGCGAGAAGCTCATCGCCTTTCGTGACAGCGCCGGGCGCGTAGGCGTGCTCGATCATCGTTGTCCGCATCGCTGCGCGTCGCTGTTCGTCGGGCGCAATGAAGAAAACGGCATTCGCTGCGTGTATCACGGCTGGAAATTCGACGTCGACGGAAATTGTGTAGATATGCCAAGTGTTCCGGCTCGCCTCGACTTCAAGGAAAAGGTCCACGCGCGTGCTTACAAGGCCACGGAGCGCAACGGTCTGATCTGGGTGTACATGGGCGAGAACCAGGCCAATCCGCCCGCGCTTCCCGCCATCGAGGCGAACCTGATTCCCGGCAGCAAGATCTGGTGCCTGCAAAGGCAGTGCAACTGGCTCCAGGCGCTCGAAGGCGACATCGACACGAGCCATGTCGGCTTCCTGCATGTCGGCGCGCTGGAAGCCGACGATCTGCCCGAGGCGTCGCCGCTGCGCCCCACCGTGCTAAATCGTGCACCCGAGTATCGCGTGCAGAACGCGGAGTGGGGGGCCACGTATGGCGCCTATCGCCTGGCCGAGGACGGGCGCATGTCGTGGCGCGCGGCCCAGTTCATGTTTCCGTTCTGGACCATGACGCCCAACATCCTGTTCTCGACGCGTGCGATCGCCCGTGCCTGGGTGCCGATGGATGACACGCACGTCATGCTCTTCGACATCACGGGCGGCATCGACGAGGGCAATCCGTTCTTCACGACGAAGCTGAAGAGCGGCGAGCCGATGTACGAAAAGATCCGCCGCAAGCCGAATGGCACGGGATGGTACGACCGCTGGCTACCCGTCGATGGACCGCACAACGACTGGGGAATCGATCGGCAGGCGCAGCGCAACATGATTCATTACACAGGCATCGACAATCCTTCGATGCAGGACCAGGCGATCACGGAGAGCATGGGCGCCATTACGGATCACAGCTTCGAGCATCTCGCGCCCACCGATCAGATGATCGCCTTCGTTCGCAGACGCCTCGCGCAAGCGCTGCGCAACTTCCGCGACGATCGCGCTCCGGCGCCTTGTGCGTCGTCGCCCGATGCCTATTTCGGCGCGCGCTCCGGCGCGTTTTCCGCCGACCCCGCCGTGGAATTCGCGGCCGCTTACCGGGCGGAACTCGACAAGGCACAACGCTGGCCGCTGAACGCCGACGACAGCGCCGCTCAAAGCGAAAACGAGGTCACGAACTGAGACGAGAACCGAGACGCGGAATCCGCGCCGCCGCCCGGCGGCGCGACGTATCGAACGCCACGCTGGGAGAGCGACAACATGATTGAAGCGGGACAGGACAGGGGCCGGCCGGCCTTCGAAGGGCAGGTCGCGTTGGTGACGGGCGCGGGCCGTGGCATCGGCGCCGCCATTGCGCGAGAGCTACACGCGGGCGGAGCGCGGGTCGTCGTGACGGACGTGGATGCCGCCAACGCCGAAGCGCTGGCGAATGCGCTCGATCCGCTCGGCGAGGCCGCGTTTGCATGCAGGCTGGATGTGCGCGAGAAACGCGATTTCGAGCAGGCGCTCGGTGCCGTGCTGGAACGATGGCACAAGCTGGATATCGTCGTGAACAACGCGGGTTACGCGAGGCGCACGCCGCTCGACGAGATCACGCCCGAAGAATTCGACGAGATCGTGAGCATCAATATGCGGAGTGTCTTCCTCAGTTGCCAGATTTTCTCGAAGGTCATGAAAGCCGCGGGCTATGGGCGAATCGTGAATGTCACATCGCTCGCTTCGCATAACGGCGGTACGGTCGCGTCGGCGCACTATGCGGCCGCGAAGGGCGGCGCAACGACATTGACGCGCTACTTCGCGCGGCAACTGGCGGGCACGGGCGTCACGGTCAATGCCGTGTCGCCGGGGCCGGTGTCGAGCGCGAAGGAGCGCCTCGCGCATTTACGCGAAGAGATCAGCAAGCAGGTGCCGGTGGGCCGGTTCGCGGAACCCGAAGAAATCGCGGCCGCTGTCGCGCTGCTTGCTTCAGACCGGAGCGGTTTCATCGTCGGCGCGACGATCGACGTGAACGGCGGATTGCATATGCGCTAGATCGTCCGGCCGCGCAGGCAGCAAAACAATCAAACCGCGAGGAGACATCATGACCGGGACGAAATCCGTTGCTTCCGTAATCGATACACAACCCATAGGGAGATTCCAGATTGCGATTGCCGCAATCGGCGCGCTGGCCTTGTTTTGCGAAGGCTTCGATCTACAGATCATTTCCTACGTCATGCCAAGCATTGTCGAGGCATGGCGGATCGAACCCGCGAAGCAGGGGGCGATACTATCGGCGGGTTACAGCGGCATGTTGATCGGCTTTCTCGTGCTCGCACCGCTTGCGTCGAAGATCGGTGCAAAGCGCCTCGTGGTCTGCTGCCTGCTGGCCATGGGCGCGCTCAATCTCGCGACATTGTTCGCACCGGGTGCGCAGTCGCTGGTGTTTTGCCGCGTGGCCGTTGGCCTCACACTCGGCGGCGTGGTGCCGCCGACGCTGGCGCTCGTCTCCGAGCTTTTCCCGGTGCGCCGTCGCTCCGCGCTCGTCGCGATGCTCTACCTCGGCACGACCAGCGGCATCATGATTGCCGGCGTTGCCGCATGGGCGACGTTGTCGCGCTACGGCTGGCGTGGCGCAATGGCGATCGGGGGCGTCATGCCGATTATCGTGGCGCTCGCTGTCTGGCGTGTCTGGTGCGAGTCGCCGGTCTGGCTGCTTGCCCGCGGCCCGCAAGGCGACGCACGCATGAAAGCCATTCTGGCTCGCCTGTATCCACGCGCGCCTTCGAGCGACATGCTCGTCGCGGGCGAACCTTGCGCGCCTCGGGCGGGCGGCGTTGCGCAACTCTTCGTCGAACAGCGCCTCGTCGGCACGCTCGTGCTCTGGGCCGCGTTGAGCTTCAACGCGGTCGTCTATTTCTTTGCGCTCAGCTGGTTGCCGCTCATTCTTGTCAAGATCGGCGCGACTCAGCAAAACGCGATCCTCGCCTCGACGCTGGGCAATCTCGGTGGCATAGCGGCAATTGCAACGGGCTTCCTGATGGACCGGTTCGGCGGCGCGCGCATCGTCAAGGCCTACTTCCTGACGGGCGCCGCATTCGTTCTACTCGTCGGAGCGGTTCTCTCGCCAGCGGTCGTCGTTATTGCGCCCGCTGCGTTTTGCCTGGGTTTCTGCGTCAGCGGGCTGCAAAAGGGCGTGTCGGCCCTGGCGGTGACGTTCTATCCACCGGCGCTTCGATCCACAGGGCTGGGGTGGGTGCTGGGCGTCGGCCGCAGCGGCGCGATACTCGGGCCGATGGCGCCCGGCTTGCTGATGCAGGCGGGCTGGACACCGGCGCATATTTTCTATTTGATGGCGGCGCCATTGCTTCTCGGCGGCGCGGGCATTGCGTTCATGCAGGTCTGGTACCGGCAGCGCTCGCACGCCGGCACACTGCCACCTGCTCACGTCGATCTCCCCGATCCGGCGAATCGCGCGCAGACGCCATAGGCGCGCTAGATCCAGTCGGCGACCCGCCGCTTGCGTCGCGACGTGACGTCGTCGCCGTCGCGCGAAACCTCCAGTAGCACATCCACGAAGCGTTGCTGCACGACCGTGGGCCGCCAGCTGCGTCGCACGGTGAGGCCGATCGCCGATGTCGCGTGCGCGAGGGGCACGCCGATCTGCGCGAGCAGGCCGCTGCGGATCTGGAGCGCGGCCTGGTCGGGATTCAGGAGCGTGAGGAAATCGCCGTTCGTGAGCAGACGCCCGATGATCATGACCGAGCCGCACTCGATCGGCGAGCGCGGCAGTGCGCGTCCCGCGAACAGTTCTTCCCATGCACCGCGCAGCGGCGAGTTCGGCAGTCCCACGATCCACGGATACGCGGCGAGCGCATCGAGCGTGACGCGTTCCTGCGCGACCAGCGGATGCCTGCTGCCGCCGACGATGATCAGGCGATCTTCATAGAGCGGCTTTTGCGCGAGATCGGAGATCTCGTAGTCGCGCACTTCGCCGACGATCAGATCGATCACGCCGTCACGCAACGGCTCGACAAGCTCCGCCCAACTGCCTTCGTAGACACGGAACGCCGCCGTGTTCGTTTCGGCGGTCATGCGCGCCATGGCTTCGGGTACGACGAGCGCGCGGGCCGTGGGCGTCACGCCGAGGCCGATCAGCGTGCCTTCCGGATGCAAGCCCAATTCGACCAGCAGCGCGGCGAGTTCGGCGACGGCGAGGCGCGTGCCGCGCGCGAGGCGCCGCCCCGCGGCATTCAGGCTGATGCCCCGGCCACGCCGGTCGACCAGCGTCTCGCCCGCCGACGCTTCGAGATCGCCTACGGCGCGATGCACGGCCGTGCGCGACATGCCGGTTGCCGCCGCTGCGGCGACGAAGCTGCCCGCGTCGGCGAGCGCAAGAAACGCGCGTAGCTGTGTCGTCGTCATGCGCCGTTCGGGGCGAGCCGCGCCATGCGGGAGCGCTTTGGCGCCGAGGGTGAGATGGCCGAGCGCGGCATCCACACGCTGCGCGACCTGCTCGCCCACTGGCGTGGCGAGCATGCCGTCGGCGCGCCGCTCGAACAGCGCGTGGCCGAATTGCTGCTCCAGCTTGAGCACCGCCTGCGTGAGCGCCGGCTGGGACAAGCCGATACGCAGGGCCGCCGCACTCACGCTGCCATGCTCGCGAATCGCCAGCATTGCCTGCAAATGCCGGAGATTGAGTTGAAAGGGGTCGTGGAGCATGCCCCATTATAGGGGCCGCGCCGCGAGGCGCAGCAGCGCCACGCGGCGCGCGCTCACTTGCGTACGATGGCGGAGCGCGACTGCTTGATCAGATACGTGCTGATGTCCTCGAGCGCGTGGCGCATGGTCAGCGCCGCGCCGTCGGCGTCGCGCGCGCGCATTTGCTCGATCAGCTTCTGCCGCGTATCGACCACGGAGCTGAACGGCTGCGGACCGGCCAGCACGATGAAATGCCTGAGCACTTCGCTGAGACCTTCGACTAGCGCGCCGATGATGTCGTTGCGCGTGCAATCGGCGAGGATCTTGTTGAACTCGATTGCCGTGAACGTGCGATCGACGAGGCGGCCCGCCTCGGTGAGCGCGACGGTTTTTTCCAGATTCGCTTCCATCGCGCGGAAGTCCGCCGCCGTGGCGCGCTCGCATGCAAGCCTCACGACGACGTCCATCACCATGAGACGCGCTTCCATCAGCATGGGAAGCGTGGCGCGGCCCAGTTCGAGCATGTCGCGAATCTGCTGCGTGACGAGCTTGGCGCTGCTCTCGCTGACGAACGCGCCGCCATGCCGGCCTTTTTTCATCGTGATGAGCCCCGCCGATTCGAGCGTGCGCATGCCTTCTCGCACGGCCATGCGGCTCACGGCGAACTGTTCGGCAAGCTCGCGCTCGGTCGGCAGGCGCGAACCGGGACGCAGCGCGCCGGAGGCGATCTGCTGGCGGATCTGCGCGTTGATTTCTTCGGAGATGCGGCGCGTCGAGATCGGGCTGAATGCTTCGGACGGCGTCGCGGCCTGTTCGACGGCCGTGCTGGCGGGCGCGGCGCGTTTCGCAGCCGGGCGCTTGGCCGCCGTGCGCTTGGCGAGCGGGGCGGCGTCGCCCGCGTCGTGCTGGTCGACGCTCGCGCCGGTAGCGGCGCGGCGCGTGGTTCGTAATGTCGTCATGCGGTGTGTCGGGCTCGATCGAAGCTGAAATAGTAGCGCATCCGTTGCGCGCGTTTCCCAACGGACGGTCCATTCTACCGAGTGAACGACAGAGCGAACCGCCGGGCGAAACCTGGCGCCCGGCGAATGCTTGTAATGGACCGTCCATTAGCGTATTGTATGGCGAAACCCGCCATTCCGGATAACGAGGCCCGGGCGCCACGCCGCCCGGGCGACAACAGGAATCAGCAGAAGCCAACAGGAGACAGCCGATGGAGCATCACGCAGCCGGCGAGGACATCGCCCAACCCGCCGCCGTACTCGACCACCTTCTGCGCAGCCGGCACAGTTGCCGCGCGTTCAGCGAGGATGCGGTGCCGCGTCCCGTGATCGAAAGCATTCTCGCCAGCGCGCAGCGCACACCCTCGTGGTGCAACACGCAGCCGTGGCAGCTCGCCGTTCTGAGCGGCGCGTCCACGCGCGCATTTCGCGCCGCCTTGCTGGAGCACGTCGCCGGCGCGCAGGCCGCGCCCGACATTGCCTTTCCCGAAGCCTATCGCGGCGTCTACCAGGAGCGGCGGCGCGCGTGCGGCCTGCAACTGTATGAGGCCGTTGGGGTGGCGCGCGGCGACCGTGAGGCGTCGGGCCGCCAGGCGCGCGAAAACTTCCGGCTCTACGGCGCGCCGCACGTCGCTATCGTGACGACGGACGCCGCGCTCGGCCAGTACGGCGCCGTGGATTGCGGCGCCTACGTGAGCACGTTCATGCTCGCCGCGCAGGCGCATGGCGTGGCATGCATCGCGCAGGCGGCGTTGGCCGCTCACGCGTCCTTCATTCGCGCATGGCTTGGCATTGCCGACGAGCGCCGCGTGATCTGCGGCATCTCGTTCGGCTATGCAGACGCCGCGCATCCGGCCAACCAGTTCCGCACCGCGCGGGCGACGCTGGTCGAGGCCGTCGATTGGCGCGAATGACTCGACCCGGGCAGGCGTATCGGACGTATTGCGAGAACACGTAGAGAAAGGAGCGAGACAGATGAAGTCAGGTCCGTTGGCTGGACTGAAGGTGGTGGAATTCGGCGCGATCGGCCCGGTGCCGTTTTGCGCAACGATGCTTGCGGACATGGGCGCCGATGTCGTGCAGATTGCGCGGCCCGGCGCGCCGCTCGATCCCGGCGACGTGATGATGCGCGGGAGGCGGGCGTTCGCGCTCGACCTGAAGCAGCCCGAAGGGCGCGCCGACGCGCTCGATCTCGTCGCGTGCGCCGACATTCTGCTCGAAGGCAACCGCCCGGGCGTTATGGAGCAACTCGGCCTCGGCCCCGACGCGTGCCTCGCGCGCAATCCGCGGCTCGTGTACGGACGGATGACCGGCTGGGGGCAAACGGGTCCGCTTTCCGCGCGCGCCGGGCACGACATCAATTACATTTCGTTGACCGGCGCGCTTGCCGCGATCGGGCAGGCCGGCGGCGCTCCGGTTCCGCCGCTGAACCTCGTGGGCGACTATGGAGGCGGCGCGATGTTCCTCGCGTTTGGTGTGCTGTGCGCGCATCTGGAGTCGCGCACGAGCGGCAAGGGGCAGGTGGTCGATGCCGCGATGGTCGACGGGTCGGCCATGCTGATGGCGCTCTTTTGCCGGATGAGCGCGCAGCACCGCTGGGTGCCCGAACGGGGCGCGAATCTGCTCGATGGCGGTGCGCCGTGGTACACGACCTACGCGACTGCCGACAACCGTTACGTTGCGGTGGGCGCGCTCGAAGAACCGTTCTGGAATGGGCTGCTCGAACGGCTCGACATCGCGCCGCAGAGCTTGCCGCCGCGCAGCGCGCGTAATGAGTGGGGCGTGATCCGTGAGGCGCTCGCAGCACGCTTCGCGCAGAAGACGCGCGCCGAGTGGGCCGCCGTGTTCGACGACACGGATGCCTGCGTGAGTCCGGTGCTGGGTCTCGACGAAGCGGCGGGCCACGCGCATATCGCGAGCCGCGGCACCTTCATCGATCTGAACGGGACGTTGCAGCCCGCGCCCGCACCGCGCTTTGGCCGCACGCCTGGCGAGGCGCGGTCGGCGGCTTGCGGCCCCGGCACGGCGGCGGACGTGTTCGCGTCGTGGGGCGTAACGCAGCGCGCGGCTCAGTAAGCCGGGAAAGCGCAGGGAGCGCGGCGCGCGTTCGTTCGGCTCGCGCCGGTTATGAAGGATGCCTAATCAAGGGGGCGAATGGATGACCAAGGGATATATCGTCGCGCGTATCGACGTGACCGATGAGGACGCTTACGCGCGCTATGCACGCATGGCGACGGCGGTGATCGAGCAATACGGCGGCCGGGTGCTGGTGCGAGGCGGGGCCTGCACGGTGCTCGAAGGCGAAGGCCGTTCGCGCAACGTCGTAATCGAGTTCGCGTCACGGGAACTTGCCGAACGCTATTACCACTCGCCGGAATATGCGGCTGCGCGCGAGGCGCGCAGCGGCGCGGCAGTGGCGGACTTCGTCGCGGTGGAGGGCGCCTGACGCGGCGCATGGGATGTCAGGCGGCCACGAGCTGATCGAAGATCCAGTCGATGCTCGTCTGACCTTCGAGATCCAGTACGCGGGCGGCATAAGCCGCGCTTGCTTGCCCGTCGAGATGGCCGGCCGCGAGACGTTGAAATTTTGCGATCACCTCGGCATCGGAGAGCGGATTGCGCGGCGTGCCGCGCGGCGCGTCGAGGCGGGCAACGACGGCGGGGGCGCCGGCGCGTGTAACGGTCATCACGCACTGGTGGTAGTGCGTGAGCGACACATCTTCCACGATCTCGATGTTCGGCAGCAGGGCGCGAATGTCGGGGCGGCGCAGATGCGTTTCGAACTCGACGCTATGCTCCGGCAAGATGACATCCTCGCCCGCCGCCGCCAGCGCAACGCACCAGCCTACGTGAAAGCGCGCGTCGTTCGGCGTCACGGGCGGCTCGCGCTTCGAAACGGCCGGCAGGACGTAGGCGGGCATGCCAACGCGTATGTGCGCGTGCGTGAGCACTTGCGCGCCGAGGCGTGCGCGCAGCGTTGCGGCCAGGTCGACGGCCGCATGCGTATAGCCGCAGCACGCGTGCAGCTTGCGACGCGGCTCGGCGAGAAACCAGCGTTGCGGATCGGTGATCGCGCGCGCGTCGGGGGCGCGCGCGAGTGTGGCCATCAGCCCGAGCGGACTTTCGAGCAGGCGCTCGGGGCCGGTCAGGCCGTGGCGCGCATAGGCGGCGCCACGCAATCCGGCCGCGGCGGGCCACGCCCCGAACATCATCGGCTTTACGCTGCCGCCGCTGCCGAAGATGGTCTCGGCGGGACACCATGTCGTGAGCGCGCCCGCGATGGCAAGCGCCTCGCGCGTCGCCTGCCGTGACATGCCTTGCAACGAGGCGGCCACGGCTGCCGTGCCGAATGCGCCTACGAGTCCGGGCGTGACCATCGCGACCTCGGTATAAGGCTTGAGCGTCCCATAGACGGCCGTGTACACGCGCGACGTCACTTCGATGCCCGCAATCGTCGCGGCGAGCAATTGAGCGCCCGTGGCGCCGCACGCGCCGGCCAGCGCCAGCGCGGCCGCGACATTGCCGATGCTCGCATGCCCGCCGATCAGATCGTTCAACTCGAAAATGTCGCCCCAGTAGCCATGAACGCGGGCGGCGGCTTCGGCGGGAAGTGTTTCGTGCGAGCCGAGCAGGCGCGCGGGCGGCCCGCCTGCGCCGATGTCCCGCTCGGCGGCCAGCACCGCGGCGCCTTCATCCGTGTGCGCGCCGGCCAGCATGCAGCCGATCGTGTCGAGCAGGCAAAGCGCCGCCTGGCGGCGCACTTCGAGGGGTGTGGCGGACAGCGTCAAGTCATGCGTGAACTGCGCGAGCGCGTCGAGCAGGGCAGGCGAGCGAGGCTCGGAAGGCATCATGATATGGATTCCTGATGAAATTGTTTGTGCGCGGGTCGGGAGCGAGGCGACGCATGCGCTTCAGTCGCCGGACGAAGCGTGCCGCGCGGCGAACAGGGGGCCATCGGCGTGATCGAGCACGACGATTTCAACGGGGCTGTCCAGCGCGAACGGTCCGTCGCCCCAGAGCGCCACCGCGATGCGCGGCCCTTCCTCCAGGTCGACAATGCCGACGCGATACGGTGCCAGCTCACGAAACGCCGCCGGGGCGGCGTGCACGGTGGTCGCCGAATAGAGCGTGCCGCGACCGGACAGTTCGGTCCAGCGCACATCGCGCGACCAGCAATGCGGGCAGAACGGCTTGGGCGGGAACGTGTACGCGCTGCATGCTTCGCAGCGCGTGGTGCGCAATTGGCCGTCGCGCAACGCGTCCCAGAAGGGGCGCGTGAACGCGGTGACACGGGGCGCGTAGGCGCGGGGTTGGTCGATGACGATGGTGTCGAGCATCAGTGGACGGCCTCGAGAATGTGAACCAGTGCGGCGTTGTAGTTGCCCAGTTCGGCGCTGGTCAGCGCGAGCCGGGCGTTGGCGACCTGGCGCTCGCCGGCTCGCGCACGCAACTGCTCGGCGGCTTCGACGAAGCTGTAGAGCGGCGTGACGTAGGCGGGATGCCCGCGAGATTGCAGCCCGCCCGAGGTGCAGACCGGCAGCCGGCCGCCCAGACGCGTTTCGCCTTCGGCGGCGGCACGCGCGCCGCCGCCGCGCGGCGCCAGTCCGAGCGCTTCGCTCACCAGGACCTCGACGATGGTGCAGGGCGCATACACCTCCGCGAAATCGATATCGGCTGGCGCGACGCCCGCCGCGTCGAACGCGGTACGGCCCGCTGCCTGCGCGGCGGCGAAGCCGGTCATGTCGTTGGGCACTTCGCTGATCTGATGCGCGCCTTCGTGAAAGAAGCCGCGTGAGCGCACGCGCACGTAAGGTCTGCCGCTGGCGCGCGCCACGTCCTCTTCGGCGAGCACGAGGCATACCGCGCCGTCGCTGCGCGGCGGCACTTCGTAAAGGCCGAGCGGCTCGACGATCATGGGCTGGACGAGCACGTCGTCGAGCGTGATGGGCTTGCGAAACTGCGCAAGCGGATTGAGCGCCGCATGGGCGCGATTCTTCACGGCGACGCTCGCGATCGTTTCGCGCGAAACGCCGTAATCGTGCATGTAGCGCGCCGCGTCCATCGCATACCACGCGATCGGCGTGATGCCGAAGGGGCCCTGAAAGTCGACGTCGCCGACCGCGCGCATCGAACTCATCATGTGTTCGGCCGCGCCCGTGGCCGTTTCGAAGTTGATGCCGAGCGCAAGCGCCACTTTCGAGCGGCCGAGCAGGATGTCGTTGGCCGCCTGCTCGAACGCGAGCCCGCCCGTCATGCCGTTGCCGAGCACTTCCGACACGCTTCCCACGCAGGGCAGGCGCAGATGATGCGCCATGAATGTCGCGAAGTACTTCTGGAGCGTGTAGGGGCGGCACTGCGCGAGCGCGAGCGTGCCGATGTCCGTTTTCTCGACACCCGCGTCGGCCACCGCGTCGAGCACGAGTTGCGCGAGCACTTCGTGCTCCAGCGTTTGTTGCTCTGCACCGGGCGGCGTCTGCCATTTACCGACCGGCAACGCGGCGGTTCCGATGATCGTCACTGTCTTGCCCATGCGGCGAAGTCTCCTGTTCCTCGATATGCGATTGCGCGGCACGAACGTCGCGCAACAGAGGTTAACGTAGTTTCGAACTAATGGACCGTCCATTAGGGTTATTTCCTGGGGACAGGGAAGCGGCCACGCGATTTAATGCGGTCAATGGACGGTCCAATAGAAATCGATGTGCCGGGCCGCTCACCGTCATGCAACGAGGAGAAAAAATCGATGTACAAGGAAAGAGCTGTCTATCGGGGCGCCGATCTGCAACGGCTGATCGATCCGCGCACGATCGCCGTGGTCGGTGCGTCGGAGACGCCGGGGTCGTTCGGGCAGCGCACGCTCGAAAATCTCGCGGGATTCGGCGGCCGCGTGTTCGGCGTGAATCCGAAGTATCGCGAGACGCTGGGTCACGCGTGTTTTCCGCGGCTCGCCGATCTGCCGCAGGCGCCCGATTGCGTCGTGATGTGCGTGGCGCACTCGCTCGTGGAGCCGACGCTCGAGGAAGCAATTGCCGTCGGCGCGGGCGGCGCCATCGTCTATGCGTCGGGTTTCGCGGAAACGGGCCGTCCGGAGCGCGCACTGGCGCAGGACCGGCTCGTGGAGATCGCGCGTGCGGGCGCAATCCGCATCGCGGGACCGAACTGCGTGGGCATTGCGAACGTGCGCTCGGGCGCGGCGATGAACTTCATGAACGGCTGCGGCGAGATGATCGCGGGCCGCGAAGGGAAGGTGGCGATCGTTTCGCAAAGCGGCGCGCTCGGTTACACCATGCTGCAAGCGATGTCGCGCGGCGTGGGCATCAGCCACTATCTCGCGGCCGGCAATTCCGCCGATGTCGATGTCGCGGACTATGTCGCCGCGCTGGCCGATGATGCTCACGTACGCGCAATCGTCTGCCTGTTCGAAGGCGTGAAAAGTGGCGCGCGCTTTCTCGAAGCGGCGCGTCTTGCGAATGCGGCCGGCAAGGCGCTCATCGTGTACAAAGCGGGCAACACCGCCGCGAGCGCGAAGGCGGCGCTTTCGCACACCGGCACGCTGGTCGGTTCGCTCGCCGCCTATCGCGCGGCGCTCGACGATGCTGGCGCGATCCAGCTCGACGACCTCGAAGCCGTGCTCGAATATGCGAACTTCTTCGCGCGCAACGACGCGCCGCGCAACGGCCGCCGCGTCGGCATCATGGCGACCTCGGGCGGCGCCGGCGTCATCAACGCCGACAAGGCCGAGCAGAAGGGTCTCGAATTGCCGCCGCTTTCGGAGCCGACCCGGGCCGCACTCGATGACGTCGTGCCCGATTTCGGCTCTATCGCCAATCCAGCCGATCTCACGGCCGAGGTGCTCAAGACGTCGTCGACGTTCGCTCACTGCCTGAACGCGTTTGCCAGCGACCCGGCGTTCAGCGCCGTGGTCGTGCCGCTCGTGTTCGCCCACGACGCCGCCACGGGGGCGCGCGCACCAGTCATCAGCGAGGTCGCGGCGCGACGCCAGAGCGCGCTGGCCGCCGTGTGGATGAACGAGTGGCTCGAAGGGCCGGGCAGCGGCGTGCTCGACGCCGATCCCAACGTCACGTTGTTTCGCTCGGCCGACCGGTGCTTCGGTGCAATCCGGGCCTGGTGCGACTGGCATGAGCGCCGCGCGATGCGCGACGACGCCGCGAAAGCGGGCGCAGCGCGACGCGCTCCGGCGGCGGCACACGCCGAGGCGCGTGAGATTCTCATTGCCGCAGGCCGGGGCGGCGCCGTTAGCGGCGAGCGGGACGCGAAGCGCGTGCTCGCCGCCTACGGTATGCGCGTGCCGCGCGAAGCGCTCGCACCCGACGCGCATGCCGCCGCGCTCGCCGCGCAGACGATGCGCTTTCCGCTCGCCGTGAAGATCGCCTCGCCCGATATCGCGCACAAGACCGAGATTGGCGGCATTCGTCTCAATCTTGCCGACGCGGCGGCGGTTCGAGATGCTGCGCAAGACGTGCTGGCCTCGGCCGCGCGCCATTGCCCGCAGGCTCGCATCGAAGGCGTGAGCGTTCAGGAGATGGCGCCGCCCGGCGCCGAACTCGTACTCGGCATCCAGCAGGATTCACAATTCGGACCCCTGATCGTCGTCGGTCTGGGCGGGGTGCTCGTCGAGCTGCTGGGCGATGTCGCTACGGCGCTCGCACCCGTCACGCCTCAAAAGGCCGCGGCGATGCTGGCCTCGCTCAAGAGCTATCGCCTGCTCACGGGCTACCGGGGACAGCCGCCGCTCGACGTGGAGAGCGCCATCGACGCAATTTGCCGCTTTTCCGAGCTTGCCGCCGATCTCGGCGATCTGCTTGCGGAAGCCGACGTGAATCCGCTCATCGTGGGGCGTGACGGCGCGGAGGCGGCCGATGCATTGTTCGTTCTTTCGTCAAAGGAGTGATCTGGCATGACTGGCAAGTGTATTGAGGACTTCGAGGAAGGCGCGGTCGATCTGAGCCCGGCGCGCACCATCACCGAAACGGACGTTGTGACGTTTTCGTGGGTCTCCGGCGACGTGAACCCCATGCATACCGACGCCGAATACAGCGCGAAATCCGCGCTCGGGCAGCGCATCGCGCACGGCGCGCTCGGCCTTTCGGTGGCCACGGGGTTGAGCGCGCAGCTCGGGCATCTGATCGGCACTGCCATCGCCGCGCTGGGCGTGGACGAGTGGCGCTTCCTCGCACCGATCTTCCTGGGCGACACGGTCCATTTGCGCACGACGGTGGCGTCGGCGCGCGTGACGTCGAAGCCCGATCGCGGCGTGCTCAAGCGCCGCATGGAGCTGATCAACCAGCGCGGGGAAATCGTGCAGACCGGCGTGATGACGACGATGGTCCTTACGCGCGCCGGCCGCGAGGCGATGCGCGCGAAGCAAGCAGAACAAGCGAACCAACAAAACTGACTGGAGTAGACATGAGCCTGATGAACACGTTCGGCCTGACCGAAGAACAGAACATGATGCGCGAAAGCCTGCTCACGCTGCTCGAGCGCCACCTGCCGTGGGACCGCGTGCGCAAGATGGACGAGACGAAGGAATATCCGCACGAAGCGCATGCGGCGCTGGCCGAAGCCGGTTTTCTCGGCCTTTTCTATCCGGAAGCGCTTGGCGGCAGCGGCGGCAGCTACAAGGACGTGGCCGTGCTGCTCGAAACGCTGGGCTACTACTACACGGGCATTGCGCAGGGCATCACGACGACGGCCGTCTATGCCGGCATGCACATCGCGAAGTTCGGCTCCGACGAACTGAAGCAGCAGATCATTCCGCAGATTGTCGCGGGCAAGGCGAAGCTGGCGCTCGCCATGTCGGAGCCGGGCACGGGCTCGGACGTCGCAGGCATTCGCACGACCGCCGTGCGCGACGGCGATTCCTACGTGCTCAACGGCAGCAAGGTGTGGATCACCTGCGCTCACGTGGCGGACTATATCGTCGTGATCGCAAAGACGAATCGCGACGCGCCGCGCCACGAAGGCATCAGCACGATCCTCGTCGACACGAAAACGCCAGGCGTGACGATCCGCCCGCTCAACATGCTCGGGCGGCGCACGACGCACGCCAACGAGGTGTTCTTCGACAACGTGCGCGTACCCGTCTCGAACCTGTTCGGCGGAGAGGGGCGTGCGTGGAAGAACATCATGAAGTGCCTGGGCCTCGAGCGCATGGCGCTTGCCGCGATTTCGTCGGGGCATTGCTTTCGCATTACCGAATACGCGCGCGATTACGCCATGCAGCGCATCCAGTTCGAGCAGCCGATTTCGAGCTTCCAGGTCATCCAGCACAAGCTCGTGAACATGCAGATCATGGCGGAGACCGCGCGCCAGTCGGTGTATCGCGTCGCCGAACTGCTGGACGGTGGAGACCCGGCCATCAACGAGACATCGATCGCGAAGATCGTCTGCACGGAAAACAACTTCCGTTGCGCCGACGAAGGATTGCAGATTCTGGGCGGCGCGGGCTACTCGATGGAATACGACATGCAGATGTTCTTCCGCGATTCGCGCGTGGGTCCGATCGGCGGCGGCAGCAATGAAATCCAGCGCAACGTGCTCGCGAAGCGCATGGGTTTGTGAGGCGGTGCGCGCGAGGAGTGACAAGATGAGCGAAACTTTCCGTACATCGCAGCGTGCATGCGATGTGCTCGTTATCGGGGCCGGCGCGGGCGGTTTGTCGACCGCCATCACGGCGCGCAAGGCGGGGCTCGACGTGATCGTGATCGAGAAGGCGCCGTGGTTCGGCGGCACGACCGCGTATTCGGGAGGCGTGCTGTGGATTCCCGGCAACCGTCATGCAGCCGCGAATGGCGTGGCGGACTCGACTGAAGCGGCGCGGCGGTATCTGCGCAATGAGGCGGGCGCGTGCTTCGACGAGGCCGCCGTGGACGCTTTTTTGCGTTTCGGCCCGGAAATGCTCGACTTCTTCGAGCATGAAACGGAGGCGAAATTCCTGCCCACGCTGTACCCGGACTATCACCCGGACGTGGCGGGCGGCGTGGACATCGGCCGCTCCGTGGTGGCGGCGCCCTACGATGCGCGGCGTCTTGGCGCCGAACTCGCGCGGCTTCGGCCGCCGCTCAAGACGATCACGTTCATCGGCATGATGTTCAATTCGTCGAACGCGGACCTGAAGCACTTCTTCAACGCAACGCGTTCGCCGAAATCGGCCTGGTATGTCGCGAAGCGGCTCGCGAGCCACCTGAAGGATCTCGCGCTTTACCGGCGCGGCGTGCAGATCACGAGCGGCAACGCGCTGGCCGCGCGGCTCGCGAAATCGGCGCTCGATCTTGGCATTCCCATTCTCACGGGCACGGCGGCGCAGGAGCTGACGATGGCAGGCGGCCGCGTCACGGGTGCGCGGGCGCGGAACGACGGGGGCGTGGTGCAGTTCGAGGCGCGCCAGGCGGTCGTGCTCGCATGCGGGGGCTTCTCTCACGATCTCGCGCGCGTGCGCCAGGCGTTCGCTCACGTTGCGCGTGGCGGCGAGCACGTTTCCCCTGTGCCGGAAGGCAACACGGGCGACGGCGCCCGCATGGCCGAACAGGCCGGCGGGCGCGTGGATATCCGCTATCCGCAACCGGCCGCGTGGATGCCGGTTTCGCGTGTACCGATGCGCGACGGCAGCACCGGCGTGTTCCCGCACCTCGTCGATCGCTACAAGCCTGGCGTGATCGGCGTGACCCGCAACGGGCGGCGCTTCACGAACGAATCGAACTCCTATCACGACGTTGGCGTGGCAATGGTCGAAGCATGCCGCGGGCAGGCGCAAACCGCCATGTGGCTGATCTGCGGCCAACGCACCCTACGCAAGTACGGACTGGGCTTCGCGAAACCGGCGCCGGTCCCGCTCGGGCCGCTGCTGCGCAACGGCTATCTGGTCAAGGGGCGCACGCTCGCTGAACTGGCCACGCGGGCCGGCATCGATGCACGGGCGCTGGAGGAGACGGTGCGGGAATACGACCGTCACGCCGCGCGTGGCGAAGACCCTGCGTTCGGGCGCGGCACGACGTCGTTCAACCGCTATCTGGGCGACGCGGAACACCGGCCCAATCCATGCGTTGCGCCGGTCGGCAAGGGGCCCTACTACGCGCTCAAGCTGGAGATGGGGGATCTCGGCACGTTCGACGGCATCGCCACCAACGTCGAAGGCCAGGTCCTCGCCGATGGCGCGCCCGTGGAAGGTCTTTACGCGGTGGGCAACGATCGCGCCAGCGTAATGGGCGGGAATTATCCGGGTGCGGGCATTACGCTCGGACCCATCATGACGTTCGGCTATATCACGGCGCGGCACATTGCACGGCAGGCAAGCCGGCAAGCGTCGCGAGAAGCGCTGCGCCAGGTCTCGTAGCATCGTCCCGGCGGGCAAATCGCACACGGAACAGCACACCAGTACAACACGAAAGGAGACAGACGAAAATGAATGCGATCGACCATGGCACCCCCCACCGCGATGAACAGCACGTCGCGTCCGGCAGCAGACGCACGGCCGGAGGCTTGAAATGAGCGCCGGCCGCATCGGCGCACGGACGATCGACGTGCAGACGTTTATCGACGAGCAGCGCTTTTCGTTCTTTCACTGTGTGTTGTTCCTGCTGTGCTTCCTGATCGTGGGCCTCGACGGCTTCGACACCGGGGCAATGGGCTTCATCGCGCCCACCCTCGTGGACGACTGGAAAGTGCCGCGCGAATCGCTCGGTCCCGTGCTCAGCGCGACGCTGGTCGGTGTGGGTATCGGCGCGCTGCTCGTGAGTCCGCTCGCCGATCGCGTTGGGCGCAAGGCCGTGCTCGTGTCGTCGGTGTTTTTCTTCGGCGTACTGAGTTGTGCGAGCGTGCTGGCGCACTCGATGGAATCACTCACGGCGTTGCGCTTCTTGACGGGCCTAGGGCTTGGCGCGGCGGTGCCGAACACGGTCACGCTGATGTCCGAGTACGTGCCCGCGCGCATTCGCGGATTCGTGGTCAACGCGATGTTCATGGGCTTCGCCGCCGGAATCGCGGCCGGGGGCATGCTTTCCGCGTGGATCATCCCGGTATTCGGCTGGCGCAGCGTGCTCCTGGTCGGCGGCGTGACCCCGTTGTTGCTCGGTTGCGTGCTGCTGTTCGCGTTGCCCGAATCGGTCAAGTTCATGGTGTCCACGGGGCGCTCGCGCGAACTCGTTGCGCAAATCCTGCGACGCCTCGCTCCGCGCGTGGAATTGGCCGACTGCGTGTTCATCTGCGAAGCACGCGGCGCGGCTGAGACAAAGCGCACGTCGCCGGTCGCGCAGGTGCTGTCGAAAGACTATCTGCTCGGCACGACGATGTTGTGGCTCAGCTATTTCATGTGCCTCACGGTGTTCTACCTGCTGACCAACTGGCTGCCCACGCTCTTCAAGGCTTCCGGCTTCAGCTTGCACGAATCGGCCATGACCTCGTCGCTCTTTCATGTCGGTGGATGCGCCGGGATTTTGCTGGCCGGGTGGCTGATGGATCGCTTCAGCGCGATTCGTGTGGTCGCTTTCTTCTATGTCCTGACCGCGCTGATCGTCTTCCTGATTGGATGCAACGTCGCACACGACACCATGCTCACCGCGCTCATCGTCGTTACCGGCACGGCGCTCTCGGGCGCGGCGGCTTCGATGGCGCCGCTCGCCGCGCAGTACTACCCCACGACCAGCCGCGTCACCGGCGTGGCATGGATGCTGGCGGTAGGGCGCATCGGCGCCGTGGTTGGCGCGTTCGGCGGCGCGATTCTCATGGCGTTGAGCTGGGCGTTCTCGTCGATCTTCAGCCTGCTGGCCATCCCCGCCTTGATCGCCGCGTTTGCGCTCATGGTGCTGGGGCGCCAGGCCCGGGGTATCGGGCGCGACGTGGATTCGACCGCACCTGCAACGGCTTCCAGCCACTAACACCCTCATGGATAGATTCGGCTGCCGGCGGGAAAGCTCGCCGGCAAGGAGGTAAGGATCGGCATCTGGTTTTATTCATTCGTACAACTACTAAAAATTGGAGATTGGAGACGTCATGAAGAAGTGCAGATGGTTACTTCCGCTATCGCTTTTTGCCGCATCGGCAGCACAGGCGCAGAGCAGTGTCACGCTTTACGGTCTGATCGATGTTGGCATCAACTACGTGAACAACGCGCAAACGGGCCGCAACCCGGACGGTTCGCTGGCAGGAAAGTCGGTCGTGTCCATGAGCGACGGCGGCGCGCGCGGGATCACGGGCAGCCGCTGGGGCTTGCGCGGCACGGAGGATCTCGGCGGCGGCCTCTCGGCCATATTCACGCTCGAAAACGGCTTCAACATCAATAACGGCACGCTGTCGCAAGGCGGTGCGGAATTCGGGCGGCAGGTCTACGTTGGATTGAGCAGTCCGTATGGGACGTTCACCGCGGGCCGTCAATACGATACGCAGGCCGATTTCGTTGCCCCATACTCGCCGAGCCTGATCGTCGGCATTTCGGGTTCGCTGCCGGGCGACGTCGATGGCCTCGGCCACACGCGGCGGACCAACAACGCGCTCAAGTTCGTCAGCCCGAACTGGCGCGGCTTCATGTTCGGTGCAATGTACTCGCTTGGCGGCCGCGCGGGCAACTTCACGGGCAGCCAGATCTGGGCGCTTGGCGCGAGCTACGCGTTGAATGGCTTTTCGGCTGGCGTGGGCTATTACAACGGCCGCGACCCCAATCTCGCGTCGTTCGGCAATAATCCGAATTCCGGCCCGGCGACGTCAAATAATCTCGGTTCGTTCGGCACGGCGACCTCGCCGCAATCGAATCCGATTTACGCGGGCTATGCGTCGGCTTCGACTTTCGAAATCTACTCGGCGGGCGCGAGCTACAAGATCGACGACGCGACGCTCGCCGTTTCGCTGAGCCATTCGGCATTCGAAGGACTCGGCAACACGGAAGCCGGGCCCAATCCGCTCGGATACCACGGCACCGCCATCTTCAACAACGCGGCGCTCACGGTCTCGTACTTCGCGACGCCCGCGCTGCAACTGGGTGGCGCCTATACCTATACGCGTGGCGGCGGCGCCGGCGGCCGGGGCGGCGCGACCTGGCAGCAGGGCATCCTCGGCGTGCAGTATTTTCTGTCGAAGCGCACTGAACTGTATCTGTTCGGCGTCTATCAGGCGGCGAGCGGAACGGATTCGCTCGGCCAACCGGCCGTTGCCAACATCGAGTTGATGACGCCTTCGAGCACGGCGCACCAGTTCGTCGGAAGAGCGGGACTCGTCCAGCGCTTCTAGACTGCCGGGTACGTCGAGCGCCGAACCGGCGTCCTGCTTGCGTGCGACGCAGGTCGCGTCGTCGACGTACCCTGCGCCGTTACCGCCGCGCCCCCCGCGCGCGCCAAACTGGACTATCCTCCCTCAGATGCGTTTTTACCGGCAATCGCGCAATGAGCCATACTGTGCCGCTCACCCGGTGAGCCACGAACGTTGCGCATGCACTCAGCGAAGGAGAGGATATGAGTCGGGAAGGGCAGGAAAAGCAGGGCATGTCGTGTGAGCGTCTCGCGCGGATCGAGCGCTTTCTCGACGAAAACTACGTCGCGACCGGCAAGCTGGCTGGCACCGTGACCCAGGTGTGGCGGCGTGGCGGGCTCGCACTGAACTCGGTGCTGGGTTTCGCCGATCGCGAGCGGCGCACGCCGATGGCCGCGGATTCGATCTTCCGCATCTACTCGATGACGAAGCCCATCACGTCGGTCGCGATCATGATGCTGGTCGAGGAGTGCAAGATCGCACTCGACGATCCCGTGAGCAAGTACATTCCCGCATGGGAAAAGCTCGGCGTTCACGCGGGCGGCTTCATGGAGAGCTTCCAGACGCGTGCGCCCGCGCGCCCCATGCGTGTCGTCGACCTGCTGCGCCATACCTCCGGATTGACCTACGGGTTTCAGCAAAACACGAATGTCGACGCCGCCTATCGCAAGCTGAAGCTGGGCGATATTGCGACGGCGGGCACGCTGGACGACATGATCGAGAAGCTGGCCACGCTGCCGCTCGAATTTTCGCCGGGCGACGCGTGGAATTATTCCGTTTCCACGGACGTGCTCGGCTATCTGGTCGGCAAGGTCAGCGGCATGGCGTTCGAGGACTTCCTGAAAGCGCGCATTTTCGATCCGCTCGGCATGGTCGATACCGCCTTTTACGTGCCCGAGGACAAGCTGTCGCGCTTCTGCGCTTGCTATGCCGTTGGCACGCTCGGCTCGAAGGTCGTCTCCGCGCAAGGGCCGACGCTTCAGGACGATCCGCGCACGAGTCCGTATTGCGAGCCGCCTGGCTTCGTCTCGGGCGGCGGCGGCCTCGTCTCGACGGCAGCGGACTACCTGCGTTTCTCTCGCATGCTGCTCCAGGGTGGCGAGCTGGATGGGGTGCGGCTGCTGGGACCGAAGACTGTGGAGTTGATGACCGCCAACCACCTGCCGGGCGGTGCCGATCTGCCGCGCCTGTCGCGCTCGATGTTCAGCGAAGCGAATTACGAAGGCGTTGGCTTCGGACTGGGCTTCGCCACGACCCTCGCGCCGGCGTCCACGCTCACGCCAGGCAGCGCGGGCGATTTTTTCTGGGGCGGGGCGGCCAGCACGTTCTTCTGGGTCGATCCTCGCGAAGACTTGATCGTGCTGTTTCTCACCCAGCTATTGCCGTCCAGTGCGTACCCGGTGCGGCGGCAGTTGCGCACGCTCGTGTATAGCGCGATTACCGAGTGCGGCGCCTGAGGGCCGCAATCATCCGTTCATGGCCGGCAAGCGGCGAGCGAACCGGCCGGTATGCGACATGCGCATCCGGCCGCCGTGAAATTCGCCGGCACGCTTTGCGTTCCTCTATTTTTTGCCCTTGAGGGTGAACGGGGCGAGGAGTGCCTGCACGTCCACCTGTTGCCCCTGGAGCATGAGCAGCCGGGCGTGAAGCACCGTGTTTTCGAGCACCAGCTTCGCGGTGCTCAGCAGGTACATGGCCTGGAGATCCGAACCCGACATCGCGGCTTCCACGGCGTGGTGTCGTTCCACGAGCGATTGCATGACGAGCCGCCGTAGTTCCTGTTCGCCGAACGGCAGGTCGGCGTAGTCGATTGGATCTTCGGCTTCGACTTCGCGCAGCATGTCAACAAGCGCTTCGGTGTTCACTTCCATGTGCCAGCTCCTTGACGTAGTCAGACTGCTCATGAAGTTGTTTCAGGCTACCGGGTTCCGCTTCTAACGTCTAGCGCTCGTCGGCGCCTGTCCATCTCGCGCATCGGGCTAGCCATGCGTGTCGACCCATGCTTTTGCCCATGCCAACCCCGCGTTTTGCGCGTCATCCTCGGAATCGAACAAGTCCAGAACACCCGACGTGCAGATAAGCGTGTTGTCCTGGGTGATCGTGCCGCTTCCCGCATAACGCTCCTGCGTGAGCAGTTCCGCCTGATGGGCAATGGCGTGGCCCCATAAAACGTAGCCTTTGTATGGTTCGCGTTCCATCTTTGCGTTGTTCGAAGTCGGGTTTGTCGTCTATCCGCTTTGCCGCAGCAACTTGAGTGCCGTGCCGCAGTGTGCATAGCGGCCAGGTGTTCTGGCACTACGCCGTCTGATGGCCTGTTGCGTCTTCGCACACGGTGTATGGCATAAGCATATCGCGGAACGCGTCCGCTCTTGTTGTCATCCGGCCGGCAGTGCGTACCCGAAAGGCAAGCGCCTTCGACGCCCCGGGAGCAGGAATGTACAAGCGCTACGCGCTTCGAAAAGGTATGCTTCGTGCCTCGTTGAAGTGAGCAATTCGCCGTTGAAGTTCGAGTGGAAGGAAGTGGAATGAGCAGTGTGTATTCGCCATCGGTTGCGTCGAGGGCCACGTTGGTCCGCGCCGAGATGGTTCGAGGGATGCGGGCCGCGTTGCCCGTCATGTTGGGATTCGTGCCGTTCGCGCTGGTGCTGGGTGCGCAGGCCGCCCAAAAAGGCATCAGCGCAGTCGAAGTGCCCCTGATGACGGGGCTCAATTTCGCGGGCGGATCGGAGTTCACGGCAGTGCGGCTGTGGACGTCACCGCCTCACATCGCACTCATCGTGGCGATGTCCTTCCTCGTGAACATGCGCCATATCCTGATGGGTGCGGCGCTCGCGCCTCGCATGCGGCATGTGCCGTTGCCTCGGGCGCTGGCCGCGCTGTTTCTGATGTGCGACGAAAGCTGGGCCCTGGCGCTCGCGGATGCGAACGCGCGAGGCCAGCGGGAAATCAGCATCGCTTATTACATCGGCGTGGCGCTCAACCTGTGGATGACCTGGATTGCGTTCACCGCACTGGGCGCCGTGCTCGGTCCGGTGCTGGGCGACATCGAGCGCTATGGCTTCGACATGGCGTTCACCGCGGTCTTCCTCGTGCTGCTCAAGGGCATGTGGAAGGGCGCCAGGGCATGCAGCCCCTGGCTCGTCAGTCTGATCGTGGCAGGCGTGACGTACAAATTCGTGCCGGGGGCATGGTATGTCGCGGCGGGGGCCTGTGCCGGTCTCGTGGCGGCATGCTTTCTGGAGCGCCCCGATGCTTGACTGGACGACGGTTGTGACCATCGTCCTGATGGCGGCGTCGACTTACATGACGCGAATCGTGGGCTTTGTCGTTTTGCGCGACCGGACGCTGAGTCCGCGAACGCAGGCAATCATGGAGAGCGTGCCGGGCTGCGTGCTGGTGTCGGTCATTGCTCCCGCGTTCGTGTCGAGCCATCCGGCGGACTTGCTTGGGCTCGCCGTGACGTTTCTGGCGGCGACCCGGCTTTCCCTCTTGCCGACCGTCGTTGTCGGAGTCGTCGCGACGGGCGTGTTGCGGCATCTCATCGTCTGACGCTAGTCCTGGCCCTGAATGACGGCGGGCGCGTTCTTCAGCCAGGGCGGGATGTCTCCCACTGCGGCGCTCAACCGCGCGATGACGCGGTTTCGCTGAGCACCGCCTGGCGCCAAACCGAAACACGCAAGGGCGTTGAGGTACAGGAACTTTTCCATCGACGGAAGCAATCCGCCCAGATTGCCGATTACCTGAGACGGGTAGCTCCCCCAGTCGGGCTCCTGGGACAGCATGTCCCAGTCGGTGCCGAACATGATCCGCCCGGTCACTGCGGGATTTGCCTGGATGGCGGCGTCAAGGCGCGATTTGGCCACTTTGCATTTCGGATGTTTCGCGTCGCACCATCGCAGCTGTTCCCAATACGCAAGGTCGCCGTACAGCCGATTTTCCGGGGGATCGCGCATGAGCTTCGCGAACTCGCTTGGCCAATCGTTTTTGGGGTGTCTGGGTTCGTCGGAACCGCCGCCGAAATGGCCAAGATTGCCTACGAGCGAAACGGAGGGCGAGGTGATCTCCAGTTTCTGTAGTAGTGCTTTCCATCCATTTGGGCCGCCGAATTCATCTTCGCCCTGGTCACGGCCATTGGACTCGCCGGAATGCGCCATGATCGGCACATTGTTTTGCGCGCACCAGGTGGCCAGCCGCAGCATGACCGCGTTGAGCTTCTTGACGTCCGGATGCGCTTGCTTGCCCGGATAGGGCTCGCTGTTGCCATAAGGCATGAAGCCCATTGGCGGGTAGATCTTGACGCCTACGAAGCCATATTGTCCGATCGCCTTTTTGACGAGCTCGAACGAAGCATCTTGTTCCTCGATATCGGTCCATGGGTTGTATGCCACGATCGGCAGCATATAGCCGCCGGACATGATGGACAGCAGCGAATGCAGCTTCATTTGCTCGACCTGAGGAGAGCGCTTTGCCGGCGCCAGCCAATAGTCGAAGTTGACGAACGAGGCAAACATCGCATCCACGCCGAACGCGTCATTCGCTTCGGTATAGGCGTACGTGTAGTCTTGCAGATTCATCCATCGATAGGCCAACATGTGGCCCACGAACTCGACGTATCCGCCGGGGTCCAGGGACTTCTCGGGCGCTCCCCGCCCGCCATACCGTGCCTGATAGTCCTTTAGTCTGCGAACCGGGTCGATGGCGATCGCTATCGACTCTTCAAATGCCGTCGGCCCCTCCGTGGAAGGCTTGAGGTCGCCAAACGTTCTTCGCATCTCTTGTGCATGAGCTTGTTGCAACGCCGTGTACGTTTGATCGAGCTTACGTTTTTTCATCTCGTAGGCGACGTTCTTTGAAACGATATCCCGGTGGGCTCTCGCCTCCGATTGAAGGAACGCTTTAACCGCTTCGTCTTTCTCCACGCCGACGAGTTTGGCCAGGAACGCCTTTAATTTTCCAATCTCGGCCTCTGCGGCAGGCGCAACGAGCGCCAGTGCGCCGACGACTTCCGCCAGTCCCACAACCAGTTCCCGCAAGAGCACATTGTCGATCGAGTGGGCGGCGTCCTTCTTCATGAACCCCATCGCGTCGATGTCGCTTGAGTTGAAGATATGAGCATGAACATCGATGCAATAGCGGGTTGGCTTGCCGCTGTTGCCAATTCGGGTTGGCTTGAATATCGGCTTGATGCGGGCCGCCGACTGGAGGGCTTCTTCGCCGGAGGATGACGCGAAGGGATGCGCGCAACGGGGAAATGCGGCTCCCGCCGCGAGACTCCCCGCAAGCATCTGGAGCGCCTTGCGCCGGCTGATTGCGTCGAGATTTTTCATGGCACATACCCATGTCGGGTAAATAGGCGCGTCCCAAAGATCGACTTCTGTGCGGCATTCGTCACATGCTAGCAGCCGGAACATTGCGCCGAATGTTGCCGACCGAACGGTACGCGAGTTCGTTGTCCGGTTTTGAGCGCAGCTGTCGCCTTCCTTTGCAATCAGGGCTTCGCAAATGAAGTGGCGGAGGATTCGCTTACAGAAAAGCGGAGGCCTCGCGTTTCACAGTCTTTCTCCACGCCCCAGGCGGCACGCCATAAACCTTGACGAACACGCGATTCAAATGGCTCTGGTCAGAAAATTCGCAGTCCGTTGCGATTTCGGTGAGTGACCGCTCAGAGTGTTCTATTAGCCGTCGCGCCTGCTCGACGCGTTGTCCGAGCAACCATTGATGCGGCGTGCATCCCGTCGATCTCGCGAAGGCTCGGATGAAATACGCGTGCGAAAGGCCGCATTCGCGCGCAATGTCAGCCAGCGATTTTCGCTGCGCCGCGCGAAGGAGCAGGAGTTCTTTTGCACGGGCCTCCTGTGTGGCGGCGAGGCCGCCTTTCGTCCGCGTTTCCCGGTTCGCCAGATTGCCGTAGTGCCGCGCGATGTGTATGCCCGCGGCAAACGCCAGTTGTTCGACGAACAGCTTGTCGAGGGCGCCGTCTCGCGCGGCGCTTGCGGTCAATGCGCGGGCGAGGTTTCCAAGAGCGGCGTCCTTGCACTGAGAAGGGCACACGAGGCCGTGGATGACCGGTGAGCCATGCTCGTCGGCGAGACGGCTGAGAAAGCGCCCGGACAACTCGAACAGAACGAAATGGAAACCCCCGCAGAGGTCGGCCGTGTATTGCTCGGAGAGGTCGCGAATATAGATCGAGTTCGGCTCGAACACACGGTCGTCGGTATCCAGGCCGCGGAAAATCCGCCTTCGGTGACCGCTGCCTAGCGAGACGCCCGCGAGAAAGCCGCGCTCGCTCGCCGGAGTCGAGACACGCACGGGCTCGGTCCGATCCATTTGCTTCTGATAGACGCGAATGTCCCCGCCCTCGATGAGCAGGTTCTGGCCGAGCTTGCTGGCCTCGCAACCCAGATCGTCCCTGTCGGCCTGCATGCCGATGGGGACGGACGTGCTCCTGCTCCTGACGCGTTTCGAGTTTTCCATGTTCCAGGCAAGTCGCAGCGATGGGGCGGCAAGACGTGATCTGCCTGCCGTTTCGTCTGAGTCATTCCGCGAATCGTCACCTTTAGGGCGGTTCGCAACGCAGGCCGCTTGGTCCGCGGCATCCATACCAATCGGACAACTCGCTCGGGAAAAGCGGTTTTCTTTTCCCCTTGAGGTCGGCTATAGTGTCCGTATGAACTGAATTGCAACTATATCAAATTGTATTGCAATTAGTTAGCCCCGTGGGAGTCTTAGCCTGGTTTCTTTGTGGCGGAGCGCCCACCTCACACTTCGATTGCGCTCGCGAGCCCATCGGGAACGCAGATCGTTCTTGATATCAGCCCAACAGGAGGCTTTATGTCCCTTTCCCGATCGGACCTCGCCGGCATGTTCCCGGCAATTCCCACGCCCTTGGACGCGCTGGGAGAATTCGACAGACCCGCGCTCAAGCCCGTCGTCGATCATCTGTTCGACGGCGGCATGAGCGGCGTCGTCGTGCTGGGCGGCACCGGCGAATACCTCGCGTTGACGCAGCGCGAACGTGTCGAGGTGGTGGAGCAGACCGTGGCGGCGGCGGGCGGTCGCGGGCCCGTCATCGCGGGGGTGCTCGCGCCAGGTTTTCGCGAAGCGGTGGAGGCAGGCAAGGCGTTGACGCAGGCGGGCGCTGACGCGCTGATGGTTGTGACTCCTTATTATGTGGCTCCTACACAGGCGTCGCTGCGCGACTACTACAAGGCGTACCACGAGGAAGTGGGAACGCCGGTGCTGCTCTACGAGATTCCCTATAAGACGATGATTACCGTGCATCCCGAAACCGTCGCGGGGATGGTGGAGGATCGAAGCATTATTGGAATGAAGGCGTGCAACCCCGATATCGGCCACTTCATGCATGTCGTTTCGCTCGTCGGCGACAAGATGGCCGTGCTCAGCGGCGAGGATCATCTGCTGCCGGTTCAACTCGCGATCGGCGCGTTCGGCTCGATCCACGCCACGGCGAACCTGTTCCCGCGTCAATGGAAGCGGATCTACGACCTCGCGCGCGCAGGCGACCTGGCGCGGGCGCTGAAGTACCTGGACGTGATGCGGCCCATGATGCAGGCCGTGTTTTCAGAGGGCAATCCGGGGCCGCTCAAGGCGGCGATGTCGATGATCGGCCTGCCGGTCGGCGAAGCGTTGCGTCCTTTGAAAGCGCCCGACGCCGAATTGTCGGGCAGGCTCCGGGCGATTATCGCGGGTCTGCAAGAGCGCGAGCGGAACCTGACGGCCGCTTGAGTTGCGGCGTGCGCGGCCGTCATCTCGCCGCCTCAAACAAGAATTTTGTTTTGGCGCAGACGTCATGTATATTCGGCTTACTGAAACTGCACTGCAACTAACATGAATTGAATAGCAATTCATGCGGTGAGTGAGGGCCGGTTTCGTGTCAGCGCCGACCGGCACGGAGCCGACGACGTTTGCCATCCGGGCGCAACCCGGTCTCGATGCCAAACGAGGCCGCACGCCGTGCGAGGTGCAGTGGGATTGGAGCGGCTGCCGCGCGTCGCGCCCTGCCGTCCGCCCATCGTTCGTCACGACACACACCTATGAGGGACTTATGACTGCACTGAACACGGCGACGCGCCGGCGTATCGCGTCGAGAATGGACAACATCAAGACGTCGAGCATCTACGTGCTCATGGCTCGCGTCATCGACCTGAAGGCGCAGGGCGTCGATGTGCAATCCTTGACCGCAGGCGAGCCCGATGTCGACACGCCGCCGCATATCGTGGAAGCGGCGCATCGGGCGATGCTGGCCGGTGACACGCATTACACGCCGGTGCGCGGCTCGCATGCAGTCCGCGAGGCCATTCGCGCGAAGTATGCGCGCGAAAGCGGCCTCGATTTCGCCGACGAACAGGTGATGGTGGCGACGGGCTCCAAGCAGATCGTCTTTAACGCGCTCGCGGTCACGCTGGAGCCGGGCGACGAAGTCCTGCTGCCCGCGCCCTATTGGGCCGCCTATCCCACCATGATCTATGCGGCCGGCGGTGTGCCGAAGATCGTCACCGCCAGGAGGGAAAACGGCTACAAGCTCACCGCCGATGAACTGCGGCAGTCGATTGGCCCCCGCACGCGCTGGGTGATCCTCAATACGCCGTCCAACCCGACGGGCGCGGTGTATAGCGAAGACGAGCTTCGCGACCTCGGCAACGTGCTGATCGACTATCCCGACGTATGGATTCTCAGCGACGAAGTGTATGACCGCCTCCACTACCTCGCGAAGCAACCTGTTTCGCTCGCAACGGTCTGCCCGCAACTGGCGAACCGGCTGCTGATTTCGAACGGCATGTCGAAGGGTTACGCCATGACGGGGTGGCGCATCGGCACTGCCGCGGGACCGGCGGACCTGATCGCGGCCATGGCCGATTTGCAGGCGCAAACGACGCTCTCGCCTTCGTCGATCAGTCAGGCGGCGGCGGTTGCGGCGCTCAACGGCCCGACCGAAGCGCTCGATCACATGGTGGATGTCTATCGTCGCCGGCGCGATCTGGTCATGTCGTTTGCCGCGCGCAATGCGGATTTGCAGATCTCCCGGCCGGACGGCGCGTTCTTCGCGCTGATCGACGTGAGCAAGGTGATTGCCGACCCCGCGCGCTTCGCGGGCGACGACGTCGCATTCGCGAGCTGGCTGCTCGACGAGCATCGCGTGGCAGTCGTTCCGGGCGTCGATTTCGGCGCAAAGGGCACCGTCCGCATTTCGTTCGCGACGGACGAGGCGACGATCGAGCGCGGCCTCGACGCCTTGTATCGTGCGGTGAAAACGCTCGGTTGACCCGTGGGCAACGCTCCCACTACCGGCGGCTGAAGCGCCGGGACCCGATACGCGCGACGCGCGCGACCCGTCTCTCCTCACGACCGTGTCCTGCTTCTGGGGCGCGGTCTTTTTTTTGGAGCGACGCCATGCCATACCACGTCGTGTGCGTGCGGCCCGTGCGCGTGCAAGCTTACGGTGGGCATGCGGTATGATGCTTTCATGCGTTCTGTACCCCGTTCGCGGCGGAGCGGACATCATTAACAGCATCTACCCATGGCTTCGAAGAAAAACGATAAGACGTCGACTCCCGAAACTGGCGCGGAGGACGTGGATAACTTGTTTGTTGGCAGTGTGGCGAAGGCGTTTCGCGTGCTCGAGGCTTTTGGGCAGGGAAAGCCGATGATGGGTTTTTCCCAGATCGCGCGCGAAGTGGGGCTCGAGAAAAGCGCCGCACAACGCGCCGCGCACACGTTGTGGAAGCTTGGGTATCTCGACAAGGTCGGACCGGCCGGTGAATACCGGCTCACAAAACGTTGTCTCGATCTTGGCCACGCGTTTCGCAAGTCGAATCGTATCGTCGAGTGCGCGGAGCCTTATCTGCGATTCCTGCGCCGCAAGACCGATGCGTCGATCAATCTGACCATGCTCGACGGTCCCGATTCGATGTTCATCATCCGCTACACCAACTCGGCAATGCTGTCGAACGACCTGGGCGGCGGTCTTCGCATGCCGGCCTGGTGCACGGCCACCGGCGTCGCCATGTTGTCCGCGCTGGACGACGAGCAGATTCGCGTGATTCTCTCGCAGTCGGATCTCAAGCCGGTCATGCCGGGCACGATCTGGGAAACCGACAAGATCATGGAGCGCATTCATCGCAGCCGCGAAGAAGGCTATGTTCTCGGCGTCGAGGAAGATTTCGCGAGCGACATCACGCTTGCTTGCGCGGTCCGTGACGGACTCACAGGCGAGATCGCCGCGATCGGCGCGTCGTATTCCAGCGAAACCACTTCGGTCAAGGCCGTGATGAACGGCTGTCGCCAGCTCATGATGAGCACGGCGCAAGAGATCGAAGCGAAGCTCATGACGCTGTAAAGCAGGGCGTCGACGACGGCCGCGTTCGCGTCCGCTCAACCTTCCGAATGATCTGCTCTGCCGGCGCGCGTGAGCCGCGCAAGCGGCGCTGCCGCGCGTCTTGACGCGTGATGTCACGCCGTCGCGCCGCGCATCATTGCTCACGCGCCCGCAACGCGCATTGCACCGCTCGAACCTGAAAAAGCAGCTTGCTTCGTGATCGAAGCCGGCGCTTCACAACATCCGTTTTCGACAGACAAAAACCACCCACGCCCGGCGCGCCGCTCGCCCGTCGCGCGCCGTTTTTCGTATGCGCGCGGCGCGTCGTTGGGATCAACCCGTAAAGACCGCTTCGAATCCTTGTAAATGTATTTTGACTCATCTACACTGAATTCCAATCCAAACTGATTACAATGCAATTATGTAGTCGCGCATGTAGTCACGCCGGATTAAATCGGCACGACCGTTTTCGGGCAGGCGTGTTCGCTGTCGGCAATTCGTCAGCCGCACGCAATGCATGCGCATCAGATTCAGCCAATACCTGGAGATCCTAAATGAAGGTCAAACTCAAGCGACTGATCACCTGCTCGATCGTGACGGGAACGCTGGCGCTCGCCGCCGGCTCCGCGCTCGCGGATCAGCTCACCGACATCAAGGCGAAGGGCGAACTCGTCTGCGGTGTGCTCGGCACCGACCGCCCGTTCAGCTTCATCAAGAACCCCGCGGATCGCGAGATCGTGGGATACGACGTGGACTTCTGCAACGCCATCGCCAAGGCGCTGGGTGTGAAGCCCGTGCTCAAGCAACTGGCGACCGCGGCGCGCATTCCGGAACTGCAACAAAAGCGCGTCGATATCCTGACCGCATCGCTCACCCATACGAAGGACCGCGAGTCGCAGGTCGACTTCACGCTTTCGACGTTCGTGCTCGGCGAAAAGGCGCTGGTGCGCAAGGATAGCGGCATCACGCATCTGGCCCAGCTCGACGGCAAGAAGGTGATGACCACCAAGGGCTCGAT
Source organism: Paraburkholderia unamae (assembly GCF_003268775.1). Classification (GTDB taxonomy): domain Bacteria; phylum Pseudomonadota; class Gammaproteobacteria; order Burkholderiales; family Burkholderiaceae; genus Paraburkholderia; species Paraburkholderia unamae. Next base: position 158,754 of record NZ_QLSU01000011.1, read on the forward strand.
CGAGGCCATCAACATTCCGAAGGCGCTGCCCAACGCCACGCTGATCGAATTCGACACCAACCCCGAAGGCATTCTCGCGCTTCAGCAAGGCAAGGGCGTTGCGTATATCGACGACGAAACCACGCTAGGCGGCGCGCTCGTGAAACTCGGGCCGCAGGCGAAGGATTACATGATCCTGCCCGAGAGCCTCGCGAGCGACAAGGACGCGCTCGGCGTGCGCAAGGACGAGCCGGCGTTCAAGGCCAAGGTGAACGAGATTCTCCTCGGAATGGAGAAGAGCGGCGAAGCCCAGAAGATTTACGATAAGTGGTTCGGGCCGAACTCGGGAATGAATTTCCCGCCGCGCTCGTTCAAGATCGATTCCGACCAGATCTAACCGTGCAAGGAGTGCTGCCCGGCGCCGCCGGGCAGCTCGAACGATGCCAAAATTCGATCTCTCCATGCTGCTCGCGGGGCCGTACTTCGGGTCGCTGCTCAGCGGGTTCCTGCTGTCGATCAAGCTGTCCGTGCTCGGGCTCGTGTTCGCGTTGCCGCTCGGGCTGGCGCTCGCGGTGATGCGGCTCGTTCCGGTCAAGTTCGTGCAGTGGCTGAGCCTCTCCTATATCGAAGTCACGCGCAACGTGCCGCTGCTGGCCCATTTGCTGTTCTGGTATTTCGGCGTGCCGCAACTGTTGCCGCGCCCCGTCACGGCCTGGCTATATGACCACAACTACGAGTTGCTGAGCGCCGTCATCGCGCTCGTGCTTTATTCGGCCGCGTATATGGCCGAGGACTTCCGCAGCGGATTGCGCGCGGTGAACGTCACGCAGCACGAAGCCGGTCGCGCGCTGGGATTCGGCTTCTTCCAGACGTTGTGGTTGATCGTCCTGCCGCAGTCGCTGCGCTACACCGTGCCGCCGCTCATCAATCAGGTCCTCAATCTCTGGCAAAACTCCAGCACGGCCATGGCGGTGGGCGTGGCGGAGATGATGTATCGCGCGCAGCAGGTGAGTTCCGCCACCTTCCGCACCTTCGACGTATTCGCCATCACCACGCTGGCCTACCTCACGATTTCGACGCTGATCTCGGCGGTGTCGCATCTTTATCAGCAGCGCTACCCCGTCCGGAGCACCTGACAATGTGGGATCTGATTCATACCTACGCCGCGTTCTTTCTGGTTGGCCAGTATCCGAACGGACCGCTGGGCGGCCTGAGCCTCACGCTGCTGCTGGCGTTCAGCGCGCTGGTGCTCGCCATGCCGGTGGGCATGCTGTTTGGCCTGTGCGTGGTCAGTCCTTATCCGCTGCTGCGCAGGCCGGTGGGCATCCTGCTCAGCATCGTGCGCGGCACGCCCTTGCTGATGGTGATTTTCTGGGCCTACTTCCTGTTGCCGTCGATGACGGGGCACGACACGGGCCAGTTCACGACGATGCTCGTCTCGCTCATCATCGTCGACGGCGCCTTTCTCGCCGAGATCTTTCGCGCGGGCATTCAGGCGCTCCCGCGCGGGCAGATGGAAGCGGCGCGCTCGCTCGGGTTTCCGTATGGGCATGCAATGCGCCTTGTCATTCTGCCGCAGGCCATGCGCAACATGCTTCCGTCGATGGTGAACCAGCTCATCTCCACGATCAAGGAGACGTCGTTTGGCTACATCATTTCCTTGCCGGAAATGTCGTTCATTTCCGGCCAGATCGGCACCGAGGAGTTGACCCACGCGTTCGACGTGTACGGCATTCTCGTGCTCACGTATTTCGTCCTGTGTTTCGGCCTCTCGCGACTGGCGTACTTTCTTGAGCGGCACCTCGGTTCGCGTTCATCACTGAGCTTGAAATCATGATTAGTTTCGAAGGCGTCAACAAATGGTATGGCTCTCATCACGCGCTCGTCGATGTCAACGAGACGGTGAACAAGGGCGAAGTGGTCGTCGTCTGTGGGCCGTCCGGTTCCGGAAAATCCACGCTGATCCGCACGGTCAATCGTCTCGAGCCGATCCAGAAGGGCCGCATCGTCGTGAACGGGCAGGACGTCCATGCGCGTGGCGTGGATGTGAACGACGTTCGCCGCGGAATCGGCTTCGTGTTCCAGCAGTTCAATCTCTTTCCGCATCTGAGCGCGCTGGAGAACTGCATGCTCGCTCCCGTGCGACTCGGCAAAATGCCCAGGCGCGAGGCGCGCGACCTCGCGATGGCTTTTCTCGAACGCGTCGGCCTCGCCGCCAAGGCGAATGCCTATCCGGCGAACCTGTCGGGCGGGCAGCAGCAGCGCGTGGCAATCGCGCGGGCGCTTGCCGGCAAGCCGCCGCTCATGCTGTTCGACGAGCCCACGTCCGCGCTCGACCCCGAAATGGTCAACGAAGTGCTCCAGGTCATGAAAGGCCTCGCGTGCGACGGCATGACGATGGTTTGCGTCACACACGAAATGGGCTTCGCGCGCGAAGTGGCCGATCGTGTCATCTTCATGGATCAGGGCCAGGTGCTCGAACGGGCGCGGCCCGAGAATTTCTTCAGGAAACCCGATCATCCGCGTGCGCAGCGTTTCCTTTCGGATATCCGCTCGCCGTGGGTCACGGCGGCGGGCGCGGCGTAAAGCACGCATGGCGCGGCCGCAGCGAGCGCATTGTCATAAAAGAACTCTGAAGGGGAAAGCATGGTGTCCGGCAGATCAGGCAGCATCGGCGGCAGCGCGAACAGTGGTGAAGACACTGAAGTCGATCACTTGATCGTCGGGAGCGTGATCAAGGCGTTTCGCGTTCTCGAAGCGTTTAGCAAGGCCCGGCCCTTGATGGGCTTTTCGCAGATCGCGCGCGAGACCGGCCTCGAAAGGAGTGCGGCGCAGCGCGCGGCGCACACGCTCTGGAAACTCGGCTATCTCGACAAGGTGGGCCCGGATGGCGAGTACCGGCTCTCGATGCGCTGTCTCGATCTGAGTCAGTCGTATCTCGCGTCGCATCGCATCGTCACCAAAGCGCGGCCCTATCTGAAGTTTCTGCGCCGCAAGACCAACGCGACGATCGCGCTCACGATGCTGGACGATACCAATACCGTGCAGGTGTTGCGCTACGTGAGCATGGAGATGCTCTCCAATGCCATGGACACCGGCACGCGGCTGCCGGCTTACTGCTCGGCGTCCGGCGTCGCGATACTGTCGGCAATGCCGGACGCGACCGTGCGGCAGATCCTCGCGCGATCGGATCTCAAGCCGATGATGCCAAATACGGTCTGGCACGCGGACAAGATCATGGAGCGGGTGCAGCGCAGCCGGGAGGAGGGTTACGTGCTCGGTGTCGAAGAAGATTTCGCCAGCGACATCACGATCGCGAGCGCAGTACGCGACCCCCTGACGGGCGAGGTGGCGGCGATCTGCGCATCGTATTCGAGCGAGAGTGTCAGCCCGGAGGGGGTGATCGACGACTGCCGGCAGATGATCATCAGCACTGCCAATGAGATCAGATCGAATCTGGCGGTGGCCAGAACCTGAGAGGCGCTCGTTCGTATCGTTACGGCTGGTGCACGACTGGCAATGCCGTACCAGGCCAGATCGCGTCCCTGCCTTCCAGTCGCTCGACGACATAGCGGCCGATCGCTTCGGCGGGAGAGCCATGATCGCCGGCTGTCGCGTTCACCAGAACCACAATCGCTCGCCTGCGTTCCCGGCTGAACGCCGCGTAGCTCGTATAGCCGCCTGTTCCGCCCGTATGCCAGTGGGTCCGGTCTTCAGGCTGGTAAAGCCAGCCCAGGCACATCGTCAGCATGTCGCTCACTTTCACGCGCGGCTTTTGCGCGTCCTCGAACGCCGCGCTCAACGTGTGTCCGCTGGTTCCCGGCGCATCCCGCAGGCTTTGCGGATCGCAAAACGCCTCCAGATACGTCAGCAGGTCGGCCGCCGACGCACGCAGCCCGCCCGCGCCCGCCAGTATGTTCAAATTCCACGGCCTGGCCGGAAGTCCGCTCGCCGCATGCCCTGGTATGAAGCGCGCTTGTTGCGCGGGCGCGAGCGTGATGGCGGTGTCTGTCATGCCTAACGGGCGGAGTATCTGTTCATCGAGCAAGGCGATGAACGGCATGCCCGCGCGGTTCGCGAGCGCATGGCCAAGCAGGCCCGCACCGAGGTTGCTGTAGCTGAAGCCGGGTTGTCCCGCCTTGCCGGTGCCGTGCGCCGCAAGAAACGCATGCAGCTTTTGCGCGTCGTAATCCGCGTACGGGTCTTCCGGATCGGCGGGTTGCATGTTGGCCGGCAAACGGGGCAAGCCCGAATGGTGCGTCGAAAGATCGAGCAGGGTGATTTCCTCCCCGCCTGGCTTTGCGACGGCGCTGTTGGGAAGCAACGCTCTCACGGGCTCATGCAGTTGAGCCTTGCCTTGCGCGACCATTTGCGCAAGCAGCAACCCGGTAAACGTTTTGGAAACCGAACCAATTTCAAAGATCGAAGCGTCGCCCGCCGCGCCGAACGAGACAATGGAGCGCTCGCCATCCTGCGAAATGCCGATCACGACGCCACCGGCGCTGCCTCGCGAGAGCCAGCCCGTTGTCAGCAGATCCCCGAAGTCGCACAAAAGGCGTGCACCGAGTTCCGCCGCCGGCACCGGTGGCAAGCCTGGCAACATGCGCGGCGCGGGCAAAGGTTGCACGCGCACAGGCTGCGTCTGCCGTTCGAGGTCGAGCGGATACTCCGCGCGCTGAGCCCATTGCCCGGTCAGTCTGTTTGCATCGGCGGACAGCGTGCCGGTCCAGCGTCCATCGACCGAAGGCACATCAAAACTGAAGGCGTTGCCGTTGATGGACAGGTTCGCGCACGCCAGGCCGGTCTTGCGTTGATCGATGCTATCGAGCGTTGCGGACAAGCGTCCGTGCCGGTCAGTCCTGGTGGTGACTTGTATGCGTAGCGAACGCTTGTCGACCGTGAGTTGACCGAGCCAGATGCCGTCGATCGATGAGGGCATGGCAGTCGGCACGAATGTATCGCGCACCCACTTGAGCGCAGTCGCGCCACCCTGTTTCCACGTACCGGAGAGCGTCAGGCCGTCGGCTTCGAGTGCGCCGGACCAGGCGCCGCTAACCGAAGGCACCGCGAAATTCAGCGATCGCCCATCGATGGTCACCTCCATACATTCGATGCCAAACGCGCCCTGATCCGGACTGTCGATCGTCAACATCGGCAGGTCGCTGCCATGCCGCGCAACATGCAGGATCAGCGGCAAGGGGCCTAAACGGCCCTCGTATGAGCCATCGGGAACAGGTTGGTCAGCGGACATGGAGAGATTCCTGCGCAGCAAGTGCATGGCAACGGCAAAGCGATTGACGAGGATTCCAATACTACCGGGCGCACAAAAAAACGTCGGGATGCGCCTTCGCCAGATTCACCAGAGCGTCGCTGACAACGCGCACCTTGGGCTGGACATAGCGCGTGCGAGGCCGGATCACGTGGATCGGCATGCCTCCGCCCTCGAACTCATCGAGCACCGTGACGAGACGGCCGGACTGCAAATGCTCATGCACGAGCCAGGTGGGCAACTGCGACAGACCACACCCGTCGAGAACGCCCTGGACCATCATCTCGCCATCGCCGAGCTCGTGACGAACGCGGATTTCCTGTTCTTCCAGCACACCGTTTGGACCCCGAAGCAACCAGGTCGAGCGTGCGCCTCTACGCCATCCCACGATGCAGTCGTGTTCGAGCAGCGCCGCCTGGGTGGTCACGGGTCCACGCCTGCGCAAATAATCGGGCGATGCGCAAATCACGAGATGCTGTTCGCCGAGGCTGCGCGCGACGAGTTCTGAATCGTCCTTCAGGTCTCCGATGCGCACCGCGAGGTCAATGCCTTCGCTGATCATGTCGACGGTGCGGTCGCCGAAGGTGATCGTCAGGTCCAGTTGCGCGTACTGTCGCGCGAGCGCGATCAGCGCCGGTGCGATATGCCTGCGTCCGAACGCGCCGGGCAACGCGATGCGCAATTGCCCCCTCGGCTCCGCTTGTCCCGTGGCGAGACCATCTTCGGTGTCGTCCAGATCTTCGAGCACGCGCAGGCAACTGCTCAGATAGGTCTCGCCCTCGCTGGTCAGCGTGAGGCGGCGCGTCGTTCGATGCAGGAGCTTGACGCCCAGGCGCCGCTCGAGCCGCGACACCCCTTTGCCGACCGCGGAACTGGTGACGCCGAGCTGCAACCCGGCAGCCGTAAAGCTTTGAAGCTGCGCCGCCAGAACGAATTCCGGAATGCCGTCGAATCGTTGCCAGGCCATTTTCCTTCCCCCACTAGACGGCTAATTTTAGCCTGAGAGGACGAAGTGAGTGGACTGGAGGTAGATTTATCCGTTTTGTGGATCAGATTAAGCTGGCGGCACTTAACACAGCAACGAGGAAGCCGTGTCCACAGAAATATCGAAGCTGCTTGCGATCGAAGCCGTCAAGAATGTTCGCAAACGCTATTGCCACTACCTTGACGCGAACCGTATGGACGCGCTCGCCCAACTCTTCGCGCCTGACGCGGTCTGCGAGGTCGATCGCGGCGTGTGGCGGGGCAGGGACGCAATCCGCGAAGGGCTATCGGAGGCCTTCAAGGCTTTCGATACGCAAAACCGCGGCCGCTACCCATTTCTGCACGCGATCGCCAATCAGTGGGTCGAGCTCGTCGACGAGGATCGCGCCGAGGGACGTTGCTACCTGATCGATCTGGTGACGACGCGGCCGCCATCGGAAAGTCCGTTTTTGCTGTTGGGCCTGTATGCCGACGAATATCGGCTCATGGACGGTCACTGGCTCATCAGCCGAACCCGCCTCGATGTCGTGTGGCCGCAGCCCAACGGCGGTGGCGGAGACCCTGGAAACGGTCTGGTCTTGCCCAACTGAGCAAGCCGCCGAGCGGCATTGCCGCGCTCGCATGCTGAACCCACTTTCTTCTTCTGGATTGCAATGAGCCTGTTATTTGAACCGTATGACCTGGCCGGCACACCGCTGTCGAATCGCATCGTCATGGCGCCCATGACCCGCGCACGAGCGCTCGACGACATACCGGACGAGCACACCGTCCTTTACTACTCGCAACGCGCGACGGCGGGCCTGATTATCAGCGAGGGGGTTCCCGTATCGCGCGAAGGTTGCGGATATCTGTTCAATCCGGGTCTTTACACGGACGAACAGACGCAAGCCTGGCGTCGCGTCACGGCCGCCGTCCATGCCAGGGGCGGGAAGATTTTCGCCCAGTTGTGGCACGTTGGTCGCATGTCGCACGTGTCTCTCCAGCCCGATGGCGCCGCACCGGTGTCCTCCGTTGCGCAATTAGCGGCCAATTCGAACGCTTATGCATGGATCGCGCCCGGTCAGGCAGGGCCCATTCAGGCGAGCCAGCCGAGAGCGCTGGAGGAAGCGGAAATCAAACGCATTACCGCCGATTTTGTCCGGGCCGCACGCCGGGCGATGGAAGCCGGTTTCGACGGCGTTGAACTGCACGGCGCCAATGGCTATCTGTTCGAGCAGTTTCTCAACGGCGCGCTGAATACCCGGACCGACCGCTACGGCGGCTCCATCGATAACCGCCTGCGATTCATGCGGGACACGCTCGATGCGATCGCCGCCGAAATCGGCAATACGCGCGTCGCCGTCCGGCTATCGCCCTTCGGCCGCCTGTTCGACATGCAGCCTTACGGCGATGAAGCGCCAACGTGGCTGCGCGTGGCCGCAGTGTTGAATGAAATGGATCTCGCGTATGTGCACTTGAGCGATCAACTCACCATAGGCGCCGAGTCGATTCCCGAAGGCTTCGCCGCCCGGTTCCGCGAGGCGTACCAGGGCACCTTGATGGCGGCAGGCGGATTCACGCGCATGAGCGCCGAGGCGGCCCTGGCGAGCGGGGCGCTCGACCTGATCGCGTTCGGCCGCCCGTTTATTTCGAACCCGGATCTGGTGGAGAGGATGCGGCACAACTGGCCGCAGGCCGATGCCGATCGCTCCACGCTCTACGGCGTGAATGGAGCGATCAGCAAGGGCTACACGGACTATCCGGCGTATCGGCCCGGCGCGGCATGAAAGGGCGTGAAGGGGAATGAAGGGGCGTGAAGGAGCGCTCGCGCGCCATCATTTGAAGCCGACGTTCCAGAACTGGGTCGGACCGAACGGGTCGATCTTGAAGCCGGTGACGTTCTTGCGCATCGGCTGATAAACGGTCGAATGGGCGATCGGCGTGAAGGGCACTTGCTGCTTGAAGATCACCTGGGCCTGCATATAGAAGTCCGTGCGGGCGGCGATGTCGGTCGTGGTGCGGCCTTTCTGGATCAAATCCTCGAACGGCTGATAGCACCACTTGGAAAAGTTGCTGCCGTTCACCGACGCGCAACCCAGCAGCACGCCGAGCCAGTTGTCCGGGTCGCCGTTGTCTCCGGTCCAGCCGATCAGTATCGCGTCGTGCTCGCCCGCATGCGCGCGCTTGATGTATTCGCCCCACTCATACGTGACGATCTTCGCGTGCACGCCGATCTTTTCCCAGTCGGCCTGAATCATCTCGGCCATCAGGCGCGCATTGGGGTTATAAGGGCGTTGCACCGGCATCGCCCACAGGGTGATTTCGAAGCCGTCTGGAAAGCCCGCCTTGGCGAGCATGTCCTTCGCCTTGGCCGGATCGTAAGGCGCATCCTTGAGCGTCTTGTTATAGGACCACTGGGTTGGCGGCATCGGGTTTGTCGCCGGTTGTCCCGAGCCTTCATAAACCGACTCGATAATGGCTTTCTTGTTGATCGCCATGTCGAGCGCCTGGCGCACCTCGACCTTGTCGAGCGGCTTGTGCGTGGTGTTGTAGCCGAGAAACCCGAGATTGAAACCGACCTGGTGGAGCACCTGGATGTCCGGATCGCTCTCCAGCCCGGCGATGGCTTGCGGGCGAGGGTAACTCATGACCTGGCATTCGTTCTTCTTGAGCTTCTGCTCGCGCACGGCGGCGTCGGGTGTGATGGAGAAGATGAGCTTGCCCAGCCGCACGACACCCGGCTTCCAGTAGTCAGGGTTGCCGTCGAAGCGGATCGTCGCATCCTTCGTATAACTGACGAAAATGAACGGGCCCGTGCCGACCGGGTAGAGGTTGATGTCGGACGCCTTGCCGGCCTTCATCAACTGATCGACGTATTCGGCCGAGAGGATGGACGCGAACGGCATGGCCAGTTCCGAGAGGAACGGCGCGTTCACCGTCTTCATGGTAAAGCGCACGGTGTAGGGATCGAGCTTTTCGATCTTCGCGATGCTCTTGTCGAGCCCCATGTCCTTGAAATACGGAAACTGGACGGGATACGCCGTGCGAAACGCGTTGTTCGGGTCGAACATGCGCTCGAACGTCAGCATGACGTCGTCGGCGTTGAATTCGCGCGTGGGCTTGAAGAACGACGTGGTATGAAACTTGACGCCGTGGCGCAGGTGAAACGTATAGGTCAGGCCGTCCGGTGAAATTTCCCACGACTCGGCAAGACCCGGTTCGACTTTCGTGCCGCCATGCTCGAATTCGACCAGACGGTTGTAGGCGGTGTACGACGCGGCCGAAAATTCGAGCCCGGTTGTGTATTGCGCCGAGTCGAAGCCCGCCGGGCTGCCCTCCGAGCAGAACACGAGCGTTTTGTCCGGCAAGGTCGCGGCGGACGCCGACGTGCTCGATATGGCACTAAAGACCCCGAAGGAACACAAAAGCAACGCGAGGGGATTCAGCCAAAGTCTGCGGCAGGATGACATGGGCACTCTCCGGTAGATTTTTAATTCAAAGCGGTGCTCGATCACTGCGTGCAACAAGAATAGCTTAGTCAATATCCGCTGGCGCGCAGCGCGGGTCATCCCCATGACCGGGACAGAACCCGGTCCGCCCCCATTGCGCGCGAGCGCAGTCAGGGCGGGAGCCGGGGAATGTTATTGATCAGACAAATTGCTGTCGGTCATGGCGTTACACCACCCGCACTCCGCAGTCTCCAATCAGTGTGACGGCCTGATCGACGGAAAGGATCGTCCCTTTGAGGTGTTGCAGCACGTCGGTCAGACGCAAGCCACTTAGGTCTACAGAGCGTAGGTCCGCGCCGTCGAAGCGGCTGTTGCGCAGTTGTGCGTTGCTGAGACTGCCGCCTTCGAATACCGCGTCGCGAAAGTCGCAGTCGGAGAGATCCGCGTCGGAGAAGTTCAGGGCTTCGAGCGTTTGCTTGCGAAACGACAGGCCCCGCAGATCGGCGCCCACCAGCAGGGAGTCGTGAAAGCTGAGGCCGAGCGTGCGGGCGTCGACAAAGCGGGCTCCGGTCAGCTTGACCTCGGTGAAAACCGCTGACCCGAGTTTCGAGCCGGTCCAGTCGGTGTTGTTCAGATCGCTGCGGTAGAAACGGGCATCGCTGATATTGGCGTAACGAAATCTCGCCGCCGCGCACTTGCACGCCAGCCAGCGGCTCCTGGCGAGTTCGGAGTGCTCCAGAATGGCGTGCTCGAAGTCGCACTGCGTGAAGCGCGCGGCGCGGAAATCCAGATTCGAAAGATCTTCGCCGTTGAAACTACAGTGCTCGAATGTCGGCTGGTCGCCGCATTCTCGAAGCAGGCGGGTCAGCGCCTCGCGCTCGAAGGTCAATCCGCTGAACAGCGTGCCTTCTTCGGCTGACGGCTCTTGTGTGTTGCTGCGCATCGGTGCAGGCTCCTCATCCAAAGGGGCGCGCAGCATCCGGTCCACAGCGCGTCCCCTCAACTTGGTCAAAGTAAGGTTGACGCCGCGGCAAATCTAGAACCCAACAAAGGAGTCGGGCGCAGGAGATACCAACCTGCCACTCTATTTTCGGCGGTGAGGATTTTATCGCCGCGACCCTGACCGGCACAAGATCAACGGATGGGTCTCAGCGCCGTGGGACCGATGTTCGAGGTTTCACCGGCAATCCGGTTGCTCTGCCCACGCGCGGATCTGATCGATGGTCGCCGTGGCGCCGCCGCACACGATAACCAGGACCTTTTTGTATTCGGCCAACGCCGGGTGCCGGTCGTAGGCGACGGACAGCGCCGCACCGCAAGCCGGCTCGACCAGAATGCGGTGATCCGCGAGAAAACGCTCGCAGGCGGCGAGCGCGCTGCGGTCCGACACCACGAGGCTGCGCACAGGGTGCTCATGCGCGCAATGCAACGCCTGTTCGCACACCCGCTTCGCGCCAAGCGACGTGGCGACGCTGGCGATACGCGGCAACTCCACCGTACGGCCGGCCTCGACAGCGGCGTGGAATGAAGCGGCGCCTTCGGTTTCGACGGCCAGCACCGGCACATCGCGCCAATGATTGCGCTGCAAGCCTTCCACCACGCCGCAAAGCAGGCCGCCCCCGCCGACGGAAAGCACGACGGCGTCCGGCTTGAGCCCGGCCTCGGCAACCTCGTCGATCATCGACGCATGGCCGTGCCACAGCAGCGGATCGTCGAACGGATGCACGAAGGCGTCCGTCGCGCCCAGGAGCGTTTGTGCGTACTGGTTGGCCTCTTGCCAGGAACTGCCGTGCACCACGACCTCCGCGCCTTCCAGGCCGAGCAGTTCTTTGGCGCGCGCCGTCGTGGTTTCGGGCACCACGACCACGACGGGAATGCCGAGGCGCCGCCCCGCGTACGCCACGGCAAGCCCCGCATTGCCTCCCGACGAGGAAACGAAACGCTGTGCGCCACGGCTCTGGTGGACCGCGCAAGCATGGCCGATACCCCGGATCTTGAACGATCCGCACGGCTGCAAGGCGTCGAGCTTGAGCCAGATGGATTGTTCACCAGGGACGCTCAAGGCGCGCGATTCCATCAAAGGGCTGTCGAAGTGCAGATTCATGGCGTTGAGCTTCCAGATTGGCAGTCGGACCGGCTGAGGCCGGACTTGTGCGGATCCTAAAGTGCAAAGGGCGCGCTGGCTTGTAAAAAATTGACCGGTCCGAAGGACGTTGGAGCAGGGCGGGCGATCAAAGGCCCATCGGCTCAGTAGGCGGACGGGGCCACGCCAAACGCTTGACGGAACGCCCGGTTGAAATGGCTTTGATCGTAAAACCCCACGCCCTGGGCGACTTCGGCGATGGTCGGCTTGCCGCGCGCGAGCAAGCTGCAAGCTCGCTCCAGGCGCAGACGAAGCAGCCAGGCATGAGGCGTCATGCCGATGGTCTGCTTGAACCGGCGCAGAAAATGAAAACGCCCCAGACCGCACAAGGTGGCCAGTTCATCGAGCGTGATTTTCTCGGCGAGATGGGAGAGGCAATAATCCTTGAGCCGTTGCCAATGCACCGGGGAGAGCGCGCCTTTAATCGCAACCGGTTTGATGGCGCCGGACCGGGCGAACAGGCAATGCAGCAACGACAGCCATTCCGACTGCACACATAACGAGGACGCGTCGGGCGACAGTCGCATCGCATCGTGAAGCTGCAACAGTTGCGCGGCCAGCGTCCTGTCCTCGAGCATCATGCCGTTCAATCCGGGCTCACGGTGGTCGGAGTCCGTCACCTCGGCCGCGACGTCCCGCAGCAGATCGCGGGAGAGCCTGAAGGTCTTCAGCGTATAGGCGTTGCCGCTTTCGCCCGCGCCGTCGTGGATCTCGCCGGGCGGCATCAAGGAGACGCGACCGGGCCCGAGCAATACGGCCTCGCCGTTCACGCATTGCCGCTGAACGCCATCGGTGACGAGCCCGACATGATAGTCAAGATGGTAATGCCGCTCGAAGCTGAACTCCTTGAAGCGCCCCACGCCGAGCACCAGTCCGGGCAGGCCGGCTAGCCGTTTGTACTCCACACCATCGGTCATTTCGAATCACGCAATCGCTTTTGCGCCAGATATAAGGGGCCGCACCATACTCGAACGATCGAAGCTTTTTCCGGCGGGGCACCGCGAGTATAGGTCAGCACGCGAAATGGCCGGATGCTTCGAAAGCCTACTTCGATTCTTCGGCGCCCCCCGATCGCGGCCAGGGTTGCGTGGGATCGACATTGGGGTGAGGACTATTCGGCACGAGGCTGCGCGTGCTTTGCTGTGCGTCCTCCTTCTCCGGATTCGCGGCGACGCTGCTTGCTCCAGCAGACGGCTTTGTGCCCGGTTTCGCGCTTGCCTTCGCCTTCGGCTTCGCCGTCACGCTCCCCGATGTCCCCGATGCGGGTGCACCCGCTTGGGGCGTCACTGCCCACGCGAGCGTCGACGAGCACAAGAGCGCGGGCAACAAGACGAGCATGCCCCGGCCGTGTTTCTTGACTATCATTGATTTGCTCCGCACGTGTACGGGGGAGATATGGGACGCGAGAACCATCCAGTGTGGGCCGTGTACGACAAGCTTCGCACGGCCCATCTCAATGTCCGATATTACAGTGAAAGACTGCGTCGCCTGGAACGTTGGGACATGGCGATGGACGTGGCGCTGGTTATTGCGGCGCCCACCTCGGCGGTGGCCGGCCTGTGGTTCTTCAAGACGGATATGGGCAAGCACGTCTGGCAAGCGTTCGGCACGTTTGCCGCCTTCGTTGCGGCCATTCGCCCGGCCATCCAGTTCAGAAGGACGCTTAAAGCATACGAAACGACGATCAGCGCTTATCAAGCCCTCGAATACGACCTCGAAACGATCCGCCGCAAAATCGAGCAGCGCGGGATTTACGACGAAGAGTTGAAGTCGGACTTCTTGCGTGCGCTCGAACGGCAGCGCCACATCGATATTTCCAGTCCCGACAAGATCGCCAATTCACGGCTATTGAAATCGTGTACGACGGCGGTCCTGACCGAAATGCCGGCCAGCGCGTTTTTTGTGCCGGAAACGTAGTGGCGCCGGCGCACCTGCCGCGCTCGCCGCGCCGATAGCCGCGCCCGGCCGGCCTCCTGGCCGCCAGGTCAGGCAGCCATCGGCTCCACCGTTCCGGCCGAGCCGGTTCCCCCAGTCTGCGCCCGTTCTTCCTCCCGGATTCGCTCCCCGGCTTGCCGCCCGAGCCCTCGCCGCAACGCGCGCCGCGCTCCACAAAAGTGCCAGTGAATGTGCGTTTTGTATAGGGACGGCATCAGGCGCCTCCCATATTCTTACTCCATCGAGACGATACATCCGGCGCAGCGAAACTCATCGAATGAGCCGCGCCGGGCAATCCAAAGGAGAGGATGTTGAAGAGGAAAGTCCCGCTCAAGATCGCAATCGCTGAGCATCCGCATACGTCGGCCATTCGCAATGGCTCCATTCCCATCGAGGGCGTGGACGCCGAATTCATTACCGTTCAACCGCAAATCGGCGCATTCCGCCGCATGGTGCGCGACGTCGAGTTCGACGTGTGCGAACTGGCGCCGACCACCTACATTATCGCGCGTGCTTACGGCGCGCCGTTCGTCGCGCTGCCGATTTTCGTGGTGCGCCGCTTCCACCACAGCGGCCTGCTCGTGCGCCCCGAAGCCGGCATCCGTCACCCCAAGGATCTCGAAGGCAAGAAGGTCGGCGTGCGCGCCTACTCGGTCACGACGGGCGTGTGGACGCGCCAGGTCCTGATCGACGAGTTCGGCCTCGATTCGTCGAAGGTGACCTGGGTGGTGGACGACGAAGAGCACGTCACGCAACTCAAGCTGCCTGCCAACGTGATTCACGCGCCGGCCGGCAAGTCGCTCGCGGACATGATGGCAAGCGGTGAGCTGGTCGGCGGTTTCGCCGCCGCCGCGGGTATCGGCCGCACCGGCGCGCCCACGGGCGGCTGGAAGGAAGTCGAAGCCGACTACCCCGATCTGCTGCCGAACGCGGCCGAGCTCGAAGCGCAATACTTTGCGCGCACCGGCATCTACCCGATGCACGGCACGATCGTCGTGAAGGACTCGGTGCTCGCCGAGCATCCGTGGATCGCGAAGTCCATCTACGACGCGTTCGACGAAGCGAAGAAGCAGTGGCTCGCGCGTCTCGACGCGGGCGAAGCGACGACCGCGGGCGACAAGAAGTACCTCGCGCTGCGCAGCGTCGTCGGCCACGATCCGCTGCCGTACGGCCTCAAGGAAAACCTCAAGACGATCGAGGCGCTCGAGCAGACCGCGTTCAAGCAAGGCCTCACGCCGCGCCGCATGGCGATCGACGAGCTTTTCGTCGATCCGCAGGCCCGCTGACAAGAACGGAGACATCATGATTATCGATTGCCACGGCCACTTCACGACCGTGCCCGCGTCGTTTCGCAACTGGCGCGCCAAGCAGGTTGAATTCGCCGACGATCCGGCCAATGCGCCGTCGCTCGACGGCGCGCATGTGAGCGACGACCAGATCCGCGACGCGATCGGCAACGGTCAGCTCAAGCTGCAACGCGAGCGCGGCAGCGACCTCACGCTGTTCTCGCCGATCGCGGGCCTGATGAGCCATCACCTCGGCAACGAGCGCACGAGCCTCGAATGGGCCGAAGTGTCGAACAACCTCGTGCACCGCGTGACCGAGCTTTATCCCGAGAACTTCGCGCCGGTGTGCCAGTTGCCGCAGTCGCCGGGCGTCGCGCCGAAGAACAGCGTGGCCGAACTGCGCCGCTGTGTCGAGGAACTGGGCTTCGTTGGCTGCAACCTGAATCCGGACCCGTCGGGCGGCTACTGGACCGGCACGCCGGTGACCGATCGCGAGTGGTATCCGCTTTACGAAGCGCTGGCCGATCTCGACGTGCCCGCGATGATTCACGTGGCGGCTTCCTGCAATCCGTGCTTCCACGGCACAGGCGCGCACTATCTGAATGCTGATACGTCGGTGTTCATGCAGATCCTGCAATCGGACCTGTTCAAGGACTTCCCGACGCTGCGCCTCGTGATTCCGCACGGCGGCGGCGCGGTGCCGTATCACTGGGGCCGTTATCGCGGCATGTCGCTCGAAATGCGCGAGCGTCCGCTCGAAGGACTGCTTAACAATATCTTCTTCGACTCGTGCGTGTACCACCAGCCGGGTGTCGAGCTGCTCACGAAGGTGATCCCGGCCGACAACGTGCTGTTCGGCTCGGAAATGATCGGCGCGGTGCGCGGCAAGGACCCGGTCACGGGCCAGTACTTCGACGACACGAAGCGCTACATCGACGCGTGCCCGGCGCTCAGCGACGAAGACCGCTACAAGATCTTCGAAGGCAACGCACGCCGCGTGTATCCGCGCCTGGACGCACGCCTGAAGGCGCGCGGCAAATAAGCACGGCGCGAGCCGCGAAGAAACAGACCCGTACAGAGGCACTGATGGCTTCACAAATCGTTGATATTCATCCTCACATCATCTCGGACGACGAAACGCGCTATCCGCCCGCGCCGTTGTTCGGCAAGCGCTCGGAGTGGTCGAAAGAGCGTCCGACCACGGTCGAGACGCTGATCGCCGCGATGGACGAGGCGGGCGTCGCCAAGGCCGCGGTGGTGCATTCGTCGACCACGTATGGCTTCGACAACAGCTATGTCGTCGACGGCTGCGCGAAGTACGCGGACCGGCTCGTCGCGGTCGGCTCGGTCGACGTGCTGCAACCGGATGCGCCGCTACGCATTCGCGAGTGGGCGCAGCGAGGCCTGGCGGGCTTGCGGTTGTTCACGGGCGGCAGCACGAAGGAGTTCGATCCGAGCGAGCTGGATGACCCGCGCTCGTTCCCGGCCTGGGAGTTGTGCGCCGAGCTGAACCTGCCGATGTGCATCCAGACCGGCCCGATCGGCCTGCCGCAGATCACGACGCTTGCCCGCCGCTTTCCGAACGTGCGTATCATTCTGGATCACCTCGGCCGTCCCGAGGTCGCGGACGGCGCGCCTTACGCGAAGGCGCAGAGCCTGTTCGACCTCGCGCCGCTCCAGAACATTTACCTGAAACTCACGCCGCGCATTTTCGGCGACGTGAAAAAGGAAAAGGCGAGTGCGGAAACGTTCTTCCCGCGCGTGGTCGAGGCGTTCGGCGCGCAGCGTATGGCGTGGGGCTCGAATTATCCGACCTCGCCGGGCAAGCTCGAGGAGATTCTCGCGACCGCGCAAGCCGGGCTGCAAAGTCTGAGCGAGCAGGACCGCGAGTGGATCTTCGGCAAAACGGCGCTCGCGCTGTATCCCGCGCTGGCCTGAGATCGCGATTCACCCGGACAGCCGCCGCAGCGCATGCAGGCGTTGCGGTGGCTGTGTAACAGATAGCTTGATCAAGAAAGAAGAAGCAGATGGAGACAACCCAACCACAGCGAAGCGCGACAGCGGGCCGATGGAGCGTTCTCACGCTTCTGGCGCTTGGCGTGCTGATTTCGTTTGTCGATCGTACGAGCATCTCCAGCGCGCTGGCGGACACGGGCTTCATTCACGGATTCGATCTGAGCAGCGTGGATCGCGGCTGGATCAACGCGGCCTTCTTCTGGTCCTATGGCGTCTTTCAGGTGCCGATGGGCTGGGTGGCCGACCGCTATGGCGTGAAATGGCCCTATGCGATCTGCTTTGCGCTGTGGTGCCTCGCCACGACGCTGATGGGCGCGGTCACGGCGCTCGAAAGCCTGATCGCCATGCGTCTGATTGTCGGCCTCACCGAGGCGATCGTGATTCCGGCGAGCTATCGCTGGATCCGCAACAACTTCGACGAACGCCAGAACGGGCTCGCCGTGGGCATCCTCGCCATGGGCAACAAGTTCGGCCCGGCATTCGGCGCGCCGGTGGGCGCGTGGTTCATCGTCAACTATTCGTGGAAGATGATGTTCATCGTGACGGGTCTGGTCGGCCTCGTCTGGCTCGTGCCCTGGCTGCTGCTGGTGCGCAACGACTTTCCGTCACGCGCCGAGTTGAAACGCGCGAGCGGCAGCGCGCGCACCGTCACGCTTGCCAGCATTCTGTCGAGCCCGGTCGTGTGGGGCGGCATGATCACGAACTTTTGCTACGGCTACTTCACGTTCTACTGCATGACCTGGATGCCCGCGTATCTGGTCGAGCAGCGCGGGTTGTCGCTGGAGCGCTCGGGTGTCTACACGTTCTTCAGCTTCGCCGGCATCGCGATCGTCGCGGCGCTCGCGGGCTGGGCGGCGGACCGGATTGTCGCGGCAGGGTACAACGCCATTCTCGTGCGCAAGTCGTTCACGATCGCGGGATTCGTGGGCGGTTGCACGGTGCTGCTGGGCGCCTATGCTCATACGCTCGAAGGCGCGCTGTTCTGGAACGTGCTCTCGCTTTCCCTGCTCGGCCTGACGACGGCGAACAACCTCGTGCTCTCGCGGCTCACGTTGATTCCGAAGCAGGCGATCGGCCTCGTCACCGGCGTGCAGCAAGTCGCGACGAGCCTCGCGGGCGGCGTGGCGGCGAGCCTCTCGGGCTGGCTGCTGCACGTGAGCCACAACTACCAGTTGCCGATGATGGTGATCCTGGTGTTCCTGCTGATCGGCGCCACGGCGACCGCAGTGCTGTTCCGTCCGCAATGGGCCCCGAAGGTTTCGGACCCGAAACCTTCGCTTCAGGAGGCCTGAGCGCCGCGACGCGGCCGCAAGCCGATGCCGGCCGCGTCGGGACATCGAACACGACTCCGATCGAAGGATATCCCCGGTTTGCTTTGCATTCCGAATTAATGAGCGGCCAAGGCCGCATGAAAAGAGCTTCAGGGCGCACCCAATTTAAGGCAACCGGCATGGCCGGTGGTAATTGACTGGAAATCACACATGGCGAAGATCGTATTCGGAATGGCCGTGCCGCACAGCGGCATGCTCGGGCAGGCGCCTGAGGACTGGCTGAAAAACGGCGAGCGTGACCGCAATAACCCGGAACTGTGGTTCCGCAATCGCACCTGGACGTATCCGGAGCTGGAAGCCCATCGCGAAGCGGCGTTCGAGCCGTTCCTGACGATCGAGGAGCGCACCGCGCGCGCCGCGCGCTGCCGCGCGGCGCTCGACAAGATGGCCGAGGCCTACCGCGAAGCGCGCATCGACGTCGCGATCATTCTCGGCAAGGACCAGAAGGAGATCTTCACCGACTTCTCGCCTTCGATCGCGATCTACACGGGCGAGGAAGTGCACAACGGGCCGCCGCAGCGCGCCGTCTACGCGCCGGACCATCACGTCACGCACCCGTGCCATCCGCAGCTTGCGACGTACCTGATCGAACGCTTCCAGAACGAAGGCTTCGACATCACGGATCTGTTCGCATGGCCCGACAACGTGTGGATGAAACCGTTGCCCGAGTACCCGGTGGTGCCGCACGCCTATAGCTTCGTCTATCACCAGATCATGGGCGACAACCCGCCGCCGCACGTGCCGGTCATCATGAACTGCTTTTATCCGCCCACGCAGCCTTCCATGGCGCGCTGCATCGAGTTCGGCGAAGTGCTGCGCGATGCGATCAACGCGTGGCCGCAGGACGTGCGCGTGGGCATCTTCGCCTCGGGCGGCCTGTCCCACTTCGTCAACGACGAAGAATTCGATCACAGCATCATGAAGATGCTGGCGGCGTACGACTACGACGGGCTCGCCGCCGTGGACAACCGCTCCTACCAGTCGGGCACTTCGGAAATCAAGCTCTACGCGAGCGTGATGAAGGCGCTCCAGGAAACCGGCGCCGAAATGACGCTCGTGGATTACGTGCCGTGCTGGCGCACGCCCGCCGGAACCGGCGAGGGCATGGGCTTCATGTACTGGAAAGCCGACTGAGCCGCACTCAACCCCATTCAACGAGAGAAAAGATCATGAGCGACACCCGTCTGAACAGCATCATTCGCGCTTTCGAATCCGGCAAACCGGCGTTCACCGCATTCTCGAAGCTCGACAAGCAAAACGCCATTGAAATGAGCGACGCGCCGTACGAAGGCATCGTCTTCGAAATGGAGCACAACCCCTACGACGTGGCCGCGCTCGGCGACGCGCTGCAATACATGCTCAGCCGCAAGCAGATTGCCGAATCGGGCTCGGTTGCGCCGCGCGTGACGCCGATCGCGCGCATTCCCGCCAATGGCGTGGAGATGAACCAGTCGTTTGCGAAGCAGGTGCTCGATCGCGGCGCTTACGGCGTGATCTGGCCGCACGTTTCGACGGTCGAACAGGCGTACAACGCCGTGGCCTCGTGCCGCTATGCGCGGCCGAAGGGCGCGCCGCTCTACGAGCCGAAGGGCGTGCGCGGCGACGGCCCGGCCAACGCCTCGCGCTACTGGGGCTTGAGCATGGCCGACTACTACAAGAAGGCCGACGTGTGGCCGCTCGCGCCGCAGGGTGAAATTCTCGTCGGCCTGATGTGCGAAAGCACGGCGGCGATCGAGAATCTCGACGACATTCTCGCGAACGTGCCCGGCATCGGCTTCATCCTGATCGGCGAAGGCGACCTGAGCCAGGAACTGGGCTGCCCGCGCGACTACGAGAATCCCATCGTGATCGACGCGATGCGCAAGATCGTCGAGACCTGCCACAAGCACAACGTCGTGGTCGGCCATCCGCACGTGACGGCGAAGAATCACAAGCGCCTGATCGAGGAAGGCTACCGCATGCTGATGTCGGCGCCGTCGCGCAGCTACGGTGTCGTGGGCCTCGCGCGCGAGATGGCAGGGTACTAAATGAACGGCGCAGAAAGTCTCGTTGCTACGCTCGTCGATCGGGGCGTCGACATTTGTTTCGCCAATCCGGGCACGTCGGAGATGCACTTTCTCGCCGCGCTCGAAAACCCGAAGATGCGCAGCGTGCTGTGCCTCTTCGAGGGCGTGGCGACCGGCGCCGCCGACGGCTGGTACCGCATGAAGGACACGCCGGCCTCCACGCTGCTGCATCTGGGGCCGGGTCTTGCCAACGGGCTCGCGAACATTCATAACGCGAAGCGCGCGTCGTCGGGCATGGTCAACATCATCGGCGAGCATTCGACCTCGCATTTGAAGTACGATCCGCCGCTGACTTCGGATATCGAAGGGCTTGCGCGGCCGTTGAGCCACTGGGTGCGGCGCGCCGATTCGGCGAGTGCGATTGCGTGGGATGCGGCGAAGGCGGTCGACAAGGCGTCGGAGCATCCGGGCCAGATCGCGACGCTGATCCTGCCGGGCGACACGTCGTGGCGCGAGACGGGGACGACCGTCGTGCCGCCGCGCGAAACGGCGGCGCGGCGTACGCCCGATGCCGCGCGCATCGAGCACGTGGCGCGCGTGCTGCGCTCGGGCGAGCCCGCGCTCATCATTCTCGGCAACAAGGCCACACGCGGCGTTGCGCTCGAACGCGCGGGCAAGGTGGCCGCGGCCACGGGCGCGCGCCTGGGCTCGCAGTTCTTCACCGCGCGCATCGAGCGCGGCGCGGGGCGTGTGCCGCTTGAGCGCATTCCGTATGCGGTCGCGCCGGCGCAGGCGTTTCTGAAGAACTTCAGGCACATCATCACCGTCGAAACGAGCGAGCCGGTGGCGTTCTTCAGCTACCCCGACAAGCCGAGCCTGCTCAAGCAGGAAGGCACGCTGGTGCATCCACTCGTCGAAGCCGACGAAGACAGTGCGCTCGCGTTCGAAATGCTGCTCGACGCGCTGGGCGCCACGGCAACGGCGCCGCTCGTGCAGCCGCGCGTGGAAACCGCCGCGCCGACCGGCGCGCTCAATCCGGTGAGCATCGCGCATGCGCTCGCCGCCGCGCTGCCCGAGAACTGCATCGTCGTGGACGAATCGCTCACCACGGGCCGCGAGACGATGGGCTACACGATGGGCGCGGCGCCGCACGATCTCATCAACAACATGGGCGGCTCGATCGGCTACGCCACGCCCGTGGCCACCGGCGCGGCGCTGGCTTGCCCGGAGCGCCGCGTGTTCTGCATGGTGGGCGACGGCAGCGCGATGTACACGATCCAGTCGCTCTGGACCCAGGCCCGCGAAGGCCTGAATGTCACGACGATCATCTTCGCGAACAACAGCTACGCGATTCTCAAGGCCGAGTATTCGAACATGGGCGCGGGCACGCCCGGCGAGCGTGCGCTCTCGATGATCGACATCGACCGCCCCCGCATCGACTGGCGGGCGATGGCCACGAGCATGGGCGTGCGCTCGGTCTCGGTGGACACGGCGGAGGCCTTCCGCAAGGCCATGACCGACTCGGTGCGCGAGCCCGGCCCGTGTCTGATCGAAGTTCGTCTGTAGTCCTGTTCAAGCAAGGAAACAGGGTGAGTAACACCAGCAAAATCATGCACAAGGAGTGGCATCAATGACTACGCTGACCGGGGTGCCGACATTGCGCACCAATCTGGCCGAATATGCGGTAACGAAGGCAATGCGCGACGGCCGGGTAAAATCGGATCTCGTTACGCTCGACTTTTGCGGGCCCACGCCGGCCCATAACGGCTTCAAGGCGATGGTGCGCGAGAGCGCCTTCGACGCAGGCGAACTGGCGATCGTCACGTTCTTGCAGGCCAAGGCTTACGGCAAGCCCTATGTGTTGCTGCCTGCGCCGATCTCGGGCCGCTTCCAGCATCATTGCGCGGGCTTCAACATCGACTTCGGGCATCTCGATCCGAAGGACATCGAAGGCAAGAAGGTCGGCGTGCGCACCTATAGCCAGACGACGGCGCTCTGGATTCGCGGCATCCTGCGCCACGAATACGGCGTCGATCTCGACAAGGTGACGTGGATGACGCTCGGCGACGGCCATCTCGCCGAGTACAGCGATCCGAACAACTGCCAGCGCTTGCCCGCAGGTTCATCGATCCCGCAGATGATGCTCGACGGCGAACTCGCCGCGGCGCTGCTAGGCGAGGACATGCCGAAGGATCCGCGCGTGCGCACGCTCGTGCCCGACGCGCAGGCGGCGGCGAAAAGCTGGTTCGCACGCGAGGGCGTGGTGCCGATCAACCATATGTTCGTGGTGCACGAGCGGGTGTCGCGCGAGCGTCCGGATGTCGTGCGCGAGATCTACCGCATGGTCGCGCAAAGCCGCGCGCAAACGGAAGGCGGGGTGCCCGCCGTGTTTCCGCCGCTCGGTCTCGAAGCGAACCGCAAGGGCATCCAGCTCGCCATCGACTGGGCGCTCGATCAGAAGATCATTCCGCACCGCCTTTCCGTGGATGAGCTGTTCGACGATGTGACCGGCAGCCTCGGCTGATGGTCGAGTTTGTCTTGCGTTTGTCCCGTGTACGTCGGCCCGAATGCCGGGCCGGCGTAAAGCATGTGCTGTGATGCGAATAAAAAATGGAGACTAGTATTGTGCGTTCTTCGCCTCAGTTGAAAATGAAAGTGCTGTCGTGCCTGATGATCGCCGCAGCCGCCGCGTTCGTGCCGGGAGCGGGCGCCGCGACGGCGACCAGGGGTGATTTGCTGATCTATCGCATCGGCCCGACGACCTCGGAACTCTATGTCGCCAATGCCGACGGCAGCGATGAACATCGGCTGATTCAGTCCGATGGCTTCGATTACCACGGTTCCTTTTCGCCGGACGGCAAATGGATCGTCTTTACCTCGGAGCGCGATGGCCTGGGTCACGCCAGCCTCTACCGCGTGCGTGTGGATGGCACGGGGCTGCAACGTTTGACCGACTGGACCGGGGTGAGCGACGGCGCGGTCTACAACCCGGCCGACCCCAACGTGATCGCCTTCGTTTCGTCGCGTCGCGACAAGACGACCTTCGGCACGACCAACATCTGGACGCTCAACATCAAGACCGGCGCGCTGCACAACGTGACCGGCGATATCAAGTTCGATCCGGACAAGCCGCATAGTTTCTTCCGCCCCTCGTGGTCGCCGGATGGCAAGTGGATCGCGCTGTCGTCCGATATCGGCACCGACTGGCGAGGCCACAACCTGCCGGTCGGCTGGGAGCGCACGCAGGAAACCGGCATCTACGAGATCCATCCGGACGGCACGGGCTTCAGGCCGATCACCACGCGCGCGGGCTTCGCCGAAGGTTCGCCGTCGTGGTCGGCGGACGGCAAGAACGTGGTGTTCTATGAGACGCCAGTCGAATCGACGTGGGGCGCGCACCGCCCCGAGGCGATCGGCAAGGTCAGCACGCAGATCGTGCAGGTCGACGTGGCGACGGGCGAGCGCAAGGATCTGACGAGCACGCCGGGATTCAAGGTGTTCCCGCAGTATGTGGGCGCGACCAACGTGGCGTATCACATCAAGAACGGCGAACAGGAAGGCCTCTATACGACGGACGGCGCCTCGCATGCCACGGCGGGAAGCGGTATCCGCTCGCCGCATTACTCGGCGGACGGCAAGAAGGTCGTCTACGAGAAGGTGGTGTACGGCAAGCCGTTCCACCCGAACGGCACGCCGCTCTACAATTTCGATCCGCAATGGAACTACCGTTTCGTCGACGTGTTCCCGCAACTCTCGCGTGACGGCAAATCGCTCGTGTACACGGAGAAAGCGGTCGGCTCGTCGATCGTCGTGGCGAATACGGACTTCAGCGACGCGCGCCATATCTACGATCCGCTCACCAGCGGCCTCGATCCGAAGATGATCAAGATGGGCCTCGCGGGCGCATTCCAGCCGACCTGGTCGCCGGACAAGCAGTGGGTGGCATTCGGCGTGGGCGGCTGGTTCTTCACGCGCGCTCACATGCCGGGCCGCATCATGCGCATCAAGGCCGACGGCAGCATGAACGGCAAGCCGGAGATGCTGACCGACGGCAAGGAGAACGCGGGTTTCCCGAGCTATTCGCCGGACGGCACGCGGGTTGTCTACCGGGTGTGGAGCGATACGGACAAGGGTCTGCGGATTCTCGACCTGGACACGCACAAGACCACGGTGCTGACCACCGAGCCGGACAACCTGCCGGGCTGGTCGCCGGACGGCAAGAAGATCGTGTTCACGCGCAAGGAGGTCAATCCGACCGACCCGAACAAGTTCCACTTCGACGTGTACACGATCAACCCGGACGGCTCGGATGCGCAGCGTCTCACGCCGCAGGGCTCGAACCAGGCCCACGCGACCTGGACCTGGGACGGCCGCATTGCGTACAGCTCCGGCGAGTATGGTTTCCGCGACGAGCTTTCGCTCTATGACGACACGTTCCAGCCCGACGGCCAGAACTGGGTGATGAACGCGGACGGCAGCGACCGGCACGCGATCACCGACACGGTCTGGGAAGATTCGATGCCGCTCTATATCCCGAAGCAGTAAGCCCGCCTGGCAGGCTGAAATGACGAAGGCACCGCGCTTTGGCGCGGTGCCTTTTTCTATTGGGCGGTCCCGAGGTCGTTGACCCTGGGCGCCCACTTCCGCTGAAACAGCACCACCGTGCTCGTTGCACCCAGCAGCAGGAATGCGAAGATCGCCGTCATGGGCAATGTGTAGGAGCCCTTGCCAAGGTAGAGCAACCAGCCCGAGAGGCTGGCGGAGACGCCGCCCGCGAGACTCGTGGCGACCTGCTGGAGTCCCGTGTTCAGTCCCACTGCGGGCTTGGGGATCAGCGTGAGCTTGCATAACGCCAGATTGTTGGCGGTTGCGAGCCCCAGCAGCGAGAGCGAGAGCACGTTCCAGAAAAGCGCCAGGCCGGGCGAAGGCGTATAAGCGCCGAGCAGCACCGTCGTGCCGCCAATGAACCCGGCGACGACAAACGCCTTGCGCACGAGTACGGCATCCTTGCCGCGCGCGATCATGCGGTCTGCCAGCCAGCCCGCGAAAGCGGCGACGATCGCGATGCCGGCGAAACTGAAGAACGTATAGATGCCCGACTTTTCCAGCGAGAGGCCGCGCTGTTCGACCAGATAGGCCGGCATCCACGTCATGCAATAGAACGCGAAGTAGCTGTAGCAGAAGTTGTTGATGAGTCCGCCCCAGACAACGGGGCTCGCGAGCAGATTGCTGAGCGGCACCGTCCGCGCGCGCCTGACCGCCGCCGCGAGTTCCGCGCTCGAAGGGTGATCGTTCCTGACCATCAGCAGCCAGGGCACGAGCCAGATCAGGCCGATCAGCCCCGTCATGACGAACATCGCTTTCCACGACCACGCGACGATCATCCACGCCGCAATCGGCGCGCCGAGCGCAGGCCCCATTTTTCCGCCAATGGAAAAGATGCCGAGCGCGGTGCCTTTCCGGGTTTCCTCGAAGTTGTTCGCGAGGTAACGATAGGTTGCGGGCACAACGATCGCTTCGGCAAGGCCGATGAGCAGGCGCATGACGATCAGCGCCGCGAGCGTCGTGACGAGGCCGGTGGCCGCGGCGGCCAGGCACCAGATCGCGAAGCAGATCGAGTAGGGCCGCTTCACGCCGTAGCGATCCACGAGCCAGCCCATGGGCATCTGCGCGAGACCATAGGACCAGAATACGGCCGAATTGAGCCAGCCGCGCTGCACGCTCGTCAGCGAAAACTCGTGCACGAAACCTTTGTCGGCCAGCGCGGCGGACAAGCTCGTTCGATCGACGAACGAAATCAGCAGGCCGAGCGAGAGCAGGACGAGAATGCCCCACGGATTCTCGGCGGCCCGCTGTTTGACTGGACAGATGTCCATGGGTGTGGCTCCTTTCTCACTGCGATATCACGGGAACCGAACGCGGTCGCCGCGCGAGTGCGCAGGCGAGTGTCGCGGCGACCGTAATCGTCCGGCGAGTCAGGTTGCTTCAGAGGGCGTGCCGCGTGCTCAGCACGGCTGTCCTTCACGCGCGCCAAGCCACGCGGGGGCGCTTTGCAGCGCAACCGGCCGAAGGAAGCGCTCCAGCGCTTCGTAGCCCACCGAAGTCGTGAACGGCTGTGTGGAGGCGGGCCACGGGCCGCCGTGCTGCTGGCTGCGCGTGACGGCTACGCCTGTGGGCACGCCGCTGAAGAGCACGCGCCCGGCGATCTGCGTGGCGCGGCGCGTGACGCGGCGCACGTCGGGCGTGTCCTCGTCCGCGCCCCACAGCGTGACCGTGAGACTGCCGCCGACCGCGCCCAGCACCTCGACGATGTCGTCGATCGAACCGGCGCGCACGATCAGGCAAGCCGGGCCGAAAATCTCTTCGTGCAGCGCGGGCGTAGCGACGAACTGTTTTGCGCTCGTGCGCGCGAGCACGGGGCGCGGCGCGGCGGTTTCGTCGCGGTCGTCGCTGCCTGCGAGGATGGTCTGCACGCCGGGCGTGCCGAGCAGGCGCGCGACGCCTTCGTCGAAGTTGCGCTTCATGGCGGGCGTGAGCATGCGATGCGTCGGCTTTTCGCGCAGCTCGTCGCGCAGCGTATCTTCGAAGCGTTGCGCGGGCGCGCCTTCGAGCAGCACGACGAGGCCGGGGCTCGTGCAAACCTGAGCGCAGCCGAATTCGATCGATGCCGCGAGGGTTTGTGCGAGCACGCGCGCCTGGGTTTCGAGCGCCGAGGGAAGCGCGACAACCGGATTGATCGAGCCCAGTTCGCCATAGAACGGAATGGGCCGCGCCCGCGCATTCGCAAGACGCCAGAGCGCCGCGCCGCCCTTGAACGAACCGGTGAACGCGACCGCCGCGATGTCGGGATGATTGACGAGCTCGATGCCCGGCTCGACGCCCGCGCCTTCCACCATGCCGATGATCGCGGCGGGCAGGCCTTGTCCGGCGATCACGGCGCGCGCGAGCTCGAATACGCTGCGCGAAAGCCTGGGGTGGCCCGGATGGGCCTTGACCACCACGGGGCAGCCGGCCGCCAGCGCGGAAGCGGTGTCTCCGCCGAGCACGGAAAACGCGAACGGGAAGTTGCTGGCCGAGAACATGGCGACCGGCCCGAGCGGAATCCGCACGCGGCTCAGATGAGGCCGCCCGGCGGGCGGCGCCTGGGCAATGGCCGGGTCGTCGGTCAGGGCGAACGCATGGCCCGCCTCGACGTAATCGGCGAAGCCGTTGAGCTGGAAGCGCGTGCGGTCGATCTCGCCATTCAGGCGCGCGCCGCCGAGCGAGGTTTCTTCATCGGCGATACGCACGAGCGCGTCGCGTTGCGTGTCGAGCGCGTTCGCCAGTGCGCGCAATAGCGCTGCGCGCGTGCGGGCGGACGACTGTGCCCAGTCATCGGCTATCGCCGCCGCCGCGGTGACGGTTGCGTGAATGTGCGCGGCGCTATGGTCTTGAATCTGCATGGGGACTCCAGAGAAAAAGGCAGAAGGGAAAGAAGGGTCGAGCGTTTGCGATCCTGAGAGCCGGGCCATTCATGCGGGCGGTGCGGGCCGTTGACAATGAGCGCCTTGAAACGCATCGAGCGGTCATGAAGAAACCACGTGGTGGTTTCCCCATGACCGCTCCTTTGCGCGGCAAACGGATCAGAAGTGAATTTCGGCCTGAAGCATCGGCACCGAGGTGATGGTTCCCGGGGCGGCGTGCGTCGGCGTGCCGTACATGTGATACCAGTATTCGTAGCCCACACCGGCGTAGACCACGCGCGGGTGCCCCGCGAACGAGCCGAGATCGGCGAGCAGCGCCATGCGCGTGAGGAATTCGGTCGTGGTTTCCACGCCGAAGCCGTCGCGGCCCTTCGGTCCCGTTATACCCGCGAAGCCGCGGAACACGAGCGGCACGGGGCCCACGCGGAACGGATAGAGCCACGAGCTTTCAAGGTGCCATGCGGTGTTGAAGCGCACGTCCACGCCCGAGATGCCGTTGTGATTGCTTTCCGTGCGCAGACCGGCCGTGAAGTTCCAGTAGCCGCGCGGGATCGCGAACTCGATCGTGGGGCCGACCACGAGCATGCGCGCCCGCTCGGAGTACGAATCGTTCTTCACGCCGAATTCATAGCCGATCGTCAGGCCGTAATCGCGAATCGGGCCAAAGCCGAGATAGCGGCCGAAGATCTTGCCCGCGCTGAACTGGACGCGGCCGACGCTATACACCTCCTGCGCCCCGCCGGTTTTCGGGCCGCCGGACTCCGGGTTGGCCGCATTGGAGACGAGATAGTCGACGTTGAACGCGTAGCTGCCGAACCGGAAACCGCCGATCGTGGTGAGGTAGCCGATGTTCTGCATCACCGAAGAGTTGATGCCGGGATAATGAAAATCCGTGCCCCAGCGATAGCCGATGAACGTGTCGTTCCAGATGGCGGGCGGCGCGTCGGGTTCGCCGATGGTCTGAGGCGGCGCGGCGCCGTTCGGGACTTCCTGGCGCAGCGGCGGCGCGGAAGAGTTCGGCGCGGTAATGACTTCAGCGTGGGCGAATTGCGAAAGGCAGCAAAAGAGGGCCGCGCCAAGGGCTGGCGCACGCAAGGCTAGCGTTAGGCTTTTCATGTCTCCATCCGGACTATATTTATGTTGATGTCTTCGACGTGGTCGCTTGGGGATACCCCGACGACTCGTGATGCGGTCGCACCGTCCGCACTGGCCGCATGGTTGAACCATCCGGCGCAGAAAACGCTGTCACGGTGGTGAAGAATCTTAGTGGGCGCGTCGGCGCCTGCCTTTACACAAAAATGAGATTCGCTGGCACTTTTTGCTGACAAGGCGAAAGTTTTTGCCGCGACGAGATCGTGTCTTTGTGCTCAACGGGATCACAAAAATGCCAGCGAACCTGCGTCATGTGTAGGGACGCGCGGCCCATCCTCCCCTACGCTTGACCCATAAGACAGACCGTGCTTGCGCGGCCGGACGTTCTTGTCCGGTCATGGCGCGGCATGGCGATAGAAGGAGACACCGTTGTACGGAATGCAATGTCCGCCCGCTGTTCTTTCGTCGGCCAACTGCGCGGCCAACTGCGCCTGCGCCGCGCCGTTGCGATCTTCTCAAGCCCCATTCCAGCCTTAATCCCGCGGCTCGTCCTTCACTCGCACTGGCGCAAAAGGAGGTGAAACGCCGAACAACACAACACGACGAGTTGTGGCGATTTGACCAAATCAGTCAGGTATACGAACTGATTTTTAAGCGCGCAATCGATGACGCGCGTGCAACCAATAACAATTCCTCATGGAGACAAAATGAAAAGGCTAGTGATTTCCTTGTCGGGCGTAGCGGCGGCAGGCTGCATTAACGTCGCGCATGCGCAATCGTCCGTTACGCTGTACGGCGTCATCGACAATGGAATCGAATACCAGAACGCGGGTTCCGGTTCGGTCGTGCGCGCGGTGTCGGGCGGCCTTTTCGCGAGCCGCTACGGCCTGAAAGGCAGCGAGGACATTGGCGGCGGCGTACACGTCAATTTCCAGCTCGAACAGGGCTTTAACGGTGTGACGGGTGCGGCGTCGAACGCGGCGGCAGCGTTCAATCGCCAGGCGTGGGTGGGCTTTTCCGGCGCATTCGGCGAAACGCGTTTTGGCCTGCAAAACACGCCGCAGTATATTTTCATGAACCCGGAGCTGGACCCGCTCGCGGTCATGAGCATCGCGTCGCCGATGAACAACTTCAACAGCCTGACCGTGCGGGTCAACAATGCAATTTCGTATTTCACGCCAACGGTGTATGGCCTGACCGCGCAATTCATGGTTGCCATGCGCGATTCGACGACCAAGCCGAGCAACGGGCTCCAGTTCTATAACGCGGCGGTGCGCTATACGAACGGCACGTTCCGCGCGGCGGCCGGCTACGAGCAGGCCGCCAATGCGGCGGGCACGTCCACGTTGAAGGTGTTCAATGCGGGCACGTCGCTGGGCGTGGGTGCGGCGCGCTTCTATCTGGCCTATCACACGGAACGGCAGACGGACAACAGCGTCAAGCGCGACGTGTATGAAGCTTCCACGTCGTATCGCATCGATCCGGCCAACCAGGTCGCGCTGCTTTACGGCTACGCGCACGACCGCACCGGAAACGGCAATAACGCCCAGCAGATCGGCCTGAATTACGAGTATTACTTTTCCAAGGCGACAACGCTGTACGCGTCGGCGGGCTTTATCCAGAACCGCAACAAGGCCCAGTTTACGCTCAACGGCACCGCGTACGGCGGCGTTGCGGGTGTGCCGGGCGCCAACACGCGCGGCGCGGTGGTGGGGCTCGTCCATATGTTCTGACGACGGCACGGGCGCGGGCGTTTGTCCGCCTGCACCCGCGCCCGTGCCCGGATTCGGGTAAGCCGCAGGTCGCGGCTTGCAGAAAGGTATGAAAGAATCGGCCTCTTTCCTCCAGGACCGCTGAGGGCGCAATGATCGTCCGCGATCTTGTGGGCGGTTTTAGCGAGACAGCATGCTGACAAAGGGGGCGGCCGACCCTGGCAGCGAGATCCACACGGTTTTTCGCAGCAGGGCGAGCAGCAGTGAGATTGGGCCGGACCCGCGCCGCGTGCGCTCGCGCGGCTCAAGGCGGCGCGCCGGTCGTGCGCGCTCCCGCGCACATCAAGCGCTTGCGCCCGGGCTTGCGCCAATCTGGTTGTCTCGACAACGATCCAGCCGTTTCCCCGCTTGATTGACCGCCCCGAATGCGCCACGGCGTTCGCATGGGCGCGTTATGCTTTTGTCCGACCGCACCGGCTTGCGATATATTGCGCATTCCACGACCGTGAAATCAGTCGAAGCGGTTGCGGCAAGACGGGGCGTAGCCCCACGCAAAATCGATATGCGCCTGGCGAAGACGTCGTGCCTTTGCCCGGCAAAAATGAAATTCACGCGGACACCCGCGCCCGCAAACCGGGGCGCGAACCCGGAATTTCAATGGCGGCCGGCGCGCACCGGCGCGGCTGCCAAGGAGACCTTATGACACACACCGCCACGGCAAATGAACCACGCAGCCGCGATGGCAAGGCGAGGGCGAAGCGAACGACGGTACCCAAGGTTCGCCTGTACGTGGAACGCACCGAGCGGCAGAACTGGTTCGTGCACGTCGGGCACGTGACCGACCGGGGCCGCTGGCGCACCGAGCCCCACGCGCACCCGGCCTATGGCCAGGTGATCTTCGTGCGCAGCGGGCGCGGCGTGATCAATCTCGAAGGCAGCGCGCTCCCGTTCGAAGCCCCGTGCGCGCTGCTCCTGCCGACCGAATGCGTCCACGGTCTAGACTACGAGATCGACGTGGACCGCTGGGTGGTCACCATCGAAGTGGCCTATCTGGCGCAGGTGAACGGCAAGCTGCAAGACTTCATTCAGCTGTGGACCGCGCCGCGCATGATTCCGCTCGGCGACATGGCCGACGGCGGCGAGCGCTTCTACAGTCTGGTGCAAAGCCTCAAGCAGGAGTCGGAATCCAACGCCGTGGGTCACGTGATCGGCACCGAGGCCTTGCTGACCACGCTGCTGCTCATGCTCGTGCGCGAGGCGCGCCTCGACCAGACCGGCAACGAAGGCGAATCGCGCAACAACGTGCGGCTCGTCGACCGTTTTCGCAAGCTGATCGACCAGCACTACCGCGAGAACCTGCCGTTGCAGGACTACGCCTCGATGATGGCGGTGTCGCTCGTGCAACTCCGGGCGGCATGCACGTCGGCAGGCGAACAGAGCCCCACGAAGATGATCCGCACGCGCATCATTACCGAGGCGAAGCGCAATCTCATCTTCGGCGAAATGTCGGTCGAACAGATCGCCTTCGGGCTCGGCTTTGCGGATGCGGCCTATTTCACGCGGTTTTTCCGCCGCGAAGTGGGCCAGACCCCGAGCCAGTTCCGCGTCGCCGCGCGGGCGCAGACGCCGCAACAGGCGCAATAGCCGCAACAGCCACAGTAGCCGCCGCCGCAAGAGCACATCCCGCACGGCGCTTGCCGCAATACGCGGCGGCTTGCGGGTGCGCATCAAAAAAGTGCTGGCGAACCCGTGTTTTGTACAGGGACGAACACGACCGGGTCGGCTACCCTTGGTGTGCGTGCTCGCTTTGTTGGGGACCTGCCGTGACAGGGGGCCTTCCACGCCATCGTGGCGTGGCGAGCGCGTGAGCGGCCAGGAGACGCCGCTCGCCACGATAGTCCGGCACGCGCAACGTGGCCGCGTGTCGGCGCGCCTCGCACAATAACACTCAAATCGTCCTGTTCACCGACTATGGTTCAGTGCTTTTCCAAGCGTTTTCCCTCGCGGTTCCGTTTCATGGCGGCGTTGATTCCGCTCGCGATCTCGACCGGCCTTTACAGCATGCCAGGCAGCGCCGCGACGCCGACTGTCGACGCCCACACGGAGCTCGTCTACGTCGGCACGCAGGAGCGCGAGATGCGGGCGCTGCGCTTCGACACGTCGAGCGGCAAGCTCACGGCGATCGGCCCGGTGGGCGCGGGTCCGCGCTCGACGTGGGTCACGACGAACCCCAGGCTGCCGGTGCTTTACGCGGTCGATGACGACAACTCGCGCGAAGGCAGCGTGACGGCCTATGCCGTCGATCGCGACAGCGGCGCGCTCACCAAGGTCAACGAAGTCGCCACGGGCGGCAGCGGGACGACGAACCTCTCGCTGGACCTGCCCTCGATGACGCTGCTTGCCGCCAACTACGGCGGCGGTTCCGTATCGAGCATCGCGGTGAACGCGGACGGCAGTCTCGGCGCGCGCACCTCGACAGTCAAGGAGACCGGCTCCGGACCGAATCGCCGCCAGGCGAGCGCCCATGCGCACAACGCCGTGGTCGATCCTTCAGGCCATTACGCGCTCGTGCCGGACCTCGGCGCGGACCGCGTGTTCGTGTATGCCTTCGATCGCGGCACGCGCACGTTGACGCCCGCCGACGGTGCGAGCGCGCGGCAATTCGCGTTGCCGCCGGGCAGCGGTCCGCGCCATCTGGTGTTTGCCCCCGATGGCAAGTATGTTTATCTGCTGACCGAATTGAGCGCGCAGGTCCTGGTGTTGCGCTGGGACGCCACGCAAGGGCAACTGACGCCCGTGCAAACGGTGGAAACCACGAGCGCCGAATTCCAGGGTGTGAAGAGCGGGGCCGAAGTGGCCGCGAGCGCCGACGGGCGCTTTATCTATGTCGAGAATCGCGCGGAAAATGCGCTGATCGTTTATCGCGTCGATCGGGCCTCGGGTGAGCTGACGCAGATTCAACGCACGTCGTCGGGCGGCGAGAAGCCTTGGGGCTTTGGCATCGACGCGTCGGGCAAGTGGCTGCTGGTCGCCAATCAGCGCAGCGGCAAGGTCAACGTGTTCAGCGTCGATACCGCCACGGGCA
Source organism: Paraburkholderia unamae (assembly GCF_003268775.1). Classification (GTDB taxonomy): domain Bacteria; phylum Pseudomonadota; class Gammaproteobacteria; order Burkholderiales; family Burkholderiaceae; genus Paraburkholderia; species Paraburkholderia unamae. Next base: position 192,483 of record NZ_QLSU01000011.1, read on the forward strand.
TGGTGTCGGATACCGGGCAATCGGTCGAGGTGCCGACGCCGGTCGCTATCGCATTCGTCAAGTGACGCGAGTGCAACAGGGCGGCGCAACCCGTCGCCCCTGAAAACAAGCGCCTTTGCGCTTCGGTACGGGCGGCCCGTACCTTTCACCAAAAAAATTCAGGAGACGCGACACGCCGGCAACGCGTGTCGCTATCGCGCGCGCATGGCTTTTCCGCGCCATTCGAAAAGGTGATCCATGAAACTGGTCCATCAACTCCCGCTGGCGTTGGGCGCGGCGCTGCTCGCCGCAGCGGCGGCGGGCGCATTTGGCATTGCCGAAATGAACAGCGCGGCCGATGCCTACGCGACGCTGATTCGCGTTGACGGCGCGCAGTCACATCAGGTCTCCGAAGCACTGGTCGCGTTCAAGAACCAGGTGCAGAACGGCAAGGACATCGTGCTGCGCGGCAAGAACCCCGAGTTGTTCGAGAAGTACTGGGGGGCGTTCCAGAAGTTCGAGCAGACCTGCCAGGACTCGACGGAAGCGCTCGCGCGCGTGCTGCCGCCCGGCGAGGCGCGCGCGAAGATCGAGCGCTTCAATGCGCTGCATGCGCAAATGGGCGCCGCTTACCGCAAGGCCATCGACCGGTTCAAGGCTTCAGGCTTCGATACGGCGGTGGGCGACCTCGCAATGGACGGCCTCGATCGCGAGCCGGTGATCCTGCTGCGCGAAGCCGGTGGCAAGATCGTCGAGCGAACGGCCGCGTCGGCCGCCCGCGCGAGGGACTTGCAGCGCCGCGCGATGCTCGCAAGCGTCGTTGCCATGGCGCTCACGCTGTTCGCGGGCATTGCGGGCGCCGTGATGTTTTCGCGCACGATCACGCGCAAGCTGGGCGGCGAGCCCGACGACGCGCGCGCCGCCGCCCGTGAGATCGCCACGGGCAAGCTCGATATCGACCTGCATGTGCGGCCCGGCGACACCGACAGCCTCATGGCCGCGATGCATACGATGGTCGCCTCGCTCACCGGGATCGTCGAACAGGTGCGCCATGGCAGCGAGGCCATTGCGAGCGGCTCCACGCAGATCGCCACGGGCAATGCCGATCTCAGCCAGCGCACGGAATTGCAGGCCAGCGCCTTGCAGGAAACGGCGGCTTCGATGGAGCAATTCAGCGCGACGATACGGCAGAACGCCGATCACGCGCACGAGGCGAGCGAGCTGGCCGCCGGCGCGTCGTCAATCGCGGCGCAGGGCGGCAAGGTCGTGAATCAGGTTGTGGAAACCATGAAGGGCATTGACGAGAGTGCGCGCAAGATCGCGGACATCATCGGCATCATCGACGGCATTGCCGCGCAGACCAATATCCTCGCGCTCAATGCGGCCGTGGAGGCGGCGCGCGCGGGGGAGCAGGGCCGAGGTTTTGCGGTCGTCGCCAGCGAAGTGCGCGGCCTCGCCCAGCGCAGTGCGCAAGCCGCGAAGGAAATCCAGGCGCTGATCGCGGACAGCGTGGCGCGCGTCGGGTCGGGCTCGCTGCTGGTGGGCGAGGCGGGCGCCACGATGAGCCGCGTTGTCGAAGCGATTCATCGCGTCTCGGTGATCGTGGGTGAGATCAGCCGGGCCAGCGCCGAGCAGAGCGTGGGCGTCGAGCAGGTGGTGGCGGCGGTTGGCCAGATGGATCAGACGACCCAGCAGAATGCCGCGCTCGTCGAACAGAGCGCCGCCGCCGCCGAGAGTTTGAGGCAGCAGGCGGCGTCGCTTGTCGAGTCGGTCACGAAGTTCCGCATTTGATGGAGCGCGCGGCAAATTCAGCGCAGATCTCGTTCACTGCCCGGCACACGCGCGCCACGTCGGCTTCGGTCATCTGCGTGAATAGCGGCAGCGTGACCGTGCTCGCGCCGAAGCGCTCCGCGTGCGGGAACATGCCCGCTTGAAAACCGCGCTCGCGATAGAGCGTGAACAGATGAATGGCCGGATAGTGCACGCCCGAGCCAATGCCGCGCGCCTTCAGCTCGCCCATGAAGCCTGCGCGGTCGATGGCGAGCTGTTCGAGCGGCAGCGTGATCTGGAACATGTGCCAGTTGCTGTTGGCGAAATCGGCGAGCGGCAGGCCCACGCCGAGCTTCACGGCCGCGCTGCCCTCGAAGCCCGCGAAGTAGGCCCGCGCGAGCACGTGGCGCTGGCGCGTGAAGCGCTCGACATGCTTGAGCTGGCCGAGTCCCACGCGCGCCGCGACATCCGTGAGATTGTATTTGCCGCCAAGTACATCGCAGTCCATACCGTCGAAGCCCGTGCGCGTGATGCCTTGCAGGCGGTACTTCTGGGCCAGCACGGCTTCGGCCTCGTCGTTAAGCACCAGCGCGCCGCCTTCGATCGACGTGAGGTTCTTGTTGGCGTGAAAGCTGAACGACACGATGTCGCCGATCGCGCCGATGCGCTTGCCGTTCCACGTCGAGCCGAAGGCCTGAGCGGCGTCCTCGATCACGCGCAGCTTGTGCTGGCGGGCGATGGCGTAGAGCCGGTCCATGTCGACGGGCAGACCGGAGAGGTGCACAGGGATGATCGCCTTCGTTCGGGGCGTGATGGCCGCTTCGAGCTTGTCGAGGTCGATGTTGCGCGTGACGGGGTCGATGTCGGCGAACACGGGTGTCGCGCCGACTTCATAGACCACATTGCTCGTGGCGACCCACGAAGCGGGCGTGGTGATGACTTCGTCGCCGGGGCCGACGCCTGCTATACGCAAGCCAATTTCGAGCGTGGCCGTGCCTGAGTTGACGGTGCGAACGGGGCGGCCGCCGCAATAATCGGAGAGCGCCGCTTCGAATGCCTGGTTCTGCGGGCCGGTCGTGATCCAGCCCGAGCGCAGCACGTCGACGACGCCCTGGATGGTTTCCTCGTCGATCTCGGGACGCACGAAGGCCAGGAAAGGAAGGGACGGCTGTGTCATGAGTGCTTTGCTCTCTTCTCGTTGAAGGTGGCGCGAGGCGCAAAGCATACAGCACCACGTAACGAGTTGCGAGCCGGCGTTATTGATCAGCGCATCGCGTCATTTCGGAAAACAAATGTCCTGGCGAATCGCTGTTTTTGACAATGACAGGAAAGAAGAATTCATGTAATTAGAAGTGCAAATAATTGATTATATTCAGCGTGAATTTTTCGAATCTAAATTTGGCGGCACCGGCGAGGTTTGAAAACCCCTCGCCGGCGCGATGCCAGCTTCAGAAGTTGTTGAAGAACCCGCGCGCCGCGACCATGCAGAACGGCGCGACGATATCGGCGTGATAGTTCTGGAGGACGGCGGAGAGCCCGCCGTCATTCGCTCCGGCCTGCATAGCCTGCGCGGCGACCGCCGCTTTGGCCTGTGCGAACCCTGCCTTCACGGCGGCAAACGGATCGTTCGCGCTCGCCGCGGAATCGACGTCGAGCACGCTCGTCAGTCCCGGCGCCACATTGGCGCTCTTCCAGTAAGCCTGCTCGATCGCCGCGTTGAAGAAGAACACGGTCGGGTCGAGGTGGCCGCCGCACAGGAGCACCGGCGAGCGCGGCACCCAGTTGCGCAGATCATTGCGCTTGAATGCCTGGCGAAGCGGTTGAGCCGGATTGGCCGCCGGGGCCATCGCGGCCGTCGACGTGGGATAAGCGCCATCGGGATTGGCGATCTGGTCTTCGAGCATGCTCAGACGATAACTGTTGCGCACGAGATTCGAAGCGCCGAATCCCAGTGCGAACAGCGGCACCAGTTGCGGTGGCGCGAGAGGCGGCGTATGGGGTGGCGTGAGCGAATCGAACGCGGGAGCGGGTGACTGAAGGCTGAAAAGCTGCGTTTCGGGCAGTTTGCCCTGGGCGAAAAGCTTATCCATGGACACGACACTCGGCAGCAGGCTCTCGATGCCGGGAGCATAGGCCGCTTCGAAAAAGTCGCCGGGCTTGCGATAGATGTTTCCATACGCATGCTGGTAACTCGTGGTCACGAGCACCGTAAAGATCGTCGAGCCCAGATCGACCTCGCCCTGGACCAGCGCGTCGGCCATCGCGCCCAGCGCGTACGGGCCGGAGCCCGGCGCCGACGCCGTGACCTTGATGCCGGCTGCCTGAAGCGCGCGATGCGTGGCGAGCGCCACGTAGCCGCCCTGCGAATAGCCGGTGACGAACAGCTTGCCGTTCTCGCGTGTCTTGTTGGCGGGGTCCGGAAGCGCCATGGCGAGCCGCGCCGCGTGCAAGGAATCGATCATGTCGGCCGATTGCTGGTCGCCATTCAGATACGGGTGGTAGGGCAAGGGCGAGCCCGAGTAACCGGCATAGTTGCTCGCCACCACGATATAGCCCTGCGCCGCGTAGATCGCCGCGACGGCAATGCCTTCGCCCGCGCCGTCGCCGTTGGCGGCGTCCGTTTGCGTGATATCGGCAATGTTGTAGTTGCGGTAAGTCGTCGTGCCGTGGGCATACAGCATGAGGGGGCGAGCGCCCGTGCAGGATGCGCCGCCGCCGGGAGTCATCAGGGCGGCGCTCGACATCGTGGGCTCGCCCGCGCCGCCTATGGTGAGGTAGCGGAAGTACTTGATTTCGATATCGCAACGCGGCGTGCCGGCAACCTGAAGCAACTGCTGACCCGTTGCGTTCGCCCCCAGCAACTTCGTGAAGTCCGCCGCGCTCAGGCGCAGGCTGGTTCTCTGCTCGACCAGTTGACCGCGGAAAAAGCAGCTCAACCCGCTACAGGTCGAACCGGCCTGCACAACGAAACTGGCGCCTGACAAAAAGAAAGTCAGCAGTGCAAAACCCAGATATCGCGTCGCTCCTCGCATCTCATGCTCCGTAGTTGTTGGTGTTCGGAAAATGGGACTGCATAAAAGAGTGCATCGAGTATAGGTCAACGAATGCCACGGCATGCGCGCCGTGACTTGCGTGATTCCTCAACTTTCATTGTCCAGGTGGAGAAACGGCGCCGAGTTGCATCATCAAGCCGAGCGTATCCATGATGAGGCGGGTTTCCTTGATCCGGCCTTCGTCAAAACGGTCGATGACCATGCCCCACACTTTGACCGATCGACCCGTGGCATTCACACCGAGGAACGGGCCGCTATGCGTGCCGGTCCACTCGAAGCGGGTCAGCACACGGTCGCCCTCGGTGAGTTGCTCCTCGACGCGCCAGTGCATGTCCGGGAATGCAAGGCGCATCGCTCGCACGACATCCTTGAGACCCTCGATGCCCGGACCCTGACCGGGAAACGGGACGTGCTCGACCATGTCTTCCCGGAAGAACCGGTCGGCATGGTCGATCAGCCCTTGATTCAAGACCTCTTCGATAAATCCGCGAACCATTCCACTCAATGCGTGCATGGGTGACGACCTCGTGGCTATTGCCGGATCGGGAAACGCTCGCAATGAGCGTACTCGATTGCGGCTTCTGCGGAGTTTGAAAATGACGGGATGCGGTTGATTCTACGGACGGCGGGAAGTTTTCGCGCATTCGCGTCGTGCGCACAAGCACCTGTGTCCGCCAGTGCGATCGACGCCTTTCGCGTCTGCTGGAGATTACGCGACGGATCACGACGGCGCGCGCCGGAGTCGTCCACGAATGTGCGGTAGCGCACATTCGCACGGTCTTGCTTGCAGCGCCGGGTTTTCCGCAGCGTATCGAAACTGTAAGGATTGAGTCTCGGAATATTCCGACGCATTCTCCAGCCCCTTCCTACAACGCTGCAAACGGGCAGCATGCCAAACTCAATCGAGCATGCCAGGCACGCGTGCAGCGTGCCAGTCGGTGCTCACGCTTTCCTGGTTCATGAACGATCCGCTTCGCACGGCTTGCGGAGATCACCAGGAGACATCACGCCATGAAATACATACATGCCGAATACGCCGACGGCATTCTCGTTCTCAAACTGAATCGTCCGGAGAAGAAGAACGCGCTCACGCAGAACATGTATCTGCGGCTCGCGCTGGCGCTCGAAGACGCCAACCGCGACGACAACGTTCGCGCCATTCTGCTTCAGGGCACCTCGTCCACTTTCACGAGCGGCAACGATATTCAGGACTTTGCCGACGACGGCAGCGAGACGGAAAAGCGCGCGTCGGAGCGCTTCATGCAGGCCGTGACGCAACTCGACAAGCCGCTCGTGGCGGGCGTATGCGGCCACGCAATCGGTATTGGCGCGACCGTGCTGTTGCATTGCGATTATGTCGTCGTGTCCGAAGACGCGCGTATTCGCTTTCCTTTCATCGACCTTGGACTGTGCCCGGAATTCGCGTCCACGATGCTGCTGCCCCTGACCGTGGGGCGAGCCAAGGCGAATGAATGGATGCTGATTGGCGCGACCGTGCCGGCCGACGAGGCGCTGCGCGCGGGCATGGTGAACCAGGTCCTGCCCAATGACCAGGTGCTCGACGACGCGCGGCGCGTGGCGTGCGTACTGGCGAAAAAACCGCATGACGCCCTCGTGCAAACGCGGCGTTTGTTGAAGTCGGCGCAACGTGAATTCGTCGCGGCGCGTATCGATGAGGAACGGCAGGTGTTTCGCACGTTGCGCGATTCTCCGGACGCGCAGCGCATTTTTCGCGACTTCCTTTCGCGCGTGCGCTGAGCGTTTTTCGCATCGCTTTTTAACATCGACGAAAAAGCGCCGATGCGGTGCATTGGCGCTTCCGTTTCAGGAGACTCAAGCATGAAAGAAGTATCGACCCTGGCCGAACTCGAAGGTCTGATTGGCCAAACGCTGCAAAGCGACGACTGGTTCCCGGTCGAGCAGAACGATATCGACCTGTTCGCGCGCGCGACGGGCGACCATCAATGGATACATACCGACCCGGAGCGGGCGCGTCGCGAGTCGCCGTTCGGCGTGGCGGTCGCGCATGGTTTCCTCACGCTCTCGCTGTTGCCGGTGCTGATGTCCCGGACGATCAAGGTGCAGGGCGTACGCATGGGCGTGAACTACGGCCTGAATCGCGTGCGCTTTACGGCCCCGGTGCCGGTGGCGTCGCGCGTTCGATTGCAGGCGTCGCTGCGCGAAGTCAAGATCGACGAATCCCCATCGGGGAAGAGCGCGACGTTGACCTGGTCGGTGACGATGGAGATGCAGGGAGCGGAAAAGCCCGTGTGCGTTGCTGAAACACTGAGCCGTTTGTACTTCTAACGATACGAAGTGACAGCGAGGTGCTCCGGCGAACCGGGCACCTCGCAAAACCACGCAACGCGATGATCAAGCGGTCTGATCTGAACGATCGCCGCTACGAGCGGCCACGGAATGGAACAGCCGATCGGCGTCGGGGAGCAGGCGCGCCGCCTTGAAGTAAAACACGAGCGACGCCGGAATGAGCACCAGCGCGCCCAGCATGCCAATGCGAAGATCGCCGGTCACATCGCCCACGAGACCGACGCAATACGGTCCGATACCCAGCCCGATGAGATTGACGACCAGCCATTGCACCGCGATCGCCGTTCCGCGCAGCCGTGGCGCGACGAGTCCCTGAACCGTGGCCGAGGCCGCGCCGAACCATACCGTGCCGGTCATTTGCGCGCCGAAAAACGCAGCGAAAAACGTCGTCTTGTCGGGCGCGCAGAGTTGCAGCGCGTACAGTGCGCCGCTACAGAGCGCGGCGGCCATGGCGAGCCACAACCGGCCCGCGGCGCTGCGCCGTGCGAGAAAATCCGCGCCGATGCCGCCGAGCGTCGTGCCGAGAAAGCCCGAAAGCGCGATGATGAGGCCGAGCGCGAACGCGTCGCGCGAGCCGAGTCCGAAGTGGCCCACGCCATAGAGGAAGGTGAAGCCGGTCACAGCATAATTGACCGTGTTTTGCAGTGCCGCCGCGAGTACCGTTGCGCGCACAACGGGCGAGCGCAGAATCTGCTGGCTCGCGAGCGTGTCGCGTTGTGTGAGCCGATGCAGCCAGCACCAGGCTGCGTAGACGCCAAACGCCAGCGCGGACCACTGAATGAGATTGGTCGTGACCGTGATCGGGCCGATGTGGCCGAACCCGGCGTGCCGGTGCACGGTGGCGAGGCTGTCCGTAATGGCGGTGAGGGTGGCCGCCGCCGCCGCGCACAGCGCGAGCACGAGCAGATTCTGGAGTACGCCGCGGCGCGAGCGTGCACTGCGCCATGCGGCCGCGATGCTGAAGGGCGGTGTCATGGAGGCGATGTCGCCGCCCACCGCGCGCATGACCGACGAGAACGACACCATACGGGCGGCGCCGTTCGTGCGTGCACGCCGTGGCTCGCGTACGGTGAACAGCAGCACGAGCGCGAGCGCGATACCCGGCAAGCCCAGCGAGAGAAATGTGATTTTCCATGCGGGAAACGCGAGCGGCGCGGCGCCCGACGCCTGCAAGCCGCGCCACCAGCCTATCGTGAGCGCGGCGACGGCCCCGGCGAGTCCCGAGCCGATGAAGATGCCGCTCGAATACACGGCGATTGCGGTGGCGCGGCGCTTGTCGGAGAAGTAGTCCTGCAAGAGCGAGAAAGCGCTCGGCGTCGCGCTTGCTTCGCCCACGCCCACGCCGATACGCGCGAGCGCAAGGCCTGCAAAACCCGAGGCCAGTCCGGAAAGTCCCGTCATCAGCGACCAGACGGCCAGCCCGAGCGACAGGGTCCGAACGCGGTCCCAGTTGTCGGCGAAGCGTGCGAGCGGCAGACCCATGACCGCATAGAAAAGCGCGAAGCAGGTGCCGTAGAGCAGGCCGATCTGCGCGTCGCCGATATGCAGGTCGGCCTTGATATACGGCGCGAGGATCGTGAGTATCTGCCGGTCGAGAAAGTTGAAGACGTAGACGACCGTGAGGATGCCAAGGACATACAGCCTGCGCTGTCGTGTGTATATCAGGTGTCCGAAGCGTTCGTGCGCGAGCGGCTCGGCAACGGACGAGGATTCAGAACTCATGCGATGTCTCCGTGTTGGATTGTTTGGCGTCTGTTGCGGGGTTCCTTGCCGATACGGGTTTGGAACCTGTCGGGTTCCTGCAAGGAAACCCGGTTTAGTCTATGACGCGCTATGTCCGGAGCCTGTCGTCGTTGTCTTGAGTTCTTGTCGGATATTTCCTATTTGATGATTTAACGGCAATACAGCGTGATTGGCGCCGATGATTCGATCATCGATGCGCGCCAACGCGTTTCCGGCTCAGTTGTCTTCGTTGAGCGCGAGCAGTTGCCGCTTCGCGGCGGCAAGCACCGCATCGGAGCGCTTCTCGTCGACCATCACCCTCGACACCACCAGCGCGCCGATCAGCGCGCTGACCGCGAACAGGGCCTTGTCTGCGTCTTCTTGATTCATCGACGCGCCGAGGTTCGCCGCGAACTGTTCGATACGGCTCGACATGGCTTCGCGCGAAGCCTCGTCGGCGCGCGCGACATCGCCCGCGAGCGCGGCGATCGCGCAGCCCGAAGCCCGCGCGTCGCGATGCTTGCGGCTCAGATAGCCGCGCACCGTCACGCTGTAATCGTGCGGTCCCTTGCCGTTCTTTGCCTCGAAGGCGGCACGCCCGTCATCGAGCGCGCGCTCCAGCGCGTGCAGCAGCAGGTCGGAGCGCGAAGCGAAGTGGCCGTAAAAGCCGCCGTGCGTGAGATTGGCGCTGCTCATCAGCTTGCTGACGCTCACCGACTCCAGCCCCATTTCCCTGACCTGACCGGCCGCCTGTTCCAGAATGCGTTCCCTGCTGCGCGCCTTGTCCGCCTGCGAATGCCCCATGGTCATGTCCGGGTTTGATCTATTGACATTCTGGATTATGGTCGTCATTCTTGTGGATGACAACCATCATGTAGAAATGACCGATTCCACCTTCGACCTCGACGACTACGAAGTTCCCTTCAAGGGCATCGTGGAGCAATCCATCGCCGGCATCTACATCCTTCAGGATGGGCGGTTTTGCTACGTCAACGAGACGTTCGCGCACATGTGCGGCCTCAAGCGCGAGCAACTGCTGGGCGCGCGGTTGCGGGACGTCGCCAACCCGGCGCAACTGGCCGCGCTGATGTCGCAGTACGAGCGCAAGATCACGGGCACCGGGCCCTCGGAGCGCTTCACGATCCGGCGCACGCTGTCGAGCCGGCCGGGTTGCTTCGAGATTCACGGCACACGGGTGATTTTTCACGGCCGCCCGGCGATTGTGGGCGTGGGCATCGACATCACGGAGCAGGAGCGCCAGCGCACGGAACTGGTGGAGGCGAGCGAGCGTTTGCAGGAACTCGTCGCGAGCGCCAACACCGTGAGGGAGAACGAGCGCAATCGCGTGGCGCGCGAACTGCACGACGTGATTGGCGGCATGCTCACGGCAATCAAGTTCGATCTTTCGCGGCTCGCGCGCGGCATCGAGGCCGTGGACCGTGCGTTCGAGCGCGACGCGAAGCCTGGGGAGGCGAGTCCGCCGGAACTGGCCGCGCTCGCCATGACGGCAACGCAGGCGCTTCAGCTCACGCAGGAAACCATCCAGGCGGTACGCGGGATTTCCGAAGGGTTGCGGCCCGGCGCGCTCGATCATCTCGGTCTTTGCGACACGCTTTCGCTGGACCTGAAACGCTTCGAGCGGCGCTACGGCATCGCCACGCGGTTTCAGACCACGGGTCTCGCGTTGGTGCTGGACCGCAACACGGAAATCGGCATCTACCGCATTTTTCAGGAAGCGATGACCAACGTCGCGCGCCATGCGAAGGCCACCGAAGTCACGGTCGATCTCGCGTGGCAGGCGGGCGGCCTCGTGCTGGAGATCGCGGACAACGGCCTCGGCTTCGAGTCGGACGCCGTTGCTGCGGAAGGGCATCTTGGCCTGCTCGGCATGAAGGAGCGCGCGAGAGAACTGCAAGGCGCCTTGCAGCTCGGCACCGGACCCCGCTCGGGCGCGTGCGTGAAGCTCAGCGTGCCGGTGCGGCGGGGCGGCATACAGGAGGAGAGCAAGCCATGATTCGTCTCATGCTGGTCGATGACCACACGATCTTTCGCGAGGGGCTCAAGCGCCTGCTCGCGGAGCAAAGCGAATTCGACGTCGTGGCGGAGGCGAGCGACGCGTCCGAAGCGCTTGGCCGGCTGCGCGAACAGCCGGTCGATGTGGCGTTGCTGGACGTGAACATGCCGGGGCGCAGCGGCCTCGACATGCTGCCTTCGCTGCGCGCCGAATGGCCCGCGATGCCGGTGATCGTGCTGAGCATGTATCCCGCCGAGCAATATGCCATGCGGGCATTTCAGGCGGGCGCCTCCGGTTACGTCACCAAGGACATGGACGCGATGGAGCTGGTCGATTCCATTCGCAGCGTGGCCAGGGGCGGCCGCTATGTGACGCCCGCGGTGGCGAACTGCCTGCTCGATGGGTTCGAGCGCGGCACGCAAAGCGCGCTGCATCAGCAACTGTCTTCGCGCGAATACGAAATCATGCTGCTGATCGTGCGCGGCATCCGGCTGACCGAGATCGGTCGCCAGATGTATTTGAGCGTGAAGACCGTGAGCACGTATCGCACGCGCATTCTCAAGAAGATCGGTGTTTCCAGCAACGCCGAGCTTGCCCGCTACGCCGTCGAACATCGGTTGATCGATTGATGATCGGCGGGCGCCGTGCTGAAGTTGCCGGTCAAAGCGGCAACTTCAGAAAACGCTGACAAATCTCAGAGCCACTTCCGACAGCCAGAATCGCCCGCAACGTCCACACTGTTTCCTCATGAAACGACTCAATCAGTCGTACTGAAGGAGAGAGCGATGGGCGCGGAAGTGGGGGTACGTCTGGACGAAGGCGTGCTGGTCGTGACGATCGACCGGCCCGCGAAAAAGAATGCGCTCACGGCGCAGATGTACGTGGCGCTGGCCCAGGCGATTGCCGAGGCCGACCGGCGCGACGACGTGCGCGCCGTCCTTCTGCGCGGCGAAGGCGGCAACTTCAGCAGCGGCAACGATATCGGCATGTTCGTGACGGATGTGGCGGCCGCGCATCGTGAACTGCCCGCCGCGACGTTCCTGCATGCGATGACGTCGCTGCGCAAGCCGGCGGTGGCGTGCGTGTGCGGGCACGCCGTCGGCATCGGCGCGACCGTGCTGCTGCATTGCGATTACGTCGTCGCCTCCGACGACGCGCGCGTGCGCTTTCCGTTTGTCGACCTGGGCCTGTGCCCCGAGTTCGCTTCGACCTTGCTGCTCCAACACGTGGTGGGCCGCAACAAGGCCGCCGAATGGCTCCTGCTCGGCGCGCCCATTCCCGCGGCGGAAGCGCACCTCGCCGGGCTCGTGAACCGCATCGTGCCGCTCGACATGGTCGAAGAAGAAGCGCTTTCCGTTGCGAAGCGCCTCGCCGTGAAGCCGCGCGAAGCGCTGCTCGCCACGCGCGGCCTGATTCGCGAATCGACCGCCGAACTCGTCGAGGCCCGCTTGCAGCGCGAGGGCATCGTGTTCGACACGCTGCGCCGCTCGCGCGAGGCGCAGGACATCTTCCAGCAATTCCTCCAGCGCGAGCCCGGCGCGGCGTCGAGCCGCGTTTGAGCCTGTGCATCTGTCTCCCACCGGAAAAGGACATTCCATGAGCACCGAATACACCGTCGTCGACGACGTCGCGGTCATCACGATCGCCAACCCACCGGTCAACGGGCTGGGCTACGCCGTGCGCGTGGGCATCATCGACGGCGTCGAGCGCGCGCTCGCCGACGCCAACGTGAAGGCCATCGTGCTCACCGGCGCAGGCAAGGCCTTTTCGGGCGGCGCCGATATGCGCGAATTCAATTCGCCGAAGACGGGGCGCGAGCCGGGGCTCAACACCGTGCTCGCCGCGATCGAGAACAGCCGCAAGCCCGTGGTCGCCGCCGTGCATTCGGTGGCGATGGGCGGCGGCCTCGAACTGGCGCTCGCCTGCCACTACCGGGTGGCCGCGCCGAAGGCGCGCATCGCGTTGTCCGAGGTCACGATGGGTCTCTTGCCCGGCGCGGGCGGCACGCAGCGTCTGCCGCGGCTCATCGGCCTGGAAGCCGCGACGAACATGATCGTGCACGGCGCTTCGGTCGCATCGGAAGCGCTCGCGGATTCCGGCTTGTTCGATCAGATCGCGCACGGTGAACTGCTGCCGGCCGCGATCGCGTTCGCGAGAGAGGCCGCGCAACGCAGCGGGCCGCATCCGCGCGTGCGCGACATGACCGTGCGGCACCCGAATCCCGAGGGCTATCTGGCCGTGGCGCGCGCCGCCATTGCCGCGAAGTTTGCGCATCTTCCCGCGCCCGCGCGCTGTCTCGACGCCATCGAGGCGAGCGTGAAGTTGCCGTTCGACGAGGGGCTGGCGCTGGAACGGCGCTTCTTCCTCGAACTCATGAACGGGCCGGTTTCGAAGTCGCTGCGTCACGCGTTCTTTGCCGAGCGCACGGCGAGTAAACTGGTGGGCGTGCCGGAGAGCACTCAGGCGCGTTCCGTCAACCGGGTGGCTGTGGTGGGCGCGGGCCTGATGGGCAGCGGCATCGCCATGAATTTCCTCAATGCGGGCATGCCCGTGGTCTTGCTCGATGTATCGGAGCCCGCGGTGCAAAAGGGCGTCGACGCGATACGCCGCAACTACGAGGCGAGCGTGAAGAAAGGCAAGCTCGCGAACGCGGACATGGAGGCGCGCATGGCATTGCTACAGCCCGGCGTTTCGCCCGAACGGATCGCGGATTGCGACCTCGTGATCGAAGCCGTGTACGAGGACATGGACCTCAAGCTGCGAACCTTCCGCGCGCTCGACGAAGTGGCTCGCCCCGGCGCGATTCTCGCCACCAACACGTCCACGCTGGATGTGGACCGCATCGCGGCCGAAACGAAGCGGCCCCAGGATGTGATCGGCCTGCACTTCTTTAGTCCTGCGAACGTCATGCGCCTGCTCGAAGTCGTGCGCGGCGCGGCCACCGCGCCGGACGTGCTGCAAACCGCCATGATGCTCGCGCGCCGTATCGGCAAGGTGGCCGTGGTGTCGGGCGTGTGCGACGGCTTCATCGGCAATCGCATGGTGGCCCGCTATGCGCGGCGCGCCGGCGAGTTGCTGGAGCAAGGCGCGCTGCCGGAGCAGGTGGACCAGGCGGTCGAACGCTTCGGCATGGCGATGGGGCCGTTCCGCATGGCCGACCTGGCGGGCAACGACATCGGCTGGGCGATTCGCAAGCGGCGTTATGCCGAAGATCCGTCGATGCCGCGCTTCGAACTGGCAGACCGGCTTTGCGAGGCCGGACACTTTGGCCAGAAGACGGGCGCGGGCTGGTACGACTACGCGCCCGGTGAGCGCAAGGCGAAGCCTTCGGCGCGCACGCGCGACATGCTTCAGACGTGGTGGCGCGAAAAGGGCGTGACGCCCAAACGCTTCTCCGACTCGGAAATCGTCGAGCGCCTGATCTACGCGCTGGTCAACGAAGGCGGGGCCATCCTGGAAGAAGGCATCGCGGCGCGCGCATCCGATGTCGACGCCGTGTACCTGCACGGTTACGGCTTCCCGGCCTGGCGCGGCGGCCCCATGTTCTATGCCGACACGGTGGGCGTCTACAACGTGCGCCGCGCGTTGCGCGAATTCGCCGCCGCCGACGCGAGCTGGAAACCCGCGTCGCTGATCGATCGACTCGCCGACGAAGGCGGCGCCTTCAACGCCTGATTTTTCACTCACTCTCACGGAACGACATCATGAACGAGGCCGTCATCGTATCGACCGCCCGCACCGCGCTGGCCAAAAGCTGGAAGGGCGCCTTCAACATGACACACGGCGCGACGCTCGGCGCGCACGCGGTCAAACACGCCGTGGAACGCTCCCGGCTCGATCCTGGCGAGATCGAGGACTGCATCATGGGCGGCACGTTCGGCGAAGGCACGACGGGCGGCAACATCGCCCGCGCCATCGCCCTGCGCGCCGGGCTGCCCGTGACCACGGGCGGCGTGAGCGTCAACCGCTTCTGCTCGTCGGGCCTTCAGGCCATCGCCATGGCCGCGCAGCGCGTGATGGTGGAAGGCGTGAGCGCGATTGTCGCGGGCGGTGTGGAGTCCATCTCCTGCGTGCAGAACCAGGCGAATACCCACATGCGGCGCGACCCCTGGCTAGTCGAGCAGAAGCCTGAGATCTACTGGAGCATGTTGCAGACAGCGGAGCAGGTGGCGAGCCGCTACGGCATCAGTAAGGAAGATCAGGATGCCTATGGAGTGCGCAGCCAGCAACGCGCCGCCGCCGCGCAGGCGGCCGGGAAATTCGCCGACGAAATCGTCGCCATGACCACCACGATGGGCGTGGTGGATGCGACGGGGCGCGTCGTGACCCGCGAGGTGACGATCGCACACGACGAAGGCATTCGCCCGGACACCACGCTGGAAGGCGTGGCGCGCATCCGCGCGGCGTTGCCGGGCGGCGTCGTGACGGCAGGCAACGCGAGCCAGTTCTCCGATGGTTCGTCGGCATGCGTGGTGATGAATGCAAAGGTCGCGCAGCAGCGCGGTATCGAACCGATGGGCCTCTTCCGCGGATTCGCGATCGCCGGATGCGAGCCGGACGAGATGGGTATCGGCCCCGTGTTCGCCGTTCCCCGGCTGCTGGAGCGGGCGGGCGTGAAGCTCGAAGACGTCGGCCTGTGGGAGTTGAACGAGGCGTTTGCGTGTCAGGTGCTGTATTGCCGCGACAAGCTTGGCATTCCTGACGAACGCCTGAACGTCAATGGCGGCGCGATCGCGGTGGGACACCCATACGGCGTCACCGGTTCGCGCTTGACCGGTCACGCGCTCATCGAAGGAAAACGCCGGGGCGCGAAGTATGTCGTCGTGACCATGTGCATCGGCGGCGGCCAGGGGGCCGCAGGCCTGTTCGAAGTTCTTTAGACAAGGAGATGGAAATGACTGCTGTGGCAAAGCTCTTCGACCTGAAGGGACGCACCGCGCTGGTAACGGGCGGCTCGAGCGGCCTCGGCCTGCAAATTGCCGAGGCGTTGGGCACCCAGGGCGCGCGCGTGGTGATTTCCGCGCGCAAGGCGGACTCGCTTCAGGCGGCGCAGGAGCATCTGGCGGCGCTCGGCGTGGACGCGAGCTGGATCGCCGCCGACAGCGCGGCGGAGGAGGATGTCGAGCGCCTCGCCAACGAGGCCATGCAGCGCCTGGGGCGGGTGGACATTCTCGTGAACAACGCGGGCGCGACCTGGGGTTCGACGACAGTGGATCATCCGCTGGCCGCCTGGGACAAGGTCATGAACCTGAACGTGCGCTCGATCTTTCTGCTCACGCAGAAGATCGGCAAGCTTTCGATGATTCCCAATCGCCATGGGCGTGTGATCAATCTCGCCTCCATCGCGGGGCTCAAAGGCAACGGACCGAAGTCGCAAGCCACGCTCGCCTACAACACCAGCAAGGGCGCCGTCGTGAACTTCACGCGCGCGCTCGCGGGCGAGTGGGGGCAGCACGGCGTGACGGTCAATGCGCTGGCGCCAGGCTTCTTTCCTTCGAAGATGACACGCGGGACCATAGAAAAGATGGGCGTGGAAAAACTCTCGGAGCGCGCGCCGCTACAGCGCATCGGCGACGACGACGACCTGAAGGGCGCGGCGCTGTTGTTCGCAAGCGACGCCGGCAAGCACATCACCGGTCAGATTCTGGCGGTCGACGGCGGCATCACGGCGGTATGAACCCGCAAGCAACAACCCAATTCGAAACGAAGGAGCACACCATGAGCCACGACGCAGAAACGCCGCAGGTCCGCATGACGGTGGAAGGCCACATCGCCGTTATTTCACTCGACAATGTCGCCAAGAAAAACGCCATCACGCCCGACTTGATGCAGCAGCTTTCCAAACGGCTGACCGAATTCGACAACGATGACAACCTGTGGGTTGCGGTGCTCGATCCGGCGGGCGAGCACACCACGGCGGGCCTCGACATGCCGAAGTTCTTCGGCCCGACCGCGACGGCCAAGCCCATTCCCGACGACCAGGTCGATCCGTTCGGCCTGCGCAAGCGCTGCCGCAAGCCGCTGATCTCGGTGGTGCACGGCATTACCTACACGATCGGCATCGAACAGATGCTCGCGTCGGACATCGTGATCGCAGCGGACACCGCGCGCTTTTGCCAGCTCGAATCGAAACGCGGCATCGCGCCGCTCGGTGGCGCGCATTTTCGCTATCTGACCCGCACGGGCTGGGGCAATGCGATGTACCACTTGTTTCTGTGCGACGAATTTTCGGCGCAGGAAGCGTTGCGCTGCGGCTTCGTGCAGGAAGTGCTTCCGTACGGCCAGCATCGCGAACGCGCGATGGAGATCGCCCGCTTGATCTGCAAGGTCGCGCCCATCGGGCTGCGCGCAACCAAGGCTGCGGCGCTGACCTATATCGAGCACGGCGAGAAGGCGGCCATTGAAGTCATTCCGCATGTGCGCGAGGAGGTGTTCGCCTCGGAGGATTTCAAGGAAGGCGTTCAGTCTTTTGTCGAGCGACGCGAGGCCCGCTTCCAGGGTCGTTGAACACGGTTGCGGCGCGCGGGCCAAGCCTGCGCGCCAGCATTGGCTTCCATAACACATGCAGGAACAGGAGACGAGACAAATGGCTTCCGTGTCATCCCGCTTGCCCGCTTACTGGACTTCGGATCTGCTGCTGACCGAGGCCGACGTCGAGCGCTTCGAGCGCGTTCCCCTGGCGGAGCGCGGTCTGCCGGCGTCGACTTATGAAATGCTGATGGATGGGTGCGGCATCGACCCGGACAAGGTGGCGATCCAGTTTTTCAGCGACGGCGCGCGTCCGCTGGAGACGGCCGTGCAGGTCACGTTCGCACAGTTGCGCACGAAGGTCCATCAAACCGCGAATCTGCTTGCTGATCTGGGGATTGGTAAGGATGACGTAGTGTCCGTGATGTTGCCGGCGGTGCCCGAATCGCAGTTCGTGCTGTGGGGCGCGCAGGCGGCCGGCATCGTCAATCCGGCCAACTGGATGCTGGAGCCCGATATCCTGGCGCAAATGTTCCGCTCGGCGGGCGCGAAGGTGCTCGTCGCCTTTGCGGGTGACGAACATCCGGAGATCTGGGCCAAGGCCGAAGCGGTGGCGCGCGGCGTGCCCTCGCTCGTCGCGTTGATTCGCGTGGGCGGGCGCGCAGCGGGGCCCGCGACGGTGAACGGCGTACCGGTGATCGACTTCGACGAGGCGATGGCGCGCTTTCCCGGAGACAGGCTGGTGTCGGGTCGCGTGTTCTCTCCCGACGACACGGCGTCGCTCTTTCACACGGGCGGCACGACCGGCGCACCGAAGCTCGCGCGCCATCTGCACCGCAACCAGGTGTTCTGGATCTGGGCTTCGAAGTATCTGACCGGGTTTGGCGCCGACGAGGTGAGACTGGTCGGCGTGCCCGTTTTTCATGTGGCGGGCGCCGTGGTGGGCTGCTATGGCCCGTTGGCGAAGGGCTCGACGGTGGTGCTGATGACCTCGGCTGGATTCCGCAATCGCACCGTGCTGCCCAACATCTGGCGCATCGTGGAGGCGTTCGAGGCCAACATGCTGACCTTCGTGCCGACGCTGGTGAACCAGGTACTGTCGATCCCGTTGAACGGTGCGGACATTTCCACGCTGAGCTATGTGGCGTCGTCCACGGCGCCGCTTTCGACCACGGTCGCGCAGGCGTTCCATCGCATGACGGGCCTGCGCATACGCGAGAGCTGGGGCATGACGGAAACCACGGCGGTCACCTGCATTACGCCGCCGGTAGAGGACATCAAGGTCGGAAGCTCCGGCGTGCGACTGCCGTACCAGCAGGTGCGCGTGGTGCGGCTGGATGCGCAAGGGCGTACGGCAACGGACTGCGAGCCGGGTGAGCCCGGCCTCGTGATCGTGCGCGGCCCTTCGGTATTTCCCGGCTATCTGGGCGACAACCAGAGCGCGCACTGGGTGGACGGCGACTGGCTCGACACAGGCGACCTGGGCTATCTCGACGCGGATCGCTGGCTCTGGATCACGGGCCGCTCGAAAGACCTTATCATTCGCGGCGGCCACAACATCGACCCGAAGATGGTGGAAGAGGCGCTGTTCGGCCACCCGTCCATCCAGGATGCGGCGGTGATCGGCGCACCGGACGCGCATGCGGGCGAAGTGCCGGTCGCCTACGTCGTGATCAAGCCCGGCGCGCTCGCGGCCGCTCAGGAAGTCTTGCAGTATGCCGCCGAGCACGTGCCCGAGCGCGCAGCCGTCCCGAAGCATTGCTATGTGCTCGAGGAAATGCCCAAGACTTCGGTGGGGAAGATCCAGAAGAATGTACTGCGTCTCGACGCGATCGAGCGGATGTTCCACGCCGCGCTCGACAAGGCGGGCATGGGCGCGAACGCGTCGGTCCGCGCGACGGACCGGGGCAACGGCGGGTTCTTCGCGGAAGTCAGCGTGAGCGATCCAAACATGGAGGAATCCGAATTGATCGACGCGTTGCGGAGTTTCACCATTCCCTATTCGATCCGGCGCACCAATGTGTGACGCCTCGGCGAAAAAATTGCATCAATCAGGAGAGAATCGCTGTGCCTACGAACTACCACGCCCCTGTTGCCGACTATCTGTTCCTGCTGCATGACGTGATCGGCCCGCACGCGCCCCATGCGACCGGCGAACTGTCGCGAGACGATACGCGCCAGGTCCTGGAGCAGGCCGCGCGCTTTTTCGAGGAAGTCTGGGCACCGCTCGATGCTCCCGGCGACGAACAGGGGTGCCGGCTGGAAAACGGTGCGGTCAAGACGCCCTCCGGTTATGCAGCGGGTCACGCGGCGCAGTGCGAGGCCGGTTGGAACAGCGTGTCGGCTCCCGAGACGTTTGGCGGCGCAGGCCTGCCGGATACGATCGGCCAGGCCGTGCGTGAGTTCTCTGCTTCGGCCTGCAATTCGCTGGGGCTTTACACCGGGCTCACGAACGGTGCGCATGCAACGATCCGGCGCACCGGCGACGAGTGGATGCTCAAGCACATCGTGCCGCCGATGGTGGAAGGGCGCTGGGCGGGCACGATGTGTTTGACCGAGCCGCATTGCGGCACGGACCTGCGCCTGATGAAGACGCGCGCCGTGCCGCAAGCCGATGGCAGTTGGCGCTTGAGCGGAACGAAGATCTTTATCTCCGGTGGCGACCAGGATCTGACCGGCAATGTCATTCACCTGGTGCTCGCCAAGGTGCCCGATGAAAGCGGTCGCGTGCTCGACGATCTATCGACAGTCAGGCTATTCCTCGTGCCCAAGCTGGCTGTCGATCCCGCCACAGGCGCAGTGGGCGAGCCGAACGGCGTTAGCGTGACCGGCATCGAGCACAAGATGGGGTTGAAGGGCAGCGCCACCTGCACCCTGGCGTTCGAGAATGCGCGGGCGTTCCCGCTGCAAGAGTCCAGCCAGCCGGGCGTATCGGCGCGGAAGTCGTCGGCGGGCATGAGCGGCATGTTCGACATGATGAATTCCGCGCGTCTCGGCACCGGCTTGCAGGCGCTTTCGTCGGCCAATCGCGCATACGGTCACGCCGCGAACTATGCGCGCGAGCGGGTGGCGGGTCGCGCCGCCAACCCGGCCGACCGCACGGGCGACGCGGCGGACCCGATTGTGGTTCACCCCGACGTGCGCCGCTTGCTGTTGAAGCAGGCCGCGTTTATCGAAGGCGCGCGAGCGCTCGCGCTTTGCGTGAGAACGCTGCTCGACGAGCCGGACGAATCGTTGCGCGCGAAACGGACTGCGATCGGCAGCCTGCTGACACCGGTCGTCAAGGCGTGGTTCAGCGACCGCTCGTTCGAATCGGCCAACGACGCCATGCAGCTCATGGGCGGCCACGGCTATATCCGCGAGAACGGCGTCGAACAACTCGTGCGCGACTGCCGCATCTTCCAGCTTTACGAAGGGGCGAATGGCGTTCAGGCGCTGGACCTCGTGCTGCGGAAGCTGCCGGCCGCCGAAGGGCAGTCGCTGGCCGGCTTCCTTGAACTCGTGGAAACCACGGCGCGAGAAGCGGGGCGGCGGGAAGCGCTGCGCGCCCACGCCGATGCGTTGCACGAGGCAACCGGTGAAATCAGGTCATGCGCGAACTGGTTGCGCGAGGCGGCACGCAATCCCTACGACGCCGGTGGCTCGTCGCACGACTTTCTGACGATGATGGGCGTGGTTGCCTGCGGGTGGATGTGGCTGCGCATCGCGGATAGCGCGCTGGCCTTGTTGCCGGAAACGGCAGATCCCTCGTTCCTGGATCGCAAGCTCGCGCTCGCGCGCTATTGGTTCGAACGCGAACTGCCCGTGGTGGCTGCGCTGGGGCAGCGCATGAAAACGGGCTCGGCGTGCCTGATGAGTCTCCCCGCCGACCAATTCTGATTCGCGCGGGCTTTGGCCAATGGTTGAGAGGAAATGATTCGTGAAAACACAACTGACTGAACTCTTCGGGATCGAGCACCCGATCATTCAGGGCGGCATGCACTACGTCGGGTTCGCGGAACTGGCTTCCGCCGTATCGAACGCCGGGGGGCTCGGTATCGTCACGGCGCTGACCCAGCCGACACCGGAGGCACTGGCGCGCGAGATCGAGCGTTGCCGCGAGATGACCGACAAGCCGTTCGGCGTGAACCTCACGTTTCTGCCCGCGCGCAATCCGCCCGACTACGCGGGTTATGTGCGAGCCATAATCACGGGCGGCGTGAGGGTGGTCGAAACCGCCGGGAATAATCCGCAACAGTGGCTGCCCGTGCTCCACGACGCCGGGATCAAGGTGATCCACAAGTGCACTTCCGTTCGGCACGCGCTAAAGGCGCAGGCCATTGGCTGCGATGCCGTGAGCGTGGACGGTTTCGAGTGCGGTGGACATCCCGGCGAGGACGATGTGCCCAACTTCATTCTGCTGCCGCGCGCCGCCGACGAACTCGACATTCCGTTCGCGGCTTCCGGCGGCATGGCCGACGGGCGTTCGCTGGTCGCCGCGCTGGCGATGGGTGCGGCGGGCATCAACATGGGTACGCGCTTTGTCGCGACGCGTGAGGCGCCGGTCCATCAAAAGGTCAAGGACGCGATCGTTTCGGCATCCGAACTGGATACCCGGCTTGTGATGCGTTCGTTGCGCAACACGGAGCGCGTCTTGAACAATCGGGGCGTTGAACGCTTGCTGGAGAAGGAGGAGCGGCTTGGCCAGCAGATTACCTTTGCCGATATCGCGGATGAAGTCGGCGGTGTCTACCCGCGTGTGATGAAGGAGGGTAACCTGGACGCCGGCGCCTGGTCCTGCGGGATGGTCGCGGGTCTCATCCACGATATCCCGAGCGTGAAGGAACTCATCGACCGCATCATGCTTCAAGCCAGGCAGATTATTGGGCAGCGTTTTCATGAAGTCATGGTGGCGGAGAGATAATCTCAAGCTCCCGGCTGCACTGCGGTTTCTCGCGCTATTTGTCTGCGGAAAGCGGGGACGTTTGGGCACCTGCTGCCTGAGTCGCCTGCTTTCCACCGGACTTGCGCTTCTTCAACCACGCAACGACTTCATCGACCATCGGGTGATGGCGTTGCGTATTCCACAGCAGCGCCGCCGTGACGACCATGATTTTCTCCTTCAACGGACGCACGACCACATTCTCGGGCGCGAGCTTGCGCATCGACGAGGGCACCAGCGCGACGCCTTGGCCGCAGCCCACATAGGCGATCTGCGAGGTGACCGTGCGCACTTCGTGCGTGACGCGCGGCGTCAAGCCATGCGAGCGGCAAACCGAAGTCAGCAGATCGAAATAAACCGGGCTCACCTGGCGAGACGACATCACCAGTTGCTCGTTCGCCAGCGACTGTAGCCGCACGCGCGGCAGCGCCGCGAGCGCATGGTCCCGCGGCAGCGCCACGGCCAGGCGATCCTCTGCAAGCGGCATCGTGGCGATCGCGCCGCCCACCTCGCCGTCGATACGCACGAACGCGAGATCGAGTTCGCCCGCTTCCAGCATGTGAATCGCATCGACACTGTCGATTTCCTGCACGAACACCGTCAGTTGCGGGTGCGCGCGCTTGAGCGCATCCAGCACCGGCGGCACGGTTTCGAGCATCGCGGACGTGATGGCGCCCACATGCAGCACGCCCGACTGACCCGCCGCCACTTCGCGCACGACCCGCTCCAGCCGCTCGACCTGCCCGGCGAACTGCCGCACGGCGGGCAGGATCGCCGCGCCTGCCGGGCTCAACTGCGTCCCCTGGCGGGAGCGGTAAAAGAGCTGCATCTTGAGCGACTGTTCGAGCACCTTGATCTGCTCGGTCAGCGGTGGCTGGGACATGTTCAGGCGTTGCGCCGCGCGCCCGAAATGCTGCTCCTCGGCGACGGCAAGGAACATCCATAACTGGCGGATCAGCCGGAAGTCGATCGTATTGTTCATGCCGGGCTCGTTGCGTGAAGGGCGGGGTGCTGTTCCGAAAATCGTATCAACAAGATACTTGATACGAAATTTACATATCAGCAGGGCAGCGCGAGGATTGTCGCACTTTTCAACGGAACTGAGCGCCATGAATCCGACTTCCACCCTCGATCGACTCGCGTCGCTGGACACCAACACGGTTTCCGACGCCCTCGACTTTCTCGGTCTGCCCGGCGCGACCTACGGTCTGCGCCCGCTGTGGGATTGCCCGAAGATCGTCGGGCGCGCCAGCACCATCCAGCTCGGCCCCAAGACCGATGCGAAGCCCACTGTGCACTTGATCTCGCCCGTTATCGACGCCGTCACCGCGAACGACCGCGTGCTGGTGATCGCAGGCGGCGCCCAGGGCATCTCGTGCTGGGGCGACATTCTCGCCAATGCCGCGAGCGCGAAGCAGATTCGCGGCTCGGTCATCGACGGCGTGAGCCGCGATATCGAAGGCAGCGAGTCGATCGGCTACCCCGTTTATGGCCGGGGCATCACGATGATCAGCGCGCGCAACCGCGTGGTCCAGATCGACTCGGGTAATCCGGTTCAGGTTGCGGGCGTCACCGTGCATGAGGACGACTATGTGATCGCCGATCGCTGCGGCACGGTGTTCGTTCCCGCCGCTCATATCGAGGCGGTGCTGGACCTGGGCGAGCGGATCGCGCGCCGCCAGGACGGCATGGTGGCGGCCGTGCGCGCCGGCCGGCCGGTGGCCGACGTCATGCACGACAAGGAATTCGAGGCGATTGCCGTTCGTTGAGCGGCACATTTCAATAAGGAGTTCTTTATATGACGAATCCCCGAAAGATCAGTGCGGACGATCAGGCGTTGGTCGCGTGCTTCGCGGGCCTCGACACGCCGGGCGTGTCGGACGCCATGGACAAGCTCGGCCTGCACGGTCAGGTCCTGGGTGTCATGCCGCTCGCCGATTACACAAAGGTCGTGGTCGGCCCCGCATTCACCGTGCGCTATGCACCGGCCAGCGTGCCGCCCGGCACCGTGGGCGACTTCATCGATGACGTGGCCGAAGGCGACGTCATCGTGATCGACAACGCCGGTCGCACCGACTGCACGGTCTGGGGCGACATCATGACCCTATACGCGGGGTTGCGCGGCATAGCGGGCACGGTGATCGACGGCGTTTGCCGCGACGTGAACAAGGCGCTGGGCGACGGCTATCCGCTCTTCACCGCGGGGCGCTTCATGCGCACCGGCAAGGACCGCGTGCAGGTCGAGGCGGTGAACGCCACGGTGGGAGTCGGCACGGTGCGCGTCGCGGCAGGCGATATCGTGGTGGCGGACGCGAACGGCGTCGTCATCGTGCCGCGCGAGCGTGCCCGCGAAGTGGCGCAAACGGCGCGTGAAATCGAACAAACCGAATCGCGCATTCGCGAACTGCTCGCGCAGGGCAAGACGCTGGGCGAGGCGCGCGCCGCACTCGGCTACCACACGCTGCAAAGGAAGCGCTAATGGAAACGATGAACACTTATGACGCGGCCTGGCTGGAGCAGGCGCGCAAGCTCGGCACTTCCACGCTGTTCGAATCCTGCGGACTGCCAACCAGTTCGGTTGATCCCGACATTCGTCCCGTCTGGGCGGGCGCCAGCGTCGCCGGCCCGGCCTATCCGCTCGAATGCTCGCCTGGCGACAATCTCTCCATTCATATCGCCATGGAGCAGGCGCCGCGCGGCAGCATACTCGTGGTGGCGACAGGCGGTTTCGTCGCGGGCTATTGGGGCGAAGTGCTGACCGTGGCCGCCGAGGCCGCGGGCGTGGCCGGACTGGTCATCGATGGCGGCGTGCGCGACATCGCGGCGCTCAAGGCGCGCCGCTTTCCGGTGTTCACGCGCGGGGTTTCCATGCGCGGCACGATCAAGGCCAGCGCGCCCTCGGTGGGGCGGCCCATCAACTTCACGGGTACGCCGGTTGCACCGGGCGACCTGCTCGTGGCCGACGACGACGGCGTGCTCGTTCTGCCCGCCGCCCATGTCGAGGCGACGCTTGCGAAGGGGCAGGCGAGGGCGGACAAGGAGGCCGTGATCATGGAACAGCTTCGCGAAGGCAAGACGACGATAGACCTGCTTGGCCTTGCGCAGTGGAGGCAGGCACGATGAGCGCAACCGGGTATGCACTCAACCGCTTCCTCGCTGCCGCAAAGCCTTCGGCCACTTACAAGGTGATGGATCGAGTGGCCGCACGGCGCGCGAGCGGCGCTGCCGTGATTTCGCTGAGCGCGGGCGAGCCGGATTTCGACACGCCCGCGCACATATGCGACGCCGCCATCGCCGCCATTCGCGGCGGTCATACGCGCTACACGCAGGTAGCGGGGCTGCGCGCCCTGCGCGAAGCCATCGCCGCGAAGTTTCAGCGCGAGAACGGCCTGGACGTGGGCTGGCGCGATACGCTCGTCTGCAACGGCGGCAAGCAGGTGATTTTCAACGCGCTGGCCGCGACCCTCAACGAGGGCGACGAAGTCATCGTGCCGGCCCCGTATTGGGTGAGCTACCCCGAGATCGTGCAGTTGTGCGGCGGAAAATCCGTGATCGTGCCGTGCGGCGTCGAAAGCGGCTTCAAGCTGACCGCCAACGCGCTTCAGGCCGTGATTACGCCGCGCACGCGCTGGCTCATTCTGAATTCGCCGTCCAATCCGACCGGCGCCGTGTATAGCCGCGCCGAACTGCGCGAACTGGCGCAAGTGCTGCTCGCGCATCCACAGGTGCTGGTGTTGTCCGACGATATCTACGAGCACCTGATCTTCGATGGACTGGAATTCTCGACGCTCGCCCAGGTGGAGCCGCGACTGCGCGAACGCGTGCTCACGATGAACGGCGTTTCGAAGGCGTATGCGATGACGGGCTGGCGCATCGGCTTCGGCACGGGCCCGCGCTGGTTGATCGACGCCATGGAGAAGCTCCAGGGGCAGCAGACGTCGGGCGCGTCGACCATCTCGCAGCATGCCGCGCTCGCCGCGCTCACGGGGCCGCAGGATTTCATCGCGCGCTCGCGTGAGCAGTTTCAGCGTCGGCGCGACCTTGTCGTCGAGCAGCTCAATGCTGCGCCGGGCCTGCACTGCGAAGCACCGCAGGGCGCGTTTTATGCATTCGCGTCGTGTGCGGGCCTCATGGGCAAGACGACGAAGGCGGGGACGCATCTCGGCGACGACGAAGCCATGGTGAACGCGTTGCTCGACGAAGCCGGTGTGGCGACCGTGCACGGCAGCGCGTTTGGCCTGGGGCCCTATATTCGTATAGCGTATGCGCTGGACGATGCCTCGCTGTTGCAAGCGTGCGCCGCGATCCAGAACTTTTGCGAGGTACTGAAGGCGTGAGTGAGCGACATGACACAACCGGAATTTAGCGGGTCGACGTTTGCATTCGCCGTCGCGGGCACGGCGCTTGAGATTTCGGCCATTCATCGTGAAGGCGATAAAGCGCCCATTGTGTTTCTCCACGGTTTCGGCTCAACGAAAGAGGACTATGCCGATATCGTTCGGCATGCTGAATTCGATGGCCATCCGTTCGTCGCGTATGACGCGCCGGGCTGTGGTGAAACGCGCTGTGCGAATCTCGCGAAGATCGATATCGCGTTTCTCGTGGAAACGGCGCTCGCCGTGCTTGAACGCGTGCGGTTCGAACGCTTTCATCTGGTGGGGCATTCCATGGGCGGGTTGACGGCGTTGATGCTGGCGCACCGGTGTCCCGAGCGGGTTCTCAGCTTCGTCGATATCGAAGGCAATATCGCGCCCGAGGATTGTTTTCTCAGCAGACAGATCGCTGATTATCCGCGTGAGAATGCGGAGCGCTTCTTCAGCGACTTCATCGAACGCACGCGGCACGCGCCCGCCTACGCGAGCGCGCTTTATGCGGCGAGTTTGCGTCACAAGGTGAGGGCCGAAGCGGTGGGGCCGATTTTCCGCTCGATGGTCGCGCTTTCCGATCACGGCGATCTGATGGATAAATTCCTCGGCTTGCCGTTTCCGCGCATGTTCATGTACGGCGAGCAAAACGCATCGCTTTCGTACCTCGACGCGATTGCCGAGCAGGGCGTCGTTCTGGCCGAGATCGCGAACTGCGGACATTTCCCGATGTATTCGAATCCCGTGGCGATGTGGCAGTCGATTGCCGCGCTCCAGCGCGGCATTTGACGATTGTGAGCACAGCGAGCGCCGCGTTCGACGGCGCTCGCACTTGCGCGGCAACCACTGCCGCGCTGCGCTTTTCCTTGTCGATCAAGGAAGCGACAGGACTCAGCATCACCGCGCAATAGCGGCAGACCAAAAAATAGTACGTGATGCGCTTGTGAGTCGAACTGTCACGAATTTCAAAGCGCGCATTGCACATTCAAGGTCGCGTTAAACGGCAGTGAAAGAAAAAAATTATTCCGCTTTAAATAATTTCCCGTTCCGCCAAACCTTTCAATTACCTTAATATTGATGGCGTATTTAACATTCATCCCGTAATGCAAAAATTCGTCTGATCATTAACATTTGTTACAAATTATTCCGTTGACCGGGGCCAATCGCTCTCGTTATTCTTACGACGATTTCGATCGTTGCACTCCATGCAAGAAATAGTTGCATGATCTGCGCGCCGGAGCCAGGTAGAGCGGTAATAATTCCCGCTCTGAACGCGGCCCCGCTATCACGTAGTCCTGTTTGTCTCGCGACCCGGTAATTTCAATGCCTTGATTATGGGCAGGGGAAAATATTGCCTTTTTAAATTGCACTACTAAGCGAGTTAGATGAAGGGCTCTATTTAAAGCAATGACTCAGGGTGACGGCGGTTTTAACGAAAAAGTCATCTGTCAACCAACGGTAGGAGCACATCATGATTAAAACCAGTCGCGCAGTTAAGCCCGCAGGTCAACTTCCTGGCCGCCGCAGCCGCCAACGCGGTCAGGGCATGACCGAGTACATCATCATCGTCGCGCTGATCGCGGTCGCCGCCATTGGCGTGTACGCAGCGTTCGGCCAGACCATCCGCAACCAGACGGCAGGCCTCGCACTCGAAATGGCCGGCGATTCGAATTCGGCAAACGCCATCAAGAACGCCGATACGTCGGCGGGCAATGCGAGCTCGAAGGCGAATCAGAACAAGACGTTGAGCACGTATAACAACGGCAACCACTAAGCCGTCACTAATCCGTTAGAGTGCGGCACAGCGATGAAACTCCATTCCGAACGGCATTGCGGTCGACGCAGGCAGCGTGGGCAGGCGCTGCCGTTCGCCCTGGTTTTCCTCGTGGTCGGCGCGGCCGCGTTGTATCTGGCGTTCAACGCAGCCCAACTGGCTCACGCGAAAACCAAGGAGCAGGATACGGCGGATTCGGCCGCGTACAGCGTTGGCGTGCTACAGGCGCGCGACCTCAATTTCGCGGCCTATACGAATCGCGCGATGATCGCCAACCAGGTGGCCGTCGCGCAAATGGTCAGCATCAAGTCGTACGTCGACGAACTCGCGGGCACCTATTCGAACTCGCACTGGTTCGATGAATTCATCGAGTCCTCGGCCGTGCTTTCCGAGCCGTGGATCATGCCGAAAGAAACGGGCTCCACGGTGCTCAACGTCGCGAAGAGCGCGCTCGACACCGGCACGCGCCT
The DNA here is from genome assembly GCF_003268775.1 of Paraburkholderia unamae. GTDB lineage: Bacteria > Pseudomonadota > Gammaproteobacteria > Burkholderiales > Burkholderiaceae > Paraburkholderia > Paraburkholderia unamae. Next base: position 221,346 of record NZ_QLSU01000011.1, read on the forward strand.
CGCGTCCGTCGCGCTCGACGGGCTGGACAAGATCCTGAGCCTCGAGCAGGCGGCGTATCACGATCTGATCATCCTGCAAATTCCCGTGGTGGCGGAGGAAGTCGCGCAGGCGAATGAGCCGAACTCGCACGTCACCAAGACGTATTTCGCCACGCGCGGCGCGCCCGCGTTGCTCTCGACGCTGAACTTCTCGCAGTCCAACACGCCCGCCGGTACGACCGGCAAGGACCGCTTTGCCGATGTCGTGACCGACAAGACGACGCTCGATCAGTTCGTGCAACAGCGCGGCGCGAACATTCGCGATCCGTTCGTGGCCAGCATCATCGAATGGTGCCCCGGCGCCAGCTTTATCGCGGCGGACAACAATCACCTGGGCGGCACGCAGCTTCGGCAGGACAAACGCGGCTGGGAGAGTCTCGATGCGACCGACGTGAACGGCGGCTGGCTCTGCTACTTCGAGATCGGTGCGGTAGGCGGCCCGATCATCGACGCCGCCGGATCGGGCGGCGCGGCAACCGGGCCCGGTAGTTCGTATTCCGGCAAGCGCGGATATGGCGGCTTCAATAACTTCGGCGGCTCGCTCACCAGCGCGCTCGCGGGCATCGCCGCGCGCGAGCAGTATTACAAGGGACCGGGCAGCTCGCTCTCGTCCAGCGAAGCAGGGCTGCAACCTTACCGCGAACTGGCGTCGCTCAAGACGCCCACGGACGGCGCGGACTTCAACCGCGCACCGGCCATCACGGTGGAAGTGCAGCGCGCGTCGTCCACGGTGTCCACCACGGACCAGCTTCGCATTGCGAGTGGCCGCTTGCAGGTTGCGGACGGCACCGCGAACAACCAGATGCGTGCCGTTTCCAGCGCGAGCGCGTACTTCATTCGCCCCGCCGACGCCTCAGGCAGCGCGGCAGGCGCGTTGATGAATCTCGCGCACTGGCGGCGCAGCGACAACAAATGGGAATACCCGAGCTTGTTCAACCCTTACTGGCAATCGTCGCTCGTGGACACCAATCTCGCGGCAATCGAAGCGGCGGACGTCGCGCAATCGGCGGGGGCGCCATGAGAGCGCATCGCAACATGTACGCCTCGCGTTCGCGCAGCCGCAGCGGTGCGCGTGGTCAGGCGATGGTCGAAGTGCTCGTGGTGGCGGGCAGTGCGCTCATCATCGCGTTTCTCGCGCTGCATATGCTCGGCCATCTGAGCGACGCGCGCGACCGCACGCTATCGGCGTCGCGCTACGCCGCGTGGGAGCGCACCGTCTACTTCGACGACGCGAGCTGGGCGCCCACGTATGGCAACGCGATTACCAAGAGCGACGCACAGATCCGCAGTGAGATCGCGCAGCGCGTGCTTGGCCACGACACGAGCCTCACGTCGAACGACGGCTCGGCCAACGCGCTCGCGTCGGCGCCCGAGCCGTTGTGGCGCGACGTGGCGGGCAAGGACATGCTGCAACGCTACAACGACTTGCAGATGAGTTCATCCAGCGGGAGCACGGGCACGGCCGCCGACAAGGCGCTCAACGCGCTCGGGTTCGTGAGCGGCATCGGCGCGGGCTTCGATCTGCCGGTCAACAACCAGCAGCGCGCAAACGTTTCACTGCATCTGGGCTACAACAGCCCGACGCTCTCAAAGCTTTGGCCCTCATGGCAAGGTGTGACGTTCGCGGATCACAACGCAGTGCTAACCAATACGTGGACGCCGGACGGCAGCGACAAGGCGAAGGCGATGATCGCCAACGCCGTGCCGACGGCGAAGGGCTCCGTGCTCGCCTACGGGCTCGACGTGCTCGCGCCGCTCGGCATCGACATCACCCATCTGGATCTCGGGCGCATCGAACCGGACGTGGTGCCGAAAGACCGCCTGGGGAGCCGGTGATGCGCATGGTCAAAGCGATCTTCGCGTGCGTGCTGGCCGGCGCGGCGGCACACGCCAGGGCGGATGACACGTGCGGCGAGATGCCGGTGGCCGGACAGAAGGTCGAATGGATCGGCCACGACATGGTGGTCAACGGCACGCCCACGCAGGCGGCGCTCATCACCTTCAACCTCACGTCGAACCAGGTGGCCGGCGCCTTCACGCAATACTGGCAGCGGCGCGGCGTGGCCACGCACCGCATGCAGGACAAGTCGATGCTGCTGGTGAGCGCGCTATCGGCGCAATGCAGTTACACACTGCAATTGCCGCTGGACCAGTCGGCGCCGGTACGCGGCCTCTATAGCGCGATGCGCCTGGGCGAGGCGGCGGCGCTGCCGCGCATGCTGCGGCCCGCGAACTACCCGTTGCCCTCGGGCCGGATCCTGCTGGACATGACGAGCAGCGACGGAGGAAAGCTCGCGCGCACCGTGCAGATGTCCTTGCCCGAACCGTCGCTCGCGCAGGCGAGCGCGGATTACGCGCAGTTGCTCAAGCGCGCCGGCTGGCATGCCGTCGCGGGCGGCGCTGCGGTGGGCAGTGCGGGCAGTGCGCCGTTTGGGTATGCGCTCGCCATGCAAAAGGACGCTTATCGCCTTGACGCCGCGTTCACGCAGGCGCGAGGCTCGACTTCGGTGGTGATCAATGTCTCTTACGAATAAGGCGGGCAAAGGCCGTGGGGTTCGACGCCGCGCGCCGCGCGCCCGCGAGGCCGGTCAGGCGTATGTCGAATACGTGTTGATCGTACTGCTTATCGTCGTCGCGCTGATCGGCGGCGACCACTCGGTCATGGCGCAATTGCTCGCGGCATTCAAGTCGTTCTATTCCGCGTACTCGTACGCGTTGTCCATGCCCTGAACCAGTCAAACGTGGCTCATCATGATGTTGAAAAGAATTAAAACTCGCACGCTCATCAATAACCCGTGGGTTCTGCTCGGCGTAGCCGTGGTGGCGGCCGGCTTGCTCACGTGGTGGATGTTCCGCTACATGTCGGGGCGTGAGGCCGCCATGCGCGAATCGCTCATGGAATCCATGCAGACGCAGAACCAGGTCGCCGTGGTCGTGCCGGTCGCGGATCTCAAGCCCGGCGCGCCGCTCACGTCGGAAAACTTCGCGGCGCGCGAAGTGCCCGCCGATTTCGTCTACGACGACACCGTGCGCGCGAAAGACTTCGACTCGATGTCGGGCCTCACGCTCGTGCGCCCCGTGAAGCGCGGCACGCCCGTACGCCGGGCCGACGTTTCGGCGTACAACGTGCGCGATTTCAGCGACATGCTCAAGCCCGGCATGCGCGCGCTGACGATCGATATCGACGCTACGAATTCGGCAGACAACATGCTTCAGCCGGGCAACCGCATCGACCTGTTTCTCGTTGCGCCGTCCACGAGCAATTCGGGCTCGGGCGATCCGGGCCAGTCGGCGCACCTCCTGCTCTCGGATCTCACGGTCATCGCCACGGGCCGCGACACGCGCCCGCGCGACTATGGCGAAGCGATGTCGCGCCAGGACGATGGCCAGCAGCGCTCGGGCTACGACAGCGTGACGCTCCAGGTGAACCCCGAGCAGGCCGCCCGGATCGCGCTCGCGCAAAAGGTGGGCACGCTGCGCGCGGTATTGCGCAATCGCGCGGACAAGGCGGCCACGCCGCCGGTCGCCGTCCAGCAGGCCGCGCTCTTTGGCGACGACGACAACGGCGGCATTCAGTACATCGTGGGCGGCAAGGGCGACAGCAACGTCTCGACGCGGCCCGCGCTCGACGCAAAGACGCTGCCTGGCGAACCGGCGGCGGCCCGCAATGTCGCCGACGTCCAGCAGCGCATGGCGGCGCTCACCGACGCCCAGCAGCGCGCGATGCAACAGATTCAGGACGCCGTGAGCGGAACCGGCCGCACGAAGTGATCCGCGAGCCGGCCGGGCGCGCGGTCCTCCATTCCAATCAAAAGAAGTCAGAAGAAGTGAAACAGCCATGACGATCGAACGAAAACGCGGAACGAGGCATATCGCCCGGGGAATGCGCCTCTTTTGCGCCATGAGCCTCGTCGTGCCGTCCATTCACGGGCATGCCGAGGGGGAAGCCGTGGCGTCCGGGCCGGTGTTCGCTTCGGCCGCCGTGGCAAGCCCCGCGTCGGCCGTGCCCGCCTCTGCGGTGTCAGCGACGCAAGCCGCGCAAAGCGATGTTGCGCCCGAAGCGGCCAGGCCGCCCGCGCCCGCGTTGCCCCCGGCTACCATGCGCCGTGTGAAGTATCGGCCCGCAGCCGCCGCGCCGGACGCGGACGACGCGGTGGTGGAGTACGCGCAGGGCGCGCCGTCCACGCTCTATCTGTACAAGGGCGAGGTCAAGGTGATTCCGGTGCCTGGCCGCGTCAAGCGCGTGGCCGTGGGCAACGGCGACGTGGTGAACGCCTCGGTGGTCGATCATCAATTGCTGTTGCTCGCGCAACAATCAGGCGACACGTCGCTCGTGGTCTGGAACGAATCGGGCATAGCGCTGCGCACCAAGATCTCCGTGTCCGAGCAGGATCGCGCCACCACGCTGTCGCGCTTGCAGCATTCGCTTGGCTTCGTCGAGGACCTGCGCATCGACGCCGACGGCAATCGTTTCGTGGTGCGCGGCAAGGTGCACCCGGAGCAAAAGGATCTCGTGAAGGCCGCGCTTGCGGGCTTGCCCGATGTCGTGAACCTGATCGAGCCCGACGACGGCGCGTCGCTCAAGAAGACGGTTCACTTCAAGATGGACATTCTGGAAATTTCGAAAACGGCCGAGCGCAATCTCGGCATTGCGTGGGACCAGCAGATCAACGGCCCGCAGGCGTCGGTCGCGGGCAATGCGATCCGCACGGGCCGCTACAAGCCGTTGCCCGACACCGGCACGGCCGTGTTCGACAACGCGCCGAGCATGGCGGGGGGCGCGGCGAGCGGAGCTTTCCTCGGCATCGCGACGTCGATCTTCTCGAAGATCAATCTGCTCGTTGACGACGGCGACGCGTACATTCTCGCTTCGCCGGAATTGAATTCGCGCAGCGGCGGCAAGGCCACGTTCCTCTCGGGCGGCGAAGTGCCGATTCCTGTTTCGGCGGGCTTCGGCGCGCAGGACGTGATCTACAAGGAGTACGGCATCCGTCTGGAGATCGCGCCCACGGTGGACGCGCACAACATTATTTCCACGGACCTGCTCACGGAAATCAGCCAGATCGATCCCACCGTGCAGGTGCAGGGTTATCCGGCGTTCATCACGCGGCGCACCACGTCGCAGCTTTCGGTGAGGCCGGGCGAAACGCTGGCGCTGGCCGGGCTCATCAACGCTGACGCGTCGACGGCCATCGACAAGATGCCGTTGCTGGGCGACCTGCCCGTGCTCGGGCACCTGTTCAAGTCCACCGATTTCCGCAACAACAAGAGCGATCTCATCGTGCTCGTGACGCCGTATATCGTGGACGCGGACAGCGAAAAGATGACCGAACTCACGACGAACGGCTCCGATATTCAGGCCGATTACCGCAGCGAATACGGCAACCCGAGCCCGCTGCCGGACGCCAACGCGCGGCGCGAGCAGGCGCTGCGCGAGGAAGAGGAGAAGCGCGCGCGCCGCAGCGCGGTCTTGCCCGCTCCGGACGAGACCAATCGGGCGATGTACGGACATTGACGCGAAAGGCGGTGAGCGATGGAAGACGATCAGCAATTGCAGGTATCGATCACGGGCCGTGACGGCCGGGCGCAGACGCATGCCTTGACGAAGCGCGCGACGCTCGGGAAAGACCCGGCCTGTGACATCGTGCTCAAGGGACTGTTGATCGGCCGGGTGCAGGCCATCATCGAACCGCGTAACGGGCATTGGTATATCGAGGACAAGGGCGGCCTTGCCTCGACGCTCGTGAACGGCGCGCCGATCACGTCGTATGGTCCGCTCACTGGCGCGGACTCGATCGAGATCGCCTCGTTTCGCATTGCCGTCGCGCGTGGCGAGCAAGGCGCGTCGCAGGCGCTGCATCTGGTGGAGGCCGGTGCCGCGCGCGAAGGCGTGAGCGATGCCAAGGCCGCGGGCGAGTCGATGAATACGGCGGCCATGCCGGTGGTTCAGGCACAAAACGTTGCGCGCGAAACCATCGAGGCCAATTCCGCCACGTCCGTCGAATCGGCGCAAATGCTGCGCACGGGCACGGATGGGCTCGCCATGGCCGGTGCGATGCCCAAGGGCGTCGTGGCGATGCCGCGCGAGCGCCCGGCGCCGCCGCCCGTCATGCGTGCGCCGCAGCCTGCCGTGAGCACGACGGCTTCGCCTGTGTCCGGCGCGATGCGCGCCGCGCCCGAGGACGCACAGGAACTTCAGTGGCTCAACACCCCCGAAGGGATCGAGTTGCGCAAGAGCGGTCACGCACGGCTGATCGCGGCAATCGACCTGCGGCGCCTGAATGTCGCGCGCATGAGCGAAGAGGAGCTTTCCACGACTGTGGGCGGCCTGCTGCGCACGGTGCTCTCGTCGGATCCGACCTTCGCGCGGCCCGGTATTCCCACAGAGGCGCTTTTTAAAAGCATCTTCGACGAAGTGATCGGCCTCGGCCCGCTCGAATCGTTGCTCGCCGATGAGTCGATCACGGAAATCATGGTCAACCGCTACAACGAAATCTTCGTCGAACGCGGTGGCCAGCTCACGCGCTCCTCCACGATCTTCACCGACGATCAGGCGGTGCTCGGCGCGATCGAGCGCATCGTCGCGCCGCTTGGCCGGCGCATCGACGAAAGCTCGCCGATGGTCGACGCGCGCCTGAAGGACGGCTCGCGGGTCAACGCAGTGATCCCGCCGCTCGCGCTCAAGGGGCCGAATATCACGATCCGGAAGTTTTCGAAGCGCAAGCTGCAAGGCGAGGACCTCGTGCGCTTCGGCTCGCTTTCGCCGCACATGATCGAGTTTCTGCGCGTGGCGGTGGAGCGGCGCGCCAATATCGTCATTTCGGGCGGCACGGGCTCGGGCAAGACGACACTGCTCAACGTGCTGTCGAATTTCATTCCGGATAACGAACGAATCGTGACTGTGGAAGACGCGGCCGAACTCCAGCTTTCGCAAAGCAACCTCGTTTCGCTGGAGGCGCGGCCCGCCAACATGGAAGGCAAGGGCGCGGTGCACATTCGCGATCTCGTGAAAAACACGTTGCGCATGCGCCCCGACCGCATCGTGGTGGGTGAATGCCGGGGCGGCGAAGCGCTCGACATGTTGCAGGCCATGAACACCGGCCATGACGGCTCGCTCACGACGGCGCACGCCAACTCGCCGCGCGACTGCCTTTCGCGTCTTGAAGTGATGACGTTGATGGCCGGTCTGGACTTGCCCGTGCATGCGATTCGCGAGCAGGTGGTGTCGGCCGTCGATCTGATCGTGCAGCAAACGCGCTTTTCGTGTGGCACGCGCCGCGTGACGCACGTGACCGAGGTGAGCGGCATCGAGTCGGGCACGGTGCAGATGCAGGATGTGTTCGTGTTCCGCCAGAGCGGCTACAACAGCGAAGGCAAGGTGCAGGGCACGTTTCATTCCACGGGGTATATCCCCGACTTCTACCAGGATCTGATCCGTCGCGGCATCCAGGTCGATACCTCCATCTTCCAGGAGTGAACGGAGTCTGCCGATGAGTACTGCATGGATGTTGGGCACGGTGTTCGTGCTGCTGACCGTGGTGATGTGGTGTGTCGTCTCGCAGGGCAAGACGTGGTTCGTGCGCCGCACGGCCCGCGTGGGCGACGAGGTGGGCTCGAACCTCGCCGACCTGTTCATCTTCATCAACACGCAGCAGGTGGCGGCGATGAGCGCGCTCGCGGTGGTCGCGATTCCGCTCGCGGTTTATGTGGTGTCGCAGAGCATCGTCATGACGGTGATCGCCGTGCCGGCCAGCCTGCTCGCGCCGCGCTTCATCGTGCGGCGCATTCAGACCCGCCGCTTGCAGCAGATCGACCGCCAGTTGCCCGATGCGCTGCTGATGGTGGCGAGCGCGTTGCGGGCCGGCGCGAGCTTTCCCGTGGCGCTCGAAAGCGCGGCGCAGGAATCGCGCCCGCCGATTTCTCAGGAACTCGCGCTGCTGATTCGCGAGATTCGCCTGGGCGTGGATATGGCCGATGCGCTCACGCACATGGAAAAGCGCATTCCGATGCAGGACTTTCTGATGGCGACGGCGGCCATTTCGATTTCGCGCGAAGTGGGCGGCAATCTCGCTGAAACGCTGGAGACGGTGGCGCGCACGCTGCGCGACAAGCAGCAGATGGAAGGCAAGATCCGCTCGCTCACGGCGCAGGGCAAGGCGCAGGGCTGGGTGATGACGCTCCTGCCCGTCTTTCTGATGCTGGTGCTCAGCCATATGGAGCCGACCGCCATGGAGCCGCTTTTCAACAAGCCGATTGGCTGGGCCACGCTGGCGGTGATCGCGGTGATGGAGTTCCTTGGCTACAAGGCCATTCAGAAGATAACCAACATCGACGTGTGATGACGCTATCCATCGTACTGGCCTTCGGCCTCTTTCTCGGCCTGATCGTATTTCTCGGTCTCATCGCGCGTTCGCTCGCCATGCTCGGCAAGCGGGTGCCCGGCGAGGACCGCGAGTTTCTCGATCCGCTTTCCACGCCGCTGCGCGTGCTGTGGCCGCTCGTGCGCTTTCTCGACTTTCATTTCGGGCGTCTGTACCCGCCGGGCATCGTCAAACGCGTCGAACTGCAACTGCAATTGACCGGCCGAAGCTATCTGCTTTCGGCGCGCCAGTTCATTTCGCTCTCGCTCGTGGCAGCGGCCATTGCGCTGACCATGGCGTTGCTGGTCGCGCGCTGGCTCGGCAGCAGCAGCCTGATGTTTCCGCTCGCGGCGGCTTTGCTGGGCTCGCTCTTGCCGCGCTTGTGGCTGCGCGATATTCGCGCGCGCACGGTCAAGCAGGTGGAAAAGCAGTTGCCCGTGTATCTCGACTTTCTCACGCTCAGCATGGAAGCGGGGCTGAACCTGAACGGCTCGCTCACGCAGGCCGTGAGCAAGGGTCCGGGCGGGCCGCTCAAGCGCGAGTTCGAACATGTGTTGCGCGACCTGAAGTCGGGCCTGCCGCGTGCCGATGCGTTGCGCCGCATGGACGACCGCTTGCAGATTCGCGAGGTGACCAACTTCGTGAGCTCGGTGGTGCAGTCCGAACGCATGGGCGGCAGCATCGCGACCACGCTGCGTTTCCAGTCCGAGCAGCGCCGCACGGAGCGTTTCCAGCGCGCGGAGAAGCAGGCCATGGAAGCGCCGGTGAAGCTTATCTTTCCGCTCGTGGTGTTTATTTTTCCGGTCACGTTCATCGTGCTCGGCTTTCCGATTGTGATGAAGTTCATGCAGGAGGGGCTGCTGTGAAGACCGCGCGCATTGCCGCGGCGGGCAAGCCGCTCGCCCTCGACCTCGACGTGACCACGGGCATGTTCGACCGCCTGAAGGGATGGATGGGCCGGCGCTCGATCGCGGAGCGCGACGCGCTGCTGATCGAGCCGTGCAATTCGGTGCACACCTGGTTCATGCACGCGCCGATCGACGTGGTCTTCATGGACCGCGCGCGCCGCATCGTGAGCGTGCGCGACAACGTGGGGCCGCGGCGACTGTGCGCGCACTGGCGCGCGGCGGCGGTGCTGGAACTCCAGGCAGGCCGCCGCCTGGCGCTCGGTCTCACGCCCGGCATGCAGCTCGAAATCGAAGCCGGGGGCGCGTGATGATGCGGGCGCAACGTTCTCCATTTGCCGGCCGCTCGCGCGCGGGCGCACCGCGCAAGCAGCGCGGACAATCGGCCACGGAGTTCATCATCGTGATGCCGGTGCTTTTGCTGCTTTGCCTCGGCATGATCCAGTTCGCACTGCTGTATCAGGCCAAGAGCACGGTGAACTATGCAACGCTCCAGGCGGCGCGCGCGGGGGCGGTGGAAAACGGCCGCAAAGCCGCGATGCTCAATGGATTCGGCCGTGGTATCGCACCGCTTTTCGCGCATGCCAACGGTCTCGCCACGCAGCAGATGGCGGTGGTCACGGCAACGGTCGAAGCGCGCAATCCGGGCATTACGTCGCTTACGGTCATCAACCCGACAACTGCGGCGCTCTCGGATTTTGGCCGCTCCAACTATTACGCGGGCACGAGCGTGACCGAGATTCCCAACGACACGCTGATGTACCGGAACACGCAACCGGGCGCGAGTTCGGGGCTGTCGATCCAGGACGCGAACCTGCTGAAAATCAGCGTGACGTATTGCTACGATCTCTACGTGCCGTTCATCAATCGTGTGATCTTCTATCTGGTGAACGGCATCAGCAATATTTATTCGACCGGCAATAGCGGTGGCCTGGGGCTGCCTGGCAATATGAATCGCTGCTATGCCTATTCGTCGGCGTCGGGCGATTTTCGTATTCCTATCGAGTCCGAAGCGATCGTGCGGATGCAGTCGCCGTTTCGCGGAGGCTGAGCGATGGACAAGCGCAATCGAGCCATCACGCAAGCCTTGCTGCTGGCCTTGCTTGCCGTGGGCGGCCACGCGGGCGCACAGAGCGGCGACGCACCGCTGACGGCGCTCACCGTGCGGCACGAGGACGGCGTGGAGATCATCTCGTCGCGTTCGCTTGCGCCTGCGAAGCCCGCAAGCACGCCCGTGGCGGCCTCGGGCGGCGTGGTGAACGCCACCGTGAGCGCCGATACGCCGGACGTCGCCCGAAGCGCGCAATCGCGCCTTGCACGCAGGCATGCTCCGATGAATGCGACCCTGTCGTCCGGCGACCCCGGTGCGCTCGCGGACGACGTGCGCGGCGACCACCGGCTGCGAGCGAACCTGCTCAACGCCGACGGCACCGCCAACGAGCAGGCGGACAATGGCGCGCATCGGCTGGTCAACGGACAGCGCGAGCAGGCGCAGGCCGATCTCAAGGACGCGCTCGCCGACTTCGACGCCGCCAAACGCAATGGCGCGAGCCGCGCGAAGCTCAATGCGCTACAGGCGCGCATTCGCACCAATCTGGACGAAATCCACATCCTTACCCATGCGCAGCAATCAGGAGTACAGTGAATTGACCCAACCGTCAGGCAGGATTCTTCGACATCGACGACCCATCGCACTCACGCTGCTGGCGGCCGGCGTGCTGCTCGTTGCGGGGTGCCATCGCAAGCATGAAGCGACGGCCAGCGAGACGGCGGCTTCCGCGCCTGTCGATGCAGCGGCCTCGGCGCCTCCCGCGCTTCCCATTGCGGCCGCGCCTGCCAGCGCCGCCTCTGCAACCGGCGTCGAGCCTGTCGACGTCGCGAGTCTGAGCGAGGGCGCATTCGCAGTGGGCAAGAGCGGCGCGGACTGGTTCCGTCTCGTTGACGGCGTGCCCGATTCGCCCGGCATTCAGGTCAACGGCAACCAGTACGAACTGGTGCTCGCGCTGCCAGGCGAGGCGCGGATCGACTCGTTCGCGTTCGTGAGCAGTCCGCAGCGGCAAGTGACGCCGCATCATGTGAAGGTCGAAACGGCGTCGAGCGCGAATGGCCCGTGGAATACGGCCTATGACGCCGATTTTCCCGGCGCGGACAGCGTGGGCCCCGGCGTCGTGCTGCGCGGGCCGTTGCAGCAGTCCGTGCAGGCGAGCTTCCTGCGGTTGACCTTGTCGTCGTCGGCGGACCAGGCGCCGTATGGCATCGGCCTTAGCCGCTTTTCCGCCTATGGCACGCCGGGTGCGGCGGCGTCGGTCCGGCAAGTGGCGGGCCTCTATCACTTCCCGCTCAACTTCGGTTCCAGCGGCTACGTGCTGCTGGAGCAGCATGGCGCCGGGGTGGAAGGCTGCTACTTTGAATCGCAGGGCAGCGATCCGGTGCGCGTGGCGCAGGTGCTCGGCACGATCGTAGGCGGCATCGACGCGGGCGGTTATCTCAGGCTCACGCGCAACGAGCAGCAGTCGAACACGAGCACGCCCGGCATCATGGTGTTCAGCCCGGACGGCAAGCAGGTGTTCTCGGCACTCTTCAAGGCGGACGCGCATACGTTTTCGGGCGTGGAGGAAAGCGCGGGCGAGCGCATTGGCGCGAGCCAGCTCACCTGCGATGCGTCGGGCAAGGCGGGCGACGCGACGGCCTCGCAACTCGAACAGACGGGGCATGTGCAGCTTTACGGCGTGAACTTCGACCTCGACAAGAGCACGCTGCGCGCCGATGCGAAGCCCGTGCTCGATCGCATGGCCGCGCTGCTCAAGCAGCACGCCGACTGGAAGATCGAAGTGGCGGGGCACACCGATTCGAGCGGCGGCGACGCGCACAACATGACGCTGTCGCAAGCGCGGGCCGAATCGGTCGCCCAGTACCTCAAGAGCGCCGGTGTGACGGGCACGCTCACGGCGAAGGGCTATGGTTCGACGCAGCCGCTCGTGCCGAATACGACCGACGTGCTGCGCGCGCAGAACCGTCGCGTCGAACTCGTGAAGCCATGATGCGCGGGCACGCCGCCGTCGCAGGGCTTGGGTTCGCCTTCGGGCTGGCGTGCCTGGGCGCACCCGCTCATGCGGGCGGCGTGATCTATATCGTCGGCGGGCAGGCGGGTGCCGTGCGCGCTTCCATAAAGAGCGCGCCTGCGCCATCGACGACGCCTGTCGAGGAGCTTGCGAAGGCGCGCGGCGTCGTGCTGAGCGGCACACGGCTCGCAACGACGCCAACGCGCGTTGCACGCTTCGCGGCACCCGCGCGCGCGGCTTCGTGCGCGGACTGCAACTACGCGACGGTGGAGCCGGTGATCCGCGCGGTATCGCATGCGACGAACGTCGATCCGGCGCTGGTCGCTGCCGTGATCGACGTCGAATCGGGCTTCGACCATCGTGCGCTTTCGCCTGCGGGCGCGCGCGGTTTGATGCAATTGATGCCGGCCACCGCGCTGCGCTTCGGTGTTTCTGATGCAAACGACCCGGTGCAGAACGTGGCGGCAGGCGCACTCTATTTGAGCCAGTTGCTGCAACAGTTTTCGGGCAACCTGCGCTACGCATTGGCGGCGTACAACGCGGGCGAAGGGAATGTGAGCCGCTATGGCGGCATTCCGCCATTCGCGCAAACGCAGGCCTATGTGCCGCGCGTGCTTTCGCGCTATGCGGCGTTCCGGGCGCGCTTCGGCACATCGAACGAGGCGTCCGCAACGGTTTCGCCGCCGTTACATATGATGCTCAGTGAGTATCGCTAGCCTTGACGCTCGCGCGCGAGGTCTCCAGGATTCGGCTTTTGACATGGCAAGCGGAGGATCGATGATGCATGACACTTACCGCCCCAATGCGGGAGCGGACCGTCGCGGCACTCGCGCTGCGCTGCGTTTCGCGCTGACGCTGGGCCTTGCGGCTGCCTGTGCGACGGCGGGTTCGCAAGCCTGGGCGGCGGCGGCCTGCGATGCGCCGTGGATGCACCAGGGCGGCGGCTTCACCGCCACGCTCGCGCCGGGTCAACGTACGGTGACGTACACGGTCACGCAGTTTTCGAAACGCGACGGTAACAACTGTAACGGCCAGGTCCATGCGGCGATGAAAATGTCGATGGGCGGACAACCGATGCAAAGCGAATCGGATGTCCACTTCACGATCGTCGACGGCAAGGCGGCGGCGCAGCCCGAGCAGACGAGCAACGGCTCGATGCACGGCAGCAGCGGCGCGGCCAGCCTCAACGGCATGATGTCGGCGCAGACGAGCGGCATCCTGAGCTACGTGGGCGAGATCACGAGCGAAGGGCAGCGCATTGCCGGCACGCGCACGCAAGGGTCGATGTCGGGCACGGCGGCCAACATGGGTCAGTCGGTGGGCACCATGAACGTGCCGAAGTTCGTCACGACCACGAGCGACAAGGCGGTCGGCAAGCAGGAGCAACTCCAGACCGGGGCGGGCACATTCGCGTGCTGGCCCGTCACCTATGACCGCAGCATGCAGGCCGACGACGCGCAGCTCATGGGTCATACCGCGAACCTCGCGATGAAGTCACATGTGGTCGATCATTTTTGCCCGGCCACCGGTCTCGTGATGCGCCAGGACACCGTCACCAACGGTCATGCGGTCACGCTCACTGTGAGCGCATTGCATTGATTCGGATTGCTTTCCATTGTTTTCCAAAGCGCATTTGAGGACCCGTAAATGAAAATTCGTTCTTATTCGTTCCTTCGCTTTTCCGTGATGGCATGCGCCGCCGCATTGACGCTCGGCGCGGGCGTCGCGCACGCGCAGAGCCAGGACCAGATGCAAAAGCTCGCGAAGTCGGGCGCGCAATTCGCCGCGAATAATGCGCGCGTCGCCTCCGAGGTTTGCGGCGTCGATGCATCCACCGTGTCGAACTACAAGAGCAATGCGGGCAAGAAGTTCTCCCAGGACCAGGACTTCGCGAAGGACTGGGACGCGGGTTGGCAGAATGCGGCGCAAACCGTCAATGGCATGCGCCAGATGAAGCAAAGCAATCCCAAGGAATTCGACCAGCAAAAAGCCGCGATTTGCGGCGACTTACAGCAGCAGATGAAGTCGTAATGGGACAGACGGGCTGGGAGCTTTTACCGGCTCGCCTGCGTCGACGGAACGATTTGCGTGAAAAATGCCTAAAGTTCGCGCAAAGCCTGCCGAAATAACAGCCATGGCGCGCGAACATCCCGAATATCCGCAAAATCATCCCATCTGGCTGGAGGCGCGTGCGCTCGAAGCCAGCATTCGGGCGATCCGTCGCGCGCAGGGCAAAAAGAATCCCGAAGACTTCCCGGCGGGCAGCCCGGAGTGCGCTGCCGCCATGGACGCGTTCGTGCGCGACGTGTGCCGCGTGCTCGAAATCGATATCGACGCGCTGGACCACGACGCGGACGAGGCGTAAGCGCCTCCACCGGCCCTCCGGCATTGGCGCTGCGCATGCGGGAACGCGCCTTGCGCGACGCTCGCCAGTCGATGACGAGTTTCCGAGGTGGCGCATGAAAACGACGCTCACGCTCGCGTTGTGGTCGTGTTTCAGCGCGGCATGGCTCACGCTCCAGCCCGCTAGCGCCGCCGAACCCGTTCCCAACGCCGCTCCCGCTCCCGATGCCGCGCCGCCATGCGGCAAGCTCGTCGGTTCGAACGCCGCTGGCGCCGATGCGGGGTTCGCGGTTCGCAACGGCGAGCCCGTCGATTTCGTATCCGGCGGGCAAAGAACGCACGGCACGCTGCTCGTTTTCATCGACGGGCCGGTTTTTCGCGCTTACTGGCAACCTCAAGGCAGCGAAGAAAAGTACGCGCTCGCCAACGTAGGCACAGGCGCTGACACGAACAGCGTGCGCCTCGTTTCCACGCCGCCGCAAGGCAGACCTGCGAACAACGCGTCGCCGGGCGTCATGACGCAAGCGGTGCCGGTGCTTTCCTGTCCGAAGCTTTAGCGCTCGCCACTCGCCGCGGACGAATCCCACCATGTGAACCGATCTTTTGTATCGCGCCGCGACCGACTAGTCTTTAACGACATCAAACGAACCGGCCGGTCGCGACGGCCCCGAAGGAGACATGCATGGAGCTCGAAACTCGCACCATGGGGCGCGTGACGGCAAGGCTCGTCCCGTTCCTGATCGTCTGCTATTTCGTGGCTTACCTCGATCGGGTCAACGTCGGCTTTGCTGCGCTGCAAATGAACAAGGCGCTCGATCTTTCCGCGAGCGCGTTCGGCTTTGGCGCGGGCATTTTCTTCATCGCCTATTTCTTTTTCGAAGTGCCTTCCAATCTGCTGCTGGAGCGCTTCGGCGCGCGGCGCTGGATCGCGCGCATCATGTTCACGTGGGGCATCATTGCGGGCGCGATGGCGTTCATTCCGCACATTGCCGCCATGACCGGCATGTCGAACGCGCATGTGTTCTACGCGCTGCGCATTCTGCTCGGCATTGCCGAGGCCGGTTTCTTTCCCGGCATCATCTTCTTGCTCACGCTCTGGTTTCCCGCCAAATACCGCGCGCGCGTGGTGGGCTATTTCATGGCGGCGATTCCCTTGTCCACCGTGATCGGCGGCCCGGTTTCCGGTTCGCTGCTTTCGCTCGACGGCAGGGGCGGCCTGGCCGGCTGGCAGTGGGTCTACCTGATCGAGGCCGCGCCCGCGCTCGTGCTCTCGCTGGCGGTGCTGTTCTACTTGACCGACAAGCCCGCGGACGCAACGTGGCTTGCCGACGACGAGCGCCGCTGGCTCGTGGATCGTCAGGCGCAGGAGCGCAGGCATCGGGAGAAGGTGCGTACGTTCAGCGTGCTGGAGGCGATCATCAATCCGCGTGTGCTGGCCGTGGCGCTGATCTATTTCGGTGCGAACGCAACCAATTATGGCCTGAGCTTCTTTCTGCCGCAGATCGTCAAGGCATTCGGGCTCACCAACCTGCAAACCGGCTTTGTGACGGCGCTGCCTTATGCGGTCGGCGTCGTTTCGATGGTGTTCTGGGCGCGCCATTCCGACCGGCGGCTCGAACGCAAGCGCCATGTCGCGTTCGCGCTGGTTGTCGCGGCGGCCGGCATTGCGGCGGCCGCCGGGCTCGACAATCCCGTGCTCAAGATGCTTGCGCTCTCCATTGCGGGCTTTGGGATCTTCGGCTGCCTGCCGGTGATCTGGACGCTGCCCGCCGCGTTTCTCTCGGGCGCGGCGGCGGCAGGCGGCATCGCCGCCGTGAACTCGCTCGGCAATCTCGCGGGCTTTTTCGGCCCTTATGCGATGGGCTGGATCAAGGACAGCACGGGCGGCTTCGGTGCGGGCCTGCTATGTCTTGCAGGAGCCGGTTTGATCGGCGCGGCCGCGGCACTGCTCCTTCACCACAACCCGGCGCTCGAATCGCTCGACGAATCCGCGCATGGCGACACGCACGAGGCGGGCGGGGTGGTGCGGCCGTGAGCGGCCCGAGCTGCTGAAACCCGCTTTCAAGCCGATTTCAGGCGCGTGGCGGCGACGGCCGCCGCCTTGCGATAAACGCGCTTCACCTGGGCCCACGACAACGGCAATTCAATTGAGCGCCCGCGCGCGTTGAGCACGATGATGCGCGATTCATGCCGTGTTTCGCGATCGGCCCAGCGCGCCTTGTAGTCGCCATGCAGCGGCCGGAAATCGAAGTCGCGGCCATGCGCATGCGCCCATTGCGCGATGTATTCGACCAGCAGGTTGCCCACCGAGAACACGCCAAACGCTTCGTCGTAGGTCGTGATCAGATATTCGACGGCGCGCGCGCCCACGAGATTGACCGAGGCCGCCACGGGCCGCCCGTCGACCTCGATGCGGGCCACGAGCGGCGTGCTGTGCAAATCGACTCGCCGCGCGAGGTCGATGAAGAAGTCGCGCACGCGGTCATCCATCAAATAGCGCGAGTCGATTCCGCGCTTGAGCGCCCATTGCCGTTTGTTCGCGAATAGCCACGTCAGCACGCGTTCGGTGTCTTCCGCGCTTTCGCACCAGCCAATACGCACGTCGCCCTCGCGGCGCAAGCGTCTGCCGCTTGCGCGCAGCGCGGAGCGCAACGTGGAAGGCCGCGTGGCGAGGTAATCGTTCCATGACGCATACGCGCGCAGTCCGATCGCATAGCCGGGCATCACGCGCCAGCGTGCGGGCAGCGACGTTTGCACCCAGGACTGCGGCGCCGCGTCGAGTGCGCGCTGGAGTGCGCCACCGTTTTCGAGCATGGGAACATGAAGCACGTCGGCGTGAATGCGTCGGATCGCCTCGCGCGCCGCATCGTAAAGCTCGGTGCGCCGCGTGTCTGCGATGAGCGGGCCGCCATATTCTTCGCCGCATCCGCAGCCGAGCGTTTGCGCGCTGCGCAATACGCCCTTGCGCACGATCGCGACTGGCCAGAGCGCCACCAGTTCGTGCGCGTCGTGCACGGTCGCGACTTCGATGGTCGCGCCGCTTGCGAGAGCCTCTGCCGCCGCGGCCTCGCAGTAAGCGAAATCGATGAACGGCGAATGCGCCTCGGCGGCGGCGCATAGCGCCCGCCATGACGGCTCGAATGCACGAAACGCATCGATGCGCTTGCAGGCGTGCACTGCGTAGCGGAAGTCAGCAAGCGGGGACGACGACTCGTACATCGCGAGCACGGAAGTCGGCACAGGCGTCTCCTGAATGAACTCGCCCAACGTGTGAGTCAGGCCTCGAGCGAAGCGCTGAGCCCGTCTTTTGCCGCAATGCGGCGGTTGCGGTCGGCGTACGAATCGGGGCGCGCGCCGCGCACGCTTTGCCAGATGACGACGCTCTCGGCATCTTCCGGGCCGAAGCCGATTTCATTGTGATCGTAGGCCAGTACGCCGGCAAACCAGCGTCTCAACAGTGGCGAGCGGTCGAGTGCCTCGCCGCACACCGGGTTGTCGTAGACGATGAAGAGATGATCGATCGCGCCGCTCGCGAGACCCGCTTCGAGTTTTGCCAGCAACGCCGCCATCAGCTCCACGCCGAACGGATTGAACATGAACACGACCACGTTGCCCGAGGGCACCTGGAGATCGGCGACATTGGCGTGCAGCGCGCGAATGGGCGGGCGTTGCGGAAAACGCCGCGCCATCACCACGGCGTTGGCGTTCGCGGTTCTCACGAGGTCCGCGCTGATGTCGTAGCCCAGCACCAGCGCGAAGGGATATTCGGAAGCGACGATCATCGGGCGGCCTTTTCCGCAGCCGATGTCGATGAAGGTATAGCCGGCGATGTCGCCGAGCGTGTCGAGCGCGCGACGGATGATGGTCGGCTGCGACCCCATGTACGGCCTCAACTGGTCAACGAGGCGCGCGTCGCGCTGTAACGTCGACGAGTCGACAAGGCCGCTCGTGTCCGTGCCGTATTGCAAGTCGATGGGATGGCGTCGCAGGCAACCCGAGTACACCGCGCGCAGCAGCGGCACGCGGATGCAGATACGACGTACGGGCGGCTTGAACATGGCGCGCTGCACGCTGTCGGGCAGTCGCGCCACGGCGTTTAGCAATGGTTGCTTCAATGCACGTCCGAGCGCCATTCTCGGCCCGCGGTGTGTCGTCGTTCGCATGGAATGGTGCGCCATGAACGTTCCCGGGGAAGGGCTGGTCATCGGGCTATGTTCGCGCGGCAAGGCGGGGCGACGCCGCCAATCCTCGGTTGAATTAGGACAAAAACACGACAAAACCGGGGCAAATCCAGACGACATGCAGGTATCGCGGTGAAGCGTCACAACGACTGTCACATGCGCGTTTTATTGTGAGTGACAGGAAACTAGGGGCGTTGTCGTGTGGGAGCTTTCACTTCACTCCGAAGCGGCTTTCTTATGGATTGCGCCCTCGATAGTCTCCCGGATTTCTCCACCGATATTTTCGTGTCTTAATGAGCGCTCATCGCTCGATGCCATGTGTGGGATGCGGTGCCTTGGCGACATATCGGTGTGAATGGGTTTTCCGGACCTGGTCTGTCCAATACTCCCAACTGGAAGAGGCGAGACGATGATCGCGCGAGTTGACACCGAAGCGCGCCGCAGGCGCTACGCCATTCACCGCGTCAGCCTGGCCATGAAACGGCTGATGAACGCCGAAGGCGCAACCGAGAGAATGATGGCGACGCGCTGGGTGAATGCGTGGAGCGGCGCCGTTGGGGAGCGATGGTTTGCGGTCACCGCCTATGGCAACCTGGGACATGCGACAATGGCGCGACCTGATTTCAGGGGGCACGCGCACCGGCCCCAGTAAGGGCGCGAAAGCATTAATATGAAACAAAACGCATATTTAATTGACCAATTGCGGCGCGAAACGATATTGTCATAATTTAGACATTTCCGCGTTTATCTTGGCTCTTGCAGAATACGAAACCGCCCACTCCTTGAGTATCGAACTGGATGGCGTGAACTACGCGGGCTCTTATCGCGTGATGACGGGAAGCGTCATCGTGCGCTACGACAACGAAACACGGTCTGCGCAGTACGGCGCGAATCGCCCCGAAACGGTCGCGCGCTGGCTATTGGCCGATCTCTGCCGCAAATGCGACTCCCGCAAGCGCAAGGCCGGCAAGCGCTGAATCTGTTCGCCCCGGCACTATCTTCATTGTCCACAAAAAACGCTCCTTGCTGAGCGAAACGTGCCGCTACTGCCCCGCAACGGGCTTGCGCGCGGCGACATCGGTTTTGTCACCCTTCCATTGCGCGCGGATCGTCGCGACGACCGGGGCTGGCAGCGCAATATAATCCAGCGCCTGAATGCTGGGTTCGCCATGCGTGAGCGCCCAATCGAAAAACTTCAGCGTTTCTTCGTTGCGCGCCGGTTTGTCGGGCGTTGCCTGTAGCAGCACGTAGGTCGCGCCCATCACGGGCCACGCATCCTTGCCCGGTTCATTGGTCAGCACCTGATAAAGCGAGCCGGACCAGTCGGCGTTGGCCGCCGCCGCGTTGAACGACTGGGCGCCGGGCTGCACGATCACGCCCGCCGCATTCGTCATGGCGGTGTACGTCAATCGGTTCTGCTTCGTGAAGTCCCAGGCGATATAGCCGATCGCACCCGGCAGATAGCCCACGAAGGTCGCGACGCCTTCGTTGCCCTTGCCGCCGATTCCGAGCGGCCAGTGCACGCTTGTACCTTCGCCCACCTTGCGCTTCCATTCGGGACTGACCTGCGAGAGATAGTGCGTCCAGATCAGTGTCGTGCCTGAGCCGTCGAGCCGCCGCACGACGGCGATGGGCGTGTCGGGCATCTTGATCTTCGGATTGAGGCGCGCGATGGCCGGGTCATCCCAGTAGAGGATCTTGCCGAGGAAGATCTGGCCGAGCACTTCTCCCGTCAGCATCAACTGGCCGGCCTTGATGCCCGGAAGATTCACGACCGGCACCACGCCGCCGATGGCGGTGGGGAACTGCCGCAAGCCTTCCTTGTTCAATTGCTCGGCGCTCAGCGGGGCATCGGTTCCGGCGAAATCGACCGTATGCGCCTCGACGGCCTTGAGCCCGTCCGAAGAGCCGGTGCCGTGATAGCTCACCTTGCCGCCGCCCGACTTCTGATAGTCCGCGGCCCAACGGGTGTAGAGCGGAGCGGCGAACGTGCTGCCGGCGCCGTTCACGCCTTCGGCGCGGGTCGTGACCGCACAGACGCCGCAGATGAGCGCGACGATGAGGGGGCGCAATGGTCTCACAAGGCTCTCCCGTTTAAACGCTTGGGGAAAATCGCGGAGCCCGATTGGCCAGGGCAATAAAGCTTCTTCCAGGCGGCCGATCAGGCGAGGTCCCGCGCCTTTGCCGGCTGCACCTGCCTCCTCGTATTGAACGCTCCGCCTCATAGCCATTACAGGACGGTGACGGCCGGGATTCAAGTTGAATCCGGCTATCGTGCGCTTCGCTATTCGCGATGCATGACCTCGTCGATCGGCAGAATAATGAGGATAGCAAACGAAATAATCGAGAAGCATTTCGGGCCGCGCATGATTGAGCATGACGATTTCAGCGAGGAAAGAAGTGTGCGGTAGCGCACATAGCTGCAACGAAAGCTTCATGAAGTGCCGCTACGGTACTACGGTTGACCTCGAGTTTCTCTTGACAAAAAGCTTCTAATTCCTTACGGAGATGCTACAGATGGCCATCAACACCGTTTGCTCCGCACTTTGCCGCCCGAGCTTCAAGGCACGACTCGCGGCACAACCTTCACGTCTTTCCCTTGCTCTCGCGCTGGCTTGCGCGAGCGCCGGCGCGTTCGCGCAGAACGCCGATCCGTTCTTCGGCGGCAAAGGGGTGCTCGTGGTGAGCCGCAGCGTGTACGACAACGCGTCGAGCAACATCACGCCGGGCATGGTGTTGCCGCCCCACTGCAATAGCGCCCAGGCAAGCTGCCCGACGGGCGGCGCGCCGTACGACGGCACCTATCCGGCGGTGTGGAACAACGTGCTTTACGACCCGAGCTTCGGCCTCACGGCGCGAATCTTCATCGACACCATCACGCCGTGGGGACAGGTCGTGCGCACGCTGGAGGTACCGAACAGCCTGAATCCGGGCAATAGCCACGACCAGCTCGTCACGAGCTTCAGCTCCAAGTCCGAACTCGCGCTGAACCTTTCGAGCGACGGCCGCTTCCTGACGTTCATGGGCTACGTCGCACCGGTCGACACGATCGACGTGTCGAACTCGAACACGCCTGGCGCGATTGATCCGACGAACCCCGATGGCCAGACGTTCTATCGCGCCGTTGCGCGCCTCGATGCCGAAGGGCACTTCAGCTTTACGGAGACCAACGCATACAGCGGCAATAACGGCCGTAGCGCGCTGCTCAACAACGGCAACGACAACGGCAAGGGCAACGGTTTCTACTACACCGTGGGCAACGCGGGCAACGGCGCGAATCCGCAGCCCGTGGGCTTGATTCTCGGCGCGGGCGCGCAGTTCATCGAAGCGAGCAATCAGCATGAGGCGCAACAGACGCCGGGCGCGCCGACGCCGCTCGCGAGCTTCTCGGTCACGCAACTGGGCGCGAAGGCCGACAAGGTGGGCAAGGATGACAACTACCGCGGCCTGACCGTATTCAACAACGTCGTGTACTTCACGAAGGGCAGCGGTAGCAACGGCGTGAACACGGTGTACTTCGTCGACACGACGGGCAAGGCTTGCCCCTCGGGCGGCGTAGGCGTGCCCGTGGCCGGCGCGAAGCTGCCGGCCAATCCGCTGGCGTACGACTCGACGACAGTGGCGACGAGCGGCCTGCCGAGCAATGTGTGCGTGCTCGCGGGCTTCCCGGCGACGCCGAACAAGTCGGCGACGACAGTGGCCTATCCGTTCGGACTCTGGTTCGCCGATGCGAATACGCTCTACGTGGCCGACGAAGGCGACGGTTACGCGGGCGGCGCCGACCTGTACACGCACGCCGCGCAGCAGACCGGCGCGGGCCTGCAAAAGTGGGTGTACAACGCGGGCACGAAGTCGTGGAAGCTCGCGTACACGGTGCAGAACGGCCTGAACCTGGGCACGTCGTACAGCGTGGCGCACTATCCGGAGGGCATCAATAGCGCGACCGGCTTGTCGTGGTCGCCCGCCACCGACGGCCTGCGCAATATCGCGGGCCATGTCGAACCGGATGGCACGGTCACGATCTGGGCGATCACCTCCACGGTGAGCGGCAACGGCGACACGGGCGCGGACCCGAACCGTCTCGTCGCCGTGCGCGACGTGCTGCGCAACACCACGGCCGCGCCGCAGGAGCATTTCGTCACGCTGCGCAACGCCGCCTTTGGCGAAGTGCTGCGCGGCGTGTCGCTCGCGCCGGGAGCATCGTCTGGTAAGTGGTTCTAAGCATCGCGTAGTGAGGCAAGAACGGCCGGGTGCGATGCCCGGCCGTTTTCTTTCGGGAAGTGCGCTTTACCGGGTCGCGAGTTTCGACACGAGCGAAGCGAGCACCTCGCGCAAGCCGGTCGCGCCGAAGCGCCGCTCGCTGTTTGCTTGCACGTCGATCTTGCCGGTGTTGTGAACATCGTAGAGGTCAGTGATGAGCCGCGCGTGCTCCTCGCTGAGCCCGGCCTTCAGGAGCGTGGGCGACCATGACTCGCGCGGCAAGGCGAGCGGCGCGATCGTGCGCCCGCTCACTTCGCCGAGTGTCGCGGCGATGTCGTTCACGCTCACGCGCTGCGGCCCTTCGATGCTCACGAGGCGACTTGTGCCGGCCTGCGGCGCATCGAGCAGCAGTTCGGCGCTTGCCGCGCCCACGTCCTGCGCGGCGACCGTGGGAAAGCGGTGCTCCAGCGGCAGATGCAGGCTCGGCAGCACGCCGCTTGCCAGCGCCGTGGGCAGGAACGCGGCCAGGTTCTGCATGTGCTCCGCCGAGCGCAGCACGGTCAGGTGGGTCTCGACAGGCCGCAGGCGCTGTTCGAGATGGTGAAAAAGCCGCGTGATGCCGGTATTGAGCGGCAATTCCGCGCCATAGTCGGAGATGGCGAGCAGCCGCGCGGGCGGGTTCTCGCGCAAGGCGTCGGTCGCGACGTCGATCATGGCGCGCATGGTTGATTCGGGGTGCTTGTCATTGACCGGAACGGGGCAGATCAACTGCACGGCGTGCGCGCCCCGAAGCGCTGCGGCCACCGCGGCGGCGTCGGTCAGATCGGCCAGTGCGATTTCGCAGCCGATTGCCGCGAGCTTGTCTCCATGACGCGCGTTGCGCACCACGGCGCGCACCGGCTGCCCCGCGCGGCGCAATGCGGCGGCCGTGACGCGGCCGGCCTTGCCCGATGCTCCGAAAATCACGAACATGTTTCGTTTCTCCAGGTTGGCGTGGTGTGCCTCATCGTAGGCGCACGCGCACGGCAACGCGCGCAGGAAAGGATGACGCCGCGCGCAAACGGATGATTCGATATGACGTTCTCGACGCCGCACGCGCGCCGCGCGAATCCAGTAGACTGGCCGCGATGCCCAAACGGCTCTTACGCCGGGAGAGGATTGCCATGAGCGCGGTGATTGCAGATTCGAACCGGCAGGCTGGCGCGAGCCGCAGCCTGCGTTCCAGCGAGGGGTTGGGCTGGCACGGCGGCGGCGCGCAACTGTTGCGCATTAGTGCGGGGCAGCATCGCTTGCC
Source organism: Paraburkholderia unamae (assembly GCF_003268775.1). Lineage (GTDB taxonomy): Bacteria > Pseudomonadota > Gammaproteobacteria > Burkholderiales > Burkholderiaceae > Paraburkholderia > Paraburkholderia unamae. The sequence goes on from NZ_QLSU01000011.1 coordinate 245,730, forward strand.
CGCGATGGCGCAGCATCGAATTGGCATCCATATCGGCGCGCCCGTGCGTGCGCGTTGCGCGTGCGACGGCCGGCGTCAGTCAAGACTCCAGGCGCACGGCGACGCCGATGTCGTGCCTGCCGGAACCGATGGCGAATGGACCGATGACGCGGACTGCACGATCCTGCGCGTGAGCTTCGATGACGCCTTCGTGCGATCGATCGCGCAACAAATGGAGGGCAGCGCGGGGCGGCGCGAGCTCCTTCCTCATCTGCAACTGCGCGATCCCCGCATCAATGCGCTCGCGGGTGCGCTGCTCGCGGAACTGGAGTCGGGCGCGGCCTCCGATCCGTTGTTTGCGGAAAGCGTTGGCACGTCGATGGTCGTGCGGCTGCTGGGTTGCGTGGATTCGCGGCGCGGCGGCAGCGCCGTGCTCGCGCCGCACAAGGCGTCGCGCGTGACCGACTATATCGAATGCCATCTCGATCAACGCCTCACGCTTGCCGAGCTCGCCGCGCTGGCGGAGATGAGCGTGCCGCATTTCAAGGCGCTGTTTCGTCAGACGCTCGGCATGCCGGTGCATCAATACGTCGTGCGGCGACGCGTCGAGCGCGCGAAGGCGCTATTGCTCGAAGGCCGGCTCAGCGTGAGCCAGGTCGCGTTGGAGGCCGGCTTCGCGCATCAAAGCCATATGGCGCACTGGATGACGCGGCTTGTCGGCGTCGCGCCCCGCGCGCTCGTGAAGATGCAGGATCGGCGGGGCGGGGCGCGTCGTTTGCCGGCGTGATCGTCGGCCGTAGCGTCAGCGATTCACATCGACCACGAGCCGCCCGCGCACGTGCCCGGCGAGCAACTCGCCAGCGGCCGGAATGGCTTCGGCAAGCCCGATTTCGCGCGTGATGGTGTCCAGTTGCTTGAGATCGAGCGTTTCGCCCAGCGCTTGCCACGCCTTCTCCCGCTCGGCGAACGGACGCGTAACGCTGTTGATGCCAAAGAGGCTCACGCCGCGCAGGATGAACGGCGCGACCGTTGCCGGAAAATCCATGCCTTGCGCGAGGCCGCAGGCCGCAACGGCGCCGTCCGCACGCAGGCTCGCGCAGACGTTCGCGAGCGTATGGCCGCCGACCGAATCGATTGCGGCAGCCCAGCGTTCTTTTTGCAGCGGGCGGCCGGGCTCGGAAAACGAGGCGCGATCGATGACCTCTACAGCACCGAGCTGCTTCAGATAGTCCGCTTCCTGCAACCGGCCGGTGGACGCCACCACGCGATAGCCGCGGCGCGTGAGCAGCGCAATGGCGAAGCTGCCCACGCCGCCGTTGGCGCCCGTCACCAGCACTTCGCCATGCGCGGGCGTGAGGCCGTGCCGCTCCAGCGCGAGAATGCAAAGCATGGCCGTGTAACCGGCGGTGCCGACCGCCATCGTCTGCCGTGGCGTGAAGCCGGCGGGCAGCGGAATGAGCCATTCGCCCTTGACGCGCGCCTTTTGCGCCAGGCCGCCCCAGTGCTGCTCGCCCACGCCCCAGCCGTTGAGCACGACCCTGTCGCCCACTGCGTACGCGGCGTTCGCGCTTTGGGCGACCGTGCCAGCGAAGTCGATGCCGGGCACCATCGGAAAGCTGCGCACCACCGGCCCTTTGCCGGTGATGGCGAGTCCGTCCTTGTAGTTCAGCGTGCTGTGGCTGACATCGACGAGCACGTCGCCTTCCGGCAGCCGTGCCTCGTCGATTTCGGCGACGCTCGCGCCATACGTTCCGGATTCCTTATCAATGAGAATGGCTTTGAACATGATGTATTTCGCTCCTGAAGCAATGATCGGTTGACGTTTCGGCCGGTTATGCGCGAGGCAGCCCGGCAATGAATCCATTGAAGAATGTGCCGAGCGGAGCCGCGCTGCGCACGAGCCGCGCGCGCAGCACCGCGCCTTCCCAGCCGATCCAGAAAAAAGCGGCCAGTGCGGCAAGGTCGATGCGCTTCGCGAGCACACCCTCGCGCTGTGCTTCGCGCAGGCAGGCGACAACGCGCGCCTGCCAGCCCTGAAGAATGCGCTCCAGCGTTTCGCGGAAGTCTTCCGGCAGGATATCGACCTCCACGCCCAGGTTGCCCACGAGGCAGCCACGCGTGTAGCCGTGGCGCGCCATGCCTTTGCTCGCGTCTTCGACGAAGGCGCCGAGGCGTTCCAGCGCGGGCCGCGTGTCGTCCAGCAGCCAGCGGTCGAGCTTCGCGCAGAAGTACGTGTCGTACGCGGCCATGAGTTCGCGCCCGAACGCTTCCTTGCTCTCGAAGTAGTGATAGAACGAGCCCTTGGGAATATTCACGCGCTTGAGCAGTGCTTCGAGACCCGTGGCCGCGAAGCTCTGCTCGGTCAGCATTTCCATGCCCGCGCGAATGAGCGTTTCGCGCGTGTCGGCGTGAGCGCGCGGATCTTTGGGCGGCCTGCCGCGACGTGGCTTGACGATGTTGGGTTCCATGACGGCGATATTAGACCGATCGTCTATAAAATTCAAGCCCGCTGCTTCAGGCGTCTGTTCAGTGGGCGAGCGTTTCCAGTTCTCCGCGCAATACGCCCCAGAGCGTGCGGGCGGCCATGGCGAGCAACAGCACCGTCACGCTGGCCAGCAGGAAGATCGCGATGCCGTGCGTGACGACGCCCGGCGCGTGATCGGCGTAGCGCACGGCGCTGACCGCGGAGCCCGCGAGCGGAAAGCTCACGGCCCACCAGGCGAGGCGAAACGGGCAGGCCTTCGCGAGATAGCGCAAGCGGCCCGCGAGCACGGCGAGGAGAAAGAGCGTGAGCATGTAGAGCGCGTCGGCGAAGCGATCGACTTCACCAACCACGGTCACGTAGGCGGAAAAGCCCACGGCGAACGGGGCGAGCAGAATGAGCAGCGATGGCTGCAAGCTCGCCGCTATCGGCTCCTCGAACATGAGGCGCGAAAGGATGAGCGTGAAGAGCGGCACCGCGAAAAAGAGGCCGACGGCAAGCGCGAGCAGCAAAAAGCCGTGGATGCCCGTGATCTGGACGGCGGGCGCGGCGAGCGGAATATCGATCAGGCCCACCACGGGCACGATCCACGCGGGCGTGGCGTGGGCCGGATGCTGGCGCTGGCTGAGCCAGCGCATGATGACGAACCACGCGAACACGGTCATGCCGATCGCGCCGACGATCCAGACGGCGCGCGCGAACGGCACGCTCACATCGGCGAGCGACACGGGCAGCAGCAACAGGCTGATGAACAACGTGCCAAACAGATTGCCCGCGATCGGATGGTCGAATTCGGCTTTCACGGCCTGGGGCGCGGTGAGCCATTTGGTGGCGTAGCCGAAGCCGATCAGCAGGAAGGCCAGCACGGCGAGCGCGCCAATGGCCTGGGCGATCCATAGCGGCATGCCATACACACGATGCGCGAGACGCCACGCCGACGAGAGGCCCGAGAGCCCCATGACCGATCCGAACAACGCCACGGGCAGGTAGCCGAGGCGGCCGGCCTGGGCGGTGGCGACCGGGCTGCCATAGGCGGCCGGCGTATCGATGCGTTCGCTCATGCGTGGCTCCTCGCCGGATGGAAACGCGCGGTGAGAAAACGGCGTGCGCGCCGTCGAATGTTTTCAAATGTTGGGTGTGCGAAACAGGCATCGCGGTTTTGCCCACGAAGCGATCATAGCCGGTTTGACCCGACAATCGTTGCGCATGTGCCCACGCTTCAAAGCCGCTCGATCAAGCGCGGTTCGCTGTGCGCGCAATAGTCGTGACAGGCCGCGCGCGCGGCGTTGGCGGCGCCGTGCACGACGAGCGGCGCATCGGTGCGGCGTGACATGGAGACGACGATGGAGGGCGGCAGCGGCTGCAATGGCAATTCGACCACTTCGCCGCGCGCGATCAGGTCGTCGACGAAAAGGCGCGGAATGGCGGCTACGCCAAAGCCGTCGCGCACCAGTTGCACGATGACCGAGATCGAGGGCGAGCCGGTGATGCGGGTGTCGGAAAGGCTCACGCCGTTGGCAAGCGCGAGCTTGCTCACGATGTCTTCGAGCGCGCGATGCGGCGCGGTGCCCCGGCCGAACGTGAGGATGGGATGCTGGAGCACGCGGCGCGCGAGGCCGCTGCGCGAGGGCGGCAGCAAGCCCGCGCGCGCGATCCAGTGCACGGGGTAGTTCGCGAGCGCGTTGCACACCACGGAGGTTTCGTCGCTGCCTTCCACGCGAATGATCAGATCCAGCTCGCCCGCCATGAGGCGGCGTTGCAGCACCACGCTCACGTCCACGGCCAGTTCCACTTCGAGTTGCGGATAGTCCTGGCTGAGCCGGCGCATGTAGTCGGCAAGCCAGCTGTGCACCACCGTTTCGATCACGCCCAGGCGCAGCTTGCCGCGCATCGCGCCTTCGGTGGAGGCGGCGGCCTGAAGCTGGCGCGTGGCGTCGACCACGGCCTTCGCGTAGCCGAGCAGATATTCGCCGTTGGGCGTGAGCCGGAATTCGCGGCTCTCGCGGTCGACCAGCACGGTCTGCAATTCGTCTTCGAGCGCCTTGAGGCGCTGCGAAATGGCGGCGGGCGTGGCGTGCAGCGCGGTGGCCGTCGTGCGAAAGCTGCGCAGCTTCGCAAGCGTGACGAAGGTTTCCAGAAATCGCGTATTCATGGCGCGCGTGAGTGGAGAGGGCGAGGGCGGTCAAAAAAACTGCGGGAAAACCCGTAAATCCGTTAAGAAATTCTATTCGCGAGACCGAAGAAAAACTAGTTGGCGTCAATTTTCTGTCTTTTCTATGCTTCGCCCTAACGAGTCGGCGTAGCACCGCGCCGCCCTGAATTTCACGTCACGCCCCGAGACCATGACTCCATACGAATTCCGACTTGCCGTGCGCACCCACGATTTTCGCGGTCCCACCGCGGGCCATTGCGGCGAGTATGCGCAAGCCAATCTGGCAATCCTGCCCGAGTCGCATGCGCACGATTTCCTGCGCTTTTGTCATGCGAATCCGAAGGCGTGCCCGTTGCTCGGCGTGGGTGAGCCCGGCGATTTTCACGTGGCCATGCTCGGACGCGATATCGATATCCGCAACGACGTGCCCGCTTACAACGTGTATCGATACGGCGAGTTGAGCGAGCGCGTCGGCTCGCTCGAAGCGATCTGGCAGGACGATTTCGTCGTGTTTGCGATTGGCTGCTCGTTTTCGTTCGAGCACATGCTTGCGCTCGAAGGCATTGCGCTGCGCCATGTCGAGGCGCGCTGCAACGTGCCGATGTATCGCACGCGCCGTGAGAACCGGCGCGCGGGCGTGTTCGGCGGCGAACTGGTGGTGTCGATGCGCCCCATGCGCGGGCCCGACGCGATACGCGCGGTGCAGATCACGAGCCGCTTTCCGGCCGTGCATGGCGCGCCGGTGCATATCGGCGACCCGGCGGAGCTGGGCATTGCCGATCTCGCGCGGCCCGATTTCGGCGACGCGGTCGCGATACGCGCGGGCGAGCTGCCCGTGTTCTGGGCCTGCGGCGTCACCGCGCAAACGGCGTTGATGGACGCGAAGCTGCCGCTTGCTATCGCGCACGCGCCGGGCCACATGCTCATGACCGATATCACCAACGCTTCGCTGGCCGTTTTCTAGCGCCCGCTGAATTCATTAGTACGTCTATCAACAGGAGCCACAGATGGACAGCAAGACACTCGCGGCGTCCGCCGTCGAATCCGCGCCTTCGTCCGACGCAGCCGTGCGGGAGCGCTCGTGGTATGTGGATGCGTCGCCGCAGGCGCGCCAGGCGTTCTGGAGTTGCAAGGTCGGCTACATGCTCGACGGTATGGATACGCAAATGCTGTCGTTCGTGATCCCGACGCTCGTGGCGAGTTGGGGCATCAGCCTTGGCGACGCCGGGTTCATCGGCACGCTCACGCTGCTTTCCTCGGCGCTGGGCGGGTGGCTGGCGGGCATACTCTCTGACCGCATCGGCCGCGTGCGTACGCTGCAAATTACCGTGCTGTGGTTTGCGATTTTCACCGGGCTGTGCGGACTCGCGCAGAGCTACGGCCAGTTGCTCGCCGCGCGCGCGTTGATGGGCTTCGGTTTTGGCGGCGAATGGACGGCGGGCGCGGTGTTGATCGGTGAAGTGATTCGCGCGAAGGATCGCGGCAAGGCGGTGGGGCTCGTGCAATCGGGCTGGGCGCTCGGCTGGGGCCTTGCCGCGATGCTTTACGCCGTGTTGTTTTCGGTGCTGCCCGCGGGGCTCGCCTGGCGTTCGCTCTTTCTCGTCGGTCTCGTGCCCGCGTTGCTGGTGCTCGTGATCCGGCGATATGTCAAGGAACCCGAAGTATTCTCGCAAGCGAAGGCCGCCCAGGCCGAGGCGGGCGACCGGCCGCGCTTCACCGAAATCTTCGCGCCGAAGCTGCTTTCCACGACCTTGCGCGCGGCGCTCCTCACAACCGGCGCGCAAGGCGGCTACTACGCGATCACCACCTGGCTGCCCACGTTTCTCAAGAACGAGCGCCATCTCACCGTCATGGGCACGGGCGGCTATCTCGCGATGATCATCGCGGGCTCGTACGTGGGCTATCTGTCGAGCGCGTGGCTCACCGACCGGCTCGGCCGCAAGCCGAATTTCATCCTGTTCGCGGCGGGCTCCATGGCGATTGCATTCGCTTATACCTCGCTGCCGTTCACGAACGCCGCGATGCTGTGGCTCGGCTTTCCGCTTGGCTTTTTCGCGTCGGGCATTTTCTCGGGTATGGGCGCGTTTCTCACGGAACTCTTTCCCACGCGCGTGCGGGGTTCGGGGCAGGGCTTCTGCTACAACGTGGGCCGCGCCGTCGGCGCGTTGTTCCCGTTCCTGATTGGCGCGCTCGCGAAGCAGTTCGGCCTTGGGCCGAGCATCGGCATCTTCGCGATCATCGCCTACGGCGTGCTGATCGTGGCCGCGCTCACGCTGCCGGAAACGCGTGGACGCGAACTCGAATCGGCTTGAGGAAGCCAATGACGCCGCAAATAACGTAATCCACGCTAACGGCGCGTAATGTGCCGTTAGCGCTGGTAGCGCCGCTACGCGAGTTCGCGCGCCTTGATCGTATCGCCGGCGCGCACGAAATTGCCCGCACCGAGATGGTGGATCGTGTGCAGGTCGGCGTTGCTGCTGTCGAGTTCCCAGTGGCCGTTGCGGAACGCGCGCGGATCGGCTGCGGCGGCGACCACTTCGGCAAAGCAGGTGTCGTAGGCGTCTTCGGTGTGGCGCTCGGGAATCAGGCGACATTCCATCCACGCGGAGCAACCGGCTTCGAGCAACGGCAGTCCGAGCTTCGGGCCCGTGACGGCGGCGATATCGAAGCGCTGGAACTTGTCGGTGTCGCGGCCGCTCACGCTGCCCACGGCGTAGGTGAGGTCGATCGCGGCGGCACCCGGAATGATCACGCCGAACGTGCCGCTCGCGTTGATGAGTTCGCGCGTGAACGTGCGCTTGTCGATGACGATGGCGATGCGCGGCGGCGTGAATTCCACAGGCATGGACCACGCGGCGGCCATCACGTTGCGGCGTTTGCCGTCGCTGCTCGTGACGAGCACGGTGGGGCCGTGATTGATGAGGCGGCTGGCATGCTCAAGCGCTACGGGCGCGAAAGTCGGGAGGGTTTCCATGAGGCGTTGGATTCGCTGTGAGTCGGAACCCGAGCGACTTTACAACAGAAACCCGAAGTCTGCGGCGCGCGGACCTGTGCCGAACTCGGGAAGCGGCAACGGCGCTCAAGGCGTTGCCGGCGGCAGATTCGCCTGCAAGTAAATCGACATCGGCGTTTGCAGCGGCAGGCTCGAAGCCGCGCCGCGCTTGTAGTGGCCCAGGATCACTTCCACGGCGCGCACGGCTTCGACGAACGGGCTCTGGTCGAGCACGGCGTCCATCACGCCTTCGGCCAGCAGCGAGCGGCTGATCGCGGTGAGTTCGTGGCCGATCAATACCGTTGCGTGCTCACGTTTGAGTGCCTTGAGCGCGCGCGCAATGCCTTCGTCGCCAACCGACAGATTGTAGATGCCGCGTAGCGCCGGATATTTCCTGAAGGCGTCGCGCGTGAGGCGTTCGGTCGATGCGGCATTTTCGTGGCTTTCGAGCGTGGCGACCACCTCGCAGGCCGGAAAGCGGCTGCGCAGCACCGAGCGGAATGCGCCGTCGCGCTCCTCGTGGCCCAGGTAGGTGCGCAGGCCTGCCATTACCATGACCTGGCCGCCTGTCTCGCCAAGAAAGCGGCCCATCAGTTCGCCGGCCGTGCGGCCCGCGCAGCGGTTGTCGATGCCCACGTAGGCGAGCCGGCCCGTGTCGGGCAGATCGCTCGCGATGGTCACGAGCGGCATCTTGCGCGCCACGCGCGAGAGCGCGTCCACCACCACGGGATGTTCATATGCCACGACGATCATGCCGTCCGCCTTTTGCGCGGCGCGCTCGATCACGCGCGCGAGCGACTGCGGTTCGAGGTCGTCGAAGAACGTGAGCTGGCATACCACGCGGTACGTTTCGAACGACTGTTGCGCGAGCTCGAAGCCGTGGCGCAAGGCGAGGTAGTAGGGCGAGTCGGGCTTCTGCGTGACGATGGCGATACGCAGCCAGCGCACCGAGACTTCGTCGAGCGCGCGATCCATCTTGAGCTTGCGCGCCCATTCGAGCACGCGCGCTTCCTTGTCGCGCGCCACGCCGCCTCGCCCGTTGAGCACGCGCTCCACGGTGGAGTAGCTCACGCCCGAGGCTTTCGCGACGTCTTCCATGGTGGGTTTGCGTCTCGTGTTCATGCGCGGCTTCCGTGCCTTTCGTTAGAGGAATGCGATTGCCGGATACGTTGAGGGGCGGGTTGAGGAGCGTTGAGGAATTATCCTCAATATTCCGTTTGAGAGCGGAAATTCATTCAACTACATTCTAATCGTCCTGAGCGGGCCATTCCGGGCGGGCAACGACATCACATATATCGGAGACATCGTCATGAACATGACCAGATTTCGCGTGGGCCGCGTTTGCGCCGCTGCGCTTGCGGCGGTTGCGTTGTGCAGCGGTTTCGCGGCAAATACGGCGAGCGCGGCGGAACGATTCGTGATGGTGAGTCACGGCTCGGATTCGAATGTCTGGTGGAACACCGTGAAAAACGGCATGCGCGACGCGAGCGAGGACTTCGGCGTGCCGGTCGATTACCGCAATCCGCCCACGGGCGACACCGGCGACATGGTCCGCATTCTTGAGCAGGCCTCGGCGCGCAACTACGCCGGCGTCATCACCACGGTGCCGAATCTGGAGATGATCCAGAAGGGGCTGGCGGGCGTGAAGGCCAAGCATATTCCGATCATTACGATCAACGGCGGGCCTGAGTCCGGCATGAAGCTCGGCGCGATCCTGCACGTGGGGCAGGCCGAATACGAAGCGGGCAAGGCCGCGGGCGAGCGCGCGAAGGCGGCGGGCATCCACGACTTTCTCTGCGTGAATCACGGCGCGGATATCCAGGCGCTCTGGGACCGTTGCAAGGGCTTTGCCGACGCCATTGGCGCCGACTACAAGAAGTCCACGATGGACAGCGGCGAAGACCCCACCGTCATCGAAAGCAAGGTGGCCGCGTACCTGCGCTCGCATCCCAACACCCAGGCGGTGCTCGCGCTCGGACCCGACCAGGCGATGGGCGTGCTGCGCGGCGTGAACGACGCCGGCAAGGCGGGCAAGCTGTATATCGCGACCTTCGACCTCTCGCCCGATATCCTCAAGGCGATCCAGGCCGGGCAGATCCAGTTCGCCATTGATCAGCAGCCCTATCTTCAGGGCTATCTCTCCGTCGCGGCCATGGCGATCGCGGTGCGCGACAAGACCACCGACCCGGCGCATATCGTCGCCGCGCTCAAGGACGACAAGAAGGTCGCGGCGCGCCTCGCCAAATACGATCTGAAGCCCGTTTATACCGGCTCGACAGTGAGTTCCGGTCCGAGCTTCGTCACGCGCGACAACCTTGCGCCCGTGCAGAAGTACGCCGGTTCGTATCGTTGAGTGTCAAGCACGACTGGACAACACAGACAGCCTCTCGCGGAGCACGGTAATGAATATCGACATGAACGCGTGGTACAGGGTGGAGATCGACCGCAAGCGCCTCAAGGAATTCTCGACGCGCACCGACGCGCGCGGGCTCGTCCAGGTGGGCGGCTTTCTCGCGCTCGTCGTGGCGACTGGCGGGCTCGCGTGGTTCTCGCTCGGCACGGCGTGGGCCGTGCCCGCCTTCCTCCTGTATGGCACGGTGTTCGCCTTCAGCGAGGCCGCGGCGCACGAACTGGGGCACGGCACGGCGTTCAAGACGCGCTGGCTCAACGAAGCCGCCTACTGGATCATCTGCTTCATGTCGTGGCGCGAGCAGGTGTACAGCCGCTGGCTGCATGCGCGGCATCACACCTTCACGCATCTGACCGCCGAGCCTTATCAGGACCCCGAACTGGCGTTCAAGCGGCCGCTCAGCTATGTCAAGCTCGTGACCGACTTCTTGCGCATTTCGCATGGCATCCAGTTTCTCGGTGCGATCGTGCTGCACAGCTTCGGCATTGTCACGAAGGGCGCGAAAGCGGTCGTGCCCGAAGCCGAGTATCGCAAGATGTGTGCGAATTCACGCGTGCTGCTCGCGTGCTACGTGGCCGTGTTCGCCTGGGCGCTGATCGCGCATAGCTGGCTGCCGATCCTGTTCCTGTTCGTTTCGCGAGCCTATGGCACCTGGCTGCACGAGCTGTGTGCGCTCACGCAGCACACGGGGCTCAAGGAGAACGTGCTCGATCATCGCGTGTCGAGCCGCACCGTGAAGCTCAATCCGCTCGTGCGCTTTCTGTACTGGAACATGAACTACCACATCGAGCATCACATGTTTCCGAGCGTGCCGTTTCATGCCTTGCCCGCTTTCCACGCTGCGGTCGCTGCACAAATGCCGAAGCCCTATGCGGGACTGTGGCCCGCGTGGCGCGAGATTCTCGCCATCTTCGCGCGCCAGCAACGCGATCCCGAGTATGTCGTCGTGCGCGAGTTGCCGGTGGGCAAGCGCGGCGATGCGGTGGCGTAAGGCAGGCCTGTAGTCAGCGTATCGTCCGTGTTCGCTTGACGACCTCGCGGCCTCGCAACTTCACGAAGCCTGCGCGCCGCGCGTGTCTTGCGCGCGGCGGCCGAAGGCCTGGCGCACCCAGCCTTGCGCGTTCACCACGAGCAGCCCGAGCAGCACCATCGCCGAGCCGAACAGGAACGCGGGCTCCACGCGTTCGTGCAACAGCGCCACGCCCATCGCCACGCCGAACATGGGCGTCATGAACGAAAGCACGCCGAGGCGCGCGGCCAGATAGCGTCGCAGCAGCCAGAACCACGCGAGATAGCTGATGAACGAGACGAGCAGCGTCTGGAACGCGAGGCTCGCCCAGGCGAGCGGGGTGCCGTGAAAGCGCATCTGCCCCGTGACGAGCGCGACCGGCACGAGCACGACGAAAGCGCCGGCCAGTTGATAGAAAAGCGTTTGCGTGGCGGGCGCGTCGCTCAGCCGGCTCGTGCGCACGACGACGGTGGTGAGCCCCCAGGCCGCGCCCGCGCACACGCCCATGAAGTCGCCGAGCAACCATAGCGGCGAGGCGGGCGTGCCGCCGCCCATCAACGCGGGGCCGAGGAACGTGGCGGCGATGCCCGCGAAGGCGAGCGCAATGCCGCTCCACTGGAAGCGCGTGAGGCGTTCGTCGGGCAGGCGCAGATGCAGGCCGATGGCCGCGAACATCGGCGCGGTATAGAGGAACACAGCCATGTGCGAGGCGTTGGTCCAGCGCAGGCCGACGGCCACGAACATGAATTCGAGCGCGAACAGACCGCCCGTTGCGAGCCCCGCGCCGCGCGCCACGCCTGGCAGCCAGTGCTCGCGCGCGACGAGCCGGTTGAAGAGCCACACGAGCGCGGCGGCCACGCCCGAGCGCAGCCCGACTTGCAGCACGGGTGGAATGTCGCCGGCCACGGCCTTGAGCGCGACCTGTTGCAGACCCCACGCGAGGCACAGCGTCACCATGATGGCCACGGCCGCTGCGTCGATTTGCTTTCTCATGGCTGTCTCACTGACTCGAAATTTTCGCTGAAGATGCGGGAGCGAGCGTAGTATTGATGCGTCGGGTTGCGCGCATATAGCGCAAAATTGACAATCGATAGCCCTGGACCGCCATGCCCAAAACGCCTCTGCGCCCCCGCCCGGCGCGCCATCTGCGTCTGCCGCCGTTCACCGACGTGCTGCCCACGCCCGTGTTCTTTCGCATGGAGCACATGCCTTCGCACGCCACGTATCCCGAGATGTGCCACCCGTGGGGCGAGTTCGTCTATGCGTTTAGCGGGACGACGGAGGTGAAGGCGGGCGACGAGCACTACATCACGCCGCCGCATCTCGGCCTGTGGATCGCGCCCGGCACCGCGCATGTGGGCTTCAACGAGCAGGAGACGGTGCATTGCTCGGTGTACATCAGCCGCGACCTGTGCACGCGCATGCCTGCAACGAGTTGCGCGGTGATGGTGTCGCCGCTCGTGCGCGCGATTCTCGAGCATCTGCGCGAAACGCCGGCGGACGAAGAGGGCGAGCCGCAGCGCGCGCGTTTGTTACGCGTACTCGTGGATCAGCTTTCGACCTGCGCCACCACGGGCAGCTTCGTGCCCCACACCGACGACGCCGACCTCGACGCCGTGCTCCAGGTGCTGCGCGAGAACCCCGCCGACAACCGCTCGCTCGCCGAACTGGCCGATGCGTTTCATATGAGCGAGCGCACGCTGATGCGGCGCGCGCAGCGCGGCCTCGGCATGTCGTTGACGGAATGGCGCCAGCGCGTGCGGCTCGTGAACGCGTTGCCGATGCTGCGTGCGGGGCGCAGCGTGGAGGCGGTGGCGCTGGATCTGGGCTACGCCACGTCGTCGGCGTTCATCGCCATGTTCAGACGCTTGACGGGCACGAGCCCCGGCCAGTTCGTCGCGCGCACGCGTTGAGCATGGGGCGGCGCGCCCCCGCGACGAAATCGCTAAAGGTTCCCCTCTGCGCGCCGTTAGAGCAGGCATGAAAACCCTACTCACCCAGTCCGACGCCCGCTTCATCCTGTCGATCGCTCTCGAGCTGGCCGGGAACCAGGCCGCTGCGGCCGGCGTTCGGCTGGAATCGGCGGCGGGGTCGGCGATTTGCGACGACGTGATCGTCGCCACGCTCTCCCAGTTCGCACCGACCGTCACGATCGACGAGTTTTACGGTTTGCTTGCGCGGCCGGAGGTGCTGCACTGAGCGTGCATGCATTCATGCACCCGGGTGGTGCAAAAGCTTTCAGGCCGCGGGCGCTCATCGCATGAGCGCCCGCGGCTTTGTTGCGTCTGCAACGAAGCGGTGGATTGCTTAGAACTTCTGACGCAAGCCCACGCTCACGATCGCCTGCGACTGCGTGGCCGACGAGTGGCCGTTGCCCTTGTCGGACACCGACGCCGTGGCCGCGACAGGGTTGCCCGCCGCGTCGAGCGTCATGCCTGATGCGTGCTGGTAGCCCGCGAGCAGGTACACGGTGGAGCGCGTCGAGAGATCATAGGTCGCGCCAACGGAAACGTTGTGGTATTGCGCGTCTTCGTCCACGCCTTGCACGGCGCTGCCGCGCGTGTAGCTGTACCCCGCGAACAGGTGCGTGCGCGGCTGCACGGTCCACTGCGTGAAGATGCCCGCGATATTGAAGATCGCGTTGCCCGCGAACAGCGAGTTTGCGCCCGAGCGGTATTGCACGTTGCTGTAGTTCACGCCCACCACGGCCTGGCCGAAGTCCCACGTCGCGCCCGCCGCCACCACCTGCTGCGATTGCGCGCTCGCGTAGCCTTCGTTGATCGACGAGTTGAAGGTGCCGTCGTAGGTGCCTTGCCACTTGCCATAGGTGGCGTCGTCGAGGCCGGTCTTGCTGTTGTCCGAGCGCTCGTAGCCCACGCCCATGCGCAGCGGGCCGTTCGCGTAGCCCGCGCCCACGCTCCAGGTGTTCTTGCGCTTGAGGCTACCCGGCTGGCCGCCGAAGCCGTACAGCGCGCCGAACGTGAAGCCGCCGTAGTTCGCGCTCGTGTACTTGATCGAGTTGTCCACGCGCGTGGTCTGGTCGAGATCGTCGATGTCGCCCGGATGCGCGCCGAAGCCGCCGATGTAGTTGACCGGCGCGACCGGCCCGACGAAGTCGTCGAGCGAGGTGTACTGGCGGCCCATCGTCAACGAGCCGTAGCGCTGGTCCGCGAGGCCCACGAACGCCTGGCGGCCGAACAGGCGTCCGCCCTGGCCCGAGGTGCCGTTCGTGATGTCGAAGCCGTCTTCGAGCAGGAAGATCGCGGCGAGACCATTGCCCAGATCCTCCTTGCCCTTGATGCCCCAGCGGCTGCCGGAGAGGTTGCCGGTCGAGAGGGCCACGTTCGAATGCCCCGTGTACGCGCCGGTCGTGCCGGTGCGCTCGTTGCTGCGATAGGTGATGCCGGCGTCGGCGATGCCGTACAGCGTGATCGAGCCTTGCGCCGAGGCGATGCCCGCGAAGGACAACAGGACCGGTGCTGCGAGCAGGTGTTTTCTCATCATTTGTTGTTTCATTGTCTACGGATCGCCTCGTCGGCGATTCTAGTTATGCACGCACGCACCGGCCGCCTCGCGAACGAGGCGGCCGGCGGTTTGCGCGGGAAGGAAAAGGGGGTGTCCTTCGGGGAAGCGTCAGCGCTTGAGCGAGGCGCCGGGCGGCAGCTCGGGGGCGCTCACGGTGACGGTCTTGCGGACCTTCGCGACGTCTTCGGCGCTCACGGGTGCGCCGGTGTTGCCCCAGCTCGTGCGCACGAAGGTCGAGACGTCGGCCACTTCCTGATCGGACAGACGCCAGCCGTACGGCGGCATCGTGAACGTCGAGGGTGCCGACTTCGTGCCTTCGAGCGCGCTGCCGGAGAGCAGCACGTGAATGAGCGAAGTGGGGTCCTTGCCCTGCACGACCGGGTTGCCGCCGAGCGCCGGGAACACACGCGTGTAGCCGCGCCCGTCGCTGCGGTGGCAGGCCATGCAGTTGTCGCGATACACGGCTGCGCCGCGCGCGCTCGCGTCGCCGCTTTGCAGCTTGCCGGCAGCCGTGGCGTCGTAGGCGTAGCCCGTCTCCTTCGCGTCGTTCGAAGGCAGCGTCTTCAGGTAGCGCGCGATGGCGAGCAGGTCCGCATCGTTCATGTGCTGCATGCTGTGCTGGACCACGTCGGTCATGCCGCCGAAGGCCGCGGTGTGCAGATTGCGGCCCGACTTGAGGAACTGCACGATGTCGTCCTCGTTCCAGCTACCCAGGCCGGTGCGCGGGTTGCCGCGCAGGCTCGACGGCGCCCAGCCGTCGATCGGGCCGCCGCCCGCGAGGAAGTCGTCGCCTTCGAGGTCGGTGAGCGCGAGCTCCTGCATCGTGCTCGCGCGCGGCGTGTGGCACGCGCCGCAGTGGCCTAGACCCTGCACGAGATACGCGCCGCGCGCGACGATCGCGTCGTTGTAGTGAGACGCGTCGAACGCCTGCACCTTGGGCGCGAACAGCGTGCGCCAGATGCCGAGCGGCCAGCGCATCGAGAGCGGCCACGGAATGTCCACGGCGCGGTTCTGCGCCTGCACGGGCCCGACGCCCTGCATGAAGTACGCGTAAAGCGCCTTCATGTCGTCGTCGGAGAGGCGGGCGTACGACGGGTAGGGCATCGCCGGATAAAGCGTCTCGCCGT
This sequence comes from Paraburkholderia unamae, assembly GCF_003268775.1. Taxonomy (GTDB): domain Bacteria; phylum Pseudomonadota; class Gammaproteobacteria; order Burkholderiales; family Burkholderiaceae; genus Paraburkholderia; species Paraburkholderia unamae. The sequence goes on from NZ_QLSU01000011.1 coordinate 261,406, forward strand.
TCGGCCGCACGCCCTGGCGCACGGCCCTGGCGAAGTCGTCGTAGCTCCACTTGCCGATGCCCGTGTTCGCGTCGGGCGTGATGTTGGTCGAATAGATCGCGCCGATCGGCGTGTCGAACTTCAGGCCGCCCGCGAAGGGCTTGCCGCCTTGCATCGTATGGCAGGCGATGCAATCGCCGGCGCGCGCGAGGTACTCGCCGTGCGCGACGAGCGCCGCATCCGGTTGGTCTGCCGCATGCGCGGCGATTGACGCGAAGGCGGTGAGTGCTGTGAAGGCCGCGCCCGCAACGGTTGTGCGTGCAACGTTCGCGCACGTGGAGAAAAGGGTCTGCTTCATGCGGCTCTTCACACGCTCACCAGGGGACCGGGGTTCTTCAGATACTGGTTGCGAATGGCTTTCGCGCTCCAGTAGGCGAGGGCGGCGACGAGGCCGGTCGGGTTGTAGCCGATCCCCTGCGGGAACGCGGAGGCGCCCATCACGAACACGTTGGGCACGTCCCAGCTTTGCAGATAGCGGTTGATGACGCTCGTCTTCGGATCGTTGCCCATCACGGCTCCGCCCACGAGGTGGGTGGTCTGATAGCGGCGCGAGTCGAAGTGCGCGCCGAACTGGCGCGTGTACACGTTGATGGCCTTCGGGCCCATCGCCTCGGCGATCTTCTGCATCTGGCCCGTCACGTACTGCGCCATCTTGATGTCGTTGTCCTTCCAGTCGAAGGTCATGCGCAGAAGCGGCTGGCCGTACGAGTCGCGGTAGGTCGGGTCGAGGTCGAGGTACACGTCGCGATACGACATGTTGGAGCCGTGCGCGTCCATCGAAATGGTGTGCGCGTAGTGGTCCTTCACGGCCTTCTTCCACGCGCTGCCCCAGTTCGGCGTGCCCGCGGGCGTGGCGATGCCGCTGATCGGCTTCACCCCGGCCTGGTTCACCCACAGCGGCGAGCCGCCCACGAAGCCGAGCGGGCCGTGGTCGAAGTTGTCGGCGTTGAAGTCGTCCACGGCCACGCCGTTGCCGCCCGCGCCGATGAACGGATTGGTGTACGTGTCGTTGTCGAAGAACGCCGTGATGGTCGAGAGGTTCTGGTACGCGAAGTTGCGGCCCACCACGCCCTCGCCCGAGACCGGGTCATAGGGCTTGCCGATGCCCGAGAGCAGCAGCAGGTGCACGTTGTGATACTGGAATGCCGAGACGATCACGAGGTCGGCAGGCTGGAACACTTCCTGGCCTGCCGGGTCGATGTACGTCACGCCCGTGGCGCGCTTTTTCGTGTCGTCGAGTTCCACGCGCAGCACGTGGCATTTCGAGCGCAGTTCAAAGTGCTTTTCCTGCTTGAGCGCGGGCAGGATGTTGAGGTTGGGCGAGGCCTTCGAGTACATGTAGCACGCGTAGCCGCTGCAAAAGCCGCAGAAGTTGCACGGGCCCATCTGCACGCCGTACGGGTTCGTGTACGGACCCGACGTGTTGGCCGAAGGCAGGCGGTACGGATGCAGGCCGATCGACTTCGCCGCGTCATGGAAGCGCTGCGCCGAATACGTATTCAGTTGCGCGGGCAACGGAAAATTATCGCTGCGCGCGGCTTCGAACACGTTGCCGTCGCCCACCACGTTGCCGTTCACCTTGTACGCCTGGCCCGAGGTGCCGAACACTTTCTCGGCGAAGTCGAAGTGCGGCTCCAGTTCGTCGTAAGTGACGCCGTAGTCCTGGATCGTCATGCCTTCGGGGATGAACTTCTTGCCGTAGCGCTCTTCGTAGTGACTCTTCAGGCGCAACTCTTCGGGCGTGATGCGGAAATGCACGCCCGACCAGTGCAGGCCCGCGCCGCCCACGCCTTCGCCGGGCAGGAAGGCCGCAAGCTGGCGGTAGGGCAGCGCCGTGTCGTTCACGCCGTGGCGGATCGACACGGTCGTTTTCGACAGGTCGAGGAAGAGCTTCTTGCGGATGTTGTACGTGAGCTCGTCGATGGTGTTGGGGTACGCGCCGTCCGGGTAGGTGTCGCGATACTCGCCGCGCTCGAGCGCGACCACGTTCAGGCCCGCTTCGGTCAGTTCCTTCGAGAGGATCGCGCCGGTCCAGCCGAAGCCGACAACCACGGCATCGACATGAGGTTTCTTGATCGCCATTTACGTACGCTCCCCGTTGATCGAGACCGGGCCATACGGGTAGGGCTTGCCGTTCTGGTTCACGAAATCCATGAAGTCGGCGCGCGCGCCAGGAAAGCCGATCATCTTCCACGCGGCCATGTCGCGGTTGCCGCCGTGGATCGGGTCGCAGAAGTAGCCTTCGCGCGTGTTCTGCAACAACTGGCCGAAGAACACCGTGGCCGGCACGCCGTCCAGTTCGACCTTGCCCGCTTCGAGCGCGGCAAGCACGCTGTCGCGCGTGGCGGCGTCGAGGGCGTCGAAGTTCTTGCCGTACGCCTTCGTGCAATACGCATTCACGGCGGCGATGCCGAGCCGGTAGATGTCGCGCGGCACGAGCTTCAACTGGTAGCCGAGTTCGGGCACGCCTTGCTGGAACGGCCCCTGCATGTACCAGAGCGCGCCGTGCGCGTAGGGCGTGTCCATCTGGCGGTCGATGAATTCGGGCACGCCGGCTTGCAGCGCGCCGGGGCCTTCGGCGTCGGCGGGAATCAGGCGGTCGGCGGCGGCTTCGACAAAGGCCCACTCGCGCGCGTCGAAGAAGCGCGGTTTGTAGGCGGCGGCCTGCGCGGCGCCGGGCGCGGAGTCCGCGCTGGCGGCGGTCGGTGCGCTCGACGGCTTCGAGCCGCCCTCGCAGCCGGCCAGCGCGCTGGCGGGAACCAGGACGGCGGCCGTACGTAGGAAGCCCCGGCGTGTCGTGAGAGGAGATTCGGGCATTGTAGGATTCTGTATGAGTTCGGCACGGCGTGAATCCACCGTGTCCGCGCAGCGATCTTCGCCGCTACGCATGCATGCCGCCGCAGCGGCCATCAGTCCGGGCATATTAAATGGAACCGGTTCCATGATTCGGCGGTGATTTTACAATAATCCGTTACCAGGGCTGTACCGATCGCGCAAAGGGTAGTGGGGCGGCCTCGGGCTGTTCGGGGTGGCTCCGGGTCACTGCGGGTCGCGTTCAGGCGCTCTCCGAACAAACCCTAACAAATGCAATAAGTTGTTTGACAACTACGACGAGCGAATGCTACTGTGCGTTGTATTGACAACCCACCATCCCAGCACGAGGCCTCATGAACGTGTCCCCGATTCTCGAGAGCGAATTCGCCTCGACCGTGATGGCAGTGCCGCCGCTCGCACGCCGCCCTGACTTCTCCCTCGACGTCGAACAGAACCGCAAGCTGATCCGCCATATGGAAGCGGGCGGTATCCGCACGCTGTTGTACGGCGGCAATGCGAATCTGTACCACGTCGCCGTGAGCGAATTCCGCGAGTTGCTTGACATGCTCGCCGACCTCACCGCGCCCGAAACGCGCGTGATTCCGGCCATCGGTCCCGACTACGGCAAGATGCTCGACCAGGCGCGCATCCTCGCGCAAACGCAATACCAGACGGCCATGGTGCTGCCGCTGTCGGGCTTCACCACGCCCGCCGGCGTGGAAACGGGCCTCACGCGCATCGCCGACACCGCGGGCATTCCGCTCACGCTCTATATCAAGAGCGAAGACTATGTCGACGTCGACACGCTCGTGCGCCTGATCGACCGGGGCACGCTCATTGCGGTCAAGTACGCCATCGTGCGCAAGGACCCGGCGAACGACCCGTATCTGCGCCGCCTGCTGGAAAGCGTGCCGGCTTCGAAGGTCGTGTCGGGCATGGGCGAGCGCCCGGCGCTCGTGCATGTGCGCGACTTCGGCCTGGCCGCCTGGACCACGGGCTCGGGCTGTATCGCGTCGAACGCCATCATGGCGCTCCTGAAGGCGGCGAAGGAAGGCCGTGCAGAAGAAGCGCAACGCCTCTACGATGCATTCATGCCGCTCGAAACGCTGCGCGACGACATCTCGCTCATCCGCGTGCTGCACGACGCCGTGACGCTTTCGGGCATCGCCGACATGGGTCCGATCCTGCCGCTGCTCTCGCAGTCGCCGGCCGAAGCCCTGCCGGCCATCGGCGACGCGGCCAAGGCGCTGCTCGCATTCGAGCAGAAGCTGGCCGCCTCGGCACAAACCGCCAACGCCTGAGCGGCGGCAACAAGCACTTGAACGGAGCGAACATGCAGATTAACGGAGCAATGCTGCTGGGCGCGCAAGCGGTGCGCGGCGAGGCGGGCGAGATGCGCGCCTTCGCGCCCGCGCTCGGCCAGGAGATCGAGCCGTCGTTCGGCCTCGGCGGCAAGGCCGAAGTCGCGCGCGCCTGTGAACTCGCGGCGCAGGCGTTCGACGCCTTCCGCGCCGCCCCGCACGAGACCCGTGCGCGCCTGCTCGAAGCAATTGCCGAACGCATTCTCGGCATCGGCGAAGCGCTGATCGAGCGTGCGCACCTTGAGTCGGCGCTGCCCAAGGCGCGCCTGGAAGGCGAGCGCGGCCGCACGGTCGGTCAGCTGCGCCTGTTCGCGTCGCTCGTGCGCGACGGCCGCTGGTGCGGCGCCGTGCTCGACTCGGCGCTGCCCGAGCGCAAGCCGCTGCCGCGCTCGGACCTGCGCGCGCATCGTATTCCGGTCGGCCCCGTGGCCGTGTTCGGCGCGAGCAACTTCCCGCTGGCGTTTTCGGTGGCGGGCGGCGATACCGCCTCGGCGCTGGCCGCCGGTTGCCCGGTCGTCGTGAAGGCGCATCTGGCGCACCCCGGCACGTCGGAACTCGTGGGCCGCGCGATTCAGCAGGCCGTGGCTGACGTCGGTCTGCCCGAAGGCGTGTTCTCGCTGGTGTTCGGCGGCGGCAACGAAGCGGGCGAAGCGCTCGTGGCGCATCCGGCCATCAAGGCGGTGGGCTTCACGGGTTCGCGTCGCGGCGGTCTCGCGCTGTCGCACATCGCGGCCGCGCGCCCCGAGCCGATCCCCGTCTACGCGGAAATGAGCAGCATCAACCCGATGCTCGTGCTGCCCGCGGCGCTGGCCGCTCGCGGCGAAGCGCTTGCGCAGGGCTTCGTCGATTCGCTCACGATGGGCGTGGGCCAGTTCTGCACGAACCCGGGCCTCGTGCTGGCGATCGACTCGCCGGAACTCGACCGCTTCGTGAAGGCGGCGAGCGCGGCGCTCACGCAAAAGCCCTCGCAAAGCATGCTGACGGCGGGCATCGCCTCGACGTATGGCGAAGCCGTTGCGGCGCGCAAGCAGTTGCCGGGCATCGAAAATCTGGCTGAAGGCACGAAGACGGGCGCGCACTGCGACGCGCTGCCGGTCCTCTTCAAGGCGAGCGCCGAGCAGTTCCTCGCGCAGCACGCGTTGTCGGACGAGATTTTCGGGCCGACTTCGGTGGTCGTGGCGTGCCGCGACGAAGCCGAACTCGCGCGTGTGGCCGAGCACCTGGAAGGCCAGCTCACGGCGACGCTGCACATCGACCGCGACGATTACGCGATGGCCGCGCGCCTCATGCCGATCCTCGAACGCAAGGCGGGCCGCATTCTCGCGAACGGCTTCCCGACGGGCGTCGAAGTGTCGTACGCAATGGTTCACGGCGGCCCGTTCCCGGCCACGTCGGACGCGCGCACGACCTCGGTGGGCGCGATGGCGATCGAGCGCTTCCTGCGCCCGGTCTGCTATCAGGATCTGCCGGCCGAACTTCTGCCGGTCACACTCCAGAACGACAATCCGCTCGCGCTGTGGCGTCTGCGCGACGGCGAACTGGTGCGCAAGTAATCCCGCGAAAGCGGGCCGGAGAAGCGCCTGCGGCAGTCCCGCAGGCGCTTTGCCCAACACCGGGCCAACAGCAGGCCAACAACCGCCTCACAGCATTCTCACAACAGTCTCGCAAAAAGCTTGACGTTGCTTGACAACTTGGTGCGTGGTTCGGCATCCTTTAACGTGGCCCAGTTATAAAAGAATCAACGGGTTGCGAGAAAACAATTCCATAGACAGATGCGAGGAGATGCGATGTTCGATGGACGTTTGAAGGCCAGGATGCTGGCCGTGTGTGTGGCGGCCGCCACGGCGCTCGGCATGAGCGCGGCAAAGGCCGATCCCGTTTCGCTCAACATTGTCGACGTGGCCGGGAACCTCCAGCTCACGCAAAAGGCTTTCGAGGCGTTCAAGGCGAAGAATCCGAACCTCGTCTCCAACATCACTTACACCAACGCGCCCGCGCCGCAGTTGCCTGGCAAGATCAAGGCGATGCAGGCCGCCGGCCGCGCGGACATCGATCTCGTGCTCACGGGCACCGACGCGCTCGCCGCGGGCATCGAACAGAACCTGTGGATGAAGCTGCTGCCCGACCAGCAGGCGGCGCTGCCGGGCGTGCTCGACAAGTACGCGCCGGGCCCGCGCAAGATGCAGGACCTCGCGCAAGGCTACGGCCTCGAAGTGTCGTACATGCCGGCCGGTCCGCTGATCGAATACAACCCGGCCAAGGTCGCCAAGCCGCCGCAAACGCCGCAGGAACTGCTGGCGTGGTGCAAGGCGAACCCCGGCAAGCTGATTTACGCGCGTCCGGCCAACTCGGGCCCCGGCCGCACGTTCCTGATGGGCCTGCCGTATCTGCTCGGCGACAAGAACCCGCAAGACCCGATCAACGGCTGGGACAAGACCTGGGCGTTCCTGAAGGAGCTGAACTCGTGCGTGCCGTACTACCCCGGCGGCACCTCGGCGGTGATGAAGGAACTGGGCGAGGGCACGCGCGACATGACCGTGACCGTGACGGGCTGGGACATCAACCCGCGCGCGCTCGGCATCGTGCCCGCCGACTTCAAGGTTCAGGCGTTCAACAACATGACGTGGGTGAACGACGCCCATTACATGGTCGTGCCCAAGGGCGTGTCGAAAGAGAAGCTCGCGGTGCTGTTCAAGCTCATGAACTTCATGCTCGAACCGCAGCAGCAGGCCATGACGTATGACGACGGCTACTTCTATCCGGGCCCGGCGGTGAAGGACGTCACGCTGCAAATGGCGCCGAAGGAAAGCCAGGATGTGATCGCGAAGTACGGCCGCCCCGAGTATGCGAAATGGCTCACGGCCTATCCGCATGTCCAGCCGCTTTCGGCGCAGGCGATGGTGGCGGCGTTCCAGAAATGGGACCGCGAAGTCGGCTCGCAGAAGTCCCAGTAACGCGAGGAAGAGTCAGCGATGGACGGACGGCGCTCATGGGCTTCAGTGTTGAACGCCGTTCGCGATCCATGCTCGTGTAGTTGACTATGCTGGTCAGGAACGTGTCATGAAGCATTCTTTCGATCGTCTGCGCCTCGACTCGGTGTGCCGTAGTTTCACCAACGCGGAGGGGACGCAGCTCGCGGCGCTGCGCGGTCTCGACCTCGACATTCGCCGCGGCGAATTCATTGCGCTGCTCGGGCCTTCGGGCTGCGGGAAATCCACGGCGCTCAATTGCATTGCGGGTCTGCAACCGCTCACGAGCGGCAGCATCTGGCTGGACGACCTGCGTATCGACGTGCTGCCGCCCGAGAAGCGCGGCTTCGGCATGGTGTTTCAGAACTACGCGTTGTTCCCGCACATGACGGTGCTGGAAAACGTGGGCTTCGGCCTGAAGATGCAGGGCGTGCCGCGCGAAGACGCGAAGCGCCGCGCGCGCGAGGCACTGCAACTCGTGCAACTGGTGGGCCACGAAAACAAGCTACCGGGCCAGCTTTCGGGCGGCCAGCAGCAGCGCGTGGCCATTGCCCGCGCCATCGTGATCGAGCCGCCGCTCGTGCTGATGGACGAGCCGCTCTCGAACCTCGACACCAAGCTGCGCATTGAAATGCGCGCGGAAATCCGCCGCATTCACGGGCAACTGGAGCGCGCGACGATCTACGTGACGCACGACCAGGACGAAGCGCTTTCGATGGCGGACCGCATCGTCGTGATGAAAGAGGGCGTCGTGCAGCAGGTGGCCACGCCCAAGGAAGTGTATAGCCGCCCCTCGAATCTGCACGTGGCGCGCTTCATGGGCTTTCGCAATGTGCTGCCGTTCGCCATTACCGGCGAGCAGGGCGGCCACATTGCGATGTCGTCGTCGGGCATCACGCTGACCGGCGTGCCGATGGGCGATATGGCAGCCAAAAGCGGCGGCAACGAGATCTCGGTGGCCATGCGCCCCGAAGACTTCGAGCGTGCCAACGCGGGCGACGCCAACGCGTTCGACGTCGAAGTGGAAATGGTCGAATACGGCGGCCGCGATTCGCTGCTGCTCGCCAACGCGCCGTTCGGCAAGCTGTGGGCGCGCGTGGAAGGCGAATTCGAAGCGGGCGAGCGCGCCACGCTGCGCGTTGCGCCTTCGCATGTGCTGGCCTACGCGGAGCGTGCGTCGTGAGCACGCTCATCCCGTCGCTGACCCGCGCGCCGCGCGATTCGCGCGGCTGGCTCGTCACGCCCGCGCTCGGCTTCATCATCGCGATGTTCCTCTATCCGTTCGCCTACGGTCTCGTGCTGTCGTTCAAGCCGATGAACGGCGGCGGCATGTTCGCGAATTACCTCCAGTTCATTCACGACCTCGCGCTGTGGCCCACGGTGTTCGTCACGCTCAAACTGGCGGTGCCCGCGACCATCATCAATGTCGGGCTCTCGCTGCCGGTCGCGTTCGCGCTGCGCCGCAAGTCGCCGTACCAGAAGCTCGTGACCACGCTGCTCGTGATTCCCGTCACGCTCGGCACGGTGCTGATCGCCGACGGCATGCTCAGCTACTTCGGCCCGAACGGCTGGTTCCCGCAGGCGCTGCACGCGCTGCATCTGTACACGAGCGAAGAGATCCGCCTCACGCACAACTACTGGGGCGTGCTGATCTCGCTGATCGTTTCGGGTTTTCCGTTCGCTTTCCTGCTCACGCTCTCGTACATCACGGGCATCGACCCGACGCTCGCGCGCGCGGCGGCCACGCTCGGTGCGGGCCCGTGGCAGCAGTTCCGTCAAATCTATCTGCCGCTGCTCGCGCCCGGTCTCACGATGGCCGCGTGTCTTTCGTTCGTGCAGGCGTATTCGGTGTTCCCTTCGGCGGTGCTGCTCGGCGCGCCCGCCGGTCCCACGCGCGTGATCTCCATCGCGGCAGCGGAGGCGGCGTTCGAGAGCTATGACTACTCGCTCGCCTCGACCATCGCGATCGTGATGGGCTTCGTGCAGTTGATCGTCGTGGCCGCGATGTTGAGCGCCAGGCGCTTCTTCTACTCGGGCCCGGTGAGCGGAGGGAAAGGCTGATGACCGCACATCAACGCAACGCGGCCGGCCTCAGCACGGAAGCGACGACGAGCGAGGAGCGTTCCACGTCCGCCGCCAACGTCGAGCAGGCCAGGCCCGCTTCGCGCCTGCCCGAGGTGCTCTGGAAAGTATTCGTCTGGGGCGGCGTGGTGTTCTTCCTGCTCAACGTGCTGCTGCTGATCGCCACCGTCGGCGTGAACTCCATCGCTACCCGCTGGTTCGGCACGCCGCTGCCGCAAGGCTTCACGCTGCACTGGTATGCGCAGGCGTGGCGCGACTTCCAGCTTTCGAGCGTGCTGTGGGTGACGTTCGAAGTGGTGGGCTCGGTCGTGCTGCTCTCCATCGCGCTGGGCGTGCCCGCCGCCTACGCGCTGGCGCGCGCGCAGTTCCCAGGCAAGCGCATTGCCATGCTGGTGTTCCTGCTGCCGCTCATGGTGCCGCCCGTCACGTACGGTATTCCGATGGCCACTGCCATGTACCAGATCGGCCTCGCGGGCACGCTGCCCGGCGTGATTCTCGCGAACCTCGTCCCCGCACTGCCGTTCGTGATCCTCGTGATGACGCCGTTCATCGAACAGATCGATCCGAACCTTGAATCGGCCGCGCGCATTTTCGGCGCGAACACGCTGCGCTATTTCCGTTATGTATTGCTGCCGCTTCTCGTGCCCGGGATGCTGGCGGCGGGGCTGCTCGTGCTCGTGCGCACGATCGGCATGTTCGAACTCACTTTCTTTACCGCCGGACCCGACACGCAAACGCTGGTGGTTGCGCTGTACTACGCCGTCTTCTCGACGGGCGTGCGTGCGCCGCAATCCATCGACGCGATGGCCATGATCTATATGGCCATCACGCTTGCGTGGGTGCTGGTCGCCCTGCAATTCGTCAGCCCGACACAGCTCGTGTCGCGCGTGAAGGAACAACGCTAGCGCGCCGCCGGCGGCTTTACTGGAAACACCTGGAGCAACGCAAGATGAGCAAGAAGCGAAAGACCCCCGAAGAACTGCGCAGCCACCGCTGGTATGGCGTGAACGACCTGCGGTCGTTCGGCCATCGCTCGCGCTCCGCGCAGATGGGCTACAGCCGCGAAGAATACGCGGGCAAGCCGGTGATCGCCATCCTCAATACGTGGAGCGAGATGAACCCTTGCCATACGCACTTCAAGCAGCGTGTGGAAGAGGTCAAGCGCGGCATCTGGCAAGCAGGCGGTTTCCCGATCGAGCTGCCGGTGCAAACGCTCTCCGAGCCGTTCCAGAAGCCCACCACGATGCTCTACCGCAACTTCCTCGCCATGGAAGCGGAAGAGACGATCCGCTCGTATCCGGCCGACGGCGTCGTGCTGATGGGCGGTTGCGACAAGACCACGCCCGCGCTCTTGATGGGCGCGATCTCGATGGACCTGCCGACGATCTTCCTGCCCGCGGGCCCGATGCTCAACGGCAACTGGAACGGCGTGACGCTCGGTTCGGGCTCGGACACCTGGAAGTACTGGGCCGACCTGCGCGCGGGCAAGATCACCGAAGAGGACTGGAAGGGCGTGGAAGGCGGCATCGCGCGCTCGCCGGGCCACTGCATGACGATGGGCACCGCATCGACGATGACGAGCGCGGCGGAAGCGCTCGGCTTCACGCTGCCGGGCTTCGCCTCGATTCCCGCGCCGGACTCGCGCCACGCGCAGATGTCGGCGAAAACGGGCATGCGCATTGTCGAGATGGTGTGGGAAGACCTGAAGCCTTCGGACATCATCACGCGCAAGGCAGTCGATAACGCCGTGACCACGTGTCTCGCGCTTTCGGGCTCGACCAACGCGATCGTGCACATGATCGCGCTCGCGCGCCGCGCCGGTGTCGATCTCTCGCTCGCGCAGTACGACGAAATCGCGCGCCGCACGCCGGTGCTCGCGAACATCCGCCCGACCGGCAAGTACCTCATGGAGGACTTCTACTATGCGGGCGGTCTGCGCGCGATGCTCAAGGAACTGGGCGACCTGATCGACGGCACGCAGATGACCGTGAACGGCAAGACGCTCGGCGAGAACATTGCCGATGCGGAAATCTACAGCGAAGAGGTGATCTATCGCCGTGCGAAGCCGCTCATGCCGGATACGGGCCTCGCCGTGCTGCGCGGCAATCTCGCGCCGGACGGCGCCGTGATCAAGCCGGGCGCGGCGGAAAAGCACCTGCACGTCCACACGGGCAAGGCTGTTGTGTTCAAGGACTACAACGACATGGCCGCACGCATCGACAGCGAAGACCTCGACTGCGACGAGAACAGCGTGATCGTGCTCCAGCACGCGGGTCCTGTTGGCGCGCCGGGCATGCCCGAGTGGGGCCAACTGCCGATTCCGCAAAAGATCCTCCAGAAGGGCGTGCGCGACATGTTGCGTATTTCCGACGCCCGCATGAGCGGCACGAGCTATGGCGCGTGCGTGCTGCACGTGGCGCCGGAATCGTTCATCGGCGGTCCGCTCGCACTGGTCAAGGACGGCGACCTGATCGAGATGAACGTGCCGGAGCGTCGCCTGAACGTGCTGATCTCCGATGAGGAAATGGCGCGCCGCAAGGCCGAGTGGGTCGCACCGGAACCGCGCTTCACGCGCGGCTATGGCGCGATGTACCAGATGCACGTGATGCAGGCCAACAACGGCTGCGAATTCGATTTCATGCAGCGTGACGGCGCGGGCGGTTCGTGCGCCAGTGCGGGCGGCGAGCCCGAGATTCACTAAGGAGACGAGCCGGCCGCAAAGGCCGGCGCGGCAGGGGGCGCTTCAGGGGTGTTGCGCCCTCTGCTGTACAGGAGGAAATGTTGCAATCAGGGTTTTAACCAGTTTCAAACCACAACGACTAAAGATAGGACTACAGATGAAAAAGACTATCCTCGCGTCCACGCTTGGACTCGCCGCGCTCGGCGCTCACGCGCAAAGCAGTGTCACGCTGTACGGTATCGTCGATACCGGCATTGGTTATCAAAGCAGCTCGGCTGCGCTTGGCAGCAACGCAGGCGGCCGCTCGGTCGTCAAGATGGTGCAGGGCGTGTGGGCCGGTTCGCGCATCGGCTTGAAGGGCAGTGAGGACCTGGGCGGCGGCACGCGCGCGATCTTCCAGCTGGAGCAAGGCTACAACTCGGCAACCGGCGCGCAATCGACCTCGGGCCTGATGTTCAGCCGCGCCGCATGGGTGGGCGTGGCGAACGCGAACTACGGTACCTTGACGGGTGGCCGCCAGTACGCCCCGTACTACACGCTGCTTTCGCCGTACAGCCCGACCACGTGGCTCACCGGCGCATACGGCGCGCACCCGGGCGACCTCGACTCGATGGACACGATCTATCGCATCAACAACGCGCTCGTCTATACGTCGCCGAACTTCGCGGGCCTGACCGTGAGCGGCATGTACGCGCTGGGCGGCGTGCCGGGCAGCACCGGCGCGGGCCAGTCGTGGAGCATCGCGGCGCAATACCTGCATGGTCCGGCGGGCATCGCCGTGGGCTTCGAGCGTCTGAACAACTCGGCGAGCGGCGGCGGCGCGTGGGGTGCGAACTCGACGGCGTCGAGCAACGGCGAGCCGGGCGTGTCGGCCATCACCAACGGCTTCCAGACCGCCCAGGCGCAGCAGCGCCTCGCCGTCACGGCGGGCTACCAGTTCAATTCGCAGTGGGATATTTCGGCGGCGTACTCGAACGTTCAGTACATCCCGGGCATCAACTCGAAGTTCTTCGACACGCAGATCTGGAACACGGGCGGCGTCGTGCTGCACTACAAGCCGTTCACCACGCTCGATCTCGCGGCCGGTTTCGCCTACACGCGCGCGACCAAGGCCAACGGCGTGCAGAGCGCAGCTTCGTACCAGCAGTACAACCTCTCGCAGTACTACTCGTTGTCCAAGCGCACGGGTATCTACTTCGTCGAGGCGTTCCAGCGCGCGGGCGGTCAGACGCTCGGCAACAACGGTGCGGGCAACATCATCAACGCGACGGCCGACATCGGCGACGGCCAGAACAGCGCGCCTTCGTCGTCGCGCAGCCAGGTGGCGGGCGCGATCGGCATCGTTCACCGCTTCTAAGGCGGGGTTCAGGGTCGTTTAGAAGTCTTCACGCTCCGAAAGCAGTATGTTCGGCGGTGCCGGGTCGATGGGGATCCTGCGCCGCCGTTTTTTTGCTACCGCGCGTGTCCGCTCGCCAGCACGACCGCTTCGCTGATCGCGGCAGGCAGATATGACACGTGATTCTGGCCGGGGTAGACCCGCATATCCGCGTCGAAGCCGAGCGCGGGCGTCGCGTTCAGCAGGTCGGCAAACGCGCGGGCGTTGTCGAGCATCGCGGCATGGGTCACGCGTTCGATGCGCGCCGGCGTTGCATCGGCCGCGACCCGCTGCTCGTCGCCGCCCACGCGAATCGCGAGCGGAATCCGCGTGCCCGGCGCACGGTTTCGCCCGGCATCCCCAGCCGCGCGAGTGCTCGCAAGCAGTTCGCCCGCGTTCCACCAGAGCGAAGGACTTGCCGCCATATAGCGCGAGTACGCGCCCGGATGCGCGAGCGCGTCGTGCAGGACGAAGAAGCCGCCCAGCGAATGCCCGAACAACATGCGCCGTTGCGCCGATATCTCGACTCGCGCCTGAATGGCGCGCGGCAATGCCTCGTTGACCACGGCTTCGAACGCCTGCGCGCCGCCCGTATCGAGCGGCGCACCGTGTGCGTTGCGCGGCACGCCCCAGCCGTCGCGATTGGGCGTCGTGAAGTCGCGAAAGCGCTGGCGTTCGCAGAACAGCGCGTCGTTGTCGGCGGCAATGGCGGCAATCACCACGGGGCCGATCAGCCGCTCCTGCAAGCGCGCGGCGCTCACGGCGAGAGGGAATGTCGCGTTGCCGTCGAGCAGCACGAGCAATGGCGGCGCAGCGCTTTGCGCGGGCGCGCTGGCGGCTTCGCCTTCGGCGCGCGCTTGCCCGTGCGGCGTGGGCCGATAGAGCCAGACGCGGTAGCGAGGCCCCTGCGCGCCCGTTTCGAGCACGAACGATTCGGTGTCGGGAAGCAGGGCGCGTGGCCAGGCAGCTGATTCGGTATCCGAATGAGTTACGGGTGAATCGGCTTTGGCCGATGCATGCGGAACCTGCGCCTGGGCAACGGCCGTATGCGCCAGCGCCAGGGCAAAGAGCACGCCAGCCGCGCGGCGGGAGAAAGTGCGACGATGTTTCATCCTCAACCTCACCATTGGTATCGCGCCGTGCCGATCACCTCGCGGCGAACGCCCCAGAAGCATTGCGTGCTGCTTGCGCAGGCGGCGACGTACTGGCGGTCGAAGAGGTTCGATGCGTTGACGGCAAAGCGCCAGTTGCGCAATTCGTAGTGCAGCGCGAGATCGACGAGCGTGAAGGAGCCCACCTTGAACGAGTCGTCGGCCGCGCCATAGGTGCTGCCGATATAGCGCACGCCCGCGCCCATGCCGAAACCCTTGAGCGGGCCGCGATGCAGCGTGTAATCCGCCCACAGCGAAGCCGTATTTTTGGGCACGGCGGCGGGCGTGTGGCCGAGCGACGAGTCGTTCGCGCTCGCGACCCATGCGCTCGTATAGGTGTACGCGGCGATCAGCGAGAGATCGCGCGTGACGTTCAAGTGCGTTTCCAGCTCCACGCCGCGGCTCTTCACGGCGCCCGTCTGCACGCGGTAGTTCGCGTTGCTGGGGTCGGGCGTGGACACGTTGTGCTGTTCGAGGTCGTAGAGCGAGAGCGTCGTGAAGCTCGTGGTGCCCGGAATCTGATACTTGAGGCCGACTTCGAACTGTCGCCCCGTGGAAGGCTTGAGCGGGCTGCCGTCGGCCGTCGTGCCCGAGGTGATGGGCTGGAACGAGCGCGAAAAACTTGCGAAGGGCGAAAGGCCGTTGTCGAACGCGTAGAGCAGGCCCGCGCGCCAGGTGAAGGCGCGGTCGGACTGTGACGTGGAGGTGTGCTTGACGTATTCGTTCGCGCTCGTCGTTGCGAAGTCCTCGCGCGCGCCGAGCACGAACGACCACTTGCCGAGCGTCATCTGGTCCTGCAAGTAGAGGCCGAGGTCGTCGGTGCGCTGGCGCGTGTAGCTGGCAAGCGTGGGCGTGGCGATCGCCTGGCCATACACGGGCGCCGTGATGTCGAGCGCGGGGGCCTTGCCCGACGCGAGCCGGCGGTCCGACATCGTCATCTGGTAATCGAGACCCATGAGCACCGCGTGGCGCACCGCGCCGGTCGCGAAGTCGGCTTCGAGCTGGGTGTCGGTGGAAAGCGCGTCGAGATGTTCGAGCGAAGCCGTCGTCAGGCGATTCAGGTAGCGATTGGTCGTGTTCGTGTAACCGCTCGAATAGACCGTTTGGTAGTCGCTCCACATATGCATGTAGCGCGTGTTCTGCCGGACGGTGAAGGTGTCGTTGAAGCGGTGCGTGAACGCATAGCCGAGCGAAGCCTGCTCGCGGCGGAAATGATCGAAATCGGGCTCGCCGTCGTTGAAGCCGGTGCCGATCATGCCGTTCGGGTTGTACGAGACGGTGCCATAGCGCGGCAGAAAGCCGTAGTAGCCGTTGTTCGGGTCGTACTGGTAGCTGGCCAGCAGCGTGAGCTCCGTGTTCGCGTCGGGGCGCAGCGTGAGCGAGGGCGCGACGTAGATGCGTTGTTCCTTCGTGCCGTCCACTTGCGTGTCGGTGTTGCGCGCGAGGCCGACGAAGCGGTAAAGCACGCGCTGGTCGGCGTCCACGGCACCGCCCAGATCGAACGCGCCTTCCCAGCGGTTGTGCGTGCCCGCGCCGAGCATCACCTCGTTGACGTGATCCGCTTCGGGGCGTTTGCTCTCCAGCACGACCACGCCGCCGGGGTTCGCCTGGCCATAGAGAATCGAGCTTGGCCCGCGCAGCACTTCGATGCGTTGCAGTCCGTATTGTTCGATCTGGGGCACGGCGTAGGAAAGGCCGCGGCCCAGGTTGAGCCCGTCGAGAAAATTCACGTAGACGGCGTTGCCGCCGAAGCCGCCAAAGCCGCGCATCTGCAAGCTGTCGTAGCGGTCGCCGATACCGCGCGTTTCCGGCACGATGCCAGCCGAATAGCGCAACGCCTGCGCGACCGACTGCACGTTCTGCACGTCCATCTGCTGGCGTTCGATGACCGAAACCGATTGCGGCGTGCGGGTGAGCGGCACGCTCGACTTCAGCGCCGCGCTCGCGACGGTGGGGTCGTTTTGCTCGACGATGCTGCGCTTGCTGATTGTCACGGCGGGCAGCGAGGTCTCGTTGAGCGCGCCGGTTTCCGTGGGTGGCGTGGGTTCGGCCTCCAGCACGAACGCGGCGTTCTGGCCGCGCACGGCGCGCAGGCCGCTGCCGCGCAGCAGTTGTGCGAGCGCGCCGGAAGCATCGGCGTGGCCTGCGAAGCCCGGCGAGCGCTTGCCCGCCACGAGCGCGCTCGTGTAGACAAGCTGAATGCCGCTCGTTTCGGCGAACTGGTTGAGCGCCGTGTTGAGGTCCGAGGGAGCGATGCGGTAATCGAGTCGTGGGCTGCCGTGGGCCGTGTTCTGCTGGCCGGCTGTCTGGCTTTGAGCCGTGACGGGCAGGGTGGCGAAGAGGGCGAGGGCCGCCGCGCAGATAGCGAGCGGTTTGAATGATGGTGGTAAGTACAACGAAATTCCCCGTTTTTGTTACTGATGGGGGAATAGACGTTTGAGCGCCAGGAAACCGGATGTCTCGCGCAAAATATTTTTTTGCGCGGTGCGTGCTACTGCGTTGCCGCTGCCTCCGGCGCGGAGAGAATGACGATGCGGCCCGCGATCTGCGTTGATTGCAGACGCAACGTTTCAGCGAGGGTGGCAAGCGCTCGCGCGGGCGCGCCGATGGCGAAGTTGCCGGACACGCGCAGGGCGGCTGCGCTGCCGCGCACGTAGACGAAGTGGCCGTTCCAGTAGCGGTTCAGCGCGGCGACCACGTCGCCGAGCGGCGCGTCGGTGAACACCATGCGGCCGCGCTGCCATGCCGTGGCGGCGAAAAGGTCCACGCCCACCGTGGCGGGCGCACGGTCGCCGTCGCCGAACGCCACGCTCTGACCGGCCACGGCTTCCCTGCTGCCGGCCGCGTTGCGCACGGCCACGCGGCCCTGCGTCACCGTCACGAGTACGTCGCCGGTGCGCGCGGGATTGAGCGACGGCGTGCTCGCCTGGAAGGCCGTGCCGATATCCACGATCTCGCCGCCGCCCGCATGCACGACGAAGCGGCGCGGGTCGCCGTGCCGGACTTCGAAGGCCGCGCGGCCGCGCGCGAGCACGATGCTGCGCTCGTTCGGCGTGTAGCGCACGTCGATGGCCGAGTCCGCGTCGAGCTTCGCGATGGTGCCGTCTGCGAGCGCGAGCGTGCGCAATTCGCCTGGTGCGGTTGCGTAGTCGGGGGCGTGCGCATAGAGCGCGGCGCCTATGCCGATCGCCGCGATCGCGGTGGCAAACGGTGCGACAAACGCGGCGCGCGGCACGGTGAATGCAAAGCGCGGGAAAGCCGCCTTCGTGCGCGGCTTCGCGATGTTGCCCGCAGGGGCGCACTTTGCATTCGCCGTCGCGCGCAGCGCATCGGCCTCGCGCCACTGCCTGAGCGCCGCTTCGAAGGCCTTGCCATGCTGCGGGGAGCGCGCGCACCAGCGTGCAAGCCGCGCGTCGTCTATCCGGGCGCGGCCCGCGTCGATACGCACGATCCACACGGCGGCCTGCGCGCGAATGCGGCGCGTGCGCGCGGCCGCTTGCGCGTCGGCGGCGAGGTCGGCTGGGAATGAATCGGGCATACCCGCGTGCTGATGATCCTTAGTCATGGTCGGACGGCGTGCCTGCGCCATGCGCGTCGCGATCGAATTCGAGCAGGTCCAGCAGCGCGCGCCGCAGATGCTTTTCGACCATGTTCTTGCTGATTTGCAGACGCTGCGCGATAGCTTCGTGCGAAAGCCCGTGCACCTTGCGCAGCAGAAAGACCTCGCGGCAGCGCGGCGGCAGGGCGTTCACCGTCTGTTCGAGCGCCCGCGCGGTTTGCGAGGCTTCGGCAAACTGGCTGGGGTCGACCGGATCGACGGCCAGCTCCGGGCAGGCGTCATTATCGTCGTCGTGCGCAAGCATGTCGACGTGCAGGTGCGAGGACGTCCGGCTTTCCCGAAACCGGTCGATCAGCAGGTTTTCGATCACGCGCACGAAGAACGCGCGCGGCTGCCGGATCTCGGCTGAGTCTTGCAGCGAGGCAACCTTGACGAACGCGTCGTGCACGAGATCCGAGGCCGCTTCCGCCGAGCGCATGCGCCGCCGCGCGAACGCAAGCAGCGTACGGTAATGCGCGGCGAACGCGTGGGCGAGGCTGGAGGATGGCTGCACGAATGGTTGGCAGAAAGCCGCCGCTGTCCGGGCGCGGGTTTCAGGTCGCTTACGATTTTTACGAATGAGAATTATTATCGTTTATGCGTTTTCGTGCAAGTCCAGCGGCGTGATTCCTGCCGGATCGGCGGGATTCGGGCCGCAAGGTTCTGGCCGCGACGTTCCGGCCGTAAACGGCCGCGCGGGCGGAGAACCCACCTCCGCCCGCGCGCGATTGACCGGAACCCCTTACTTCGTGCCCACGGTCTGCAACGGCTTCCACTCGCCGCCCACGACCTTGTACACCGTGACGCCGCCGTACTTCAGGTCGCCATACTGGTCGTACGACAGTTCGGAGGTGGTGATGCCCTTCATGTTGGTCGCCTTCAGTGCGGCGAGGAAGGCTTTCGGATCGGTCGAGTCTGCCTTCTTCATGGCATTGAACACGGCCATCGTGCCGTCATAGGCGTACGGCGCGTACAGTTCCACCGGCTGGCTGAAGCGCTTGGTGTAATGGTCGGAGAACGCCTTGCCGCCCGGCATCTGGGCGAGCGGGCTGCCTTCGGACGCGGCCAGCGTGCCTTCCGACGCCTCGCCCGCGACCTTGATCAGGTTGGCGGACTGGACCATGTCCGGGCCGAGCAGCGGCGCCTTGATCGCCAGCGAGCGCATTTGCTTGAGCATGGGCGCGGCCTGGGTGTCCGCGCCGCCGTAGAACACCGCGTCGACGTTTGCCTCCTTGATCTTCGTGAGAATCGCGCGGAAGTCCACGGCCTTGTCGCTCGTGTATTCCTGCGCGACCACGGTGGCGCCCGCCGCCTTCGCGGCCTTGGTGAACTCTTCGGCCACGCCCTGGCCGTAGGCGGTGCGATCGTCGACGATCGCGAGGCGCTTGAACTTGAGGCCCTTCACGGCGTAGTCGCCGAGCACGCTGCCGAGCTGCGTGTCCGAAGTCAGCAGGCGGAACGTGGTGGGCAGGCCGAGGCGCGTATAGGTCGGGGCCGTGGCCATGGCGATTTCGGGAATGCCCGCCTTCGCGTAGATCGGCGCGGCCGGGATGCTCGTGCCCGAGTTGTAGTGGCCGATCACGGCGACCACGCCGTCGTCCACGAGTTTTTGCGCGACCGTCGTGCCGGTGCGCGGGTCGGCCTGGTCGTCCTGGGCGTCGAGCACGAAGTGCACGGACTTGCCGCCGATCACCGGGTTGGTCGCGTTCATGTCCTCGATCGCGAGCTGCACGCCGCTGCGGAAATCGGCACCATAGTGAGCCTGACCGCCGGTGAGCGGCGCGGCGAAGCCGATCTTCACTTCGACCGGCGCGGCGGCAAAGGCGCTCGATGCGCCTGCCAGGGTTGTACCCAGGATGACGGCGGCGGCTATGGCTGTGGTACGGAACTTCATTATATTTGTGCTCCTCAATGATGGATCGTGCAGTACCTGCACCCCTGACGGTTCTGCGGGCACCTGCCCCTCGCGTTCCGGTTCTCGCGGTCGGCTTTGAGCAATATAAGAGTCCAAAAGCTGCCGGGTCTTGCAGGAAATAAACAGCGGCGATGCCGAATTCGGCATAGTCGGACAGCCGCCGGCTTGTCCGGCAATCCTGGTGGCGGGGCTTTGCGAGGCGAAAAAAAAGCGCCCGCAATGGGCGCTTCTGCATACAGGCTGGAAGGCGGGCGATCAGGCGCGCTTGCCGCGTTGGTCCGGCGGCGTGAAATCGAAGCTCGCGAAGCTGCCGCCCTGGTAGCGCTGCGCCACCGCGTCGAGCGGATTGTCTTTCGCGAGAATCCCGGCTGCCCAGTCTTCCGAATTCTGCTTCGGCTCGTAGCCGAGGCGCTTTGCGTCGTCGTGCGCGCCTTCCTGAATCCAGTAGCTGCGCGTGTTGTTCGACACGCCCCATACCACGGCGAAGCCGATCTCATCGACGTTGATCACGCGATCGACGAGATGGAACAGGTCCTCGTGGCCGAACCACGTGCTCAGGTGGCGGAACTCAGTGGGCTTCGGCAGGCAACTGCCGATGCGCACGTTCACGGTCTCGATGCCGTGCTTGTCCCAGTAGAGGCGCGCGAGCGATTCGCCCCACGCCTTGGAAAGGCCGTAGAAGCCGTCCGGGCGGAACGCGCAGTCGAGCGTGAGCTTGTCTTCCACCGGGTACATGCCGATCGCGTGGTTCGAGCTCGCGAACAGGATGCGCTTCGTGCCGTGGCGGCGCGCGCCTTCGTAGACTTCGACGAGCCCGCGCAGATTGTTTTCGATGATCTCGGGCAGGGGGCGTTCCACGCTCGTGCCGGCCATGTGGATCAGCACGTCGACGCCGTCGAGCAGGCGGTCGACCACGTCGGGCTGACGCAGGTCGCCGTGCATCACGTCCTCGCCCGCGAAGAGCGGTTCAAGCGGCTTCGAGCCGGCGGCGCATCGCAGGTTCACGCCGCGCTCGTGCAGGCCTTTGCGCAACACGGTGCCGAGCTGGCCGGCCGCGCCGGTCAATGCAACTTTCTTCACGGTGATTGTCCTCACATGGAAATGCCGAAAGCCGGCGCCCTCGCGGGCGCCGGCCAGTGATGATGTCGATCAAGCCTTCACGTTATGCGAGGGCTGGAGTGCGGGACTGGCCGCGTTGTCCTTCTGTTCGTTCGAGATCAGGCGCCACGCCACGCAGGCGCCGATGATGTCGAACAGCATCAGGCATACGAACAACGGGTTATAGCCGATCGTGCTGGCCACTGCGCCGACGATGAGCGAAAACACCGTCGCGCCGAGGTAGCCGAACATGCCCGAGAGACCCGTGGCGGTGGCGACTTCGTGCTGGCCGAACACGTCGGAGGCGAGCGTGAACAGCGCGCCCGAAATCGTCTGGTGTGCGAACGTGCCGACGCAGAAGAGGGCGATGGCGGCGTACGGGCTTGCCACGAGCCCCACGCAGGCCGGGCCGACCATCAGCACCGCGCCGGTCGTGATGACGAGCTTGCGCGAAGTGATGAGCGAGCAGCCGAACCAGCGGATGAAAAGCGGCGCGAGGTAGCCGCCCACGAGGCAGCCGAGGTCGGCGGCGAGGAACGGCATCCACGCGAACAGCGCGATTTCCTTCAGGTTCATGTGTCGCACGGTGACCATGTACAGCGGAATCCACGCGCCGAAGGTCTGCCATGCCGGCTCGGCGAGCATGCGCGGAATGCCGATGCCCCAGAAGCGGCGCGTCTTGAGCACTTCCTTGAACGAGGCGCGGCGGCCTTGCGTGGACTTCTGCGCTGCGGTCTGGCCTTCGCGGATGTACTCGGCTTCTTCCTGCGAGAGGCGCGGGTGCTCGGCGGGCATCTTGAAGAACACGAGCCACAGCGCCACCCAGATCAGCGCGACGCCGCCCGTCAGCACGAACGCGAACTGCCAGTTGAACTTGAGAATGCACCACACGACGAGCGGCGGCGCGAGCATCGCGCCGATCGACGTGCCGGTGTTGAGCCAGCCGGTCGCGACCGAGCGCTCCTTGGCCGGGAACCATGCGCTGATGGCCTTCATGCCGGCCGGGAAGATCGCGGCTTCGGTCAGGCCGAGCATGCCGCGGAACGCGGCGAGCGCGGGCCAGCTGCCGGCGAGGCCGTGCAGCATGTTGGCGATGGCCCAGCCGAACGCGAAGATCGCGAAGCCGATCTTGATGCCCACGGAGTCGAGCACGAAGCCGGCGATGGGTTGGGCGAGGGCATAGCAGGCCTGGAAGGCCGTGACCACGTACGAGTACTGCTGCGTGGTCATGTGAAGCGTTTCAGTCAGCGTGGGTGCGGCCACCGCGAGCGAGCTGCGCGCGAGGTAGTTGAAGATGGTGCCGATCATGATGAGGCCGATGATCCACCACCGCACCCCCTTGATTGTCTTGCGTTGCACTGCTCGTCTCCTGCTGTTGGCGGGCTCCCCTTCCGGCGCGTGGCCGTGCCGGAAGGGGAGCCCGAATGGATGTGTTTCTGTGCGTGGCGCCCCGTGCTGGCCGCTGGCTGCTTGTGCCGCTGGTCTCCTGCTGGCCGCGAGGAAGGGTCGTGCCGCGCGTGAACCGGACCCTTCATGTAAGACATCATTCTATTTGCGGTAAAGTTGTAAAGCAAATCCTGATGCGCTGGGGATTTCCCTGGTGCCGGATCGGGGTCGGACGCCCGGCGCGGCCTCTGCTCGGGTTGGCTCGATGTTTATTGATCTATCGCACGTTTTTCGCGGACGATTTTTACGATGGTGCGGCTGGCGCGTCCGGTCGTTTCGGCACCGAGTCGTCATACATCCGAGGCTCGCCCGCAGCGCAATGGCTGGTTGACAATTTTCGTGTTGTATTACAACAATGCGATCCATCTGCTCGACAGTTTTTCGAGCCGCCTGCTTGCGCCACGCGCACCACGACACACGACAACGGACGAGACACGATGAATTCCCCCGCCATCCCCGTGAGCGACGCCGCGCTCGAACAACTGCGCCACGTTTCCAACGCCACGCTCACCACGCAACTCTTCAAGCGCGGCCTGCGCAACGTCTTCCTGCATGGCGTGAAGCCGCTCGCCGCACCGGCGTCGGGCGCGCCCAACCTGGTCGGGCCGGCCTTCACGATGCGCAATATCCCGGCGCGCGAGGACCTCGATCAGTTGAGCGCGTTCCAGAACCCGGAGCATCCGCAGCGCAAGGGCGTCGAGACCGTGCCCGCGGGTGCGGTGCTCGTGCAGGACTGCCGTGGCGTGACCGATGCGGCTTCGATGGGCTCGATCCTCGCCACGCGCATGAAGGTGCGCGGCGTGGCGGGCATGGTCTCCGACGGCCCGGTGCGTGACAGCGCGACCATCGCCGCGCTCGGCATTCCGGTCTTTTGCGCGGGCGCCTCCGCGCCGCTCAATCTGTGCAAGCACCACACCGTGGATCTGAACGTGCCGATCGGTTGCGGCGGCGTGGCCGTGTATCCGGGCGACATCATCGTGGGCGACGCCGATGGCGTGGTCGTGATTCCGCGTCATCTGGCCGAGGAAGTCGCGCGCGACGCGACCGAGCAGGAAACGCTCGAACGCTTCATCACCGAGCGCATCGAGGCAGGCGCGGCGCTGCCGGGCACGTATCCGCCGAACGAGGCGACCCTCGCCGCCTATCAGGACTGGAAGAAGGCACAACGTTGAGCACGCAAGCCATCATGAGCGACGTGGGGACGATGGCGGCGCGTGCGCTGGAAACGCGCGATGCGCGCCGCTCCTCGGTGGGCGAGTGCCCCGTGTGGCGCGCCGGGGAAAACGCGCTCTACTGGGTCGACATACCTGCGCAAACGCTCGTGCGCTACGCGCTCGATACGTCGCGCCGCACCGAGTGGGCGCTGCCCGAGCGCATCGGCTGCTTCGCGTTCGCGCGTGACGGCGCTGTGCTCGCGGCGCTCGAAACGGGACTCTTCGCGGTCACCTTGCACGAGCCGGCAGCCCACGCGCGGACGGGCGAGGTGAGCGTGCATGCGCTCGCGGGCGTGGCGCACGACGCCGCGAACATGCGCTTCAACGACGGCCGCTGCGACCGCCAGGGCCGCTTCTGGTCGGGCACGATGGTGCAGGACGCCGCGCAACCGCATCCGGCGGGCAAGCTCTATCGCTACACGGCGCAAGAGGGCTTGTCCGCTCCCGTGGTCGAGGGCCTGTGCACGCAGAACGGCCTCGCGTGGTCGCCGGACGGCCGCACGATGTATCTGTCCGACTCGCATCCGTCGAGCCGCGTGATCTGGGCGTTCGATTACGACATCGACGACGGCGTGCCGGCAAACCGGCGCGTGTTCGCCGACCTGCACGACTACACGGGTCGGCCCGACGGCGCGGCGGTGGACGCCGATGGCTGCTACTGGATCTGCGCGAACGACGCGGGCCGGTTGCTGCGCTTCACGCCCGCCGGGCGGCTGGAGCGCAGCGTGTCCGTGCCGGTTGCGAAGCCGTCGATGTGTGCGTTCGGCGGTGCGAACCTCGACGTGCTGTACGTCACGACGATCTGCCCGCCGCAACCCGGCGCGCAGGACGGCCTGGTGTTCGCCATCGACGCGGGCGTGCGCGGCTTGCCCGAGCCCGATTTCGCGGGCGCGCTGCGCGCGGCTGTCTGATTCCTTCCGATCGAGCGAACCATGCCGCAGTTTCAGAACCAGGATGTCATCGAACTCGCGCGCGGCGCTTCGCGGCTGCTCGTCGCGCCGCAGGCGGGCGCGCGTCTGCTCTCGTGGACGATTGGCGGCGCGCACATCATCCATTGGCCCGATGCGCCGGACTGGAGCCGGCCGGGCCTGATCCGCGGCGGCAATCCGCTGTTGTTTCCTTTCATCGCGCGGCATTGGGTGGACGGCCGCATGGGCCGGTGGCGCGATGCGCAAGGCGTCGTGCGCGACGTGCCGCTGCACGGCTTCGCGCGCGACCTGCCGTTTGCCGCCCAGGTCGCGCCGCAAGGCGACGGCGTGCGCATGACGCTCACCGATAACGCCGCGACGCGTGAGGTCTACCCGTTCGGCTTTCGCTTCGAGGCCGCTTACCGGCTCGAAGACGAATCGACGCTCGACGTGGAATTGACCACGACAAACACCGGCGACACGCCTTTGCCGTACTACGCGGGCCATCACTTCTACTTCGCGCTGCCGCACGGCCAGCGCGGCGAGACGACGATCACGCTGCCGCGCAACGTCCATCGCCGCCAGTTGCCGGACGGCGCGACGACCGCGCCCGCACCGGGCGCAACGCACTACCGTTTCGACGACCCGCAGATCATCGACCGCTTTCATTGCCTCGACGGCGAGCCCGATGCGCCCGTGCGCATCGACATGCCTGCGCAGCAACGCGCGATCGAAATCGATCTGCGGCGGCCCGGTTCGACGTCGTGGTATGCGGTCACGACCTGGACGCTCGCGCCCGATTCGGACTTCTACTGTGTCGAGCCGTGGCTTGGCTTGCCCGACGCGATTCACACGGGGCTTGGCCTGCGCTGGCTCGCGCCGGGCGAGACGCAAACGGCGGCGCTGCGCATGCGCGTGAGCGCGCAAATTGGTAAAGCGGCTTAAAAACACGCCCGAACGGGCTGCAACAGGCGTAAAACGGGGCTGGACGGGGGCGCGGGCGCGCTACCGGCTCGCCATATGACTTACAATTGACGACACTCCTGACAACCCAAAGTGCACCGTCCGATCATGTCTGAGCAGAAAGCGCCGAATATGCCGGCGCGGATTTACAGCGACATCCTCAATCGCATCATCGAGGGCGAATACAAGGAAGGGGAGCGCCTGCCGACCGAGCACATGCTCGCGGAGCGCTTCGCGACCTCGCGCCCCACGGTGCGCGAGGCGCTCGCCCAACTGCGCGCGGACGGCATCATCGCCACGCGCCACGGTTCGGGCACGACGGTCATGCGCAGGCCCGATCCGGACGTGCGCCGCTTCGCGCCGCTCGAAACGTTGTCGGACATTCGCCGCTGCTACGAGTACCGCGTGGTGGTCGAATCAGGCGCGGCGTCGCTGGCCGCGCAGAAGGCGGAGGACGACGACATCGCCGCGATCCGGCGCGAATGGGACAACCTGCAAACCATCATCGAAACCTCGGGCATCGGCGCGAAAGACGACTTCGCGTTTCACATGGCCGTGGCGCGCGCCTCGAAGAACCAGTTCTTCATCACGGCGCTTTCGGGCATCCAGGAGCAGATGGTGTTCAGCATGAACCTCTCGCGCAATCTCTCGCTCGTGAAGTCGATCGAACGCCAGCGCCTCGTGCAGCAGGAACACCTCGAAGTGCTCGAAGCCATCCAGGCGCGCGACGCCGAGCGCGCCGCGACGGCCATGCGCGCGCACCTGGAACGCGCCGTCAATCGCATGTTCGGTTCCTGAGCGTCCGCGTTTCTCCTGCGCAGACGGCGCGTGTGCGCCGTCTGTTTGTCTGCCTTTTTGCGGCGAGCGCCTCCATGCGTTTGAATGTCCTGCGCCGGCTGGTTATCGCGACCGCTCTGGTCGCTGCGACGACATCGGTGCAGGCGCGGCCGCTGCGGCCCGTCGACACGATCGCCGACGCGCGCCTCGCCATCGACACGCCGCAAGGCCACGCGCAGTTTCCCCTTTATCTAAGCGCGGACTGGAACGTGCCGCAGCCGGACGTGCAACGCGCCGTGGTCATCGTGCATGGCAGGCTGCGTAACGCCGATACCTACTTTCACACCGCCCAGCACGCGCGGGAACTGGCGGGCGTCGATGCCGCGAGCACCTTGCTCGTCGCGCCGCAATTCCTGAGCGGCGCCGACGTGCGCGCGCACGACGCACCGGGCGACCTCCTGAGCTGGAAGGGCAATGCGTGGATGGCCGGGGCGAACGCCGCGAGCGGCGTGCCAGTGAGTTCCTACGCCGTGCTCGACGACATCGAGCGGCATCTCGCCGACCGGCGTCTCTTTCCCAATCTGAAAACGATCGTGTTCGCCGGGCACTCGGGCGGCGCGCAGGTGTTGCAGCGCTATGCGATCGCGTCGCGCGCCGCCGCACTTGCGGCGGAGGGCATCGACGTGCGCTTCGTGGTGGCGAGCCCTTCGTCGTATGCGTATTTCGACGGCCAGCGCCCCGATGCGAATGGCGCGCCCGCGGCCTTCGACGCGTCGTTTTGCCCGGGATTCGACCGCTGGAAATACGGCATGGAGGACCGGCCCGCGTTCATCGCCGGGCGCAGCGCCGCTCAGCTCGAAGCGGAGTACGTGAAGCGCCGCATCGTCTATCTCGTGGGTGGCAATGATTACAACCCGGCCTCGGCCTCACTCGACAAATCGTGCGCCGCCCAGGCGCAGGGCGGGCAACGCGTGGCGCGCGCGCAAGGTTTCTTTCGCTACCTGCAAGCGCGCCACCCGGGCAACCTGAACCAGACCTTCCATATCGTTCCGGGCGTGGGGCACGACGGCGCGCGCATGCTCACGTCGGGCTGCGCGCTGGCGACGATGTTCGATACGCAAACCTGCGAGCGCTGACCAGGCGCCACGCGCGCACCAAAGACAAACGGGCGTGAAGCCTCGTATTGCACGAGGCCCACGCCCGTCTTGGGACCGGCCGGCGTTGCCCGCCGGCGGCAAGCGAAGCTTACGCTGCCTGCTTGGCAACGCGTGCCGACGCTTGCGCGACGGCCTTCGTCGCGGCCTTGCCGGCGGCGTCGAAGTTGCTTTCCGCGAATTCGACAGCCTGCTTGGCGGCCTTGTTCACCGACGAGTAAGCGCTGGTGGCGGCGTTGAGCGCCGACTTCACGGCGGCGACGGCGGCTTCCGAGCCGGCCGGGGCGTTCTTCGCGGCGCTGTCCACGAGCGTTTCAAGCGTGCGTTGCTGCGTTTCGTACTGCGCCTGGGCGGCGGCGGCGAACTCAGCCTGCGTGGCCGAGACGATGCCGTACACGCTGCGGCCGTAAGCAAGTGCCTTTTCGGCGGCGGGCTGGGCGAAGCCGGCCTGGGCGGCGAAGAAGCCTTGCGGGTCCTTGGCCGAGAACGCGCGGTGGGCTTGTTCCTGGCTTTCCGCGAACGCCGAGCGGGCCGTTTCGATGTTGAGTTCGGCGAGCTTGATCGCGCCTTCAAATGCCTTGCTCGTCAGGCCGAAGAGGGTTTCGAGGCCGGCTTTCTGGGTTGCGGCGAACTGTTCGGGGGTCGGCAGAGTCATGTCGTCTTTCCTGTAGGGACGCTACGCGTCGGTTTCGTTACGAAAAAGAGAAAACTTTCGGATCGATCACCGGTTCGCGCAGAGAAGGTTTTGTGCGATGCAGCAATCGAGTTCATATTAACGCAACCATAATTCGTGTCAAGAACTTTTTGTGCGTCGCAACAATTATGTAAACGCCTGATTCTGGGTGGAAATTTTCAAGCCGACGAACGCCGTCGCCGCGCGCCGGTTCGCGCTTGATCCTCTTAAGCGCAGCGCTTTGCCAGACGGGGCAGAATGGGCGTTCGCCCGGGCGGCGAAAGCGTCACACAAGCGGCCCGGGTTGGTCCCCCAATCTAGCGGTGGTGGCGCTTGCGCTCGGCGTTCGCCGAGGCAATCGACCCGGCGGCGCACGCGCGGCCGCCACCGCGAATCCTCTGGAGAGTGGTAATGGGTGCTTCGAACGACAAGTCCCTCGGTCAATCGACGATGAGCACGGGCGCGCCGGCAGTGAGCGACCGCAACTCGCTGACCATCGGTCCCGACGGCCCGATCGTGCTGCACGATGTGCATTTCCTCGAGCAGATGGCGCATTTCAACCGCGAGAAAGTGCCGGAGCGCCAGCCGCACGCGAAGGGCGCGGGCGCATTCGGTGAGCTCAAGGTCACGGAAGACGTTTCGCGTTACACCAAGGCCGCCTTGTTCCAGAAAGGCGCGTCCACCGAAATGCTGGCGCGTTTTTCGACCGTCGCGGGCGAAATGGGCAGCCCCGACACGTGGCGCGACGTGCGCGGCTTCTCGCTGAAGTTCTACACGACCGAGGGCAACTACGACCTCGTGGGCAACAACACGCCCGTGTTCTTCGTGCGCGACCCGATGAAGTTCCCGCACTTCATCCGCAGCCAGAAGCGCCTGCCCGATTCGGGCCTGCGCGACGCCGAGATGCAATGGGACTTCTGGACCAACAATCCCGAGTCGGCGCACCAGGTCACGTACCTGATGGGCGAGCGCGGCCTGCCGAAAACCTGGCGCCACATGAACGGCTACGGCTCGCACACCTATATGTGGGTGAATGCGCAGGGCGAGAAGTTCTGGGTGAAGTACCACTTCCACACGAAGCAGGGCATGCAGTTCTTCACCAACGCCGAAGCGGCGGCCAAGGCGGGCGAGGACGCGGACTTCCATCGCCGCGACCTGTTCGAGGCGATCAAGCGCGGCGAATTTCCGGCATGGGAACTCTCCGTGCAGGTCATGCCGTACGCGGAGGCGAAGAAGTACCGCTTCAACCCGTTCGATCTCACGAAGACGTGGTCGCACAAGGACTATCCGCTCATCAAGGTCGGCACGATGAC
This sequence comes from Paraburkholderia unamae, assembly GCF_003268775.1. Classification (GTDB taxonomy): domain Bacteria; phylum Pseudomonadota; class Gammaproteobacteria; order Burkholderiales; family Burkholderiaceae; genus Paraburkholderia; species Paraburkholderia unamae. The sequence goes on from NZ_QLSU01000011.1 coordinate 290,936, forward strand.
GCTCAACCGCAACCCGGAGAACTTCTTCGCGCAGATCGAGCAGGCCGCGTTCTCGCCGGGCAACACGGTGCCGGGCATCGGTCTCTCGCCGGACAAGATGCTGCTGGGCCGTGCGTTCGCCTATAACGACGCGCAGCGCGCGCGCATCGGCACGAACTTCCATCAGTTGCCGGTGAACCGTCCGAAGGTGCCGGTGCAGACCTATATGTTCGACGGCAACATGACCTACGAACATAGCGGCAACGCGCCTACCTATGTGCCGAACAGCTTCGGCCGCCCGTGGGCGGACACGACCGGCGCCGCCGACGACGGCTGGGAAGCCGACGGCGACCTGGTGCGCAGCGCCTACACGCTGCACGCCGAGGACGACGACTTCGGCCAGCCGGGCGATCTCGTGCGCAACGTCTTCAACGACAAGCAGCGCGAGTCGCTCATCGACCAGGTGGTGGCGAGCCTGAGCGGCGTGGGCAGCCCCGTGCGCGAGCGCGTGTTCGACTACTGGAAGAAGATCGACGAGGCCGTGGGCGCGCAGATCGAGAAAAAGGCGGGCAGCGGGAAGTAAGCTGCCGACGGCGCGCGGCGGTCGCACCGCACGCGCCGGTTTGACGCGATAGCGATGGAAAAAACCGGAACGGGGCTTGCGCACCGTTCCGGTTTTTTCATGTGCGCTTCATGCACGTTTCATGCGCGTTTCATGGGTTTTGCCGTTGCATGGCGGCGCGCCGGCGCCGAACGCGTCGTTACCGCGACGAAACTGGCAGGCCTGCCATCTGGCGGCTTCTGCGGCGTCAGGCGCGAGAGCGCATAATGCGCGAGTCGCCTCGGGGCCGCATCGCGCAGGCCCGGCGGCAGGCGTTGCGCGGCGGGAATAAATTTGCCGCGCGCCGCGTTATCCCTACTGTCCCGCTACCGCACGCTCACGTGAAAACTTCCCTTTCCGCCGAATCCGCTTTCGCCGATGCCGCCGCCGGCGCGCAGAAGTACACGCGCGTCGCGGTGCTCCTGCACTGGTTGATCGCGCTGCTGATCCTCACGAACGTCGCGCTCGGTCTCACGGCCGCGTTTCTGCCCGACGGCACGCTGTCGGACACCGCCATTCGCTTCGTGATCGACACGCACAAGTCGATCGGCATCACCGTGCTCGGGCTCGCGATCCTGCGCGTGCTGTGGCGTCTCACGCATCGCCCGCCGCCGTTGCCGCGCGAGTTTCCGGGCTGGGAGCGCGCGGCGGCGCATGCCGCGCATGTCGCGCTCTATGTGCTGATCTTCGCCATGCCGCTCTCGGGCTGGCTGCACGACTCCGCGTGGGTTGCCGCCGCCTCGCATCCCATGTATCTGTTCGGCCTCGTGCAATGGCCGCGCATCGGCTTCATCATGAATCTCGATCCGGCCACCAAGGAGCAGTTGCACAACCAGTTCGGCGCGCTGCATACGGCGTGCAGCTATGCGCTTTACGGCGTGCTTGCGCTGCACATTGCGGGCGCGCTCAAGCATCAATGGATCGACCGTCATTCGGTGCTGCGCCGGATGATGCCTTGAGCAACACGAGAAGGGTACGACTTGAAAAACACGCTTCAAGAGGCGCTCGCGCGCACGTCGCCGCGCCTCGCGCCGCCTCCTACGCCTTTGGCGAGCATCGTGATTCATCTCAGTGTCATGGTGCTCTGGTTCGTGCTGTTCGCGCGCGCGTTCTTCCTGCAAGGCGTGGTCGCGTGGTCGACCGGCATTGCCTATGTCGTCTACGACACGGTGTTGCTGTTGTTCGTCGCGTGGAAAGCGCGCGTGCTGCTCGCGCCGCCCGCGAACGTCAGTGCCGCTAGCGTTGAGAAGCTGCCTGCGCTCGGCGTGATCGTCGCGGCGCACAACGAAGCCGCGGTGCTGCCGATCACGCTCGACGCACTGTTCACGCAAACGCGCGCGCCCGCGCAGATCGTGATTGCCGACGACGGCTCGACCGACGGCACCGCCGCGCTGCTCACCGGCCGCTATGGTCTCGCCGATCCCGGCGAAGGGCGGTTGAGTGCGCCTTCGCCGCAATACCCGAGCTTGCGCTGGCTGAGGCTCGCGCACGGCGGCAAGGCCCGCGCGCTCAACGCCGCGTTGCTGGCCATCGAAACCGAAACGGTGATGACCGTGGACGCCGACACGCTGCTCGAACCGGACGCCTGCGCCGCGATGTCGAGCGCGTTCGGCAGCGAGCCCGAACTCGTGGCGGCGGCGGGGCTGCTCACGCCGGTTTGCGACCATACACTGAGCGGGCGCTTTTTCCAGTGGTTCCAGACCTACGAGTACATCCGCAATTTCATCTCGCGCTTTGCGTGGATGCGCGCGGACAGCCTGTTGCTCGTTTCCGGCGCGTTCGCGGGTTTTCGCCGCGACGCGGTGATGACCGTGGGCGGCTTCGACCCGCATTGCCTCGTGGAGGACTACGAACTGATCCACCGCCTGCGCCGCCACTCGGCGCGCGAAGGTCTTGGCTGGGACGTGCGCGTGCTCGGCACGGCCCGCGCACGCACCGACGCGCCCGGCACGCTCGCGAGCTTCCTGCGCCAGCGGCGCCGCTGGTTCGCGGGCTTTCTGCAAACGCAGTACTGGTATCGCGACATGACCGGCAATCGCCGCTATGGCAAGCTCGGCCTCATGATGTTGCCGGTCAAGGCGTTCGACACCGTGCAGCCGATTTATGGTTTGACGGCGTTTGCGCTGCTGCTCGGCTTTCTGTTCGACGGCCGCTTCACGATCGTGCTGCCCGTGCTCGGCGTGATCGTCGGCAAGATCGCCATCGATCTCGCGTTTCATTTGTACTCGGTTCATCTCTACCGGCGCTGGAGCGGCGACCGCACGCATTCGAGCTTCGGCATGGCGCTGCTGGCCGCCATCTTCGAGCCGTTCTCGTTCCAGTTGATGCGCCACAGCGGCGCGGCGCTCGGCTGGCTGCACTTCCTGCTTGGGCGGCGCAAATGGGGTGTGCAGCGGCGCACCGGCCTTGCGGCGGCGCGTAATCGCGAGGGCGCGGCGTCTCAGTGAGCCCGCGCCAGCGTGGCGCGCACTTCGCGCATCAGGCTCCCGGCGAACAGCGTGTCGGGCACCGTCGCGAGACCTGCCGAGCGCAATGCGTGCGCGCTCCACGTGTTGCAGGTGTGGAAGGCGTCATAGGTCGCCGACGCCGCGAAATAGAGGCTGCCGTCATCGGGGCCGTTGTCGAGCCGTTGCGGCGCGCCTGCCGCGTCCGTTGCGAACGAGGCGCGTAGATAGCGTTGCAGGCCTTCCAGCCCGGCGTCGTCCACGGGCACTTCCACGACGTTTTGCACGCCGAATGCGCTCTCCGGCGTGGCGCGCAGCACCGTCATCTGCATGGCCGCTTCGCTGGGCGTGAGTGTGCCCAGCATCGTGAGCGGATCGTGGCGGCCTTCGACCATGAAACGCTTTTCTCCGAAGCCAAAGCACAAGAATCGCGCCTCGTCGAAGCCGCGCGCGAGCGCCGCGATCCAGGCGTTGGCGTCGTCTTTCCTCAAGCAGATATCGGTGTGCCACTCGCCTTGAACCACGGCGATAGCGGTGCGTGCCGGTGTTTCGGCCGGCGGTTGCGCAGTCGCGAGCGGCGCGGCGCGCGAAACAGGGCACGCGGCGAGCGCGAACGCGAGCATCAGTGCGAAACTCGCTCGCCAAGCCGCGATGCGCAGTGGGCGTGGGCGCGTAGCGCCGGTTCCGTTCATGTCAGGGTGCACCACCTTGAGGCGCGCGCGTAGCCGCACACCGGCGCGCGCCGTTTCGATACAGCGATCATGCCCGAGTTGCACCAATTGGGCGCATCCATGACGGCTTGCGCGATGGCATATCAATTGCTTTTTCGTTTGTACCGCAGCGCGCAGGGCATCTCGTCGCAATGTCACGAAAATGACGAAATGCCGGGCGACACTGCATTCACGCGCGAGAACGAACCGATGCAAGTCTATGACGAGATGCGCGACGAGGGCGCGGTGCGCCCGCACTACGAACGCTTCCAGCGCTGGCTGGCAAAGCAGACTGGTGAGACGATGGCGCGCAAGCGCGCCGAGGCGGACCTGCTGTTCAGGCGGGTGGGCATCACGTTCGCGGTGAACGGCGACCTTTCGGGCACCGAGCGGCTGATTCCCTTCGACCTCATTCCCCGCATTTTTCCCGCAGACGAATGGGCGTTGCTCGAACGCGGTCTGCGCCAGCGCGTGCAGGCGCTCAATCTGTTTCTGCATGACGTCTATCACGAGCGCAACATCGTGCGCGCCGGCGTGATTCCCGCCGAGCAGGTCTACACCAATGCGCAGTACCGGCCGGAGATGCAGGGCATCGACCTGCCGCTCGGCGTGTATGCGCATATCGCGGGCATCGACATCGTGCGCGACGGTCGAGACGGCGCGTTCTACGTGCTCGAAGACAATCTGCGCGTGCCTTCCGGCGTGTCCTACATGCTGGAAAACCGCAAGATGATGATGCGGCTCTTTCCCGAACTGTTCGTGCAGCACAAGGTGGCGCCGGTCGCGCATTATCCCGATTTGCTGCTCGATACGCTGCGTTCGGTCGCGCCCGATGGCGCGGACGACCCGGTCGTCGTGCTGCTCACGCCCGGCATGTACAACTCGGCGTATTTCGAGCACACGTTTCTCGCGCAGCAAATGGGCGTCGAGCTGGTGGAAGGCAAGGACCTCTTCGTAGAGGATAACTATGTATTCATGCGCACGACGCAGGGGCCGCGGCGCGTAGACGTGATCTACCGGCGCGTGGACGACGACTTTCTCGACCCGCTCGCGTTTCGCGCCGACTCGGCGCTCGGCGTGCCGGGCTTGCTCACGGCGTACCGCGCGGGCCGCGTCGCGCTCGCCAACGCGATGGGCACGGGCGTGGCCGACGACAAGTCGATCTATCCGTATGTGCCCGACATGATCGACTTCTATCTGGGCGAAAAGCCGATCCTGAAGAACGTGCCGACCTGGCAATGCCGCCGTCCCGACGATCTCGCGTGGACGCTGGAGCATCTGCCGGATCTCGTGGTCAAGGAGGTGCATGGCGCGGGCGGCTACGGCATGCTGGTCGGCCCGGCTTCGACGCGCGAGGAAATCGAGGCGTTTCGCGCGCGGCTCATTGCGCGGCCCGGCAACTACATTGCGCAGCCCACGTTGTCGCTCTCCGCTTGCCCAACCTTCGTCGAAGCGGGCATCGCGCCGCGCCATATCGACCTGCGTCCCTTCGTGCTCTCGGGCAAGACGATCCAGATGGCGGCGGGCGGACTGACGCGCGTCGCGCTCAAGGAGGGCTCGCTCGTCGTCAACTCGTCGCAGGGAGGCGGGACCAAGGACACCTGGGTGCTCGAATGATTTCATTGCCTGTGATTTCGCTGCCTACGCCGCACGCTCAAGGAGAAGAGGTCCGATCATGCTGAGCCGCACTGCCGATCATCTGTTCTGGATGGCCCGTTACATGGAGCGCGCGGAGAACACCGCGCGCATGCTGGACATCAACCTGAAGGCGCTGCTGCTGCCGGGCAGCGCGGACGCCGAGGCGCGCACGCATCGCGCGATGCTGCGTATTTCCGAACTGGAGCCGTCCTTCGACGCACGCCACGAAGAAACGACGAGCAGCAACGTGCTCAAGTTTCTCGTTGCGGACCCAACGAATCCGTCGAGCATTTATTCGTGCCTGCAAGCGACGCGCGAGAACGCGCGCGCGGTGCGCGGCACGCTCACGACGGAATGGTGGGAAACGATCAACGACACCTGGCTGCAATTCGTGGAGCGTTTGCGCAGCGGCGAGCTCGAATCGCATCCGGACGCGTTGTTCGAATGGGTGAAGTTCCGCTCGCATCTCTCACGCGGCGTGCGTCTTGGCACGGCGTTGCAGGACGACGCGCTGTTCTTCACGCAGCTCGGCACGTTCCTCGAACGCGCCGACAACACCGCGCGCATCCTCGACGTGCGCTTCGTCGAAGTGGAGAACGCCGACTCGCGCTCGGCCGCGCGCCAGCTCGAAGACTTCTACTACTGGACCTCGATTCTCAGCTCGGTTTCGGCGCTCGAAATCTATCGCAAGGTCTACCGCGACGTGGTGACGCCCGCGCGCGTGGTGGAGTTGCTGATCCTGAACCAGCAGATGCCGCGTTCGCTGCTCGCCTCGCTGGACGGCGTGTGCGCGAATCTGGCCATGTTGCGCACCGGCACCTCGCGCGAAGTCGAACGCACGGCGGGCAAGCTGCGCGCCGAACTGCTCTATGCGGATTTGCGGCAGATCTTCTCGATGGGCGTGCACACGTATCTCACGCAGTTCCTCGCGCGCGTGTACGAACTGGGCAATCAGGTCGCGCGCACCTATCTGATGTTGCCGGTCGGGTAGGGCGGTTGAGCGCTGACCGATACGGCTGACCGATACGGCTCATCGATATTTTCATCGTCTTGTTGGAGGAAAACCGTCATGCAACTCGCGATCCGGCACGACACCGTGTACCGCTACGAAGCGCCCGTGCACTATTCGATCCAGCAGTTGCGGCTTTCGCCGCTCACCACGTCCACGCAGATCGTCACGCAATGGCATGTCGATGCGCCGGGCAAGCTCGACGCGGGCCGCGACGCCTACGGCAACGCGCTGATGACGCTCGTGCTCACGCGTCCGCACACGGAAATCCGCCTGCGCGTGCGCGGCGAAGTGGAAACCATGCCGTTGCCGGACGGCCGCTTGCCCGAAGGCGAGGGGCCGGTGCCCATGCATCATTTCACGTCGCCCACGCGACTGACCGAGGCCGACGCGGCCCTCGCCGAATTCGCGCACAGCCTGCCGCCGCTCGACGACGCGGCGGCCATTCTCGACGCGGCTTCGCGCGTGACCGAGCGTGTGCGCTACGAGTCGGGCGTCACGGACGTGACACACACGGCGGCCGACGCGCTCGCGCTAGGTCGTGGCGTGTGCCAGGATCACGCGCATGTGATGCTGGCGGTGTGTCGCGCGCGCGGCGTGCCGGCGCGTTATGTGAGCGGCTACCTCGACCCGGGCGACGTGCCCGAGATGGCGAGCCACGCATGGGTCGACGTCTGGCTCGACAACGGCTGGGTGACCGTCGACGTCACGCACGCGTGTTTCGCCAGCGAGAAGTATTGCCGGATCGCGGTGGGGCGCGACTACGAGGCGGCCGCGCCGGTGCGCGGGCGGCGCGTGGGCGGCGCCGCGGAGACGCTGGACGTCAGCGTGCAGGTGAGCGCGCAGGCGTCGCAACAATAGTTTTCCCGATATAACGAAGACCGCGCGTGGCCGGACGGATGTGAAACGGCGCGCGGCAGAGGAGGCGCATGACGTACTGTGTGGCAATGGCGGTGGAGCAGGGGCTCGTGTTTCTTTCGGATACGCGCACGAACGCGGGTGTCGATCACATCAGCACGTCGCGCAAGATGGCCGTGTTCGAGACGCCCGGCGAGCGCGTGCTCGTGTTGCTCGTGGCGGGCAACCTCGCGATCACGCAGGCGACGCTGCAAGTGTTGACCGAGCCCCAGGATGCGGCGCGCCCGACGATCTGGAACGCGCCGACCCTGGTCGAAGCCGCGCGCGTGGTGGGCGAGGCGGTGCGCGAAGTGCACCGGCGCGACGCCGAGGCCCTCGAGCGCTTCAACGTCGATTTCAATTGCAGCTTTATCCTGGGCGGCCAGATCGGCAACCATCCCATGCGGCTCTTTCAGGTCTACGCGGCCGGCAATTTCATCGAGACGTCGAGCGTCAATCCGTATTTCCAGATCGGCGAGTCCAAGTACGGCAAGCCGATCATCGACCGCGTGCTCACGCCGCGCACGCCGCTCGACGAGGCCGCGAAGTGCGCGCTCATCTCCATGGACTCGACGCTGCGCTCGAATCTTTCCGTCGGCCTGCCGCTCGACCTGCTCGTGTACGAGCGCGACTCGCTGCGTGTCACGCGCTATGCGTCGCTGGATTCGTCGAATGCGTATTTCCAGATGATCCATTCGACGTGGGGCGAGCGGCTGCGCCAGGTGTTCGGCGAAATTCCCGATCCGCTCTGGACCGACGAAGGCAACGTGCCGCGGCACGAGCGCGCGGATTTACCCTGCGCGCCGCGCGCGGCGCACGATGGCCAGGCACCCGATCCACGCCCCGCGCAAACGCTCGCGCAGGCGCAGCCAAACGCGGCGGCGATCGTGCCGCGCATGCCGCGCGACGGTTGAAACGCAATCATGCGCGGCGGCGTGGGCAAACGTCCCGCGTGACTTGGCGGCGAAGGAACCGGTATCCTCCTGCGTAGTATTCGCGGTACGCCGCGCGCCGTGGCGCGCGTCCCCCCGATAAGACATGGAGGCAGGCTGATGAAGCACGACGACGACCCGCAAGCCGGGCGCCCCGCAGACAACGCCATTTCCACCGGCCCTTCGGGCGCGACGCCCACCCCGGGCCCGGATGACCCCGCGCGCCGCCGCGTGCTCGGCGGACTCGCCGCGGTAGGCATGGGCCTTGCGCTGGGCGGTTGCCAGACACCGGAGCAGAACGCGTCGGCCGCGACCCGCAGCGCCGCCGACGCGCGCGCCGATGCCGCGCTGCGCGACCAGGTGCGCCAGATCGTGGTGATTTACGCGGAGAATCGCAGCTTCGTCAATCTGTACGGCAACTATCCCGGCGTCCAGACGCCGCTTGCCAGTGTGAGCGCCGAGCGCTATGTGCAGCTCGATCGCGATGGCAAGACGCCGCTGCCGCAACTGCCGAAGATCTGGGGCGGCCTCGTGCCTCAGGCGCAGGAGCTGGACGGCAAGCGCTACATGATCGACGAGCATGCGCATCCCAGCCTCGCGAACCAGCCCTTTCGTATCGTGGACGCGCACGGTGAGCCGTTGCCGAACGGCATCATCACGCGCGACCTCGTGCATCGCTTCTATCAGAACCAGATGCAGATCAACGCGGGCCGCAACGACCAGTTCGCCGCGTGGGGCGACTCGGGCGGACTCGTGATGGGCTACTACGAGAATTCGGCGCAGACGCTGCGGCTCTGGAACATTGCCCGGCAGTACACGCTGTGCGACAACTTCTTCATGGCCGCCTTCGGCGGCTCGTGGCTCAACCATATCTTCCTGATTTCCGCGCAGGCGCCGTATTACCCGGACCTCCAGGCGAGCGCCGCGAAGCATCTCGCCTCGGTCGTGGAGGGCGACGATCCCACGGGCACGCGCCTGAAGACCGCGCCGAAGTCGCCGGCGTCGGCGCTCGACGGACCGCCGAAGTTTGTGAACGACGGACTCTTCACGCCCGACGGCTATGCTGTCAACACGATGGCGCCGCCGTATCAGCCGAGCAATGTGCGGCCCGCCGAAGACGGCAATCCGGCGCTGGCCGATCCGTCCAACCCGCGCGTGCTCACGCCGCAAACCTACGCGACGATCGGCGACCGGCTCTCGGCAAAGGGCGTGGACTGGGCCTGGTATAGCGGCGCGTGGCAGTTCGCGCTCGATCACCGCGACACGGGCGCGGTGCCCGACTTCCAGTATCACCATCAGCCGTTCAACTACTTTGCGAACTTTGCGCCGGGCACGGCCGCACGCGCCCGCCATCTGCGCGACGGCGGCACGGGCGACGATCCGTCCACCAACCGCCTGCTCGCGGACATCGACGCGGGGCGCTTGCCCGCTGTCACGTTCTACAAGCCGCAAGGCAACCTGAACATGCACGCGGGCTACGCGGATGTGGAATCGGGCGACCGTCACATCGCCGCCGTGATCGAGCACATCCAGCGCGGCCCGCAATGGGCGAACACCGTGATCGTGGTGACGCACGACGAGAACGGCGGCTGGTGGGACCCCGTTGCGCCGCCGGTGGGCGACCGCTGGGGGCCGGGCTCGCGCATTCCCGCGCTCGTGATCGCGCCGTTCGCGAAGAAGGGCTACGTCGATCACACGTTCTACGACACCGCTTCGATCCTGCGCTTCATCAGCCGCGTGCACGGCCTCGTGCCGCTCGACGGCGTGGCCTCGCGCGATCAGGCGTTCGCCTCGCGCGGGGACGTGCCGCCGGGGGATCTCACGGCCGCGCTCGACCTGGCTTGAGTGGCTGGAGCGCGGTGGGCCGTGGGGGCTCCGATGTGGCGAAGGCGGCGCTTGTCGGGAAACTTCTCGCGCCGCCTGCGCATCGGTTGCCGGACTGCTCACAGGAAACGCAAATTGATGCAAGCGCGACCGAAGCGATGAACTCTCCGTGGGATCAATGAGTTGGCGCGATCCCCAGGCGGTTATCAACAGGTTTGTCACCAAATACTGTGGATAACTTTGCCCCCCGGTGCACAAGTCCCCCGAACGTGCATTCTTTTTAGATTCAATAACTTGGTTGTTGGTACACCGACTCCGGGTGTCCGTAGCATTCAGACACCGCGGGTGTTTTGTGGGGAAAATCGTGGGGGCACATCTCTCTCAAATCGTTTGCGAAGCGTAGCTCCTGAAGCTCACTGCTTCCGACGATGACTGCGCCCTGGGGAACGGGTAGGGGCTCTTGGGGAGTGCCACGCAGGAGCCACGGGCATCGGCGTGTACTTCCGCTAGCGGTTCGGCGGCGATCCGGCAGGCCAGAAAAAGGCCGTTGTGCAGAAGGTAAAGGTCGAACAACAGAAACGGGAGCAGGCGTGAACGTGAACTCGTGCGTGCGCTGATCCGCGCCGGCAAGTTAGACCGCCGCGCCCGCAACGGCTTGGGGCTACTTGCTTGCCCACAGGTTTCCTTTGGGCAGGCCTGGGTGGGGGGCGAGAGGCTTGCTGCTCGTCTTACACCAGTCTGCTGACCCTGTTCAGTGCCCGCTCACCTCAACTTCCTCATATCACCGCTCGGGCCGGTTCCTGAACCGGAGCGGAAAACGTGCGACGTCAGTTTCCTGTTGGATATACCCGAGACGAACTGAGTGACGAAATTGCGCTCCTGTACCTGCTCCTTGAACGGCAGCGCGCCTTCTTCGAATGTATGGCCATCGTGGCAGACCGCATCGAGCGCGCCGCGACTGACCGTAACCGCTTGAACGCTACACCTTGCCTGCGCGATCTGGTTCGGTGTTCCGCCGAAACGTCTCTTGAGCCCCAGTCGTGTACGAGTGCTGACGCCCGCACGGCTGCGAGCAAGTGACTTGTCGCGCCAGAGTCCTCTTGCGTGGCATCAAGCGGCCTTGACTTTGCCCAATCCGCATCCGCATTTAGGACTTGTCTGCTGTTCCACAAATTCAGGGGGCGCAGAATTAGGAATGCTAATCTAAAATGGAGATTACGTGGCCGAATTTGATCTATTGCCTGAGAATATCTCGGGGCGCCAGTCCTATCACTTGGCGGTACCAGGTTCTGACAACGCGGCGCAACTTTCGGTCGTGTCGTTCACTGCCACCGAAAAGATGGGCGAACCCAACATCGTCCATGTTGAGCTAACCCACCCGCAGCAGTTATTGCGCGCCGACTTCCTGAGCCGTGACGCGGTCTTCAGCATCAAGGCCGATGACGGGACCATGCGGCGCATCTCCGG
>NZ_QLSU01000012.1 GCF_003268775.1 Paraburkholderia unamae
CCGTGTTCTGTTCGCTTTGCTCAACCGCTCGCCCACTGTCGTCTTCAAGGCATGAGGGCTAGCGCCGCACAAAACGAATTGTTCAGGCCGGACTAGATAGCAGAATGACGAGCCAAGTCTGCGCTTCTGAGACGCGTGCGCCCGAGTTTCCGCCATGGCCCGGCAAGCAGTCCTTCAACATTGCGAATTAACTGGCCGGTTCCCGAGCGGAACCGACGCCTGAATGGCTGCGTGATGGTGCGTGCAAACACCCTTTTGGCCGTTTTTTTTGCCTTGGGGAGCAACGATCGCTCCGCGCGGCGACTGCTGCGCCGCACAAGCAAAAACCAACGGCAGAATCCGAAAACCCAGAAAGGGTAGCCGCCCCTGTCTGGTGGTATTTTTGGTGGTATCTATTCAGCGCAAAAACAACAGATGCCCGCCAGCATTGAAATAGCGGGAATTTTTTCATTCCGGCCCGAGCACCAAAGAATATTCCGGCAAGTTCCGGCGAAGTACAGAAACCCGCGACAGCACAAGGCTTCGCGGGTTTTTTGTTTCCTGCGTGTTCCGGGTTGATCCGTGGACAGCCGGTGGTATCGGGTGGGGCTACTGGCGGACGAACTACGGTCAGAAGAAAACCCACTAGCGAGGCTAGGCTTTGGCGTTTGAGCGAAGCTCTATCGGTACTCGTCTACCTCGACCGTGCCGCCCATCGCTTCCATCATGGCGCGGATATCGTCGGGTACATCGGGCACGCGGTCGCCGCTCTCGTTGAGCCAGTAACAAAAGAAACGCATACTTGCGCCGGTGCGTTTGAGCAATTCTGGCAGGTCCGACCGAGGCAGGCCCAAACGGTCGACCAGATAATGAAGATGAGGCGCCAGAAGGTCGCTCTGGACGTGCTGTTCGCTCCTGATACCCCAGACCCCAATGCGGCCGACTCCACTGCTGGGCCGCCCAGATGGCGTAACAAACAGTTCGCCTTTCACGATGGCAGTATCGGGTTGAACGTTGAAATAGTTCGTCCAGAATTCGGGAGGCTCGACGTTCTGATAGATCGAAAATGAGACGTGCGCAAGTGGATGCTTTGAGGTCATTTGATGTCTCGCTCAGGGCGCGTAGGCGTGAATGTTGTCCAACCACTCGCCATTGAAAGAAACGTCGCCGCTGTCATGGAACGTAATGTTGTCGTCGCCTCGAAGGCTATATTGGTCCTTGAGCGCGTGAATCATCCCGCCGAACGTGTCCATGTCGTAGCCGAGCATCCTGGCTGCGTATCGCTCGTTCATCGTCGACTTCGCCAGTTCTTCAACATCGCCACTGATGGCGTCCGGCTCATACGCGAACGGCTGGGCATCGCCAAGCGGCGTCAAAGTATCGCCAGCAACGTCGCTGAACAAATTGTCACCGGCCCCGCCAGCGTCGTCGCCACCATCTGAGTCATTGTCGCCAAACACCGCCCCGACCGCCGGTTCCACAGGCCCAAGCAAGCCATTGCTGTTACTTGCCGCTGCGGTCACCGCGCGCCTCGCGGCGTTCGCTGTCTGTACTGCGTCCATGCGCTGGACCATTGCGTTGTACTTTTCGATGTAGGCCGTAGCGCCCTCTGCATCCAGGCCCATCGATTCCATCACCGACTGGTGAAAGGTCTTGGGACGCATACTGGCAGCCATTCCGCCCCAGCCGGTCCGATACGTTTCGCCCCAGCATTGCGGCGCGTGTGGAACCCGCTCTGTCCTTACAGGTATGAGCCTGTCACGATCGATGACCGGCACGACCCGCCCGTCTACAACAGCCTGTTTCAGGATGCGCTCAATGCCCGGGTTATCGGTCGGCTGGTTCCAGTACGCGAAGCTCAGATGGTCTCGCAGGAATGAGCGAAGCGCGTCTATATCCGCGGCAATGGTTCGCCTGAAATCGTATCCGGGTCGGAAGTGACGCACGAAGGTGCGGTTGGCATCTTCAAGCGCCTTGAGTTCGTCGCCCGAGATAAAACGCAGCGGGACACCGGACGGGCTACGGTACTCCACAGCCGGTACAAGCTCGCAATTCCACGCACCACAATCGAGCGGGACCGTCAGTCCGTTATACGACATGGCACGCCTCCCGCCATGGCTGCTCGGCAGTTCCCATACGCCCACTCCGCATCGATCAGAGGTGGGTATAACTAGCACGCCAGCCAGCGGCACACCTTGCGCTACGTTGACAACGTCGCGTTTGATGCGGGACGCATCTGAGCCCCCTGTAGCACCACTTCTAACAGTGAAAATGCGCCTTCGTCACCGGCTCGCCGACCGGTGGCGAAGGTCAGGATTGTTCAGGCTCCCGTTTGGTTTCCTTGCAGCAGACAACCGGGCCAGCACGCCTCTCTTGGTGCTATCTATTCAGCGCGAAAACAACAATTGCCCGCCAGCATTGAATAGCGCGAATTTTTGCATTCCGGCCCGGCACCAGAATTCTTCTCCGGCAAGTTCCGGAGATCAGCAAAACCCGCGACAGCCACAAAGCCTCGCGGGTTTTCTACATTCAGCGCAAATTCGTCTGCGCCAGTTCCACCACCTCGTCCCCGCGCCCGCTCAACACCGCACGCAGCATATACAGGCTGAAACCCTTCGCCTGCGCCCATTGCAGTTTCGGCGGCATGGCCAGTTCGTGCCTGGTCGTCACCACGTCCACGAGCGCCGGTCCGGGGTGCGAGAACGCCGCGCGCAGCGCATCGTCAAGCGCCTCGGAAGTCTCCACGCGCACGCTGAAAAGCCCCGCTCCCCTGGCGATATCCGCGAAGTTGGTCGCGGCGAGATCGGTGCCGGTTTCGACATAGCCGCCTGCCTTCATCTCCATCGCCACGAAGCCAAGCGAACCGTTGTTAAGGACAACGATCTTAATCGGCAAGTCGAGCTGGCGCGCGGTGAGGATGTCGCCAAGCAGCATCGACAGACCGCCGTCGCCCGAGAGCGAGATCACCTGGCGCCCCGCGTGCGCCGCCTGCGCGCCGAGCGCCTGCGGCATCGCGTTGGCCATGGACCCGTGGTTAAACGAGCCATGCAGCCGGCGCCGGCCGTTCATCGTGAGATAGCGCGCGGCCCAGAGCGTGGGCGTGCCGACATCGACCGCGAAGATCGCATCGTCTTCGGCGAGCGCGTCGAGGCGCGCCGCCACATATTGCGGATGCAACGGCTTGCCCGCCGCCGCGGGGCGCGCGAGTTCGTCGAGTCCCTTGCGCGCGTTCGCGTAGTGCTCGCGCGCACGCTCGATGAAGCGCCGGTCGGTCTTGCGCGTGAGCTTGGGCGCAAGCGCGCGCAGCGTTTCACGCACGTCGCCGATGAGCCCGAGCGTGAGCGGCGTGCGCTTGCCGAGCGCGGCCGCGTCGCGGTCGATCTGCACGATATTCGCGTGCTGCGGATAGAAGTTGCGATACGGGAAGTCGGTGCCGAGCATCACGAGCGTGTCGCACGACATCATCGCGTGATAGCCCGAGCTGAAACCGATGAGCCCGGTCATGCCCACGTCGTACGGGTTATCCCATTCGACATACTGCTTGCCGCGCAGCGCGTGCACGGTCGGTGCGCCGAGCGCGTCCGCGAATGCCACCACTTCGTCGTGCGCGCCCTTGCAGCCGCTTCCGCACAATAGCGTTACCGCTTCCGAGCGATTGAGCAGATCCGCGAGCCGGTCGAGGTCCGCCGAAGAGGGCAGCGTAGCCGGGCGCGCCGCCTGCGCCCAGGTCACGTCCTCGTCGGCCGCTTCGAGCAGCGCGACGTCGCCCGGCAGCACGATCACGGCAACGCCCTTCTGGTCGATCGCCGTGCGCAGCGCCCTGTCGAGCACGCGCGGAAACTGCGAGGCGTTCGTCACCAGCTCGACATAGTGGCTGCACTCGCGAAAGATTTCGGTGGGATGCGTTTCCTGGAAATAGCCAAGCCCGATTTCCGTCGACGGGATATGCGCCGCGATCGCCAGCACCGGCGAGCGGTTGCGATGACAGTCGTACAGACCGTTGATGAGGTGCAGGTTGCCGGGCCCGCAACTGCCGGCGCACACAGCAAGCCGGCCGGTCGCCGCGGCCTCCGCGCCCGCGGCAAACGCGGCGACTTCCTCGTGCCGCGTGTGCATCCAGCGGATCGTGCCGAGCTTGCGCAGGCTCGCCGACAAACC
Organism: Paraburkholderia unamae; assembly: GCF_003268775.1. Lineage (GTDB taxonomy): Bacteria > Pseudomonadota > Gammaproteobacteria > Burkholderiales > Burkholderiaceae > Paraburkholderia > Paraburkholderia unamae. The sequence goes on from NZ_QLSU01000012.1 coordinate 4,138, forward strand.
GTTCAGGCTGTCGCCGGTCACTCCCCAGATACGCTCGACCCCCACCGCCTCGAGCGTTTTCGCCAAATGATCCGCAATCGTCTTCGCCATGATGGACTCCACATGAACCGTCAAGCGCAACGCGCGCGCCGAACGCGGGCGCTGCGCCAAAGAAAAGAGACAGGCAATGGCACGCCTCGCGCGCCGCGCACGTCCGGCGATGCCGGCCGGACCTGCCGATGCCTCGCGCTACGTTACGCCATCCTCCCGAAATACGCAGTCAAGCCGTGCGCGGCGCAGCGGTGCGGGCGCGGGATGCGTCGTCCCCGCTAAAATAGGCGGCTCTACGCGGCTTTCACGCTGTTTTCACGCTCTTTCCACGCCGTTTGCTGTTTGTCATGAATCTCGAAAGCATCCTCTTCTCACAGGGTTTCGGCTCGCGCCGCCAATGCCGCGCGCTCATCGCCGACGCGCGCGTCGCCGTGGCAAACGAGCCGTGCACCGATCCGCTCGCCACCTTCGACACGGCAGGCCTCGTGTTCAGCGTGGACGGCACGCCGTGGCCGTTTCACGAGCGCGCGTATGTCGCGCTCAACAAGCCCGCGGGCTATGAATGTTCGCGCGATCCGCAGCATCACTTGAGCGTGTTTCATCTGCTGCCGCCGCAGTTCGCGGCGCGCAACGTGCAGTGTGTGGGCCGCCTCGACCAGGATACAACTGGCCTCCTGCTGCTCTCTGACGACGGTCAGTTCGTGCACGCCTTCACGTCGCCCAAGCGCAAGGTGCCGAAGGTCTATGTGGCGACGACGCGCCATCCGCTCGACGACGCGCAATTGAAGGCCCTGCGCGAGGGCGTTCTCCTGCACGGCGAGCGCGAGCCGAGCACCGCCGTCGCGGCGAACGCGCGCGGGGAGCGCGAGCTCGAACTGAGCGTGCTCGAAGGCAAGTATCACCAGGTCAAACGGATGGTGGCCGCGGCCGGTAACCGCGTCGAAGCGCTGCATCGCGAGCGCATCGGTGGCTTCGCGTTGCCCGCAGGACTCGCGCCGGGCGCGTGGCTATGGCTCGACGACGCGGCGCTCGACGCGCTGCGCAACAAGGGGTAAACCACCACGCTGGCCGCGCACGCCTGCGGCTGCGTGCGTTGTCGCACCATGGGGCACAAGCGCCCGCCGTTTGCGCCGCACCGCAGCATGCCCTTGCTGACGTTCCGCCCTATACTCGTTTAAACAACGATTACAAGCTGCAAGGAGGGGCATCATGATCATCAACGGGACATTCGAAATCTCATTCGTGTTGATGGCATTCGTGGCGCTAGGGGCGATTCTGATTGGTGGCCTGCTCGCGTCGATGCATATGCGGCATCAGTACCATCCAAACCTGATCGGGGCGCTCGTCGGAGCGCTACTCTGCTTCCTCCTGCTCGAAGCGCTGCCGGCCATCACGTGAACGGCACGCTTTGCGCCGCGCCGCCCACCCGGCTCATGGGTGCGGCGGCAGCGTGCGCAAGAACGCATCCACATCCGCATAGCGCAAACGCACACGCAGTTCGCGCTTGAGCCGCGCATTCGAAAGACGGCGCGACTCCCGCATGAACGAGAGCAAGACCGGATCGAGTTCCCGCTCGGCCGCTTCGCGGCTCACGCGCGGCGCGCGCGCGAGGCCGAAGGCGTCGGCGACGCGGTCGAAGTACTCGCCCATCTTCAGTTCGCTGTCGTCCGAGGCGTGGATCGTGCGCGCCGGGCGGCCGTGAGTGGCCATGCGCAGGAGGATCGCCGCGAGGTCGTCTGCGTGGATGTGGCTCGTGTACACGTCGTCGCGCTCGACGAGCGCCGGCGTGCGCTTTTCCAGCCGCGCGAGCGGCAAGCGGTTCGCCGCGTAGATGCCGGGAATGCGCGCAACCGTGGCGCGCAGCGCGCCGCGCGCCGTCGCGCGCCGCAGTTGGCGCTCGGCGGAAACCCGGCGTATTGCACGGGCGTTGGCAGGCTGCGGGGTGCGGGTTTCGTCGATGCGCGCGCCGGCGCAATCGCCGTAGACGCCCGTCGTGCTGGCGTAGACGAGCGTCAGACGCGTGTGCCGGGCGCCGGGGGAGCGCCAGGTGCGCTCGGGTACAATAGCGGATCGTCCAGGGCTTGCGGCGTGGCCGAACATGCCGTGACGAGCCGGGCGCCGGGCGGGAACCGCCATGCCCGCCAGCGCGGGTCGCGCCGCGGCGCGCCTGCGCGCGGCAAGCGCCGCGATCAGGCCGCGTGTGCGCAGGTCGTCGTCGCCGGATTTTTGTGGCGGAGCGAGGTGCAGGACGGTGTGCGCGAGGCCGGCGAGCCGCCTGAGGCTCGCACGGGCGTCGAGGTCGCCGCGCACCGGCACCGCGCCTGCGGCGCGCAGCACGGCGTCGCGCTCCGGGCGGCGCGCGAGCGCGAACACGCGCACATGGTCCGGGCGAGCGCCCAGGCGGGCGAGACAGCGCAGGCCGACGTCGCCGCAACCGACAATCAGGATGCGCGCGCGGCGCAAGTTTCGTGTGGCAATCATGGTGGAACCATTTTAGCGGCCTGGGCCTCGCGGCGAAGCCCGGCCAGGAAATGCGGGCAAGCCCGCGACCGGATTCAACCCTCGGATTACAGACTTACGCTTCCCTGAATATGGCTTTCAACGTAACGCTCAAGCAAAGCGGCCGGCAATTCCAGGTCGAGCCCGACGAACCCATTCTCAACGCGGCCCTGCGTCAGGGCATCGGCCTGCCGTATGGCTGCAAGAACGGCGCGTGCGGCTCGTGCAAGGGCACGGTCTGCCACGGCGAAGTCGAACAGCGCGCGCACGCGGCTTCGGCGCTCTCCAATGACGAAAGAACCCGCGGCATGGCCCTCTTCTGCTGCGCGACGGCGCAGACGGACCTCGAAATCGACATCCGCGAAGTCGCAGGCGTGGGCGACATGCAGGTGCGCAAGCTGCCTACCCGCATTGCCGCCATCGAGCGCAAAGCCGACGACGTCGTCGTCCTCAAACTGCAACTGCCCGCCAACGAGCGCCTGCAATATCTGGCCGGCCAGTACCTCGAATTCATCCTCAAGGACGGCACGCGCCGCTGCTACTCCATGGCGAGCGCGCCCCACGAGGAAGGCCCGATCGAGCTGCACATCCGCCATATGCCGGGCGGCAAGTTCACCGACCACGTCTTCTCGCAGATGAAAGAGCGCGACATCCTGCGCTTCGAGGCGCCGCTCGGCACCTTCTTCCTGCGCGAGGAATCGGACAAGCCCATCGTGCTGCTCGCCTCGGGCACCGGCTTCGCGCCGCTCAAGGCGATTGTCGAACACGCGGTCCACAAGAACCTGAACCGCCCGATGACGCTCTACTGGGGCGCGCGCCAGAAGAAGGACCTGTACCTGATGGATCTCGCCGAGCAATGGGCGAAGGACATCCCGAACTTCCGCTTCGTGCCGGTGCTCTCCGAGCCCGCCGCCGGGGACAACTGGACCGGCCGCACGGGCTTCGTACACCGCGCCGTGATCGAGGATCTGCCCGACCTTTCCGGCCACCAGGTCTACGCGTGCGGCGCGCCGGTGATGGTGGAGTCGGCCCAGCGCGACTTCACGCAACACCACGGCCTGCCCGAAGACGAGTTCTACGCGGACTCGTTCACGAGCGCCGCGGACCTCGCGAACGCCGTCTGAAGCCGGTGTGCGCGGGTCGTTGCGTACGCAATGCAACGACCCGCGCTGACCCGCAAAAAGCCGCCGTCACGAAAAATTCTTCGGTCGAATGGAAAAATTCGGCACATTGACGGTTTACATCGCCGTTCGGCTTGTCGTATTCTTGCGCCCATGAACTGCATCCTGTCCGCTCTCCGACGTCGCCGCTCGCCCCATCTTTAGGGCCTGGCTAGTCGCGGACGCGCGTTGCACCTCTTCAACGCACAGCAAGTTCGAATCACGAAAGCCACGGCCAGTCCGTGGCTTTTTGTTTTTCCGCCGTATCCCGCCGTTTTCTTTACAACCTTTTTGCAGCCCCAACGCGGAGCCCGTTGCCATGAATTTTTCCGAGTACCCGATCGAGTCGCTGATGTACATCACCAACCGGCCCGAAATCGTTTTCACGCATGGCAAGGGGTCGTGGCTCTACGACAACGAAGGCAAGCGCTACCTGGACTTCATCCAGGGCTGGGCCGTCAACAGCCTCGGGCACTGCAACGAAGGCATGATCGAAGCGATGGAAAAGCAGGCGCGCCTGCTCATCAACCCGTCGCCGGCCTTCTACAACGAGCCGATGGCCAAGCTCGCCGGCCTGCTCACCGAGCATAGCTGCTTCGACAAGGTGTTCTTCGCCAACAGCGGCGCCGAAGCCAACGAAGGCGCGATCAAGCTCGCGCGCAAGTGGGGCAAGAAGCATCGCGACGGCGCCTACGAGATCATCACGTTCGACCACAGCTTCCACGGCCGCACGATCGCGACGATGTCCGCGAGCGGCAAGCCGGGCTGGGACACGATCTACGCGCCGCAAGTGCCGGGCTTCCCGAAGGCCGACCTGAACGACATCGCCTCGGTCGAGAAGCTCATCGGCGCGAAGACCGTCGCCGTGATGCTCGAGCCGATCCAGGGCGAAGGCGGCGTGATTCCCGCCACGCGTGAATTCATGCAGCAACTGCGCGCGCTCACGCAAAAGCACGGCATCCTGCTGATCGTCGACGAAGTGCAGAGCGGCTGCGGCCGTGCGGGCACCCTCTTCGCCTACGAACTCTCGGGCGTCGAGCCGGACATCATGACGCTCGGCAAGGGCATCGGCGGCGGTGTGCCGCTCGCGGCGCTGCTCGCGAAGAAGGAAATCGCCGTGTTCGAAGCGGGCGACCAGGGTGGCACGTACAACGGCAATCCGCTGATGACGGCCGCGGGCTACTCGGTGATCTCGCAACTGGTGGCGCCGGGCTTCCTCGAAGGCGTGCGTGCGCGCGGCGAGTATCTGCGCGACAAGCTGCTCGAGCTTTCGGCAGAGCGCGGCTTCCAGGGCGAACGCGGTGAAGGTCTGCTGCGCGCGCTGCTGCTCGGCAAGGACATCGGTCCGGAGATCGTCGAAAAGGCGCGCCTCATGCAGCCCGACGGCCTGCTGCTCAACGCCGCGCGTCCGAACCTGCTGCGCTTCATGCCTGCGCTGAACGTGACGACGGAAGAAATCGACCAGATGATGGCGATGCTGCGCACGATCCTCGACTCGCTGTAATCGAGCGGAGCACGAGCGATGTCCGTCACGATCCGCGTGTTTGCCGAAACCGATACCGAAGCGGTGCTCGCGCTCTGGCGCGAGGCGTTTCCCGAGTACAACGACGCGAGCCGGCCGCACCGCAATCCACGGCTGTCGATCGCGAACAAGCTCGGCACGCAGCCGGAGCTGTTCTTCGTCGCGATTCGCAACGACGGCGACGTTGAGGGCGCGATCGTCGGCACGGCGATGGCGGGTTACGACGGGCATCGCGGCTGGCTCTATTCGGTCGCCGTGGCGCCGCAGGCGCGGCGCCTCGGTCTCGGCACGCGGCTCGTGCGCCATGCGGAAAGCGCACTCGCCGCGATGGGCTGCCTGAAGCTCAACCTCCAGGTGCTCACCGACAAGGCCGAGGTGCTCGCGTTCTACGAGCGGCTCGGCTATCGCGCCGATGCCGTCGTGAGTCTCGGCAAGCGTCTTGCCGTGCAGGAGTCCGAAGCGGTTGTCTGAGCCCGATTGGTCGATGCCATAAAAAAAGCCGCATGGGTTTCGCACCCATGCGGCTTTTGTTTTCAGGCGGTCGCGAGGACCGCCATGTCATGCCTTACTCGCCCAGATACGCTGCGCGCACCTTCGGATCGTCGAGCATCTGCTTGGCTTCGCCTTCCATCGTCACGAGACCCGAGTCCATCACGTAGCCGCGATTCGCCGCCTGCAACGCGAGACGCGCGTTCTGCTCCACCAGCAGCACCGTGATGCCTTCCGACGAGATTGTGCGCACCACTTCGAAGATCTTCTCGACCATGATCGGCGAAAGACCCATCGATGGCTCATCGAGCAGCAAAAGCTTCGGCTTGCTGATGATCGCGCGCGCCATGGCCAGCATCTGCTGCTCGCCGCCCGAGAGCGTGCCCGCGAGCTGTGTGGCGCGCTCCTTCAGGCGCGGGAAGAAGCCGAACATGCGCTCGACATCCTTCTGGATGCCGTCGTTGTCGCTGCGCAGGTACGCGCCCATCTGCATGTTTTCGAGAATCGACATGCGCGCGAAGATGCCGCGGCCTTCCGGCACCATCGCGAGGCCGCGCTTGAGCAGCTCGTACGCCGGCACGCCCTTGATCGACTGGCCCATGTACTCGATGTCGCCCGCCGAGTAAGGCTTCAGCCCCGTGATGGCCTTCATCGTCGTGGTCTTGCCCGCGCCGTTCGCGCCGATCAGCGTGACCAGTTCGCCCTGGCGGACTTCCATGTCCACGCCCTTGACCGCCTGGATCCCGCCGTAGTTGACCTGAAGACCCTTGATTTTCAGAACCGATGTCGACATCAGTGAACCCCCGCACCCAGATACGCCTCGATCACCTTCGGGTCCTTCTGCACGTCATGCGGCAGACCCTCTGCGATCACCTTGCCATAGTCGAGCACTGTCATCCGGTTGCACAGGCCCATCACCAGTTTCACGTCGTGCTCGATCAGCAGGATGGTCTTGCCATCGGCGCGGATCTTGTCGAGCAGGCGCGTGAGTTCGACCTTCTCGGTCGCGTTCATGCCCGCCGCCGGCTCGTCGAGCGCGAGCAGCTTCGGGTCGGTCGCGAGCGCGCGCGCAATTTCCAGACGGCGCTGGTGGCCGTATGAAAGATTGCGCGACGTGTAGTCCGCGTACTGCGCGATGCCCACGTATTCGAGCAGTTCGAGCGCGCGCTCCTTGATCTCGCGCTCTTCCTGACGCTCCGAAGGCGTCTGGAACACGGCGCCGAGCAGACCGTGCTTCGTGCGCACGTGACGGCCCACCATCACGTTTTCGAGCGCGGTCATGCCGCCGAACAGGCGAATGTTCTGGAACGTGCGGGCAATGCCCGCCTTCGCGACCTGGTAGACGGCGGTGGGCGTATACGCGTCGCCGTCGAGCTTGAATTCGCCGGAGTCCGGCGTGTAGAGGCCGGTGATCACGTTGAAGAACGTGGTCTTGCCTGCGCCGTTCGGGCCGATCAGGCCGTAAATCGTGCCTTCCTCGATTTGCAGGCCGACATCGGACAGCGCCTGAAGGCCGCCGAAGCGTTTGTTCACGCCCTTCACGGACAGGCGGATAGGTTTGTTGCTCATCTTCTGTTCTCCCCCTTAGGCGCGAATCGGCTTCTTGCTGGCGCGCTTGGCAATCTTCGCGATCTTGTCTTCGTGCTTCGCCGCGGGCCACAGGCCTTCCGAGCGATACAGCATGATCACGACCATGGCGAGGCCGTAGAGCAACTGGCGAATGACTTCCGTATCGACGATTTCATGACCGAACAGCGCGTGCTGGAGCGGGCCCATCGTCGAGCGCAGGAACTCGGGGAAAATGGCGAGCAGCACGGCGCCGAGAATCACGCCCGGAATGTGGCCCATGCCGCCCAGCACCACGCAGGCGAGCACGACGACCGATTCCCAGAACGTGAACGACTCCGGCGACACGAAGCCCTGGAACGCACCGAACATCGCACCCGAAAGACCGCCGAACGACGCGCCCATCGCAAATGCGAGCAGCTTGACGTTACGGGTGTTGATGCCCATCGCCTTGGCGGCGATTTCGTCTTCGCGGATCGCGGCCCATGCACGGCCGATACGCGAGTGCTGCAAGCGCGTACAGACCCAGATCACGAGCAGCGCGCAGATCACGAACACGTAGTAATACATGTAGACCGACGTGAACGTGAAGCCGAACACCTCGTGCGGCTGCGCGAGATTGAAGCCCGCGACGTGCAGCGGCGCGACGCCGGTGATGCCCTGCGGCCCGTTGGTGATGTTCACCGGACGGTCGAGGTTGTTCATGAAGATACGAACGATTTCCCCGAAGCCCAGCGTCACGATCGCGAGGTAGTCGCCGCGCAGACGCAGTGTCGGCGCGCCGAGCAGGATACCGGCGAGCGCCGCGAGCGCCATCGCGCACGGCACCACGATCCAGTACGGCGTATGCAGGCCGCCCGGGAACATGCTGGCGATCCACGCGAACTGCGTGGTGAGGTGCGGCGAAGTCAGCAGCGCGGCCGTGTAGGCGCCCACCGCGTAGAACGCGATATAGCCCAGGTCCAGCAGGCCGGCGAAGCCCACCACCACGTTCAGGCCCAGCGCGAGCATCACGTACAGCATCGCGAAGTCGAGCACGCGCACCCAGTAGTTGCCGCCCGCGGCGCCGACCACGAAAGGCAGCGCGGCCACGACGATCGCGGTCACGACGCCAACCGCGAGGGTCTTCGTCGTGTTCTTTTCGGGGATGAGCGTCGTCGACGGCTCGATCGGTTGAATTGAAGTCATGTTGTGCTACTCCCTCTTATGCGCGGTCCGCGACACGTTCGCCCAGCAGCCCCGACGGACGGAACACGAGCACGACGATCAGCACGATGAATGCGAAGACGTCCTGATAGTTACTGCCGAACACCCCGCCGGTGAGGTTGCCGATATAGCCCGCGCCGAGCTGCTCGATCAGACCTAGCACCACGCCGCCGACCATCGCGCCGCCGAGGTTGCCGATACCGCCTAGCACCGCCGCGGTGAACGCCTTCATGCCGGGGATGAAACCCATGTAGAAGTGCGCGTTGCCGTATTCCGAGGCGATCATCACGCCGGCGAGCGCGGCGAGCGCGGAGCCGATCATGAAGGTGGCCGAGATCACGAAGTTCGGGTTCACGCCCATCAGGCTCGCGTTGGCCGGGTTTTCGGCGATGGCGCGCATCGCGCGGCCGAGCTTCGTGCGGTGCACGAGGAGCAGGAGGCCCGCCATCACGAGGAACGCGACGACGATGATGACGATTTCCGTCGGCGAGATCACGGCGCCCACGCCGGTATCACTCGGCTTGATGACGTTGATCGGATCGGTCGAGATGAGCTGCGGGAACGCGAGCGGATTGCGGCCCCAGATGATCATCGCGAGCGTCTGAAGCAGGATCGACACGCCGATCGCGGTGATCAGCGGCGCGAGACGCGGCGCGCGGCGCAGCGGCCGGTACGCGACTCGTTCGATAGTGTACCCGACGAACGCGCAAACAACCGCCGCCACCACAAGCGCAATGCACAGCGTGGGGATGTTCCCGAGACCAGGGAAATGATTCTGGATCACGTTGATCGCGGAGAGCGCGACCATGGCGCCCACCATGAGCACGTCGCCGTGCGCGAAGTTGATGATGCCCAGAATCCCGTACACCATGGTGTAGCCCAGTGCAATGATGGCGTAGATGCTGCCAAGCACCAGCCCATTCAGGATCTGCTGGATGAAAATATCCATTTAACGCTCCTTAGCCCGTGCAACCGGATTCGCGCTCGTCATCGGCCGGTGGGCGATGTTTTACGGAACCGCAACGACACTTTCGGGTATTGAAGTAAAAACCGGTAACGGTTGGCCACCCCGGTTCGCGTTGCCGCTGTGTTGCAGCGGCAGGCTCGCCAGAAGCGGATGCAAAAACGGCACCGTCGGATGGTTCGGTGCCGTCGGGTTCAATCAACTACGCGTCACGTTCGCAGTGACGGATTCGCGGCAGACCTCGCGGCCGACAATCGTGAATGCGTCAAACGTCATGACTCCCTCTCCTGAGCCGCTCTTGCGCTCCGTGATCTCGCCGGCGAGACCCGTCACGCCGCTGCGGCGAACCGGCACAACAACACCGGTGCATGCAAAAGCAATCTGCATGCCAGGATTGATCGATGTTGCACTCATACCCGCCTCGACACCGCCGTCGGGCCACGCATCGCGCGGCGCAACCGCAGCCGCCGAAGGCGCGGCAAAAGCAAACTCGAGTTGCATTAATCAGGTCTCCTGCGCCTTCCGAAATGCTTGCCTGACGGCCTTATCAGAGAGATTCAGCCCCCAGAACGCGCGCATTGTAACGCCAATTATGCGACGGGCAATATTGTTGAACCGGCAGGGTTTTCCTGCATTGCAACCACAATTCAGGATATCGGCCGCAATGAGGTTGCACCTTAGGTTGCGCCGTATTTTCGTGCATCAGTTGCACCAAAAATCGGCGCGGTTCGCATCATGTGTTGCAGGCTGTGACCGCAATGCCTTGTCGGGCGGGCTTCGGGTCAAAAAGAGGATATTTAAGGGGTGACATAAAAATCACGCCCTGACGTGGTGCGCTGTCGCTGGAAACGCTTCAACGAGATGAAAAATTTGGGGTCACACCACGTGATTTGATGTCGCACTCTAGCGAAAACACTAATAAGAACACCGGGTCGGCGGGCGGTTAACCCGCATTTTCCTTTAATGTGGCCCTTATTTTAATCGCGCAGCATACGCGACAGGCATAAAAAAACGCGCCCATTGGGCGCGTTTTTCGCAGACATGCGACCGGCGTGGATGTCAGGCCGGCTGACCCAGCCCTCGCGGCAGCGGGAACGCAATGTTCTCCTCGATGCCTTCGAGCGCGCGCACGTTGCGCGCACCGAGTTCGTGCAGACGGCGAATGATCTCCTGCGCGAGCGCTTCGGGCGCCGACGCCCCGGCCGTGAGGCCGATGCGGCGCTTGCCCTCGAGCCAGCGCGGGTCGATCTGCTCGGGCGCGTCCACCATATAGGCGGGAATGCCGCGCTTCTCGGCCACTTCGCGCAGCCGGTTCGAGTTGGAACTGTTCGGGCTGCCCACCACGATCACGATGTCGCACTGCGGGGCCATGAACTTCACGGCGTCCTGGCGATTCTGCGTGGCGTAGCAGATGTCCTGCTTCTTCGGCTCGCGAATGCCGGGAAAGCGCGCCTTGAGCGCGGTGATGATCTCGGCCGCGTCATCCACCGACAGCGTGGTTTGCGTGACGAACGCCACGCGCTGCGGATCGCGCAGCTTGAGGGCCTCGACGTCGGCGATGTCTTCGACGAGGTACATGCCCTCGGCCGCCTGCCCCATCGTGCCTTCCACTTCCGGATGGCCCTTGTGCCCGATCATGACGATATCGAGCCCTTCATCGCGCATCTTCGCGACTTCCACGTGCACCTTGGTCACAAGCGGACAGGTCGCGTCATACACGCGCAGGCCGCGCGACTCGGCGTCGGCGCGCACCGACTTGGAGACGCCGTGCGCGCTGAAGATCACCGTGTTGCCGGACGGCACTTCATCGAGCTGCTCGATGAAGATCGCCCCTTTCTTGCGCAGATCTTCGACGACATAAGCATTGTGGACGATCTCGTGCCGCACGTAGATCGGTGCGCCGTGAAGCTGGATGGCGCGCTCGACGATCTCGATGGCCCGATCGACGCCGGCGCAGAAACCGCGCGGCTGGGCGAGCAGGATTTCCGCTTCGGCCAGGTCGGCAATGGGGGACGTGTCCGTGATGGTCATGGGCTTTAGAGGATTCCGATGATTTGCACTTCGAACGCAACCGCCTGGCCGGCGAGCGGATGGTTGAAATCGAACAGCGCGGAAGTCTCGTTGACTTCCTTGAGCACGCCGGCGTAGCGGCCGCCGTCGGGCGCATTGAACTCGATCAGGTCACCCGGGTTGAACTCCTCGCCGATCATGCCGTTGTCACGCAGGGTCTTGAGCGAGACGCGCTGGATCAGGTCGGGGTTGCGCTGGCCGAAGGCCACGCCCGGTTCTAGCTGAAAGGTCGAGTGGTGGCCCACCTTCAGGCCCTGCAAAATGTCTTCCAGCGGCGGCGCAAGCTGGCCGGCGCCCATCAGGAGGGTGGCGGGACGGTCGACAAAGGTATTGACGATTTCGGTGCCATCGGCAAGCGAAAGCCGGTAGTGCAGCGTCACGTGGGAACCGGGTTTCACTTCGGAGATGTCGATGATGCTCATGCGTAACTCTTTTCGTCGGGACGCGCGCTTCGCGCGTGCGCGCCGCAAGGCGCCGGCCCAGCCTCCGTCGGGTGGCTGGAAAACATCTATTGTAAGCCACTTGGCCGGGGCGGTCTCGGCACGATTGTGCACCGCCGCCGCCAAAGCACGCCCGCGCGGCGCGCTCCGGCTCGCCCTATGGAGATTGTCATGACGGAACTTGCCTGCATGCCGGCGTCGCCCTATATGGCGACGCGCCGCGACGTCGCCCGGCCCGCTGCCGGCTGCGCCGAGCGCGGCCCCGGGCGCGATGGGCCGCCCGCGACTACGCTGCGCGAGCCGCCGCTTGCCGTGCTCGCCAGCGACAGCGAAGCGCCTGCGGCGCGCCCGCGCGACATGCCGCGCGAACGTCTGCGCGCGGCCGGCCCAACCGCGCTTTCCGATGTGGAACTGATCGCGATCCTGCTGGGCTCGGGATTGCCGGGCTACGACGTCTTCGAGGTCGCCCGCTCGCTGCTCGCGCATTTCGGGTCGCTGCGCGCCATGCTCGACGCGCAGCGCGAGGAATTCGAGAGTCTGCGCGGCATCGGGCCCGCAAAGGCCTCGGTGTTGCAGGCCGTCACCGAACTTGCGCGGCGCGCGCTCGCCGAGGCGCTGGACGACAAGCCGCTCGTCGACTCCCCCGGCGCGGTCGAGGACTATTTGCGGCTTTTGATCGGCGGGCGGCCGCACGAGGTGTTCGTGTGCCTATTTCTCGACGCGCGCCACCGGCTGATCCGCTCGGAGGAAAGCTCGCGCGGCTCGCTCACGCGCATGGCGGTGTATCCTCGGGAAATCGTGCGGCGCGCGCTCATGCTCAACGCCGCGAGCCTGATCGTCGCGCATAATCATCCTTCGGGCGCGGTGCAGCCCAGCGCGAGTGACCGGCGTCTCACGCGGGTGCTGCGCGAAACGCTCGCGCTCGTGGAAGTCCAGCTCATCGATCATCTCGTGATCGGCGCGCGCGAAACGTTTTCATTCGCACGCCACGGCTGGAACTGAGCCCGCGGACGGCTTCGCGGATGGCCTGCCAGACGGTCTGCATAGCGTCCGCGCACCGCTTGCGCCCCCACCCGGGCGCGGCGGCGCACAACAACATCCGCAAATCGTGTTTGATTTTCCTGGATTTTTTCTGCTAGAATTGCGGTTTGCCTATTTCCAACCCTGTTCCGAAGCCTTTGAGGTCTTCCAGGGGAAATACGGCCTGGGTTCGAGGTTGTCTCTCATCCATACGTGAGCGCGCTCTTATTCCGGCCATTTCTCGCCTGGGAAACTTAAGCGGCTCTCGAACTCAGAATTTCCGTAGGAGTGCACTCATGGCACGTGTATGCCAAGTCACTGGGAAAGCGCCGATGAGCGGCAACAACGTTTCCCACGCTAACAACAAGACCAAGCGCCGTTTCCTCCCGAATCTGCAAAATCGCCGTTTCTGGGTTGAAAGCGAAAACCGTTGGGTGCGTCTGCGCATCTCGAACGCAGGCCTGCGCCTGATCGACAAGAACGGCATCGATTCCGTGCTCGCAGACCTGCGCGCACGCGGCGAACTGTAAGGAGTAAATCATGGCCAAGGGTATTCGCGACAAGATCAAGCTCGAGTCGACCGCAGGCACGGGTCACTTCTACACGACGACGAAGAACAAGCGCAACATGCCGGAAAAAATGTCGATCAAGAAGTTCGACCCGGTTGTTCGCAAGCACGTCGAGTACAAGGAAACCAAGATCAAGTAATTGATCGGGTTCCGAGCCTGACGAAGACCGAAAACCCCGCTTTTTAGCGGGGTTTTTCGTTTTGGGCTCCGCCTCGAGCCCCGCCACGTCGCCCCTCGCGGCACGCAACGGTGTTTTACCCGCCGCGCCCACACTGCGGCTATCCCTCCACTCCTCTCTCGGAGTATGCTTCCCGCTTCACCGCCGCCACACGTTTGTCATCCATTCCTGACAGTGCGAGAGGACGGCAAAAAGCGCAGAACAAGAGAGACGGAGAAGCAGGATCATGAATTTCGATGTAGCGATCGTCGGCAGCGGCCTCGCCGGACTGAGCGTCGCGCTGAATCTCGCCGACACGCGTCGCGTCGTGGTCATCGCCAAGCGCGCGATGACCGAGGGCGCGAGCGACCGCGCGCAAGGCGGCATTGCCGCCGTGCTCGACTCGGCCGACAGCGTGGAGAACCACGTGGACGATACGCTCGTGGCAGGCGGCGGCCTGTGCGACGAGGCGGCCACACGCTACATCGTCGAGCATGGCCGCGAGGCCATCGAATGGCTGATCGCCCAAGACGTGCCGTTCACGAAGGACGCCGCAGCCGAACTCGGCTTTCACCTCACACGCGAAGGCGGCCACAGCCACCGCCGCATCATCCACGCCGCCGACGCCACCGGCCACGCCGTCGTGCAGACGCTGCTGGAGCGCGCGCGCTCGCACCCGAACATCACGATCCTCGAAGACCACCAGGCCATCGACGTCATCACGTCCGATCGCCTGGGCCTGCCGGGCCGGCGCTGCCACGGCCTCTACGCGCTCGATCTGAAGAACGACCGCACGGTGACGATCCAGGCGCCGCACACGGTGCTCGCCACGGGCGGCGCGGGCAAGGTCTACCTCTACACGACGAACCCCGACACGGCCACGGGTGACGGCATCGCCATGGCCTGGCGCGCGGGCTGCCGCGTGGCGAACATGGAGTTCATCCAGTTCCACCCCACCTGCCTCTTCCACCCGCACGCCAAATCGTTCCTGATCTCCGAGGCGGTGCGCGGCGAGGGCGGCGTGCTGCGCCTGCCCGACGGCACGCGCTTCATGCCCGACCACGACGCGCGCGCGGAGCTCGCGCCGCGCGACATCGTCGCTCGCGCGATCGACTTCGAGATCAAGAAGCACGGCATCGACTGCGTGCACCTCGACATCAGCCATCAACCGCCGGCGTTCCTCGAAGAGCACTTCCCGACCATCCTCGCGCGCTGCCGCGAATTCGGCATCGACATCACGAAGGAGCCGATTCCGGTCGTGCCCGCCGCGCATTACACGTGCGGCGGCGTCGTCACGGATCTGGCCGGACGCACCGACCTCGCGGGACTCTACGCCGTAGGCGAAACCTCGTACACAGGCCTGCATGGCGCCAACCGGCTTGCGAGCAATTCGCTGCTGGAGTGCCTCGTGATCGGCCGTTCGGCCGCCGAAGCGATCGAGGCGGAAGGCTTTGGCGCGGGCGCGCATGCCCCGCTGCCCGACTGGGACGAAAGCCGCGTTTCGGACTCCGACGAGGAAGTCGTGGTCGCCCACAACTGGGACGAGCTGCGCCGCCTGATGTGGAACTATGTCGGCATCGTGCGCACCGACAAGCGGCTCGAACGCGCGCAGCATCGCCTCTCGCTCCTGCGCGACGAAATTCTCGAGTACTACGCGAATTTCCGCGTCACGCGCGACCTGCTGGAACTGCGCAACCTCGTCGAGGTGGCTTCGCTGATCGTGGAAAGCGCGCGCTCACGCCGCGAAAGCCGCGGTCTGCACTACAGCCGCGACTGGCCGAATTCGCTGCCCAAGGCATTGCCGACGGTGCTTTCGCCCGAGCGCGTGCGCAATCGCACGGTTGCGTAACTCGACCTGCCTGGTAGCGCCCCAAAAAACAAAGGCCGCCTCACTCCGAGGCGGCCTTTTTGATGATGCTGCGGCAGCGAGAATGCGCCGCTTCAGACGATACGCATCGAGAAGTCCGTCGCGCGCACATCCTTCGTCAACGCGCCAATCGATACGCGGTCCACGCCCGTTTCCGCGATCGTGCGCACCGTGTCGAAGTTCACGCCGCCCGAAACCTCGAGCACCGCGCGTCCTGCCGTGAGCTTCACCGCCTCGCGCATCATGTCGAACGAGAAGTTGTCGAGCAGCACCGATGTCGCGCCGTGCGCGAGCGCCATTTCGAGCTGTTCGAGCGTTTCCACTTCGATCTGGATGGGCACGCCCGCATCGAGCGCAAGCGCCGCGTCCATCGCCGCCCCCACGCCGCCCGCTGCCGCGATGTGGTTTTCCTTGATCAGGATGCCGTCGTAGAGCGCGAGACGCTGGTTCGCGCCGCCGCCCACGCGCACCGCGTACTTCTGCGCGAGGCGCAGGCCGGGCAGCGTCTTGCGCGTGTCCAGAATGCGCGTGCTGGTATGCGCGATCGTGTCGACGTAGCGGCGCGTCACGCTCGCCACGCCCGAAAGCAGTTGCAGGAAGTTCATCGCGTTGCGCTCGGCCGTGAGCAGCGAGCGCGCCGGGCCGCGCAGCGAGCACACGGTCGTATCGGCAGCCATTCGGTCGCCTTCGCGATAGTGCCAGCGCACCTCGATGCGCGGATCGACCTGCTTCGCCACCCCGTCGAACCACAGTACGCCGCACAGCACGGCGTCTTCGCGCACGATGATGCGCGCGTTGCGCATTTCGTCGGCGGGCACAAGGCGGCCGGTCTGGTCGCCGGGGCCCACGTCCTCTTCGAGCGCGTCGGCGACGTTTCGGGCAATCGCGTCGTCGAACGCCGCGCCGTACTGAGCGCGCACGGCGTCCAGCACGGGGGAAACGGCATCGACTGCGAGCAATTCAAGTGCACCCATTTACGCCGCCCCCACTTGCGAGAACAGCGCGGTGTCGCGCGCGAGGTCGCCGCTCGCCTGCACGCGGCGCTTGTGCTCCGCGGCGAACGTCAGCATGCGGTCGATCGGCAGGCGGGCGCGCTCGCCGAGCGCGGCATCGACATGAATCTCGTTGTGACCGCGCTCCAGCACGTCGGCGAGATTCGCGAGGCCGTTCATGGCCATCCACGGGCAATGCGCGCAGCTCTTGCAGGTCGCGCTGTTGCCGGCCGTTGGGGCTTCGATGAAGGTCTTGCCCGGCGCGGCGAGGCGCATCTTGTGGAGGATGCCGAGGTCGGTCGCGACGATGAACCGTTGTGCGTCGAGCTTCACGGCCGCGTCGATCAGTTGCGTGGTCGAGCCGACCACGTCCGCGAGCGCGACCACGCCTTCCGGCGATTCGGGGTGGACGAGAATCTTCGCGTCCGGATATTCGGCGCGCAGCAGGTCGAGCTCGATCCCCTTGAACTCGTCGTGCACGAGGCACGAGCCCTGCCACAGCAGCATGTCCGCGCCGGTCTTCTTCTGGATGTAGCCACCCAGGTGCCGGTCGGGCGCCCAGAGGATTTTTTCGCCCTTGGCGTGCAGGTCGGCGACGATCTCGAGGCCGATGGACGACGTGACCATCCAGTCCGCGCGCGCCTTCACGGCCGCGCTCGTATTGGCGTAGACGACCACGGTGCGGTCCGGATGCTCGTCGCAAAACGCCGAAAACTCGTCGATGGGGCAGCCGAGGTCGAGCGAGCAGGTCGCGTCGAGGTCGGGCATGAGAATGCGCTTGTTCGGGCTCAGGATCTTCGCGGTCTCGCCCATGAAGCGCACGCCCGCCACGACGAGCGTCTGCGCCTCGTGATCGCGGCCAAAGCGCGCCATCTCCAGCGAATCGGCCACGCAGCCGCCGGTTTCGTCGGCAAGCTCCTGCAATTCGGGATCCACATAATAGTGCGCGACGAGCACCGCCTTCTCGCGCTTGAGCAACGCGCGAATCCGCTCCTTCAATCCCGCGCGCTCCGCCGTGGACGGCGCATCGGGCACGCGCGCCCACGCCTGTCCAACGCTACAGACGGCACCCTGCGGCCGGTCATATTCGACCTTCCTGATTGCCTGACTCATCATCTCCTGCCCCTACCGATCGCCGCGCCATTGAAGCCATTGTGGGGACTCCGGCTTTTTTTGCGGCCCAAAAAGAAAAACCCCGCCAGCGCGGGGTTTTGTGACGTCTCGTCATTCTAAAGGATTTTCCTACGCCTCACTGAGGGGCCCGAAATCCTCGCGGACCGATCAAGCGTAGCGACGCAGGCGCGACGCGAATTCCTGGAGCGCCTTGATCCCGCTTTGCTCAGCGCGATGGCACCAATCCTGGAGCTGCGTGAGCAATTGTTCGCGCGACGCGCTCGAACGTTCCCAGATCGCGGCCAGTTCGTTGCGCAGCTCGATGTAGGTGCGCAGCTTCTGGCTGTTTGCAAAAATCTGCGGCAACTGGCGCTTCTGCGGCTCGTTCAGGCTGGCTTCTTCCTTGTCGAACCACGTGCGAGCGCCACGCATGACCTTGTACTTCTCGCGCTCGCCCACTTCCTTCAGGTGCGCCAGCTCCTGGCGATACGCCTGCTTCACGGCCTTCGCGTAGCGCGCCATCACTTCGTAGCGGTTGGACAGCACGGCCTGAAGCGTTTCGTGGTCGGGCACGAGCTTGCCCTGGGTCAGGCGCGGCGTGGGCGCGACCTTCTTCACCTTGGCAAGGCCCACGGCCTGCATCATGCGGATGTACATCCAGCCGATGTCGAACTCGTACCACTTGTTCGAAAGCTTCGCGGAAGTCGCGAACGTATGGTGGTTGTTGTGCAGTTCTTCGCCGCCGATGATGATGCCTAGCGGGAAGAGGTTCGTGCTCGCGTCGGACGAGTTGAAGTTGCGATAGCCCCAGAAATGGCCAAGGCCGTTCACGACGCCCGCCGCCCAGAAGGGGATCCACGCCATCTGCACGGCCCATACGGTGAGGCCGACCGCGCCGAACAGCGCGACGTCGATCACCATCATGATGCTCACGCCGAGAATGGGATAGCGCGTGTAGACGTTGCGCTCCATCCAGTCGTTGGGCGTGCCGTGGCTGAAGCGGCGCAGCGTTTCTTCGTTCTTCGCTTCCGCGCGATAGAGTTCGGCCCCTTCGAGCAGCACCTTCCAGATGCCGCGCGTTTGCGGGCTGTGCGGATCTTCCTCGGTCTCGCACTTGGCGTGGTGCTTGCGGTGAATCGCCGCCCACTGGCCCGTGAGCATGCCCGTGGTCATCCACAGCCAGAACCGGAAGAAGTGGCTCGCGATGGGATGCATGTCGAGCGCGCGGTGCGCCTGGCAGCGGTGCAGATACACCGTCACGCCAATGATCGTGATGTGCGTCACCACCGCCGCGAACAGCAGGATTTGCCACCACGAGAAATGCAGCACACCGTGGGCAAGGAAATCAAGCAGGGAGTTCAACAAGGTTTTTACCTGTGAAACAAAGCGCGTCGGCCTTTCAGCCCGGCGCCGGTGTCAAGAAAGTGAAAGCGACTAGATGCGGTTGGACGGCATTCTACTAGAACCGTTCCAAGTGTTTGTAACAAAGGAAGATTTTTTTCTTTAATGGTGACGGCGTCAATGTCTGAAAGCCGTTTCGAGGCGCTTTGCCGCACCCGCTCCGACGTTTTTCGTGCGATCCGCCCCCATCTATTCTTTCACCGACGATCCGCACCTCACGCTGCGCGGGCGCAATCGCGATTCTGTGTGCTTCGAAGAGCCTCCGTACATTCTGGTTCACGTCCGAGCGTACCCCCGTGGTGCCGATCGCCGCGTCCTCTATCTGGATAGCTTGGTTCGAGTTGCGCGCCGTCGCAAGAAAATTCGACGAGATACGGCGCTGGCGCGCAGCAGCCGCAGACGCGCGTGAGATACGACGAATGGTTCTGCGAAACGCCCGAGATGAGCTTTTCGTTGGGAATCAAGGGCTCGATGCCGTCGAGGCGACGCACGACAGCATGGCGTCGGCGAATCTGCGCCACCTGGCCCTGAATACCGTCCAGCGAAATTGTGTCGCCAATACGCAACGAGCGATCGGCCACGAGAATGGCCGCAGGGTCACGCGCACGAGCGAGATCTGCATCGTGGCAAGGAGCCACAAGATGGCGCGAGGAAGGCGAGCATCCATGCGACCGCGATCAAGGTGGCGAGGATGACGAGTTGCCAGCGTAACCGCTCGCCCTCGCGCGCCGCCACGCATGCGGCTCAAGGATTGCCGCAAAAAGCCAGCAGAAACGCTGCGGCATGACCGGCGCGCAAACTTTCGCGGGCCGCCCGGCACCTACGCCGGCCGGACGGCCCCGCAAACTCGCGCGCCGCGCGCTTACTCCAGCGCGGCGTCCGGCTCGGCCGCTTCGCTCACCTGCGCCTTGGCGATCGCGTCCGCGGTTTCCTGCACGGCTGCGGATTCTTCCGGCGTCGTTTGCGCACCGGCCGCCTTCGTCTTCGGCTTCGGATCGCCACGGCGCTCCAGCACGGCGGCGAAGAAGCCGTCGGTAGCGTGGCGGTGCGGCCACAGCGAAAGGTAATCGCCCGTGTCGAGGCCCACACGCTGTTCGGCGAGCACGTCGCGCGCGCTCACCAGCACGAACTCGGGGTGCGCTTCGAGAAACTGCTTCACGACCGCTTCGTTCTCGGCTTCGAGAATGCTGCACGTCGCGTAGACGAGGCGGCCGCCGCGCTTGAGCAGGCGCGCGGCGCTCGTGAGAATCGAAAGCTGCTTGGGCGCGAGTTCCGTGATCGACTCCGGCGACTGGCGCCACTTGAGATCGGGGTTGCGGCGCAGCGTGCCGAGACCCGAGCACGGCGCGTCCACCAGCACACGGTCGATCTTGCCGATCAGGCGCTTGATCTTGGCGTCATGCTCGCTGTCGATCAGCACGGGATTGACGTTCGAGAGGCCGCTGCGCGCGAGGCGCGGCTTGAGCTTGGCGAGGCGCCGGTCGGACACGTCGAAGGCATAGAGGCGGCCCGTCGAGCGCATCATCGCGCCGAGCGCCAGGGTCTTGCCGCCCGCGCCCGCGCAGAAGTCCACCACCATCTCGCCGCGGCGCGGCGCCACGAGCGTGCAAAGCAACTGGCTGCCCTCGTCCTGCACCTCGAACCAGCCGTTCTTGAACGCGTCCAGCTTCGAGAGCGCGGGCTTGCCCGTCACGCGCACGCCGAACGGCGCGAACGGCGTTTCGCCGCCTTCGATGCCTGCGGCGGACAGCGCGCGGATCAGCTCGTCGCGACTCGCCTTGATGGGGTTCGCACGCAGGTCGAGCGGCGCCGGGTAGTTCAGCGCGGCAGCCAGTTGCGCGAGTTCGGCGGCGTCGAAGCGCGTTTCCAGCGCCTTGACGATCCATTCGGGCAGGTTGAGCTGCACGCGCTGCGGCAGGCTTGCCGGGTCGATGCGCGCGACGTGCTCGAGCCAGCTCGCTTCGGCGTCGGACACGAACGGGCGGATTGCCGAGCGGCCGGCAGTCGCCATCAGGCCGAGCAGCGTGAGGCGGCGCGTGGGGCTGCCCGAGCCGCTTTCGGCGAGGTGGGCGAACTCCATGCGCCGGCGCAGCACGGCGAACACGGCCTCGGCGATCACGCCGCGCTCGGCATGACCGAGCTTCGGATGCTCGCGGAAGAAGCGGCTGGTCACGGCGTCGGCCGGGCCGGTGAATTTAAGGACGTCGGCGAGCAACGTCTCCGTTTGTCCGATCAGAAAACCATGCAGTCTCATGCGCCCTCCCCGGCGGCTTGCGAGTCGTCTAAGAAGAGCCACTGCGGCTCGGGCGGCGTGAGCGTCACGCGTTCGCCGTCGAGCGCCACGCGCCCCTCGACGAACCAGCGCACTGCACGCGGGTACATTACGTGTTCGGTCTTGAGCACGCGCGCGGCGAGCGCCGCGGCGTCGTCGCCCGCGCGCACCGGCACCACCGACTGTGCGACGATGGGGCCATGATCGAGCGTGGGCGTGACAAAGTGCACCGTGGCCCCATGCACGCGGCAGCCCGCGTCGAGCGCCTGCTGGTGCGTTTTGAGGCCCGGAAACATCGGCAGCAGCGACGGATGGATGTTGAGCATCCGACCCGAATAATGGCCGACGAACGATTCGGTCAGCACGCGCATGAAGCCCGCCAGCACGACGAGGTCCGGCGCGTAGCCGTCGATGACTTGAGCAAGCGCCGCGTCGAAGCTGGCGCGATCGGGAAACTGGCGATGATCGACCACCGCCGTGGCAATGCCGTGCGAAGCCGCGAACGCAAGGCCCGCGGCGTCAGGACGGTTGGCAATCACGGCGGCGATGCGCGCGCCCCAAGCCTCCTGCGCGCAAGCGCGCACGATGGCTTCCATGTTGCTGCCCCGCCCCGAAATCAGGATGACGAGATTTTTCATCCGCGGATTTTATCATCGGGGGACGTGCGCAACGTTCGTGCGGCGGCGATCGTCGCCTCGTGCGTTTATAATCTTCTGTTTCGTCGCGGCCCGTGGGCCGCCCCGCGGCCACTCCGGTGGCCAGATAACCGGTCTTGGCATGCGCGCCCGGCCTGCGCGCTTTTCGAGGTTCCTTCAGGTTCCGCTATCGTGAGAGTCTTCCGCGGTCTTCCCAACGCCGAAAGCCGGGCGCCCTGCGCGCTCACCATCGGCAATTTCGACGGTGTCCACCGCGGGCATCAGGCGTTGCTCGCGCGCGTGCGCGAAGCGGCGAACGCGCGCGGCCTGCCCGTCTGCGTGATGACCTTCGAGCCCCATCCGCGCGAGTTCTTCAACCCGGCCGGCGCTCCGCCGCGCATCGCCATGCTGCGCGACAAGCTCGAAGCGCTGCGCGAGAACGGCGTGGACCGCGTGGTGGTCGAGCACTTCAACCATACGTTCGCGAGCCAGTCGCCCGAGGCGTTCGTCGAGCACATCATCGTGGACGGCCTGCACGCGCGCTGGATGATGATCGGCGACGACTTCCGCTATGGCGCGAAGCGCGCGGGCGACTTCACCTCGTTGCAGGCGGCGGGCAAGCAGTACGGCTTCGAAGTCGAGCAGATGGCGACCGTGGCCGACCCGTCGGGCGTGCGCATCTCCAGCTCCGCCGTGCGCGCGCAACTGCACGCGGGCGACCTCGACGCCGCGCGCGCCTCGCTTGGCCGCGGCTACCAGATCAGCGCGCACGTCACGCACGGCCTGAAACTCGGCCGCGACCTGGGCTTCCCCACGATGAACCTGCTGATCGGCCACAAGCGGCCGGCACTCAAGGGCATCTTCGTCGTGATGGTGCACGGCATTGCCGACCACCCGCTGCCGGGTGTGGCGAGCCTCGGCCTGCGCCCGACCGTGGACGACTCCGGCCGCGTGCTGCTCGAAGTGCATCTGCTCGACTGGCACGGCGACGCCTATGGCAAGCTCGTGCGCGTCGAATTCCTCAAAAAGCTGCGTGACGAGGAGAAGTTTCCCGACCTCGAAACGCTTACCGCCGCGATCGCTCGCGATGTGGCGAACACCCGCGCGTGGTTCGCCGCCGCGGGCGCCGACGTGGCCGGCGGCGCATCGACCGGCTTCGCCACCTCGGCCACCGACCGAATTAGGTGACCTGCGGCCCGCCTGTGCGGGCTGCCCGCCCCCAGGCGCCACGCGCGGCACATGCCGCGCCAGGGCGCCCGAGGCGACGGTTGCGCGGCATCGGCCGCAACGCTGACGCCATGCATCCCCCGAATTCCACGTGATCTCACCATGAGCGACAAGAAAGCATCCTCCGGCAAGCCGCAGAAGTCCGAATCGAAGTACCCCGTCAACCTGCTCGACACCCCGTTCCCGATGCGCGGTGACCTGCCCAAGCGCGAGCCGCAATGGGTCAAGGAGTGGGAAGAGAACCAGGTCTACGAGAAGATCCGTGCGGCCTCGAAGGGCCGCAAGAAGTTCATCCTGCACGACGGCCCCCCGTATGCGAACGGTGATATCCACCTCGGCCACGCGGTGAACAAGATCTTGAAGGACATGATCGTCAAGGCACGCAATCTCGCGGGCTTCGACGCGGTCTACGTGCCGGGCTGGGACTGCCACGGCATGCCGATCGAGATCCAGATCGAAAAGCAGTTCGGCAAGTCGCTGCCCGCCCAGGAAGTGATGCAGAAGGCGCGCGAGTACGCCGCCGGCCAGATCGAAACGCAGAAGAAGGGTTTCAAGCGCCTGGGCGTGCTCGGCGACTGGAACAACCCGTACAAGACGATGAACTTCGCGAACGAGGCGGGCGAGATCCGCGCACTCGCGAAGATCATCGAGAAGGGTTACGTGTTCCGGGGCCTGAAGCCCGTGAACTGGTGTTTCGACTGCGGCTCGGCGCTCGCTGAAGCCGAAGTCGAGTACAAGGACAAGACCGACCCGACCATCGACGTGCTGTTCACGTTCGCGCAGCCCGCCGAAACCGCGGCCGCGTTCGGTCTGCCCGCGCTGCCGCGCGAGGAAGGCGGCATCGTGATCTGGACCACCACGCCCTGGACGATCCCGTCGAACCAGGCGCTGAACGTGCACCCGGAGATCGACTACGCGCTCGTGGACACCCAACGCGGCCTGCTGATCCTCGCCGTCGAGCGCGTGGAAGCCTGCATGAAGGACTTCGGCCTCGAAGGCCAGATCGTCGCGACCACGAAGGGCGAAAAGCTCTCGCTGCTGCGCTTCAATCACCCGCTCGCCTCGGCGCACCCGGGCTACAAGCGCACCTCGCCCATCTATCTGGGCGACTACGTGACGACCGACACCGGCACGGGCATCGTCCACTCGGCGCCCGCCTACGGCGTGGAAGACTTTGTGTCGTGCAAGGCGCACAACATGGCCGACTCGGACATCATCAGCCCGGTGATGGGCGATGGCCGCTACATCGAATCGCTGCCGCTCTTCGGCGGCCTCTCGATCTGGGCCGCGAACCCGAAGATCGTCGACGCGCTCGACGCCGCCGGCACGCTCCTGCGCAGCGAAAAGTACCTGCACAGCTACATGCACTGCTGGCGCCACAAGACGCCGATCATCTACCGCGCCACATCGCAGTGGTTCGCGGGCATGGACGTGACGCCGAAAGACGGCGGCAAGACGCTGCGCGAAACGGCGCTCGAAGGCATCGAAGCCACGGCGTTCTACCCGTCGTGGGGCAAGCAACGCCTCTACTCAATGATCGCCAACCGCCCGGACTGGACGCTCTCGCGCCAGCGCCAATGGGGCGTGCCGATGGCGTTCTTCGTGCACAAGGAAACCGGCGAGTTGCACCCGCGCACGCTGGAGCTGCTCGAAGAAGTCGCGAAGCGCGTGGAAAAGCAAGGCATCGAAGCCTGGCAGACGCTCGACGCCCGCGAACTGATCGGCGACGACGCGAATATGTACGAGAAGAACCGCGACACGCTCGACGTGTGGTTCGACTCGGGCACGACGCACTGGCACGTGCTGCGCGGCTCGCACAAGGATGCGCTCCAGTTCCCGGCCGACCTCTATCTGGAAGGCTCGGACCAGCATCGCGGCTGGTTCCACTCGTCGCTGCTCACGGCCTCGATGCTCGACGGCCGCCCGCCCTACAACGCCCTGCTCACGCACGGCTTCACCGTGGACGGCGAAGGCCGCAAGATGTCGAAGTCGCTCGGCAACGGCGTCGATCCGCACGAAGTGGCGAACCGCCTGGGCGCGGAAATCATCCGTCTGTGGATCGCCTCGACCGACTACTCGGGCGAACTCGCGATCTCCGAGGAAATCCTCAAGCGCGTGACGGAAGGCTATCGCCGTATCCGCAACACGCTGCGCTTCCTGCTCTCGAACCTCTCGGACTTCGACTTCGACAAGCACGCGCTGCCTGCAAGCGAGTGGCTCGAAATCGACCGCTACGCCGTGGCGCTCACGCACACGCTGCAAAACGACGTGCTGTCGCACTACGACCGCTACGAATTCCACCCGGTCGTGGCGAAGCTGCAAACGTTCTGTTCGGAAGACCTGGGCGGCTTCTATCTCGACGTGCTGAAGGACCGCCTCTACACGAGCGCAGCGGACTCGAAGGCCCGCCGCGGCGCGCAAACGGCGCTGCACCACATCACGCACAGCCTGCTGCGCATCCTGGCGCCGTTCCTCTCGTTCACGGCCGAAGAAGCGTGGAAGGTGTTCCAGCCGCAAAGCGAAACCATCTTCACCGAAACGTTCCACGCGTTCCCGGACGTCGCCGGCGCCGAAGATCTGATCGTCAAATGGACGCTCCTGCGCGAAGTGCGCGGCAACGTGACGAAGGCGCTCGAAGAGGCGCGCGTGGCGAACCAGATCGGCTCGTCGTTGCAGGCCGAAGTGCGCATTCTCGCGAGCGGCGCGCGTTACGACGCGCTCGCCTCGCTCGGCGACGACCTCAAGTTCGTGCTCATCACCTCGGCGGCGGAAGTCGTGAAGGTGGAAAGCGAGGCGGACGAAGGCGTCGAAGTGGTCACTTCGAAGTACCTCAAGTGCGAGCGCTGCTGGCACTACCGCGAGGACGTGGGCGCGAACGCCGAGCATCCGGGCCTGTGCGGCCGCTGCGTCGTGAATCTGTTCGGTGACGGTGAAAAACGGAGCGCGGCATAATGGCGAAAACCATGCCGAAGCAGACTCGTTCGAACGGCGCCGGCGGCACGCTCGTGCCGTGGCTGGGGGTCGCGGTGATCGTGATCCTCGCCGACCAGCTCACGAAAATCGCCGTCAACAAGGTGTTCAGCTACGGCGAAGGGCGCGTGATCACGCCGTTCTTCAACCTCGTGCTCGTCTACAACAAGGGCGCGGCGTTCAGCTTCCTGTCGGCGGCGGGCGGCTGGCAGCGCTGGGCGTTCACCGCGCTCGGCGTGGTGGCGGCGCTCGTCATCTGCTATCTGCTCAAGCGCCACGCCGCGCAGAAGCTTTTCTGCACGGCGCTCTCGCTCATCATGGGCGGCGCGCTCGGCAACGTGATCGACCGCGTAATGTACGGCCACGTGATCGACTTTCTCGACTTCCACGTGGGCGGCTGGCACTGGCCGGCGTTCAACCTCGCCGACAGCGCGATCTGCGTCGGCGCGGCGCTGCTGGTGTTCGACGAATTGCGGCGCGTGCGCGGCGCGCGCTGAAAACCCAGGCACCGCCTGGGAGGAGCCTTGACTTGAACACCTCCGCAGCCAATCCGGGCGAGCTGGCCGGCCGCCATCTCGTGCTCGGCATGACGGGTGGCATCGCCTGCTACAAGATCGCCGAACTCACGCGCCTGTTGACCAAGGCAGGCGCGACCGTGCAGATCGTGATGACCGAGGCCGCCACGCAGTTCATCACGCCGGTCACGATGCAGGCGCTGTCGGGCCGCCCCGTCTACACGAGCCAGTGGGACGCCCGCGTGCCCAACAACATGGCGCACATCGACCTGTCGCGCGAAGCGGACGCCATCGTCATCGCGCCCGCCTCCACCGACTTCCTCGCGAAGCTCGCCCACGGTTTCGCCGACGACCTGCTCTCCACGCTGTGCGTGGCGCGCGACTGCCCGCTGCTGGTCGTGCCCGCCATGAACCGGCAGATGTGGCAAAACCCGGCTACGCAGCGCAACGTCGCGCAACTGCGCGCCGACGGCGTGGAAACGCTCGGCCCCGATTCCGGCCCGCAGGCGTGCGGCGAGATCGGCGACGGGCGCATGCTCGAACCCGAGGCCGTGTATGAAGCAATCGTCTCTTTCTTCGCGCCGAAAGTGCTCGCGGGCCGCAAGCTCCTGATCACCGCCGGCCCGACCTTCGAGCCGCTCGACCCCGTGCGCGGCATCACCAACCGTTCCAGCGGCAAGATGGGCTTCGCGCTCGCGCGCGCCGCGCAGCAGGCCGGCGCCGAGGTGCATCTGGTGGCGGGCCCGGTCGCGCTGGCAACGCCCTGGGGCGTGTACCGCGAGGACGTGCAAACCGCGCAGCAGATGTACGACGCCGTGATGCGCGCGGCGCCCGACGCCGACGTGTTCATCGGCGTGGCGGCGGTGGCCGACTGGCGCGTCGATCATGTCGCCGAGCACAAGATCAAGAAGACGGCCGAGCACCGCATGCCCACGTTCACGTTCGTCGAGAACCCGGACATCCTGGCCTCGGTCGCGGCCATGCCGAATCCGCCGTACTGTGTGGGCTTCGCGGCCGAAAGCGGCGACCTCGACGTGCACGGCGAGGAAAAGCGCGCGCGCAAGAAGGTGCCGCTGTTGATCGGCAATCTCGGCCCGCTCACATTCGGCCAGGACGACAATGAAGTCGTGCTGTTCGAGGCAAGCGGCCGCAAGCCGCTGCCGCGCGCGGCCAAGCAGGCCCTCGCGCAGACGCTCGTCGCCGAGATCGCGCGACGTCTGCCGGACCCGAGCATCATTTCGTGACGCGCGAGCCGGCGCACCCGTGCGCCGGCTCGCGACACGAGAAACGTAGTCAAGGAGCAGTACTGACATGACGCTGCTTTCCGTACTGGATCAATCGCCCGTCATCGCCGGGCACAGCGCGGCGGACGCCATCGCCGCCACCATCGAGCTCGCCCAGCTCGCCGACGACCTCGGCTACACGCGCTACTGGTGCGCCGAGCATCACGGCCTGCTGGGCGTGTGCAACCCCTGCCCCGAAGTCATGCTCGCGCGCCTGGGCAGTGTGACGAAGCGTATTCGCATCGGCTCGGGCGGCATCATGCTGCCCTACTACAGCCCGTTCAAGATCGCCGAGCAGTTCATGATGCTCGAGGCGCTGTTTCCGGGGCGTGTGGACCTTGGCGTCGGGCGCGCGCCGGGTGGCGACATGCGCACCGCGCAGGCCGTGGCCGCCGGTGCATACAATCGCGGCGACCAGTTCGCGCAGCAGGTGCAGGACCTCGTCGGCCTGATGGACGGCACGCTGCCGGCGAGCCATCTCGCGCATGGCGTGGTGCTGCAACCGCAGATCGAAACGCGCCCGCAGCTCTGGGTGCTCGGCTCCAGCGACTTCGGCGGCCTGCTCGCCGCGCAGCTCGGGCTGCGCTTCTCGTTCGCGCACTTCATCAATGCGCATTTCGGCCATCTCGTGGCCGAGGCGTATCGCGACCGCTTCACGGCGGGCCACGAAGCGAAGCCGTATCTCGCGTGCGCCGTGTTCGCGATCTGCGCCGACACCGAAGCCGAAGCCGCCGACCTCGAAAAGGCCGTCGACCTGCGCCGTGTGCAGATGGCCTACGGCCTGAACGCGCCGATTCCGAGCCTCGAACAAGGCCGCGCGCAGGAGTATGGCGAGCGCGATCAGATCGTGATCGACCGCGAAAAGCCGCGCAGCGTCATCGGCACGCCCGAGAGCGTCGCGGAGCGCCTCCTCGCGATCAAGGACCAATTTCGCGCGGACGAACTCATCGTGCTGACCGTCGCGGGCAGCTACAAGGCTCGCCTGCGCTCCTATGAACTGCTCGCCGAGGCCTTCCAGCTGCCTCGCGCCTGAGTCATCCCCTTCGCCCCAATCACCCTGACTTCATGAAAATCGACATCAAGATCCTGAACGAGCGCATGCGCGACCAGCTGCCCCAGTACGCCACGCCGGGCAGCGCCGGCCTCGACCTGCGCGCGTGCCTCGACGCGCCGATCACGCTCGAACCGGGCGAAACGAAGCTCGTGCCGACGGGCCTCGCGATCCACGTAGCCGATCCGGGCTACGCGGCGCTGATCCTGCCGCGCTCGGGCCTGGGCCACAAGCACGGCATCGTGCTCGGCAACCTGGTTGGCCTGATCGACTCCGACTACCAGGGCGAGCTGATGATCTCCACCTGGAACCGTGGCCACACCACGTTCACGCTCAATCCGCTGGAGCGCCTCGCGCAACTCGTGATCGTGCCGGTCGTGCAGGCGCAGTTCAACATCGTCGACGACTTCGAGGCGAGCGAGCGCGGCGAAGGCGGCTTCGGCAGCACGGGCAAGCACTGAGCCCGACGGTTGCGCCAGCAACAAAAAAGCACGCCTCGGCGTGCTTTTTTCTTTTAGAAGGATGCTTCGGTTTGTTGCGCGGCGCCGGGGCGCCGGCGATACCACAACGCATAGACCACCACCAGCACCGCGAGAAACGCGAGGCCGTAGGCCAGCGTCATGCGGAATTCGCGGGTGAACGCCGTGCCGACCAGAATACCCAGCATCAGGAGCGCGCCCAGCACGCTCGTGAACGGGAAGCCCCACATGCGGAAGCGCAGCGGCGCCCCGCCCTCGCGCGTCTGGCGCACGCGGAAAAAGATCTGCGTGACGAAGATCATGAGCCACGTGAACATCGCGCCGAACATCGCGATCGACATCATCAGCGTGAACGCCGCCTGCGGCCAAAGCGCGTTGAGCACCGCCGCCACCGCGATGCCGATGGTCGAGAGCGAGAGCGCGGCCGTGGGCACGCCGTGGCGCGTGAGACGCCCGAACGCCGCCGGTGCGTAGCCCGCGCGCGAGAGGCTGAACATCATGCGGGTGGTGATGTAGAGCTGGCTGTTCATGGCCGAGAGCGCCGCCACGAGCACGATGAAGTTGATCGCACCGGCCGCATACGGCACGCCGGTCTCAGCCATGACCCGCACGAACGGGCTCTCGTTGCCGCCCGCCTCAGTCCACGGCACGATGGCGAGCATGAGCGCGAGGGTGAGGATGTAGAACAGCACGAGCCGCAGCACGGTCGCGCGGAACGCCCGCGTGACGGCGCGCTGCGGGTCCTGCGCCTCGGCGGCCGCCACGGCGATGGTTTCCACGCCGAGATAGCTAAAAAGCGAAACGATCGTCCCGACCCACACGCCCCACCAGCCCTTGGGCAGCAGGCCGCCGTGCGACGTGTAGTTCGCGAGTCCCACGCCCGATTCGGCCGGCGCGCGCCAGACGAACCACGAGCCGAGCAGGATGAACGCGACAATGGCCGCGATCTTGAGGCTCGAAAAGAGATATTCGATCGCGCCGTAAGCGCGCACGCTCATGGCGTTCACGACGATGAGCGCAGCGGAAAAACCGACGATCCAGTAGAGCCCCGGCACATGGGGAAACCAGAACTTCATGTAGACGGCGATGGCCGCGACCTCGGTGCCGACCGCCAGCACATACGCCGACCAGTACGCGTAGCGCACGACGAACCCGGCGAGTGGCCCGATGTAGTGCTCGGCGTACGCGCCGAACGAGCCCGACACCGGGTGGGCGACGGTCATTTCGGCGAGCGCGCCCATCAACAACAATGCGATCAGCGCGCCGATCGCATAGGAAATGAGCACGCCGGGCCCGGCGAAGGAGATCGCGAAGCCGCTGCCGAGAAAGAGCCCGGTGCCCACCGCGCCGCCGATGGCGATCATCGTCATCTGCCCGGCGGACAATCCCTGGCGCAGCCCCTGTTCGCGTTTGACGATGGCTTCGAACGCGCCCGATTTACGTGGTACCACGGTTACACCCCTGCTTCGCGCAGCCGCCATCCGGCGTTGCGCATCATGAAAACGTCTACGGCGAGACAAACGCTTATTTTACTTTGAGGCGGCTCGTCACCCTGCCGGGCCGGACCGCCAAAGAAAAACGGCGCAGTCCTTTCGGACTGCGCCGTCTTGCCTTGAAGCCGGGTGCGGTGTCGCTTACTCCACTTCCACCGCTTCCGGATTGCGCGGCGCCGGCTGCTCGTCGAACGTGAGCTGGACCTTGTCGTCCGCATCCACGTCCAC
The DNA here is from genome assembly GCF_003268775.1 of Paraburkholderia unamae. Classification (GTDB taxonomy): domain Bacteria; phylum Pseudomonadota; class Gammaproteobacteria; order Burkholderiales; family Burkholderiaceae; genus Paraburkholderia; species Paraburkholderia unamae. The sequence goes on from NZ_QLSU01000012.1 coordinate 35,356, forward strand.
GGTCACGCGGCCGCCGCTCATGAGCTTGCCGAACAGCAGTTCGTCGGCGAGTGCACGGCGGATCGTGTCCTGGATCAGGCGCTGCATCGGCCGCGCGCCCATGAGCGGGTCGAAGCCGTGCTTGGCCAGATGCTTGCGCAGCGCGTCGGTGAAGACCGCATCGACCTTCTTCTCGTGCAGCTGGTCTTCCAGTTGCATGAGGAACTTGTCGACCACGCGCATGATGATTTCCTCATCGAGCGCACGGAAGCTGATCGTCGCATCGAGCCGGTTGCGGAACTCCGGCGTGAACAGGCGCTTGATGTCGGCCAGTTCGTCGCCCTGCTCGCGCCGGGTCGTGAAGCCGATCGTCGACTTGTTCATGGTGTCGGCACCCGCGTTCGTCGTCATGATGATGATGACGTTGCGGAAATCCGCCTTGCGGCCGTTGTTGTCGGTCAGCGTGCCGTGGTCCATCACCTGCAAGAGCACGTTGAAGATGTCCGGGTGCGCCTTCTCGATTTCGTCGAGCAGCAGCACGCAGTGCGGCTTCTTCGTGACGGCTTCGGTCAGCAGACCGCCCTGGTCGAACCCGACGTATCCCGGCGGCGCGCCGATCAGACGGCTCACCGCATGGCGCTCCATGTACTCCGACATGTCGAAGCGGATCAGCTCGATGCCGAGCGTGAACGCGAGCTGGCGCGCCACTTCGGTCTTGCCGACGCCCGTCGGGCCGGAGAACAGGAACGAGCCGATCGGCTTGTCCGTCTTGCCCAGACCCGCGCGCGCCATCTTGATCGAGGCCGACAGCGCGTCGATGGCCGGATCCTGGCCGAACACCACGGCCTTGAGATCGCGGTCGAGCGTTTGCAGCTTGCTGCGATCGTCCTGCGAGACGCTTTGCGCCGGCACGCGCGCGATCTTCGAGATGATCTCTTCGATCTCGCTCTTGCCGATGGTCTTCTTCTGCTTCGACTTCGGCAGGATGCGTTGCGCCGCGCCCGCTTCGTCGATCACGTCGATGGCCTTATCGGGCAAGTGACGGTCGGTGATGAAGCGCGCCGACAGCTCAGCGGCCGCGTTCAGCGCGCCCGACGAATACTTCACGCCGTGGTGCTCCTCGAAGCGCGACTTGAGACCGCGCAGGATCGCCACGGTTTGCTCGACGGTCGGCTCGACCACATCGACCTTCTGGAAGCGCCGCGACAGCGCCGCGTCCTTCTCGAAGATGCCACGGTATTCCGTGAACGTCGTCGCACCGATGCACTTGAGCGTGCCCGACGAGAGCGCCGGCTTGAGCAGGTTCGACGCGTCGAGCGTGCCGCCCGATGCGGCGCCCGCGCCGATCAGCGTGTGAATCTCGTCGATGAACAGAATGGCGTGCGGACGCTCTTTGAGTTCCTTGAGCACCGTTTTGAGGCGTTGCTCGAAGTCGCCGCGATATTTCGTGCCCGCCAGCAGCGCGCCCATGTCGAGCGAGTAGACCTGTGCATCGGCAAGAATGTCCGGCACTTCGCCGCGCGTGATGCGCCAGGCGAGGCCTTCCGCGATCGCGGTCTTGCCGACACCGGCCTCACCAACGAGCAGCGGATTGTTCTTGCGGCGGCGGCACAGCACCTGCACCACGCGCTCCACTTCCAGTTCGCGACCGATGAGCGGATCGATACGGCCATCCTTCGCCATCTGGTTCAGGTTCTGCGTGAACTGGGCGAGCGGCGTTTCCTTCTGGCCGGCGGCGTCTTCGGCTTCGGCATTCGCGTCGCTGGCCTTGGCGGCTTCGCCACTGCCCGTCTTCGCAATACCGTGCGAAATGAAATTCACGACATCCAGACGCGTCACGCCCTGCTGTTGCAGGTAGTAGACCGCGTGCGAGTCCTTCTCGCCGAAGATGGCGACCAGCACGTTCGCGCCCGTCACTTCCTTCTTGCCATTGGAAGTGGACTGAACGTGCATGATCGCGCGCTGGATCACGCGCTGGAACCCGAGCGTCGGCTGCGTGTCGACGTCATCCGTGCCGGGAACCGTAGGGGTGTTGTCGTGAATGAAGTTGCGCAGGTTCTGTCGCAGGTCTTCGATATTGGCGGCACACGCGCGCAACACTTCCGCCGCTGTTGGATTGTCCAACAGCGCCAGCAGCAGATGCTCGACCGTTATGAACTCGTGCCGCGCCTGACGTGCTTCCATGAACGCCATGTGCAGGCTGACTTCCAGTTCCTGGGCAATCATGCTTCCTCCATCACACACTGCAGCGGATGCCCGGCCTGCCGTGCGTGGGTAACGACTTGCTCAACCTTGGTCGACGCGATGTCTCGCGTATAGACCCCACAAACGCCCCTGCCCTCGCGATGGACCTTCAACATGATCTGCGTTGCGGTCTCGCGGTCCTTATTGAAATATTCCTGCACGACCATCACGACGAATTCCATCGGCGTGTAGTCGTCATTCATTAGCACGACCTTGTACATGGAGGGCGGTTTGACCTTTTGCTCCTGCCGCTCCAGTACGGTTGAATCCTGCTTGTCCGGGATAATCGCCATACACCCATTCTAAACAACTCGGACAGGCCCGCAATCCTGCCGTAACCTGACCGGCCGGCCGGTGAACCCGGCGCTCCCGACCTGCGACCCGCTGCAAGCAATTCATGCGCCCTGGCCCGGCCCCGATCCCTTCGACCGGCTGCGGGGCCGGTACACAATCCTGCTCTCAGCAGCTTTCACGCCACCGTTGAATCGAGTATCGCACAACCTTGGCGTTGTCGTGGAAAGCGACTGTAGGCGTCCGCACGCTCGGCATCGGAATTCGTGCAGCGGTGCATCCCATGTGCGTCGATTATGCGTTTTTTCAAGACGCCCCATGTAGTCGCTTCATGCACCTGTGCGCAGCGTCGGCGAAAAGCAGGAAAAACCCTGGAAATGCGGTCTTTACAACGCGTCAAGGAGCGTCTCAAAATATTCTTGACACCAGAATAAAGACCCTCAACAATCAAGCTGGCACTTTTTTCAACCGCCTTAAATTCGAAAAAATGCCGTTGGTGAGCTTGTGAGGAGGGGGCGATCGCACCGCGATCGTTTAGCTTTTCGAACTGCTCGTGGTAGTGACATGAGTTACAGGGGAAGTTGGTATGGCAACCGGTACGGTCAAGTGGTTCAACGACGCGAAGGGTTTCGGGTTCATCACGCCGGATGAAGGCGGCGAGGACCTGTTCGCTCACTTTTCGGCTATTCAAATGAATGGCTTCAAGACCCTCAAAGAAGGGCAAAAGGTGAGCTTCGAGGTCGTGCAAGGCCCGAAGGGTAAACAGGCATCGAACATTCAGTCAGCAGCCTGATCTGTTCGATATCTGTACCTTGGAAACCCGGCTTCGGCCGGGTTTCTTTTTTGGTTTCACGGTTTCTTAACGAACGCGTGCTAGCTCACGCGCAACGTGCCCATCATGCCGAGATCCTCGTGCTCGAGGATGTGGCAATGAAACATGCGATCGCCCGCCTCGTGCTGCACGGTCGCGATGTGCACCGTCTCCCCTCGCCGCACGTTCACCGTGTCGCGCCACGCGAGCCAATCCTCGTTCTTGCGCACGCCGCCTTGCTCGCGCGCCAGCACCTGAAACTGCGTGCCGTGCAAATGAAACGGATGATCCATGTCCGTACCGTTCGCTATCGCCCAGTGCTCGACTTCGCCGCGCCGGCTCGTGAGCGTCACGCGCGCCGGATCGAATACCGCGCCATTCACCATGAACTGCATGCCGCTCGGCATTCGGTGCGTGGCCGCACCCGGCTGGTGCATCGCGTGCATGTCCATTGCTTCGCTGAACAGAACGGTTTTTTTCGCAGGCGGCTTCGAGCCTGATGCGTCGAGCGGCGCGATGTCACGCAGGCGAGCCGGCAACGCGGGCTGCGTTGTCTCCCCCGGTGCAAAGCGGATGTTTGCCAATATCTGGGACGGACCCGCAGGCAAACTGCCATGCGACATCGCCATCTTGTGCCGGTCGTATTGCGCCGCGATGAGCGACGCGCGCGACGCGCCCTGCCCCGCGCGCACGATCAGCTCCGCCCGCTCGCCCGGCGCGAGCAACAGCTCGGTGACACCCTCGCGCGCCGTGCCCAGCAGGCCGCCGTCGGTGCCGACTTGCGCGAAGGCGCGGCCATCGTCGAAAGCGAGCCGCAGATAGCGCGCATTGCAGCCGTTCCACACGCGCCAGCGCTCGTCGCGCACGACCTCGATCTGCGGTTCACGCGCGCCGTTCACGAGCACGAACTGACCTTCGCGGCCGTTCATCCAGTCCATCATGCTGTTCGGGGCAATCATGCCGTCGGCGGCAAGCTTCAGATCCGAGACGAACAGATGGCGCTCGGGCCACGCAGCGAGCGGATCGGCGGCGGCGCGCACGACGATCGGCCCAGCCAGCCCGCGAAACACCTGCTCCGACGTCAGCATGTGCGGATGCGGGTGATACCAGTACGTGCCCGCACTGCCCGGCGGCAACGTGAAGCGGTAGACATGCTGCTCGCCCGGCGCGACGGGGCTCGACGGATTGCCGTCCTGATCGGGCGGCACGGGCAGACCGTGCCAGTGGATCGTCGAAGGCTGGGGCAGCCGGTTCACGAACGTGATCTCGACCGTGTCGCCTTCGCGCACGTCGATCAACGGGCCGATGACCGGGCCGTCGTTTCCGGTCGTGCCGCCTGCGTCGTATTGCCAGAAGACCGTTTGCGGCTGACCTTGCAGTAACGGGCGCTGCGCGCGGCGGGCGATAAGCGTCGCGCGGAACTGGCCCGGCTCGCGGCTCTCGTTGGCGAGCGTGCGCAGCACGGCGAGCGGCGCGCCGGCGGGTAACGCGTCGGCGGCGGCAAGCGGCGCCTGGGCCGCCGTCATGCCGCCGGACATCGCGGGCATGTCCGACATGCCCGGCATGGCGTGCATCGAGTGCATCGCCTCGCCCGCGCCTTGCGCGTAGGCATGGCGCGCGAACAGGGATGCCGTGGCGGCGCTCAATGCGCCGGACAAAAATGCTCTTCGTTTCATCGATGAATTCCTCTTACCTCATCCGTACCTGAGCACGCGGCGCGCAGCGACTGGCGAGCCGCGCGTGCAACCGTACGCTTCGCCTGCGCTGCCCGCGCGCGAAGCACCTCGGAAAAACAACGGGCCGCGCCCGACGATGCGCGAGCGGCCGTGTTCAGGCGATGGGAGGAGGCAAGGGAGGCGCGTGCGTAATCCCGGCACGCAGGGTCACGGGCGGGACGGCGGGCATGGAACCGGCGCGCATCCCGACGCCGAACGAAGTCGCAACGGGCGGCGCGCCGCAGTGCGCACCGCAACCGGCGACGCAACAACTCGCGCCGCAGTGACCATGCGAACCATGGCGCCCGGTTTCCGCCATGCCGCCGTCATTCGTCGTGCCGCAATGGTCGCCGGCCGCAACAACGGCGTGCGCCACCGGCGCAATGTGCTGCGTGCGTTGCGTGTGCTCGCATGCCGACGCGCCGCGCACGGCGAAGAACGCGAACAGACAGGCAAGAAGGAGACGGCACAGAAAAATCATGCGACCTGGGGAAACGAACTGACTGAGTTGATGCGCATCATCATATCGCACGGCAGACGCCACGACGCGCGCGCGGCCATGAACAACCTGTACCCCATCATGGCGCATGCGAAAGCCCTGGCCGCGAATTCATACGGCATCCTTATGTTATCAGGCATCGTGAAGGTGGACTTCCTCGCTGGCGGCAAGGTGCTCGGCTACTACAACGCCCGTGCGCTCTCGTACGGCTTGCAGGCGGGGGCGAAGCAATACCTCGACGAAAGCAGCGGCGGGTCGATCGGTTCGGGCACGAGCGTCGTGATCGTGGGAGTCAGTGATCTTTGGCCGTACTACGCCAATGACAATGAAAACGCCGGCTAACCATCGTTCAGCCGGCGTTTTGCATTGGGGCGTGCGGCCCCTTAACGTAGGCGTGACACGCTTACATATTCTCGATCATCACCTGCCCGAACCCCGAGCACGACACCTGCGTCGCTCCTTCCATCAAACGCGCGAAGTCATACGTGACGCGCTTTTGCAGAATCGACTTCTCCATCGACGCAATGATGAGGTTTGCCGCCTCGACCCAGCCGAGGTGACGCAGCATCATCTCCGCCGAGAGAATCTCGGAGCCCGGATTCACGTAGTCCTTGCCCGCGTACTTCGGCGCCGTACCGTGCGTCGCCTCGAACATTGCCACGGAGTCCGAAAGATTCGCACCCGGTGCGATGCCGATGCCGCCCACCTGCGCCGCCAGCGCGTCGGAGATGTAGTCGCCGTTCAGGTTCAGCGTGGCGATCACGTCGTATTCGGCCGGGCGCAGCAGGATCTGCTGGAGGAACGCGTCGGCAATCACGTCCTTGATCACGATGTCGCCGCCCGTCTTCGGGTTCTTGATCTTCATCCACGGGCCGCCATCGATCAGTTCGGCCGCGAACTCCTTTTGCGCGAGCGCGTAACCGTAGTCGCGGAACGCGCCTTCGGTGAACTTCATGATGTTGCCCTTGTGCACGAGCGTGACCGAGCGGCGCTCGTTGTCGATCGCATACTGGATCGCCTTGCGCACGAGGCGCTCCGTGCCCTCGCGCGAGACCGGCTTGATGCCCAAACCCGAGCTATCGGGAAAGCGGATCTTCGAAACGCCCATCTCATCGCGCAAAAACTTGATGATCTTCTTCGCGCCTTCGGATTCCGCGGGCCACTCGATGCCCGCATAAATGTCTTCCGAGTTCTCGCGGAAGATCACCATGTTGACCTTCTCGGGCGCACGCACCGGCGAGGGCACACCCTTGAAGTACTGGACAGGTCGCAGACAAACGTAAAGGTCGAGTTGCTGGCGCAGCGCGACGTTGAGCGAACGGATGCCGCCGCCCACGGGCGTCGTGAGCGGGCCCTTGATCGAGACCACGTATTCCTTCACGACGTCGAGCGTCTCGTCGGGCAGCCATACGTCGGGGCCGTACACGCGCGTGGCCTTCTCGCCCGCGTAGATTTCCATCCAGTGGATCTTGCGCTTGCCGCCGTAGGCCTTTTCCACCGCCGCATCGACCACCTTGAGCATGACGGGCGTGATATCCACGCCCGTGCCGTCGCCTTCGATGTACGGGATGATCGGCTGGTCGGAAACGTTGAGCGAGAAGTCCGGATTGACGGTGATCTTTTCACCGCCGGTCGGAACCTTGATGTGCTGATACGACATGATCGACTCCAGTAAGGGCAAGGCTGTTGTAGCGGGTGTGACGCAGCGCGTGTCGAGGCGACGAAGCCATTCGTCCGGCGCAAGAGGCATCTCGCCGTTGCAGCTTCTCGACATCCGGCGCGGTCGATGTTCGCAGCAAGACTGTCCAGGGGCACGCGGCATAAGGCGCACTGCACATGCAGTGCTGCGCGGGCGGCCCGTGCGCGTGAGGGTCTGGCGGTTATTCTAGCCCACGCCCCGCGCATGCGTGCCGCGCCCAACACGCGCATTCGCGCGCCCCGCACGCGGCTTGCGATGCTGCACCGCCGCATCCCGTGAGGCTGCCGGTCAACCCGCGATCCAGCCCGCTCACATCTTATGTCTTATATAAGACATAAGAAATAACGAAACCGATTATGCTTTAAGATCACGGCGCCAGCCCGCCATCGATTTGCTCTCACATTCCTGTCATGCGTTTGATCGCCCTCAATAAACCGTTCGGCACAATCTGCCAATTCTCGCCGCATGAAACCCGTCAATCACTGGCGGACTGGGTGAAGGTGCCGGGCGTCTATCCGGCCGGGCGTCTCGACTCCGACAGTGAAGGCCTGCTGCTTCTCACCGACGATGGCACATTGCAGGCACGCATTGCTGAACCGCGACGCAAGCTCGTGAAGCGTTATTGGGCGCAAGTGGAAGGCGCGCCCGACGAGGCAGCGCTTGCCGCGCTCGAACGCGGCGTCGATCTCGGCGACTTCGTGACACAACCGTGTCGCGCGAAGCGCATCGCCGAGCCTGAAAATTTGTGGCCGCGCAATCCGCCGATTCGCTATCGCGCCGCGATCCCCACCACATGGGTCGAAATTGCGATCAGTGAAGGCAAGAATCGCCAGGTGCGTCGCATGACCGCTGCCGTGGGCTATCCGACGCTGCGGCTCGTGCGCGTCGCAATCGGCGCACTCGATATTTTTTCGCTGGGCCTCGCTCCCGGTGAAAGCCTCGACGTGCCCACGAATGCGCCGTGGCAAAGCACATCTCATAAACACAAGTAACGACAAGTAACTGTTGCGCAAGCACTTTTCGCGCGTTGTGCGATTTCGTGCGAATCGCGCACCACGTCCCCCGCCTTTCATTTTTTGCCCGTTGCAAAGCAAACGAAAATTTCGCGTCAACCATCTCGCGAGACCATGCGTTATTCGACGCAGATGCCTCCCGAAGCTATCCGGCATTCAGCCTTCAGGGTCTTCGCAGCAATGCACAGTCCCGACCGCTAGCAGACGCGAAACGTCAATTCGTGCAAATTCGCGCGAATTTGTCGAAAGCGACTGTCAACCGAAAGGTGGATGGCACGTTTACCGACCTGACTCCAATAACCGGGTCACTTGGTTAATTAACTCAAGCTGAGGATTCACAACATGAACAAACTGATCGCTGCTCTGGTCGCTGGCCTCTTCGCATCGGCTGCATTCGCACAAGCTTCGGCTCCGGAAGCTGCACCGGCTGCTGCACCGGCTGCTGCTGCTTCGGCACCGGCTCACAAGGCAACGCACAAGAAGTCGCACAAGAAGTCGTCGCACAAGAAGGCAGCGAAGGCTGAAGCCGCTTCGGCAGCTTCGGAGTAAGCTTGCTGTAAGACGCAAAGAGGAACGGCATACGTTGCCGCTCTTCAGCGCGACGAAAGGCAGAGCGCCGCAAGGCGTTCTGCCTTTTTGTTTGGCCGCGTGCTTTTTTCGCACGCCGCTCGCCATGCATAATCTCGCGCAGCATATTGCGTGATATGCGCCGCGCGAGCGCGTTTTGACCCGTTCTGACCTGGTCGCGTAACATGCGCGGATTAACCTCAAGCAAGGAGTCTCTCGTGCGATTTTCCCTGCGCCCGTTTTTCGTGCGCTGCGCGCTCGCCGTCGCATTGCCTCTCGCCGCTTGCGCGGCGCTCATGTTCACCACGGCGGCGACGTCGACCCTCGCACAGGCGCAGCAAATGCCGCCTGGCGCGAAGCAACCCAGTGAATTTCCGCGTGTGAAGCTCACCGCGGGCATGTTCGTGATCGACGCCGCCGTCGCTGCCAACGACGCGGATCGCGAGCAAGGCCTCATGTATCGCACGCAGCTCGGCCCGAACGAAGGCATGCTGTTCGTGTTCGGCGAGAACGCCGTGCACTGCTTCTGGATGAAGAACACGTTGATCCCGCTCTCGATTGCGTTCATTCGCGCCGACGGCACGATCACCGACATCGACGAGATGCAGGCGGAAACGACCAACAACCACTGCCCGCGCAACAACGGCACCTTCGCGCTCGAAATGCCCAAGGGCTGGTTCACGGCAAAGGGCATCAAGCCCGGCATGAAGCTTCAGGGCCTGCCCCCGCTCCAGTAACCCGACTCGCGCTGCGCGCAAGCCGGCCCCGCTCGCATGCGGCGCCGGCTTTTTTTGCGCCCGCGCGACAATCCGCCGCCGGCGTGCTTCCGGACACCGCCCGCAACGAGACGCCCCCGCCGCGACGCCCTTCCTGCAAAAGCGGCGCGCAAGCGCTATCCTATTAATCCCCCGCATGACACGTGCCACGACGGACGGCGCCATGCGGTGCATCGGGCCGCGCGCTGGCCGCGCCGCGTGCCGCCCGGCAGTTCCATGGCGCGTCATTCCAAGGAGATCACCGTGCCTCGCAAGACCCCCATTGAGCGCTACCGCAACATCGGGATCAGCGCTCATATCGATGCCGGCAAAACCACGACCACCGAGCGCATTCTTTTTTACACCGGCGTGAATCACAAGCTCGGCGAGGTCCATGACGGCGCGGCGACCATGGACTGGATGGAGCAGGAACAGGAACGCGGCATCACGATCACCTCGGCCGCGACCACTGCGTTCTGGAAGGGCATGGCCGGCAATTACCCCGAACACCGCATCAACATCATCGACACGCCGGGGCACGTGGACTTCACCATTGAGGTCGAGCGCTCCATGCGCGTGCTCGACGGCGCGTGCATGGTGTACGACTCGGTTGGCGGCGTGCAGCCGCAGTCGGAAACCGTGTGGCGCCAGGCGAACAAGTACAAGGTGCCGCGCATCGCGTTCGTCAACAAGATGGACCGCGTCGGCGCGGACTTCTTCCGCGTGCAGCGCCAGATCGGCGAGCGCCTGAAGGGCGTGGCCGTGCCTATCCAGATTCCGGTGGGCGCGGAAGATCACTTCCAGGGCGTGGTCGATCTCGTGAAGATGAAGGCGATCGTCTGGGACGACGAGAGCCAGGGCGTGAAATTCGAATACGCCGAGATTCCCGCGAATCTCGTCGAGCTTGCGCACGAGTGGCGCGAGAAGATGGTCGAAGCCGCCGCCGAAGCCGATGAAACGCTGCTCGAAAAGTATCTCGAAGATCACGAGAGCCTGACCGAGGAAGAGATCAAGGGCGGCCTGCGCAAGCGCACGATCGCCAACGAGATCGTGCCGATGCTCTGTGGCAGCGCGTTCAAGAACAAGGGCGTGCAGGCCATGCTCGACGCCGTGATCGACTATCTGCCCTCGCCTGTCGACGTGCCCGCGATTCTCGGCCACGATCTCCACGACAAGGAGATCGAGCGCCACCCGACCGACGACGAGCCGTTCTCGGCGCTCGCGTTCAAGATCATGACCGACCCGTTTGTCGGCCAGTTGATCTTCTTCCGCGTGTATTCGGGCGTGGTGGAGTCGGGCGACACGGTGCTCAACGCGACCAAGGACAAGAAGGAGCGCCTCGGCCGCATTCTGCAAATGCACGCGAACGAGCGCAAGGAAATCAAGGAAGTGCGCGCGGGCGACATCGCCGCCGCGGTCGGCCTGAAGGAAGCGACGACGGGCGACACGCTGTGCGATCCGGCGCATGCCATCGTGCTCGAAAGGATGATCTTCCCCGAGCCCGTGATCTCGCAGGCCGTCGAGCCGAAGACCAAGGCCGACCAGGAGAAGATGGGCATCGCGCTCAATCGTCTCGCGCAGGAAGACCCGTCGTTCCGCGTGCAAACCGATGAAGAGTCCGGCCAGACGATCATCTCGGGCATGGGCGAGCTGCACCTCGAAATTCTCGTCGATCGCATGCGGCGCGAGTTCGGCGTGGAAGCGACCGTCGGCAAGCCGCAGGTCGCGTACCGCGAGACCGTGAAGAACAAGGTCGAAGATGTCGAAGGCAAGTTCGTCAAGCAGTCGGGCGGGCGCGGCCAGTACGGCCACGCGGTCATCACGCTCGAACCGCAGCCGCCTGGCAAGGGCTACGAATTCGTCGACGCCATCAAGGGCGGTGTGATTCCGCGCGAGTTCATCCCGGCGGTCGACAAGGGCATCCAGGAAACGCTCAAGGCGGGCGTGCTCGCGGGCTACCCCGTGGTGGACACGAAAGTGACGCTCACGTTCGGTTCGTACCACGACGTGGACTCGAACGAAAACGCCTTCCGCATGGCCGGTTCGATGGCCTTCAAGGAAGCGATGCGCAAGGCCAAGCCGATCCTGCTCGAACCGATGATGGCCGTGGAAGTGGAAACGCCCGAGGACTTCATGGGCAACGTGATGGGCGACCTCTCCAGCCGGCGCGGCATTGTGCAGGGCATGGAGGACATCGCGGGCGGCGGCGGCAAGATCGTGCGCGCCGAAGTGCCGCTCTCGGAGATGTTCGGCTACTCCACGTCGCTGCGCTCGCTCACGCAGGGCCGCGCCACCTACACGATGGAGTTCAAGCACTACGCCGAAACCCCGCAGAACGTGGCCGAAGCGGTCATCAACGCGAAGAAGGCCTGAACGCGCCTTGGCCGGGCTTGAGCCCGCCCGGCGCACCGAAGCCCGTCCCCGCGCCTTGCCGCGGGGGCGGGCTTTTTTTCTGTCCGCAAGCCAACGCCGCAAGCGCTGTCCATCCAGTGGAGCACGGCGCTCGGCCCTATTTTTGACCATGTCACAATGAGCCGATTGAGCTGATTGAGCCTGATTGAGCCGATACGTAAGCGGGCCTGGCACGGCCCGCCAAAACGAAGGAGACACGACGATGAGCCACGATCACGATCACGACCATGACCACGAGCATCACGACGACGCCCCGCCCGACTGGCGCGAGCACGGCGTCAAGGTGATACGCGGCGACCAGCTCGACGCGAACACCGCGCAAACGCCGGGCATGAACCGCGCGGCCGCCATCAACGCGGCGCGCGTGGGCGCGCAGAAAATCTGGGCGGGCACGGTCACGATCCATCCGAACGCGAAGACGGGTGCGCATCATCACGGCGCGCTGGAAAGCGTGATCTACGTCGTGCGCGGGCACGCGCGCATGCGCTGGGGCGAGCATCTGGAGTTCACGGCGGAAGCCGGCCCCGGCGACTTCATTTTCGTGCCGCCCTACGTGCCGCACCAGGAGATCAACGCGAGCACCGACGACCCGCTCGAATGCGTGCTGGTGCGCAGCGACAACGAGGCTGTTGTCGTGAACCTGAACATCGACGCCGTGGAAGCGCCGGAAACCGTGTACTGGGTCGATCCGATCCACCGGCATCCGCACGACCATTGAGCGACCCGCCCACGTTTGCATGACCCAATGACGACTCCCGCCGCCCCGCTCCGCGCCCGCCTGATTCCGCTCTACGCCGCGCTCATCGCCGCCAACCTCGGCGCGTGGGCGTGGGCGCTGATCGCCTTTCGCCACTATCCGCTGCTGCTCGGCACCGCGCTGCTCGCGTACGGCTTCGGCCTGCGCCATGCCGTGGACGCCGACCACATCGCCGCCATCGACGCCGTCACGCGCAAGCTCATGCAGCAAGGCAAGCGTCCGCTCGGCGTGGGACTCGCGTTCTCGCTCGGGCATTCGACCATCGTGATCGTCGCCACGCTCGGCATCGCGCTCACGGCACTGTCGTTGCACGGGCGCTTCGAGCAGTTTCACGAGATCGGCTCGACCATCGGCACGCTGGTTTCGTCCACCTTCCTGCTCGTGCTCGCGGGCGTGAACCTCGTGATCCTGCGCGATGTGTGGACGCGCTACCGGCGCGCGCAACAAGGCGACGACGCGGCGCTTGCGGCCGCCGCCCGTGCTGCCGCGCCCGCCGGCCTTTTCTCGCGCGCGCTGCGCCCCCTCTTCGCGCTCGTCACGAAAAGCTGGCACATGTACCCCGTGGGCGTGCTGTTCGGCCTCGGCTTCGACACGGCCACCGAGATCGGCCTGCTCGCCATCGCCGCCGCCGAAGCGGGCAAGGGCCTGCCCATGTATTCGATTCTCGTGTTCCCGGCGCTCTTCACGGCGGGCATGACGCTCGTCGATTCCACCGACAACGTGCTGATGGTCCACGCCTACGGCTGGGCCATGGACGACCCCAAGCGCAAGCTCTACTACAACGCGAGCATCACGTTCGTCTCGGCGCTCGTGGCGATCGTGATCGGCGGCGTGGAAGCGCTCGGTCTCATCGGCGAGAAGCTTGGTGCGAGCGGCGGCGCGTGGACGCTCGTCGCCGGGCTGAACGAGCGCTTCGGCGAACTGGGCTACGGCATCATCGCCGCGTTTATCGCATGCTGGATCGGCTCGGTGCTGTTCCATCGCTGGCGCCGCCCCGCCGCGGCCCGGTGAACCGCGCCGAGTGTGCGTGCGCCTGGCCAGGTCCCGCTGAACGCACCTGAGCCGCACCTGAGCCGCACCGCGCGCGCGCACAACGCGGCGAGCGCGCGCAACCCCGCGAAACCCTACCCTTCGCCTCGTTTGCCGAAAGCGCGTAAACTAGGCCGACCTTGTCGACTTCGCTTCACCCATTCGTCGTCTGCCGCACCGCTTGCCGCCGTCGCGCCCGCCTTCGGGGCACGCGCGTCCCCTGAACGGAACCGCACGGAAATCCCGCACCGATGAAACGACCGCAGTCCCGCCGTCCGCATGACGCGTCCCACCCGTCCCGCCTCGAACCGCTGCGCGCCCATGCCGGCGATCATGGCAACCACGCTCTCGACGAATTCCTTGCCGGCCGCCTCACGCGCCGCGAACTGCTGCGTTATGCGAGCGCCATCGGGCTCACGTCGCTGCCCGCCGTTGCCGGACTCGCGGCGCTTGCCGCGCCGCGCGGCGCCCACGCGCAGGGCGCGGCCAAACCCGGCAACCAGACGATCCGCGTGGCGCACCTGATGCCCGCGGGCGCCGTCGATCCGCTCACCGTGACCGACGCGGGCGCGCTGTGCCTCTTGAACCAGACCGGCGAATTCCTCGCCAACGACGACGCCGAAGGCCGTCTGCAACCCGCCCTCGCGCTCTCGTGGAAAGCGAATGCGAAAGCGGACGTCTGGACGTTCAAGCTGCGCCCCGACGTGAAATTTCACGACGGCCAGCCGTTCGGCGCGAAGGACGTGGTGGCGACGTTCGACCGCCTCGCCGACCCGGCCAGCGGCTCGGCCGCGCTCTCGGTGCTCAAGGGCGTGCTCTCCAAAGGCGGCACGAAGGCCATCGACGCGCACACGGTGGAATTCCATCTCGACGCGCCCAACGGCAACTTCGCCTACTACGTTTCTTCGGACAACTACAATGCCGTGATGCTGCCCGCGAACTATGCGGGCAATTACGAAAAAAGTTTTATCGGCACCGGCGCATTCAAGCTCGACAAATTCGAAGCGCGGCGCGGCGCGAGCTTCGTGCGCAATCCCGACTATTGGGGCGACAAGGCACTGCCCGCGCGCGTGGAATTCGCGTTCTACGCCGACGAGCAGGCGCAACTGCTCGCACTGCAAGGCCACCAGGCCGACGTGATGGGCACCTTCACCGTGCAGGGCGGCATCGGCATCCTCAACAACCCCGACTTCAAAGTGATCGGCGTGCGCTCGAGCGCGCACCGCCAGATCCACATGCGCAACGATTCGCCCACGTTCAAGGACAAGCGCGTGCGCCAGGCGCTCGCCCTCGCCCTCGATCGCGATGTGATGGTGCGCGGGCTGTTCAAGGGCCGCGCCGTGGTGGGCAACGACAGCCCCTTCGCGCCGATCTTCCCCTCCACGGCGACCGACGTGCCCCAGCGCAAGGCCGATCTCGCGAAGGCACGCCAGTTGCTCGCGCAGGCGGGCGTGGCGGGTGGCTTCGACGTGACGCTCACCACGGAGAAGTACATGGAGATACCGGACCTCGCCGTGGTCGTGCAGAACGCGGCGAAGGCCGTCGGCATTCGCATCGCGCTCAAGGTGGAGAGCCAGTCGCAGTACTACGGCGCGGGCACGTTCGGCAAATCGGACTGGCTCGATTCGCCGCTCGGCATCACCGACTATGGGCATCGCGGCGTGCCGAATGTGTTCCTCAACGCGCCGCTCACGTCGGGTGGCACGTGGAATGCTGCGCATTTTCGCAACGCGCAGTACGACAAACTGGTCGCGCAGTTCGCGGCGACGCTCGACGTGGCCGCCCAGAAACAGGTGGCGCGTCAGATCCAGACGCTTCTGCTCGACGAGACGCCCGTGATCATCCCGTACTTCTACGACCAGTTGATCGCGCAGCGCACCGCGCTTTCCGGCGTGCGCTTCACCGCGCTCGCCCAGCTCTATTTCGATCGCGCCACGCTCGCCGCCTGAACCCGGCGCGCCACGCGAGCGCACCCGAAACGGAGGTCCGATGGCTACTCCGCTCCCGCCAGCGCCCCAGTCGACCGGCATCGCGAGCCCGCGTGCGCTCGCCCCGCGCGCGGGCGTCGCGCGCTTTCTCGGCCGGCGCGCAGCATGGGCGATCTTCACGCTCTGGCTGCTCTCGGTGCTTGTGTTCGCGGGCGGCCAGTTGCTGCCCGGCGACATCGGCCGCGCAGTGCTCGGGCCGCTCGCCGACGCGCGCGCGGTCGCCGCCCTCAACCACGAACTGGGCGCGGACCGGCCGCTCCTCGACCAGTATCTCTCCTGGATCACGCATGCGCTGCGCGGCGACTTCGGCGTGTCGTGGAGCTACAAGCAGCCTGTCGCGCCCTTCGTGGGCGACGCGCTCGCGCAGTCGGCCAAACTCGGGCTGCTCGCGTTCGTGGTGGTGGTGCCGCTCGGCATCGCGGGCGGCGTGTGGGCGGCGCTGCACGAAGGCCGCCTGATCGATCGCGCGATCAGCACGGGGGGCCTGTGCGCGAGCGCCGTGCCGGAGTTCGTCTCGTCGATCGTGCTGATCCTCATCTTCGGCATCTGGCTGCGCTGGCTGCCTGTCGAAGCCACCGCGCCCACCGGCGCGGGCGCGCTCGAACAATTGCGCCATCTCGTGTTGCCCGTGCTGCCGCTCGTGCTCGTGTTCTTCGGCTATCTCGCGCGCATCGCGCGCGCGGGCACGATCGCGGCGCTCGACGCCGACTACACGCGCACCGCGATCCTCAAGGGCTTGCCGAGCCACGTCGTGATCACGCGGCACGTGCTGCGCAACGCGCTGCTGCCCAGCATCACGGTGGCGGCCACGCAGCTTGGCTATCTGATCGGCGGGCTCGTGGTGGTCGAGTCGCTGTTCCGCTATCCGGGCGTCGGCTCGCTCATCTACAACGCGGCGAAGGCGAAGGATTTCCCGCTGCTGGAAGCGGGCGTGCTCGCGGTGGGCGCCGTGTACACGCTCGCCAATCTGGCTGCCGACGCCTTGCACGCGCTCCTCGACCCGCGCCTGCGCGCTCCGGGAGGCGCATGAACGATATGGCATCCGAAGCAATCTCACCGGACGACGGTCCAAACGGTCCAAACGGTCCAAACGGTCCAACCGTTCCGGACGGGAACCCGCCGGGCGAACGCCCCGATGCAGCGCTTGCCGACACGCGCCTGCGCGACACGCTGCATCTGCTGCTGCGCTCGCCCTCGTTCGTCGCGGGTGCGCTGATCCTCGTCGGGTGGACGCTCTGCGCGCTCGCGGGCCAATGGTTCGCGCCGCACGACGCGTATGCGTCCGACCCGCTCAGCTCGCTCCTGCCGCCCGACCCTGCGCACTGGTGCGGCACCGATCAGCTCGGCCGCGACATCTGCTCGCGCGTGATCGTGGGCGCACGCGACATCCTCACGATCGCGCCGCTCGCCACGCTCGTGGGTACGCTCGCGGGCGCGGCGCTCGGACTCGTCACGGGCTATTTCGAAGGCGTGTTCGGCACGCTCGTCGCGCGCACGCTCGACGCCGTGCTCGCCCTGCCGCTCGTGATCGTCGCGCTCCTCGTAATCGCAGCCGTAGGCGCGTCGAACCTCGCCGTGGTGCTCGTGATCGGCATGACGTTCGCGCCGCTCGTTGCGCGCACGGTGCGCGCCGCGGTGCTCGCGGAACGCCATCTCGACTATGTGGCCGCCGCGCGTTTGCGCGGCGCGAATGCGTTCACGGTGATGTTCACCGAGATCCTGCCGAACGTGTGGCCGCCCATTGTCGTCGAGGCGACCGTGCGTCTCGGCTACGCGATCTTCGCGGTGGCCACGCTCTCGTTTCTCGGCTTCGGCATCCAGCCGCCTTCGGCCGACTGGGGGCTCGCGCTCGCCGAGTCGTACACGCTGCTCGCGGGCGGCGCATGGTGGACCGTGGCGTTCGACGCGCTCGCCATCGCCTCGCTCGTGGTGGCCGTGAACCTCATCGCCGACAGCCTGCGCGAGGTGCTCCAATCGTGAACCGGCCCGCTTCTGCCCGCCCCGCTCTCGCCACCTTCAGCGCGCCGCGCGAAGACGATGCGCTCGCGCTGGTCGGCCTCACCGTCGCGTATCGCATGCGCGGACGCGAGCGCGACGTGCTCACCGACGTCTCGCTGCGCATCCGGCGCGGCGAAGCGTATGGGCTCGTGGGCGAGTCGGGCTGCGGCAAATCGACGGTCGCGCTCGCCGCGCTGCGCTACCTCGCGCGCAACGCCCGCGTGAAGGCGGGACGCATCGCGATCGCGGGCGAGGACGTGCTCGCGCTCGACGCCGACGGTCTGCGCACGTTGCGCGCCAATGCGGTATCGATGGTCTATCAGGATCCGGCCGGCGCGCTCAATCCCACGCTCACCATTGCGCGCCAGTTGAGCGAAGCGTTCGAGGCCGCAGGCGCCGATGCAAGCGTTGCGCGCACGCGCTCGCACGCAATGCTGGAGCGCGTGCGCATTGCCGATCCGGGCCGCGTGCTGGCGAGCTATCCGCACCA
Organism: Paraburkholderia unamae; assembly: GCF_003268775.1. Taxonomy (GTDB): domain Bacteria; phylum Pseudomonadota; class Gammaproteobacteria; order Burkholderiales; family Burkholderiaceae; genus Paraburkholderia; species Paraburkholderia unamae. The sequence goes on from NZ_QLSU01000012.1 coordinate 53,603, forward strand.
GCTCTCGGGCGGCATGCAACAGCGCGTGGTGATCGCGATGGCGCTCGCGTCGAACCCCACGCTCCTGATTCTCGACGAACCGACCACGGGCCTCGACGCCACCGTCGAAGCCGAAGTGCTCGACCTCATTGCGAAGCTGCGCGTGGAACTGGGCATGGCGGTGCTGCTCATCAGCCACGATCTCGCGGTGATCGGGCGCATGTGCGAGCGCGTGGGCGTGCTCTACGCGGGACGTCTCGTAGAGGAAGGCGCGACGCGCGACGTGTTCGAGCACGCGCGCCATCCGTACACGGTCGGCCTGCTGCGCTGCCTGCCCGCGCACGGGCGCAACAAGCACGCAGGCGCACTCGACACCATTCCGGGCGAATTGCCCGCGCCCGGCGCGAGCACGGCGGGCTGCATCTACGCGCCGCGCTGCCGGCTTGCCGATGCGCGCTGCCGCGAACACGCGCCGCCGCCGCATCGCATGACGTCGGCCCACGGCGAGCAGATGTCGCGCTGCCACTATCACGAGCGCGCGATGGAATTGCCCTTCGGGAATCTGATCGCAGGCGACGATGGCCCGCAATCCGCAAGCGAAACACCCTCGACCTCGACGCGCGAAGGCGCACCGCGCGTGGTGCTGCGCGCGCGCGATGTCTCGCGCACGTTCGGGCACGGCGCGAACGCGGTGCGTGCGCTCGACGGCGTGTCGATCGAGTTGCATGCGGGCGAGACGCTCGGCCTCGTGGGCGAGTCGGGCAGCGGCAAGACGACGCTTGCGCGGCTGCTGCTCGGCCTGCACGCGCCCGATGCGGGCGGCGCCGTCGAACTCGACGGCAAGCCCCTGCATGCGCACGTTGCACGGCGTCGCGCCGAGGAGCGCGCCGCGCTGCGCGTGGTGTTCCAGCATCCGGATGCCTCGCTCAATCGCGCGCTGCCCGTGAAGCGGCTGATCTCTCGCGCGCTGGCGCGGCGGCGCGAGGCTGCCGGGGCCGTTCACGCGGAGCACGATGCCACCGAGGATTCACGCGTGGCCGGCCTGCTCGAAGCCGTGCGCGTGCCCGCGCGCTATCTCGCGGCGCGCGCGCGTCAGCTCTCGGGCGGCCTCAAGCAGCGCGTGGCGATCGCCCAGGCATTCGCGGGCGAGCCGCGCATCGTGATCTGCGACGAGCCCACCTCCGCGCTCGATGTCTCCGTGCAGGCCGCCATTCTGAATCTGCTCGCGCGCCTGCAACGCGAGCGCGACGTGAGCTATCTGTTCATCTCGCACGATCTCGATGTCGTGCGCTATCTCGCCGATCGCATCGTCGTGCTCTACGCGGGACGCGTGGTGGAAAGCGGTCCCGCGGGCGCGGTGTTCGACGGCCCGTGGCATCCGTATACAGAAACGCTGCTTGCCGCACGCGCCCTGGGCGCGCCGCCAGCCAATGCCGCGCCGCGCACGCGCAACGCGCAGCAGGGCTGCGTTTTCAGTGCGCACTGCCCGCGCAAGCTCGGCGCCCTTTGCGACGAAACGCCCCCGCCTCTCGCCGATGCGGGCGGCGATCATCGCATTCTCTGTCACATCCCGCTCGATGCACTGCGCGCACAACAGAGCGCGGCGAAGGACACGCTGCCGGCGACCTGAGTGTGCGGTAGCGCGCACAGCGAGCAAAGCGCCGGCGTACGCGAGAATCGTTGCGCTGGCCGCCTTTGCAACGCGAATCGCGCTGCACGGCCCCCGCGTTTCATCGCCGAAACGTTTTTGGCTCGATTTCAGTCACGCGGGCGACACATGAATTGTCAAGTCCACCGCGCGCGCCGCTGCCGGACCGATGGCACAAAACTGGCTACAACGGCACCAGGCATCCGGCCGCTGCAATCCGGCGCGACAGCGCGGGTCGTCACGACGGGCGGACGGATGGCCGGCTGCTCGACGCGCTTGTCATCTGCCGTCCCACGCCAGTGGCTCCGACAATCCACAAGTAGTCCTGCCTGATCCGGCCATCCGGCGCGCGGTCGGCCGGTTGCTTTTTTTGTAGCGCTGATGTGGCAATGCAGGCAGGCCCGAATCGGGACATCGGGATGTGTGCCTGACGGGGAGCGGCGCACGCACACAAGGCGTGCCGCCCTGCACGGGGATGAGAGGCGACGGCGCATGACGCTGCCGCCTCGCGGGGAGAAAACGATGAAAATGACAGCGATTAATAAGCATTACTATGCTATCGCCCGGGGAGCGGCAATGTGCGTGGTGGGAGCAGGCGTTCTGTTCCCTGCAATCGCCGCACATGCAGCGGACAGCGATGCCATCAATCCGGTCATTCTCGTCGCGGACGCGCCCTTGCCCGCGAGCGGCGCGGAAGGCGGGGGAATCTTCGGTGCGCCGGTTGCGCAGTCGCCTGGCGCGCAAATGTCCAGCGAAGGAACGTCTACTTCGGCAACGCCCTCGAAAAATGATTCGGAGTCCGATTCGGCCAGCCTGGCAAGCGACGTTTCCGCGGTGTTCGCGCCAAACGATTGCGTCACCCGACCGGGTGGCACTTGCGTCAGGGGCAACGGTCGTGGTCCGGGCGCCTCCAGCGCATCGAACGCGGGCAATGGCGGCAGCAGCGGCGCAGGCAGCAGCGGAAACGGCAACACCAACGGTAGTGGCAATGCGGGCGCGGCTACGGCCGGCACCGCAGGCTCTTCCGGCTCCACCGGCGCCGCCCGCAGCGGCAGTTCAGGCGCAGGTGGAACGGGCCCGAGCGGGTCGGGTGGCGGCTCGAGCAGTTCGGGGGGCGGAAAGGGAGGAAGCAGCAGCGGTGGCAACAACGGCGGCGGTAACAACGGCGGCGGTAACAACGGCGGTGGCAACAACGGCGGTGGTAACAACGGTGGCGGCAACAACGGCGGCGGCAGTTCAGGCGGCTGTGGTTGCGGCAGTCACGGCGGATCGGCCAGCGGACCTTCGGGCGGCCCCGCAGGCGGATTCGGCGGCGGCTTTGGCGGCGGGTTCGGCGGCGGGTTCGGCGGATTCGGTGGCGGCTTTGGTGGCGGATTCGGCAAGGGTGGACCGTCGGGCGGCCCGGGCGGCGGGTACGGCGGCGGTCACGGTGGCGGCCATGGCGGCGGGCATTGAACCTGCACGGCGGTGCAGGCAAGCCGCCGCAGCCACCCCGATCTGGCGCGACGGCCAATCGCGTCAGTCCTGGCGTCGGCGGCGGCGTTCCGGTCCCCCGGCCGGGACCCGCCGCCGGGGACGGGAAGCCGGCTGCGCGGCGCGCATCGCGCCACTGCCCGGCGGCCACGCGCCCTGCCTGCTCGCCGTGCACCGGCGCATGCGCTAAGCCACGCATTAGGCCACGCGCTGGAGCGCGGCGCACGGCCCAACACCAGCGCCGACGCCGCGCCCTCCTTTTCGCTACAGCATCTCCAGCGGACGCTTGCTGCGCGGCGGCTTGAAATAAGCGTCGAGCGCCGCGCAGTCGTCGGCGCTGAGCGCGAGGTCGAGCGCGGCGCGATTGTCGCGCACGTGTTCCACGCGCCCGGCCTTCGGAATCGCGCACACGCCGCTTTGCCGAAGCACCCACGCCATCGCCACGCGATAGACCGACACGCCATGCGCATGCGCGATATCGTCGAGCGGCGAGCGCCGTGGCAGCCGCGCGTGATCGACGGGGCTATACGCCATCACCGGCATGCGCTGCGCGGCACTCCACGGCAGCAGGTCGAATTCGGCTCCGCGCCGCGCCACGTTATAGAGAATCTGGTTGGTCGCGCACGCGTCGCCGCCCGGCGTCGCGAACAGTTCTTCCATGTCGTCGGTGTCGAAGTTGCTCACGCCCCAGTGGCGGATCTTGCCCGCGCGCACGAGCGCCTCGAAGCCTTCGACGGTCTCCGCGAGCGGCACCCCGCCGCGCCAATGCAGCAGATACAGATCGAGCCGATCGGTGCCAAGACGCTTCAGGCTCGCCTCGCACGCGCGCGCCACGCCGCTGCGGCTCGCATTGTGCGGATACACCTTGCTCACGAGAAACACCTCGTCGCGCAGCCCCTGCAAGGCCTCGCCGACGAGCCGCTCGGTCGCGCCGTCGCCGTACATCTCGGCGGTGTCGATGAGCGTCATGCCGAGCGCGACGCCTTCGCGCAGCGCGGCGATTTCCGCTGTGCGATGCGCGCTGCGCTCGCCCATCTCCCACGTGCCCTGCCCGAGCTTTGGAATGCGTTCGCCGTCCGGCAACGCGACGCTGGCGATATCGGTCGTCATGATCTCCCTTTGCGCCCGCTCGCGCGGCGCGTCGTACCCATCGAGCGACCAGTGTATCGCCTGGTGTGCAATGCGGTCATACGCACTTTCGCAAGCCGTTCATTAACGTGTTCGTACGCCGATGACATAAAATTGCCGTTCGCCTTTCATGCCTTACTCTCATGAACGCACCCACGGAAGACCGCTGGCGCGACCTGCGCCCGGACCCGGACAACGACACCCCGCTCTATTTGCAGCTCGCGCGCAAGCTGAGCATCGCGATCCACGACAATCGCTGGAACGCGGGCGAAGCGCTGCCTTCAGAGCGCGTGCTCGCGGAATCGCTCGGCGTTTCGCGCATCACGGCGCGCAAGGCAATCGCACTGCTCGTCGAGCAGGGCCTGATTCGCCGCACTCAGGGCGCGGGCAGCTTCATCACGCCGCGTATCGAAGACCCGCTCTCGCGCCTCACGAGCTTCAGCGAGATGCTGCGCCAGCGCGGTTTCACGCCCAGCTCGCGCTGGCTCGCGCGCGAGATCCAGCCCGCGAGCCGCGACGAGGTGATCCAGCTCGGGCTCTCGCCGGCGGCGGCCGTCACGCGCCTGAAGCGGCTGCGTCTGGCCGACGGCATCGTCATGGCCGTCGAGAATTCCACCTTTCCCGCCGCGCTGATTCCCGATCCCAATGCGATCGGCGACTCGCTCTACAGCTTCCTCGAACAGCGCGGGCTGTCGATCGTGCGCGCGCTGCAACACTTTCGCGCCGTGAACGCGAGCGAGGAAATCGCGCGGCAAATGAGCATCGCGCCCAACGAGGCGCTGCTGCTCATCACGCGCGTGGGCTACACCGCCGACCAGCGCGCCATCGAGCTCACCGACACCTACTGCCGCAACGACTACTACGATTTCGTCGCGGAACTGAGGAAGTAAGCCCGCTCCGGTTCATGGCGCACGCCCTCACGCGAGCCACACCGGCGCGTCCGTGCCGATCGGCACCGGCGCGCGCGAGTGAAACGGCGGCGTGAGTTCGAGCCGCTCGGCGGGCGCCACCGCGCGCACGCGCCCGAACGGCGAGGCCATCTCCTCGAGACAATCGGCGATATCGGCGGCGCTCACCTCGGGCGCGCGCTGGCCGTCGTCGAGCGTGCCCATCGTCTGGAGCCAGCGGCCCGTTTGCGCGAGCGAGAGGCGCACATGCCAGCTGCCGCCCTCGCGCATGCGCCGCGCGAGCGCAACTATCGCGCCGAACGCCGCGAGATAGCCCGTGGCGTGATCGAGCGCCTGGCACGGCAGCGGGCGGGCCTGCGCGAACGGTTGCGCGCCCGCGCTGATAGCGGCACTGTTGCCCACGCGCGCGGCGGCGACGCTCTCCGCCCAGACGATGCCGCTCGCCGACTGCACGAGGCTGTCGAAGCCGCGCCGCTCGCGCCACGGCCCGCGATGGCCATACGCACTGATCGACACGCACACGATGCCGGGCCGCCGCTGCGCAAGCGCTTCGGGCGCAAATCCGCGCGCGGCGAGCGCGCCGGGGCGGTAGCCCTGCACGAACACATCGGCGTCGCGCACGAGCGCGCGCAACTGCCCGCACGCGGCTTCGTCGCGCAAGTCGAGCGTGGCCGAACGCTTGCTGCGCCCGTTGTCGATCACAAGCGGCGCGATATTCGGCAAGTGCGGGCCGTTCACGAGCAGCACGTCCGCACCGTGCTGTCCTAGCGTGCGCCCGCACACCGGCCCCGCGATGATGCGCGTGAGGTCCAGCACGCGCACGCCTTCGAGCGCGCGCACGCCGCTGCCCGCGCGCGGCGCCTCGACCGGCGAGTCACCGATACGCTCGATCTCGAACAACGGCAAGCTCGCCACCGCCCTCGCCTGTTCGTGCGCGGCCCACTCGCGCGGCGCACGCACGAGCGCGGCGCACAGGCCGGCTTGCGCGAGCGCGTCGTCGAGCGCCGCGCCTTCCCAGCCGAGGATCGCGCGCGCCACCGCGTCGCGGTCGTCCGCGCAGCCGAGTACGCGCAGGATGCCCGCGAGGTGATGCGGGAAGTTCGCGTGCAGTTGGACCCAGCGGCCGTCGCCGGTGGGGAAATGGCCCGTCACGGGATGCCGCAGCTCGGTGGGCGGCTTGCCGTCCACGCTCAAATAGCGCTCGCTGCGAAACGCCGCGAGCGCGCGGCGCATGTCGATCCCCACACGTTGGCTACGCCCGCTGCGCGCCGCATGCAGTTGCGCGGCGGCGAGCCCCGCCGCGCCGATGCTCGCCGCCGCCAGCGTACCCACGCGAAAAACCGACGGCAGGCCCGGATCGTCGCCTTCGACGTCGAGCAGGCCGAGCGCGGCCGGGTCGCAGTCGGCCAGCATCCAGAGGTGTTCGAGCGCGTCGCGTGGCGTCATGGCGTGAGGTCCTTGTGCGAGGTCAGTGGCCGGGTTCGTGTGATGGCATCGTCGCGCCGCTCGAATCTCGAATCAATCTTGATTATCATGATCAACATAGATTGATTTCTCCGGTTCCGGGAGGCGCACCACCATGTCCAGCTATATGACCGCGGCCGAGGCCGCCGCCGCGCTCGGCATCAGCCGGGCCACGCTGTATGCCTATGTGAGCCGCGGACTGATCGGCTCCACGCCCTCACCCGACGGCCGCCACAACCGCTACGCGGCCGCCGAGGTGCGCCGCCTCGCGCGCCGCAAGGCCGACGGCAAACGCGCGGGCAAGGTCCTCCAGAAGGTGCTCGACTGGGGCGTGCCCGTGCTCGAATCGTCGATCACGCTGATCGCCGGCGGCAAGCTCTACTATCGCGGCGAAGACGCCATCGCCCTCGCGCGCCAGGCCTCGCTGGAGGACGTCGCGGCACGGCTCTGGCAGTGCACGCCGCGCCGCATCGTGGAGGCGCCGGGCGCGCCGATCGCGGCCGCGCAATGGTCGGCATGGCTGAAGATCTGGAGCGCGCACACGCCGCTCGAACTCGCGCTCGTGCTGCTGCCCGCCGCCGCCGCGCAGATGCCGCGCGTCTGGGCGCAAAGCCGCGACGCACAAATCGATACCGGTGCGATCCTCATGCGCCTGCTCGCCGCCGCGCTCGTTTCGGCCGCGCCTTCGAACGAACCGTTGCACCGCCAGCTGGGCGACGCCTGGGGCGTGCGCTCGCGCGCGCAGACCGATCTGCTGCGCGCGGCGCTCGTGCTATGCGCCGACCACGAACTGAACGCCTCGACGTTCACGGTGCGGTGCATCACCTCCACGGGCACGCACCTGTTCGGCGCGGCGACGGGTGGACTTGCCGCGCTCGCCGGTCCGCGGCACGGCGGCGAAACCACGCGCGTGGCCGCCCTCTTCGACGAAGCCGCGCGCGCCGACGACCTGCATCGCTACCTCGCGGCACGCCTTGCGCCCGACGAGCGCGGCGTCGCGCCGCCGCTCTCCGGCTTCGGGCACCCGCTCTATCCCGATGGCGATCCGCGTGCGCGCCTGCTGCTGGATCTGCTCGCGCAGCGCGCGCCGGCGCGCTCGCCCATGGACGATGTCGACGCGCTCGCGCAAGCCGTGGCCGAAACGAACGGCGCGCGGCCCACACTCGACTTCGCGCTCGCCGCCATCGAGCGCGTGCTCGCGCTGCCGCGCGGCGCGGCGTTCACGCTGTTCGCCGTTGGCCGAGTGACGGGCTGGATCGCGCACGCGCTGGAGCAAACCGCCGACGGCAGGCTGATTCGCCCGCGCGCACGCTATGTGGGGGAAATGGCGGGGGCAACGGACGACAGCGCGGGCCACGTCGCGTAGCCCGCGCAAGGTGCGATCCGAGGGCTGGCCGCCCTCGGCGCTCAGCCTTCAGCACTCAGCCCGCCGCCCGCGCGCCCCATTGCGCGCGCTGCGCCCACTCGCGCAACGCTTCGCCAACGCGCGAGGCGAAACCGTACGATCCCGCGGCTCGCGGCTGCGCCACCGCACCGCTCGTTGCGGCCGTCGCGCCGCCCAGCGCCAGCATGAAGCGCGCGCCCTCGTGGCCCGCGCTCACGTGCACGCGCACGCCGGCCATCAGGTCGATCGACTCACCGGCGCGCAGCCAGTAGTCGCCGGCGTCGCCCGCGATAGTGAGCCACAGTTCGCCCGCGCTCACGTGCAATTGCATTGCCTGCGCGAGCCGCCACGTCTCGACGGGCTCGCCGTGTTCCAGTTCGAAGATTCGGATTTCGCGCATTGCCGTGCTCCTTGCAGACCGGCCGCCGACAGGACTCGGGCGGCCCCCGGAGCGCACGCTTCAGAGCGGCTGGATACGGCTTGAAGCGGCTTGAAGCGCCTTCCCGGTAGGAGCATTATTGCGGTCAGTGAGGTACGATCCCATGCACAGTTCCGAACAGTTCGCACGGAACTGTGCAGCCAAAAAACCGGACAGTCGTACCGCAACCACCCGGGCGCCGCCTGAAACGAAGCCCAAGCGAACGCCAGCGAGCCCCAGATGAAACTCGAACTCGACCGCGCGAGCGACGTGCCGCTCACCGACCAGATCGTCACCGGCGTCCAGACCTGGATCCGCTCGCGCGCCGCGCATCCCGGCGCGCGCCTGCCGTCGATCCGCCAGTTCGCGGCCGACTACGCCATCAGCCGCTTTCCCGTGATCGAAGCGTACGACCGGCTGGTCTCGCTCGGCTTTCTCGACTCGCGGCACGGCTCGGGCTTCTACGTGAGCGAACACGCGCGCCTCGGGCTCTCCGGCATGGGCACCTGCGACCTCTCGAACGCCGCCGACGAATCGGGCCATCTGCTCAGCCAGTTCGAGCGGCCCGACGAAACGCTGCAACTCGACAGCGGCTCGATCCCGCAGGCATGGCGCGACGTCGACGCACTCGGCCAGGCGATCCGCCACGTCTCGCGCACCGACCCCGCGAGCCTCGTCGACTACGGCACGCCCACCGGCGACGCCACCTTGCGCGAGCATCTGCGCAACCGGCTCGCGCCGCTCGGCATCGTCGCCGACGCGAAGCAGATCCTCATCACCGAAGGCGCGAGCGAGGGCCTCGACCTGCTGATGCGCTACATGCTCAAGCCCGGCGACACGGTGTTCGTCGAGGACCCCGGCTACTACAACCTGTACGGCCTGCTCAAGCTGCACGGCGTGCGCCTCGTGGGCATCCGCCGCACGGCGGGCGGGCCCGACATCGAGCATCTGCACGCCATGCTCGCCGAGCACCGCCCGCGCGCGTTCTTCGTCAACACCGTCTTCCACAACCCGACCGGCTCGACGATCTCGCCGCCGGTCGCGTTCCGGCTGCTGCAACTCGCGCGCGAGCACCACTTCACGATCGTCGAGGACGATATCTACGCCGACTTCCAGGCCGATCCCACCGACCGGCTCGCGGCGCTCGACCAGTTCGAGCATGTCGTGTACGTGGGCGGCCTGTCGAAGACGCTCTCTTCGTCGCTGCGCGTGGGCTACGTGGTGGCCAACACCGCGATCGTGCGCGACCTTGCCGCCATCAAGGCGCTCACGACGATCAGCGGCTCGCGCTTCGCGCAGGCCGTGGCCGCCACGCTGCTGGAGCGCGGCGCGTATCGCAAGTACCTCGAACGGTTGCGCCGGCGCGTGGCCGAGGCGCAGGGCACGGCCGCGCGCACGCTCGAAGCGCACGGCTGGGAGCTGTTCGGCGGCCCGGCCGCCGCAGCAGTCCCGGCGGCGCGCGGCTACGCGCAACCGGGCGGCAAGTTCGTCTGGGCGCGCGTGCCGCATATCGAGGATTCGGCGCGTCTCGCGGTGTGCGGCGAGCCGCTCGGCGTGGCCGTTTCGCCGGGAAGCCACTTCCGCCCGCACGGCGAGGCGAGCCCATGGATCCGCATCAACGTGGCGCTCACACTCGATCCGCGCGCCCAGGCGTTTTTCGCGGCGGCGGCGCGGCTCGAGGCGTAAGGGCGCAGCGATTGTGAAGGCCGAGTCTTGAGGGCCGGAGCACGGCCCCCTATCAGCGCGCGCGCGCCGTTTTCCCTACAATGGCGCTTGCCTGCGCGCCCACTCCTCGCCCATGTCCGAATCCACCGCTGCGTCCAGCACCGCTCCGTCTCCCCGCTCGTTGTCCGTGATGCTGTGGCTCGTCGCCACCGGCTTTTTCATGCAGACGCTCGATTCGACCATCGTCAACACGGCGCTGCCCGCCATGGCGACGAGTCTGGGCGAATTACCGTTGCGCATGCAATCAGTCGTGATCGCGTATTCGCTCACGATGGCGGTGATGATTCCGGTGTCGGGGTGGCTAGCCGACAAGCTCGGCACGCGGCGCGTGTTTCTCGGCGCGATTTTCGTGTTCGCGCTCGGCTCGCTGCTGTGCGCGAGCTCGCATACGCTCAACCAGCTCGTGCTCTCGCGCATCGCGCAGGGCGTGGGCGGCGCGATGCTGCTGCCGGTCGGGCGTCTTGCTGTGCTGCGCACGTTTCCCGCCGAGCGCTATCTGCCCGCGCTCTCGTTCGTGGCGATTCCGGGCCTGATCGGCCCGCTCATCGGCCCGACGCTGGGCGGCTGGCTCGTGCAGATCGCCTCGTGGCACTGGATCTTTCTCATCAACGTGCCGGTGGGCGTGGTGGGCTGCATCGCCACCTTCATCTTCATGCCCGACAGCCGCAACCCCGAGACGCCGCGCTTCGACCTGCCGGGCTATCTGCTGCTCGTGATCGGCATGGTGGCGATTTCGTTCGCGCTCGACGGGCACTCCGAACTCGGCATCCAGCACGCCACCGTGCTCGTGCTGCTGATCCTCTCGCTCGCCGCCTTCGTCGCCTACGGGCTGCACGCGGTGCGCACGCCGCAGCCGATCTTCTCGCTCGATCTCTTCAAGATCCACACCTTCAGCGTGGGCCTGCTCGGCAACCTGTTCGCGCGCATCGGCAGCGGCGCCATGCCCTATCTGATCCCGTTGCTGCTCCAGGTCGCGCTCGGCTACACGGCGTTCGAAGCGGGCCTCATGATGCTGCCCACGGCCGCCGCGGGCATGTTCTCGAAGCGGCTCGTGACGTACCTCATCATGCGCTACGGCTATCGCAGCGTGCTGGTCTCGAACACCGTGCTGGTGGGCCTCATGATGGCGAGCTTCGCGCTTTCGACGCCCGCCGAACCGCTGTGGCTGCGCATCGTGCAACTCGCGCTGTTCGGCGCCGTGAACTCGATGCAGTTCACGGCGATGAACACGCTCACGCTCAAGGACCTCGGCACGGGCGGCGCGAGCAGCGGCAACAGCCTGTTCTCGCTCGTGCAGATGCTCTCGATGAGCCTCGGCGTGACGGTGGCGGGCGCGCTCCTCACCACCTTCACGGGGCTCATCAGCCACAAGACGGGCGAGAGCGTGATTCCGGCCTTCCACGCGACGTTCATTTGCGTGGGCATCATCACGGCGGGCTCGTCGTGGATCTTCGGCCAACTCTCGTCGGACGTGCGCCGCACCGCGAAAAAGACCGATCCGTCCGAGCGCACCTGAGGATAGCTGAGGGCACCTGAAGGCCCGCGAGAGCGCGCGCCGTGGCCGGCGCGCACCGCGAAGGTGCAGCGCGCGCACCATCGCAGAAGCCTGTGCGCAATTGCCAAACAATCGCGAATAAGCACGGGCGCCCGTGCACGGGCCATTCCCACGGGGCCAGGGACTCGCATACTTTTTGCTGTCCTATCCTGTAAACTTGACGCTCACGCGTCCAGCCCTCCACGCTCCCCGCGCGCCATCGACACGAAATGACCAGCATGATCGACCTCGATCCCCCCGGCTACCAGTCGCGCCCCATCGCGGGCGTGGAAGGCGCCCGCCGCACGGTGCTATACGGCGGCTACACCGTCTTCAGCGTGTTTCAGCCCGTGTTCTCGGTCGCGCACCGGCGCGCGATCGGCTATCACGCCTCGCTGCGCGCGCACGACGAGCACGGGCAGCAGGCCCCGTCGCAGGAGGTGTTCACGCAGGCGGCGCGGCGCGGCGATCTGCTCGAACTCGGCCGTCTCGCGGAGTCGCTGCATCTGGGCAACTTCAACGCGTTCGATTCGCATGACGAATGGCTCTTCCTGAGCCTGCATCCGGCCGCCCTCATGGACACGAGCTACGGCGACGCCCTGCTCGCCGGCCTCAAGGCGCTCGGTCTGCAACCGCAGCGCGTGGTGCTCGAAGTGTCGGAGCAGGCCGGGGGCGAGAATTCGCGCTTTGCCGAGATCATCGACGGGCTGCGCAAGGCGGGCTTCGTGATCGCGCTGGACGGCTTCGGCGCGAAGCATTCGAACATCGACCGCGTGTGGCAACTGCGGCCCGACATCGTGACGCTCGACCGCAGCCTGCTCGCCCAGGCGAGCCGCCATGCGCATATCGAGCGCGTGCTGCCGGGTCTCGTTTCGATGCTGCACGAGTCGGGGCAGCTCGTGCTGGTGGGCGGGCTTTCGACCGAGCGCGACGCGCTGATCGCACTGGAAAGCAACGCCGACTTCGTGCAGGGCGCGTATTTCGCGCGGCCCGACGTCGAGCCGGTGCCGCCGGCCGTGGCCGCGCAGCTTATGGACGACCTCTCCGCGCGCCTGCGCGAGCGCGTTGCCGCGCGCGACCGCGCGCAGTCGGCGCGCCTCGCGCCCTATGTGAGCGCCATCGAAGCCGCCGCGAAGCACCTGGCCGAGGGCGTCGCCATGACCGACGCCACGCTGCCGCTGCTGGGCCTCGACGACACGGCGCGCTGCTTCCTGCTCGACGCGTCGGGTCGCCAGATCGGCGACAACGTGCTGCCCGACGGGCGCACGTCGCAACGCGCCAAGCGTTTCCGGCCGCTGCTGCATTCCCAGGGCGCGAGCTGGGAGCGCCGGCCGTATTTCATTGGTGCGATGAAGTCGCCGGGCCGCGTGCAGTTCACGCCGCCCTATCTCTCGATCAACGAGGCGCACCTGTGCGTCACCGCGTCGGTCGCCGCGCAAACGCCGCACGGCGTGCAGGTGCTTTGCGTCGACATCAACTGGGAAGCCGCCTCGCAGCGCGGCTAATGCCGGTTCAGGCCGGTTCATGCGAGCACGGGCGGTTGCGCGAGCATCGACGCGCAGCCGTGAGAACCGGACGCAACGGCGGCGACGGCGAGCGTCGAAACGCAATTCACGCCGACCGCCCCCGCCGCGAAGCGTGCGAGCAGCTTGCGCACGGCCGCGCCGCCGAACGCGCGATTGGCCGCATCGAGCGCGCCGCCGTCGTCCGTCGTGGCGACACACATGACCGGCCCGCGCCGCCCGTGCGGGCCGACGCCCACGTGCAGCCATGCCGCCAGTTCCCCATCCTCCCCGACGATCGCCACGCCCGGCTCGCCTTCCAGCGCGAGCGCCTCGGCGTGCAGCACGCGCACGGCGCTCGCTTCGTGCATGACGTGGGCACCGTGCGCCCCGGCAGCGCTTGCCGCGACCAGCGCCGTTGCGGTCACGCCCAGCAGATCCATCAGGCCGGCGCGGTCCTGCGCAAGGAGCACGTCGCGTAGACGCTCCACCGTGCGCACATGCTGCGCCTTGTCCGCGGGCGCCGCGCGCGGTGCGGCCGCGCGAGCGAGCCGTACACGAGCGCGCCGCACGATCTGGCGGCAATGTGTGTTGGTGCAACCGGTGAGCGCGGCGATCTGCGCATAGTCGCAGTCGAAGGCCTCGCGCAGCACGAACACGGCCTGTTCGAGCGGCGCGAGCCTTTCCAGCAGGAGCAGCAGTCCGTCCGAAAGGCGCGCGGCGCGCAAGCCGGCCTCCTCGGCGGAGGGCGCCGCGTCGTCGAGCCACGCGAGTTCGCGCTCGCCCGCGCTCTCGCGGCGCAGGCGCCGCAGCCGGTCGATCGCAAGCCGCACCGTCACCGTGGCAAGCCACGCCTGCGGCGTGCGTACGGCCTGTGCGTCGGCGTCGCGCCAGCGGAACCACGCGTCCTGCACGACGTCCTCGGCCTCCGCGCGGCTGCCCAGCACGCGCACGGCCAGCGCCAGCAGACGTGCGCGCGCCGCGTCGAACGCAGCGGCGCGACGCGCGTCGCCCCATCTTTCGTCCTGCGGCCCGGCTTCGCCATTCATTGGGGTCGCGGCCTCAATATGCCCTGCGGCCTCCAGCCTCGTTTCGTCGATTGCCTGCGTCATTCGCTTCGCTCCTTGGCCTTGCGTGTTCGCCCGATCCCCTCAAGACGTTCGGCAACGGGCCGACGTGACAGCGGCGCACAAAAATATTGGCGTCACGCGGCGAGCGCGCCGGGCGTCTTGAAGGCGAGCCGCTTCTTGCGCCGCTCACACCGCTCACGCCAACCGAAAACCGCGAGGACACTCATGCATCCCTTTGCACCGCATCATGCAGCATTGCCGCCGAACGCGCTCAATCTCGTTCCGACCGTCATCGAAACATCCGGACGCGGCGAGCGCGCCTACGACATCTACTCGCGCCTGCTGCGCGAGCGCATCGTGTTTCTCGTCGGACCGGTGACCGAGCAGAGCGCGAGCCTCGTGGTCGCCCAGTTGCTCTTTCTCGAAGCCGAAAATCCGGAAAAGGACATCAGCCTCTATATCAACTCGCCGGGCGGCTCGGTCTACGACGGCATGGCCGTCCACGACACGATGCAGTTCGTCAAACCCGATGTCTCGACGCTATGCACCGGTTTCGCCGCCAGCATGGGCTCATTTTTGCTCGCCGCGGGTGCGCAGGGAAAACGCTTCGCACTGCCAAACGCACGCATCATGATCCATCAGCCATCGGGCGGCGGCCAGGGCACCGCCGCCGACGTCGAACTCCAGGCGCGCGAGATTCTCTACCAGCGCGAGCGGCTGAACGCGATGCTCGCGGCGCACACCGGCCGCGCCATCGAGCAGATCGCCCACGACAGCGATCGCGACAATTTCATGTCGGCGCAGGAGGCGACGGAGTATGGCCTGATCGATCGCGTGCTGAACTCGCGCGCGGAATCGCTACCGCGCTAATGCGCAGCGCCCGGCCGCCTGGCCACCAGACCGCCGCAAGCCACGCTTCAGGCGAGCCGCACGGCGAGCCACGCCGCCAGCACGCCCTTGTATTCGGCCACGAGCAGTTTGCGCTCCTTGGGCTTCGCCGCGGCGTATAGCGGATTGAGGCTCTTGATGACCTGAAGCATGACCTCGGCCACGCGGTACGCTTCATCAGACGAAAGCGCGGGCTGATAGCGCAGGAAAACCGCTGTGAAACGCTGGCGCAGGAGGTTGCGCACGGCGGCGTCGCGCTTGAAGCCCAGCGGCACGGAAAGCAGCGGCAGATACGCGGGATAGTCGTGCATCAGATCGACCATCAGGTCGAACAGGCGCTCGACGAGTTGCGGCAGCGGCAGCCTGGCCGGATCGTCGTGCGCCGCGAGGAGCGCGCTCCAGCGCGCATCCATCTCGTCGCCGTAGCGCTTGCGCAGCGCGAAGGCCAGCGCCTCCTTGTTCGGAAAGTACTGGTACGCCGCGCCCACCGAAACGCCCGCCTGCTGCGCGATCTGCGTCATGGTCGCCACGTCGAAGCCGCGCTCGGCGAACGCCTCGCCCGCGGCTTCGAGCAGCGCGTCCACGGTGCGCGCCGCGCGTTCCTGGCGCGGCACGCGCCGTGCGTTTTCGGTTTGCGCTTCCTTGCGCGCGAGCGGGTCTGCCGCCATATCTGAAGCCTCCCTCACGTTTCGTGTATGATATGTGAAGCCATCCTCACATATAGGTGAATCATGACGCAAGCACTTTCTCTGAACCCGCGCACCACCGCGCTCGTGATGATCGACCTCCAGCACGGCATCGTGAGCCGCCCGGTCGCGCCCCATAGCGGCGCACAGGTGGTCGCGAACGCCAGGCCGCTCGCCGACGCGCTGCGCGCCAAGGGCGGCGCCGTCGTCTGGGTGCGCGTGCTCCTGAACGACATTCTCGCCCTGCCCGCCGACGCGCCCACGCGCACGCCCGACGCGCCGCCCGCCCCCGCCGAGGCCTCCGAACTCGTGCCCGAAATCGGCGCGCAGCCCGGTGACGTGATCGTCTCGAAGCGCCAATGGGGCGCGTTCTACGGCACCGACCTCGAGCAGCAACTGCGCCGCCGCGGCATCGACACGATCGTGATCGGCGGCATCGCCACGAACTTCGGCGTTGAATCCACGGCGCGCCAGGCGTTCGATCTGGGCTTCAAGCTCGTATTCGTCGAAGACGCCACGTCGGGCCTGAACGAAGAGATGCATCGCTTTTCGTTTGAGAAGCTGTTCCGCCATATGGGCCACGTGCGCTCGACGCAGGAAACGATCGCGGCGCTCGCATAAGTCTCTTTCGCTGGCGTAAAACAAAAAAGCCCTCGATTCGCATCGGGGGCTTTTTGCTTGCGCCACATGAATCGTGGCGCAGGGAACGGGCTTCGAATTTACGCGAAGTTTTGCGCTGCGAAGTCCCAGTTCACGATGTTCCAGAACGCTTCGACGAACTTCGGACGTGCGTTGCGGTAGTCGATGTAGTAAGCGTGTTCCCACACGTCGATCGTGAGGAGCGCCTTGGCGTCGGTCGTGAGCGGCGTGGCGGCGTTGCTGGTCGACACGATGTCGAGCGAGCCGTCAGCCTTCTTCACGAGCCACGTCCAGCCCGAGCCGAAGTTGCCGACTGCGGCCTTCGTGAAGGCTTCCTTGAACGCGTCGTAGGAACCCCACTTGGCGTTGATCGCGTCGCCGAGCGCGCCCGACGGTGCGCCGCCGCCTTGCGGCGAGAGGCTGTTCCAGAAGAACGTGTGATTCCAGATCTGGGCTGCGTTGTTGAACACGCCACCCGACGACTTCTTGACGATTTCTTCGAGCGAGAGCTTCTCGAACTCGGTGCCCGGAATCAGGTTGTTCAGATTCGTGACGTAAGCCTGGTGGTGCTTGCCGTAGTGGAACTCGAGCGTCTCTTCCGACATGTTCGGAGCGAGGGCGTTCTTCGCGAACGGCAGCGGCGGGAGCGTAAATGACATGATGCGGTTCCTTCGTCGTGTTATGGGGAGTTCTGCGTGAAGTTCTACATGGTGACCGGCATAGAGCACTCGATTGTAGGCGAGTTGGAATAACCCCGCAAACACGCGGCCTTTATGCCGGAGATGGTTTGCGCGGGGCTTTTGCGCAGGTTCGGCCACGCCGTTTTATACCGCTTTTGCTGACCGATGGCGCCGTACCGCACCGGCTGCGCGCCGCGCGCTGTTCGATGCTGCGACGCTCGAACAGCGCTTTCGATGCAAGCTGATCCTGGCCGGTGGCGTACATACCAATCCGCACGCGTACACACACAAGCGCACACAAGCACGCGCAAGCGGCTGCAATCTCGTTGCAATATCCGCGCAACCGGTGTGCAACCTTCCTGCAACGAGACTGCAACAATCGCCCGCCGCCACGGCTTTTCGTCGTGGCGGCGCCGTGGTGCGATCACGCGTTCAGGCACTTGCGCCGGTGCCCTCCCTGCGCAGCAATCAGCGCGCCTGGCACCCGGTTCAGAAACCGTCGGCAAGACGCGGCTGAACATCGGCGAGCGCGACGTCGGCGCTGCCCTGCGCGAGATGCACGGTGAGCCGCTTGCCGGGCTTGAGCGTGGCGGGCGAGCGCACGGCCGCGCCGTTCTGCGCATCAAGCAGCGCCGCGTATCCGCGCTCAAAGGTGCGCTGCGGGCTCAGCACTTCGAGGCGCGCCGTCAGTTCCGAAACGCGCGCCGCCTCGCGCTCGCGCTGCCGCGCGAAGGCGCCGTCCAGGCGCCGGCCGAGCGACTCCACCTGGGTGCGCTGCGCGGCGGCGTCGGGCCGCGCGCGCTGCCAGCGCATTTGCATGACGTTCAGGCGCGCACGGGCTTCGGCGCTCGTACGCGAGCCGGCCGAAGCGAGCCGTATCGCCAGTTGGCGCAGGTGCGTACGCTGTTGCGCGAGCCGCTCGGCAGGCGAAACGAGCCGGCGCGCCAGCCAGTCGAGTTGCTGCGCGCGCCGCTCGAGCAGGCGGCCGAAGTCGCGCGCGAGGGCGGCGTGCCACTGGTCGAGGTCGCGCAGCAGCAGCGCGCGCTGCGGGCTCACGAGTTCGGCCGCGCCCGTGGGCGTGGGTGCGCGCACGTCGGCGGCAAAGTCGGCGATGGTGAAATCGGTTTCGTGCCCCACGCCGCTCACCACGGGAATCGCGCTCGCCGCGATCGCGCGTGCCAGCGCCTCGTCGTTGAACGACCAGAGATCCTCGATCGAGCCGCCGCCCCGGCACAGCACGAGCACGTCCACCTCGTTGCGCGCGTTCGCGGTTTCGAGCATCGCCGTGAGCTTTTCGGCCGAGCCCGCGCCCTGCACCGGCGCCGGATAGACGATCACCGGCAGGTGCGGTGCGCGGCGGCACAATGTCGTGAGCACGTCGCGCAGCGCGGCCGCCTGCATCGACGTAATCACGCCGATGGCGCGCGGGTGCGAAGGCAGCGCGCGCTTGCGCTCGGGGTCGAAGAGCCCTTCGGCCTCGAGTTGCGCCTTCAGGCGCAGGAAGGCTTCGTAAAGCCGGCCCTGGCCGGTGCGCCGCACGGCTTCGACGTTCAGTTGCAGTTCGCCGCGCGGCTCGTACATCGTGACGAGCGCGCGCACTTCGATACGATCGCCTTCGCGCGGCGTGAATTCGGCGTACTGCGCGCGGCCGCGGAACATCACGCAACGAATCTGCGCCTGGCCGTCCTTGATCGAAAAATACCAGTGGCCGCTCGCGGCGCGCGTGAAGTTCGAAACCTCGCCGGAGATCCATGCAAGCGGAAAGGTGCGCTCGAGCATCGAGGCGATCGCCCGGTTGAGCGCCGAAACCGGCACGACGACGTCGCCCGAGGCAGCGGAGGAAGCGGAAAATCGGTCGGATAGCATGCGAAAGGGGATGTGGATAAGCGTCGGCCGGACAGACGATAGACCGTTCGGGGGGCGGCAGTCCAGCACGAATGCGTCCCGGCCGGCAAGCCCGACGAAGTGTCCACATTGGGTGCGTCATGCGACACGATGACCGGCGACGCCTCGCAAACGCTGACAACTCCATACATCCGATTGATTTATATAGGTTTTTTATCTTTATAACATTCTTACAGACCGATGGAATGGCCGAGCAATGGGCCTTCCAGCCTTCGCGATGTCCACTTCTCCACAAAGTTGTCCACAGGCGGTGAATTTTCCGACGTTTCGCGGGGCTTACACCTTCCCGACAGTTACGCGCGGACAGGCAACTTGCCGCGTGGCGCCGACCCGCGCTAGAGTGCCGGGTTCACGACCGACTGCGCCATGCCACACGGCATGCGAAGCCGTCCCGCTTGCGGGCGCGCCTGGTCGCCGTCTTTGCCTCGCGCCCACTTCGAACCGGAGAACCGCCTCGATGCCCGCCCAGCCCGTCAGCCTCCTGCATCCCGCGTCCGGCGCTTCGCGCGTGGGCGACGGCCGCCGCGCGGTTCGCCAAGGCGTTTGCCACGCCGCAGTTAACCACGCTGTCAGCCCCGCAGTTAACCCATGAGCGGCCCCGTCTCCAGCCTCAAGGAACGCCTCGAAGCGCAATTCGCGCACGCGTGGCAGCGGCGCGGCGCGCTCGCCTGGGCGCTCACGCCGCTCGCCGCCGTGTTCGCCGCCGTGAGCGGCGCGCGCCGCGCCGCCTTCGCGGCCGGCTGGCTCAAGCGCGTGCGAGTGGGCGTGCCCGTGGTGGTGGTCGGCAACGTGACCGTGGGCGGCACGGGCAAGACGCCCACCGTGATCGCGCTCGTCGAGGCGCTGCGCGCGGCGGGCTTCTCGCCCGGCGTGGTCTCGCGCGGCTACGGCGCGAAAATCGATCGCCCCACGCCGGTGACGCCCGACACGCCCGCCCGTCTTTCGGGCGACGAACCCTTGCTGATCGCCCGGCGCACGGGCGTGCCCGTGTGGGTGTCGCCCGACCGCGTCGCGGCGGCCACGGCGCTGTGCGGCGCGCATCGCGACATCGACGTGATCGTGAGCGACGACGGCCTGCAACACTATCGCCTCGCGCGCGACGTCGAGATCGTGGTGTTCGATCATCGTCTGGGCGGCAACGGCTTCCTGCTGCCCGCGGGACCACTGCGCGAGCCGCTCTCGCGCCGGCGCGACGCCACGCTCGTCAACAACCCGTTCGAGCGCACGCTGCCGGCCTGGCCCAATACGTTCGCGCTCAAGCTCGAACCCGGCGACGCCTGGCACCTCGCCAATCCGGCGCTGCGCCGCCCGCTCGCGCAGTTCGCCGCTGACGCGGCCACGCCGGGGCAAGGCGCCCGGATAACGTCGGACAAGCCGGCCAAGCCGGGCTCTCAGGCCGCGCCGCGCATCGTGGCGGCAGCCGGCATCGGCTCGCCGGAGCGCTTTTTCGCGACACTGCGCGCGGCCGGGCTCGCGCCGCAAACCATGCCGCTGCCCGATCATTACGCCTATGCGACCAACCCGTTCGCCGACGTCACTGCCGACGCGATCCTGGTCACCGAAAAGGATGCAGTAAAATTGGGGGCCTGGAACGACGCGCGCATCTGGGTCGTCCCCGTTGAAGCCGCGCTCGATCATCGCCTCATTACCCTGGTTGTGGAGAAACTCCGTGGACGCTCGTCTGCTTGAAATCCTGGTCTGCCCGATCTGCAAGGGCCCGCTCAGCTACGACCGCGCCGCGCAAGAGCTGATCTGCCATGCGGACAAGCTCGCTTACCCGATCCGTGACGGCATTCCGGTCATGCTCGTCGACGAAGCGCGTCAAACCGTGGAAGGCACGCCGGTCGATCCGGCCGGGCCGGGCGCCGCGTAAAGAGGCGCACCAGGCCTCCGGGCCCGCTCGCCCCTTGGCCCTCCGGCCCGCGGCCATGCGGGCCGCGCCGTCGGCATCGTGTCACCACGGCGCGCCGCACACGCCCGAGTCCTTCCGGCCTGGCCGTTCCGGCACGCCTTCGCTTCCCCAATCCGCTTCCCGCCCTTGCCGAGACTGGCCATGACCGCTCCCCTGCACCCCTTTATCGCCGTCGTCCCGGCGCGTCTCGCGTCCACCCGGCTGCCCAACAAACCGCTCGCCGACATCGGCGGCAAGCCCATGGTGGTACGCGTGGCCGAACGCGCGCGCGCTTCGGGCGCGCAGCAGGTGCTGATCGCCTCGGACTCGCAAAGCGTGCTCGACGCCGCCCGCGCGCACGGCTTCGAAGCGGTGCTCACGCGCGAGGATCACCCCTCGGGCACCGACCGCCTCGCGGAAGTCGCCGAGCACTTCGGCTGGAGCGACGAGACGATCGTGGTCAACGTGCAGGGCGACGAGCCGCTGATCGACCCCGCGCTCGTGTGCGACGTTGCGTCGCACCTCGCCACGCATGCCGATTGCGCGATCGCCACGGCCGCGCACCCCATCACCGCCCCCGACGAAATCTTCAGCCCGAACGTCGTGAAGGTCGTGCTCGATGCACGAGGCGTGGCGCTTTATTTCTCGCGTGCCCCCATTCCCTGGGCACGCGACGCATGGCAGCCGCACTGGTCGCCGGCCCGCCTCGATCTCGGCGCAATGCCCGCCCCGCCTGCCCCCGCGACGGTTTACCGCCATATCGGCCTCTATGCCTACCGTGCGAAATTCCTGCGCAGCTATCCCACGCTCGCGCACTCGCCGATCGAGCAGGTCGAGGCGCTCGAACAGCTCCGCGCGATGTGGCACGGCGAGCGCATCGCGGTGCTCGTCACGCAGGAGGCACCCGCTCCGGGCGTCGACACCCCCGCCGACCTCGCCCGTGTGCAGGCGTTATACCGGCCTTAATTCCGTCCGTGGCGCAAAAATCCCATGGCATAATCAATTGTTTGCGCGAGCCGTCTAAAGCCTTTGTGCGTCGGGGTTTCCCCGCTTTTCGGCGCCGCCCCGCAGCGCCGCCGCGTGCCCAGGCACCGTGCGACAAGCCGCGCGGGACGTGTTGCCGCCCACCGAATGCGTGGGACCGCCGCGCCGCAAGAATTCACACAGATCGGAGATTGTTGACATGCGTTTGATCCTGTTGGGCGCCCCCGGTGCGGGCAAGGGAACCCAGGCAAACTTCATCAAGGAGAAGTTCGGCATCCCGCAAATCTCGACGGGCGACATGCTGCGCGCGGCCGTCAAGGCAGGCACGCCGCTGGGACTCGAAGCGAAGCGCTTCATGGACGCGGGCGAGCTCGTGACCGACGAGCTCATCATCAATCTCGTGAAGGAACGCCTTCAGGAGCCGGACTGCAAGAACGGCTACCTGTTCGACGGCTTCCCGCGCACGCTGCCGCAAGCCGAAGCGATGAAGCAGGCGGGCGTCGCGATCGACTACGTGCTGGAGATCGACGTGCCGTTCGACGAGATCATCACGCGCATGAGCGGTCGCCGCATGCACCCGGCTTCGGGCCGCACCTACCACGTCAAGTTCAATCCTCCGAAAGAGGACATGAAGGACGACGTGACGGGCGAGCCGCTCGTCCAGCGCGACGACGACAAGGAAGAAACGGTGCGCAAGCGTCTGGACGTGTACGTCGCCCAGACCAAGCCGCTCATCGCCTACTACAGCGACTGGGCGAAGCGCGGCGAGGAAAACGGCCTGAAGGCGCCGCAGTATCGCGCCATCGCGGGTCTGGGCAGCGTCGACGAAATTCGCGAGCGCGCGTTCGAAGCGCTCAAGTAAGCCGCTTTAAAGGCCGCTTTAAAGACTGATTCGAAGCCGGCTTCGGCTTCCTTGCTGGTTTGCCTGCGGGCCGGCTGGCGCCGCACTCCCGATTGCCTCGGGGCGCGACGCCGGCCGGCCCGCTTTGTTTTTGGTAGGTCTCGCGTGGGCTTGCTCCTGCGCCAGGCACGAGCACAACGAAAGGAGACAAGACATGCAGATCCGCGACAACGTATTCCTCATCACCGGCGGCGCGTCGGGCCTCGGCGCGGCCAGCGCCCGCCTCATCGCGGCGCAGGGCGGCAAGGTCGTCATCGCCGACCTCAACGAGGACGCCGGCAACGCGCTCGCCGGTGAGCTGGGCGGCGTGTTCGTGAAGTGCAACGTGGCGAGCGAGGAAGACGGCGCGCGCGCCGTGGCCGCGGCAACCGCGCTCGGCACGCTGCGCGGCCTCGTGAACTGCGCGGGCATCGCGCCCGCCGTGAAGACCGTGGGCAAGGACGGCCCGCACCCGCTCGACACGTTCTCGAAGACCATCTCGGTCAACCTCATCGGCACTTTCAACATGATCCGCCTCGCGGCGGCCGCCATTGCCCAGACCGCGCCCGCCGAGGGCGGCGAGCGCGGCGTGATCGTCAACACGGCTTCGGTGGCGGCGTACGACGGCCAGATCGGCCAGGCGGCCTATGCAGCATCGAAGGGCGGCGTCGTCGCCATGACGCTGCCGATCGCGCGCGACCTCTCGCGCAGCGGTATCCGTGTGATGACGATCGCGCCCGGCCTCTTCGAAACGCCGATGCTGCTCGGCATGCCCAAGGACGTGCAGGACGCGCTCGGCGCGATGGTGCCGTTCCCCCCGCGCCTCGGCAAGCCGGACGAGTACGCGATGCTCGTCAAGCAGATCGTCGAGAATCCGATGCTCAATGGCGAGGTGATTCGCCTGGACGGCGCGATCCGCATGCAGCCGAAGTAACGCGGCGCCCTGCCCCGCGCAAAACAAAAAAGCCCGCGACGTCTATCGCGGGCTTTTGCATTTTGGCGTCCAGGGCTCGTCCGGTCGCGCCTTCAGTCGTTATCGAGCGTGCGCTGGCGTAGCTCGTGCAACTGCGATTCGACGACGGTCGCGTCTTCGGCCTCGGGGCGCTCGTCGAGATAGTGTTCGAGGTCTTCGAGCGCCGGGCGCAGATAGTCGAGGCGCGCATACGCGAAGCCGCGGTCGCGCACTTCCTCGATACTCTCCGGCAGCAGGATCACGAGCCGCTGCTGGATGGCGAGCAGGCGTTGCCAGCGCTCGGTCTGGAGATACACGGCCTTCAGGTTGCGCAGCATGCGCGCGACGATCTCGCGCCGCGTGGCGGGTTCGAGCAGCATGCGCAGCGCGCGCGCCACCGAGTCGCCCGCGTTGGCCACGAACGGTTCGAGCATCTCCACCATGTCGGACTCGGTGAGCGTGCGGCCCGTGGTGGGGTCGAGCATTTCGTCGCCTTCGGGCAGCGTCACGCGCAGCAGGAAATGTCCCGGAAACGACACGCCCTTCACCGGCAATCCAAGCTGCCCCGCCACCTCCAGATACAGCACCGCCAGCGAAATGGGGATGCCGCGGCGGCGCTTGAGCACGACGTTCAGATGGCTGTTATCGGGATCGAGAAAATCGTTGAGATTGGCGGCGAAGCCCATCTCGCGAAAGAAGCAGCGGTTGAGCACGCCGACCTGCTGACGCACGTCCGCGCCCTCGGGCATGCGGCGACGCACGCGCAGCGCGAGTTCGTCGATCTCGGCGAGCGTGCCCTGCATATCCAGATCCGGATACGCGTCCTGGGCAATCGCGAGTGCCGCTTCGGTGAGCGGCAGGCTCTCGTCATCGGCAACGAGCGCGCTGAAATAATCCAGAACCCGCGTAGACATCGTGCTCACTTCGTCCGCCTCTTGAAGTACGCGTATTTGAAACCCATGAGCCACAGCATACCGAAATATAGCGCCGCGAACAGGACGAGACACGCGCCGAGCAGCGCAATGCGCGCGAGCGGTTCGTGACGCAGCGCGATCCAGTCGTAGCTGATCGCACACCAGTGCATGGCCCCTGCGAGCACGAGGCATGCCCCGAGCAATTGCACGAAGAACGTCGTCCAGCCCGACGACGGCATGTAGATGCCGCGGCGGCGCAGCCCGATGAAGAGCAGCAGCGCGTTGATGCAGGCGCCCAGGCCGACCGAGAGCGTCAGGCCCGCGTGCGAGAAGATCGGCACGAAGAAGTAGTTGCTGATCTGCGTGGCGATGAGCACACCCACGCCGATCTTCACCGGCGTCTTGATGTCCTGGCGCGCGTAGAAACCCGGCGCCAGGATCTTGATGAGAATGAGGCCGATGAGCCCCACGCCGTACGCCGCGAGCGCGCGGCCCGTCATGACGACGGAGGTTGCGTCGAACTTGCCGTAGTGAAACAGCGTGGCCGTGAGCGGCTCGGCGAAGAAGAACAGCGCGACGGCCGAAGGCGCGGCGAGCAGGAAGGTCACGCGCAGACCCCAGTCGAGCAGCGCGGAATACTCGTGCGGATCGGCGTCCACGTGCGCTTTCGAGAGACTCGGCAGCAGGATCGTGCCGAGCGCCACGCCGAGCAGCGCCGTAGGGAACTCCATCAGGCGGTCGGCGTAGTTGATCCACGACACTGCGCCCGGCCCGAGACGCGAAGCGATATTGGTGTTGATGATGAGGCTGATCTGCGCGACCGAGACGGCGAACATGGCCGGCACCATCTTCGCGAGCACACGCTTCACGCCCTTGTGCGCAAGCGCCTTGAGCGGGTTCAGGCCGATGCGCGGCATCATGTCGATGCGCTTCAAGCCCGGCAACTGCACGAGGAATTGCAGCACGCCGCCCACGATCACGGCCCATGCGAGCGCGTAGACCGGCTGCTTCATGTGCGGCGCGAACGCCACGGCCGCCGTGATGAACGAAACGTTGAGCAGCACCGGCGCGAACGCGGGCAGCGAGAACTGCTTGTACGTGTTGAGCACGCCGGACGCGAGCGACGTCAGCGAGATGAACACGATGTAGGGGAACATGATGCGCGTCATCGTGACGGCGAGCGGGAACGCCTGGCCGTCGCTCTTCAAGCCCGAAGCGACCACGATCACGACGAACGACGCGCCGAAGATGCCGAGCAGCGACAGGGCCGCGAGCACCCAGGCGAGCACGGTCGAGGTCGCGTCGACGAGCGCGCGCGTGGCGTCGTGGCCCTTCTGGTTCTTGAACTCCGCGAGAATCGGCACGAACGCCTGCGAAAAGGCGCCTTCCGCCGAGATGCGGCGCAGCAGGTTGGGAATGCGAAACGCGACGTAGAAAGCGTCGGTGTACTGACTCGCGCCAAATGCGCGGGCAATCAGCGTTTCTCGGGCCAGACCGGTCACGCGCGACAGCAGCGTGAAGCCGCTGACTGTCAGCAGGGCTCGGAATAGATTCATGGGGCGCTTATTATACGGGCGCCGTCCGGTCCGTCGCGCATGCGCGGCCCGAAGGCCTGCGCCGCGAGGAGGCAACGGCAAAGGGCGCTGATTGTGACCGCGTCGCGTTAAAGGCGTTCACCTCTGACAGCCCTTGACGTCGCAAATACGTCACGATTGTCACCTCGACGATTCTCTTGCTATAATCGTCGATTCGAGTTCTCTCGCTCATTGCGAGTATGACCCGAAACGCGCCTTGGAAAGGGAGCGGGAAGCATCCGGAGATTTCGGGCCAGCTTCTTCGCTTTGGCACAAAAGGCGCGGCCGGCAAGCCGGCAAATACCGTTTTGCGCTTTCAGGCAACACTGCCGAAAGAGCAAATCCAGGCAAAGAGCGTTGTCCGGCACGACCACAGGTCGGCGGGTCCGCGCTCCGCAATCACAAGGAATCGAAATGGCAAACTCCGCACAAGCACGCAAGCGCGCTCGTCAAGCCGTCAAGGCAAACGCACACAACTCGGCACTGCGCTCGAAGTTCCGCACCGCCATCAAGGCTGTTCGCAAGGCGATCGACGCCGGCGACAAGGCAAAGGCTGCTGAAGTTCTGAAGGCATCGGCCAAGACGCTCGACATCATCTCGGACAAGAAGATCGTCCACAAGAACAAGGCCGCTCGCCACAAGAGCCGCCTGGCTGCTGCCGTCAAGGCAATGCAAGCCGCGCAGTAAAGAGATTCAGGCTGCCCGTCACCACGGGCACGACTTCTCCTGCGTCACAAGAAAAACCCGCTTCGGCGGGTTTTTTGTTGCCTCGACGTTTCGCACCGCCCGTCTCCGGACCGACGCAGACCAGCGCAGACCAGCGCGAACGAAACGGACAACGGAAGAAAGCGGACGTAAAAAAACCCGCCGAAGCGGGTCGTTCGCGCCGCGAGGCTCAGCGAGAGCCGCCGCGCTGCGTTGCGTGGTCCTCGGGCAGCTCGCACGCCTCGGTCACGACGAGATCGTTGTCCTTGGCGAAGTTCAGCACGAAGTTGAAGGCCATCGGCTCGATGTCCTTCAGGCGCGAGTCCAGCACCACGACCTTGAGGTCGCCGATCATCGTGGGACGCACATAGAGCGAATAGCGCAGGTAGGCGTTCGGGCCGCGAGCATTGGCCGACGCTTTCGGGCCGAAGCTCGACATCACGCCCGCGAGACGCTCCGACCAGTCACTCGGTCGAAACTTCTTCCCCGAGCTGGTGATGCCTTGAATGAAGTATTCGGTTGGAGCGTCGTCGGCCATGCAGGAGTACCTGTGTGTATAGCTGCTGGGTGCGTTTGCAGCATGTAACGGCGGCACGAGCGCTGCGCCCGCGCTTGTACCGCGGGATGCCGGCCACGGGGGTTCGCCCGCCGCCATGCGCATGGACAGTCCGATGGATGGGGAACGGCTGCCCGCGCACCCCGCCCGGCCGCACAGTCTCGAAAATCGCCGCCGCTGCCTTTGGCAAAGCAATCGATACCAAACGATCGATGCAGAGCAATCGCCGCAAAGGGATGGGCAGGTCGATTCCGGACGCGCTGCCGCTCAGCGCACAGGCCGCTCCCGCGGGCTTTTCTGCCGTTGCTGCGAGGCGTTGCCACCTTGCCGCCGCATACGTCCAGGACCCGTTTGTCGTGCCTAAGAAATCCCTGAGATTATAGCGTACCGGCCGTTATGACGCAGCGCACACAAGGCATCTGAAAGGCTAAAGTCGGGCCGCGCCGACGCCCCTCGAACCGGGATGCGGCGCGCGCCGCCGTGCCTCGCCAAACTTTCGGGCAACTCGTCAAACTGCGCAAAATCCTTTATGCTGCTTTGACTTACCACCAACCGCAGCGGCGTCGCCGGCCCCAGCATGCAGTTCGAGGCCGGATCGGGCGCCGTTTTTCGTTTCATGACCTCCCGGACCATACGCCATTACCTTCAGTTCAAGGATTTCTCCCTTGACGAATATGAATATGTGCTGGAGCGCGCGCGCATCCTGAAGCGCAAGTTCAAGAACTACGAGACCTATCACCCGCTGCACGACCGCACGCTGGCGATGATCTTCGAGAAGAGCTCCACGCGCACGCGCCTCTCGTTCGAAGCCGGCATCTTCCAGCTGGGCGGCCACGCCGTGTTCATGAACACGCGCGACACGCAGCTCGGCCGCGGCGAACCGATCGAGGATTCGGCGCAGGTGATCTCGCGCATGGTCGACATCATCATGATCCGCACGTTCGGCCAGGACATCCTCGAGCGTTTTGCCGAAAGCTCGCGCGTGCCGGTCATCAACGGCCTCACGAACGAATATCACCCTTGCCAGGTGCTGGCCGACATCTTCACGTACTACGAGCATCGCGGGCCGATTCGCGGCAAGACCGTCGCGTGGGTTGGCGACGCCAACAACATGCTCTACACGTGGATCGAAGCCGCGCATATCCTCGGCTTCAAGCTGCGCATCTCCACGCCGCCGGGCTACCCGCTCGACCCCGCGCTGGTCGCGCCGGAAAGCCAGCCGTTCTACGAAGTGTTCGCGGACCCGCACGACGCCTGCGACGGCGCTGACCTCGTCACCACGGACGTCTGGACCAGCATGGGCTTCGAAGCCGAAAACGAAGCGCGCAAGCAGGCCTTCGCCGACTGGTGCGTGGACGCGCCGATGATGGCCCGCGCCAACGCCGACGCGCTCTTCATGCACTGCCTGCCCGCGCACCGCGGCGAGGAAGTGAGCGCCGAAGTGATCGACGGCCCGCAGAGCGTGGTGTGGGACGAGGCGGAAAACCGCCTGCACGTGCAGAAGGCGCTCATGGAGTTCCTGCTGCTCGGCCGCCTGAACCACTAAGGCCAGCGCACGCTGCCTTGCAAAAAAGCCGACCCTCGGGTCGGCTTTTTTTCGTCCGCGCTCGCGACGGTCGTCAGACCGTTTCGCCAAGACGCCGCGCGAGAGCCTTCAAAAGCGGCGCGACGCGCTCGCGGAACACCTCGGGCCCCATCGACGAAGCCGGCCCGCTGCAACTGAGCACGAGCCAGCGCCGCTCGCGCGGCTCGCGAAATGGCACCGCCACGGCGTTGACGTCTTCGTGCCAGTCGCGAAACGAGTAGCAGCACCCTTCCTTGCCGAACACTTCGATCTCGCGCTTCGCGGCTTCGACCAGCGCCGGCCCTTGCGCGCCCGCCGCCTTCTCCAGTTCGGCGAACAGCGCGAGGCGCACGTCGATGGGCTGCACGGCCAGGTACGCACGCCCCATCGAACTCGTCAGCATCGAGAGGCGCGAACCCGAAGCGAGACCGAGCGTAAGCGCCGTCTCGCTGCGGATCGTCTCCAGATAAATCACGTCGAGGCCGTCGCGGCACCCGAGCGACACCGCCGCCCCCACCTCGCGCGCGAACTCGCGCATGTGCGGGCGCGCGAGTTCGAGCGTGTCGGTACCCGAGAGCAGCGCGAAGCCCAGTGACAGCACACCCGCGTCGAGCGCATATTTGCCGAGCGATTCGTCGAAACGCAGGTAGCCGAGCACGGTGAGCGTGTAGGCGAGCCGGTTCACGGTCGCCTTGGGCAAGCCCGTGCGCTCGACGAAGTCGCGGTTGCCGAGCAGCGTCTCGCCGGGCCGGAACGCCCGCAGCAGGTCGAGCCCGCGAGCAAGCGCCACGACGAACTTGCGTTCGTCGATCGGACCCTCGGCCAGCGAGGAAGAAAACGATGAAGTTGTCGTCGATCCGGATGCAGACATGGGTGCGCTAGTGCTACACTAAAGTCAATTTGCAAAACATTGTTCCGCATAGCGGAACTAACGTCAAGCGCAAATTCGCCCAATTCAAGGATTCAGGAAAGCAAGGAGAGACACCATGGCCGCAAACGCCCAGTTCCATTGGGAAGATCCGCTGTTGCTCGACCAGCAGCTCACCGAGGACGAGCGCATGGTGCGCGACGCCGCCGCCGCCTACTCGCAAGACAAGCTTGCGCCGCGCGTGCTGGAAGCGTTCCGCCACGAGAAAACGGACGCGTCGATCTTCCGCGAAATGGGCGAAGTCGGTCTGCTCGGCCCGACGATTCCCGAGCAATACGGCGGCCCCGGCCTCAACTACGTCGCCTATGGTCTGATCGCACGCGAAGTCGAGCGGATCGACTCGGGCTATCGCTCGATGATGTCGGTGCAGTCATCGCTCGTGATGGTGCCGATCTACGAATTCGGCTCGGAAGCGCAAAAGCAGAAGTACCTGCCGAAGCTCGCGAGCGGTGAATGGATCGGCTGCTTCGGCCTCACGGAGCCGAACCACGGCTCGGACCCGGGCAGCATGGTCACGCGCGCGAAGAAGGTGAACGGCGGCTTCTCGCTCTCGGGCGCGAAGATGTGGATCACGAACTCGCCGATCGCCGACGTGTTCGTCGTCTGGGCGAAGCTCGAGGAAGACGGCAAGGACGACATCCGCGGCTTCATCCTGGAAAAGGGCTGGAAGGGTCTCTCGGCCCCGGCCATCCACGGCAAGGTGGGCCTGCGCGCCTCGATCACCGGCGAGATCGTGCTCGACGAGGTGTTCGTGCCGGAAGAGAACATCATGCCGGGCGTGAAGGGCCTGCGCGGTCCGTTCACCTGCCTGAACTCGGCACGCTACGGCATCGCCTGGGGCGCGCTCGGCGCCGCGGAATCCTGCTGGCACACGGCGCGTCAGTACGTGCTCGACCGCAAGCAGTTCGGCCGCCCGCTCGCCGCCAACCAGCTGATCCAGAAAAAGCTCGCCGACATGCAGACGGAAATCACGCTCGGCCTGCAAGGCTGCCTGCGTCTGGGCCGCATGAAGGACGAAGGCACGGCCGCCGTCGAGATCACCTCGATCATGAAGCGCAACTCGTGCGGCAAGTCGCTCGACATCGCGCGTCTCGCGCGCGACATGCTGGGCGGCAACGGCATCTCCGACGAGTTCGGCGTGGCGCGCCACCTCGTGAACCTCGAAGTGGTGAACACGTACGAAGGCACGCACGACATTCACGCGCTGATCCTGGGCCGCGCGCAAACGGGCATTCAGGCGTTCTTCTGATCGTCCCCCTGCCTCGCGCCGCCTGCGCATGAAAAAACGCCGCACGATTCGTTTCGTGCGGCGTTTTTTTTTCGGCTTCAGCCGTGCAGCTTACTTGTTCGGCTGCGGCGTCATGCGCAGATACGGACGCAGCGCCTTGTAGCCCTTCGGGAACTTCTGCTTGATGACCTCTTCGTCCTTCAGCGACGGCACGATCACGACGTCATCGCCCTGCTTCCAGTTGCCGGGCGTGGCGACCTGGTAGTGGTCGGTGAGTTGCAGCGAGTCGATCACGCGCAGCACTTCGTCGAAGTTGCGGCCCGTGCTCGCCGGGTACGTGATGATGAGACGCACCTTCTTGTTCGGGTCGATCACGAACAGCGAGCGCACGGTGAGCGTCTCGTTCGCGTTCGGGTGAATCATGTCGTACAGCGTGGAGACCTTGCGGTCGCCGTCGGCCAGAATCGGGAAGCCGACGTTCGCCGCCTGCGTCTCGTTGATGTCCTTGATCCACTCGTTGTGCGATTCGGCGTTATCCACGGAGAGCGCGATCGTCTTCACATTGCGCTTCTCGAATTCGTCCTTGAGCTTCGCGGTCAGGCCAAGCTCGGTCGTGCAGACCGGCGTGAAGTCGGCCGGGTGCGAGAACAGCACGCCCCAGCTGTTGCCAAGCCATTCATGAAACTTGATACGGCCAATGCTCGAATCCTGATCGAAGTCGGGTGCGATATCGCCAAGACGTAGACTCATGGTGGGCTTCCTTTGTACGAGGTGTGAACGCGTTTTGAACGCGCTCTGAACGAATCCGGGCGCACGGCCCGATGATCCAGTGGACGTTTACATACTCAAGCATACAGGTCGCGCTCGTGCCCCGCTAACGAACATCGCCTCACACCGGTATGCGTTTTTGTCATTTTGAGCCATCATGTGGAAACTTTGGGTGCCGGATCAACTCAATACGTCTCATCGCGCGCATGTCTTTGTGCGCTTAATCCAGACACTTTCCCGTGCGCCTTCGCAGGAACGGATCGTGCGAATTCGGCTCGTGACTGCGCGTCACGCTTGCCAGCGCCCGTATCTTTGTTACGATTCACGCGTGATGTGACACGATGGGAGCCAGTCAATGTCAGAAGTCAACAAGGAGAGGCTGATGTCCGATATCAAAACCGTCCTCGCGGATGCAGAGGACCTGCTCAAGCAGGCAGCGAGCGCTACGGGCGAGCGCGCGTCGGAGTTGCGCGAAACGGCACTCTCGCGTCTGAAACAGGCAAAAGAGAAAGCCGCCGACGTCCAGGTGGTCGTGGTCGAGAAAGGCAAGAAAGCGGCGCGCGCCACCGACGACTACGTGCACGAGCATCCGTGGGCATCGATCGGCATCGCTGCCGGCGTGGGCGTGCTGGTCGGTCTGCTGATCAACCGCAAGTAAGCGCCCGCCAGCGCCGCCGTACGGCGCGCGGTCGCTGAACCGCGCGCCATACGCACGAGAAGCCGTCTCGGGGCCGCTAACGCCCGGATGGCTTCTCGCCTACGCTGAGCGCCGCTTCGCCCACCGGTCTCGCCGGGCGACGCCGCCGGCCGTTTTTTCTCGCGCCTTGCTCGCGCACTCGCCTGCGCAACCTGCCCTCGCCATGACGACAGACACCCAATCGCAGCGCCACGAACACGGACCCTTGCGCCGGCTGCTCAGCTCTGCGTTCGCGATGCTTCAAACGCGTCTCGAGCTGATAGGCATCGAACTCGCCGAAGAGAAGGACCGGTTGATCGCCGTGCTGTTCCTCGGCCTCGCGGCGATGATGCTCGCCTTGCTCGCGCTCGTCGCGCTCACCGCGCTCGTTGCCATCGCGTTCTGGGACACGTGGCGCTGGCAAGCGCTTGCCTGCATTACGGCCGTCTACGCGATCGCAGCGATCGTCTGCGCCATGAAGGCGCGAGCAGGGCTGCGCAATGCGCCGCTCGTCTTCCAGGCGACGCTAGAGGAATTCGAAAAAGACCGCGAAATCCTGCGCAAACCCTAGCCGGCCGGGCTTGCGATGCCTGCCGGAAGCTTGATGCCCCGGCACCCACCGCGCGCCCGCACAGCGCCCTTCGATCCGCCTGTGATCCCGCCTTCGACCTGATAGCCGCGAGCCGACGCCATGAGCCAACCCCGACCGGACACCTCCTTTCGCCCCAACCGCATTCGCTCGCACGACCTTTCTACGCCGCAACTGCGCGCGTTGCGCAAGGAACTGCTGCTCGTGCGCGCCGCTGTCGAGCGCGCCGAAATGTCCGAATCGATCGTCGAACTCCGCTCGGCGGTCACCAATTTCAGCTGGCTGCGCTTCGTGGTGCCCGGCTTCAGCCGCTCTGGGTCCGGCGGCGGCGGCGTGGGCGCCGGTCTCGGCAATCTGCTCAAGCAATATCCGCTGCTCAGTTCGCTCGTCTCGCTCATCGTTGCCAAGCCGCTGCGCACGAGCCTCGTTAGCGCCGCGCGCCCCGTCATCAAGTGGGGCGGACTCGCCTTCACGGCATGGGAGGCGTACCGCGTGTGGCAGCAGGTGCGACGCCAGCGCGGCGCGGCGCCTGGCCGCGCTTCCCGCAATTCATCCGACGAAGACGATCTCACCGGCTGATCCGCTCGCGGCTCGTCTGCCTCCCCGCGCCGCTCATCGATCCTTCCAGCACGTCTGCACAACCGCCTCGGCTGCGCTGCCGCCCACGCCCTGATTGCGGCGCACGCCTGTGGCGTCGAGCACGTACGCGCCGCAAGCGTCGTCGCGCATCGGTCCGGTTTCCACGGGCTCGGCCGCGATCGCGTAGCCCCCGTTGGAGTCGTCGGCAGGCATGAGGCGCAGGCGGTAAACCGGCGCGCCCGTTGACGGCGACTGATCGAATCCTGCCGGCAGCGTTCCGGTCGAAGCGCTCTGCGTGTCGACGAACTGCGCCGCGCGGTAAAGCGCCGCCACGGCGTCGACGCGGTGCCCGCGTGCGATCTGCGCGTGCCACGACGGCAACGCGAAGGCCGCAACCACGGCCGCCACCGCGAGCGCAACGACCAGTTCGAGCAGCGTGAACGCGCGGTGCCGGTAGTTTTTCACCATGCCTCCTCCACTCGTCAAAACGGCCGCGCAACGACCTGCCGCCAATGGCGCTCGATGTGCCTTGCGTCGCCTGTGTCGTCGAAGATCAACTGCGCCTGTAGCCAGCTTTGCGCCTGTTCGGACGCGCCGAAGCCGCGCGCGGTGACGAGATACGCACGCGCCAGTGGACGGCTGTCGATACGCCACGCCTCGGCCAGGCACTGCGGCGGCCGGGCCGAT
This sequence comes from Paraburkholderia unamae, assembly GCF_003268775.1. GTDB lineage: Bacteria > Pseudomonadota > Gammaproteobacteria > Burkholderiales > Burkholderiaceae > Paraburkholderia > Paraburkholderia unamae. The sequence continues at coordinate 88,109 of NZ_QLSU01000012.1, forward strand.
CCCGGCCACGCGGCAACAGGCGTGAGCGCCTGGCGCTCGAAGGTGTCTTGCCGCCGCCAGGCTTGCGGCTCGCCGGATTGCGTCGCGGCGACGGGTGCGCTCATCGAGCCATTCGCCAACTCACGCGCGCAGAGTACGAGCGCGGCTTCGGCGGCATGAAAGGCGCGCAGATGATCGACGACGGCGTCGGCGTTGCGTGCCTCGAGCAGCGCCGCCTCGAACGAGGCCGCCGAACTCACCAGCATCATCGAGACGATGAGCAGCACGACCGGCAACGCCATACCGCGCTGTGCGGGCCGACTGAAGCGCAGATGCATACGGGCCAACGTCATGACGCCGCCAGCGCCGCATTGCGCAGCACGATGTGCCGCCAGAACGCCTGCCGCGCCCGCCCGTCTGCGCCGAGCCCCTGCGCGCCCTCGCAATCGACATAGTGCGTGCGCCGGGGAAAAGCGCCGCCGCGCACCAGCACGCACAGATCGACGGCGACGACCGAGGCCCACTGATCGCGCGCAAGCACCGACGCATCGACCGGCTGCGCCGCACCCGCCGTCCAGTAACGCAACCGCAAGCGCTCCACGCCCTCGACGAGCGGCTGCGCCGTGCCAACCTTGCCCGAGCCTTCGCAGTAGAGTTCGGGCTCGCCGGTCGATGCGCTCGCCTTGACGTGATAGCGATTCACGATCTCGCTACCGGCCGCACCCGCCGCCTGACCGAGGCAGTCCGTGACCTGGCCGTTCGCGGCGGGCCACGTCGATACGCCGTCGCCCTGGTAGCGCACCGCGAGCCCGTCCGAGCGGCCCGATAGCGATTCGCAGGCAAGCGCGGCGTCCGCGCCCACCGGCCGCCCAGCCGTGCAACCGAAGATCGCCGGGCCGGCAAGCGGCACGCGCGTATCGGCGGCGACGAACCCGGCCATCTGGATCTGCTCGCCCATCAGCAGCAACGCGTTCATGCCTGCCTCGTGAATGCGCGCGGCATCGCTCGCATACGCGAACGCCTGACGCTGCGACCGGTAGGCCGCCAGCGCGCCAAGCGTCACCACGAGGCCGAGCGCCACGGCAATCGTCAGTTCGAGAAGCGTGTGGCCAGCGCCTCGACGCGCCAGGGTGAGCTTCGGTTTCATCGCAGGAACGCCAGCGCTACGCAGTCGCGTCCCGCCGGGACCGCGACGTCAAGACACGGCTGCGCCCGCGCAGCCGCAGCCGCGCCCGAGGCCGCTGCGAACTGCGTGGCAAGCCAGGTGGCGCTCGCGATCGACACTTCGCCTGCGCTGCTCGATGTGGCGAGGCGCCCTTCTGGCACGATGGATGTCGACAGCGCCTTCCATCGATCCGTGGCCGCGCCCGTCACCGCCGTCGCGCGTGCGGCTTCGGCAAGCGCGGCGGCGGCGAAAACGGCGCGCTCGCGCGCCGCTGCCAACTGCGCATGGCGAGCCAAACCGAATTGCGTGCTCATCAAGCCAAGACCGCTCATCGCCATGATGCCAAGCGCGATGGCGACTTCGAGCAGCGTCGATCCACGCTCGCCAGCAATGCCTGCCCACCTCATGACGCCCCCGCGCACGCACCGTCGCTAATCCGCGCCCGGCCGCCCGCCGCGATGCGTATGCAGCGCCGCCATCGCGCGCCGCGCTGTGCCGCCGAAGCGGCGCGCGGCGCGACCTCGATATTGCGCAGACTGCCAATGGTCTGCCCCGCCGGCGGCGTAAACGTAATGGCGGTGAGCCCGGACGCCACCGCAATCGCGTCGAGCGCCGGCTGCACGCGCAGCGGCACGTAGGCGCCGCCTCGCTCGAACATGACGGCCCAGCCGCACGACCAGTCGGCAAGACCCGACGGGCACGCCTTCGCCGCCGCAAGACAGTTGCGCGCCGCGTCGACACGGCAAACGGTAATGCGCGCCTTGCGCCGGATCGCTTCGTTGCGCGCATAGGCGAGCGTGCCGAGCATCGCATTGGCGCGCGCATCGACCTGGTCGCGCACGCGCCAGGCGGTAAAAACGGGGGTGGACAGGGTCGCGCCGATCGCCAGCAAGACGATGACGACCATCGCTTCGATGAGCGTGAATCCTCCGCATTTCATCAGCAATCCTTAATTTGAATGGATTGCCATCAATCTACGGACGAATGCGAAACGAAACAATTAGCCGAACGGCTAGCTGGTGCGCGCGACGCCGACTCGCGAGAATGCAAGCATCACGACAGCGGCAGGGAACAGGAGGAAAAGCTATGCGAACGCGCTCAGCGCTTTTTCGCGGGAACAGCAGGCGTGGCGGCGGCGCCGGTGCGGCGGAATTCCTCGATCACGTCCTCGAATTCGGAAACGTCTTCGAAGCGTCGGTACACCGAAGCAAAACGTACGAACGCGACCTTGTCGAGTTCGCGCAATTCGCCCATCACGAGCTCGCCAAGGCGCTCGCTGCGCACTTCGCGCTCGCCGCTACCGAGCAGTTGATACTCGATGCGGGCAACCGCCGCGTCGATCGCGTCGGCTGCAACGGGCCGCTTGCGCAGCGCCAGTTGCATGCTCGCCATGATCTTGCGGCGGTCGAACTCCGTGCGGCTGCCGTCCTTTTTGACGATGGCCGGCATCGCCAGCTCGACCCGCTCGTACGTCGTGAAACGCTTGTCGCAGGCCGGGCAGCGGCGGCGGCGCCGGATCGCGGCGCCGTCTTCGGACACGCGCGAGTCGACGACCTGCGTGTCTTCGTGCCGGCAAAAGGGGCAGCGCATACTGGCTTAGCGGTAAACCGGGAAGCGCTTCGTCAGCTCGGCGACCTGCGCCTTCACGCGCTCGATCGTCGCTGCGTCTTCCGGATTGTCGAGCACGTCGGCAATCAGGTTGCCCACCTGCTCGGCTTCCTTCACGCCGAAGCCGCGCGTCGTCATCGCCGGCGAACCCAGACGGATACCGCTCGTCACGAACGGCTTTTCCGGGTCGTTCGGGATCGCGTTCTTGTTCACCGTGATGTGCGCGGAGCCGAGCACGGCTTCCGCTGCCTTGCCGGTGATGTTCTTCGCACGCAGGTCGACCAGCATCACGTGGCTTTCCGTGCGGCCCGAGACGATGCGCAGACCGCGCTTGACCAGGGTTTCGGCCAGCACGCGCGCGTTTTCGACCACTTGCTGCTGATAGGTCTTGAATTCCGGCGCGAGCGCTTCCTTGAACGCCACGGCCTTGCCCGCGATCACGTGCATGAGCGGACCGCCCTGGATGCCCGGGAAGATCGCCGAGTTGATCTGCTTCTCGAATTCGGCCTTCATCAGGATCACGCCGCCGCGCGGGCCGCGCAGGCTCTTGTGCGTGGTCGTGGTGACGAAGTCGGCGTGCGGCACCGGGTTCGGGTAGACGCCCGCGGCGATCAGGCCTGCGTAGTGCGCCATGTCGACCATGAAGTACGCGCCAACGGCCTTGGCAACCTTGGAGATGCGCTCGAAGTCGATACGCAGCGCGAATGCCGACGCACCGGCGATGATCAGCTTCGGCTTGGTTTCGTGCGCGCGCTTTTCGAGCGCTTCGTAGTCGATGTCTTCGTTGGCGTCGAGGCCGTAGCTCACCACGTTGAACCACTTGCCGCTCATGTTGAGCGCCATGCCGTGCGTGAGGTGACCGCCTTCGGCGAGGCTCATGCCCATGATCGTGTCGCCCGGCTTGAGCACGGCGAAGAACACGCCCTGGTTGGCCTGCGAGCCCGAGTTCGGCTGAACGTTCGCGGCTTCGGCGCCGAACAGTTGCTTCACGCGGTCGATCGCGAGCTGCTCGACGATATCCACGTATTCGCAGCCGCCGTAATAGCGCTTACCGGGGTAGCCTTCGGCGTACTTGTTGGTGAGCTGCGAGCCCTGAGCGGCCATGACCGCGGGCGAGGTGTAGTTTTCCGACGCGATGAGCTCGATGTGCTCTTCCTGGCGGCGGTTTTCGAGTTCGATCGCCTTGAAGAGTTCGGGATCGACGTTGGCGTTGGTGCTTTCGGCTCTGTCAAACATACGGATTCCGTTAAGTGTGTTCAGGTTGACCGGGTCTCGCGCGGAACGCGTAGCGGGTACGCGGCGCTGCTGGCAAAGAGGCCAGCCTTGACGTGGCGGAAGGAGGCGCCGCACACGCGAGGCAGGACAGCCATGGCCCATCAAGGCCCAGCAGCGCTAATGAAAGCGCGCGAAAATCGGCTGCCCAGGCGAACGGCAAAACGGCACCCTGCGCTTCACGGTGGGTCGTTCCACCTTGAGTCCCCAATAGCCGGCTTGCAGCCGCCACTTCGGAACCCTATCGCCAGTCACGCAGGGATTGAGCGCGTTAGTGTATTGGAACGGCAGGGAATAGGCAACCGCCCGCGCAACGCCTTGACGGGCGCGGGTTGCGGCGCGAACGACGGTACGAACTGCGGGGTGAGCGATGGCGTCAACGGCGGCGTCAACGGCGGCGTGAACTGCGGTGTGAACTGCTGCACGAACGACGGCCCGGTCGCCAAAGCGCCGCCGGTCGCCAAAGCGCCGCCGGCCGCCATGCGCACCGCGCGCGTTCTGTCCCTTCCTTGCCGCAACGCGGCATTGGAAGTAGGCTTTCCCCTTTCCTCGCCTACCACCGACCAGGGAGCCACCATGATCGTTTTCGTCACCGGCGCGTCCGCCGGCTTCGGCGCCGCCATCGCCCGCGCCTTTGTAAAGGGCGGCCATCGCGTCGTCGCCACCGCGCGTCGCAAGGACCGCCTCGACGCCCTCGCCGCCGAACTCGGCGACGCCCTCCTGCCCATCGAACTCGACGTGCGCGACCGCGCGGCGGTCGAAGCCGCACCCGGCGCGCTGCCGCCCGAGTTCGCAGGCGTCGACGTGCTCGTCAACAACGCCGGGCTCGCGCTCGGCGTGGAGCCGGCGCAGAAGGCCGACCTCGACGAGTGGGAGACCATGATTGACACCAACTGCACGGGTCTGGTGCAGGTTACCCACGCGTTCCTGCCCGGCATGATCGCGCGCAACCGCGGCCACATCTTCAATCTCGGGTCGGTGGCGGGCCGCTGGCCGTATGCGGGCGGCAACGTCTATGGCGCGACCAAGGCCTTCGTGCGCCAGTTCAGCCTGAACCTGCGCGCCGACCTTGCGGGCACCGCGCTGCGCGTGACCGACATCGAGCCGGGCCTGTGCGGCGGCACCGAATTCTCGAACGTGCGCTTTCGCGGCGACGACGACAAGGCGGCCAACGTCTACAAGGACGTGCAGCCGCTCACGGCAGAGGACATCGCCGACTCGATCTACTGGATCGCCACGCGCCCGGCCCACGTCAATATCAACACGATCGAGCTGATGCCCGTCGCCCAGTCTTTCGCCGGACTGAGCATCCATCGCGGCTAAAATCTGCTTACGTTTTTCTTACTTATGTCAGTCGTACGAAAGACGCGAAAGACGTAGAAGCTGCGCGTTCCGGTAGAATGCGCGGCATGGAAAATTGCACCAGCAAGCCGGACGAGGAGTCATCCCCGGCCGGCCGCGATTTCACGTGGCCAGTGCGGGTCTACTACGAAGACACCGACGCCGGCGGCATCGTGTTTTACGCGAATTACCTCAAGTTTTTCGAGCGAGCGCGCACCGAATGGCTGCGCGCGTGCGGCGTCGACCAGCGTCGGCTCGCCGAGGAAACGGGCGTGCTTTTTGTCGTGCGCAGCACCGCGCTCGACTACCGCGCGCCCGCGCGTCTCGACGAAGTCGTCACGACCGTGAGCCGAGTCGAAAAACTCGGCCGTGCCTCGGTCGACTTCATGCAGGAGGCGTGGCGCGACGGCACGCTGCTCGTCACGGGCGTCATCCGCGTTGCCTGCGTCGACGGCCGGGCCATGCGTCCCGCCCCCATTCCAGCCCACGTTCATGCAGCCTTGCAACGTGGACCGCAGAAAGACCTGCACGCCGTGTCAACGGCAGTGCAGTAATTACCGTTGATACGACGCCAGTGAACTCGCGCCGGTCAATGCAGGACCAAGCAGGGTTCGGCCGCGGCGGCGCGAAAGCTTCCCAAACGCCTACAGGAAGCCTCGCGTTGTCTTGCAGCCGCTCGCCCCTTCCGGGACGTCACAACGAACCTATATGAACACTACACAAGATCTGTCGATCATTTCTCTCGTTCTTAATGCGAGCATACTGGCACAGGCGGTGATGGGGCTTCTTCTGCTCATGTCGCTGATTTCCTGGACCTTCATCTTCCGCAAGTGGTTCGCGATCCGCCGGGCGCGCACCCAGACCGAGCGCTTCGAGCGCGACTTCTGGTCGGGCGGCGACCTGCAAGCGCTCTATCAGAGCGCGGCGAACAACCGTCACACGATCGGTGCGCTCGAGCGTATCTTTGAATCGGGCATGCGCGAATTCCTGAAGGCGAAAGAAAAACGCCTGAACGATCCGGGCGCCGTGCTCGACGGCGCGCGCCGCGCCATGCGCGCGGCTTTCCAGCGCGAAATGGACGCACTTGAGGCGAACCTCTCGTTTCTCGCCTCGGTCGGCTCGGTGAGCCCGTACATCGGTCTCTTCGGCACGGTCTGGGGGATCATGAATGCGTTCCGCGGCCTCGCGAACGTGCAGCAGGCCACGCTCGCGAACGTCGCGCCCGGCATTGCCGAAGCGCTGACGGCGACCGCGATCGGTCTGTTCGCCGCCATTCCGGCGGTGGTCGCGTACAACAGCTACGCCCACGACATCGACCGTCTCGCGATTCGCTTCGAAACCTTCATCGAAGAATTTTCGAACATCCTGCAACGTCAGGCCCACTAATCTTCCGCAGTCAGCAAGGAGTCGAAGATGGGAGGCTCAGTCCGTTCGAGCATGCGAGGCAGCCGCTCGCGCCGCGCGATGGCCGATATCAACGTCGTGCCGTATATCGACGTGATGCTGGTGTTGCTCGTGATCTTCATGGTGACGGCGCCGCTCGTCGCGCCGTCCATTGTCAACCTGCCCACCGTGGGCGGGGCTTCGCAACAGCAGCAGGTTCCACCGGTCGTGGTCAATATTCGCCCCGACGGCAATCTGAGCGTACGCTATAAGGACGATTCCGGCGCCACGCAGCAGGAAAACATGACGCGCGCCGATCTCAATGGCTTCGTTGCCGATCGCGAGCAAAGCCATCCCGACCAGCCCGTCGTGATCGCGGCCGACAAGTCCGTCAAGTACGAGACGGTGATGAACGTGATGTCCGACCTGAAGGCGCATGGCGTCAAACGTGTCGGACTGCTCGTCAAATCGCAATGATCCGCAAGAACGATTCGTATCCGCTGCAACCTCCACGCGAGCGTGGCACGGGACGTGCTGTCGCGCTCGCGGTGCTCATGCACCTGCTGCTCGGTCTGTTCCTGTATCACGGCATCCATTGGCAGAACAGCACGCCGGCGGGCGAAGAAGCGGAACTCTGGACCGAGGTGCCGGACCTGTCGACGCCGAAGCCGTTGCCGCCGCCCGCGCCAGTGGCCCCGACCCCTGCCCCGCCGCCGCCGCAAACCGAGGACGCCGACATCGCGCTGCAACAGCAAAAGCGTAAGCAGCAGGAAGCGGCACGCGAGGCGCAACTGGCCGAGCAGCAGCGCCTGAAGCAGCAGCAGGAAGCGGAGGCGAAGCGCCAGCAGCAGCTTGCGGCCCAGCAGGCCGCGCAACTGGCCGCGCAGCAAAAGGCGCAGAAGCTCAAGCAGCAGCAACAGCAGCAGCAGGAGCAACAACAGGCCGCGGCTGAAAAGCAGAAGCAGCAGGAACAGCAGCAAGAAGCGCTCAAGAAGCAGCAGCAAGAAGATCAGCAGAAGCAGGCGAAGCTCGACGCGCAGAAGAAGGCCGACGCCGAAAAGGCGGCCAAGGCGAAGGCCCAGGCCGACGCCCAGGCGAAGAAGCTCGACGCGGAACGCCGCGCCCGCATCGCGCAGATGCAAGGCTCGATGGGCGGCGGTGAAGGTTCGAGCGGCAACGGTCTGGCGAAGAGCGGCACGGGCAGCGGCTCGGGCGGCAATGCGACTTCGCCGGGCTATGCGGACAAGGTGCGCCGGCGTGTGCGTCCGAACATCGTGTGGGCGGGCGAAACGTCCGGTCTCGAAACGGAGATTTCGGTGCGTTGCTCGCCGACGGGCACGCTGCTTTCGGCGTCGATCACGCGCAGCAGCGGCAACGCGTCGTGGGACGATGCTGCATTGCGCGCGGTCCAGCGCTCGGATCCGATGCCGGTCGATACTGACGGCAAGACGCCTTCGAGCTTCAAGATCACCTTGCGCCCGGCAGGCTAAGGGCTGCCATAAGATGCAGAAAGGTTGACGAAAGCCGGCACGCGGCGGCAGACCAAGGAACGATTCGAACGAATTCGGGTCAGTCTGCTGTTGCGTGGTGTCACAAAAATCGCTTTTTCAGGAAACAGTACAGCATGAGTTTGATGACGAAGCTTGGCCTGCGAACCCTCGTCGCGTCCTGCCTGATTACGGCTGGCGGCGCAGCGAACGCACAACTCAACGTCCTCGTCACCGGCGTGGGCTCCACCCAGTTCCCCATCGCCACGGCAAACTTCGCCGGCGAAGCGAATTCTCCCCAACAGGTCGCGGCTATCGTGCGCGCCGACCTTCAGCGCAGCGGCAAATTCACGAACATCGACGCGGGCAGCGCGCCGATCTCGGAAAACGACTCGGTCGACCTCGGCAGCTGGAAGGCCAAGGGCGCGAATGCGTTCGTCGCGGGCAGCGTGAACAAGCTCGCCAACGGCCAGTACGAAGTGCGCTTCAAGCTCTACGACACCGTGAAGGGCGAAAGCCTCGGCGGCCTCGTGCTCACGAGCCCCGCGAGCGGCTTGCGCATGAGCGCCCACAAGGTCGCGGACTACATCTATCAGAAACTGCTCGGCGATCGGGGTGTGTTCGCCACACGTCTGTCGTACGTGATTCGCACGGGCGGCCGTTATCAATTGCAGATTTCGGACTCCGACGGACAAGACGCGCACATTGCGCTCTCGAGCCCCGAGCCGATCATCTCGCCGGCCTGGTCGCCTGACGGCACCAAGGTCGCTTACGTATCTTTCGAAAAGAAAAAACCGATCGTCTACGTGCATGACCTGCCTACGGGTCGCCGTGTGGTCATCTCCGACCAGAAGGGCAACAATTCGGCGCCCGCCTGGTCACCGGATGGACGCACGCTTGCCGTCGCACTGTCGCGCACGGGCAACACGCAGATCTTCGCCGTCAATGCCGACGGCTCCGGCCTGCGCCGCCTCACGCAAGGCACGACGATCGATACCGAACCCACCTACTCTCCTGACGGACGCTCGATTTACTTCACGAGCGACCGCGGCGGCCAGCCACAGATCTACAAGATGCCGGCCCAGGGCGAAAGCACCGGAGCAGCACAACGCGTGACGTTCTCCGGTAACTACAATACGAGCCCGCGGGTCAGCCCGGACGGCAAGCAACTGGCGTACATCTCACGCACGGGCGGCGGATTTAAGCTGTACATTCAAGATCTGCAATCCGGTGTCGCCACAGCGCTCACTGACACGACACATGACGAATCGCCGAGCTTCGCGGCGAACGGTCAGTACATTCTTTACGCCACTCAGGTGAACGGCCGTGGCGTGCTGGCTGCTGTATCGACCGATGGTCGTACTCGGCAAATCCTGTCCGTTCAGGGCGGCGTCGTACGCGAGCCGTCCTGGGGTCCTTTTATGCAATAACACTTCAGGAGAGCAAAAATGATGTCGAAGAAAATCCGCCTGGCTTTGGCCGTCTTGATGATCGGCGCACTGGCAGCATGCAAGTCGGGCGTCAAGGAAGAAAACCAGAACGCCGGCGCGATGAGCACCCAACCGAACCCGAACGCGGTTGCCCAGGTGAACGTCGACGAACTGAACAACCCGAACAGCCCGCTCGCCAAGCGCAGCGTGTACTTCGATTTCGACAGCTACGCCGTCAAGGACGACTACCAGTCGCTGCTGCAAGCGCACGCGCAATACCTCAAGACGCACCCGGAACGTCACGTCCTGATCCAGGGCAACACCGACGAGCGCGGCACGAGCGAATACAACCTGGCGCTGGGCCAGAAGCGTGCTGAAGCCGTCCGTCGCGCCCTCTCGCTGATGGGCGTGCCCGACTCGCAGATGGAAGCTGTCAGCCTCGGTAAGGAAAAGCCGGTCGCAACGGGCCACGACGAAGCATCGTGGGCGCAAAACCGCCGTGCTGACCTCGTGTATCAACAGTAATTGAGTATTGGATGAAGGGGCGTATGTCGCACCGTTTCTCCCTGCTGCGGACTGCCGCAGCCGCCTGCGTGGCCGGCGTCGCCTTTTCGGCGCTGCCGGCCCACGCGGGTCTCTTCGATGACGATCAGGCGCGCCAGGCGATCCTCGACCTGCGCGCGAAAACGGACAGCCTGGCGACCCAGTTGTCCGCCGCCCAGCGCACGATCCTCGACCAGTCCAACCACATCGACCAGCTCAACCAGCAGGTCGCCACGTTGCGCGGACAGGACGAGGACATGGCGAACCAGTTGGCGACCCTGCAAAAGCAACAGAAGGACTACTACACGGATCTCGACACGCGGCTCAAGAAGTTCGAACCGCAGCAGGAGACCGTGGACGGCGTGCAAGGCACGGTTCAGCCGGGTGAAATGGAAACGTTCAACGCCGCTTCGCAGCAGTTCCGCAACGGCGACTTCAAGAACGCGGCCACGTCGTTCCGTAGTTTCATCTCGAAGTTCCCGCAGAGTCCTTATCAGCCGACCGCGCAGTACTGGCTCGGCAACGCGCTTTACGCGCTGAAGGACTACAAGGGGTCGACCGCGACTTGGCAGAACCTGGTCAGCAAGTACCCGCAACATCCGCGCGCCCCCGAGGCGCTGCTGGCGATTGCGAACAATCAGATCGAGCAAGGGCAAAAGGCTGCGGCCAAGCGCACGCTCGAGCAGATCGTTTCGCAGTACGGCAGCTCGGACGTTGCCCAGACGGCGCAGAGCAAGCTCTCCCAGCTCAAATAAGCGCTGCTGGCTGGTTTTGGCGTCACGCGGAGCAGGCTTGCCGGTTGCCGCTGCCGCGACATGCGCCTCTCGCGTGTAAGGAAGGCCCGGGGCACGACGTGTCCCGGGCTTTTTCAATCGGCTTTGTGACGGGTATGGTTGACACTTCAGCCATGTCTCGCTATAATCCCGCTTCTCTTTTGGGTCGTTAGCTCAGCTGGTAGAGCAGCGGACTTTTAATCCGTTGGTCACAGGTTCGAATCCCGTACGGCCTACCACCTACCCTTCTTGGGCAGGTTAAAGAGGAAAATCAAGCACTTTCGAGCAATCGGAGTGCTTTTTTTTCGTCCATAGCGTCCGTCGACCGGGCGTCAAAAACTGGTCTTTGCCGGAAATCTGCCGGAACGGAAGAATCCAGATCGAGCGAACTTCAACTTCGCGTGGATTCTGAAATGGCCTACATCAAGCAACGCGGCAACTATTGGCGCGTCGAAGTCCGACGACGAGGTTACAAGCCGGCATACCGCACATTCGACACCAAGCAACAGGCCCAGCAATGGGCACGGCGCATCGAGACCGAGATCGATGCAGGAAGCTATATCGACCGAACCGAGGCCGAACGCACAACGCTACGAGAAGCACTCGACCGCTACGCGACGGAAATCGTCCCTGCAAAGCGCTATCCGCAACAGGAAAGGACACGGATCGCGCGCTGGAAACAACACGAGCTTGCCCATCGACCGTTGGCGAGCCTATTGTTGGTCGTTAGGGGCCTTTAAGCTGCGTAAGTAGCCGAGTCGCATCGTGAGCCACCGTTGGTTTCTAGTACGGATGCTCCAAGACGTTCCGTAGTTGCGCGATCTTTCTAACCACTCGCGGAGCCAACAAGCCCAACTCTTTGAGCTTATCGAGCCGCTCCGGAAAGTTGCGCGGCTCGGGCAACGCAAGCGCGTGCAGTAACCGAAAGATCTGACAATCAATCGCTCTTTTTGAGTTTGTGAGACTGTTCACAAGACCACGCGGCCCACCAAGCCGCAAGTCCTTTTCGGCGAAAAGCAAATAGTGTTCGGGATGCAAGGGCGTGGAATACTTCAGCGTGTTTAACGCTTTCGGGTCCACTATTGGGCGCTTCCATGGCGCTACTAATTGGTCGAGATATTCCCGTAAGATTTGCGTGCTCAAAGAAGGCCCCGGCGTTACCTACGAATTGTTCGGTTCACCGACGTCCCCAATGCGGTTCAACTCTATGAAATGCGCTGCACCACCGCGCTTTCTGGGCGGACGACACGCCGCACCGGGAAGGGGCGAACTGGCGAGCGCACACCCGTCATCAATTGAAGCACGCGGCCGCCCGAGATCAGCGCCCCAGTTCAATGATGGAGTCAATTAGTTCCGCTCCGCCTTCGACGTCCTCATGCCCAACAAAGCGCGCAACCTCCATGTGCCCATCCCGAAACACATCAATCTCGATCCGTTGACCGACTACAGCGATGGATACGAGAACGCTCTCGGACCGATGCCGCCCGAGGGTGTAGTGGATCCTTGCTGCATCGAGTTTTTCCAGCAGCGTGAACAATGTGTGGTCCATGCCTAACTCCTATTTTTTGAAACGTCCGTCATTAAGCAACTTGAGCGCCTTGCGGGCATCTTTCACACCATCCTGTGCATCGCCCTGGATTTCGTTCAAAGTCGAGTTCAGGTATTGACCTGGAAACTCGCGCAATACGGAACCTTTGCATTCGGCAGAGATGATGTCACAGGCATACGTGCTTCCACGATCGTTGGCTGCCACATCGACAACGCCTTGGCCGAGCGCGTCCGGCTCATACGAAAACGGCTGCGCATCGCCGAGCGGCGTCGAATCGCCACCCGCGTCGCCGATGAGGTACTCCTCGCCCGCGCTATCATCCTCGGCATGATCATTGTCCGCAGCGACGTCGCCGCCGAGCAACGTGCCTGCCGCCGCCTCGACCGAATCTAACCAATCAAACTTGCCACCGGTGCTCGATCTGGCGGCACTACTCGCAGCGGCGGCCGCCCTTACCTTGATCGGCACGTATGGCGTGCGATCAATCGCTCGCCCGAACTCGTCAAGTGGGACGAGTTCGCCAGTATTCAGCACGCCGTAGACGGTTGGCTTCGGGTCAGGCGCGCGCTTTGGCCAGCTTTGCGGTGCGTAGGACCGGCCCACTCGCCGACTACCGCGCCATGTCCGGTCGATTGCCGGAATAACCCGCCCGTCGCGTACCGCGTCGCGGAGGATGCGCCTCACACCTTCGCCGTCGACCGGTGCAGACAGACCCGAGATCCTCAGGTGTTCCCTGATGAACGCAATATAGGCGCCAAAATCGCTACAGGCGCGCGCCGCTCGGCGGCTGGTGCCAACCCGGAAGTACCGGTCGAAGTCACGCTGGTCCTGTTCGATCTGCTCCTCGCGCTCCTTGCGTGCTTTCTGACGCTCCTCATACGAGAGCTTCCAGCCGCGATCAACGTCATCCACGTCACGAATAGGAACGAGCGAGCATTGCCAATCGCTCGTCAGCGGCACAAACAGGGCGTTGTACGAATACCCCCACTCAGGAAGCGACATGTCCCATCCCTATCGATCTGAGGTTGGTATATCTAGCACGCAGCAAGGCAGCGGACTTTGCGGTAAGTAAGACTCCAGTGAATTGATGCGGAACGAATGCAGCCGGTGAAGCTTCGCGAGATATTGGGTCCCGATGCCACTCAAACACACCTGCGACGAAAAAACGGCGTTTCAACGGCAGTGGCACACGTTCCGTTCGCGCAAAAAACCATCGACCCGAGGCGGCCCACGGTGGGCGTGACCTGCGTATCACGCGCCGCGAATCCCTTACTGGACAAAGCTAAGCGGCTGTTTACCAAGCAGGAAGTAACCACGCTGGTTACCACGGAAGCCGTGGGTTTTCACCTCACAATTGTCACTTTCTCCGCATCTGCGACCGTTAATCCGTTGGTCACAGGTTCGAATCCCGTACGGCCTACCAAAGCATCAAACAAAAAGCCCAGTCTTCGGACTGGGCTTTTTGCTTTCCAGGCGCCGCGCGCCATGAAAGCGGTGGCACGCGAGCATGCGTCCAGCATGTATACTTGCCCCTTCCCCGCCGTCCCCTCTTCCGCTGCACAGGCCCGTCACCATGAAGTTCACGACTCTTGCCTGCGCTCTGCTCGCGCTTTTCTGGCTCAGTCTGCGCGTTCAGGCGCAAACCCAACCTCAACCCGAGGACTACGAATACCTGCGCCGCATTCGCGTGCCGGACGCCGTCGTCAATTGCGTCGCCGCGCTCGACGAGTGGGTGCACAAGGCCCAGCGCTACGATTCGCTGCTCGTGCCCGACCGCCGCGCGCTCACCGCCAATATCGAGAGCCCCGTGCCCCCGAGCGCCACGCCCGTGCCGCCCGCGAGCGCCGCCGTCACGCAGGTCACGCCCATCGACACGCTGATCCATCTGCACGCCTTCGCCAAGGTGCGAGGCAAGTACGCCTGGGTACCCGTCAAGGCGACCTGCGGCATCTGGCATTCGCACGTCGTCGACGTCGCGCTCTCGCCGCGCAGCACGCATACCGCTTCGCCCATCCACTGAGACCGCGCGCATCCGGCATGCGCCGGCGCGCTCAGTTCGCCGTGCCGCGCGCAGCGGCGGGCGCCTTGCACAACGCCGCGTTGTGCAAGATCGCTTTGCCGGTCGACTGGTAGTTCTCTTCGTCGCAAGGCGGCAAGCCGAACGATGCGTCGCTGTCCTTGTCGCTGTCGTCGTGATTGCGCAGCGCCGTCGTCTGCGCGAGTGTGGCGAGGCACTTCGCGTTCTCACCCAGATGATATTGCGTGAGCGCGAGGTCGCTGCGCACGCGATCGGCTTCGATCCAGTCCATGTCCATCGAACACTCGCCGATCAGTTGCGTGAACCCCGTTTCGGCCGCCGCGTAGTCCTTCTTCGCATACTGCGCGCGCGCCTGCGTGAGACGCGCCGCGCGCGAGCGGTCGGTGCAGGCGGCGCCCGGCCGCCGGTACTCGCCGTCGAACATCGCGCGCGCGCCGCAAGCGGTGCGGCATGCGTCAGCGCCGCCCGAATCGAGCCGCAAGGTGCCCTGGCCGCCTGAAATCGAGATGTGGCAGGTCTCGCCGCCATCGCTCGACACCCCTGCATTGCCTTTGAGCGTGCCCGAGAGCGAGCACGTGTGACAGTTGCCGCCGATCGTATCGAGTGTGAACCGGTTTCCCTTTACGACGAGCGTGCCATGCGCGTGGCCGCCTTCGACGTAGAAATATTCACCGGGTTCGACAGCCGATGCGGGCGCAACGAATGCGCCCGCCACTCCCATCAAACCGCATGCGCCTGCAATCCACAACGCCGCGCGCCCCCCTGCCCGTCGCCCTGACTTCATCGTTCCTTCATCCTCTCGCGACATCGCCGCAATGCGTTGCGGGCCAATGTAGCAAAAAAGCCCGCGCGCCATTCGGCGCACGGGCTTCGCATGAAGTCAGGCGCGGCGTGCGCCGCACGCGAACTCAGTCGGCCTTGACGCCTTCCACCTGGATCTGCAAGGTGGTGGCCGTCTTGAAGCCGTACGACTGGCCCCAGTTCACGCCGTAGTCCGCGCGGTCGAATTGGGCCGATGCGTCGGCGCCGCACACTTCGCGCTTGAGCATCGGGTTCTGGAAGCACTTGAACGAATCGATCTTCAGGTTCAGCGGCTTCGTCACGCCGTGCAGCGTGAACGTGCCGATCACTTCCACGGGCTTGTCGCCGTCGAAGCGGATCGACGTGCCCTTGTAGGTGGCCGTCGGGTACTTGGCGGTGTCGAGGAATTCAGCCGAGCTCACGTGCTTGTCGAGCTGCGAATTGCCGGTATCGATCGACGCTGCGTCGATCGTCACGTCCACCGTGCCCGTCTTCGCCGCGCGGTCCAGCGTGACCGTGCCCGAGCTCTTCGTGAACTTGCCGCGCCACACCGAGACGCCGCCGAAGTGGTCGGCTTCGAAGCTCGGATACGTGTGCATCGGGTCGAGGTTGTAGGTCGTCGTGGCCGCGAACGCGGGCGTGGCGATGGCGGCGGCCAGTGCGGCGGCCGCGGCGGCGGCGAAAATCGTCGTCTTCATGAAGCGATTCCTGATGCGAGAGAAACTGCGTGAAAAATGCGTGGCCGGTGCGCGTCAGTGCGCGGCGGACACGATGTGAAATTTGATCTGCACGTCGTCGGCCACGACAGAGGTGTCCTTCCACTCGCCCGCGCCAATGCCGTATGCGAGGCGCTTGATGGGCAGCGTGCCGTCGAACACCTGGTTCGCGCCGTCCTTGTGGAATTGCACCGGCACCACGACGTCGGTCGTCTTGCCCTTGATCGTGAGCTTGCCGGCCACTGTGAACGCGCCGTTCGCGCCCGGCTTGATCTGCGTGGAAACGAAAGTCGCGTGCGGGAAGTGCGTGGCGTCGAACCACTCGTCGCCCGCGACTTCCTTGTTGTATTCCGGCGCGCCGATGTCGAAGCTCGCCACCTCGACGTCGAGCTTCGCGCTCGACGCCGCGACGTTGGCCGGATCGAAGCGCACGTCGGCGGAAAAGTGGTTGAAGCGCCCTTCGACAGGCACGTTCATCTGCTTGAACACGGCGGTGACCGAGTTCTTCGCGGCCTCGGCGGCGGCATTCGCGCTGGTGGCGAAAGCCGCGCCTGCGGCGAGCGCCGCGCCGAGCGCGACGACGGAAACGGAATGGGCAAGGCGTTGGATCATGGGCGTTCGGTCCACGTTGGAGTGCGTCGGGAAGTCGGTGAAATGGGTCCGGCGCGACACGCGCCGGGCAAGTCAGTCGCGCGGCGTGCCGAACGGCAGCATGCGCGCGAGGATGTTCTGCCGGTCGATCAACTGATGCTTGATGACCGCGAGCACGTGCAGCACGACCACGGTGAGCAAGGTGTAGTTGAGCGCGATATGCACGAAGCGCAGCACGCCCTTGAGCGCGGTGTCGGGGGCGATCAGCACGGGCATCGGCCAGATGCCGAGGTACACCACCTGGATGCCCGCCGCCGAGCTGTACAGGTAGCCCGTGACCGGAATCGCGACCATCAGCACATAGAGGGCTGCGTGGCCCACGTGCGCGGCGAGCCGCTCCCAGCCATGCATGGAGCCGGGTAGCGCAGGCGCCGTGTGCGTGGCGCGCCAGACAATGCGCACGAGCACGAGCGCGAGCACGGTCACGCCGATCCACTTGTGCCACGAGAAGTAGCGCAGCTTGGTGGGCGTGATGCCGGGAATGTCGGTCATGACCCAGCCGAGCGCAAAGCCCCAGACGATGAGCGCGGCGATCAGCCAGTGCAGCAGCATGGCAAAGCCGTTATAGCGACCGGCGGGCTTGACGTTAGGGTTCATCGGCATACGACTCCAATATTCGAGGTGTGCACTTTACCCGGCCAAACCTATTCAAACAATCGTCTAAAATGGATGGTTATCATCCACTTTCTCGATAGGTCGACGATGGGCCACACTTCGGATCGCGCCTCGGACCGCTCCCCCAGCCTCGAACAGCTGCGCGCGCTCATCGCCGTCGCCGAAACAGGCAGCTTCTCGGCGGCGGCGCGCCAGCTCGACCGCGCGCAGTCGGTGGTCAGCTATACGATTGCGAATCTCGAGGCGCTGCTGGGCGTGGCGCTGTTCGAGCGTGGCAAGCGCAAGCCGGAACTCACGGCCGCGGGCCGCGCGATCCTCGCCGATGCGCGCCGCCTCGATCTGCTCATGGGTCAGCTTAACGCCAAGGCGGCCGGCTTGCAGCGCGGGCTCGAGGGCGAGGTCTCCCTGGCTGTGGACGTGATGTTTCCGTCGCAGCGGCTCGTCGAGGCGTTGCAGGCGTTCGCATTCACGTTTCCCACCGTCGCGCTGAATCTCACCATGGAAGCGCTCGGCGGCGTGCTCAAGCTCGTGCTCGACGGCGACTGCGCTTTGGGCATCAGCGGGCCGAACCACAACTGGCCACATGTGATCGAGGCGCAGTCCATCGGCACCGTCGAACTCGTGATGGTCGCGGCGCCTTGCCATCCGCTCGCCAAGGCGGAGCAGCCGGTGCGCATTTCCGATGCGCGCGAGCACACGCAACTCGTGCTGACCGATCGCAGCCGCCTCACCGAAGGCCAGAACTTCGGCGTGTACAGCAATCGCGCGTGGAAGCTCGGCGACCTGGGCGCCAAGCACCGGCTGCTGCTCGCGGGACTCGGCTGGGGGTCGATGCCCAGGCACCTCGTGGAAGCCGATCTCGAAGCCGGCAGGCTCGTGCGCGTCGCGCTCGCGGACCGGCGCTCGGTGAGCTACAACATCTCGCTGATCCATCGCACCAATGCGGCGCGCGGCCCCGCCAGCGAGTGGCTCAGCCATTACCTGTTGCAAGGCACGCCGCCGCAATCGCCGTTGCCCGACGCGCGTTGAAAGCGGCGGGCGCGCACAGGCGCTTGCATGAACGGAGTTGTACAAACGCAACCGAACGCGCGCCTGACAATGCTTCACAAACCCGCGCGAGCCGCGCCCCTCGTGGCGTACACGGCAACCCAGGCCGCCTGTGCGCAGCGCCTCCGCACGCGGCCGGATTTATCGAGATGCATCGCCATGCGAGGATCGCGCCACCGCTCGCCTGGGAGCGGGCCAGAGCATCCCGCCCGGCCCGGCGCCCGCACGCGAGCCAGGTTTCGCTCGGTCGGTCATCACGCATCATGGTCAACTTCATCTGCTTTCTGCTCTGGAATCTCGCCTTGCTCGTCGCCGTGCGGGTGGGCTGCTGGCTCATTCACTGCACGCGCCCCGATCTCACGCTGCACGGCACGCGTGTCTTCGTCGTCTTGATGGCGATTGCGCTCGTGTTCGATACGGCGATCACCTTCCTCGTGTTCGCCGACGCGGGCGGCCCGTGGAAAGCGCACAACCCGAGCGAGACCTGGCCGGAGCGCGCGCTGGCTTATGCGCTCGCCGCGTTGCTCGCCCTGCTCGCGGCGCGGCGAGCACGCCGGGTGGAATCGCGCAAGGCCCGCAGCACACGCACGGCGCCGGAGGGTGCGCTCGAAATCGAAACGTCGCCATACAGCAAATCGACGTTGCCGATGTGAGCCAGGCGGGAGAGAGTCCACATCCGGCTCGCCTCTCTCGACACACCCGGCTCACGCTTCAGCTTTTCTTGCTCTTACCGGCCTTTTGTGGCGCCGCCGCCGGGGCCGCGGCGGGCACCACGCCCGACCAACCCGGCAGATAACGCGCTTCGGAATCGTGCGCGTGCGAAAGCGCGTCGGCGAGCGCGGCGTCGAAGTCCTTGCGCAAACGCGTTTCGGACACCTTGCGGCGCAGGTAGTCGGCCCACAGGAATTCGCTGAACGGCGTCGTGTCCTTCGCATAGCCGCCGGCCGTGCGCAACTCGCCCGCGAGGCTGCGGTACGGGTCGTCGGCCAGACCGAGAAGCTGGCGCGGCAACTGGTCGAACTCGCAGCGCTCGCCCGCCGCGTCGAACGGATGCACCCACTGGTTATGCTCCATCATCCGCCAGAAGATGGTGGGCTCGAGCCACGAGAGATCCTTGAGCACCGTCACGCGCACGCTCGCCACGCCTTCTTCTAGCCATGCGCGCCCGAGGTGGTGATGGTCGACCACGAAATAGCGCGACTTCGGGCCGAGCACAGCCGGGAACCAGTGCGAGTCGATGGCCGACGCGCGGCCCTTCTTGTCGAGCGCTTTCCAGTGTGCGCGCTTGACGTTCACCTCGCGCAGGCCAACGGTGATCTGCGTGGGGCGCAGTTCGTCGAGCTTCACGGTGACGAGATGGAGATCGGTGTTCTGAAGGTTCATTGCGGTCCTCCTTTTTGGTGTCTGAGCCAATCGCGCAACGATACCGCCGATTGACCCCGTATGCCGTAACAATCGCCCATGCGCCGGGCGCGCCCTGCGCAGGGTCAATCCCGAGGCGAGCGGGCACGCAGGATGCACGCTTTCGCCGCTTCGCCTATAAATGCGCTGAGGGACAGACGACGATAGCCACGCGCGTTCGTCATGCGCCCGCATGTCACTTCAGTCAGTTCCGTCAGTTCCATGTCTTGCCTGCTCAACCAACGACACAAGCGAGGGCATTTTGGATCTCGAAACCATCCGCACATTCATCATGACCCGGGGCATCGACTTCGGGACCAAGGTCGTGGCGGCGATCGTCCTGTGGATCATCGGACGATGGGCCATCAATCTCGTCGCCGGCTTGCTGCGCAAGGTGCTGGCGCGCAACGAACGCATCGATCCCACGCTCGCGCATTACCTCAGCTCGATCCTCGCCGCCGTATTGAACCTGCTGCTGGTCCTCGCAATCCTCCAGGTATTCGGCGTGCAGACCACGTCGTTCGCCGCGCTCCTCGCCGGTCTCGGCCTCGCCATCGGCACGGCGTGGGGCGGCCTGCTCGCGCATTTCGCGGCGGGCGTGTTCATGCAGGTGCTGCGGCCGTTCAAGGTGGGCGACTTCGTGACGGCGGGCGGCGTGACCGGCACCGTGAAGGAACTGGGCATCTTCGGCACGACCATCATTTCGCCGGACAACGTGGTGAATATCGTCGGCAACAACAAGGTCTTTTCGGACACCATCTCGAACTACAGCGCGACGCCCGTGCGCCGTGTCGAGCTGACCGCGAAGATCGCCAACGGCGTCGATCCCCTCGACGCGGCCAACCGCTTGCGCGCGGCCCTCGCGAAGATTCCGAACGTTTCGCAGGAGCCGCCGCCCGACGTCGAGATCCTCTCGTTCACGCCCGAAGGCCCGCTGCTGGCCGTGCGGCCCTTCACGAACAACGACACCTACTGGCAGGTGTACTTCGACACCAACCGCGCGATCGTCGAAACCTTCAAGGACGCGGGCTACCCCACGCCCGAAACGCCTTCGATCATTCGCCGCGTGGGCGGATAGCGGCGCCTCGCACCAACAAAAAACGGCATCGCCCTCGCGGGCGATGCCGTTTTTCTTTTCCGCGTTGCCGCTCGGGCAAGCCGCGCGCTCAGCCGCCGTTGGGCTTGCGCACCGCGGCGCCGCTCGCGTTCTTGCGCGTCATCTTCCAAAGCCCGCCGATCAGGACCGGCACGATCGCGGCGCCGATGCCGACGAGCACGATCACATTGAGGTACTGGCGAATGAACGGGATGTTGCCGAAGAAGAAGCCGAGCAGCACGAGCAGCAGCACCCAGAACAGCGCGCCCGCGATATTGAAAAGCTGAAAGCGCTGCATGCTCATTTGCGAAACGCCGGCCACGAACGGCGCGAACGTGCGCACGACGGGAATGAAGCGCGCAAGCACGATGGTCTTGCCGCCATGACGCTCGTAGAAGTCGTGCGTTTTCTGGAGCGCCGCACGGTCCAGGAAGCGCTCGAGCACGGGAATGCGCGTGTTGAACACCTTCGGCCCGATGGCCCGGCCAATCAGATAATTGACCGTGTTGCCCGTGACCGCCGCGACGATCAGCAAGGTGATCAGGAGGCCGAGATTCATCTCGTGCGTGGCCGCGAACGCGCCGCCGATGAACAGCAGCGAGTCGCCTGGCAGAAACGGCAGGATCACGAGCCCGGTTTCGCAGAACACGATGAGAAACAGCACCGCGTAGACCCACGCGCCGTACTGGTGGATGAAGACTCCAAGAAACTTGTCGATGTGCAAGACAAGGTTGGCGAACTGTAGCAGCGTATCCAAAAGTGTCCCTTATTGATCGTGGGCCGCGCCCCAAAAAAAAGACGCGTCGGCCCAGTGTTGCGCGAGAAGCAAAATTGACCGCGCCATCATACCGAAAGTGCCCGGCGTCACGAAAAATTCCCGTGATTTTCGGTGAATTCGCGCACAAAGCGCACCATGCTGGCGGCATTTTGGCGCTTTCGACCGGGTCTCCGGGGCGCGCGGCCGCGGCTCGCCGACTCGTTATAATTGCGCGCATGTCTTCGAATTCCGAACCCATCGGCGCCACGCCCGAGGCGCCAGGCGCACCCGCCGAAACCGGCGGCGACACGGCCGCCCCGCGCGCCGCCCGGCCCGCACGCGCGATCCAGGCCCTGCCCGACCAGCTCATCAGCCAGATCGCCGCGGGCGAGGTGGTCGAACGGCCAGCATCGGTCGTCAAGGAACTGCTCGAAAACGCGCTCGACGCGGGCGCGAGCACGCTGCGCATCCTGCTCGACGAGGGCGGCGTGAAGCGCATCTCCATCGCCGACGACGGCTGCGGCATTCCCGAAGCCGAGTTGCCGCTCGCGCTCATGCGCCACGCCACGAGCAAGATCCGCTCGCTCGCCGAGCTGGAGAGCGTCGCGACGCTCGGGTTTCGCGGCGAAGCGCTGGCGTCGATCGCCTCAGTGGCCGAGATGTCGATCACGAGCCGCAGCGCCGACGCGCCGCACGCCGTGAAAATCGACGCGCACACGGGCTCGATCTCGCCCGCGGCAGGCGGCCAGGGCACGACGATCGAAGTGCGCGAGCTGTACTTCAATACGCCCGCACGCCGCAAGTTTCTGAAGAGCGAGCAGACCGAGCTTGGCCACTGCCTGGAAATGATCCGCCGCAGCGCGCTGGCGCGCCCGGACGTCGCGATCTCGGTGCTGCACAACGGGCGCGCGGTCGAGCACTGGAACGCGAGCGATCCCGCCACGCGCGTCTCGAAGATCCTCGGCGAAGTGTTCGCCACGGCGCACCTGCCGCTCGACGAGCGCGCGGGACCGCTCGCCGTGTACGGCTGCGCGGGCCTGCCCACGGCGAGCCGCAATCGCGCCGACCAGCAGTACTTCTTCGTGAACGGTCGCTTCGTGCGCGACAAGCTGCTCACGCATGCGGTGCGCGCGGCCTATGAGGACGTGCTGCACGGCGACCGCTATCCGTCGTACGTGCTGTTCCTCGACCTGCCGCCCGAGGCCGTCGACGTGAACGTGCATCCCTCGAAGATCGAAGTGCGTTTTCGCGACTCGCGCTCGATTCACCAGTTCGTGTTCCATGCCGTGCAGCGCGCGCTGGCGCGCCATGCGGGCGCTTCGCCGGAAACGACCTCGGGCGGACACGCCGCGCTCATCGAGCCGCGGGCGTTGCCGGGCGCCGGTGTGCTTGGCGGTTCGGTCGGGCTGACGTCGGGTGCATCGGGTGGATCCGGCACTGCGGGCGCTTCCGGCGCCACGGATTTCCCGCGCTCGGGCGGCACGTTCGGCGCGGAAGGCAAGTTCGGCACCGCGAGCGTGGCAAGCAGCTTTGGCGGCACGGGCGGCGCAGGTACGCACGCGTCGGGCTTCAGCCCGGCGGGTGGCGGCAGCGGCGCGGGTGCGGGCTCAGGCAACACCTGGCTGCGCCAGTCGCGCATGCAGCAAGGCAGCCTGCCCGTTGCACAGCCGCTCGCGCTCTACGACGCGCTGTTCGGCCGCAAGGACGTTGGCGCGGGCACCGCGCAAGGCGCGACCGTGCCGCAGGCGCAGGACGGCGCAGCCGGGGCATTCGCCGCAAGCGCCCCGCCGCCCGCCTTCGATGCCGGCGACGATCACCCGCT
Organism: Paraburkholderia unamae; assembly: GCF_003268775.1. Classification (GTDB taxonomy): domain Bacteria; phylum Pseudomonadota; class Gammaproteobacteria; order Burkholderiales; family Burkholderiaceae; genus Paraburkholderia; species Paraburkholderia unamae. Next base: position 111,583 of record NZ_QLSU01000012.1, read on the forward strand.
CGGCTTCGCGCTCGGCCAGGTGCACGGCATCTACGTGCTGGCGCAAAACGCGCGCGGCCTCGTGATCGTCGACATGCACGCCGCGCACGAACGCATCCTGTACGAGCAGTTCAAGCAGGCGCTCGCCGACCGTTCGCTCGCCGTGCAACCCTTGCTGATCCCGATTTCGATGACGGCCGACCCCGTCGAGACCGGCACCGTCGAGGAAGAGAAAGCGACGCTCGAAGCGCTGGGCTTTGACCTGGCCGTGCTCTCCCCCACCTCGATCGCGATCCGCGCCGTGCCCGCGCTCCTCAAGGACGCCGACCTCCAGGCGCTCGCGCGCGCCGTGCTCGCCGACCTGCACGAGTACGGCGGCTCGCGCGTGCTGACCGAGCGCCAGCACGAAATGCTCGGCACGCTCGCCTGCCACCACGCGGTGCGCGCGAACCGGCGGCTCACGCTCGACGAGATGAACGCGCTGCTGCGCCAGATGGAAGTCACCGAGCGCGCCGACCAGTGCAATCACGGCCGGCCGACCTGGTACCAGCTCACGCTCGCCGATCTCGATCGGCTTTTCATGCGCGGTCAATGACGCAGTCCACGAAACACGAAACCGGCGCGCTGCCCGTCGCGTGCCTGCTCGGGCCGACGGCGTCGGGCAAGACAGCGGCCGCGCTCGCCTATGCCGCGCAGTCGGCGGCGCGCGGGCGCACGGTCGAAATCGTGAGCATCGATTCGGCGCTCGTCTATCGCGAGATGGACATCGGCACGGCCAAGCCGAGCGCCGCCGAACGCGCGGCCGTCGCGCATCACCTGATCGACATCGTCGATCCCGTGGACGCTTATTCCGCCGCCGACTTTCGCGCCGACGCACTGCGCGTGACGGGCGAGATCGTCGCGCGCGGGAACGTCCCGCTGCTGGTGGGCGGCACGATGCTCTACTACAAGGCGCTCACGCAAGGCCTGAACGACCTGCCTTCGGCCGACCCGGCCGTACGCGCGCAACTCGACGCCGATGCCGCACACGACGGCTGGCCCGCCATGCATGCGCGCCTGGCCCAGGTCGATCCCGCCACGGCGGCGCGTCTTGCGCCGAACGATTCGCAACGCATCCAGCGCGCGCTCGAAATCTTCATGCTGAGCGGGCAGCCGATGTCGGTGCTGCTCGCCACGCCCTCCACGCGCGAAGACGAAGCCGCACGCTACCGCTTCGTGCCCATCGCGCTCGAACCGTCGGATCGCGGCGTGCTGCACGCGCGCATCGAAGCGCGCTTCGACGCGATGCTCGCGGGCGGTCTGATCGACGAGGTGAAGGCGCTGCGCGCGCGCGGCGATCTCAACCCCAACCTGCCGTCCATGCGCTGCGTGGGCTATCGCCAGGTGTGGGAATACCTCGACGGCGAAGTCGATTACGACACCATGCGCGATAAAGGCGTATTCGCCACGCGCCAGCTCTGCAAGCGCCAGCTCACATGGCTGCGCGCGATGCCGGAGCGCATCGTCGTGGATTGCTGCGCGGCGGATGCGACCGTGCAGGCGGTCGCGGCGGTCGAGCGCGCATTGCCGCCCGCATAGGATCGGATCGGCGGCTAAGGCGAAAGCCGTCAGTGGTAGTCGTCTTCGCGCTGATGCCGAACGGCGAGGATCGTGACGTGCTGAACCGTATCGTGCGGCGCGGGGGCCGGGGTCTCGTCCCGCTTTGCGCCCTCGATTTCGAACAGCGCGACATAGCCGGCGTTGCCGAAGGAAATCACCAGCTCGCGCAGAAAGGGATTAGCGTCATCGACCTTGCGGCACGTGAACGGGAAGCTCGCAAGCAGTTCCGTGGCCCGGCGTATGGCGTCGAGCGCACGAGCCGCAGCCTCGACGTCGTACTCGAGCAAAAAACCGTAGAGCCTTTTGAGGTCGTCGCGCGCACCGCGTGTGTAGCGAACGCGAAAACTCATTTATCTTTCCGCTTCGCGTGCAGCATCGCCTCCAGTTCGGCGTGCACGTTGTCGGCAGCGAAATAATCGTTGTCCCGCCGCGCCTGTTCACGCGAGTCCAGCCCTCGCGCAACGAACTCGCGCTGTAGACGGCGGCGCGCAACGCCTTCGCGCAGTGCGGCCTCCATGAACGAGGAGAGCGACTCGTTTTCGTGCAGCACGTCTTCCGCAGCTTGCCGCAGTTCGGGGTCAACGCGCAGCGGGGGCATGGTGGCGGTCTTCATTGCCTCTCCTTGCATCGCAAATGTAATGCAGATAGTAGCACGCGGCGCTTGAACCATTCGGCCAATGGTTACACGCGGCGCCACACTCTTTGTGCATCACAACATTCGTTCCCAGCCCCGAGACGGCTGCGTCCTTTCACGACGCATGAGTCGCCCCCCATCGCACCGCGCCACCGAAAACCACCGCCCTCCGCTTGACTTTCGATCGACCGGATACGATCATTCGTTCAACAATAGAGCAATTGCTCAGACATGAGCCTGGCGGCCGCTTTGAGTAAGGAGACACCGAATGAACACCGAACGCAGCCATGCGAACGTGATCCTGCACATCGGCGCCGGGTCGTTTCACCGGGCGCATCAGGCGTGGTATCTGCATCGCGTGAACCTCACGCGCAAGCCCGGCGAGGCCGCCTGGTCGCTCACCGTCGGCAATATCCGCTCCGACATGAACGCCGTGATGGACGCGCTCGCCGCGCAGAACGGCGCCTACATGCTCGAAACGGTGACGCCGCAGGGCGAGCGCGCATACGAGGAGATTCACTCGATCACACGCGTGCTGCCGTGGTCCGCCGATCTCGCGAGTCTGGTCGACGCGGGCGCGGACGCCGACTGCAAGATCATCGCCTTCACGGTGACCGAAGGCGGCTACTACCTCGACGAGCACGACCGCCTCGACACCGCGAATCCCGACCTCGCCGCCGATCTCAAGGGCGGCCGCACGACGATCTACGGCGCGCTCGCCGCGATTCTCGAAGCGCGCATGGCGTGCAACGGCGGCCCCGTCACACTGCAAACGTGCGATAACCTGCGCAGCAACGGCAAGCGCTTTCACGCGGGCATGCGCGAGTTTCTTGCGCTGCGCGGCGCAACGGACCTGCGCGACTGGTTCGACGCGAACACGGCCTGCCCCGACTCCATGGTCGACCGCATCACGCCGCGCCCCACGCCCGACGTGCGCGAGCGCGTGAAAGCCGCAACCGGCGTGGACGACGCGTGCCCCGTGATGGGCGAGGCGTTCATCCAGTGGGTGATCGAGGATCACTTCTGCGCGGGGCGGCCCGCCTGGGAGCGCGCGGGCGCGGAAATGGTCGAATCGGTCATGCCCTACGAGGAAGCGAAGATCCGCATCCTCAACGCCACGCATAGCTGCATCGCCTGGGCGGGCACGCTCGTCGGGCTCGACTTCATCCACGAAGGCACCCAGGATGCCGATATCCGCACCTTCGCGCGCGAGTACGTGAGCGAGGACGTGATCCCCTGCCTCACGCCCAGCCCGCTCGATCTCGCGAAGTATCGCGACGTCGTGCTGGAGCGCTTCAGCAATCCGTACATCCAGGACACGAACCAGCGCGTGGCCGCCGACGGCTACTCGAAGATCCCCGGCTTCATCGCACCGACGCTCGCGCAACGCATCGCCGCCGGCGCGACGCCCGCCGCCACGGCCATACTGCCCGCGCTGTTCCTGCGCTTTCTCGAACGCTGGCATAAGGGCACGCTGCCCTACCGCTACCAGGACGGCGTGATGGACGAAGCCGCCGTGCACCGCATGTTCGACAGCGGCGACCCCGTCTCGACGTTTCTCGGCGACAAACTGCTATGGGGCGGCCTGGCCGGCAACCCGACGCTGGGCAGCGCCGTGCGCGGCGCGCTCACGCGCGTCGACCAGTGGCTTGCCTCACGCGGTTGCAGCGCTTGAATACCGGCCACACCTGAACCCCGCGCCATGCGCGCGCTCCGGGTCGGCGCGCATGGCGTCGCGTCCGGTGCGCGGCTAAAGTAGCGCAACTCTCATCAAGACTTCAGCGCGCCTATGTATCTCGGCATCGACCTCGGCACCTCCGAAGTGAAAGTCCTGCTGCTCGCGCCCGACGGCCGCGTGATCGGCACGGCCGGCACGCCTTTCGTCGTCTCGCGCCCTCACCCGCGCTGGTCCGAGCAGAATCCCGCCGACTGGTGGGACGGCACGCGCCGCGCGCTCGCCGCGCTGCGCGAAGCCCATCCGCAGGAATTCGGGCAGGTGCGCGGCATCGGCCTTTCCGGGCAGATGCACGGCGCCGTGCTGCTCGACGCCCGCGACAACGTCCTGCGCCCGGCGATCCTCTGGAACGACATGCGCGCCGTGGACGAGTGCGCCGAACTCACCGCGCGTGCACCGCAGTTGCATCGCATTGCGGGCAATCTCGCCATGCCGGGCTTCACCGCGCCCAAGCTGCTATGGGTCGCGCGCCACGAGCCGAAGATCTTTCGCGAAACGGCCTGCGTGCTTCTGCCGAAGGACTATTTGCGCCTGCAACTCACCGGCGGCAAGGTCTCCGATCCCTCCGATGCGGCGGGCACGCTCTGGCTCGACGTGGCCAGGCGCGACTGGTCCGACGCGTTGCTCGACGCCTGCAACATGACACGTGCGCAAATGCCCGCGCTCGCCGAAGGCAGCGCGCCCTCGGGCACGCTCCTGCCCGCGATTGCGCGCGAATTCGGCCTGCGCGAGGACGTGATCGTGGCGGCGGGCGGCGGCGACAACGCGACCAGTGCCATAGGCATCGGCGCGACGCAGCCCGGCGACGGCTTCGTCTCGCTCGGTACCTCGGGCGTGCTCTGCGTGGTGGGCGACCGCTTCCGGCCCAACCCGGCTTCCGCCGTGCATGCGTTCTGCCACGCGATTCCGGACCGCTGGCACCAGATGAGCGTCGTGCTCTCAGCGGCAAGCTGCCTGCGCTGGGTCTGCAAGCTCACGGGCACGAACGAGCCCACGCTGCTCGCCGAAGTCGAACAACTCAGTCCGCAAACGCTCAACGAAGCCCCGCTCTTCCTGCCGTATCTCTCGGGCGAGCGCACGCCGCACAACGACCCGTACGCACAAGGCGTGTTCTTCGGCATGACGCACGCGACCGATCGCGCGCTGCTCGGCTACGCCGTGCTCGAAGGCGTGACGCTCGCGCTCACCGACGGGCTCGACGCGCTCGCGGCCGCAGGCACCGAAGTGGGCGCGCTCTCGATGCTGGGCGGCGGCGCGCGCAGCGGCTACTGGGCGCAACTCGTTGCGGACGCATTCAACACGCCCACGCGCCAGCACGGCGGCGGCGAGACGGGCGCGGCGCTCGGCGCGGCGCGGCTGGGCTGGCTGGCAGCGGGCGGCGACGCGCGCGAAGTGCTGACCAAGCCCCCAGTCGTGGCCGAGTACACGCCGAACGCCACGCGCCACGCGGCGCTGCGCGAGCGGCTCACGGCCTACCGCGCGCTGTACCGCCACGTACGCCCACTCTTCGAGCCCTCGCGCGAACGCCTCGCGTAAGGTGTGCAGTACACTTCGGCCCCGATCCAGCCTCGACCACCACCGTGCCCAAGTCCACCGAAAAACTCGATCTCGCGACCCGCGCCGCCTGGCTCTACTACGTGGCCGGCAACACCCAGAACGAAATCGCCGAGAAACTCCAGGTGTCGCGTCCGGTCGCGCAGCGCCTCGTCGCATTCGCGGTCGAGAAGAATCTCATTCGCGTGCGCGTCGATCACCGGCTCGCCGACTGCCTCGCGCTCGCCGATGCGCTGTCGAAACGCTACGGCCTTTCGGTCTGCGAAGTGGTGCCGGTGGACAACGACACGCCCGAGGAGATCGACCGCAAGCTCGCGGTGGCGGGCGCACAGGTGATGGAGCGCTACCTCACCGAAGAGCGGCCGATGGTGGTGGCCGTGAGCAGCGGCCGCACGCTCAAGGCCGCCGTCGATCAGATCGCGCAACTGGAGCGGCCGCAGCACCGGCTGGTTTCGATGGTGGGCGCGATCGCGCAGGACGGCTCGTCGAATCGCTACGACGTCGCGCTGCATATCTCCGAGAAGACCGGTGGCAAGCATTTCCTGCTGCCCGCGCCGCTCATCGCCGACAACGAGGCCGAGCGCGCCCAATGGTGCAATCACCGGCTCTATCGCATCGTCGAATCGCTCTCGGGCGAGGCCGATGTCGCGTTCGTGGGCATCGGCAATATCGGCGAGCATTGCCCGCTGCATGAGGACGGCTTCATCACGTCCGACGAAGTGCGCGAGCTGATGAATCAGGGCGCAGTGGCCGAGATGCTCGGCCTGCCGATCGACGCGGCCGGCAAGCGCGTGGATTCGCCCACCGGCCGCCGCGTGACGAGCGTGTACCTCGATTCGCCGCCGCGCCGCCCGACCATCGGCTTTGCCGGCGGCGCGCGCAAGCGCGATGCGGTGATCGCGGCGCTCAACGGCGGCTGGCTCTCCGGGCTCGTGACCGATGAGCTGTGCGCGCGCGCCGCGCTCGCACGCTAACGCCTCCCGCCTCTATACGCCGAAGACAAAAAAAGCCCGCACGAAGCGGGCTATCAAAGGCAACCTCAGGTACCTCGCCACACAGTACACCGCCTCAGCCAGCGAGGCGGTGCGTCCGGCAAGCCAGTGAAATCACGCAGCCAGTTGCTGCGCGAAGCGACGCTCGAACGCGAGACCGTCCGCATTGAAGAGATGGCAATGATCGGGCGTCGAGCCGACTTTCAACGCCTCGCCGCGCTGGTGCTGCTCCAGCGGCGGAATGCGCGCGATCAGGCCCTCGGGCGCAACCGCGCATTCGGCGTAGAGATAAGCGGCGTCGCCGAGCGACTCGACCGCCATCGCCTTCGCGCTCACGCCTTCCGCGCCCGTCATGATGTGCAGGTGCTCGGGGCGGATGCCCACCGTCACCTTGTCGCCTTCGCGCGCATTGCCAGGCTCGACCGCCACCTTCTGCGTATCGCCCGTTTCGTAGCGCACGACAATGCCGTCGCTGCCGACCTGCTGCACCGTGCCGTCGAGGAAGTTCATCTTCGGCGAGCCGATGAAGCCCGCGACGAACCGGTTCGCCGGCGCGTGATAAAGACGATTCGGACTGCCAACCTGTTCGACATTGCCCGCCGAAAGTACGACGATCTTGTCCGCCAGCGTCATCGCCTCGACCTGGTCGTGGGTCACGTAAATCATCGTCGTCTTGAGCTCGTCGTGCAGGCGCGCGAATTCCAGACGCATCTTCACGCGCAGCGCGGCGTCGAGATTCGAGAGCGGCTCGTCGAACAGGAACACTTTCGGCTTGCGCGTGATCGCGCGCCCAATCGCCACACGCTGCCGCTGGCCGCCCGAAAGCTGCTTGGGCTTGCGGTCGAGCAGATGGTCGATGTGCAGGATCTTCGCGGCGTTCTTCACGGCCGCGTCGATCTCGGGCTTCTTCGCGCCCGCGAGCTTCAGGCCAAACGCCATGTTGTCATAGAGCGTCATGTGCGGATACAGCGCGTACGACTGGAACACCATCGCAATGCCGCGCTTGGCCGGGGGCACGTCGTTCATGCGCGTGCCATCGATCATCAAATCGCCGCCGCTGATGTCCTCCAGCCCCGCGATCATGCGCATGAGCGTGGTCTTGCCGCAGCCGCTCGGGCCCACGAACACCACGAACTCGCCGTCGCCGATGTCGAGGTTCACGTCGCGCAGCACTTCGTTGTCGTCGTAGCGCTTCAGTACGTCTCTGAGGATCACGCTTGCCATGATGTGTCTCCGTTGCCGCGGAATTGCCCGATATCGCTCAATACGAACGCGCATCCGCCTGGTTGATTCGTTGCGCCACCCGTGCGGGCAGCGTCGTCATGTCGTCGAAGATTTCGATTGCGCCCGCTTCGCGCAGCTCGTGCGCGTGCGCGTCGCCGCCCACGTGCGTGCCGCCCACGAAGCCGAGCACCGTCATGCCCGCCGCGCGCGCCGCGCTCACGCCCGTCACGCTGTCCTCCACCACGAGGCACGCGGCGGGCGTCACGCCCATGCCTTGCGCCGCGGCGAGATAGACGTCGGGCGCGGGCTTCGGCCGCGCGACGATATCGGCGCAATACACGCGCGCGCCGAAGAAGCGATCGAGTCCATTGCGCGCGAGCACCTCGCGCACCACGGCCGTGTAGCTGTTGCTCGCGCAGGCCTTGGTGAGCGTCACCGCTTGCAGCGCGGCCACGACGCCCGGAAAGAGCGGCGCCTCACGTGCCTCGGCTTCGGCCACCGTGCGGATCGCGTCGACATCGGCGGCGCTCAGGCTGCGCCCGAGCGCCTCGCCCGCGCCGCCCAGCACGCGCTCGATACGCTGGCCGAGCAGCGGCATCACCACGGGCGCCGCGTCGACTCCTGGCCAGCGTGCTTCGAGTTCGCGCACCAGCACACGGGCCGCCACGGCTTCGCTGTCGATCAGCACGCCGTCGCAGTCGCAGATCAGGGCTTGAATGGGCATTGCCTTGTCCATTTACTTGACCGCCCCGAAGGTGAGGCCGCGCACCAGTTGCTTCTGCGAAAGCCAGCCGACGATCAGCACCGGCGCCACCGCGAGCAGTGACGCCGCGGAGAGCTTCGCCCAGAACAGCCCCTCGGGACTCGAATACGAGGCGATGAACACAGTAAGCGGCGCAGCGTTGGAGCTGGACAGATTGATGCTCCAGAATGCTTCGTTCCACGAAAGAATAATCAGCAGCAGCGCGGTGGAAGCGAGCCCTGGCACCGCCATCGGCATGAGCAGATAGACGATTTCCTGCCACGTGGCCGCGCCGTCCATGCGTCCGGCTTCGAGAATGTCGCGCGGAATCTCATTGAAATACGTGAAAGTCATCCACACCGCAATGGGCAGGTTGATGAGCGTATAGACGATGATCAAACCGGACACGGTGTCGAGCAGCCCGGTGTTCTTCCACAGCAGGTAGATCGGCACGAGCACGCCCACCGACGGCATCATCTTCGTGGAGAGCATCCACAGCAGGACCTTCTGCGTGCGCTGGGTCGGGAAGAACGCCATCGCGTATGCGGCGGGCACGGCAAGAAGCAGGCAGACGACGGTCACGCCGGCCGAGATCAGCACCGAGTTCCACGCGAACGAGAAGTAGTTGCTGCGCGCGAACACCTCGCGGAAGCTGTCAAGCGTCGGCAGGAAGAAGATCGTCGGAATATAGGCCTGTTGCTCGGTCTTGAACGCCGTGATCGTCATCCAGAAGATCGGGAAGAACAGCGCGAGCGCGATGAGCCAGGCAAGCAGCCCCGGCAGCACGCGGCCGATGAACTGGAGCGGCGACGAACGGTTGACCGCGTGGGGCGATGGCGCGGGCGTAGCGGTAATCTGGCTCATTTTTCGTACTCCCCTTTGAGGTTGCGCGCGAGCATGCGCACGAGGAAGAACGACACGATGTTCGCGAGCACGACGGCGAGAATGCCGCCAGCCGAGGCGATGCCCACGTCGAACTGTTGCAGGCCCATCGAGTAGATCAGGTAAGTGAGGTTGGTGGTCGCGTTGCCGGGACCGCCGCCCGTGGTCGTGTAGATCTCGGCGAAGATCGACAGCAGGAAAATGGTTTCCATCATCACGACAACGGCAATCGCGCGCCGCAGGTGTGGCAGCGTGATGTAGAAGAACAAGGCGATCGGGCCCGCGCCGTCGATCTTCGCGGCTTCCTTCTGCTCCTGGTCGAGCGACTGGATCGCCGTGAAGAGAATGAGGAACGCGAACGGCAGCCACTGCCACGCCACGATCATGATGACCGCCGTGAGCGGATACACGGCGAACCAGTCGATGGGCGTCATGCCCATCGAACGCATGGCGATGGCCACGAGCCCGTACACGGGGTGCAGGATCATGTTCTTCCAGATCAGCGCGCTCACCGTGGGCATCACGAAGAACGGCGCGATCGCGAACAGGCGCGCCACGCCCTGGCCGATGAACTTGCGGTCGAACAGCACCGCCATCAGCACGCCGCCCACCACGGTGATCACGAGCACCGCCACGATCAGCTCGATGGTGTGCACGATCGACGGCACGAACGAGGGGTCGGTGGCAAGGAACTTGTAGTTGTCGAAGCCCGCGAAACCCTTCAGGTCCGGATTCAGCAGGTTGTATCGCGTGAACGAATACCAGATCGTCATCGCGAGCGGAATCGTCATCCACAGCAGCAGCACCGCGACGGACGGCGTCACGAGCCAGCGTGACGCCGAGCGGCGTGTCTCGACCTGCTGCGGTTTCTGCGGCGTACGCGCTCGATTGAATATAGGCATGGGGAGATGGAGATGACGCATGAGGACCACCCTTCTCGGTTGCGCGCCGGCTCGTGGCACGGCGCGACATCGGCTTCGCGAGGGGGCGCGCCGCGCCGGGTGGCCCGGCGCGCGCTCGCGGCACTACGCTTGCTGCGGGAACATCGCAGCGTGGCTACGTTTGCTGCCCTTACTTCTGGTACCCGGCCTGCGCCACGGCGCGGTCGGCGGCGGCATTGCCCGCGGCCAGCGCCTGATCGACGCTCATCTGCCCGGCCACGGCACCTGCAATGCTCTGGCCCACGACCGTACCGAACGACTGGAATTCAGGAATCCCGACGAACTGGATACCCGTGTACGGCACCGGCTTCGCGGTCGGGTGATTCGGATCGGCGGTCTGGATCGCCTTGAGCACGAAGTCCGAGAACGGCGCGGCCTTCTTGTACTCGGGATTCTGGTACGTCGAAATACGCGTGCCCGACGGCACCGAAGCCCAGCCCTCGTCCTGCGCGACCATCTGGACGTATTCCTTCGACGTGGCCCATTCGATGAACTTCTTCGCGGCGTCCTGCGACTTCGACGACTTCGGCACCGCGAGCGCCCACGACCACAGCCAGTGCGCGCCATTCGGCGTGACCTGCGTCGGCGCGGCCGCGAAACCGATCTTGTCGGCCACCTGCGACTGCTGCTTGTTGTAGAGAATGCCGGCGGCCACCGTCGCGTCGATCCACATCGCGCACTTGCCCGAGGACATCAGCGTGAGGTTTTCGTTGAAGCCGTTCGAGCTCGCTCCCGGAGGGCCATCCTTCTTCAGCATATCCACGTAGAAGTTCACCGCCTTCTTCCACTCGGGCGAGGTGAGCTGCGCATGCCACTTCTCGTCGAACCAGCGGCCGCCGAAGGTGTTCGCAACCGTCGTCACGTACGCCATGTTCTCGCCCCAGCCGGCCTTGCCGCGCAGGCAGATGCCGTAGGTGCCGGCGGACTTGTCGGTGAGCTTGTCGGCGAAGTCCTTGATCTGGTCATAGGTGGGCTGTTCGGGCATCTTGAGGCCCTTCTTGTCGAACAGATCCTTGCGGTAATACGTCATCGAGCTTTCCACGTAGAACGGCAGCGCATAAAGCGTGCCGTTGTACGAGAGGCCGTCGCGCGCGGTCTTCACCACATCGTCGATGTCATAGCTCGCGGGCAGGTTCGTCATCGGCACGATCCAGCCGCGCTTGCCCCATTGCGGCGCCTCGTAGGTGCCGATCATCATCACGTCGAACTGGCCGCTGTTGGTCGTGATGTCGGTGGTCGCGCGCTGGCGCAGCACGTTTTCTTCCAGAATCACCCAGTTCAGCTTGATGCCCGGATTGGCCTTCTCGAAGGCCGGCGAGAGCTTCTTCAGCTCGATCATGTCCGGGTTGTTCAACATGGCGATCGTGACGGTCTGCGCGTGAGCGGCGCTCGCCGCGGCGACGAGTGCGCCGGCACTCACCGCTCGACCTATGCACTTTGCTGCGGTCTTCATTGCTGGCTTCATGACGTTGTCTCCTTGTTCGTTGCGTTATGTCGTATTGCGTTGTGCAAGGGCTGCGGGAAGGGTCAGCTCATCCAGTTTCCGCCGTCGACGTTGAGTGTCTGCGCGGTGATGTAGTCGGCGTCGGCGGACGCGAGAAAGAGCGCGGCGCCCGTGAGATCCTCGGGCAGACCCATGCGCCCGAGCGGCACGGCCTCGCCCACGAGGCGCTTTTTCTCGCCCAGCGGACGATGTTCGTAGCGTGCGAAGAGCGCGTCGACCTGCTCCCACATTGGCGTGTCGACCACGCCCGGCGCGATGCCGTTCACGTTGATGCGATGCGGCGCGAGCGCGAGCGCCGCCGACTGCGTGTAGCTCAGCACCGCAGCCTTGGTTGCGCAGTAGTGCGAAACGAGTGCCTCGCCGCGGCGGCCCGCCTGCGAGGACATGTTGATGATCTTGCCGCCCTGCCCTTGTTCGACCATGCGCCGCGCCACGGCCTGCATGAGGAAGAACATGCCCTTCACGTTCACCGCGAAGAGGCGGTCGTAAATGTCCCAGGATTCGTCGAGAAGCGGGCGCATGTCGAACAGCGCCGCGTTGTTGAAGAGAATGTCGATGCGGCCAAAGCGTTCGACCGCGCTGAGCACGATGCGATCGATGTCCTCGCGTCGCGTGACGTCCGCGCTCACTGCCAGCACGCGCTCGGGGTACGCGGCGGCCAGCGTGGGCGCGATGGATCCGGCGGCCTTCACGTCGACGAGCACGCAGCGCGCGCCTTCGTCGAGATAGCGCTGCGCGACCGCCTCGCCAATGCCGCTCGCCGCGCCGGTGAGCACGGCTACCTTGTCCTGCAAACGTCCTGCCGCCGGGGTCGCGGAATGTGCCACAGGTTTGTCTCCAGTTTCATTCGTGTGGGGCGCGCCAGAAAAACACCTTGGTGAAGTGCATCTGGGCGATCGCCCGACATGTGAGCATTTGCTCTTTCGTTGATCGAATGATCGGATACGAGTCGGAGCCTGTCAAGGCGAACGAACGCGATTGCCCGACATTTCGATGGTGCGGCGCGCAAGCCCTCGCGGGGCGTGGCATGGGGACCCGGCCCCCTTGGCCGGACGGCGAGCTCACTCGCCAAGCGAAGTGATACGTTATATCATCTCGCCTTCGCGACGCCGACGCTCCCGCGCCTCTTTCAGATTCCGCTATAAACAAGGATAGAACCATGCTGACGTTCACCCGCGCGAATTGCCCCCAACGCCCCGCCACTACGGGCGCGCTAACGCGCGTTACCCCCGCGCTCGCGCGGCTCGCGGCAGGGCTCGCCCTCGCGCTGGGCACGGCGCTCGGCGGCGCGAGCGCGGCCCTGGCGGCGCAGGCGGGCAGTGCCGCGATTCCGGTGGTCGCCGCCGAGAACTTCTATGGCGACGTCGTCAAGCAGATCGGCGGCAGCTATGTGGACGTCACGAGCATCCTCAGCAACCCCGATCAGGACCCGCATCTTTTCGAGGCGAGCCCGAAAACGGCCCGCGCGCTCCAGAACGCGCGCGTAGTGGTCTATAACGGCGCCGACTACGACCCGTGGATGACCAAGCTGCTCAGCGCAACGGGCGCGGGCAAAAACGGCAACGACCGCGCGACGATCGTCGCGGCGGACCTCGTCGGCAAGAAAGCGGGCGACAATCCGCACCTCTGGTACGACCCGAAAACCATGCCCGCCGTGGCGCGCGCCGTGAGCATGGCGCTCGGCGCAGCGGACCCGGCGCACAAGAGCGTGTACGATGCCAACCTGGCGACGTTCCTCGCCTCGCTGCAACCGGTCGACGCCAAGGTCGCGGCGCTGCGCGCGCACTACCAGGGCCAGCCGGTCACGGCTACGGAGCCGGTGTTCGGCTACATGTCGGACGCCATTGGCCTCGATATGCGCAACCAGCGCTTCCAGCTCGCGGCGATGAACGACACCGAGGCGAGCGCTTCGGACATCGCCGCGTTCGAGCGCGACCTGCGCGAGCGCCGCGTGCGCGTGCTGATCTACAACAGCCAGGCGACCGAAGCGCTCACGCGGCGCATGCTGGCGCTGGCGAAGCAGTCGAAGGTGCCGTCGGTGAGCGTGACCGAAACGCAGCCGGCCGGCGTGAACTTCCAGCAATGGATGCTCGCCCAGCTCGAAGCGCTCGACAAAGCGCTCGCCGCGAGCGCGCAGAATCAACATTAATCGTATTCAGCAAGGACACACGCCATGACAGGGGCCGGCCCCTCGCCCACTGATCTCGCTTCACAGCAAGGCGCGCAACACCATGGCGCTCATGGCGCGCACCGCGCGCCCGCACCCGTGCTCACGCTCGCGGGCGTGAGCCTCGCACTCGGCGAGCGCACCATCCTGCGCGACGCGAACTTCGCGGTGAACCAGGGCGAATTCATCGGCGTGCTCGGGCCGAACGGCGCGGGCAAGACCACGCTCATGCGCGCCATTCTCGGCCTCGTGCCGGCCTCGCACGGCGCGATCCGCGTGCTCGGCGAGCCGGTCGCGCGCGGCAACGCGAAGATCGGCTACATGCCGCAAACGCGCACCGCGCTCGCGAGCCGCCGCGTGCGCGGCCGCGACTTCGTGGCGATGGCCGCCGACGGCCACCGCTGGGGCCTGCCGCGCGCCGACGCGGCCACGCGCGCCGACGTCAAGCGCGTGCTCGATCTCGTGGGGGCGACCGCGCTGGCGGACCGCCCGCTCTCGGAGCTTTCGGGCGGCGAGCGCCAGCGCCTGCTGCTCGCGCAATGCCTGCTCGGCGACCCGAAACTGCTGCTGCTCGACGAGCCGCTCATCAGCCTCGACCCCAACCATCAGCGCGGCGTGGTCGAACTCGTGCGCCGCGTGCAGCGCGAGCTCGGCATCGCGGTGCTGTTCTCCGCGCACGAACTCAATCCGCTGCTCAACGCGCTCGACCGCGTGCTCTATCTCGGCAACGGCGTGGCCGCGCTCGGCAGCGTGGACGAAGTCATCACCGCGCCGGTGCTCTCGCGGCTCTATGGCTCGCCCATCGAGGTGATGCGCATGAAGGGCCGCATCTTCGTGATGTCGGGCGACGTGGAAGTCGAAAAACACGACCACGAGCACGAGCACGACCATGCGCACGATCATGCGCACGATCATGGTCACGGTCACGGGCACGACCACGGCCACAGCAACGGCAATAACGACAACGCACACGGCCACACGCACGATGCTTGAATACGATTTCATGGTGAACGCCTTCGCGGCGTCGGGCATCGTCGCGGTGCTCGCGGGCATCGTCGGCTACTTTCTGGTGATGCGCGGGCAGACGTTCGCGGGCCACGCGCTCTCGCACGTGGGCTTCACGGGTGCAACGGGCGCCGTGCTGCTCGGTGTCTCGCCGATGTGGGGCATGGTGGGCTTCACGCTCGCAGCGGGCGTGTCGATGGGTGCGCTCGGCGAAAAGCTCGCGGGCCGCGATGTCGCGATCGGCGTGATCCTCTCGCTCGCGCTCGGTTTCGGCCTGCTGTTCCTGCACTTCTTCACGTCGTACGCCACCCAGGTCACGGCGCTCCTGTTCGGCAACGTGCTCGGCGTGAGCCGCGAAACGCTGGGCGTGCTCGCGGCGCTGGCCGTGGCGAGCCTCGTGGCGCTCGCGGCCATCATGCGGCCGCTGTTGTTCGCCTCGCTGCAACCGGAGCTTGCCGAAGCGAAGGGCGTGTCTCTGCGCGCCGTGTCGATGCTGTTTCTCGCCATCGCCGCACTCGCCGTGGCCGCGTGCACGCAGATCGTCGGCGTGCTGCTCGTCTTCACGCTGATGGTCGGGCCCGCCGCCGCCGCGCAGAACCTCACCACGCGCCTTTCCACGGGCCTCGTGCTCGCCGCGCTGCTCGCGCTCGTGCAGGCGTGGCTCGGCGTGACGCTCGCGTACTACACCGACTGGCCCACGAGTTTCTGGATCACCGCGCTCGCCGCGCTGGTGTATGGTGCAAGCTTGATCGGGCGTCGCTAGCACGTTGCGCGCGCATCGAAAAAAGGCGTTGCCCCTTCCGGTGGCAACGCCTTTTTCGTTTGTATGGCTCGCTTGCGTTACTTCGACAAGATCCGCGCATGATGCGCGAGATGATCCTCGACGAACGACTGGATAAAGAAGTAGCCGTGATCGTAGCCCTCGTGGCGGCGCAGCGTGAGCGGCTGCCCCGCCGCCTTGCACGCGGCTTCGAACACATCGGGGTTCAACTGGGTGGGCAGGAACGAATCGGCCATGCCCTGATCGACGAGGATGCCCTCCTCGAACTTGCGCGTCGCCTTCGCCACCAGTTCGCTCGCGTCGTATTGCTTCCACGCTTCGCGGTCGTCGCCCAGATAGCCGCTGAAGGCCTTCTCGCCCCACGGGCAGCGCGTGGGCGCCGCGATCGGCGCGAACGCCGACACCGAGCGATAAATGTCCGGATTGCGCAGCGCGAGCATCAACGCGCCGTGCCCGCCCATCGAATGCCCGAAGATGCCGAGACGCGCGCCGTCGACAGGCAGATTCGTCGTCACCTTCGCGCGCAGTTCGTCGCGCACGTACGAATACATGCGCCAGTGCTTCGACCACGGCTCGCGCGTGGCGTCGACATAAAACCCCGCCCCCACGCCGAAGTCCCACGCATCGGCTTCGCCCGGCACGTTCGCGCCGCGCGGGCTCGTGTCGGGGGCGATGAGCGCGAGGCCGTGTTGTGCGGCGAAGCGCTGCGCGCCCGCCTTGATCGGGAACGTCTCCTCCGTGCAGGTCAGGCCCGCGAGATAGAAGACCCCCGGCACGTTCGCCGTGCGCGCCTGCGGCGGCAGATACACCGAAAAGCGCATCGGCAGGCCGATCGTTTCCGACTCGTGCTGATAAATGCGCTGCACGCCGCCATGGCAGGCGTGTTCCTCGATCAGGTTCAGCATTCCGTATTTCCTCGCTTGGTAGGTGAGTCCAATTCGCCTCATCACGCCGCTGGCGCGAACCAGGTGCGCACGCGGCCGTACAGGTCGATGAAACGGGCATAGCGCCGGGCCAGCGCTGCGTCGGGGCGCGGCGACGCCACGCGCGTTGCGGCGGGCGCCAGCGCGGCGAGGTCGCTCGCGCGCCAGTGCCCGCACGCCAGGCCGCCCAGCAGCGCCGCGCCGCGCGCCGCCGCGTTCGGGCAGTCGATGGCGTCAAGCTGCGCGTCGAGCGCGTCGGCGAGCAGTTGCCGCCAGCGCGCGTCGACGGAGCCGCCGCCCGCCAGCTTGAGCCTCGGCACGGCCTGCGCAGCGCCCGTGCTCTCGCCGCCGGTTTGCGCCATACCGCGCACGGCGTCCAGGCCCGCGCGCAACGCGAACGCCACGCCCTCGAACGCCGCGCGCATGAGCGTGCCGCGCGTATCGCCGAGCGACGCGCCGAGCCAGCCGCCGCGCGCCGCCGGGTCGAGCCATGGCGAGCGCTCGCCGCTCAGGTAGGGCAAAAATGCGAGCGTCTCCGAAGGCGGCGCGGCGAACGCGTCCACATACGCGCAGGCCCAATCGTAAGACAGCCAGCCGCGCGCGGCTTCGAGCGCCACGCCCACATTCTGCATGGCGGCCATGGTGTACCAGCCGCCGGTGGCCGAGCGGTAGCGATGCAGCCCGCGCCGCGCGGGGGGAATGCTGCGCGCGGTCACGATGATCTGGCCGCCGGTGCCCGTGGTAAGGAGCGCATCGCCGTCGTCGGCCAGGCCGCTGCCGAGCGCGGCGCAAGGCGTGTCGCCGGCGCCCGTTGCGAGCACGATGCCCGCAGGCATGCCGAGCGCCTGGGCGGCCGCGCCGCTCAGCGTGCCGCTCGCTTCACTCGAACCGGCCAGCGGCGCGAACCAGCGCACGGGCAAGCCAAGGCGTTCGATCAGCGCGAAATCCCACGCGCCATCGGGCGCGGCGAGCGCGGTCGCGCACGCATCCGAGGGATCGGCGACGAACGCGCCGCCCAGCGCCACGCGCAGCCAGTCCTTCGGTTGCAGCGCCCAACGCGCGGCCTGCGCGATCGGCGGCTCGTTTTGCAGCACCCAGCGCAGCAGCGGGCCGGCCATGCCGGGCGCAGCGGGGTTGGGCTGGGCATGTTCGGCGTCGTCGGGCCACGCATCGAGCAGCGCATGCGCGCGCGTGTCGGGCCACAGCATCGCGGGGCGCAATGCGCGGCCGGCTTCGTCGGTGAGCACGACGCCATGCATCTGCCCGGAAAAGCCGATGGCGCGCACTGCCGCGCGCTCGCTTTCGGGCAGCCGCGAGCACGCCTCGACCAGTGCCTCCCACCAGCGATCGACGGCGATCTCGGCCCAGCCGGGCTGCGGCGTTTCGAGCGCATAGGCAACACTCGCCGAAGCGCGCTCGACGCCCTCGCCATCGACGATGCCAAGCTTGAGCGAACCGGTGCCGAGGTCGATGCCGAGAAAACGCGTTTGCGATGAGCTCATGGGAGGCCGTGCGAGAGATGTGAGGCAGCGGAAAAAAAGCCATGATACCGGCGCGCAGCGCGCGCCGATGAGCGACCCGAAAAGCGCGTGGCGAGCCGGTCACGAACATGCCGCGAACCCGCTCGCAACGCAGCCGATTTCGCTTCGAAAAATGCCCATTCACGGGTTAACCCGGTGGCTGTCCAAGCGATGCCAAATGGCTCACATTCGGCATCCGAAATAGAGATCATAAGGGCGCGGCCATATGTGACATTGCCCGTCCCCTATTGACGAGCCGCCGCAACGGCAACGTGCGCACGTCAACGATTGCCACGCCGCAGCGAGACGCCCACCGCCGGACACGCGCCGCACAGGCCGTCGACTCCCTGAAACAGGGCCCTTCCCGCGTTGCGCCGCCGCATTCGCGCACGCGCGCAGCGCGCCTCGCAGCCCCAAACAGGCGCTCACACGCGGCGCGCCGACGCCGATCGCACCCTTATGTCGGCCATCCGTCGGCCTGCGCGCATATCGCCCCCGGAAAGCACGGAATAGTCCCCAGCGGTCTTGTTGCATATTTTCGTACCGCATACCTTGGAGGCCATATCCTTAAACAAACAGACGGAGACAGACGACATGCAAGCCAAGGGTCTTCAGGACCGGTCCGGCCAGGTCCACCCCTGCGACGAGCGCCTGCCGTTCGGCCAGTTGCTTACGCTCGGCATCCAGCACGTGCTCGTGATGTACGCAGGCGCGGTCGCCGTGCCGCTCATCGTCGGCGGGGCGATCGGGCTGCCCAAGGACCAGGTCGCCTTCCTCATCAGCGCCGACCTGTTCGCCTGCGGCATCGCCACGCTGATCCAGACACTCGGCCTGTGGATCTTCGGCATCCGCCTGCCCGTCATCATGGGCTGCACCTTCGCCTCGGTCGGCCCGATGATCGCCATCGGCACGAATCCGTCGCTCGGCATTCTCGACATCTTCGGCTCGACCATCGCCGCGGGCGCCATCGGCATCGTCATCGCCCCGATGATCGGCAAGCTGCTGCGCTTCTTCCCGCCCGTGGTGGTCGGCACCGTGATCGCGGTGATCGGCCTCTCGCTCATGGAAGTGGGCATCAACTGGGCTGCCGGCGGCGTGGGCAACCCCGAGTACGGCAGCCCCGTCTACCTCGGCCTCTCGCTGCTCGTGCTAATGCTGATCCTGCTCATCAACAAGTTCGGGCGCGGCTTCGTCGCCAATATCTCGGTGCTGCTCGGCATCGTCGCGGGCTTCGCCATTGCGCTGGCACTCGGCCGCGTGAATCTCGCGGGCATGGCGAGCGCGCCGTGGGTGGGCATCGTCATGCCGTTCCATTTCGGCATGCCGAAATTCCATATCCTGCCGATCGCGACGATGGTGATCGTGATGTTCGTGACCTTCATCGAATCGACGGGCATGTTCCTCGCCGTGGGCGACATGGTCGAGCGCCCGGTGGATCAGGCCACGCTCGTGCGCGGTCTGCGCGTGGACGGTCTGGGCACGCTGATCGGCGGCATCTTCAACTCGTTCCCGCATACGTCGTTTTCGCAGAACGTGGGCCTGATCGGCGTGACGGGCGTGAAGAGCCGCTATGTGTGCGCGATGGGCGGCGTGATTCTCGTGCTGCTCGGCCTCTTCCCGAAGATGGCGCAGATGGTCGCCTCGGTGCCCGCCTTCGTGCTGGGCGGCGCGGGCATCGTGATGTTCGGCATGGTGGCCGCGAACGGCATCAAGGTGCTCTCGCGCGTGGACTTCGTGAAGAACCAGCACAACCTCTTCATCGTGGCCGTGAGCGTGGGCTTCGGTCTCGTGCCGGTGGTGTCGCCGCACTTCTTCGCGAAGCTGCCGCCGGCGCTCTCGCCGCTGCTCCATAGCGGCATCCTGCTCGCTTCGGTGTCGGCCGTGGTGCTGAACCTGATCTTCAACGGCGCAAAGAGCGAGAAGGCCGCCGAGCGCGCCATCCGTCGCGCCGGGCACGATCTGGAAGGCCGCCCCGACGCGGACCAGGCGCCCGACGCGGGCCACGAAATGCCCCGCTCGGCAGCGCACTGAATATGAACGGTTTGAGTTGACGCGAGAGGTTCCCCGCTCGCCGGTGTCCATCTACACGCACATGCGGGCGGGGTCTTTTGCTGGTTTGGCGCCATGGGAAACCGTGGCGCCTTTTTTTTGCCCCGCTTTTGCCCTCTTCTTTTTCGTTTTGGCACGCGCATAAAAAAACGCCACGGTCTCCCGTGGCGTTTTCGCTTCCTGCTGCCGAAGCCCTTGCGGCGCGTTACCCCGCCGTAGCCGCCGAAGCCGCTGCCGGCGCGCTCGCCGCGCCGTAGTCGGCCGGCGCATCAGCCGGACGCGGCGTTTCACCCGCGTTCGCGATCCAGCCGCCGCCCAGCGCGCGATACAGATCGACGAGGTTGGTCAGCCGCGCGAGCCGCGCCGTGACGAGCGACTGCTGTGCGGTGTAGAGGCTCGTCTGCGCGGCCAGCACCGGCAGATAGCTGTCCACGCCGTTCTTGTAGCGCAGTTCCGAAAGCGTGAGCGAGCGCTGGTTCGCGAACGTGCTGCGTTCGAGCGCCGCGATCTGCTCGTCGTAGGTACCGCGCGCAGCCAAACCGTCAGCCACTTCGCGGAACGCCGACTGGATCGACTTCTCGTAGTTGGCGATCTCGATGCGCTTCTCGACATTCGCGAGTTGCAGGTTCGCGATGTTCGAACCGCCTTCGAAGATCGGCAGCGTGATCTGCGGCACGAAACTCCACGCCGCCGTGCCCGCCTTGAAGAGGCCGCCGAGCGACAGGCTTTCGGAGCCGAACGCCGCCGTGAGCGAGATCTTCGGGAAGAAGGCCGCACGCGCCGCGCCGATATTGGCGTTCGCCGCGAGCAGCGTTTCCTCGGCCTGCATGATGTCCGGACGCCGCGTGAGCAGATCCGAAGGCAGTCCCGCCGGGATGTCGTTGAGCAGGGCCTGGCCATCGAGCGGCAGGCCTTGCGGCAGATCCGCCGGCAGCGGCTCGCCAATCAGGAGCACGAGCGCGTTTTCGGCCTGGGCCCGCGCGCGCAGTTGCGCCTGCATGTTGGCCTGCGCGTTCTCGACCACGGTCTGCGCCTGGCGCAGATCGAGCTCGGTGCCGGTGCCCGTTTCGAACTGCGCCTTCGCAATGTTGTACGAGTCCTGCGCCGTCTTGAGCGTTTCCTGCGTGACCTTGAGCAGGTCGTCGTCGGAGAGCATGACCAGATACTGGTCCGCGACTTCCGAAACCAGCGTGATCTCCGCCGCCTTGCGCGCATACGCCGTGGACAGGTACTGAGCCAGCGCCTGGTCCTTCAGGCTGCGGATACGCCCCCAGAAGTCGAGCTCCCACGACGCCTGCACGCCCACGTTGTAGACGCTGTACGGATTCGGACTGTTCGGATTGGTCAGCAGATCCTTCGGCGTGCGCGTGCGCGTGTCCGTGCCCACGCCGTTGATGGCGGGGAACAGATCGGCGCGCGCGATCTGATACTGCGCGCGCGCCGCCTCGACGTTGAGCACCGAAACGCGCAGGTCGCGGTTGTTCTTCAGCGCGATATCGACGAGCTGTTGCAGACGCGGATCGACGAAGAACTCGCGCCAGCCGATGTCGGTCGCCGCGGCGCCGTTGGCGCTCTTGGCGGGCTGGCCGTTCTCGCTCGCCGCGACGGGCTGCGTCGCGTAGACGCCGCCCTGCGGGAAGCTCTGCGACACCGGCGCCTCGGGACGGTGGTACCACGGCTCCATCGTGCAACCCGCGAGTAGCGCGGCGGCCACTGCAATTACGGATAGTTTATGCATCTCAATGTCCTTCCTTGCCCGGGCCGTTGCCGTTGCTTCCGCCGCCGTTGCCGCCGCTTCCGCCACCGTTGCCGCCCTGACCGCCGGCGCCGTCACCGTTCGCGCCGTTCTCGTCGTCGTGGTCGTGCGCGTGGTGCTCTTCGTAGTGCTGGAGCGCGACATCGGCGTCTTCCTTCTCGCCGGCAAACTTCGCGCGGATCACGACGAAGAACATCGGGATCATGAAGATCGCGAGGAACGTGGCCGTCAACATGCCGCCGATCACGCCCGTGCCGATCGCGTGCTGCGAAGCCGAACCCGCGCCGTTACTGATCGCGAGCGGCATCACGCCGAGAATGAACGCGAGCGACGTCATGAGAATCGGGCGCAAACGCAGTCGCGAAGCTTCGAGCGCGGCTTCGATCGGTCCCATCTTGCCTTCGGCTTGCAGGTCTCGCGCGAACTCCACGATCAGAATCGCGTTCTTCGCCGACAGACCCACGGTGGTCAACAGACCCACCTGGAAGAACACGTCGTTCTCCAGGCCGCGCAAGGTCACGGCGAGCAGTGCGCCGAGCACGCCGAGCGGCACCACCATGATGACCGCGAACGGAATCGACCAGCTTTCATACAGCGCCGCAAGACACAGGAACACGACGAGGATCGAGATGCCGTACAGAATCGGCGCCTGCGAACCCGACTGGCGTTCCTGATACGACAGACCCGTCCACTCGTAGCCGATGCCCGCGGGCAGCTTCGCCGCGATCTGCTCCATGGCCGTCATGGCCTGGCCCGTCGACTTGCCCTGACCCGCCTGACCCTGGATTTCCATCGCCGAGATACCGTTGTAGCGCTCGAGCTTGGGCGATCCGTAGGTCCAGTGGCCGGCCGCGAACGAGGTGAACGGCACCATCCCGCCCGAACTGTTGCGCACGTACCAGAGACCCATGTCTTCCGGCGTCATGCGGAACGGCGCGTCGGACATCGCGTACACCTTCTTGATACGGCCGTCGGTGTCGAGGAAGTTGTTCACGTACGACGACGCCCAGGCGATCGAGAACGTCTGGTCCACCGCCGCCGACGTGACGCCAAGCGCATTGGCCTTCTCGCGATCGATATCGATCTTGAACTGCGGCGTGTCGTTCAGGCCGTTCGGGCGCACGAGTGCGAGCGTCGGGTCCTTCGCGGCCATGCCGAGCAGCATGTTGCGCGCTTCCATCAGCTTGTCGTGACCGACGCCGCCGCGATCCTGCAATTCGAAGTCGAAGCCCGACGCCGTGCCGAGTTCGGGAATCGAAGGCGGATTCACCGGAATCACCATCGCGTCCTTGTAGCTCGCGTAGTGACCGAACATGCGGCGCACCAGCGCCTGGACCTTCTGGTCCGCGTGCTGACGCTCCTTGTAGTCCTTCAGGCGCACGAACACGAGACCCGAGTTCTGGCCACGGCCCGCGAAGCTGAAGCCGTTCACCGTGAACACCGACTCGACGATCGACTTCTCGTCCGTGAGCAGCCAGTTCTGGATGTTGGCGAGCGTGCGTGCCGTGGTTTCCTGGGTCGAGCCCGACGGCGTTTGCACGATCACGAACATCGTGCCCTGGTCCTCATCGGGCAGGAACGACTTCGGCAGGCGCACGAACAGCAGGCCAACCGCGACGATCACCGCGAGATAGATGATGAGCCAGCGGCCCGAGCGCTTGATCACGTGGTAGACGCCGCTGTGATACTTGTCGCGGCTCTTCTCGAACGTGCGGTTGAACCAGCCGAAGAAGCCCTTCTTCTCTTCGTGATGGCCCTTCGGAATCGGCTTGAGGATGGTTGCGCACAGCGCCGGCGTGAGAATCAGCGCGACGAGCACGGACAGCACCATCGCCGCCACGATCGTGAGCGAGAACTGCCGGTAGATGGCGCCGACCGAGCCGCCCGAGAACGCCACCGGCACGAACACCGCGGAGAGCACGAGCGCCACGCCCACCAGCGCGCCGGTGATCTGGCCCATCGCCTTGCGGGTGGCTTCCTTCGGTCCTAAACCCTCCTCCACCATCACCCGCTCGACGTTCTCCACGACCACGATCGCGTCGTCCACCAGCAGGCCGATGGCGAGCACGAGGCCGAACATGGAGAGCGTGTTGATGGAGAAGCCCACCATCGCCATGATCGCGAACGTGCCCAGCAGCACCACCGGCACCGCGATCGTCGGAATCAACGTCGCGCGCAGGTTTTGCAGGAACAGGTACATCACGAGGAACACCAGCACGATGCCTTCCAGCAGCGTCTTGATCACTTCCTCGATCGACAGGCGCACGAACGGCGTCGTGTCGTACGGGTACTTCACGACGAGACCGTGCGGGAAGTACTTCGAGAGGTCGTCGATCTTCTGGCGCACCAGCTTCGCCGTTTGCAGCGCGTTGGCGCCCGTGGCGAGCTGGATACCGAGGCCGGCCGTCGGCGAACCGTTGTACTTCGTGTCGAAGTTGTAGTTTTCGCCGCCAAGACCAATGCGCGCCACGTCCTTCAGACGCACCTGCGAGCCGTCCTGGTTGACCTTCAGCAGAATGTTGCCGAACTGCTCAGGCGTCTGAAGCAGCGTCGATTCCGTGATGGTCGCCTGGAACGACTGCCCCGCCACCGATGGCGTGCCGCCAAGCTGGCCGCCCGCGATCTGCACGTTCTGCGCGGTGATCGCCGCTGTGACGTCGGTTGGCGTGAGCTGGAAGTTCGTGAGCTTGTTGGGATCGAGCCACACGCGCATCGCGTACTGCGAGCCGAACAGCGTGACCGTACCCACGCCGTCGATACGGCTGACCGGGTCCTTCACGTTCGACGCCACGTAGTTCGCGAGGTCGTACTTGGTCATGCTGCCGTCTTCGGACACGAACGCGAGCACCAGCAAGAAGCTGCTGCTCGACTTCGTCACGCTGATACCGAGCTGCTGCACCACCTGCGGCAGGATCGGCGTGGCGAGTTGCAGCTTGTTCTGCACCTGCACCTGCGCGATGTCCGGGTTGGTGCCCGCGGCGAAGGTCAGCGTAATGGTGGCCGTGCCCGAGTCATCGGACGTCGACGAGATGTACAGCAGATGGTCGAGACCGCTCATCTGCTGCTCGATCACCTGGGTGACCGTGTTTTCCACCGTCTTGGCCGACGCGCCCGGATAGTTGGCGCTGATCTGGATGGACGGCGGCGCGATGGTCGGATACTGCGCGACCGGCAGCGTGAACACCGACGCCACACCCGCCAGCATCAGGATGATGGCGATCACCCATGCAAAGATAGGGCGATCAATAAAGAACTTTGCCATGAAGCAGGCTCCCGGTTATTGCGCTGCGGAGGCGGCAGGCGCGGCCGAGGCGCTGTTTGCGCCACTTGCACCATTCGCGCCCGAGGCCGCCGATGCCGCGCTCGCGCCGTTCGCATTGCCCGAAGCCGTCGCCATGTCGGCCGAAGGCGCGCCGGGCGCCGGCGGCGGCGGCAGTTGCGCGGGCACAGGCTTCACCTGCGCACCCGGCTTGACCTTGTCGGTACCCTGCACGACCACGCGGTCGCCCGCGTTCAGGCCGGCCTGGACGACCCAGTCCTGGCCTTGCGTGCCCGACGTGGTGATCGGCTGGATCTTGACCTTGTCGTCCTGGCCCACGAGGTACACGGTCGCTTGCCCCTTCTGGTCATGCAGCACGCCAATCTGCGGCACGAGGAACGCGTTGTTGTTGATGCCTTCCTCGATGCGCGCGCGCACGAACATGCCCGGCAGCAGCACGCGGTCGGCGTTCGGGAAGAGCGCGCGAATCGTGACCGAGCCCGTGGTCTGGTCGACCGTGATGTCGGTGAACTGGAGCTTGCCCTTTTCCGAATAGACGCGGCCGTCTTCGAGGACCAGCGACACCTTCGCGGCGTTCGGGCCGGTCGTCTTCAGGCGCCCTTCCTGGATGTCGCGGCGCAGCTTCAGGCCTTCGAGGCTCGACTGCGTGACGTCGACGTACATCGGGTCGAACTGCTGGACCGTGGACATGAGCGTGGCCGCGCTCGCCTGGACGTAGGCGCCCGGCGTCACCTGCGAGATACCCACCTGGCCCGTGACCGGCGAAACGACGTCGGTGTAGCCCAGGTTGATCTGCGCGGTGTCCACGGCGGCCTTGCCCGCGGCGACGTCAGCCGCCGCCTGGCCCTGCGCCGCGACCGCGTTGTCGTAGTCCTGCTTGCTCACCGCGTTGGCCTGCACCAGCACCTTGTAGCGCGCAACCAGCGCGTTCTGCGTGACGAGGTTGGCCTGCGCCTTGGCGAGCGTGGCCTTGGCGTTGTTGAGCGCGGCGATATAGGGCGCCGGATCGATCTTGTAGAGCCGCTGGCCGGCCTTCACGACCGCGCCTTCAGTGAACTCGCGGCGCAGCACGATGCCGTCCACCCGTGCGCGCACCTGCGCGACGAGGAAGGCACTGGTACGGCCAGGAAGCTCGGAGACGACCGGCACGGCGGTCGGCTGGACGGTGACGATACCCACTTCGGGAGTTTGCGGCGGCGGCGCCGACTGCTTTTGCCCGCAGGCTGCAAGCACGATGGCAGCCGTCGCGACACTGATTAGGCGGAATGGAACCCGTTCGACGCGCATGGAGCGACCTCTGTCTATAACTGACAATAAAAGCGTGCGGCGTCCTGCAACGAGGAGGACGACCACGCACGCCAGCATCTGGCAAATACCTGACGGACCAGCCCGGTACTTCTCTTAGATAGGCGCGATTCCGGTCAGCCCATCCGTCCGGGCGATACTGCTGCGCGCCACCGCGAAGGCGTCGCGCATAGGGGTTTCTACGACCACTTGGCCAGTGACGGATATTAACCGGACATCACCACTTGAGGCACCCAGGTGGTGGGGTGCTATTATAGATACATTCGCGAACGAATGTAAAAGGACGTTACGTAACCGTTGAGGGGTACTTCTGGAGTGATTTACGCGTCATTTCAATATTACAAATCAATACATTACCGTTCGCGCCCCAAAAAATAATTCCAGCCCATTAACTCGCAGCAACTATTTATTTCAACATGGCACGCCGTACGAAAGAGGAAGCGCTGGAGACGCGCAACCGGATCCTCGACGCCGCCGAACACGTCTTTTACGAGAAGGGCGTGTCGCGCACTTCGCTGGCGGATATCGCCCAGGCCGCGGGCGTCACGCGCGGCGCAATCTATTGGCATTTCGAAAACAAGGGCGACCTGTTCACGGCGATGTTCGACCGCGTGGTGCTGCCGCTCGACGAGCTGAAAGTGGCGTCGACGGACCCGGGCGAGCCCGACCCGCTCGCGCGCATGCGCGACCTCTGCGTGCTCTGCCTGCGCAACACGGCGACCGACGAGCGCCGCCGCCGCGTGTTCGAGATCCTGTTTCTGAAGTGTGAGTTCGTCGAGGAGATGGGGCCGGTGATGGCGCGCCATCAGACGAACATGTGCGAGGGCCTCGCGAGCATCGAGCAGGGTTTGCGCAATGCGATGTCGAAAGGCCAGCTACCCGCCGACCTCGACGCCACGCGCGCCTCGCGCGTGCTCCATTCGTTCATCAGCGGCGCGCTGCGCGACATGGCGATCCTGCCCGATGTCTTCGACGTGGCCAGCAACGCCGAGCGCCATGTCGAGGCGATGCTCGACGCGCTGCGCTACAGCCCGTCGCTGCGCACCGGCGCGGGCGAGCAGAAAGACGCCTGAGCGCGTCGCGCCCGCCCGGCGCGATCAGGCCGGCACGCGGCTCGCGCGGGCTCGCTGATTCGATGCGTAGATATTGTCGCGAGCGAGCGGCGCGCCCGCCTGCACGGCGGCGAGCCACGCGTCGGTGCTCACCACCGCCGCGAAACGCGTGTGCATCACCACGCTGAACGCGCGGTGGATCTCCTCCGCGCTCGCCGAACCCGCCTCGTTGGCGTACGGCACCGCGCCCGTCGCGTCAGCGAGAAACTCCACCGCCAGACCCGCATGAGTCGCCTCGAACACCGTCGAGGCGTCGCAGTTGTGCGTCATGTAGCCCGCCACCGCGATCGTGTCGATGCCGCGCTGCGCGAGCCACGCCTTGAGATCGTTGCCCGCGAAGGCGCTCGGCAGCGACTTCTCCACGTAGTGATCGTGCTCGCGCGAGGCGACCACCGGATGCAATTCGGCGCCCACGCTGCCGCGCGCGAACAGCGGCGAGTCCGCCGGCGCGAAGTTCTGCACGACCACGACCGGCACGCCCGCCGCGCGCGCGGCGTCCATGGCGCGGCCGATATTGGCGAGCGAGGTTTCGACGGGGGGAAATTCGATCGGCAGATCGCCGCTGACATATTCGTTCTGCACGTCGATGACGACGAGCGCGCGGCGCGGATTCGCGGACATGGCAATGCCTCCTGGTTTGGGTTCTCGGGTTGGAAACGTTCGACGGGCCGGTACGCCGTACAGCGGCGGGTCGATGGCGGGATTGTGGCGCGCCGCCCGCGCGCATGACAGTGGCCCGAACGACAACTTTCGCTAGAATCGGGCCATTCATTCCGGGAACGGCGCACGACCCTTCCCGTCTGCGAGAACCGTCATGACCGCTTGCGCCCGCTCACCGCTCAAGTCGCGCGCCGCCGCGCCCGATACGCGCCCAGCCCCGGCGGCAACCGCCGCGCCGCTGCGCGTGGCCGTGATCGCCTTCGACCGCATGAGCCCGTTCCATCTTTCCGTACCCTGCGTCGTATTCGGCGAGGACCGCGGCGAAGGCGGCGTGCCACCGTTCGAGCTCGTCGTGTGCGCCGCCCAGGACGGCGCGCTCGCCACCACGGCGGGCTTCACGATCGGCGCGCCGCATGGCCTCGAAGGACTGCGCGGCGCCGACGTGGTCGTCGTGCCGAGCTGGCGCGACATGCACGAAGCGCCACCCGTCGCGCTTTGCGAGGCGCTGCGGCAAGCGCATGCAAGCGGCGCGATTCTCGTGGGGCTGTGCCTCGGCGCTTATGTGCTCGCGCACGCGGGCCTGCTCGACGGCCGTCCGGCCACCACGCACTGGGCCGCCGCCGACGATTTCGCGCAGCGCTTCCCGGCCGTGCGCTTCGATCCGGACGTGCTCTATATCGACGACGACGACCTGCTCACCTCGGCCGGCACGGCGGCGGGGCTCGACTGCTGCCTGCATCTCATGCGCCGCCTGTGCGGTTCGAACGCCGCGAACTACGTGGCGCGCCGGCTCGTCGTGCCGCCGCATCGCCAGGGCAACCAGGCGCAGTTCGTGAAGCAGCCGCTCGCCGGGCCGGGGCGCGGCGACCGGCTCTCGGGCCTGCTCGACTGGATCCGGGCGCATCTCGACGCGCCGCATACGCTCGATTCGCTCGCCGGGCGCGCGCTCATGAGCCGGCGCACCTTCACGCGTCAGTTCCGCCTCACGACGGGGTCGACCGTGAGCGCCTGGCTGCTGGGCGAGCGCCTCGCCCGCGCGCAGCAATTGCTGGAGAGCAGCGATCAGCCGATCGACGCGATTGCCCAGCGCGCCGGCTTCGGCTCGGCGGCGTCGCTGCGGCAGCATTTCGTGGAGGCGTTCAGGACTTCGCCGTCGGCGTGGCGGCGGGAATTCCGGGGATCGTGAGGAAAACCGGCGGCGGGCGCGTGTGCTGCCCGCCCTCGCTCAGTTCGCCGTGAACCAGCGCGCGGCGTACAACAGCAGTGCGACGAAGAAAATCATCGCGGCCCATGCCCAGTGCGGCATGGCGTGCGGCGCCGGCTCATGGTGCAGCGTGCTGGCCGCGCGGCCCGAGAGCGTGCCGCCCCCGTGCTGCGGCAGGATATGCGCGCGGCGCGCGAGGCCTGCGAGGTTGATCGGCCGCAGGAACACATGCTGGCGGCGCGGGTGCTCACCCGCCACGCGGTTCGGGGCCTGCCCGTGCTTGACGGCAACCACGGCGCAAAACTCCGTGAAGAAGTCGTCGGCCAGTTCGTGCAGCGCGTTCTCGATCTGGCGCGAGGGCAACTCGGAGAGCGGCCCGGTGAGCGTGGCCCACACCGAGTAATCGATGCGCGTGCTCACCCCGCCCACGCCCTTATCCGCGCCGTCGTCCTCCTTCGCCATGCCGCCGCGCTCTTCCTGGCGCAACGCCACGTCGATCTGCCCGCGCAGCGAGCCAATGCCGTCCGCTCGCGCGCGAAAGCTCAAGACGCGGCGCGGCGTGAGCGGCACCTGGGCGGCGTCACTCGCGATGTGAGCACGCACTTCGTAGCGCGCGCGCAGCGGCCCGAGCGGCACCGTGAGCGTGATTGCGTACTCGCCGGGGCCGAGGCGCCGGAACGACTCGCAATGCTCCATGCTCGCGCGCACGAGCGTCACGTCCTGCAACGCCGTCCAGACAGCGGACGGTTCGAGCGGAATTCTCAGCGCATCGTTCAGTTCCATAGCGGCTCCCCGTTTGCACTCTATCGGGTGAATTCAGGAGGTCTGATCGATCCGGTCCACGCGGGTCGCGTAGAAAGCCAGATAGCCCTTGATGCCGTGCACGCCTTCGAGCGGCGCCTCGTAACTCCAGGCCGCCTCTTCGATACGCCCGTCTTCAGTACGCAAATGGAAGTACGTCGCCTCGCCCTTGTGCGGGCAATGCGAGGTGCGCCCGGCGCGCTCGAGCCGCGCCATGTTCACGTCGGCGCGCGGGAAATACAGGACGTCGGGGTACCCGGTCTCGCAGAGGGTGAGCGCGGCCAGCGTGTCGGCAATGGTGATGCCGCCGTGGATCACGCGCACACGGTGACGGTTCGCGACGATGTCGATGCGGTGCGTCGCATCCGGTTCGACCGCCATGTTCGGCTCCCTGGTGGTGGGCAGCGCCTGTGACGCCCTGCCCAGGCCGGGCGGCGGCACGCCGCGCCGGTTCGCGTGGCGCGCAGCCGCAAGGCGCGCGTCCCGTGCAATTTGCGTGGGGTGGCCGCTTGTCGACGACAGCGATCACGATCGATCGCGGCCGACGTGGCGATCGCAGCCTCCCCTTCGGCTTCATTATCGGCCAAACTCCGCCGCCTTGCGCGGATCTTATACGGGCCGCGTGTGCGGCGGCGCGCTCATGCTCACCGGTTCTCCGGCGCGGCCTACCAGATGAACGACGCGCGCGCGCTGCCGTTCGAGCCCACCGTCACGGCGCTGGTCTTGTCCACGCCCGCATGGCTCACGTGCACGTTGTAGCGGCCCGGGCGCACCTTGACGAGCATGTAAGGTCCGCGCGAGGTCGTGTCCAGCACGCTCGCGCCATGCGAGTCGGTGATCTGCACACGCACGTCGGCCACGTACTCGCCGCTGCGCTGGGTGAAACGCAGCGAAAGCGGCCAGTCGTGCCGCGCGCCCAATAGCGCCTTCGACTCGTCGAGGCCCACGCCGCCCGAGACGAACGACACGTCGCCCTGCTGCTGGACTTGCGGCATGCCGCCGCCGTTGGTGTTACCGGCGCTCGTGTCGTCGGTAGTCGAGCCGCCGACGACGCCCGACGCATTGGCTTGCTGCGCCGCCGCGCCGCCCGCGTAGCCGAGCGCCAGCGCGGCCGCGAATATCGTCGCCCAGGCGGCGGAAGGGATGGGGCGCGAGTTATGGAACCTCTTCATCAATCGCTCCTTGCAGGTTGACTCCGACGCTACGGGTCCGCAAGGCGCATGCCTGATTCCTCCGATGAAGCATCGGCATGCAAGGGGGACAGGCGATCGGGAAGCGGGACGGCGTTTGCGTGCCCGAAAGCGGCCGCACGGGCCGGCACGGCCCCGAAACGCCGCTGCCGCCGGGCGCGAGGCCAACGGCGGCAGCAAGAGAGGCATCAGGACAACAGGAGAAACAACATGCTCTGGCCGCGAGTCCGGCGCACGGAGCCGGACCCGCGGCAGCAGGGATCAGCCGAGATCGACGGGCACGAAAATCTGTGCGTCGTCTCGCTGGATCAGGAGCGCGATGCTGTTGCCAGCCTTCGAGATCATCTGTTTGAGCTGATCGGCGTTGGCCACCGCGCGGCCGTTCACGGCGAGGATCACGTCGCCGGGTTGCACGCCCGCGTTCGCGGCCGCCCCGCCCGCCTGCTCGACGAGCAAGCCGTGGTCGAGCGAGTCGTTGCTCTTTTCTTCGGGCGTGAGCGGACGCACCGCCACGCCGAGACGCCCTTGCATCTGCGATTGCGGCGCTTCGTTCGAGGCCACCTTCGCGTCGCCGAGCGCGCCGATGGTCGCCGTGAGGCTCTTGGTGCCCTTGTCGCGCCACACCTGG
This sequence comes from Paraburkholderia unamae, assembly GCF_003268775.1. Lineage (GTDB taxonomy): Bacteria > Pseudomonadota > Gammaproteobacteria > Burkholderiales > Burkholderiaceae > Paraburkholderia > Paraburkholderia unamae. The sequence goes on from NZ_QLSU01000012.1 coordinate 143,750, forward strand.
ATGTCCGCCTTCGTGCCCGGCTTCATGCCCGCGATGAGCGAAGGCAGATCGGACGAGTCGTCCACGGCCTCGCCGTTCACCGAAAGGATCACGTCGCCGGCCTTCAGGCCCGCCTTCGCTGCCGGCCCGCTCGCGTCCACCGAACTCACCAGCGCACCGTGCGGCTTGTCCATGCCGAACGAGTTGGCGAGCGTCTGGTTCATCGACTGCACCGCGACGCCCAGGCGTCCGCGGCTCACGTGGCCGGTCTTGACGAGATCGTCCTTGACCTTGATCGCCTCATTGATCGGGATTGCGAACGAAAGGCCCTGGAAGCCGCCCGTCTGCGAATAGATCATCGAGTTGATGCCGATGACTTCGCCCTGCAAATTAAAGAGCGGACCGCCCGAATTGCCGGGGTTGACCGGCACGTCGGTCTGGATGAACGGCGTGTAGTTTTCGTCAGGCAGCGAGCGCGACTTCGCGCTGATGATGCCCGAGGTCACCGTGTTGTCGAAGCCGTACGGCGAGCCGATCGCGACCACCCACTGGCCCACCTTGCTCTGGCGCGGGTCGCCGATCTTCACGGTCGGCAGATCCTTCGCGTCGATCTTGAGCACCGCAACGTCGGACTGCTTGTCCGCGCCCACGACCTTCGCCTTGAATTCGCGCTTGTCGGTGAGCTTCACCGTCACGACATTGGCGCCGTCCACGACGTGTGCGTTCGTGAGAATGTAGCCGTCCGCGCTGATGATGAAGCCCGAGCCCAGGCTCGCGCTGGGCGTGTCGGGCTGCATCCCGCCGCCGCTGCCGCCGTCGCCGCCCATGCCGGGTGCGCCGCCGTAGAAGTGCTTGAAGAACTGGTAGAACGGATCGCTCGGGTCGATCGGCAGTTGCTGCGGACCGCTGCCGCCGCTGCGCATCGCCGTTTGCTTCACAACGTGCTTGGCGCTGATGTTGACCACGGCGGGCCCGTAGGTTTCAACGAGACCCGAGAAGTCGGGAATGCCGGTTTTGGCCGCGGCTTCGGCGGGCATCATCGCGGCTTGCGCCTGCGTGATCACCTGCGGGGGCGGCACGTCGCGGTGCCCGGCTACGTAGCCCGCCGACAATGCGACGACCACGGCGGCTGCCACGGCACTGCGGGAAAGAACTTTTGTATTCATTGCGGACTCCTTGCGCGGGATACTCATCACGACGTACCGAAGAGTAAGCCGTGTCGCTTAAAGGAATCTTAATTGCGCGTAAATCGCACAAATCGCGCAAACGCCCGCCCGGCGGGCGTTTGCAGGAATTTTTCAGATGCTTGCTCGCGCACCTGCGTCAGAAGCGCAGGTCCACGAGCAGGCCGCCGGCGGGCGAATCGCCGAGCGTGATGGTCGCGTCGTGCTGATCCGCAATGCGCCGCACGATCGCAAGTCCGAGCCCCGTGCCCGCGATATCGGTGCGCGCGCGATTCACGCCCGCGCCCACGCGATAAAAGCGATCGAACACCCGCGCGCGCTCGTCCTTCGGGATGCCCGGCCCGCTGTCCGCGATGCGCACGCGCGGGTGGCCGTCCTCGACCACGAGGCTCACGTCCACACGGCCGCCCGCGGGCGTGTATTTCGTTGCGTTGTCGAGCAGGTTGTTGAACATCACGCGCAACGCGTCGGCGTCGCCGTGCACGCTCGCCGCCGTGCTTTCCTCGATGCCGAGATCGACGCCGCGCTGCTGGGCGAGCGGCGCATAGTTGAGCACGCAATCATCGAGCAGTGCGTGCAAGTCGACGGTTTGCTCGCGCGCGTGACCGTCGGGCTCCGAGCGCGCGAGCGCGAGCAGTTGCTCGGCCAGACGCGTGGCGCGCGTGACGCCCGCTTGCAGATCGTCGAGCGCTTCGCGGCGCGTTTCGTCATCCCTTGCGCGCGCAACGAGTTGCGCCTGGATCTGCACGGCCGCGAGCGGCGTGCGCAGTTCGTGCGCGGCGTCGGCAACGAAGGCTTTTTGCGTGTCGAGCGCCTGCGCGAGCCGTTCGAGCAGCGCGTTCAACGCATGCACGAGCGGCGTGACCTCGCGCGGCAAGCGTTCCTCGGGCAACGGATCGAGCGCTTCGGGATGGCGCGTGTCGAGCGCGCGCGCCACGCGCGAGAGCGGCTTGAGCCCGCGCCCCACCACCATCCACACGGCCAGCCCGAGAAACGGCAGCAGCACGATGAGCGGCCAGAGCGTGCGCAACGCGACATTGGCGGCAAGCCGGTTGCGCACGGAAACGGGCTGCGCGAGCTGCACGACGTTGTCGCCGACGATCGCGCCATACACGCGCCAGTCACCGCGCTCGGTGCGCTCCGTGGAAAAGCCGAGCTCCGCGCGCGGCGCGAGCGGCGCACGCGGATGCGAGTAGTACATGAGCACGCCGTTGCGATTCCAGATTTGCAGCACGATGCCTTCGTCGCCGGTGTCGCGCGAACTGAGGATCTCGTTGAACGGCTCGGAGGGCAATGCCTCGGCGATTTCCTGCAACTGGTAGTCGAACAGCTCGTTGGCTTCGGCGAGCGCCTGGCGATAGATCAGCCAGCCCGCCAGCCCCACCCCCGCGACCACGATCGCGAGCAGCCAGAACAGCAGTTGTCGTCGGATTGAACTCATCGGCTGCGGGACTCTCCTGGGCGCGTCATGCGTCTTTGGCGATCATGTAGCCGAGGCCGCGCACGTTGCGGATCAGGTCGGCGCCGAGCTTCTTGCGCAGCGCGTGAATATAGACCTCGACGGTATTGCTGCCGATCTCCTCGCCCCAGCCGTACATCTTCTCTTCGAGCTGGGTTTTCGAGAGCACCGCGCCCGGCCGCGCGAGCAGCGCTTCGAGCAGGGCGAATTCGCGCGCCGAAAGCGCGACGGGCGAGCCGTCCTGCGTGACCTGGTGCGAGGCGGGATCGAGCGTGATCGAGCCGTGCCGGATGGTCGAGTCGCTGCGGCCCGACTGGCGGCGGATCAGCGCGCGCATGCGGGCGCCCAGTTCGTCGAGATCGAAGGGCTTGATGAGATAGTCGTCGGCGCCGGCGTCGAGCCCTTTCACGCGATCGGCCACCGCGTCGCGCGCGGTGAGGATCAGCACGGGCAAAGCCGCGCCGCGCGCGCGCAGCGTGCGCAGCACATCAAGGCCGTCGCGCCGCGGCAAACCGAGATCGAGCAGCATGAGATCGTAGGAATCGGCGCTCGCGGCAGAGAGGGCGGCGTCGCCGTCCTCGACCCAGTCGACCGCAAAGCCTTCGCCGCGCAGCGCCTTGCGCACGCCTTCGGCGATCATGCGGTCATCTTCGACTAGCAGTATGCGCATCGTAATGTTGGGCGGCGACATCGCGCCGCACTGCGTGAAATAGTGCGATGCGTGCATTCTAGCGCCTGAACAGGGGCGCCGCGCCGCAGGGGGTGCACGGCCGGTCGCGACGCGCGCCCCACATCCGAGGCAACCGGCACAACCCGCCGCAAGCCGGCGCAATCTCTGCTCACCGTTTTCTCACCGCTTTCTCACGGTTTTCTCGCACACGATGCGCGCGCGCCGCGCGAGGTCTTTACAATGTGCGCTTTTGCGGCGCGCAACGCCGCGATGCAAGCGCGCCACGTGCACGGCGAGCGCATCGCGCGCGAGACGCGCCGCCTGAATTTACGCGTCCGCGCGCAGCCCCGGCGAGTGTCCCGCCCGTGCGCCGCGCCCGGCCCCCAATGTCGAGCGCAGCCCGTGCCGAGCACGGGCTGCGCTCCCATCCTGCACTCGCCCGAACGCTTTTCATGCTGCCCGCTTCGCTGTCTCGCCTACGCTCCCTGTCCAGACTGCCCGCCGCGCGCGCCGACCGCGCTCACGTCGTCGCCGCTCATCGCGCCCCCACTTCGCCCGGCCGCGCCCTGACCCTCGCACTCGCCTGCGCCGCGCTCGCCGCGAGCTTCGTGGCCGCGCCGGCGGCGTACGCACAGCCCGAAGGCGCGCGCATACCCACGGTCAACGTGACGACGGTGCTGCCGCCCACCGTGATGGCCGGTCTCGAGCGTGCACACGTGCCGCTTTCGTCGGTCAGCGTGGTGATCGAAAAAGTGGGCGACCGCCAGCCGAGCGTCGCGGTCAACGCCGGCCAGCCGATGATGCCCGCCTCGACGATGAAGCTCGTCACAACGTGGAGCGGCCTCGCGATGCTCGGCCCCGACTATCGATGGAAGACGAGCGCCTATACCGATGGCGAAGTCGATGCGAGCGGCACGCTGCACGGCAATCTCTATATCAAGGGCACGGGCGACCCGAAGCTCGTGCCTGAGGAACTGATCGATCTCGTGCAGAAGATTCGCGCGGCGGGCATCGCGCGCATCGACGGCGCGCTCGTGCTCGACAAGAGCGAGTTCGATGCGTCCACGCGCGACCTGCCCTCGTTCGACGGCGACGACAGCGCGCCCTACAACGTCGGCCCCGATCCGCTGATGTACGCGTACAAGTCGGTCTCGTTCACGTTCTCGCCCTCGCGCGAAGGCGTGTCGATCGACGTGGTGCCGCCCGTTGCGCAATGGCAGATCGACAACCAGATCCGCGAGCGCGCCGGCGCATGCGGCGGCATGCTGCCAAGCCCGCAAGTCACGCCGACCGGCAACGGCCTCGTGACCGCGAGCTTCGCGGGCAGCTACGCCATGCGCTGCGGCGATCGCACGCTGAACATGGCCGCGCCCGTGGACCACAGCACCTTCTTCGCCGACGGCTTTCTCGCCCTGTGGCAGCAAACGGGCGGCAGCCTCTTCGCGACGCCCGGCGGCGCGGTGCGCGAAGGCGTCGTGCCGCCGCGCGCGCGCCTGCTTGCCGTCCATCAGAGCCCGCCGCTCTCGGACGTCGTGCACGACATCAACAAGTTCAGCAACAACGTGATGGCGCGCAATCTGTTCCTCACGCTCGGCGCCGTCGAAGGCAAGCCGCCCGCGACCACGGCGAAGGCCGCCACGGCCGTCACCACGTTCCTGCGCCGCAGCGGCCTGAACATGCCCGAACTCGTGCTCGACAACGGCTGCGGTCTCTCGCGCGAAGAGCACATCAGCGCGCTCTCGCTCGCGAATCTGCTGCAAAACGCGAACGCAAGCCCGGTCGCGCAGGTGTTCATCGACTCGCTGCCGGTGGCCGGCGTGGACGGCACGATGCGCAACCGACTCACCAACGCGGGCGTGGGCGGCAACGCGCACATCAAGACCGGCACGCTGCGCGACGTGCGCGCCATCGCCGGCTACGTGGCGGCGGAAAACGGCGAAAGCTGGATCGTGGTGAGCCTCATCAATGATCCGCGCGCCGAAGCCGCGCGCGCCGCGCACGACGCGCTGCTTGAGTGGGTCTACAAGGGCATGCCCGAAGAAAAGCCGGTGTATGTCGAGCCGCATCCGAAACGTGCAGCGAAGGTTGCGAAAGCTACGAAGGCCGAAAAGACCCCGCACAAGGCCGTCGTGAAGCGGCGCGGCGCGCATTGAGCACGCGCTGATCCGCCCGCCCGGAAGCCCGCCGCCACGCGGCGGGCTCGAAGTTTTCCTCTAGCAAAGCCGCGCCCGACTTGCGTGCGAGGCGTGTACTCTGGCGGGCACAGGCTACAAACGCGTCAAATAAATCTGTCATACGCGCATGGCCTTCGAGCCGCGCGCAATGAATCCGCGCACCCACGCGGCCAATACGAGACGAAACAACGAGACAACAATCGGCGTGCTGCCCGCCAGCGCCGCCCACGGGACAAGGAGGACGACGTTCGTGCAGTTCGACGCGCAATGGCTGTTGCTCGCCCTCGCTCCCGTGTTTCTCGCCTGCATCGGCTGGGAGGCGTGGCATCTGTCCCGCACGCGCGGACACATCACAGCAAACAGCGCTCCCGATAACGCACGCTACGCGTGGCCCGATACGCTGTGCAACACCACGCTCGCGCTCATGCACCAGGGCGCCGACAAGCTCGCGTGGCTCGTCGCCGTGCCCGTCTATGCATACGTCTACCAGCACTTTCGGCTCACCTCGTGGCAACCGGGATGGGCCGCATGGCTCGCGCTTTTCGTCGCGCAAGACCTGCTCTACTACGTCTTTCATCGCGCGAGCCACCGCGTGCGCTGGCTCTGGGCCGCGCATGTCGTTCATCATTCGTCGGAGCGCCTGAACTTCTCCACGGCGTTTCGCCAGAGCCTCATGTATCCCGTCGCGGGCATGTGGATGTTCTGGATTCCACTCGCCATGCTGGGCTTCACGCCCACGCAGATCGTCTCGATCGTGCTCGTCAATCTCGCGTTCCAGTTCTTCGTGCATACCCAGGCCATCGGCAAGAAGCCAGGCTGGCTCGACTACGTGCTCAACACGCCGTCGATGCATCGCGTCCATCACGCACGCAACGCGCGCTACATCGATCGCAACTACGCGGGCGTGCTCGCGATCTGGGACCACCTGTTCGGCAGCTACGTCGCAGAAGATGCGCGCGAGCAGCCCGATTACGGCATCGTCAAGCCGCTCGGCTCGTGCAATCCGCTCGAGGCGACGTTTCACGAATGGTTCGCCATGGCGCGGGACTTCGCGCGCATGCCCGACTGGCGCTCGCGGCTCGCCGCGCTCTTCGCGCCGCCGGACTGGTGCGAGCGCCACGACGCATTGCGCTTCGCACCCGCCATGGCGGGCACGGCGCACAGCGTGCCGGAAAACAACACCGAGGGTGAGTTCGGGTCGCGCAATCCCTGAGAGATTGCGTAGTCTGTCGGCCGTGGCCCCGGCCCGGGGGCCGCGTTGCATGCGGGGGAGATCACGCGTGGCCGACGAGCAGCATCGGAAACGGCACCGATAAAAGAACAGCAGTTCGCGGCACGAGTACCCGTAGCAGAGCATCAAGGCAAGGCATCACAGGCCACACACAGAGGAGATGAAGTGAACATGAAGCATCAAGGACCGAGACACCGTACGCTGTTGCGCGCCTCCCAGATCGCAGTCGCGAGCGCGGCTTTCGCGCTGCTCGCCGCGTGCGGCGGCGGCGGCAGCGGGAACAACAACGCCAGCACGCCGCCGCCGTCGGGCGTGAATTTGCAGGTGGTGGCGTTCGGCACGAGCCTCACCGACGCGGGCACGTATTCGGAGCAGATTCTGCCGGGCTTCGGTGGCGGCCGCTTCACGACCAACCCGGGCGAAGTGTGGGCGCAAAAGGTGTCCGAGTACTTCGGCAATACGCTTACGCCGGCCTTTGAAGGCGGTTTCGGTCTGCCGCTCACGGCAACCGGCGGCTTCGACTACGCGCAGGGCGGCGCGATGGTCTCCACGGGCGGCGTGGCCAATACGAGCGCCGTGATTCCGGCCGCGAGCCAGCAACCTATTACGTGGCAGTTGAGCCAGTACATCGCGCAGCACGGCAGCTTCAATGCGAACCAGCTCGTGCTCGTGGAAGGCGGCGCGAACGAAATCCTGGCGCTCCTGAGCAATAGCGGCGCGGGCCTGGCGGCGTTCGCCACGGCGCTCGCCAAAGCCAATTTCACGGCGCTCGCGAGCGACCCTGCAACCCAGCAAGCCACGGCTCAGACCCTGGTTGCGAAGGGCTTCACAGCCGCACAGGCGCAGGCGCTCGTGCCCGCCGCCATCGCGCTTCAGATCGTCACGACGGATGCCAATGCGGCCACCGACTTCGCGTCGGTCTTGCCGATCATCACCGCCGCCGGCACGCTGGCCAACCTCGTGAACACGCAGATCGCCGGCACGGCCAAGGTCGCGGTCGTCACGGTGCCCGATATCGGCAAGACGCCGGCGGCGCAGGCCGCCGACAAGAGCGCGGGCGCGACACCCGGCGCTGCGAACGCGCCCGACCAGGCGCTCACGCTGGTCTCGGCCATGTACAACCTCGCGCTGCTCGAAGGCTTGCAGCCCTCGCTGGCGGCCAAGAAGGTCGTGCCGGTCGACGTGTTCTCCTGGCTCGACCAGACGGTGCAGAACGCGGCGAGCCTCGGCTTCACGGTGACGAACACGGACACCGCCTGCAACCTCACGCAGATGGAAACCGACGCCACCAACTACGCGCTGGCCAATCCGAAGGCGACCTTGGGGCTGGACCCGGCCACGACGCCGCAGGCCACCCTCAACGCCTACGCGCAGGCGTACGGCCAGAGCTTCGGCAGCTCGCTGTTCTGCTCGCCGCAAACGCTGAAGGCGGCGAATGCACCCACGACCTATATGTTCGCGGATCTCGTGCACCCGAGCACGGCGCTGCACGGGCAGTTCGCGACGTTCGTCGAAACGCAGCTGGCTGCGGCCGGCATCGGCAAGGCACCGCAGTAAGGGTCGCGCACCGGGTTTTCCGGTGTAAAAAAACACCCCACGAACCTTTCAGGTCGTGGGGTGTTTTTGCGTTCGCGGCCTGACTTGTCGATCAGGTTCCCGCAGATTCCGCCTCCGGCCATAACCGGGGAAAGAGCCAACGAAAGAGCGCAATCGGCAAAGCCAGTTCGATGGGGCCGCGCGGACTCGGAGAGCCGAGAATCCCGATCTTGAAGAGGTCCGCGAGCAAGCGGTCTGCGGTGCGTGCCGCGAGTCCGGTCATCGCCTTGAAGCGCGCGCGATCCATGGATTCGACGGTGCCGAGCATGGCGAGGGGCAACGCCGCCTCTGCGCGCAGATACCGCGTCTCCGGCGTCTGGGCGAGTGCCGCCAGCATTTGCGCCAGCCGGCTTTCGAATGCGCTCAGGTCGAGCATGCCTTGCATAAAGCCGATCTGATCGAGACAGACTTCGAGAAAGTACTCAATAAAGCTCACGAGGCCGGCTTCCGTCAGGTTGCCTCGCCCGTCGAGATCGCCCTTGCGGGGCTGATCGGCTTCGGCAAGCGAGGCGTAATACCGCGGCTGCGAGCGGGCAAACCCGCGCATGGGCGACCACAGTCCGTGCGTCAACCCGAGCGCGGCAAGTCCGATATGGGTATGGAGTCGCGCCACTCGCCCGTTGCCATCGAGAAATGGATGAATCCATGCAAGCCGGTGATGTGCGGCGGCCAGTGCGATCACCGCCGTCTCTCCGGCCCGCGCGTGGCGATAGCCCGTCTGCCAGGCGTCCATGAACGCGGGAATCGCGGCGGGATCGGGCGGGACATGGCGCCCAACCTGGACACCCTGCGCACGCCATTCACCGGCAAGCACGTTGGCAAGCTTGCCGTCGTCGTCCTCTTGCCGCAGATCGTCGGGGCGCAGTTGTTCGTGCAGATGTCGATGAATGTCCCGCACGACCGGCGCACCGAAGTGCACCTCGGAATCGAACGACGGCCATGCCGCCTCGCTCCAGCGCTCCGTTTCGATATGCGCAATCGCGATGCGCTGGCGGCGCGCTTCGTCCGGCTTGCTTGAGAAGTCGCGCTGCAAGGCCTGCTCGATCAGCAACGGCTCGGTATGCTGTCCCTCGATTTTGTTCGTGTAGTAAGAGTTCATCGGCCGCAAGGCTTCGCGTAACGCGGCGCGAAGCCTTGGCATCCCATGCGCCGCCAGCGCGGCGGATTGCGCAATGAGCCGCGCCGCGAGCGGACGCAGCGACTCCAGCCGATGCTCTCCCGGCATGAGCGGCTGCATTTGATGAGGATGTTCGTAAGGGTAGCGGCGTGCGAGCGGCATCATGGGTCTGGCGATCGAAACGCAAACCGGGTGGCGCGTTTCGCGGCGACTAATCTGGCGACTGTCCACCTCGCATTCTATCTATCATTATTCTTTATTTACAATAAGATAGATCAAGAATTTCGCAGGTCATGGCGATTGCCATGGCGACTGATCCGGCGACAGCGCCGGATCAATTCCATCTATTGCTGCGCCTCAAACGCCGCAGCCGCCCGCCCCAACCGGTCGTTCACCGCAATCCACTCGATCGTCTCCGGCAGCTTCTCGATGAGAATGCGCGAGACATTCGCGCGATCGAGCGCACGCAGCAAGCCGTACAGTTCGCGTGCGTATTCCTGCGGCTCTTCCGGCGCGCCGACGAAATGCACGCCCTCGGCCTGCGCCCAGGCGCCCGCGCGCGAGGCGCGCGCCACCAGCGCCACCGTTTCGCCCGCATCGCGGGCCGCCGCGAGCAAGGGCTCCAGCGCTTCGAACGGCAGCAGCGCGAGCGGCGTGCGCGGCGCGTAGTGCGCCTTGAGCGTGCCCGAGGCGCGCGGCGCCGTGGCGTCGGAACCGTCGGGCAAGCGAGGCGCCTCGCCCAGCACGCGCGCAATGTCGTGCGGCGTCACGTGGCCAGGCCGAAGCAAAGCCGGAAAGCCGCGCGACAAATCGAGAATCGTCGATTCGATTCCCACATCGCATGCGCCGCCGTCGAGCACATGCACGGCCGCGCCGAATTCGTCGCGCACGTGCTGCGCCGTGGTCGGGCTCACGTGGCCGAAGCGGTTCGCCGAAGGCGCCGCCACGCCGCCATGCCCGCCGCGACGCGCGGAAAACGCCGCCAGCAGTTGCTGCGCGACCGGATGCGACGGGCAGCGCAGCCCCACCGAATCCTGACCGCCGCTCACGGCGTCGGGGATGCGCTCATGGCGCTTGACGATCAGCGTGAGCGGGCCGGGCCAGAACGCCTCGACGAGCTTTTGCGCAGCTTCCGGCCACTCGGCCGCCCAGTACGTCGGGTCGCCGTCCGGCGGCAGGTGCACGATCACCGGATGGTTCGCGGGCCGCCCCTTGGCCGCGTAGATGCGCGCGACGGCTTCCGGGCTCGCCGCATCGCCGCCGAGGCCGTAGACGGTCTCGGTCGGGAACGCGACCAGTTCGCCTGCGTCGAGCAGCGCGGCGGCCTGTTCGATGTCGGCGGCGGTCAAATGCGGCGCGTTCTGCTGATCGGACATGGTGCGGTCCAACCTCAGCTCGTCGCGATGTGCAGCAGGCGCGCGCAGTCGCGTGCGGCCGTGCGCGCTTCGTCGAGCGTCGGCGCGGTGAAATTCACGTGGCCCATCTTGCGGCCCGGACGCGCTTCTTCCTTGCCGTACAGATGCAGGCGCGCGGCGGGCATCGCCGCGACCTGGTCCCAAGGCGGCGTGACGGGCGCGGCGCCCTTCTGCGGCTTGGCCTCCCCTACGGCGCAGGGGAACCACACGTCGCCGAGGATGTTGAGCATCACGGCCGGCGAGTGCTGGCGCGTGTCGCCGAGCGGCATGCCCGTCATCGCGCGCACTTGCTGCTCGAACTGGCTCGTGGCACAAGCATCGGTCGTGTAGTGGCCCGAATTGTGCGGACGCGGCGCCATTTCATTGGCGACGAGCGTGCCGTCTTCGAGGATGAAGAATTCCACGCACAGCACGCCCACATAACCGAGCTTCGCCGCGATCTGGATCGCCGCCTGCTGGGCCTGTTGCACGAGCGTCGGGCTCGCGTCGGGCGCGGGCACGATGGTGTGCGAAAGCACGCCGTTGCGGTGCGTATTTTGCGCGAGCGGATAGACCACGGCCGCACCGTTCGTGCCGCGCGCGATCAGCGCGCTCACCTCGAACTTGAGCGGCAGGCGCTTTTCCAGCACGCAGGGCACGCCGCCGAGCGACGCATGTGCCTCGCGCACTTCTTCGGCATTGCCCACGCGAATCTGGCCCTTGCCGTCGTAGCCCATGCGCGCCGTCTTGAGAATGCCCGGCAGCACGGCGGCAAGCGCCTGGTCGTCGATGGCGGCAAGCGCCGCGGACGACTCGATCACCACGTGCGGCGCGACCGGCACGCCGGCGGCCGCGATAAAGCGCTTCTCGGCGATGCGGTCCTGCGCTACCGCCACGCAGCGCCCGGCCGGGCTCACGAAGGTCGATTTCGCGAGCGCGTCGAGGCTTGCGGCGGGCACGTTCTCGAACTCGGTCGAGATGGCCGCACACAGGCGCGCGAGTTCGGTGAGCGCGGCCTCGTCGTCGTAGGCGGCGCAGATATGGCGGTCGGCCACGGTGCCCGCGGGGCTCGTCGCGTCGGGATCGAGCACGGCGACGCGGTAGCCCATCGCCTGTGCGGCAAAGCAGAACATGCGGCCGAGCTGGCCGCCACCCACCATGCCCAGCCAGGCGCCGGGCAGGATCGGTGAAACCGGTGAATTGTCAGGAGTCATCTTCGTGGTCGGCCGCGGCGAGGCGCGGCGCGTGGGGGACAATCAGGGCAAATCAGAGCGGAGGCAGCACCATGGCGTGCGCCGCTTCGTTCTGGCGCACGCGGAACGCCGCGAGCTTGTTCGCATATTCGGTGTCGGTCACGCTCAGGATCGACACGGCGAAGAGCGCCGCATTGGCCGCGCCCGCCTCGCCGATGGCGAAGGTCGCGACCGGCACGCCCTTGGGCATCTGCACGATCGAATGGAGCGAATCCACGCCCTTCAGGTATTTGCTGACCGCCGGCACGCCCAGCACGGGCACCGTGGTCTTGGCCGCCAGCATGCCCGGCAGATGCGCCGCGCCGCCCGCGCCCGCGATGATCGCGCGCAAGCCGCGCTCGCGCGCTTTTTCCGCGTACTCGAACATCTCGTCGGGCATGCGGTGCGCCGAAACGACCTTGGCCTCGTACGCGACGCCGAACTCCTGGAGGATCGCGACCGCGTGCTTCATCGTGTCCCAGTCGGAGCTGGAGCCCATCAACACGCCGACGAGCGGCGCCGCATGCTGGTGAGCCGTCTGAACTTCGCTCATTGTGCTTCCTTCTTCCCTCTTCACGCTCGCTTAGGCGAGCTTTTGACCCGTAAGACGCTCAAGCGCCTCCTGATACTTCGCCGACGTCTTCGCGACCACGTCGTCGGGCAGCTTCGGCGCCGGCGGCTCCTTCTTCCAGTCCTGGGTTTCGAGCCAGTCGCGCACGAACTGCTTGTCGAACGACGGCGGGTTCGAGCCCACCTGGTACTGGTCGGCCGGCCAGAAGCGCGACGAATCGGCGGTGAGCGCCTCGTCCATCAGATACAGCTGGCCGTGGTTGTCGAGACCGAACTCGAACTTCGTGTCGGCGATGATGATGCCGCGCGTAGCCGCGTAGTCGGCGGCTTCCTTGTACAGCTTGATCGAAATCTCTTTGATGGTGCGCGACAGCTCAGTGCCGATGCGGCGCTCCATCTCGTCGTACGTGATGTTCTCGTCGTGGTGGCCCATTTCGGCCTTCGCAGCCGGCGTGAAGATCGGCTCGGGCAGCTTCTGCGCGTTTTGCAGGCCCGGCGGCAGTTCGACGCCGCACACGGCGCCCGTTGCCTGATAGTCCTTCCAGCCGCTGCCGGCCAGATAGCCGCGCACCACGGCTTCGACGAGGATCGGCTCCAGACGCTTCACCACCACGGCGCGGCCCTTGACCTGCTCGACTTCGTCGGCGGCCACGACCGTTTCCGGGGCGACGCCCGTGAGGTGGTTCGGCACGACGTGCTTGAGCTTCTCGAACCAGAAGTCGGCCATCTGGTTGAGCACCTCGCCCTTGCGCGGAATCGGCTCGCCCATGATGACGTCGAACGCCGACAGACGGTCGGTGGTGACGATCAGCAGCTTGTCGGTGCCCACGGCATAGTTGTCGCGGACCTTGCCGCGGCCGAGGAGCGGCAGCGAGCGGAGCGTGGATTCGTAGAGGGTAGACATCGTCGTGATTCGCTAAAAGAACAATCGAAACGGAAGCGGGTTCGGCCCAAAATCGCTGCGGGAAACCGCAGCGCAAGACCGGAATCCTGAAGGTATTGCGAGGGTAAACCAAAAATCCCAAAAAAGCCCAACGCCGTTCCCCCAAAACAGGCGGAAACGGCGATGTTTTTTACGGCTTCAGGCGGCCGGACCGGCCGAAGCCGGTGCACCTGGCGCGCCTGGCGTGAAAGCCCGCTTTAGCGAACGATCTGCGCGAGTTCGCCCGACTTGTACTTCTCGGCGATCTTGTCGAGCGAAACCGGCTTGATCTTGCCAGCCTGACCTTCGCAGCCGAACGCGAGGAAGCGGTCCACGCACACCTTCTTGGCGGCTTCGCGAGCCGGCTTCAGGTAGTCGCGCGGGTCGAACTTCGACGGGTTTTCGTACATATAGCGACGGATCGCGCCCGTAATGGCCAGACGCAGGTCGGTGTCGATATTGATCTTGCGCACGCCGTGACGGATGCCTTCCTGGATCTCTTCGACCGGCACGCCGTACGTTTCCTTCATGTCGCCGCCGAATTCGCGGATCTCGGCCAGCAGTTCCTGCGGCACCGACGACGAACCGTGCATCACGAGGTGCGTGTTCGGAATGCGCGCGTGGATTTCCTTGATGCGCTGGATCGACAGAATGTCGCCCGTGGGCTTCTTGGAGAACTTGTACGCGCCGTGCGAGGTGCCGATGGCGATGGCCAGCGCGTCGCACTGCGTGAGCTTCACGAAGTCGGCGGCCTGCTCCGGGTCCGTCAGGAGCTGCTCGCGCGTCATGGTGCCTTCGGCGCCGTGACCGTCTTCCTTGTCGCCCTTCATCGTTTCCAGCGAACCGAGCACGCCCAGTTCCGCTTCGACCGTCACGCCGATCGAGTGCGCCATTTCGACGACCTTGCGCGACACATCGACGTTGTACTCGTACGATGCGACCGTCTTGCCGTCGGCTTCGAGCGAGCCGTCCATCATCACGCTGGTGAAGCCGCTGCGGATCGCGGCCATGCAGACTGCCGGCGACTGGCCGTGGTCCTGGTGCATCACGACCGGAATATGCGGATACGACTCGACTGCCGCTTCGATCAGGTGGCGCAGGAAGGGCTCGCCCGCATACTTACGCGCGCCTGCCGACGCCTGCATGATCACCGGCGAGCCGACCTGGCTCGCCGCTTCCATGATCGCCTGGACCTGTTCCAGGTTGTTCACGTTGAATGCCGGCAAGCCATAGCCGTTCTCGGCCGCGTGGTCGAGCAGTTGACGCATTGAAACGAGAGGCATTGTTGCTACTCCTTTGATTTTAAACGAATTCCTTCTGCCGCCGACTGTCTTGCGCAGCCGGTCGAGGGCGGCCTGGCAGCCGCCGCCCGCGTGACACGCAGCGGGCTCAATGGCGTGATTTTATCGCGAAGCGGGTCCGTTCCCTGCGCCAGGCACGTAACTGGCATGAAATTGGCGTGTCGGAGCGTCAAATCCGCGAAAAGATACAAAAAGGATTGACAGCCCGGTCGCCGTTTCTACGGCGTACGGGCTGCAATTGCAGGGAAAAGACACCTAAGTGGCACCGATCTGACGCTTGGCTGATACCAGTTTGATACCAGTGCGCATCAGCGGCATTTATTTTCGGGAGTCTCGAAAATAAAGCGAAAAAAATCGCCGAACACTTACAACATCATTACAGAACGTCGCCCACACGCACGATCTTCAGCGTGTTCGTGCCGCCCGGCTGCCCCATCGGCTCGCCCACGGTCAGCACGACCATATCGCCGCGCGCCGCGTAGCCCTTGCTCACCACCACTTCGATGGCTTGCTGGAGCGCCGTGTCGCGGTCGCTGCTCGTGTCGAGATGCAGCGGCGTGACATTGCGGTAGAGCGACATCGCGCGCTCGCTACCCACGCGCGGCGTGAGCGCGAAGATCGGCACGTGGGTCCAGTGGCGCGACATCCAGAGCGCGGTCGAGCCCGAATCCGTGAGTGCGACGATCGCCTTCGCGCCCAGGTGGTAAGCGGTGAAGAGCGCGCCCATGGCGATCGACTGGTCGATGCGCGTGAAGGTGCGGTCGAGGAAGTCCTTGTCGAGTTCGGAGTGCTCCGACTTCTCGGCTTCCAGACAGATCGCGGCCATCGCCTCGATGGTTTCCACCGGGTACTTGCCCGCTGCCGATTCGGCCGAGAGCATCACCGCGTCGGTGCCGTCGAGCACGGCGTTGGCGACGTCCGAGACTTCGGCGCGGGTGGGCACCGGCGCGTGGATCATCGACTCCATCATCTGCGTGGCCGTGATGACGAGCTTGTTCGAGTCGCGCGCCATGCGGATCATGCGCTTTTGCAGCGCCGGCACGGCCGCGTTGCCCACTTCCACGGCCAGGTCGCCGCGCGCGACCATGATGCCGTCCGACGAATCGAGAATCTCTTGCAGCGCCGGAATCGCTTCGGCGCGCTCGATCTTTGCGATCATCTTAGGCTTGATGCCGTAGGGCGCGCCCGCGATGTTGGCGAGCTGGCGCGCCATTTCCATGTCGGTGGCGTTCTTCGGGAACGACACGGCGACGAAGTCCACGCCGAGCGACAGCGCCGTGCGGATGTCCTCCATGTCCTTCGCGGTGAGCGCGGGCGCGGTCAGGCCGCCGCCCTGGCGGTTGATGCCCTTGTTGTTCGACAGGTCGCCGCCCACGCGCACGACCGTGTGAATCTCGCTGCCGATCACGCGCGAAACGTCGAGCACGATCAGGCCGTCGTTGAGCAGCAGCACGTCGCCCGGCTTCAGGTCGCGCGGCAGGTCCTTGTAGTCGAGGCCGACGCGCTCGTCATTGCCGAGTTCGCACTCGGCGTCGAGGATGAAGGGGTGGCCCGGCTCGAGCGTGGTCTTGCCGTTCTCGAATTTGCCGACGCGAATCTTCGGGCCTTGCAGATCGGCCATGATCGCGACTTCGCGGCCGGCCTGGCGGGCGCACTCCCGCACCATTTCAGCGCGCTGACGGTGATCGTCGGCGGTGCCGTGCGAGAAGTTGAGGCGCACCACGTCCAGTCCTGCGCGGATCATTTTCAGCAGGATGTCCGGCGTGCTGGAAGCCGGACCGATGGTGGCGACAATCTTGGTGGCGCGATGCATGAGTCTCCTCGTCTGGAAAGGATCGCTGGGAAAACCGTTGTTGCGAGAAGTGCTGGCCGGTTGCGCCGCGGGTGCGGACGCGCCGGAACGCGCACCGGTTGTGCCCGGCGTCGCTTTCTTGGAGGGCGCAGCAGGGCTCACGTGAGCCGCTGCGGCGTTGCTTGTATTCGCTTCGGGCGCGGCTGTGCGCCCGACTGGATTCTGTGCGGCTGTCGATTCAGCGGTCGACTGGGTTGCCGCTTCCTGGGCAATCTCTGCGGCCACGGCCGCGGGCGTCGCGCCCGCCCGCACCGTGCCTGCAAGGGGCGTCGCCCGCCCCTTCTGTTTGCCTGCGGCCCCGGTTGTGCTGCGCGACTTCTGTGCAGCAGCACGAGGAAGTTTGTTCATGGCGGTGGCCTTCGCCAACTTCGCGGCCGGGGCGCGCGGCGCCACTTAGCCAGCCGCCCGGGTTTCGAGCACTTCGACCGCCGGCAGCTTCTTGCCTTCGAGGAACTCGAGGAAAGCGCCGCCGCCGGTGGAGATATAGCTGACCTTGTCGGCGATGTTGTACTTCGCGATGGCCGCGAGCGTGTCGCCGCCGCCTGCGATCGAGAACGCACCCGAACTGGCGATGGCGTCCGCGAGCGTCTTCGTGCCATTGCCGAACTGGTCGAACTCGAACACGCCGACCGGGCCGTTCCACACGATCGTGCCGGCCTGCGCGAGCTGCGCGGCGAGCGCGTTGGCGGTGACGGGGCCAATGTCGAGGATCATGTCGTCGTCGGCGACATCCGCCACGTTCTTCGTCTCGGCCTTGGCCGTCGGCGAGAATTCCTTGGCGGTCACGACGTCGGTCGGGATCGGCACCGAGGCGCCGCGTGCGCGCGCCGCGTCGATGATGGCCTTCGCGTCGTCGATGAGATCGACCTCGGCAAGCGACTTGCCGATCTTCAGGCCGGCGGCCAGCATGAACGTGTTGGCGATGCCCCCGCCCACGATCAGCTGGTCGACCTTCTCGGCCAGCGACTTGAGGATGGTGAGCTTGGTCGACACCTTCGAGCCCGCGACGATCGCGACGAGCGGTCGCTTCGGTGCGCCGAGCGCCTTGCCGAGCGCGTCGAGTTCGGCCGCCAGCAGCGGGCCCGCGCAGGCGATGCCCGCGTACTTCGCGATGCCATAGGTCGTGGCTTCGGCGCGGTGCGCGGTGCCGAACGCGTCGTTCACGTAGATATCGCAGAGCTTCGCCATCTTTTGCGCGAGCTCGTCCGAATTCTTCTTCTCGCCCTTGTTGACGCGGCAGTTTTCGAGCAGCACCACGTTGCCCGGCTCGACGTTCACGCCGTTCTCAACCCAGTTCGCGACCAGCGGCACGTCGCGGCCGAGCAGTTCGGCCAGACGCTTCGCGACCGGCGCGAGCGAGTCTTCGGGCTTGAACTCGCCTTCGGTCGGGCGGCCCAGGTGGGAGGTGACCATGACGGCCGCACCGGCGTCGAGTGCGGCCTTGATGGCCGGCACGGAGGCGCGCACGCGGGTGTCTTCGGTGATGTTGCCGTTGTCGTCCTGCGGCACGTTCAGGTCGGCGCGGATGAATACGCGCTTGCCCTTCAATTTGCCTTCGGAGATCAGATCGGAAAGACGCAGAACCTTGTTCATGGGCATGTCATCTTGATGGTGGGAAGGCGGTGGCAAGGCGATGCGCCTGGCCGCCGGCCAGTCTCTATGGCGGGCGGCAAGTCGTGCTCAGCAGCACGGCGCGGGATCCGGTCTGACAGTCTTCCGGTCACGGCTCCGGGTCGCTGCTCGTCGCTGGCACGAGCCGGCATCGAATTGCGAGATCGGTATTTTAGCTGATAGCCAGAACGATCTGAGACGTGTCCTGGCGAATCTCCCGTATTTGGGAGAACGCTCCACGCCCGGCGGGCGTTCGCGGGATTTGCTGCTTTGCAGCATGTTTTTGGCGCGCCACATGGCTGGCGCCACGAGGCCGCGAATGCGGCGAAATGACCCTAAAATCGCCCGAAAACCCCGCCACACGCGCCCGTGAGCGCGCTGGAGAGCGTCAAATGACGCTAAAATGTTTGTCTTTGCCAAATGCCAGCCACGCTGCGTTTGGCGAAACCCAGCGTCATGGCCCGCTTCACGGCCCGATACTTACCGCACTTGTCTGGAGAATCGTATGTCAATGGCCGACCGCGACGGCAAGATCTGGATGGACGGCAAACTGATTGATTGGCGCGACGCCAACATTCACGTGCTGACCCACACGCTGCACTACGGCATGGGTGTTTTCGAAGGCGTACGCGCCTACAAGACCGCCGACGGCAGCACCGCCATCTTCCGCCTCGCCGAGCACACCAAGCGCCTGCTCAACTCGGCCAAGATCTTCCAGATGGACGTGCCGTTCGACGCCAAAACGCTTGCCGACGCACAGCTCGAAGTCGTGCGCGAGAACAAGCTGGAGTCGTGCTATATCCGCCCGATCATCTGGGTCGGCTCGGAAAAGCTCGGCGTGTCGGCCAAGGGCAACACCATTCACGTGGCCATCGCCGCGTGGCCGTGGGGCGCCTATCTCGGCGAAGACGGCCTTGCCAAGGGCATCCGCGTGAAGACGTCGTCGTTTACGCGCCATCACGTCAACGTGTCGATGGTGCGCGCGAAGGCCTCGGGCTGGTACGTGAACTCGATCCTCGCCAACCAGGAAGCCACCGCCGACGGCTACGACGAAGCGCTGCTGCTCGACGTGGACGGCTATGTCTCGGAAGGCTCGGGCGAGAACTTCTTCCTCGTGAACAACGGCAAGCTGTACACGCCGGACCTCGCGTCGTGCCTCGACGGCATCACGCGCGACACGGTCATCACGCTTGCGCGCGACATGGGCATTCCCGTGATCGAAAAGCGCATCACGCGTGACGAGGTGTACACCTGCGACGAAGCGTTCTTCACCGGCACCGCCGCCGAAGTCACACCGATCCGCGAGCTCGACAACCGCACCATTGGCAGCGGCTCGCGCGGCCCGATCACGGAGAAGCTGCAATCGGCGTTCTTCGACGTGGTCTCGGGCAAGAGCGAGAAGTACACGCACTGGCTCGCTAAGGTCTAAGAAAGAAAGGTCCGGGCGCGCTTCGCCCGGCCCCCACAGCTACACAGAGAAAGTCCTCATGAGCGAAATCAAGGAAATGCCGCTGGTCGAACTTTCGGCCAAGGATCTGCCCGCTTACTGTCCGAATCCGTCGATGCCGCGCTGGAGCAACCATCCGCGCGTGTTCCTCGACGTGACGCACGGCGAAGCGAAGTGCCCGTATTGCAGCACGCGTTACAAGCTGCGCGCGGGCGAGGTCGTCCACGGTCACTGACGCGAAGCGCGGCCGCAGCGGGTTGCACACGGCCGCATTCGCACTTTTTCCGTTCGCGCTTTCTCGTTTGTGATGGCATGGCCGCCGGGCGGGAACGCCTCGTTCATCCGGCATTGTCCGTGCCCCATCGCCCGTCACGCGTCGCCACGTACGAGGCGCCGCGCTGCGGGCTTTACGCACACAGGACGCACATCGCCACGAAGCGCCGCGCCCGGCGCGTCTCGCCCGCCGGTACGCCGGCAGGACGGCGCGCTCGCCGCTTCGTTGATTCAACCGTGTTTCGCACGCCGCCCCACCCGCCCGAACGGCCAGGCGGCGCGCGCAACCTTTACCCTCTCCGGACCCTGACTCCCGATGCGCCGCGCGCTGGTAATCGCACCGAACTGGATCGGTGACGCACTGATGGCGCAGCCGCTTTTTTCGCGGCTCGTGAAACTGCACCCGCGCATTCAGATCGATGCGCTCGCGCCGACCTGGGTTGCGCCCGTGCTCGAGCGCATGCCCGAGATTCGCGACGTCTACGCCACCGACCTCGGCCACGGCAAGCTGCAACTGCTGCGCCGCTGGCAACTGGCCGGCGACTTGCGCGCCGAACGCTACGACGCCGCCTATGTGCTGCCCAATTCGCTCAAGTCCGCGCTGATCCCGTGGCTCGCCAACATCGGCCTGCGCATCGGCTACACGGGCGAGAACCGCTACGGCCTCTTGAACGTGCGCCACGCGAATCCGCCGAAGGACGAGCGTCCGCCCATGGTCAGGCACTACGCCGCGCTCGCCTACGCGCCTGGCGCGACCGTGCCCGACGACCTGCCGATGCCGCGTCTCGAATCGGACCCGAACGAGGCCTCGCGCGTGTCGGCACGCTTCAATCTCGATACGCGCGTGCCACTGCTGGTGTTCTGCCCAGGCGCCGAGTACGGCCCCGCCAAGCGCTGGCCGCCCGAGCACTTCGCGGCGCTCGCGAAGATGGTGGGCCAGTCGTTCCCGTACACGCAGATCGTCGCGCTCGGCTCGCCGAAGGACGCCCCGCTCGCCCAGGCCATCGCCGATCGCGCGCCGAACGTGCGCAACCTGTGCGGACAGACCGCGCTCGGCGAAGCGTGCGCGCTGATCTCGCGCGCGAGCGCCGTGGTGACGAACGATTCGGGCTTGATGCACGTGGCCGCCGCGCTGCGCCGCCCGCTCGTCGCGCTGTACGGATCGACGGATCCGCGCCACACGCCGCCCTTGTCCGAGCTTGCAAAGGTACAATGGCTCCATCTCGAATGTAGTCCCTGCTTTGCGCGCGAGTGTCCGCTCGGGCATCTGAACTGCCTGCGCGAACTGAGCCCGGAGCAGGTTTTCGGCGATTTGCGCGGCATGCTGCTCGGGCAGCGCTAAGCGACGTATCCCGCACGCACCACGCGAAAAGCCGCGCAAGCGCCACGGATGTGCGGCACGTAACGGACGCCATGCCCGTTGCGCGCGCCCAATGGGGATACGCGAGGCGCGGGCTCGAAACGCGGCATCGGGGCACGTCACAGGCCCGTCTCGCGAAGGCGGCATGCTCGCGGCGGCCGCCGCCCGCCAGAACGCAGCGCGCACGCCCGGCAACGCGCGACGCGCCGCCACCGACGACGCAGAAGAATCGCGAACCCGCGCGAATCCGCGCCAACCCGTGCCCATCTGCATGCCGAATGCAACGCTGAGCGCACAAGACCAACGAGCCATGCCACGTTTTGCCCACATCTTCGAAGCCGCCGCGGACACCCTCAACGCGTACTATCAGGCCGTCGCGGAAGCCAACATCGACAGCTTGATGGGTCTGTGGATCGATGAAGAATTCGTGAGCTGCATCACGGCCGAAGGCGCGCATCTGCACGGCCTGCCGAATATCCGCGCGGGTCTCGCCGCGCAGCTCGAAGCGGCGCCGGTGTCGATCGAGCCGCTCGACATTCGCGTGTACGACAGCCTCGGCACCGTGGTCTATGCGATCGTGGAGGCGCACCGCCCGGTCGATCCGGCCGCGATTCCCGCCATGGTGTTTACGACCTATGTGATGGTTCACGAACGCGGCGAGTGGCGCATCGCGCACATTCACGCGAGCCGCATGCCCGACGATGCGGCCACCCAGTTCTCCGCCAGGCTGCGCCACGGCCAGGGCGCGCTGCACTGAAAACGAGGCGGCCGGGAACAGTCATGAGCACCACCGACGACACCACCAGGCCCAACGAGACCGACCGCGTCGCCGCCGCGCTGCGAGCCCAGGCCGCCGCGCTGGAGACGAACTATCGCGCACCGTTCTGGCTGCCCGGCGCGCATGTCCAGACCATCGTGCCGGCGCTCTTCGCGCGCCTGCCCCTGCCCACCTACCGGCGCGAGCGCTGGGACACGCCCGACGGCGACTTCATCGAAGTGGACTGGGTGGACGGCAAGACCCCACGCCCCAACGCGCCGCTCTTCGTGCTGTTCCACGGCCTGGAAGGCGGCTCGGGCTCGCACTACGCGCGCGCGCTCGCTGCCGCGGCGCACGCGCGCGGCTGGCACGCCGCGATCCCGCACTTTCGCAGTTGCAGCGGCCCGCTGAACCTGCTGCCGCGCTTCTACCATCTCGCCGATTCCGCTGAAGTCGACTGGGTGCTCAGGCGCCTTGCCGCGCGTCATGCGGGACCGATCGTCGTCGCGGGCGTGTCGCTCGGCGGCAACGTCCTGCTGCACTGGCTCGCGCAGCGCCGCGAGGACGCCTCGGTCGTCGCCGCCGCGGCCGCGATATCGGCGCCGCTCGACGTGCATGCGGGCAGCGAGATGCTCACTCACGGCTTCGGCATGGTCTATACGCGCAGCTTCCTGAAGACGCTCAAGGTCAAGGCGCTGGAGAAGCTCGCGCAGTACCCGGGCCTCTTCGATGCCGACGCGGTGCTCGCGAGCCGCACGATGTACGAATTCGACAACGTCGTGACCGCGCCGCTGCACGGCTTTCGCAACACCCACGACTACTACACCCAGGCGACGATCCTGCCGATGCTCGGCGAAATCGTCGTGCCCACACTCGTTCTGAACGCGCGCAACGATCCGTTCCTGCCCGGCCACGCGCTGCCCGCGCGCCACGAAGTGGGCGCCGCCGTGGAGCTCGACCAGCCCGAGCATGGCGGCCACGTCGGCTTCATGACGGGACCGTTCCCCGGCCGCAGCGACTGGCTCTCGCAACGCGTGTTCGCTTATTTTTCGCCTTTCGTTTCCCATGGATGACATCGTCAAACAAGCGCTCGCGCGCTGGCCCAACGTCCCGCATTGCACGGGCTGGCTCATGCTCGACGCACGCGGCAACTGGCGCATGCGCGACGAGGCCGCGCAGGCCGGAAATACGCCCGGCACGGCGATCCGCCACGACGCGCTGCTCGGCTTCATCAACCGCAACTACGAACGCGACGCAAACGGCCAGTGGTATTTCCAGAACGGGCCGCAGCGCGTGTATGTCGAACTCGAATACACACCGTGGATCGTGCGTCTCGCAAGCGATGCGAGCGGTGCGCTGACGCTCACCGACCAGGCCGGCCAGCCGTTCGAACCCGCGGCCGCCTGGCTCGACGAAGCGGGCAGCGTGATCTTCGCCGATGCGTGCACGCCGCCGCGCGCGGCCCTGCTGCACGATCACGATCTCGACCTCTTCAGCGATCACGCCACGCTCGCAGACGACGCCCGCAGCGGCACCTTCCACTGGCGCGCCGATCGCGCGTTGCCGCTGCAAGCGGTCAAACGCGCCGACGTGCCCGCGAGTTTCGCCTTCGTGCAAAGCCCGGCGCGCGCCGAGCGCGAAGCACAAGGCGACGCGCACGAGCACTGAGCCAGGGGGCGCGCTTCTCACTCAACCGCGCCCTTCGTCCTTCTCGTCCTCGCGCTCCTGCTTGTAGCGCGCCTCGAAGTCATGCAGGCGCGCTTCGATCGTCGAAAGATCGTAGTAGCTGACCGATTTCATGTCGCGCGCCTCCTTGAGCTGCCGGATGGCCGAAGGCCACGCGCCGTCGAGCGCGAGCTTCTCCGCCATCGCGCGATGCTGCGTGAGCGCGTCGCCCATGCCGACGCTCGCCTGCGCCAGATACAGCCACCATGAGGCTTCCTTCGGCTCGGCCTCGGTCTCGCCGCGCGCGAGCGCCTGCGCCTCGGCGTAGCGCCGCGCCGCGAGCAACGCCTGCAAGAGCGTGTCGACGGCCGCGTGCGATGCGGGCCATGCCTTGTGCGCCGCCTGCGCGAGCCGCACGGCTTCGTCGGTGCGGCCCGAGCGGCGCGCGATGTCTGCCGTGAGCACGTCGAGGCTCGGCGAACTGCGCGCTTTGCCTCCCCCGCTCCCGCCTTCCGCCGCCTCGAAGCGCACGAACGCCGCGCGCGCATTCGCGAGCGACGCCGTCGCGTCGTCGTAGCGCTCCAGCAGCGTCTGCGCGTAGGCAATGCCGTACCAGTTCGCCGCGACGTTCAGCGCCGTGCGGTCCTCCAGTTCCGAGCGCAGGCGCGTGATCTCCTCGATATAGTCGCTCCTCGTGCGGTTCTGGAGCACGCGCACGCGCGCGCGCACGAAGCCGTATTCGGTCGCCTGGCGCGGCTGCCGGTAGGCGGCGCGGCGCGCGCGGTCCTGCATGTCGGCGATGCGCTCGCCCGTGAGCGGGTGGGTGCGCGCATAGGCCGGCACGCCCGCATCGCCCATCGAGGCGCGCTCCAGACGCTCGAAGAACGCCACCATGCCCCACGGGTCGTAGCCCGCGCCCGCGAGCAGCTTGAAGCCCACGCGGTCAGCCTCGTGCTCGGCAGCGCGCGAAAAGCGCAGCTGGCTGTCCACGGCATAGGCCTGACTGCCGAGCGCAATCGCGCTGCCCAGGTCGCCGCTATGCGCGAGCACACCCGCGAGAATGCCGAACAGCACGCCCGCCAGCGCGGCGAGACCCGTGCGCTCGCTTTGCGAAAGCATGCGCGCGATGTGCCGCTGCAAGACGTGGCCCATCTCGTGCCCGAGCACGGAGGCGAGTTCGGACTCCGTTTGGGTGGCGACGATGAGACCCGAGTTCACGCCGATGAAACCGCCTGGCAGCGAGAACGCGTTGATCTGGCCGTCGCGGATCGCGAAGATATCGAAGTCGGGACGATAGCCGCCGATGTACTGCGCGCTCGCCGCCGCTGCGAGGCGCGCAGCGACCGTGTTGAGGTAATCGAGAACGAGCCAGTCGCCGATATAGTCCGGATCGCGCCGGATCTCGCGCATCACGCGCTCGCCCAGGCGGCGCTCCGCCTGCGGCGTGAGCGCGCCGCCCGAGCCGTCGCCGAGATCGGGCAGTTGCGGCACCCAGGCGGGGGCGCGCACACTGGCGTTGCCGCCCGGCGCCAGCGCGCCGGACTGCCCGCCCTGGCCGGAAAAGCGGCTCTGCGCGCCGCCGTAGGTGCCGAACACGCCCTGCGCGATCGAAGCGGGGATGACGGGGTCCGCCGCGTCATCCAGCGGGCCGCTGACGAGCGCGGGCGCGTCGGATGCGAGGCTCGACGGGTTCGCGCCGCGCGTGAGCGGTGCCGGGGGTGCGGGGGGCGTCGAAGGTCTCGATGGTGCCGAAGGCGTCTGGCCCGGCGTCGCGCCGAGGTTCAGCACGACGTCCTGGGCCCCCGCCGCGCTGCGCGCACTCGGGCTCGACGCCTGCGCGTACGCTTGCGGCGGGACCGCGAGCGAGGCGCACAACCATGCAGCAAGCAGCCGTTTCAGACGCATTGATGACAGGATCGGGAATGCAGGACGCTGGCGCGACGGCGCGAGCACGTTGCGCGCCGCCTGCGCTGACCGGTCGATTGTAGCCCGCCTGACAAGCCCTGCGACCTGATGGCGACCCGCATGGCGACCCGGTGGATGCGCCGCCGGCGCACTGGCCGCCGCGTGACGCGCTGTTAAGATAGGCACCCTTCACGAAAGAGCCCACCATGCCCGAACTCACGCATTTTGACGCAGCCGGCGACGCCCACATGGTCGATGTCGGTGGCAAGGCCGAGACGAAGCGCATCGCACTCGCGCGCGGCACGATCCGCATGCTGCCGGAGACCTTCGCGCTGATTCGCGACGGTCACGCGAAAAAAGGCGACGTGATCGGCATCGCGCGCATCGCCGCGATCCAGGGCGCGAAGCGCACGTCGGATCTGATTCCGCTGTGCCACCCGCTCGCGATCACGCGCGTGAAGGTCGACTTCACGCTCGATGAAGCGCTGCCGGGCGTGCATTGCACGGCGCAGGTGGAAACGCTCGGCCGCACGGGCGTGGAGATGGAAGCGCTGACGGCCGTGCAGGTGGGGCTCTTGACGGTCTACGACATGTGCAAGGCGGTGGACCGCGGCATGACGATCACCGATGTGAAGGTGCTGGAGAAGCACGGCGGGAAGTCGGGGGATTGGGTGGCGCAGGGCTGAGCCAGAACTCAGGCAATGCACGGGCACTGCCGCCCCAGCGCTTCGCCGAACCACGATCAGGACAAGGATAAGGCCATGACCATCGACGAACTGCTCAAGCAGGTGCTGGACTTCCGCGATGCCCGCGACTGGAAGCAATTTCACACGCTGCGCAACCTGATCGCCTCCACCAGCATCGAAGCCGGCGAGTTGCTGGAGACGGTTCAGTGGAAAACCGATGGCGAGATCGACGCCCTGCTCCACGATCCCGAGCAAATCCGCAATCTCAGGCACGAGTGCGCGGACGTGTTCATCTACCTCATGCTGGTCGCGCACACCGCCGGATTCGACCTCGTCGATGCGGCCGCGGAAAAGCTCAAGCTGAACGAAACGCGCTACCCCGTGGAGAAGGCAAAAGGAAGCGCCGCGAAGTACTCCGAGCTTTGATTGCCGGATGCGCGGCGCCCGGGGCTTGCCTTAGCCCCGTTTGAGACTCAATCGTCCGAATCGTCCTCGTCGTCCTGTTCGATCGACTTCGCCGGCATGCCGTACTTCTTCACCAGTTGCGCCTTGAAATCCGCAAGCGTGTCCTGCCCTTCGAGCAGGCCATAGACCGAGGCGAGCTGGGTCGGCCAGTCGTGCAACTCCGTCGCGAAGATGCGCAGCCGCTCCATCGTGTCGAGCGCGCCCGCCGTGTCGCCGTTCAGCGCCTGCAAGACGGCATAGCGGCGCAGCACCGTTTCGCCCGGCAAGAGCGCAATGGCGCGCTGGTGCGCATAGAGCTTGCTGGACAGGCTCGCCGCGTTCATCGGCAGGAGCGTGGCCATGCCGTAGTCGCCCCACGCGCCGAACAGGCGCGAAGGATCGTCGGCGTAGTCGCGCGCAGGATGCTGGCCGTAGTACAGCACCTCGGCACGGTTGTAGTCGCGCAGCACCGGGAACAGCGCCGCAATGCCGCCGAACACCACAACCGCATACACGCCGAGCGACACGCGCGAGCCGACGGCGCGCAGAGGCTTCGTTTCGAGCAGGCCGAACACGAACATCGCGGGCAGCAGGAAGAACATGTACTGCTGCGGATATTCGACGAGCGCATGCATGACGAGCACGCCGATCAGCATGAAGCCGAACACGCGCTCGGCGGTGTGCGGCGCGCGCAGCGCACGCACGAACCACGCGACGAGCCCGAGCACGACGATCACGATGCCAGCGAGGCCGGTCTTGGCAAGCAGGTCGAGGAAGATGTCGTGCGCGTTGTTGGCGATCTCGACGCCGCCCAGCGTGCGCACGAGTTCGAACTGATGGATCGGAAAATCGCCCCAGCCCACCCCGAGCACCGGATGCGACTTGAACATGGTCCAGCCATAACGCCATAGCGCGAGGCGAGGCGCGATCTGGCTGGCGTCCTTCATGCGGTCGGCGGCCGACTGAGCAAGGTCCAGGTTGTAATGGACGTTGGCCCAGCGCACGTACGCGTTCATGGCGAAAAAGATCGCCACGAGTGCCACGGGAATGATCCAGGCGCGCAGGCCGCCCGACTTGCGATCCGTGGCCGCCGCCGAGGCCAGGCCTTGAGCGTTCGAGCCGCGCCCGTCACCCGCCTCGGTGCGGCAACCGGTGAGCGCGATCCACAGACCCGCAACGAAGATCACGCCCATCTGCAACCACGGGCCACGCGACACCGTGAGCGCGAGGCCACCCGAATAGACCGCGGTGAGCACAGCCCACAGCACGGGATTCAGGCGGCGCGTTTGCACGAGATACATCGCGCCGGCCATGGCGAACGCGATATAGGAGGCGAGGTGATTGGCCTGCGCCATATTGCCGAAGGGCCGCCGGTCGACGGTAATGTTGTACGCGACCACGAACGGCGTGACTTTCGTTTCCAGATGGAACAACTGGATCAGCTGGCAGAACACGGCGAAGAGGCCGCCGATCTGCAACGCAAACGCCCCCCATACGAGCGCGGCCTGCATGAGACGCGCGCGTGAAATGGTGTACCCCGCATGCGTGGCCACGAAAGCGGCGAGCAGGTAGCCCGCGCCGAGCCAGTTCATCGAGGGCTCGGCGAGCGGCAGCGCAAACGTCTGCACGACCAGCAAGAGGCCGAACAGCAGCGGCACCAGCGCGACCGTGGGCGAGGCGAAGCCCTCGCCCGTACGCGCCGGACGCACGAGCATCAGCGTCGAGGCGCCCACCAGCAGATAGAGCGTCAGCGCAACGAATTCCGCGTAGAACGTGGGAATCGGATAGGTGTGGTTGGCGACGGCATAGGGCAACGTCAGCGCAAGAGCCAGCAGGACGAACGTAAGGTAACGCGCAAAATTGGAAGGCATGTGTTAGGCGGGGGCGACGGCAACCGGCGCACTATACAAAACTTTTCCGCCGCTGTGCGGGAACGTCCGTTCGGACCGTGCCCGCACGCACTGCGCGGCGGTGCGAACAGGCGCTCGCGCCAGCGGCGTGCCCGCCGGTCGAGCGGGCGCGAACGGGTTCACCGTTGCGCCCGCAGCGGCCGCATTTGCGGCGTTGGCCGCGTTGGCCCGCGTTGGCCCTCGTTACGCGCGGCACTCCGGCGGCGCGAGATTGCCGGCGAGCGTTGCTGCGTCCACGGGCGCTGGGCCCGAGCCCGGCGCACCGAGCGACGAAGCCGTCTTGCCGGCTGCGAAGCACTCCCACGTGAGCGTGCCGCCCTGCACGCCGCCCTGCGCGAGCGCGACGCGCGCGGTGGGCGCATCGGCATTGTCGGGCACCGACGGCACGAGCACGATCGTGTTGCTGCCCTCGGGCGCCACGCGCGAAGTGAAGGCAACGGTGATCTGGCCAGTCGCGTCGTCGATGTGCATCGACTCCACGTTGCGCGTGGCCGGTGGCACCGTGTAGCCGGCGCCGAACGCATTGCCGCTCGCAGCGTTCTCCGCCACGGCAAGGCGCGCCGCTGCCGCGAGCGAGAGGCCCTCGCCTACCCGGCTGCGGGCAAGGTAGTCCTGGTACGCGGGAATCGCGTAGGCGGCGATCACGCCGACGATCGCGAGCACGATCATCAGTTCGATCAGCGTGAAGCCGCGCGCCGCCCACCGGCAGGCGAGGTTCGCGAAGCGCGATAGCCGGGCCAGGCCCGAACGTGAAGCATGCGAGCCGACGCACGCCGACGGGCTCAAGTCGAGTACAGATACGATCATCTTCAGGGCTCCTGAAACAAGAAACGCCCGCTCACACGCGTGAACAGGCGTCTTGATCGTATCGGCGGCGGTGCGCGCGCTACAGTCGGCCAAATGGCTTAGGCACAGCGGCAGCGCAATGCCGCCGGGCGCCCGATGCTCAGTGGGATTGCGGCCCCTGCGCCGCGCTGCGCCGCGCGTTGCGGCGCCTGAGCCAGGACCCCAGCGCGACGACGAACACCGCCCCCGCCACGCACATGCCGTACTCGGCCACGGGCGTGTCGAGCAGCGGCCAGCGGTCGCCCGCGGGATCGTTGATGATGAGGCCGCCCGCGATCCAGCCCAGCAACGCCGCGCCGAGCGTCACGATCACCGGATAGCGGTCGAGCAGCTTCAGCACGAGCTGGCTGCCCCACACGATGAGCGGAATGCTGACCATCAGCCCGAAGATCACGAGCGCGATGCGGTGGCGCGGATCGGCGGCTTCGGCCGCACCGGCAATCGCCACCACGTTGTCGAGGCTCATCACCGCGTCGGCCACGATGATCGTCTTGATCGCACCGATCAGCTTGTCGGCGGGCTTCACGTTGGCGTGTTCGAGATGCGAAGGCGCGAGCAGCCGCACGCCGATCCACAGCAGCAGCAGGCCGCCCGCGAACTTCAGGAACGGCACGTTGAGCAGCACCACGGCGAAGGCGATCAGCACCACGCGCAGCGCGATCGCGCCGGCGGTGCCCCACAGGATGCCGCGCAGGCGCTGCTGCGCAGGCAGGTCGCGGCAGGCGAGCGCGATCACCACGGCATTGTCGCCGCCGAGCAGGATGTCGATGACGATGATCTGGATGACAGCGCCCCAGTGGAGCGACGCGAAAAACTCGAGCATGGAAGCGGAAACCCAGCGGAAACTCAGGATCGGCGGCTCAAGCGGCGAGCCAAATAAAAAAGCGAGGAGGCCATGACTGGCTCCCTCGCTTTTTGTTCGGAAACCTCGTGAAAGGATTCCGCAAGCATATCAAAAAACGCTGACCGCTCGCGCATGCGTCATGCACGAGTGGCAGCATCTTTCGAAATTACAGCACCGACTTCAGCAGGCGGGCCATTTCCGACGGATTGCGCGTGACCTTGATGCCGCACGCGTCCATGATTTCCAGCTTCGCGTCGGCCGTATCCGCACCACCCGAGATCAGCGCGCCAGCGTGGCCCATGCGCTTGCCCGGAGGCGCCGTGACGCCTGCGATGAAGCCAACCACCGGCTTCTTCATGTTGTCCTTGATCCACTCAGCAGCATTAGCTTCGTCCGGACCGCCGATTTCGCCGATCATGATCACGGCGTCCGTATCCGGATCGTCGTTGAACATCTGCATGACGTCGATGTGCTTCAGACCGTTGATCGGGTCGCCGCCGATACCGACTGCCGACGACTGGCCGAGGCCGATCGCGGTCAGCTGGGCAACCGCTTCATACGTCAGCGTGCCCGAACGCGACACGACGCCGATGCGGCCCTTGCGGTGGATGTGACCCGGCATGATGCCGATCTTCAGCTCGTCCGGCGTGATCGTGCCGGGGCAGTTCGGGCCAAGGAGCAGCGTCTTGCGGCCTTCGCGGCGCATACGGTCCTTGACTTCGATCATGTCGCGGACGGGAATGCCTTCCGTGATACAGATCGCGAGATCGAGGTCGGCCTCGACGGCTTCCCAGATCGCGGCAGCAGCGCCTGCCGGCGGCACGTAGATGACCGAAACGGTCGCGCCGGTGGCGTCCTTGGCTTCACGCACGTTGGCGTAAATCGGAATGCCTTCGAAGTCTTCGCCGGCCTTCTTCGGGTTCACGCCAGCGACGAACGCTTCACGGCCGTTCGCGTACTCACGGCAAGCGCGGGTGTGGAACTGACCGGTCTTGCCGGTAATGCCCTGCGTGATGACCTTGGTGTCTTTGTTGATCAGAATCGACATGTATTGTCCTCTGTTCGTTTGGCGTCATGCGTCGCGCCAGACCGCTTCTTGCGTTGCGGTGTTCGCGCCGTCACCACGCCATTCGTGTCCGGTGAAAATTACTTGCCTTCGGCAGCCGCGACAACCTTCTGCGCAGCTTCTTCCATGCTGTCTGCCGAGATGATCGGCAGGCCCGATTCGGCCAGCATCTTCTTGCCGAGGTCCTCGTTCGTGCCCTTCATGCGCACGACGAGCGGCACGTTCAGGTTCACGGCCTTCGAACCGGCGATCACGCCTTCCGCGATCACGTCGCAGCGCATGATGCCGCCGAAGATGTTCACGAGGATCGCCTTCAGGCCCGGGTTCTTGAGCATGAGCTTGAACGCTTCGGTGACCTTCTCGGTCGTGGCGCCACCGCCCACGTCCAGGAAGTTCGCCGGCTCGCCGCCGAACAGCTTGATGGTGTCCATCGTGGCCATCGCGAGGCCTGCGCCGTTCACCAGACAGCCGATGTTGCCGTCGAGCGAGATGTACGCGAGGTCGAATTTCGAGGCTTCGACTTCAGCCGGATCTTCTTCGTCCAGGTCGCGGTAAGCGACGATTTCCGGATGACGGGCCAGCGCGTTGGAGTCGAAGTTGAACTTCGCGTCGAGCGCGATCACCTTGCCGTCGCCGGATACGTTCAGCGGGTTGATTTCAGCCAGCGATGCGTCCGTTTCCCAGAATGCCTTGTACAGGCCTTGCAGGATCGTGCGGGCTTGCGGAATCGAAGCAGCGGGCACACCGATCTTCGCGGCGAGGTCGTCGGCCTGGGCGTCGAGCAGACCCGTCGACGGCTCAACGATGACCTTGTGGATCAGTTCCGGGTGCTTTTCGGCAACTTCTTCGATGTCCATGCCGCCTTCGCTCGAACCCATCAGAACGATCTTTTGCGACACGCGATCAACGACGAGGCTGACATACAGCTCTTGCTTGATGTCCGCGCCTTCTTCGATCAGCAGACGGTTGACCTTCTGGCCTTCCGGACCGGTCTGGTGCGTGACGAGCTGCATGCCGAGGATCTGGTTCGCGTATTCGCGGACCTGCTCCAGCGTCTTGGCAACCTTCACGCCGCCGCCCTTACCGCGGCCACCCGCGTGGATCTGCGCCTTGACAACCCAAACCGGGCCGCCGAGCTCTTCAGCGGCCTTGACCGCGTCATCCACCGAAAACACCGGGATGCCGCGCGGGACGGCGACTCCGAATTTCCGCAGGATTTCCTTACCCTGGTACTCGTGAATCTTCATGCGTGATTCCTTCAGTCTGAGAGTTGGAGTGAACTTCGATTCCGCTGTTCTTATTCATGCGCGGTGGCGTCGGCCCTGCCCTCTTGGCCCGGGTTCCTGCCCTCGCGCACGCTGGCGACTTCAGCACCGCGCTCTATTGAACGCGGCACATGGCCATACCAGCGCGGATAAAACTGCTTCACCGCCTCCCCGTCGAACCGCAGCGCATGGCAGCGGCCAAGCTGGAAGGGCGGCTTTTCACCGGCGGCCTCATTGCCTCCGGCGGTCTTGCCGTGTTCCGGTCCGGGCTCTTCGCCCGGCGAGCCATTCGATGTATCCCACACCTCTCCGACGAACGCCTGGATTGCAGTGGTCGGCAATACGCCCAACATTTCTGTGAGATGCGTGCAGCCGACCGTGCCGGCGAGGAGCCGGCCCGCTTCGCGGCGGAAGTTCTGGAGGAGATTGAGCCCGATAAGGGCCCGATAGGCAGGATGAGCGTTCTGGCACTGACCGTCATAAGGCACCCAGTCGGACGACGCTTCTGCGTCGACGACGTTGAGCTTGCGATCGATCGTAATGCGCAGCCAGAGTTCATGGATCGGCAGACCATTGGGCCGGACACCGGCGGCGAGCGGCACGTCGCGTGGCTTGTGGTCGGTCAGGCACGCGTCGATGTCCCACAGGCCGTCTTCGCGCTCATACGCAACCGCCCGGATGGCGCGCTGGTGGCGCAACTGGCGGGGCACGGGCGGAGGAAGCGGCATGCTAAAGGTAAGACCGGATTGGAAAACCTCGTGATTTTAACATACCGGGTATTTGAGACAGCCGGGAACACACAGGCCGCTCATGGTCAAGCGTGCACGGCTTTTCGAGACGGTTGACTCAATTATCGGACCAGTCGTCCTCAATCCCCTTGAGGATCTTGCCGATGATCGACATCGAGAATCCGCGCGCCGCGAGAAAGCGCGCCTGGCGCGCGCGCTCGGCGGGCGTTTCGGGCAACTGGCCGTACTTCTTTTGCCAGACGGCGCGGGCGCGCACGAGTTCGGTCTCGCGCAGTTGCGTGCTGACCTCTTCGATGAGCGTCTCGCCCACGGCGTGGCGCTTGAGTTCGCTCACGATACGCCCTGCCCCCACGCGCGCGGCGCGACGGTGCACGACGCTTTCGGCAAAGCGGGCGTCGGAGAGCCAGCCTTCGCGTTCGAGCGAATCGAGCAGCACTTCGAGTGCGTCGGCGTCTTCGGTGTACGGCATGAGCTTGCGCGAAAGTTCCGCGCGGCTGTATTCGCGGCGCGAGAGATAGCCAAGCGCGCGACCTTTGAGCGAGCGCTCGGGGCGCTGTCTGGCTGCCGATGATTTTTCGCGCGCGCTTTGCCGGGCAGCGCGCGTGACGGTGCTGCGCTCGTAGCGGTCGCCTTGGGGTTCGGCAGCCTCGTCCGGCTCGGCGGTCGGTGCATACAGCCGCTTTTTCAGCGATGTCTGCGAGGAAGAATCGAATGGCGGGCTCGACGAGGCTTCGTCGCCCGCGCCAAAGAAGGCTTCGAACGGCACTTCGAAGACTGCGCCGCCATCGTCGCTGAGATCGGCGGGCGAAGAGTCGGCCGCGCCAGAATGCGCAAAGCCGCGATCGCCCGCATGGGCGTCGCGGCTTGAACCGGCTGTTCGCGACATCGTAGACATCGGCGACGATGCCGACGAAGGCGAAATTCGTGATTCGGCACGCAAGTTCGCCTGCTCGCCAGACTGCGAGGACGTGGAGGACGTCGAAGACGCCGCCGGGGACGGCGGCGCCGAAGCAGACCCGCCCTTGCGCATCAGCTTGCCTTGTCTACGAGAGCCTGGAGAACTTACTCTTCGTCAGCGATCTCGACTTCGCCGGAGTCTTTGACGCCGTCGGGCATCGCACTCACGCCGAGCGATTCGCGAATACGGTTTTCGATCTCACGGGCGATGTCCGGATTCTCACGCAGGAATTCGCGTGCGTTGTCCTTGCCCTGGCCAATGCGCTCGCCGTTATAGCTGTACCACGCACCTGCCTTGTCGACGATCTTGGCCTGCACGCCGAGGTCGATGACTTCGCCCTGACGCGAAATGCCTTCGCCGTAAAGAATGTCGAACACGGCTTCGCGGAACGGCGGCGCAACCTTGTTCTTCACGACCTTCACGCGCGTTTCGCTGCCGATGACTTCGTCGTTCTTCTTGATCGAGCCGATACGGCGAATGTCCAGACGCACCGATGCGTAGAACTTGAGCGCGTTGCCACCCGTGGTGGTTTCCGGGTTGCCGAACATCACGCCGATCTTCATGCGAATCTGGTTGATGAAGATCACCATGCAGTTCGTCTTCTTGATCGTGCCGGTGAGCTTGCGCAGCGCCTGCGACATCAGACGCGCTTGCAGACCCGGCAGCGAGTCGCCCATTTCGCCTTCGATTTCGGCCTTCGGCACGAGCGCCGCGACCGAGTCGATCACGATCATGTCGATCGAGCCCGAGCGCACGAGTGCGTCGGCGATTTCGAGCGCCTGCTCGCCCGTGTCCGGCTGCGAGATGAGCAGTTCAGGCACGTTCACGCCGAGCTTGGAAGCGTATTGCACGTCGAGCGCGTGTTCCGCGTCGATGAACGCCGCCGTGCCGCCGATCTTCTGCAATTCGGCGATCACTTGCAGCGTGAGCGTGGTCTTGCCCGACGATTCCGGACCGTAGATCTCGACCACGCGGCCGCGCGGCAGACCGCCCACGCCGAGTGCGATGTCGAGACCGAGCGAACCGGTGGAGACCACCTGGATGTCCTCGACCGCGTCGCCGTCGCCGAGTCGCATGATCGACCCTTTGCCGAACTGCTTTTCGATCTGCGCGAGCGCGGCGGCCAGCGCCTTGCTCTTTTCAGCAGTCAGCCCAGCCGAGCCTTTCTTGCTATCTTCCATGAATCGTCCTTTGCTATGATGAACGGCGTCTCGTGACCATGCGCACGCCTTATTCGGGCTAATGCACACGAACGCAGACACTGTATAAAAAAACAGTGGTTTTGGCAAGCCCTTCCGGCTAACCAGAACCGTGAATTTCGGGAGACCGCCCCGCGTCGGCTGGCCGCGCCTTCAAAGGTACGGTGCGGCGCGGGCGCTACGAGGCTCACCAGAGCTCGAAGGCGACGCTGGCGCAACATGCGAATCCTCATTGCCGAAGACGACAGCATACTCGCGGACGGGCTCGTCCGATCACTCCGCCAATCGGGCTATGCCGTTGATCACGTGCGTAGCGGCGTGGATGCCGATACGGCCTTGTCGATGCAGTCGTTCGACCTTTTAATCCTCGATCTGGGCCTGCCGAAAATGCCGGGCCTCGAAGTGCTGCGCCGTTTGCGCGCGCGCAATTCCAACCTGCCCGTGCTGATCCTCACCGCCGCCGACAGCGTGGACGAGCGCGTGAAAGGCCTCGACCTCGGCGCCGACGACTACATGGCCAAGCCCTTCGCGCTCAACGAGCTCGAAGCGCGCGTGCGCGCCCTCACGCGGCGCGGCGCGGGCGGCGGGCCGACCATGGTGCATCACGGGGCGCTGTCGTTCGACCAGGTCGGTCGCATCGCGCGCATCCACGACCAGGTGCTCGATCTTTCGGCGCGCGAACTCGGCGTGCTCGAAGTGCTGCTCCAGCGCATCGGGCGGCTCGTTTCGAAGGAACAGCTCGTCGATCACCTGTGCGAATGGGGCGAGGAAGTCAGCAACAACGCGATCGAAGTCTACGTGCACCGGCTGCGCAAAAAACTCGAAGCGGGCGGCGTGCGCATCGTGACCGTGCGCGGGCTCGGCTACTGCCTCGAAAAAGAAGCGAAGGAAGCGCAGACCGGCGCAGCCCCGTCGCGCGCCGCGGCCGCCGCGCCCGAGGCTGCGCCGGCCATGCCCGCCAGCCACTACTTCAAGTAAGAGGGAGCGACGATGGCCGGGCGTCCTGCCGCCGCGCGCTCCGCGCCGCCCCACGGCGCCGCGGGCGCTGCCGGTGAAGACGCGTCGGGCGCCTCGGCATCCGGCGCCGACGCCCTCGACGACGAAGCGCGCGACGCCCGCTACGCCAACCCGTTCGCCCCGCCCGACGAAACCGAAGCCGTTGCCGAGGCGCGCCCGCGCTCGCTCTTCGGCGAAATTCTCGACTGGATGCTCGCGCCGCTGCTGCTGCTCTGGCCGATGAGCATCGCGGTCACCTATCTCGTGGCGAAGTCCATCGCCAACGGCCCCTTCGACCGCGCACTCGAAACCGACGCCTACGTGCTCGCGCGCCAGATCCATCCGGTCAACGGCGTGGCCGAGCTGACGCTGCCCGCCTCCACGCGCGACTTCCTGCGCGCCGACAATGTGGACAGCGTGTACTACCAGGTGCTGGGCAGCCGCGGCGAACTGGTGGGCGGCGACCGCGACATGCCGCTGCCGCACGACGACGACCGCCCGCCGCCAGGTGTCGTGGAGTTTCGCGACGACACGCTGCACGGCATCGACATCCGCGTCGCCTATACGACGGTGGAGCCGACGCATCCGGGCGCCGCCGACCGGCAAGGTCAACCCGTGCTCGTGCAGGTGGCCGAAACGCTCGACAAGCGCCGCCAGCTCGCCAACGACATCATCAAGGGCGTGATCCTGCCGCAGTTCGTGATCCTGCCGCTTGCCATTCTGCTCGTGTGGTTCGGACTCTCGCGCGGCCTTGCGCCCCTGCACGCGCTGCAATCGAATATCCGCATGCGCCGCCCCGACGACCTCTCGCCGCTCGAAGCGCGTCGCGCGCCGCCCGAGATCGAACCGCTCGTCACCTCGTTCAACGACCTGCTCACGCGGCTCGAACAGAACATGGAGCTGCAAAAGCGCTTCATCGCCGACGCCGCTCATCAGATGAAAACCCCGCTCGCGGGCCTGCGCACCCAGGCCGAGCTCGCGCTGCGCCAGGACGCGCCCGCCGAGGTGCACCGCTCGCTCGAGCAGATCGCAACGAGTTCCGAGCACGCCGCGCGGCTCGTCACGCAGTTGCTCGCGCTCGCGCGGGCGGAAAACCGCATGACCGGCCAGATCTTCACACCGGTGGACGTCGCGGACGTGGCGCGCCACGCGGTGCGCGACTGGGTGCAGCCGGCGCTCGCCAAGCAGATGGACCTGGGCTACGAAGGCCCGGAAACGGCGTATGGCGGCGAGGAAAGCGGCGAAGAAGAAAACGCGCGTATCGAAGTGGACGGCAACCCCGTGATGCTGCGCGAGATGCTCTCGAACCTCATCGACAACGCGATCCGCTACACGCCCGCGGGCGGGCGCATCACCGTGCGCGTGCGGCCCGAGCCCACGGCCGGCGTGGTCCACCTCGAAGTGGAGGACACCGGCATCGGCATTCCGGCCGCCGAGCGCGAGCGCGTGATCGAGCGCTTCTACCGCATTCTCGGGCGCGACGGCGAAGGCAGCGGGCTGGGTCTCGCGATCGTGCGCGAAATCGCCACGATGCATGGCGGCACGCTCGCCATCGAAGACCACGTCTACCAGGAAACGCCGCGCCTGACGGGCACGCTCGTGCGCGTGACATTGCGCCTGCGCGCACGCGCCTGAACCGCGCGAGCGCTGCGCAAGCGGTGAATCCGCCGCGAAACTGACGGATCGGGTCAGAAAACCGGGATGGGACTTACCCTTAGCCAGCCCGCTCCACACGCCGCCAGACAATGACGTTGAAAGACGTTACCGCATAAATAAACGAATCTATGCGATCTTGACCGACAATAGACGATCGAACCCCATTCTCACAGCCTGATCAGAAACTCGCACTCGCGTCAGAAGCCCGTAAGTTTCCATTCCAATAATGCTTCGCAGGACCGCCGGTCGAAGCGTCGCCCGCCGGACCACACGCATATCAATATTGGAGACACATATGGCAACCGTTGGCGGACAAGTCTCGCACGCGCCGATGACCAGCGACGAAAAACGCGTGATCTTCGCGTCGTCGCTCGGCACCGTGTTCGAGTGGTACGACTTTTACCTGGCAGGCTCACTCGCGGCCTTCATCAGCAAGAGCTTCTTTTCCGGCGTCAATCCCACAGCCGGCTTCATCTTCACGCTGCTCGGCTTCGCCGCGGGCTTCGCGGTGCGCCCGTTCGGCGCGATCGTCTTCGGGCGCCTCGGCGACCTCGTGGGCCGCAAGCACACGTTCCTCGTTACGATCGTCATCATGGGTGTGTCGACCTTCGTGGTCGGCTTCCTGCCAGGCTACGCGTCGATCGGCATTGCCTCGCCGGTGATCTTCATCGGCATGCGTCTCTTGCAGGGCCTCGCGCTCGGCGGCGAGTACGGCGGCGCCGCGACCTACGTCGCGGAACACGCACCGGCCGGACGCCGCGGCTTCTACACCGCCTGGATCCAGACGACCGCCACGCTCGGCCTGTTCCTGTCGCTGCTCGTGATCCTCGGCGTGCGCACCTTCGTGGGCGAAGAGCAGTTCGGCGCATGGGCATGGCGCATTCCGTTCATCGCCTCAATCCTGCTGCTGGCGATTTCGGTGTGGATCCGCCTGCAACTCGACGAATCGCCGGCATTCAAGCGCATCAAGGCGGAAGGCAAGATCTCGAAGGCGCCGATCAAGGAAGCCTTCGGCCAGTGGAAGAACCTCAAGGTCGTGCTGCTCGCCCTCTTCGGCGTGACCGCCGGCCAGGCCGTGGTCTGGTACACGGGCCAGTTCTACGCACTCTTCTTCCTCACGCAAACGCTCAAGGTGGAC
Organism: Paraburkholderia unamae; assembly: GCF_003268775.1. Lineage (GTDB taxonomy): Bacteria > Pseudomonadota > Gammaproteobacteria > Burkholderiales > Burkholderiaceae > Paraburkholderia > Paraburkholderia unamae. Next base: position 183,206 of record NZ_QLSU01000012.1, read on the forward strand.
GGCGCGAGCGCCAACATCCTGATCGCGGTGGCGCTCCTGATCGGCACGCCGTTCTTCCTGTTCTTCGGCGCGCTCTCGGACAAGATCGGCCGCAAGCCCATCATCATGGCCGGCTGCCTGATCGCGGCGCTCACCTACTTCCCGATCTTCAAGGCGATTACGCACTACGCGAACCCGGCGCTCGAAGCGGCGACCGCACGCGCACCGATCGTCGTGATCGCGAATCCGGACGAGTGTTCGTTCCAGTTCAACCCGGTGGGCACCTCGAAGTTCACAAGCTCGTGCGACATTGCGAAGAGTGCGCTCTCGAAGGCCGGCCTGAACTACGAGAACGTGGCGGCCCCGGCCGGCACGCTCGCGCAGATCAAGGTGGGCGATACGACCATCGACACGTTTGATGGCCGGGCAGCCGGCGCCAAGGAAGCGGGCGCGACGTTCGAGAAGACGCTCGCGGCAACGCTCAAGGCGGCGGGCTATCCGCTCAAGGCCGACCCGGCGCAGCTCAACTGGCCGATGACGGTGGTGATGCTGACGATCCTCGTGATCTTCGTGACCATGGTGTACGGCCCGATCGCGGCGATGCTGGTGGAGATGTTCCCGACGCGCATCCGCTACACGTCGATGTCGCTGCCGTATCACATCGGCAACGGCTGGTTCGGCGGCTTCCTGCCGGCAACGGCCTTCGCCATCGTGGCGGCGCGAGGCGACATCTATTCGGGCCTCTGGTATCCGATCATCATCGCGCTGGTGACCTTCGTGATCGGCATGCTGTTCGTGAAGGAAACCAAGGACTCGGATATTTATGCGCAGGATTGAGCCGCGGTTTGAAAAAAGATGAAGAAGGGGGTTGACGGCCCTAGGGTGGGCAGGCATAATTCTCTTCTTCGGCGAATTAGCTCAGCCGGTTAGAGCGACGGAATCATAATCCGCAGGTCCGGGGTTCGAATCCCTGATTCGCCACCAGTTGCAAGAAAAAGCCGCTGTCCCACAAGGACAGCGGCTTTTTTGTTTTGAAACGCCGGGCGCGCCCTTCCCGGCGCACGCCGCCCTTCCCTACCCCCGCGAAGGCAGCGTAGAGAGCATCCGCACCAGATCCTGCAAACGCCGTTCCCCCGTTTTCGCGAGGATCGAGCGCAACTGCGTGCGCGCCGTGGCCACGCTGATCGCCGCGGCGGCCGAGTACTCGTCCACGCTCACGCCCTTCGCCAGCTCATGCGCGAGGCGCGCTTCCGCCGGCGTGAGTCCGAACACCGCCTTGAGCGAGCCTGCGGAAATGGTCGATTTGCGCCGTTGCGGCGTGATCAGCACGACCAGCTCCGCGCCGCCCAGCACGAACGGAAAACTCGCGGGGTCGCCGCCAGCGTCGGGCCTGGCATCGTCGAACAGGCTGCCCGTCACGCTCGACACCGGGCGCACGAGCTGCTCCGGCGCCACCGGCAACACCGTCACGAGCTGCGTCGATTCGGGCGCGCGCTGCACATCGCTGCCGCCATGCAACGCGAGCGTTTCCGGCTGGCGCGAAAGGCGCACGCGCGCGAATACCGCCGAGAGCTTCGCGGCGTCGCCGAACGCGCACGCCACGAGTTGCCGCCCACGCGCCTTCACCCACGTCTGCCCCTTGAGGAGCGCCTGCGCCGAGCGGTTCAGGAAGATGATCCCGTCGTTCGCATCGACCGTGAAAACGGCCTGTTCGAGCGCGTCGAGCCCGGCTTCGCCGGCAAAGAGGCCCGCACGAAAGCGCTCGTTGCGCATGGCGATGCGCAGCGTGCGCTGCATGTGCGGCACGAGACGCGTCACCGCCTGCTTCTGCTCCGCGGAAAAATGGCCGTGGCCGCTCGTGTGGTTGAACGCGATATACGCGGAGATACCGCTCTCGCGCAGGATGCACGCGTTCAGGATGTAGCGCGCGCCCATCGGAATGATCAGGTCCTGGTAGAACTCGTCGCGGCTCACGAACGAGTCGTCGAAGTGATCGTGGCACGCGAACACGGTGCCCGGCGGCTGGTGCGTGCTGTACTGGCGGCGCGGGTCGATGCTGCCGTAATACTGCTCGTATTTGGCGGCTTCGCCGAGAAATGAGTGATCGGTGAGGATCGAGAAGTGGTGACGGTCGTTGCGATCGTCCCAGGCCATCAAATGACAAAAGCTCGAACCGATCCAGCGGTCGATGCGCTTGACGGTGTCTTGCAGACCGCCCGGATTGAGGACGGACTCGTACAGCTCACCCACGAGCTCATCCCACAGGCCGAGATCCCCGACCGCGCCTTTTTGCTGAACCATCACCCCGACCTCTTACACGGCTGCTTTTTATGGGAAGCGTATCCGCGATCCCCAGCGAACGAATCATCACTTTTGATGAGCCGCTCTCAGCGCTTTTGACGATGCCATTCGATGGCCGACGCGACACACTGGCACGACGAACGCAGCTTCGCCAGTCACTTCGCCCTGATAGCCGGAACGATCGCCATGCATAAACACTACCTCGCCACAATTTCCGTCGCCGCCTTGCTTCTCGCCGCATGCGGCAAGCAGGACGACACGGCTGCAAAATCCACGAGCGCCACCAGCAACAGCGCCGCGCCCCAGACGCAAGCGGCAGCACAGCCAGCGTCGGCTGCGGATGCCAACGCCGCGCCCGTCATCGACAGGAGCGCGTACACGCGCACCGTCTTCATGCAGTTGACCGACTTCACGGCCGACGACTGGAAAGACTTCGAAAAGACGACCATCGACGCCGTCGAGAATTCGAGCACCACGACCCCGGATCAACTGGCGGCCATCAAGTTTCCCGGTTACGCCAGCATCACGAATCCGTTCGACAAGGACACCTTCCAGAAAGCGCACGCCCAGGACCTGACAATCACGGCCACGGCACCCGCGAAGATCCGCATCGTCCAGACGGTGCCCTCGCGCGACTTGCTGCCCGGCAATCCGCTCAAGGGCGAATACGTGATTCAGGCACTCTTTCACGACGGCGACATGCTGGGCTACTCGTTCACGGACAGCGCGACGAGCGTCACGCCCGACGGCAAGATCGTCGAAAAAAGGCTCGATCGCACGATCCGCTACAACCTCAAGTTCAACCGGAACATCAATCAGGAGTTCCACAAGACCGTTTCCGTGGACGCGGCAAAGACCGTGGAATCGCGCATCCAGCGCGAAAACGGCGGCGCTGCATCCGTGCCCGTGATCCTCTACGGCACCGTGCAGTCGGTGGCCACGCAGACCTGGCCCACGAGCAGCAGCCTCGACGTCAACGTGCAGGTCGATGCCTATGAAGTCGGCTACGGCAAGGGCAAGGCGATCAAACCGCTGTTCGACTAAACGCGCCGTCGCGAGGCGTCGCACGCTGGCGCACAACACAACGACATCGATCATTCGGGGAACAACGTGAAGGCCAATCTCTTCGCCTCGCAACGCGTGGCTTCCACCGTGTTGCTGAGTCTTCTTGCGGCTTGCGGTGGCGGCAGTGGCAGCAGCGGCGGTTCCTCGTCATCGAACGCGTCGACGCCCTCTTCGAGCCCAGCCATTGCGCTCGTGCCATCCACCTCGGCAACGATCGCGGCATACGCCGAAACGGGCAACCCGATTGCCGACAGCTTCGGATACCTGAACATGATCCGCGAGACCATGGGCCTGCGCGTGCTGGCGCAGGACGCCAACGTGGCCACCGCGTCGCAGCATCACGCGAACTACCTCGTGGCGAACGACGCGCAAGGGCACGACGAGGTGGCGGGTCAGCCCGGCTTCACGGGCGTCGATCCGCAAACGCGCATCGCGGCGCTGCATCCCACGGCATATACCGGCGAGGTCACCATCACCGTGCAGTCGAACCAGCTGCCGGACAGCCTGTACGACATCGAAACGCTTTTCAACGCGCCGTTTCACCGCATCGTCATGCTTTCGGACTTCGCGCTGGCCGGCGTGGGCTACGGCACAAGCGATCAGGCGGGCGCGGTGAACCTGTATAGCGCGCTCAACGTCGATTTCGCCGATAGCGCGAACAGTCTCGCGAGCAATCAACTCGTTGCGTACCCATACAGCGGCCAGACGGGCGCGCCTTACCAGTGGATCGCGAGCGAGAGCCCGAATCCGATGAACGATGTGCCCAACTACATTGGCAACACGGTTGGCTATCCGGTCACGATCCAGGGCGCGACCGGCGACGCGCTCGTCATCTCTTCGTTCAGGATCGCCTCGAATGGCGCGGACGTGCCCTGCCAGGAAGTCGATCCGCAAACGGCGAGCATTGGCGGCGACCTGCACGGCGCGGCAATGTGCACGCCCTTCCAGCCACTCACGCCCAATACGCCCTATACGGCCACGGTCGCGGGAACGAAGAACGGTCAGGCGTTCAATGTGAGCTGGAACTGGACGACGGCGACGGCCGCCGCCGTGCAAAAGCAGGCGGTCGGCGGCGCGCAGGGTATGAAGGTGACGATTGAGTAATCGTGGTCGCGCCGGTTAGCGCATACGCTTGCGCTCGCGCTTGATTTCGTACATCGAACGATCGGCGTATTCGATCAGCGTCGTCATCTCGACGCCGTCTTCCGGCAAGATGGCCACGCCCACGCTCACACCGAGATCGATGCGCTTGCCTTCGAATTCGAATGGCTCGCCCACCGTTTCCACGAGCCGGCGGCTGTACGCTTCGGCGTCCTTGCGCCCCGCGATGCCTGGCAGGATCATCGCGAACTCGTCGCCGCCCACCCGCGCGGCCGTGTCGACACGGCGGCTGTTGCGCGCGATGCGCGAGGCGGTCTCGCGGATCGCAGCGTCCCCGGCGCGATGGCCATGGAGGTCGTTGATGGGCTTCAGGCCGTCCATGTCGAGGTTGAGCACGCCGAGTCCGCCCGCCGAGCGAACGGCGAGATCCACCGACTGGCGCAGGCGATCGTAAAAGAGCGCGCGATTGGGCAAGCCCGTGAGCGCGTCGTGCGTCGCACGCAGATAAAGCTCGCTCGTTTCGTGCTGCGCGGCATGGAACATGGCCGCCGCGATCAGCTCGGACATCAGCGAAAGCACGCGGATGTCCTCGTCGCCGAATGCGTTGACTTCGGCATTCATGACCTTGAGCACGCCGACGGTCGTCTCGAGATGCTTGAGCGGCATGACGATCATCGAGCGCAGACCGGCGCGGCGGCAGGCTTCGCGATCCACGCGCGCGTCGGTTTCGGAGTCGTCGCAGCGCAGGATTTCACCCGTGCGCACGCACTGGCCGGAGAGGCTCGTTTCGCGCGCAAGCCGCATGCCAAGGAGATTCGCGACACTGCCCGAGGCCGCGCGATACACCATGTCCGAGCCTTCGGCCAGCTCGACCACGGCGCCTTGCGCGCGCGTGAGCCGCTCGGTGCGCTCGGCCACGTAGGCCATCACGCCGCCGAGATCGAGGCCCAGTTTCGCGATATCCGACTGCGCCTTGATGATTTCCAGCAGGGTTGCGTTGTTCAGTTGCGTGTCTTGCGCTTCGTTTTTCTTCATCGCTTCAACCGTTTGCCTCGCCTTCGCCATCCTGTCGGCGCTGTAAGCCCAGGTGCCGTCAGATCGGCTTAAAGCATAGCAAACATTGCGAATCAGCTTCACGCAAACGTTTCAATCGCCCTGTTTGCGGTAGGCATTTTGGCTCGTTGCGGCGGCAACCATCGCCGGTTGCGCTCAACCCTCCGCTCAACCCTCAATACGCTCGCGCGTCACGCGCAACAGCGCGGCCATCGCGCGGCTCGCGGCGTGGGCGTCGCGGCGCGCAATCGCATCGAACACGGCGGTGTGGTCGGGCAGCGCCGCGTTGAACACCTCGGCGCGCTTCGCGTTCACGCGCAACTGCCCTTCGAGCGTGCGCTCAATGAGCGTGCCGAGCGGCACCAGCAACTCGTTGCGACAGGCGCCCAGCACGGCGAGATGGAAGCGCAGGTCGGCGCGCACCCATTCGTCCACGTTGCGCGCCCGCTCCATCGCCGCGTGCGCGCCGGCGAGCGACGCGAGCGCATCGGCGTCGTGCGCGCTCGCGGCGAGCCCCGCCGCAAACGGCTCGATCATCTCGCGCATTTCCTGGAGCTTGAGCGCGAAGGCGAGCGGCGGCGCGACGCGCGCGTACCAGTCGAGCACGTCGGCATCGAGCAGATTCCACGCCTCGCGGGCGCGCACCCGCGTACCCACGCGCGGTCGCGATTCCACAAGCCCTTTCGAGGTGAGCGTGCGCAGCGCCTCGCGCAGCACCGTGCGGCTCACGTCGAACGCTTCCATGAGTTCGGCCTCGCGCGGCAGCACGCACGCGGGCGGGTAGTCGCCGCGCAGGATCGCGCTGCCAAGTTCGTAGGCCACCGTGCCGTGCAGGTCGCGTTGGATCGCCGTTCTCCTGGATATTGGGAAGTGATGCGAAATAATACTATTAATAGCACTTAAAAGCGATTTTTGCAGTAGCATGGCGCTCAAGACGCGCGGCATCCGCCCTGCATGCGATGCGTGCGCCCTGTTCCCTCGGAGACACCGCATGAAAATCACCAAGCTCGAAACCTTCGTCGTCCCGCCGCGCTGGCTCTTTCTCAAGATCGAAACCGACGAGGGCATCGTCGGCTGGGGCGAGCCGATCGTCGAAGGCCGCGCGCATACGGTGGCCGCCGCCGTCGACGAACTCGCCGACTACCTGATCGGCAAGGACCCGCTCCTGATCGAAGACCACTGGCAGGTGATGTACCGCGCGGGTTTCTATCGCGGCGGCCCGATCACGATGAGCGCGATTGCGGGCGTCGATCAGGCGCTCTGGGACATCAAGGGCAAGCATCATGGCGTGCCGGTGCATGCGCTGCTCGGCGGCCAGGTGCGCGACAAGATCAAGGTGTATTCGTGGATCGGCGGCGACCGTCCGAGCGATGTCGCCAACAATGCGCGCGCCGTGGTCGAGCGTGGCTTCAAGGCCGTGAAGATGAACGGCTCGGAAGAGTTGCAGATCATCGATACCTTCGACAAGGTGCAAGGCGTCATCAACAACGTCGCGGCCGTGCGCGAAGCGGTGGGCCCGAATGTCGGCATCGGCGTGGACTTCCATGGCCGCGTGCACAAGCCGATGGCCAAGGTGCTCGCCAAAGAGCTCGATCCGTTCAAGCTGATGTTCATCGAGGAGCCCGTGCTCTCCGAGAACGTCGAGGCGCTGCGCGACATCGTCAACCAGACCAGCACGCCGATCGCGCTGGGCGAGCGGCTGTATTCGCGCTGGGACTTCAAGCACATTCTCGCGGGCGGCTACGTGGACATCATCCAGCCCGACGCCTCGCACGCGGGCGGCATCACCGAGTGCCGCAAGATCGCCGCGATGGCCGAGGCCTATGACGTCGCGCTCGCGCTGCACTGCCCGCTCGGGCCTATCGCGCTCGCCACCTGCTTGCAGATCGACGCGGTGAGCTACAACGCGTTCATCCAGGAGCAGAGCCTCGGCATTCACTACAACAAGGGCAACGATCTGCTCGACTACATCAGGAACCCGGAGGTCTTCAAGTACGAAGACGGTTTTGTGTCGATTCCGCAGGGCCCGGGCCTTGGCGTCGACGTGAACGAAGAGAAGGTGCGCGAGATGGCGAAGATCGGGCACCGCTGGCGCAATCCGGTGTGGCGTCACGAGGACGGCAGCGTCGCCGAATGGTGATGCCGGGGTGATGCGGGAACGCGCGGCGACGACGTCGCGCGTTACGCGATGCCTTGCGCGCCGCGCATGATGCCGGCGTAACGTTTAGCGAGATTTTTCGCTGCCCGCGCATGCCGCCGCGGGCCTGGCGAGCGACGTAAGCCGGTTGCGCACACAGCCGGTTCACGCACAGCCGCGCCGCGGCACGGCTGTGCGTAAGCGCCAGCAGCCGCGCCTCAGCCCTGCAACACGTAGCCCGGCACGCTGTGCGCGAGCGCGGCGGCCGCCACGAGCACGCCGATCATCACGATCGCTTCGAGATGGATCACGTTGACGAAGCGGCGCGCCGCCGCCGTCGACGCCGCACGGCGCAACTCCGGCATCGCCACGAGCCGGTTGAAACCGCCCAGCACGAGCGCGAGCACGACGAGCGCGCACTTGAGCAGGAGCACGCGGCCCCAGGCGCTGTCCACCAGCGCCTCGACCGAGCCGCCGGTGCCGCGCAAGGCGTTGAACACGCCCGTCGCGATCACGAAGCCCACCGCGAACATCGCCACGTTCGACACCTGTCCCGCCGTGCGGATCAGCACGCCGCGCGCGGTCGATGCGCCAAGCGCGGGCAGCACGGCGAGACCGCCCGCCATGACGATGCCGCTCCACGCGCTCGCGCTCAGCACATGCAGGGTATGCAGGCCGAGCGCCGCCGAGGCGAAGCCCGCGTCGGCAGCATGACCGAGGCCCGCGCGGCCCCCCGCGATAGCGATGAGCGCTAGCCACAGCACGCCGTCGCGCGCCACGCTCGACGCCGCGAACGCGCAGCCGAGCAGCACGAGCGCGCCCAGGAACGCGACAGACCACGCGTGCCCGACATGGGTTTGCGCAAGCACGGTGCCGACCACGCCGAACGCGCCGGGCAGCGGCTCGCCGCTGATCGACGCGCTTTCGTAGAGCATCCACATGAGGAGCGCTGCCACGAGCACGAACGCCGACGCGCGCAACGAACGCTGCGCGCGCAGCCACGCGAGGCGCGCGGGCGCGACCGCCGTGCGGCCGTCCTTGTCGAGCCACGCGCCAAAGAACGCCGAGCCGAGCGCGAACGCATACGCAATGTTGACGAGGGTCGCCATGGCGACCTGCCCGATCCAGAGCCAGTCAGCTTTCATCGGACCGCGCCCTCCCGCAGGTTGCCGGTGCCGCGGGCTTCGCGGAGCGAGGAAGGAGGCGAACAGTGCGCTTGCTGCAACGGTAAGGAAAGTGCAATTGGAGTCATCGAGACAAGTGGCAAGGAAACAACATGAAACACAAGGCCGAAGCGGCGGCCACGAGGCGCACGCAAACGGAAACACGTCGGAATCACAGCGCAAACCCGGCGCACACACAATCCGCGCGGGTGCCTGCTTCGATAGGCGCCGCGCCTGTCGGTTCAATGCGCGCGGCATGAACCCTCGCGAGGAGTGTGGCGCGGGTGCGGGACAACCCCGTGTCACCGTTTGGCGAACAGGTGCAGAATCATAACCGGCGACGATGCGACGTTCCGCCGCAAGACCGCCTCGGCGGCGCATGCGGCAAATGGTCACTACCGGTGCCGAATGCTAGAATCTGCTGCGTCGCCGCAGCGCGCACGGTCTTCGGCTTTCATCGCGCGCAGCCTACAAGCCGGGCCGTTCGAAGCCTGGTCAGGTCCACGATAAAGATGGAGTTACGCGTGTCCCCAAGACGTATCTTCCGACCGCTCATTCCGCTCGTCGCGCCTCTGGGAGCAGCACTTTTGCTCGGGACGACCGGCGCTCTCAACGCTGCGCATGCCCAAACCCCGCAGCCCAAAGCCCCCGACACGATCGAATCGCGCGTGCAGGGCTGCACCGCGTGCCACGGCTCGCACGGTCAGGGCACCGACAACGATTACTTCCCGCGTCTCGCCGGCAAGCCGGCCGAGTACCTGTACAACCAGCTAATGAACTTCCGCGAGGGTCGCCGCAAGTACCCTCCGATGAATTATCTGGTCACCTATCTCTCCGACGACTACCTGCACGAGATCGCAACGTTCTTCTCGCAGCAGCGGCCGCCCTACCCGCCGCCCGCCAAGCCGTCGGTGAGCGACACCACGCTCGCGCGCGGCCGCGACATCGTGCTGCACGGCGTGCCGTCCAAGCAGGTGCCCGCCTGCGCGGCCTGCCACGGCGCGAAGCTCACCGGCATGGAGCCGGCCATCCCGGGTCTCGTTGGCCTGCACGCGGACTACATCAGCGCGCAGATCGGCGCATGGCGCTCGGGCTCGCGTCACGCGAAGGCGCCGGACTGCATGCATGAGGTCGCCACGCGCCTCAGCGACGACGACGTCAACGCGGTCGCGGCCTGGCTCTCCACGCAGAGCGCGCCGCAAAACCCCGTGCCGGCAGCCGCCGGCTCCTTGAAGACGCCGCTTGCCTGCGGCAGCGAACCGCAATAAGGCGCCGGGGGAGACAGCCAATATGAACCGCAAGTCCCTGTTCGCACTTTCCGCCGTGATCGTGGCCGCCGCCGCGGCACTCGTGCCCGTGCTCTGGTCGGGCACCGACTACCTGCGCAACGGCGCCGCACAAGCCGCAACGCCCGCCGACCAGGCCGATCTCATCAAGAAGGGCGAGTATCTCGCGCGCGCCGGCGACTGTATCGCCTGCCACACGGTGCGCGGCGGCCAGATGTTCGCGGGCGGCCTGCCGATGGCGACGCCCTTCGGCACGCTCTACACGCCCAACATCACGCCCGACGACCAGTACGGCATCGGCAAATGGAGCGCCGACGACTTCTATCGCGCCATGCACACGGGCCGCTCGAAAGACGGCAGCCTGCTCTATCCGGCGTTCCCGTTCGCGAGCTACACCAAGGTCACGCGCGCCGACTCGGACGCGATCTACGCCTTCCTGCGCTCGGTGCCGCCGGCGAACATTCCGAGCCGCCCGCACGAGCTCAAGTTCCCGTTCAACAACCGCAACCTGTTGATCGGCTGGCGCACGCTGTTCTTCCGTGAAGGCGAGTTCAAGCCCGATCCGACCAAGTCGGTCGAGTGGAACCGCGGCGCGTATCTCGTGGAAGGCCTCGGGCACTGCGGCATGTGCCATACGTCCATCAACGCGGTGGGCGGCCCGGTCAACTCGGCGGCCTTCGCGGGCGGTCTGATCCCGCTCCAGAACTGGTACGCGCCGTCGCTCACGGGCAGCGAAGGCGGCCTCGGCGACTGGGACATCAAGGATATTTCGAGCCTCCTGAAAACCGGCGTTTCGGAGCGCGGCGCGGTGTTCGGCCCGATGGCGGACGTGATCCACAACAGTCTGCAATATCTTTCGGACGACGACATCCACGCGATGGCCTCGTACCTGAAGACCATCCCGCAAAAGAAGGAAGCGCCCGAAACGATGCAGATGGAGACGTCGGAAGCGTTCGGTGGCGAACTCTTGCAGCAAGGTCAGAAGATCTACCATGACCAGTGTGCAAAGTGCCACGCGGAGAACGGTCTCGGCATGCCGCCGAACTTCCCGCCGCTTGCGAACAACCAGTCGATCCAGATGCATTCGGCTGTGAACCCGATCCGCATGGTGCTCAACGGCGGCTATCCGCCGAGCACGGGAGGCAATCCGCGCCCGTACGGCATGCCGCCGTTCGCGCAGTCGCTCTCGAACCAGGAAGTCGCGGCGGTCGTGACGTTCATCCGCATGTCCTGGGGCAACAAGGGCACGCCGGTGTCTCCGCAGCAGGTCGCGGATTTGCGCTCGTCGCCGCTGGACTGACGCACCGCCCGGCCGACCCGAGTTCGCGCTTTGGCGCTGATTCGGGTCCCCTGCGGTCCCATGCGGTCCGGTGGGCCGCCGTTGGGGCCTTAGCCCTTACTGCGGCCCCAGGCAGGTCGTTGCTGCTATAGTGGCGTTTGCCTGATAAGGGCGCAGTCCGCGAAAACGTGGGCTGCGCCCTTCGCTATTTGGCGCCGGGCCGCGCGGTTGAGGCGGTTCCGTGGCCCGTCGGGCGCAATCTTGAACAAGGCGGTCGAGCACCGTGTGTCGCATGACCTGGAACGATGTTCCGCAAGCGCGCCACGGGCAAGAAGAAGAAGGAGTGGTGGTCATGCACGCCGGTGAGCGTCTGAACAGCATTACTCACCTCGTGGGCGCGATGTTGTCGATAGCGGGGCTTGTCTCGCTCGTGACGCTCGGGGCGCTGGATCACGACGCGTACAAGGTCGTGAGCTTCGCTGTCTACGGCGCGATGTTGTGCGCGCTGTACACGATCTCGACGCTGTATCACGGCGTGCGCGGCGTGCGGCTGAAGTCGGTGCTGCAAAAGTGCGACCATGCCGCAATCTATCTGCTGATCGCGGGAAGCTATACTCCGTTCACGCTCGTGACGCTGCGCGGTCCCTGGGGCTGGTCGCTCTTCGGCGTGAGCTGGGGGCTCGCGGTCCTCGGCATCGTGCAGGAGCTCACGCTCGGGCGGCGCACGAGAGCGCTCTCCATGGTGCTCTATGTGGTCATGGGCTGGCTCGCGGTGGTCGCGGTCCGCCCGCTCGTCGAGGCATTGCCGGCGGCGGGCACGGCGTGGCTGCTGGCAGGCGGCCTCATTTACAGCGCCGGCATTTATTTTTTCGTCAATGACGAACGCATCCGGCACGGACATGGGATCTGGCATCTGTTCGTGCTCGCCGGGAGCGTCTGTCAGTTCGTGAGCGTCGCGCGCTACGTCGCGTGACGCGTCAATGTGAAGGCTTCGCATGGTCGCCGCAGTGTCCGCGACCGCGCGATGCAACTTAACGCCAGACGACGAGTCTTGATAGACCGTCCGCTCAAGAAAAAACGCGGCGCGCGCACTGGCGCGCCGTCCGAACAACGCGAGGGGAGCGCGAGGCGCCGGGCGGATCATTTCGCCGGGCGGCGCTCCACGTTTCGCAGCGCGCCTTCGGGCTGCGCCAAGCTGCTCGCGCCACTGCAATACAACAGGTCTTTATGTCTTTCGATTCTCTCGGCTTGTCCGAACCGCTGGTCCGCGCAGTCAACGAACTTGGGTACACCACGCCCACGCCGATCCAGGCGCAAGCGATTCCCGCCGTGCTCGGCGGCGGCGACCTGCTCGCCGGCGCGCAAACCGGCACCGGCAAGACCGCAGGCTTCACGCTGCCGATCCTGCAACGCCTCTCGCAAATGCCGCCCGCCGCGGGCGCCAAACGCGTGGTGCGCGCGCTGATCCTCACGCCTACGCGCGAGCTCGCCGCCCAGGTCGAAGAAAGCGTGCGCGCCTACGGCAAGTATCTGAAGCTCAAGTCCACCGTCATGTTCGGCGGCGTGGGCATCAATCCGCAGATCGACGCGTTGCGGCGCGGCGTGGACATCGTGGTCGCGACGCCCGGTCGTCTGCTCGATCACATGCAGCAGAAGACCATCGACCTCTCGCAGCTCGAGATCCTCGTGCTCGACGAAGCCGACCGCATGCTCGACATGGGCTTCATCCACGACATCAAGCGCGTGCTCGCGAAGCTGCCGCCCAAGCGCCAGAACCTGCTCTTTTCGGCCACCTTCGCCGACGAGATCAAGGCGCTCGCCGACAGCCTGCTCGACTCGCCCGCGCTCATCGAAGTCGCGCGCCGCAACACCACGGCCGAAACGGTTGCGCAGAAGATCTACCCCGTCGACCGCGACCGCAAGCGCGACCTGCTCACGCATCTGATCCGCCAGCACAACTGGTTCCAGGTGCTGGTGTTCACGCGCACGAAGCACGGCGCGAACCGCCTCGCCGAGCAGCTCACGAAGGACGGCATCAGCGCGCTCGCGATTCACGGCAACAAGAGCCAGTCGGCACGCACGCGCGCGCTCGCCGAGTTCAAGGACGGCACGCTGCAAGTGCTCGTGGCCACCGACATCGCGGCGCGTGGCATCGATATCGACCAACTCCCGCACGTGGTCAACTACGACCTGCCGAACGTGCCCGAGGACTACGTGCACCGCATCGGCCGCACCGGCCGCGCGGGCGCGACGGGCGAAGCGGTTTCGCTCGTGTGCGTGGACGAGCATCAACTGCTCAAGGACATCGAGAAGCTGATCAAGCGCGCGGTGCCGCAAGAGGTCATCGCGGGCTTCGAGCCGGACCCGAACGCCAAGCCCGAGCCGATCCAGCGCCGCAGCCAGCAAGGCCGCTCGCCGCGTCAGGGACAAGGGCAAGGCCAGGCCCAAGGCCGCGGTGCGTCGAACGGCGCGAACGGCGGCCGGCCGGCGCAGGCGCGTGAAGCACGCGAGCCGCGCGAATCGCGTGACTCGCGCGGCGGCAATCGCGAAGGTAGCCGCGAAGGTGGCCGTGACAGTGGTCGCGAAGGCAACCGCGCGCATGCAGCCACTGGCGGCGGCAACGGCGGTCAGCGCCAGGCCAAGCCCGCCTCGAACGGCGTGCGCACCGCCAAGCCGGTGAAGCAGCAGCAAGGCGCCAATCACGGCGCGCAAGGCGGACGCGCGGACCATACGCGCCGCGAAAGCCAGCGCGGCGTCTCGCACGAGAGCGCGCTGGGCCGCCCGCAACGCAAGCAGCAAGGCGGCAACCCGGGCGCGCTGCTCGGCGGCCGCCCCGGCGGCAATTCCCGCCGTGACGGCAACGGTCAGCGCGATCGCTGATCCCGCGTGATGCCGAGCCGGTCCACCCTGCGTTGACCGGCCTGCGCCACGAAACGACAAAGCCCGCCTTGCAGCGGGCTTTGTCGTTTTCGCGCTCGCCGAAGCGTGAGCGGAATAGCGGAACTAGCGGAAGAATACGTGCTGCGTGATCTTGGCGAGCGGATAATGCACGCCCGGCTGGATCTTCGCGGGCAGGTTGAGCGGCTTGAGCAGCATCTTCACGCACATGTCGGCGGAAAGATTGTGGCGCACGAGTTTGTTCACGCGCGCAGTGAGCTCGCGATTGTAGGCGTCGTCGCGCACGCGGTCGGGATAGCGGCCCGCGAACACATGGCGCAGCGCGATCTCGGAATCTTCGTTCTTGATCTCCATCACGCGGCGCATGAGCGCACCGAGCACGGCGAGGCGGCCGTGACCTTCTATCTGGTTGTACTTCTTGAAATAGCGGAAAAAGTGCTTGTAGTGACGCACTTCGTCGCTGCGGATATTGTCGGTGATTTCCTTGAGCACCGGCTCGTTCGAGCATTCGCCGATGGCGCGGTAAAGCGTGGCGGTGCCCGTTTCAACCACGCAGCGCGCGACCATTTCGAGCGCGCGCGTTCGTTCGAACTCCTCGAACGAGCAGGTCTTCGAATACTCGTCGATGAAGCTCTGAAACGCCGCGTCCCAGTCGAACTCAGGCCAGACGTACTGAATGTAGGTCTTCAGCGCGCGTCCATGCTGAAGCTCCTCGGGTTCCCATTCACGGTTGAGCCACTCGGAGACCTCGGGGTCGCCGTTGAAGAACACGCTCAGGTTGCTGGTGTAAAGATCGGAGCCGCTTTCGATGAATGAAGAGGCGCACAGCAGGAGCATCAGGTCTTCATTGGCGGCGGCACGTTGACGGTCGATGCGGGTGAGATCGATGTCTTCGATGCGCCAGGGCATCACATGGCGAGGCTCGTTTTCATTGCGCATTGTGTCGTACTCCCGAAGCGGTAGCTACGCTCACGCCGCCTCGCGCATGACCGGAGGCCCCCCGAGGCCCCGCATGCCGCGCGTGTTGCGTGTGGCGAAAGTTACCAGCCATCCTTATTGCATCTTAGCTGTTGTTTAGCGTGGTTGCAGTCACAGAGCACAGACCGGGCCTGCTCGGCACAGTTCCGGAAACAAACAATTTCGGTGCCCGGCGTCATGCGTCGCGGCGGCGGAATTGATGCGCGCAACCGGCTGCCGCCATCGCCCGCCATCGCCCACAAGCGCGCACGGCACAGGAAAGCCCGCGATGCATTCCGGATAGGGCACGGCTCGCCGCGGCGCGACACGAACTTCAAGTGAAATCGCGAATCCCGACGGCTTGTGACACCGCCGATGGCTCGCACGAATGTCAAAGGGAATATTTTCGGGACGTGGTTTGTACAACGCTGCGCCGTTGACTACACTCCAGTTCCCCGTGGCAGATCCCGGGCTGGATGCCGTTTTGGCCGCGCACAAGCGGCCCGGACGGCCGGTCCCTCCGGCCAGACGATCTGCTCGGTCGCAGGCTTTCGCTCACACCACCGCATTCCTGTCGCCTTGCCGCCCTGCGGGCCGCAACCGGCGACCTCTGATGCGGCAACACGGAGAGAACGATGCTGAGTCCGCATGAATTCGCCACCCTGCTGCTAGTGCAGGACGCCCCCAACCAGCTCGACATGGAACGAGAAGAACTGGACGCCCTGCTCGAACGACAGCTCGTCCAACTGGAGCGCCTCGCCTCCGGCCTCCAGCAATGGCGATTAACCGAAATCGGCGACTCCGCGTTGCGCGCCATCAAACGGTGTTCGTAGCCTGAGCCAGCGGGCCGCGCGCCCGCCCAGCCACAGGCTCCATTGCCCCCTATCGATTTGCGCGGACGCGAGGGTCGTCCGCAAGCCCGCCCGGTCGGGCACATCCCCGATGCAGGCGCACGGCAGTAGACGTACGCGCCTGCAGTGCATGGTCACGCGGACCCGCGCGCTTCATGCCCGCGTGACCATTTTTTTGCGCATTCGCGCCAAGGTTCCTCGCGTGCCGTGCCCAGCCGCGCGCGTGTCGGCACGCACCCTGCGGCGCCCATGTGCACGCTACGCGCAATACCCGCGACAGCCTCGTTGCCCGATTAGCCCGCCCGCAGCGTGGGGTCGGCTGCCGCACGCCAGCTTAGCGCCTGCGCGCGCTGGTCGTTGAGGAAGGTAATCCACTGGTTGCGCGCCGCCTGGTCGCTGCTCTTGCCAAGCGTGGCGTACTGCTTCGCGAGTTCGGCCTGGAAGCCGCAGAACTGGGCCTGGGGCAGGCGGCCACGACGCTGGGCCACCCAGGCGTCGAGAATGGCCGAATAGGCGCCCGGCGCGTAGGCGCCAAAGTCCACGGCCTCGCCGCCGCACATCTGCTGCAACGCGGCGAGCGACGGCGCGCGCCCCCCGCCCTGCGGCCCCGGCGGCGCGCCCACGCACCCCGCGAGCAATACGGCCGCGCCGATCCACGCAAATCCACGCATGATTGCCTCGTTTTCGTTTTCGACTGGTTAGAACGGTTGCATCCTGACGCGGCTATTGTCGCACCGAGCCGCGCACCCGGCAGCCTGGCCGCGCGGCCTGGGCGAACGCGCCGCGCGGTGCCCAAACCCCCGCGCAAAAGCACGTATCATTGGGGGTTTCCACCCTCCCGCCGCTCAGGCGCGAGGCGTCGCGCCGGGTCGATTGCCGCGCGTCGCCCCGCCTCTCGCCCTACGTATCACGCATGATCGACCATCTCATCTGCGACTGTGACGGCGTGCTCGTCGACAGCGAAGTCATCGCCGACCGCGTTCTGTTCGAAACGCTCAGCAGCACCTTTCCGGGCATCGATTTCCACGCCGCCGTGAATGCGGCGTTCGGGCAGCAGACCTCGCGCTTTCTCGCCGACGTCGCAGCGCGCTTCAATCTCACGATGCCCGAGGACTTTCTCGAAACGATCGAGCATCGCTGCGAAGCCGCCATCGCCGAATCGGTGAGCCCGATCAACGGCGTGCGCGACGCGTTGCGCCAGGTCGCGCTGCCCGCCGCCGTCGTTTCGAACAGCCGCCTCACGCGCGTGCACGCTTCGGTGCGCCGCGCCGGGCTCGACACGATCTTCGGCGAGCGCATTTTCAGCGCGGAGCAGGTCGCGCGGCCCAAGCCTTACCCGGACGTGTACCTGCACGCGGCGAAGCAGCTCGGCGTGGAGCCGGCGCGCTGCGTCGTTGTCGAGGACAGCATTTCGGGATTGAACGCCGCGCGCGCGGCGGGCATGAAGACGATCGCGTTCGTGGGCGCGAGCCATATCCCGTCGGGCTATGCCGACGTGCTGCGCGAGATGGGCATCACGCGCATCATGGCGCGCATGGAGGAGCTGCCGGCGCTCGTCGAGGCCGGCGTGCGCGGCGAATTCGGCGACGTGCAGTCGTGAGGCAACGCTGTGTGCGAAGCAGGCGCACAGCTTCGATGAAAACGCGACGCGGCGCCAGGCGGCGCCGCGTCCGTCAAACCGCTACTTGAGCGTTGATCAAGCAGGCTCGGCGCAGCGCTCGCGCGCGGCCGCGATCGACTCGCGGAACGCCACCAGCTCGGCAATCGAGAGCACCGGCAGGTTGTGCAGCTTCGCGAAGTCGTCGACCTGCTTGCCGCGCGCCATCGTGCCGTCCGGATTCATCAGCTCGCACAGCACGCCGGCGGGCGCCAGGCCCGCGAGCACCGCCAGATCGACCGTGCCTTCGGTGTGGCCGCGGCGCGCCAGCACGCCGCCCTTCTGCGCGCGCAGCGGGAACACGTGGCCGGGGCGCACGATGTCGGCGGGCCTGGCGTTCGGGGCGATCGCGGCGCGTATCGTCGTCACGCGGTCAACGGCCGAAACGCCCGTGCTCACGCCGTCGCGCGCTTCGATCGACACCGTGAACGCGGTGCGGTTGCGGCTTTCGTTGTGCGCCACCATGGGCGGGAGTTCGAGCGCGCGCACCTTCTCGTCCGAGAGGCACAGGCAGACGATGCCGCTGCATTCGCGGATAAAGAGCGCCATCGTTTCAGGCGTGAGGCGCTCGGCGGCAACGATCAGGTCGGCTTCGTCCTCGCGGTCGTGGTCGTCTTGCAGCACGACCGGACGGCCCTCGCGCATGGCGTCGAGCGCGGCGGCGATGCGCGGGGGCACCGGCTCGGCATCGAGGAACGGGAGGTCGGCGGCGGCGTCGGGCAGCGCACCGGAAGTCGAAGCGAAAGTGGAACTGGCAGTAAGGGACATGTGAAACGCTCCTCGCAAGAGTTAGGCGAAAAACGTTTCAGGGCATTGCAAACAGACAGGAATCCCCGGCGCGCGTCGTCCGGCAGACACGCCGCGCTCCCCGATGGAACGGGGACGCACAGGCATGGGCCGAAGCGCCGCGGCGCATGGGCAAACATGACCATCTGCACATCTTCTTTCATCCGGACTCTGACCGTCGGCTCTGGCATCGCACCAGATCTGCTGACCCTGCGCATCACATCATGAGGCTCGCGCAGGCGCTCGCGGGCTCGCTGGCCTTGCCTTGCGGCGCGGCCGGCATACCGCCGGTGGGGAATTTCGCCCCGCCCTGAAGACGCACTGATTACCGGATCAACCGGCGGGCAAAGGATACAACGGGCTGCGATTGCGTGCAGCGGGAAAAAGTACGACTAGACAATTTTCTCGAAACCGGTTTTGTGCGACGCATCATGGCTACGAACGGGTTCATACGGGCTTCATGCGGGCTGCGCCGCCACCGCCGTCACGGCGCTCACCTCGGCCGGCTCGCTTTCGGCGACCGCCGGCGCGGCGGGCACGTCCCAGCGCGGCGGCGTCTCGGCGTTGAGCGTCACGCGAAACACGCGCGCCTCGGTGTCGCCGGGGTTGCGCAGGCTGTGCGGCTGGTCGGCGTCGAACACGATCGCGTCGCCGGTCGCGAGCAACTGGCGGCGGTTGTGCACGCTCACTTCGAGCGTGCCCTCGCTCACCACGAGGTTCACCGTCGTGCCCGGCGAGCGGCGCACGCCGGGCTCCGTATGCAAAGGCGCAATGCGCAGTTCGTGGAACTCCGCGGTGGCGGGCTCGCCTTCGGGGTAAAGCGCGCGCGCCGAATAACGGCCGTCGGCGCTTACGAGGCGCGACGCGCGCTCCGCAGGCAGATGCTCGAAACCGTTCACGGCATGCCGACGCAGGAACGCCGACACCGACACTTTGAGCGCCGCCGCCACCTTGCACAGCACCTTGATGGACGGCACGCTGCGCGCCGACTCCACCTGGGCGAGCATGGCGCGCGAGACACCCGAGGCGCGGGCGAGCGCATCGAGCGAAAGCTGGCGCTCGGCGCGCAGCCGCGCGAGGTTCACGCCCACGAGATGCTCGAGCGTCTCGAAAGTGTCGTTAGGTCCTTCGGTGTGCGCAACATGGTTGGGCTGCGCGTCGCGCACGAGCGCGAGGGGTGAATGCATGGCTGCCTCCGGGCTAGCCGCGTGAGAAGCGGCGCAAGAGCGTGAATGGAGGCAAGACTAGCATTGCGATTTGCCGCGCCCAACGAAGTTATCTTCACACTGTTATCAGCATTGCAGAGCGCGATTCCGGGATTGCTTTCGCGCTGTGCGCATAAGCCGGATCGGCGCGTCATGCAGCGTGATCCAGCATCACGCGTCCTGTCCCACGGCCACGTTCGCCCCGCGCACCGACGCGCCGCGCGTGTCGAGCCGCGCCGCCGCCCACGTGAGCACGAGCGCCGCGAGCGAGACGACCGCCGCCACCCACGGCAGCGAGTCGAGCGCCACGCCGTGTGCGATGGCGAGACCGCCCATCCACGCGCCCATCGCGTTGCCCACGTTGAACGCACCAATGTTGAGCGTCGATGCGAGATTCGGCGCCGCGGCGGCTTTCGCCACCACGCGCATCTGGAGCGGCGGCACGGTCGCGAACGCAGCGATGCCCCACACGAACACGGTAATGGCGGCCGGCCACATCGCATGGCTCGTCTTCGTGAAGATGGCCATCACCACGGCGAGCACCACCAGAATGCCCATGAGCGAGGGCATCAGCGCGCGGTCCGCGAGCTTGCCGCCCAGCGTGTTGCCGAACGTGAGCCCCACGCCGAACAGCACGAGCATGAGCGTCACGCCGCGCGGCGAGAAGCCGCTCACCTGCTCGAGAATCGGCGCGATATAGGTGAACACGACGAACACGCCGCCAAAGCCGAGCACGGTCATGCCGAGCGCGAGCCACACCTGCGGGTCGCGCAGCACGCGCACTTCGTGGCCGAGGCCGATCGGGCCGCTGTCGTGCTGATTCGGCACGAGCGCGCTCACGCCGATCAGCGAGATCATGCCAAGGCCGCTCACGATCCAGAACGCCACGCGCCAGCCGAACTGCTGGCCAATGGCCGTGCCGAACGGCACGCCCAGCACCGTGGCGAGCGTGAGGCCGGTGAACATGAGCGCGATAGCGCTCGCGCGCTTTTCCTGCGGCACGAGCGAGGCGGCCACCACGGCGCCGATGCCGAAGAACGAACCATGCGCGAACGAGGCCACGACGCGCGCGACCATCAGCAGCGAATAGTCCGACGCGACCGCGCACATCACATTGCCGACGATGAACACGCCCATCAGCAGTTGCAGCGCGAGCTTGCGCGGCATGCGGCTCGTGAGCGCGGCGAGCAGCGGCGCGCCGGCCGCCACGCCGAGCGCATAACCGGTCACGAGCAGGCCGGCGGCGGGAATCGTCACGTGCAGATCGCGCGCGACGTCGGGCAACAGGCCCATGATGAGAAACTCGGTGGTGCCGATGGCAAAGGCGCTGATCGCCAGCGCAAGCAAGGGGATAGGCATGGAAATCTCCGAAAATCGGCCTTGGATTCAGTGGATATCAGTGGGATTCAGGTGCACCCGGTTGCACGCCGGCAGGCGCGCCAACCGGCGACGACGTCACGAACTCGACGACGACGCCCGGCGCGAGCGCCACGAAAAGCTGCACCTCGGCGCTCGCGGGCACTTCGGCGACCTGGTACGGCACGCGGTGCGCGGCGAGCCGCTGCAACAGCGCGCGCCACGCCTCGCCGGGCGCGACGCGAAACGCCACGTGGTCGATGCGCGGCGCGACGAGCGCGGGCGGTTGCGCGGGCACGGTCGCATCGACGAGATGCACGAGCGGCACGCGCGCGCTGCCCTTCGCGTAGAGCCAGTGACCGTCCACGCGAAATGGCGGACGCGGGCCGTCGTCGAGACCGACGATGTCGCAAAAGAAGCGGCGCGTCCCTTCGAGGTCGGGCGTAACGAGCGTGACGTGATCGAGTTGCATGGCGTGTAGGGCGCGCCCGGCGGAAGGCCCGGCGCGGCAGTTGTCCTGAAAACACGCGCATTGTCGGGCTTACGCGCAATTTTGATAATTGGCGTAGCATTTGAAGCATTTTCAATCTTTTTCTAATAATCGCGCGATGGACAATCTCGGCGACGTGCGCCTTTTCGTGGAGGCGACACGCCTCGGCAGCCTTTCCGCGGCGGGCCGCAAGCTAGGCCTCACGCCCGCGGCGGCAAGCGCGCGGCTCGCGCGGCTGGAGGCGGAACTGCACGCGCGCCTGTTCGACCGCACCACCCGCCAGCTGCGCCTCACCGACGAAGGCCGCGTCTACCTCACCTGTAGCGAGCACGCGCTGCGCTCGCTCGACGACGCCAAGGCGGCCTTGCAGGAGGGCCAGAACGCGGTGCGCGGCAAGGTGCGCATTTCCGCGACCTCGGACTTCGGCCGCAACCTGCTGATGACCTGGCTCGACGAGTTTCGCGACCGCTACCCCGACGTACGTTTCTCGCTGATGCTGACCGACTCGATCTCGAACCTCGTGCTCGAAGACATCGATCTCGCGATCCGTTTCGGCACCCCGCAGGACAGCTCGCTCGTCGCGCGCTGGCTCGCGCCGAACCGCCGGGTGCTGTGCGCTTCGCCCAAGTACCTCGCGCGCCACGGCGAGCCGCGCGAACCGAACGATCTGGCCCGCTTCGACTGCATCGTGATCGGCTCGGCGGCGGGGCCGGTGAACGAATGGCGCTTCACGCGCGGCGACGAAACGCAGACTTACACCGTGCCGCTCGACGGCGCGCTCGAATCCACGGATGGCGAAGTCGTGCGCCAGTGGGCGCTGTGCGGCTATGGTCTCGCGGTGAAGTCGATCTGGGACGTGGCCGACGACCTGCGCGCCGGGCGTCTCACGACCGTGATGCCCGAGTGGCGCTACCCCGACGCGCCGCTGCACGCGCTCTATCACCGCAACCGCTTTCTCGCGCCGCGCGTGCGGGTGCTGCTCGATTTCCTGACCGAGCGTTTCGCGCAGACTTCGGGGGAGCTGGAGGCGCTCGTGCCCTGCACGGATCCCGCCGAGGCGACGCAAAGCCGAAGGCGCAAACGGCTATAATGTCCGATTGCGCGCAAAGCGATCCGCAGACGCATCCGTCGTGTCGAATGCCCTTCGGCCCTGGAAAATACCTCGGCAAATGCGTCGGCAAAAAGAAGCGAAAAGCAAAGCGGAACGCCCCAGATCGCGAGGCGCGCATGGCCAGAAAGAGGATGCCAACGCCGGTCTCGTAGCCGGTCTTCCGCGCCCGATTCGACCCCCATAAAACACCGTAGTCCTGACGTGCAGACCGTGCATCACGCGCGCGCATCAAGCGGACGACGCCCCCAGGTCAACCACTGCGAACGGCGAAACCCGATGACCAAGAAAGTTTATGTAAAGACCTTTGGCTGCCAGATGAACGAGTACGACTCCGACAAGATGGTCGACGTACTCGGCGTTGCCGAAGGTCTCGTGAAGACGGACACCCCCGAAGACGCGGACGTCATTCTCTTCAACACCTGCTCGGTGCGCGAAAAGGCGCAGGAAAAGGTCTTTTCCGACCTGGGCCGCGTGCGCGAGCTCAAGGAAGCGAACCCGAACCTGCTGATCGGCGTGGGTGGCTGCGTGGCAAGCCAGGAAGGCGCGGCGATCGTCCAGCGCGCGCCGTATGTGGACCTCGTGTTCGGCCCGCAAACGCTGCACCGCCTGCCGCAGATGATCGACGCGCGCCGCGCCTCGGGCCGCGCGCAGGTGGATATCAGCTTCCCCGAAATCGAGAAGTTCGACCATCTGCCGCCCGCGCGCGTGGAAGGCCCGAGCGCGTTCGTCTCGATCATGGAAGGCTGCTCGAAGTATTGCAGCTACTGCGTCGTGCCGTACACGCGTGGCGAGGAAGTCTCGCGCCCGCTCGACGACGTGCTCACCGAAATCGCCGGCCTCGCCGACCAGGGTGTGCGTGAAGTCACGCTGCTCGGCCAGAACGTGAACGCCTATCGTGGCGCGTTGACCAACGGCGCGCACGACGTGGCCGACTTCGCGACGTTGATCGAGTACGTCGCGGAGATCCCCGGCATCGAGCGGATCCGCTACACGACTTCGCACCCGAAGGAATTCACGCAGCGCCTGATCGACACGTACGCGAAGGTGCCCAAGCTCGTGAGCCACCTGCACCTGCCGGTGCAGCACGGCTCCGACCGCGTGCTCATGGCGATGAAGCGCGGCTACACCGTGCTCGAATACAAGTCGATCATCCGCAAACTGCGCGCGATCCGCCCTGACCTGTCGCTCTCCACGGACTTCATCGTGGGCTTCCCCGGCGAGACCGAAGAGGACTTCGAGAAGATGATGGCGCTCGTCGAGGAGATGAGCTACGACACGAGCTTCTCGTTCATCTACAGCCCGCGTCCGGGCACGCCCGCCGCGAACCTCTCCGACGACACGCCGCGCGAAGTGAAGCTCAAGCGCCTGCAACATCTCCAGGCCACGATCGAAGAAAACGTGGCGCGTATCAGCCATTCGATGGTCGGCCGAGTCGAGCGCATTCTCGTGGAAGGCCCTTCGCGCAAGGACCCGAGCGAACTGTCGGGCCGCACGCAGAACAACCGTGTGGTGAACTTCCCGGCGCCGCTCGCCTCGCACGCGCGCCTGATCGGCCAGATGATCGACGTGAAGATCAACCACGCGTATCCGCACTCGCTGCGCGGCGAACTCGTGCTCACGCACGAAGACGCTTCGACGCTCGCGCATTAATCTCCGTTAATCGCCTACCCAGTATCGGAATTCAGGAGTTCAGAGACACCTTGAAGCCCAATCAGCAGCATCTGGAATTCAACGCGCCGCGCGACGACAATGCGCGGCTTGCCAACCTCTGCGGCCCGCTCGACGAAAACCTGCGGCAGATCGAGCAAGCGCTCGACGTCACGCTCGCGCGGCGCGGCCATCGCATCAGCATTCGCGGGCGCGGCGCCAGGCTCGCGCTCGCGGCGCTCGAAAACTTCTACAACCGGGCACGCGACCCGCTGTCGGTCGACGACATTCAGCTCGCGCTCGTCGAAGCACGCCACGCGGCGAACGACCCGCGCGGCAACGGCAACGGCGGCCTGCGCGGCAACGCGAATGGCGGCAACGGCGGCAACGACGCCACGGAAATCGACCCGCGTTTTCGCGGCGACCCCGACCACCCGTTCGACGAGCCCGCGCGCGAAGGCGTGGACGTCGAGGAACTCGGCCCGAAGCTCTACACGCGCCGCGCCGACCTGCGCGGGCGCACGCCGGCGCAGCGCGAGTACCTCAAGCAGATCATTTCGCACGACGTGACGTTCGGCATCGGCCCGGCCGGCACCGGCAAGACCTATCTCGCCGTGGCCTGCGCCGTGGACGCGCTGGAACGCGACCAGGTCAAGCGCATCGTGCTCACGCGTCCGGCCGTGGAAGCGGGCGAGCGTCTGGGCTTCCTGCCGGGCGACCTCGCGCAGAAGGTCGATCCGTATCTGCGCCCGCTCTATGACGCGCTCTACGACCTGCTCGGTTTCGACAAGACCGCGAAGATGTTCGAGCGCCAGATGATCGAAATCGCGCCGCTCGCGTACATGCGCGGGCGCACGCTCAATCACGCGTTCATCATCCTCGACGAGGCGCAGAACACCACGCCCGAGCAGATGAAGATGTTCCTCACGCGTATCGGCTTCGGCTCGAAGGCCGTCGTGACCGGCGACACCACCCAGGTGGACCTGCCGCGCGGCCACAAGAGCGGCCTGATCGAGGCGCAGCATGTGCTGGCGAACGTGCGCGGCATCGCCGTCACGCACTTCACGAGTGCGGACGTGGTGCGCCATCCGCTCGTCGCGCGCATCGTCGAGGCTTACGACGCGCACTCGAAAAGAGACGAAAACGTTGGCGACGCGCGCTGACGCCGTGGTCTGTCCCGCTTCGCTGATCTAGCCCATGGCCCGTGCACCCAAACTCAAACTGACCGTGCAGTTCCCCGCCGCGAAGGCGTTTCCCGAGCACAAGGCCGCGCTGCCGCGCGCCACGGTGGCGGCGTGGCTCAAGGCCGCCCTCTTCGCGGACGCGGAACTGGCCGTGCGCTTTGTCGACGCCGAGGAAGGCCGCACGCTCAACCGCACCTATCGCGGCAAGGACTACGCGACCAACGTGCTCACCTTCGCCTACGCGGAGAGCGAGGACGACCCGGTCACGGGCGATCTCATCCTGTGCTGCCCGGTGGTGGAAAAGGAAGCCGCCGAGCAGGGCAAGCCGCTCGCCGCGCACTACGCGCATTTGCTCGTGCACGGCGCGCTGCACGCGCAGGGTTACGATCACGAGGACGAGGACGAGGCCGAGGAGATGGAAGGCATCGAGACCGAGGTGCTCAACTCGCTCGGCTTTCCCGATCCGTACAAGTAACGCTCCCCCGCAATGAACGACAAGCGCACGCCCGACTTCGCTCCGCCCTCAGCCCTGCCCGAGGCGGGCGACGCGAGCGTGCCCTGCCCCGGCTACCCGCCGGCGCTCGGCGAGTCGAAGCTCCTGAGCGACGACGAACTGCGCGCCTCGCTTGCCTGCACACTCAAGGACTGGGACGGCGCGAGCGACCTCTGGCTGTTCGGCTATGGCTCGCTGATCTGGAACCCAGGACTGCCCACCGTGGAGAACGTGCGTTCGCGCGTGCACGGCTACCATCGCGGGCTCTACCTGTGGTCGCGCGTGAACCGCGGCACGCCCGAGCAACCGGGCCTCGTGCTCGCGCTCGACCGCGGCGGCGCGTGCGCGGGCGTGGCGTTCCGGCTCGCGGCCGAAGGCGTGATGCCGCACCTCGAAGCGCTCTGGCGCCGCGAAATGCCGATGGGCTCCTACCGCCCAGCGTGGCTGCCCTGCGTGCTCGCCGACGGCCGGCGCGTCGCCGCGCTCGCCTTCGTCATGCGACGCGACGTCGCATCCTACACAGGCAAGCTTTCCGAAGCGACCGTGCGCGCCGTGTTCGGCTGCGCGTCGGGCCGCTACGGCACGACACTCGATTACGTCCGCCGCACCGTGGACGCACTGCGCGAGAGCGGCATGCGCGACCGGGCGCTTGAGCGGCTGCTCGCGCGCTGCGCGTAAAGTCGCGTGGCGGCCTGCCCCTTTTTCGTCCACCGCGCGGCAACGCCCCATCTGCGTTAGGATTGATCTGCCGGTGTGCGCCGAACGTGTGTCATTACACGGTCGCGCCACAGGCATGTTGTATCCTTAACCCTCCGTAACAGCGCGCCCCGCCCCAAAGCGGCAAGGGGCGCACCACCATGAACGACTCCTATCCCAGTCGACGCCAGACCGACAAACCGCAGGAAAAGCGCTCTCTGCTCGAGCGGCTAACCGACTTCATCTCGCCCGAGCCCGACTCGCGCAGCGAGCTTCTCGAAATTCTCCAGGACGCGCACGCGCGCAACTTGATCGACGCCGATTCGCTTTCGATGATCGAAGGCGTGTTCCAGGTGTCCGAGCTTTGCGCGCGCGACATCATGATCCCGCGCGCCCAGATGGACGCGATCAACATCGCCGAAAGGCCTGACGAATTCATTCCGTTCGTGCTGGAGAAAGCGCACTCGCGCTACCCCGTGTACGACGGCAACCGCGACAACGTGATCGGCGTGCTGCTCGCGAAGGACCTGCTGCGCTACTACGCCGAAGAGGAGTTCGACGTGCGCGGCATGCTGCGCCCGGCCGTGTTCATCCCCGAGTCCAAGCGCCTGAACGTGCTGCTGCACGACTTTCGCCAGAACCGCAATCACATCGCCATCGTCGTGGACGAATACGGCGGCGTGGCCGGTCTCATCACGATCGAGGACGTGCTGGAACAGATCGTGGGCGACATCGAGGACGAGTACGACTTCGACGAGGAAAGCGGCAACATCATCGCCTCGCCCGACGGGCGCTTTCGCGTGCGCGCGCTCACCGAGATCGTGCAGTTCAACGAAGCGTTCGGCACCCATTATTCCGACGAGGAAGTCGACACGATCGGCGGCTTCGTCACGAATCACTTCGGCCACGTGCCGCATCGCGGAGAAAAGGTGCGCATCGACGACCTGATCTTCGAGGTGCTGCGCGCCGACGCCCGCCAGGTCCACATGCTGCTCGTGCGCCGCGACCCGATGGCCGGACAGCGCGAATCCGCGTTGCTGCCGCCGGGCACCTGAGCCCGCCGCGAGCGCGAAACGACGACGCCAGCCTTCGGGCTGGCGTTTTGCCTTGAAGGGCGCGACCGCGTATCGACCCGGTATCGACGCACGAAAGTGCTATCGTTGCGCTCGTCCCACATTCCGCGCCTGTGGTTTTCACCGCCGCGCTTTTTACGTCGCACTTCACCGCATCGCATGGCAGAACCGATCGATTCCCGCGCGCGCCGCAAAGCGCACGCGCCCGAAGCCGCAGAGACCGCCGGCAGCGCCACGAACGGCGCGGTGCGCCGCGCGCTGCCCTTCTGGCACTATCTCGCCGCCGCCGCGCTCGGCGCGCTCAATACGCTTTCGTTCGCGCCCACGCCGCATGGCGGCTGGCTCGCCATCGCGATCTTCGCCGGTTTCTATTTCTGGCTCACGCGCACCACCGGCTGGAAAAGCGCGCTCTTCACGGGCTGGGCCTTCGGTTTCGGCAACTTCGTAAGCGGCGTGTGGTGGCTGTACGTCAGCATGCACTTCTACGGCGGCATGCCCGCGGTGCTCGCGGGTGCGGCGCTCGTGCTGTTCTCGCTCTATCTCGGCGTGTATCCGGCGCTGGCCGCGCTCATCTGGTCGTTCTGCGCGGGCCACGCGAAAAACGGCCGCAGCGGCGACCTGCCGTTCTCGCCCACGTGGCACGGCGCGTTCGCTTTCGCGAGCGCCTGGGCGCTCGGCGAATGGGCGCGCGGCTACGTCTTCACCGGCTTCCCGTGGCTTTCGAGCGGCTACGCCCAGGTGGACGGCCCGCTCGCGGGCTTCGCGCCGGTCGTGGGCGTCTATGGCGTGGGCTGGGTGCTCGCGCTCGTGGCCGCGCTCATCGTGCAGGCGCTCTTGCGCGCGCGCCGGGCGAATGCACGCTCCTCGGGGGACGACTCCGGCGTGCCGTCGCGCGGCGCGGTCGCCACGCCCGCGCTCGTCGCCGTGGCCGTGATCGCCGCCGGCCTGCTGCTTCCGCTCGTCTCGTGGACGCAACCCTCCGGCACGCCGCTGAACGTGCGGCTGCTGCAAGGCAACGTCAAGCAGGAGATGAAGTTCTCCGAGTCGGGCATGACCGACGCGCTCAACGAGTTCCAGAAGCTCATCACCGAAAAGCCCGCCGATCTCATCGTCACGCCCGAAACCGCGGTTCCGGTGCTGGTGCAGGAGATTCCCGAGAAGTTCGGGCGCGACATCCGCGCCTTCGCCGACGGCACCCACACAGCCATCCTGTTTGGCGCCGTGGGCGGCACGATCACGCCCGAAGGGCGCGTGGTCGATTACACCAACAGCCTCTTCGGCATCACGCCGGGGCAGAACGGCCTCTACCGCTACGACAAGCACCATCTCGTGCCCTTCGGCGAATTCGTGCCCTGGGGCTTCCGCTGGTTCGTGAACCTCATGAACATCCCGCTCGGCGACTTCGCGCGCGGCGCGCCCGTGCAACCGCCCTTCTTCGTGCGCGGCCAGCCCGTGGCCGTGGACATCTGCTACGAGGACATCTTCGGCGAGGAAATCGCGCGGACCGTGCGCGAGAATCCGACTTCGCCGGGCATCCTCATCAACTCGACGAACCTCGCGTGGTTCGGCGACACCATCGCGCTCGACCAGCACTTGCAGATCGCGCGCATGCGCTCGCTCGAAACCGGCCGCCCGATGCTGCGCGCGACCAACACGGGCGCCACCGCCGCCATCGACGCGAAAGGCCGCGTGATCGCGCGCCTGCCCACGTTCACCGCGGGCTCGCTCGACGTGAAGGTGGAAGGCACGACCGGCTTCACGCCCTACGTGACGAGCGGCAACAACACCGTGGTCGCCGTTTCGCTCCTGCTGCTGGCGTTCGGCTTCGCGTTCGGACCGGCTTTCAAGCGGGCGAAGACGCGCACGCAGGCGATGGCGGAATAAGGCGCGCGCAACGCCCCACCGGCGAAGCCAAACGCGAGGATTCTGGCGACCCAAAGCCGACGCAAAAGCGGCCCGAACCCCGCCCAGGCCTCAACGCTCCGGCAATCCGGTAAAATTCAACGTTTTAGCACCTGGCCGCCTCCCGGCCCGGGCCACGCAAAGAAAAGGGGCGAGGCGCACAACGCCGCCCCGCCCGCGCGCGCGCCTGGCGGGGCCGCCGCATTCCGCCCCCGAAAGTCCGAAAGACACTAGGCACACATGCTCACGTTTCAGCAAATCATCCTGACGCTCCAGTCTTACTGGGACAAGCAGGGCTGCGCGCTGCTCCAGCCGATCGATATGGAAGTCGGCGCCGGCACCTCGCACGTCCACACCTTCCTGCGCGCAATCGGCCCCGAGCCGTGGCGCGCGGCCTACGTGCAGCCCTCGCGCCGCCCGAAAGACGGCCGCTACGGCGAGAACCCGAACCGCTTGCAGCACTACTACCAGTACCAGGTGGTGCTCAAGCCCGCGCCGGAGAACATTCTCGACCTGTACCTCGGCTCGCTCGAAGCGCTCGGCTTCGACCTGAAGCAGAACGACGTGCGCTTCGTCGAGGACGACTGGGAGAACCCCACGCTCGGCGCCTGGGGTCTGGGCTGGGAAGTGTGGCTCAACGGCATGGAAGTCACGCAGTTCACCTACTTCCAGCAAGTGGGCGGCCTTGACTGCAAGCCGGTGCTCGGCGAAATCACCTACGGGCTCGAGCGCCTCGCCATGTATCTGCAAAAGGTCGAGAACATTTACGACCTCGTCTGGACCGAGTGGGAAGAGCAAGGCCCGAATGGCCCCGAGACCCGCCGCCTCACTTACGGCGACGTCTACCACCAGAACGAAGTCGAGCAATCGAAGTACAACTTCGAGCACGCGAACGTCGACCTGCTGTTCACGTTCTTCAATGCGTACGAGAGCGAAGCGAAGCGCATGATGGAGCAGCAACTCGCGCTGCCCGCCTACGAGCTCGTGCTCAAGGCCGCGCACACCTTCAACCTGCTCGACGCACGCGGCGCGATTTCCGTGACGGAGCGCGCGGCGTATATCGGCCGCATTCGCGCGCTTTCGCGCAGCGTGGCGCAGTCGTACTACGAGTCGCGCGAGAAGCTCGGCTTCCCGATGCTCGGCAACCCGGTGCATGGCGTACCCGGCCTCACCACCGACGAACAGGACGCCGCGATGCCCGCCTGGGCGCCGCCGCTGAAGGTCGAACGCAAGTTCGGCGAGGAATGACCGGATCTCCGACAACAATGACCCAAGCTCATCACGCCACTCTCCTCGTCGAACTGCTGACCGAGGAACTGCCGCCCAAGGCCCTCGCGCGCCTGGGCGACGCGTTCGCCGAAGGCATCGCGCAGCGCCTCGCCGCGCGCGACCTGATCGAAGGCGATCTGTCGTTCGAACGTTACGCCACGCCGCGCCGCCTCGCCGTCACGATCAAGAACGTGCGCAGCGTCGCACCCGAAAAGCAGGTGCGCGAAAAAGTGCTGCCCGTTTCGGTCGCGCTCGACGCGGGCGGCCAGCCCACCGCGCCGCTCGCGAAGAAGCTCGCCGCGCTCGGCTTCCCCGACTTCCCGGTGAACGACCTCGAACGCGCGAGCGACGGCAAGAACGAAGCGTTCTTCCTGCGCTACTCCGCGCCGGGCGCCACGCTCGCCGACGGCCTGCAAGCCGTGCTCGATGAAGCGCTCGGCAAGCTGCCGATTCCGAAGGTCATGAAGTATCAGCGCCCGGACGGCAGCGACGTGCAGTTCGTGCGCCCCGTGCATCGCCTCACCGTGCTGCACGGCGACCAGATCGTGCCGGTCACGGCATTCGGCATCGACGCCGACGACACCACGCGCGGCCACCGCTTCCTCTCCGAAGGCCTGATCGCCATCCAGCACGCCGACGACTACGCGCACACGCTCCAGCACAAGGGCTTCGTGATTGCGAGCTACGCCGACCGCCGTGAATCGATCCGCGCGCAACTCATCGAACAGGCGGGCAGCGACAAGGTCGTGATGCCCGAATCGCTGCTCGACGAAGTGAATTCGCTCGTCGAATGGCCGGTTGTGTACGCATGCAAGTTCGAGGACGAGTTCCTGCAAGTGCCGCAGGAATGCCTGATCCTCACGATGCAGACGAACCAGAAGTACTTCGCGCTCACCGATGATCAGGGCCGCCTGCGCTCGCGCTTCCTGATCGCCTCGAACATCGCGACGCAAACGCCCAACGAGATCGTCGAAGGCAACGAGCGCGTGGTGCGCCCGCGACTCGCCGACGCCAAGTTCTTCTTCGAGCAGGACAAGAAGAAGCCGCTGGCCGATCGCGTGCCGCTGCTCGCCAACGTGGTCTATCACAACAAGCTCGGCTCGCAGTTGCAGCGCGTGGAGCGCCTCGAAGCGCTGGCCGGCCAGATCGCCGAGCTTTGCGGCGCGGACGCCGCGCTGGCCAAACGTGGCGCACGCCTCGCGAAGGCCGACCTGCTGACCGACATGGTGGGCGAGTTCCCCGAGCTGCAAGGCACGATGGGCACCTACTACGCACGCCACGACGGTGAACCCGATGAAGTGGCGATTGCGTGCTCCGAGCACTACCAGCCGCGCTTCTCCGGCGACGCCCTGCCCGCCACCACGACGGGCACGATCGTCGCGCTCGCGGACAAGCTCGAAACGCTCGTCGGCATCTGGGGCATCGGCCTCGCGCCGACCGGCGAGAAAGACCCGTTCGCACTGCGCCGCCATGCGCTGGGCGTGCTGCGCATTCTCGTCGAGAAGCAGTTGCCGCTCGACCTCGTCGAACTGCTGCGCGCGACCTACGCGCAATTCGCCGGCAACGCCGCCGTGACGGAATCGACCCAGGCCATCTACGAGTTCTGCATGGACCGCCTGCGCGGCATGCTGCGTGAACGCGGCTTCGCTGCGACCGAAGTCGACGCCGTGCTCGCGCTGAATCCCACGCGCCTGAACGACGTCGTCGCGCGCCTCGACGCCGTGCGCGAATTCGCGGCGCTCGCGGAGGCGGCATCGCTTGCGGCGGCCAACAAGCGCATCTCGAACATCATCAAGAAGTCCGAAGGTGCCGAAGATGCGGGCGTGCAGATCGCGCTCTTCGTCGAAGCCGCCGAAAAGGCGCTCTACGCACAGCTCGAACAGGTCGCGCCGCGCGTGGAAACGCAGCTCGCCGCGCGCGAGTACACGGGCGCGCTCACCGCGCTCGCGGCACTGCGCGAAACCGTGGACACCTTCTTCAACGACGTCATGGTCAATGCGGAAGACCCGGCGCTGCGAGCGAACCGCCTCGCGCTGCTCAAGGCGCTCCATCGCCAGATGAACAGCGTCGCGGACATTTCGCGGCTCGCCGCCTGAGCGGGACTGAGCGGGAGACGCCATGCCGACCAGCACCACCAGAAAACTCGTGATCCTCGACCGCGACGGCGTGATCAACGCCGACTCCGACGCGTTCATCAAGTCGCCGGACGAATGGATCGCGATACCCGGCAGCCTCGAAGCGATCGCGCGCCTGAACCAGGCGGGCTATCGCGTCGCGGTGGCGTCGAACCAGTCGGGCATCGGGCGCGGACTGTTCGACATGGCCGCGCTCAACGCCATGCACACGAAGATGCACCGCCAGGCCGCGGCCGTGGGCGGACGCATCGACGCCGTGTTCTTCTGCCCGCACACGGCGCAGGACCACTGCGAATGCCGCAAGCCGCAGCCCGGCATGCTCAAGATGATCGCGGAGCGCTTCGAGATCGCCCCGGCGGATACACCCGTGGTGGGCGACTCGCTGCGCGACCTGCAAGCGGGCGCGGCGCTCGGCTTTCGCACGCACCTCGTCCGCTCGGGCAAGGGCGAGAAAACGCTCGCTGCGGGCGGCCTGCCCGAAGGCACGCAGATCCACGATGACCTGCGCGCGTTCGCACTCGACTTTCTCGCGAGCGAACCCGCGTAGACACAACCGCCGTGCACGCAAGCTCGCACGCGAAACTGCCCGCATCGTCGCCGGCCCCTGGCCGACGACGGTGCTAACCCGGCGGCACGGCGCCGCGCCGGACGAGAAACCGGCCCACGCCGCGCACGCCCCAGACCGGCTCGACCGATGCGCTTTATCCGCTCCCTGCTGCTGTTCGTCTACTTGATCGCCTACACGATTCCGTACGCGACGGCCTGTTTCATCGCCTTCCCGTTCCTCAACGCGACGCGCCGCTACTGGATGGCCGTGGGCTGGTGCCGCTCGACGCTCTTCGTGGCGCGCTGGCTCAATGGCATCAGCTACCGCATGGAAGGCATGGAGAACCTGCCGAACGGACCGGCCGTGCTGCTCTCGAAGCATCAGTCGGCCTGGGAGACGCTGGCATTCCCGGCGCTCATGCCGCGCCCGCTGTGCTACGTATTCAAGCGCGAACTGCTGTTCGTGCCGTTCTTCGGCTGGGCGCTCGGCATGCTGAAGATGGTTCACATCAACCGCAAGGAAGGCAAGAACGCGTTCACCTCGGTGATCCGTCAGGGCAAACTGCGGATGGCCGAAGGCGCATGGGTGATCATGTTCCCCGAAGGCACGCGCATACCGGTGGGCAAGGTGGGCAAGTACAAGACGGGCGGCCCGCGCTTCGCCATTGAAACGGGCGCGCCCGTGGTGCCGATCGCGCACAACGCGGGCCACGTCTGGCCCCGAAACTCGTTCACCAAATATCCGGGTATAGTCACGGTGTCGATCGGCAAACCGATCGACACGACCGGACTCACGCCCGACCAAGTGAACACACGCGTGGAAAAGTGGATTGAAGCGGAAATGCGGCGCATCGATCCTGACGCGTATCGCGAA
The DNA here is from genome assembly GCF_003268775.1 of Paraburkholderia unamae. Taxonomy (GTDB): domain Bacteria; phylum Pseudomonadota; class Gammaproteobacteria; order Burkholderiales; family Burkholderiaceae; genus Paraburkholderia; species Paraburkholderia unamae. The sequence goes on from NZ_QLSU01000012.1 coordinate 217,700, forward strand.
ACGGATGGCGCAGCAACGAAAGCGGCGCGGATCTGACGCGCGGGGATGGCCAGCGTGCGCCGCGTGGATTGTCGCGCGGTTGCGCGAGCTGCTTGCCGCTCTCGCGCGCCAATGTAAAGGCCACGCTTCACCGCCAGATGAAACGCGCAAACGCCCCGCGAGCCAGGGCAAACGCCCACGCCCTCCACGCGCATCCGCACCAGGCCTGACGATGCAGAAGTCCCCCTCGCCGCGCCCGACCGCGGCACTCGACAACCGGCAACTCGATTTGCCGCTTTTCGCCGAACCGGCGCCGGCTGCGGCGCCCGCCTCTCCCTCTCCTTCCCCTTTCCTCACGCCGACACCTGCGCCTTCGCCTGGCAAAGCACCGCTCGCCCCCGATGGCACGCGGCTGCGCAGCATCGCGCTCGGCACGCATACGCTGCATTACCGGCTCAAGCGCTCGTCGCGTAAATCGATCGGGTTTGTGATCGATGGCACCGGGCTCAGTATCACCGCGCCCAGGTGGGTCACGATCGCCGATATCGAAACCGCTATTGCGGAGAAGCAGCGGTGGATTTTTGCCAAGCTCACCGAGTGGCAAACGCGCACCGAGCAACGGGCGTTGCCTCGCGTGGAATGGGGCGATGGTGCGGAGTTGCCGTATCTTGGCAAGCCAATCACTCTGAAGCTCGGGGCTTCGGGGCTCGCGTTCGATGAGGAGACTCGCGTGCTGGCGCTGCCGCTGCCGCCGCATGCGGATTCGCAGCAGATCAAGGATCGCGTGACCGGGTGGCTTCAGGGTGAGGCGAAGCGGGTTTTTGGCGAGCGCCTTGCGGTTTATGCCGCGAAGCTGGGGGTTACGTTTCGTTCTTATGCGCTTTCTTCCGCTGCTACGCGCTGGGGGAGTTGTTCAAGCGAAGGGAGGATTCGCTTGAACTGGCGGTTGATTCATTTTCCGGTTTCCGTGGTGGACTATGTTGTGGCGCATGAATTATCGCATTTGCGTGAGATGAATCATGGACCGAGATTTTGGGAAACGGTAGAGTCGATCTTTCCGGAATATCAAGCCGCTCGGAAGGCGCTCAAACTACATCCGCCCGAGATGCTGCCCGGAATGTGATTTGCCGCTGTCCGGCGATCTATGTCTTTGATACAAAACAGCACGCGTAAGCTTGCAGTGTTAAAACACGTCTCAGTTTTCCGCTCAAATGAAGATTGTTCACATCATCTCCGGCCTTGGTGTTGGGGGTGCAGAGACAACGCTGCTCAGCCTGGTTAGGCATACACAAAACACCGACGTCATCCATACTGTAATTTGCCTTTCGGCGCTTGCCCCGCTTGCAAGCGATTTCATAGACGCTGGCGCAAAAGTTCGCATACTCGGAATGCATCATTCGCGTCCAAATCCTGGCGCCTTTGTACGTCTCACAAAGTGGATTTTGGAAGAGGAACCCAGTGCGGTACAAACATGGATGTACCATGCGGACTTAATCGGTGGAATTGCCACCAAGATTGCTAACGTCATTAAGCGTATTCGCCGCACACATCCGCTCCCGAAACTTGTCTGGGGAATTCACCGGAGTGAAGTGCCTACGAGGCATAGCGCAATCACTCGATATACTGCCCGCCTTTGCTCAATTCTCTCCAGATATATTCCAGATCAAATTGTGTGTTGCGCAGAGGCCGCCCGGCTGTCTCATATTCAATTTGGGTACGACAGCGAAAAAATGACCGTTATACACAACGGCTTTGACACGGCAAAATTCTCACCGAATCCCGAGATGCGGTTAGCAATGCTCACCGCCTGTCATCTTCCGAATGACTCGCTATTGATCGGAATTGTCGGCCGCTTCAATCCGGCAAAGGATTATGATAATTTTTTGCGCGCCGCAGCCATTGCAGCAACACGTCTTCCGCACGCACGATTTCTGATGGTCGGCAAGGATGTCGATAACTCGAATCACACCCTTTGCGAGCGCATCGAGGAACTCGGCTTGACTGACAAAGTCACGCTTTTGGGCCCTCGTCGCGATGTCGTACAGTTGATGCCGGCGTTCGATTTCTTGTGCCTTTCATCCAGAACAGAGGGATTTCCCACCGTTGTGGGCGAAGCGATGGCCTCTGGTACACCCTGCGTTGCCACCAACGTGGGGGACACTGCGCTATTGGTCGGCGAGACTGGCATAATCGTCCCTCCCGCCGATTCCACCGCTCTCGGACTCGCCCTCGAAAAAATGGGCCTCGCTACATACGAAAAACGCGCGGAGTATTCAATGCACGCCCGGCGCAGAATCATCGAAAATTTTTCTATTAGATCGTGCTGGGACCGTTATTTTAAAATTTACTCGGAGAATAAATCCAGAATTAGATGACGACATCAGATGGCGGATGCAGTTCGGACCTCATAATTCTAATCAATTGATCCTCTTGACGATCAAACCTTGTGGAATGAATCCGTCCACCGATGAATTAATTTTTCCTGCCGAGTGCCAATTCGATCCGTTTACGACAATGTCCCCCGAAATATTTCTACACGTTGACGGAAGTCCGTGCACACGATAGGCCATATCTCTACTACCGAAATCCGCATGGTTTGATATTTCTATATCAATCTTGACTGGTAACTTCCCGGATAACGCCCACAACCAGATCTGAATACCGACCTTACACCTCCTCGACAACGGATTATTGATTCGTATGTCTTCGAGGACATCATTGTTACTATTCGGCTCAATATCGAGCCCGGCAGACGGTAGCGTCCCTTCGATATCCTCCCAGATAGGGTCATCGAACCGGATATGTCGTCCGCTGACTATCGAAACGCCCTGCCTGCGACAATTCATTGCGTGGTGGGATACAACGTGAATTTCCTGGCTCTTTTTCGATGGCGTTGAATAACTGTTCGCCACGTATATACCGTCGCCCCAACACCCCCGCGTTACGGGATTCAGAATCTTTACATTTGACGCTCCTGCAATGGAAATTCCCATTCCATAACCTTGCGCCCGCTTGTTGTCGTCGGCAGTTGACAATTCACGACTGCCGTCAAGCACTGCATTTTCAATCAAAACATTACTGATATCCCAAACCCTCAATATCTGGTGATTTGGCTCTGAATACGGCAATAGCTTCAGCGATGCACCTGGCGCGAATCGAATATGACTACCGTTGCGCAATGAAAGACCGGCCGCATCAATGCGGCTATTTCCAGTTATTATCAGTGTTCTTCCGGCAGCTGCATCAATTGCTTTTTGCAGTGCAAGCCGATCATTCGCGACCCCGTTCCCAGCGACATTAAAGACCTTATCAATAAGCGGAGCTTCATCGCCGTACGATAATTGAGCGTGCTTTGCGAGCGAGCCTATGCCAATAGTAGTCAAGCTCTGTAGAAATACCCGACGCTTCAATTAAATCACCTCCCAATTTCGTGAAAATTAATAACTATTCTCGTTATATTCACAACTCAATCAACTCCCGATAAACAGAAATCGTCTTATCGATAACAATGCGCTCATCGAACTCCTCCAAAGCTCGTTCACGTGCCCGCGCACCCAATTTCAAACGCAAATTGCTGTCATCATCAAGAGACCGAATCGCTGCGGCCAATGCTCTGTAATCGCGAACTGGAACCTTGAAGCCATCGACGCCGTTGTGCGTCACAACCTCCCGGCACCCCGGCACATCGGTGGTGACTAGAGGCAGTCCACACGCTCCGGCCTCGATAAGCGTCTTCGGCAGCCCCTCTCGATAACTAGGCAAAACCATGGCGTCGACTTGCGCAAATAATTTCGGCATATCGTCTACATGTCCCACCCATTCAACGATGCCCTCATCAACCCAGCGCTCTAGTGCATCCATACCAACGGCAGCTGGGTTGCCAGAATCTGGCTCGCCGGCAATCAGAAAGCGAATTTCCCTATTTTCATCGCGTAGAAGTCGAGCTGCATCCACATATTCTTTAATGCCCTTATCCCAAAGCAATCTCGCAGCAAAGAGCACCACCATGGGTTGATGCAACTCATCATCGGCTGTTCTACCAAGAGGTTGAAATCGCTCACAATCGACCCCTGAACCTTTGATCAGCCGAATTCTCTCCTTTTCGACCAATCTGGCTTCAACAAACATTTCAAGATCATCTGGATTCTGCAGGATCAGGCGCGTGCGGTTCCCATTCAGCACCCCTCGCAGCAATGCCCTAACCACAGGACGAAGCAAGCGTGCCTTGATATCCCGACTAGTAAATACATAGCCCAAACCGGCTACGGCACCAACTATCGCCTTCACACCGCTCAGTGACGCGCACAGTGCGCCGTAGACCGCACATTTGATCGTGAATCCGTGAACAATATCTGGTTTCTCACTGCAAAATAGTACGATAAGTTGCCTGATCACACTTAGTTCATCTAATGGATTCAGACTGCGCCGATCCATGTCTATCGAATACCACCTGAACCCCTCTTTCTCCAGCAGCTTTCCGTACTGACCAGGTGGCGAGACAAGTAGCACCTCGCATCCCTTGTCACGTAACGCGCGCGCCAGCGACAATCGAAAATTATAAATATACCAATCCGTATTTGCGAACAGTATTATCTTCTTCATTTTTTATATTAGTATAATTACGCGCACCTCAAATTATTGATGTGCATCTCGGCCATACTTTCGTGATTCAATTGCAACTTTAAAGACACGATCCCAGATCTTCATCACTGCATCGATCGAGTAGCGTCGTCGAATTGAATCTGCTCCGCGTCGCCCCAATTCTTCTCTCAATGCCCCCGCCCTCATCAGATCAGCTAACGCCTGCGCATATGCGTCTTCATCGCTGTGCCCGACCAGAGACCCAACCACACCACCCTCCGTCAATTCCCGAGGTCCGCTCGGGCAGTCTACGGCTACAACTGGAACGCCCAAAGCCATCGCTTCCATCATCGCCATCGGCAAGCCTTCATATTTTGATGTGAGCGCAAATAAACTCGCCCGTCGCATAGAAGACCACGGGTCCGTTGTTTTTCCCGGGAGAAATATGCGCTCAGTCAGACCAAGTTCCGCAATTTGGCACTCCAATCTCTTTCGGTCCGGCCCTTCACCGATAATAACTAGTTTCCACTCCGGGAATTCACTTACGATCTTCGCAAACGAGCGAATTAGCATATCAAAACGCTTGAGAGGCTGAAGACGACCAACCCCAATCACATGTGAATCAACCTTCTCCTTGTCAGTGTGCACGCTATCCCGCTCTAATCCAGCTGGAAGCGGATTCGGGACAACCATGATATTTTTTGCCCCACCCAGAATTGTGCGAAATTGCTCAACAACGCCTTCGGTCAAAACCGTGACCACCGACGCCTTTGGATAAAAAAAACGCCCCATCCAGTTCCAGAATGGCCGCCTTCCATCAGCGATGGGATTACTATGCTCACACGCGATTATTGGCACCCCCGTGCCCTGAAGTGCGGCAATTACCACCATATTCACATTCGTAAGTAGCGAAACGACTATGTCAACATTGCGTTCCCGGATCAACTTCCGGATTGAGAGAATACGTTTGACATACGAGACCGGACCGCGAGCAGTACTCTCTATTACATCGGCAAGGTATATAAATTCAATTTTATCGGAGAGTGAATAGAAACATGAGCCTCGACCGGTAAATGTTGCAATCAGCGTTACATCATGGCCCCTTTCCGACCACGCGTTAGCCAGTGTCGCTGCAACTCTCTCTGCCCCACCACTTCCCATCGAATTGACAAAGACGGTGATTTTCAATTTATACCTCGACCTTGCACGGTTGCTTGAGTTGATGAGTAGACTCTCTCTCACCAAAAGCGGAAATCCAGAATGCAATGAAAAAAAGCAGCCCTCCCGGCTGCGCATCTGCCGATCCAACTAGAGTTTGCAAAACAAAGAAGGCAATTGCAAACGCCCTCAGCAATCCTTTATCTCCCGGATTGGTAAATTTTATCCATTCCCTAAAAAAAATTATCCATGCAATTGAATAAAGAGCAACAGAGAAAATACCGCCACCTAACATCAATGTCGCGAAGGTAGAATCCGTAAAATATTTGTTTTCGAACCCGATTCCAAATATATTCCCATTGAAAAACACCTCCTTCAGCGCCATAGAATTCGTCGATGAGCGACTCCCGACACTAGAATCATTAACGAATCTCGACAAAATTATTGAAGAAATTTCGTCACCGAACATTGCATATACGATAGCGACGAAGATCGATGCAATCGCTATGCCTTTTGACCGTACCCGAGAAATCAGCACAATAATCGAAGCAATCATAAAAGAGCGACTTATCGAAAGCATTGAAATTATCAGCGATACTTTCCCACCCTTCTCCTTCCAGCGTGATATGTAGAGTGCTGCCGCACTAAAATAAATGAAAGAAAAGAAGAATGGATTTGGCGTTAAACCAACGGCCCGCACAATTTTTGCGCAAAATCCGGCAGAATTCAGACAGTCGCCGCCGACTTTCACCGGCAGGCTATGCAGAACGAATGGAGCGACAGGGTAAATGAACTGAGCCAAGCCCCAGATAAAATGAATGGTCAAGGAAAAAAATACTGCAATCCGCATTCCTCGCCCCCAATATCTTGCGAACACCGGTGCACAAAATAGAAACATCGTTGCTTGAAGTATAAAGGGCCGAAATCCGAGCATATTGTCAGCGACAGAATCGTCGATAACGTGATTTCGCCAATCAATCAATTCTGGGCTGCTTGCTGCATGACCGATAAGCCCGGGAACAGGCGTTAGAATTAGAAGTGCACAAAAGGCGATTTCGCCTCGGTTAAGCCCAATTTTCCCCTGGCAGGTCAGCACCAATCCGTAAGCGACAGAAATTCCTATAACGAGATAAGAGAGATAGCCAGGAACCGCTAAGCCGTCGAAACTCTCTGGTTTTTTAGATGGCCAATATAAAACAAGGAACAGAAAGAGTAATGGGGAGAATAAACATACGCAAACAATATTATTTCGAGATCGAGCTAATGCTGTCGTCATGTTTCCACTCCTTGGCCGTTCTGCGCGTCAGATTCCAGTAACTTCAAGAACAAGTCGAGCCAGGTTTGAACTATCCCCTCTTCCGAATATTGACTGCGGACCTCGACCGCGCGAGCCGCGATCTGGCTGCGAATCATCTCGTTGTTGATTAGCTCCTCGAGTGAATTCGCCAGAGCCTCAACGTCGCCAACCGGCCGGACGAGCCGTCCGTTTTCGCCGTCCTTGATGATGTCTCGCGGGCCCGTATCACAGTCATAGCTCACCACTGGGACACCCATGGACATCGCCTCAATCAACGTCATGGGAAACCCCTCAAACCTCGAACTCAAAGCGTAGATATCAGACCTTGAGTACCAATCAGATACATTTCCACAGTTACCGGGAAGGAAGACTCTGCCCTCAAGTCCGCGCTCGCCAATCATCTTCTCCAAATCCAACCGACGATTTCCCTCACCTAATATCACCAGGTCCCAAGACTCAGCTCTGCACCGAATAATATCGAATGCTTCAATTAGATAGTCGAAACCTTTTTGATTGACGAGTCGACCAACGCCCAAGATTAATTTTCTTCCCTCGCTAACAAAGGAATCTGGATGCACGGTTGGTTCGCCGTTTCTTATCGGCCACGTTACAGGATTCGGTATTACTGAAATATTCTGACATCCACATTCTTTTGCCAACCAGTCTCCGCTCTCTCCGGTCAATGCAATAACGCGGCTAGCACGTCTATATGTTACATAGCGTAAAAAACTCCAAAATTTCCCCGGCAACAATTTTGGCGGATGATTATGCTCGGTAACAATGACATGGCATCGCATTCCCGCTGAAGCAATCATTGAGATCACAGATGCACGCGTCATTATCCCTAGAAGAATATCCGGCTTCTCTTGTTGCACTACCTCCCTAAGAGATTTCAGTCGCTTCCAGTTTGTTCGAATCGTTTCGCATATACCTTTACTTGCCCCAAAATTCCCAATAACCAAGCGCTTTACCGCAGGTGACGGACGGTAGAAGTCCTTTTCCTCAGTTTCGAGCGTCACTATAGTTACTTCATGCCCCAACCTGCTCCAGGCATTCGCTAAATTGACCGTCACACGCTCTGCTCCGCCCGCAAATAGTGAATTCAAAAAGACAACGATCTTCAAGGCACACCTCCGTTTTTCGATTTCCCCTTGCTTACATGCTCAAAGAGTAGATAACAAGCCAGAGACGAGGCATGCATCATTGCGGTCGCCAGTTGAATTCCTGCCAAGCCAAGCCAATTAATCAGACATAAATCTGCAATCACTTTCACGAAGAAATTGATTGAAGCGATTATTGTCATCGCCTTAAATCTCCCCTGACTCGCAAATAACTGAACCATCACGAGAACAGGGAAATAGAATGGAATTTGGACGAGCCCCCATCGCAAGAGGTTAGCCACCACTGCCGTGTCGGTTGACGTGAACGCACCACGTTGATATAGCATCGCGACGGCCAGCTTTGAAAACAGGGAAGCAAACAACGCGACGCAAATCGCGCCGATGAATGTCACCACCGTCCACCGCCACGCAATGCGCCCTGCCCGAGGTCCGTCTCCCGCACGCTGAAGCTCGGAGAACACCGGTAGCACAGCCCTGCTGATCGCTAGCGCGCCCATCCCCATCACCAAGGCAAGCAACCTGTTTGCGTAACCAAGCGAGCCAATTGCGCCGTCACCAAGATGCGCGACGAAATATTGGTCCACGGGAGTGACACAACTCATTAGTAACTGACCAGCCGAAAAAATCCCAACTGACATGCATAGTTTTGGCCACTCGCGCGAGCACAACGTAAATTTAGGTAGCACCATTGTCTGATCGGCTTTTCCAGATAGAACCGTAAGCCACGTCAGTTGAAGTGCGTAGCCTATCGTGGTCCCCAGCATTAGCGCGTGAATTGCCTGCGAAGGTGGCGTAAGCAAAATCGTCGCAAGTAATGTGAGCGCGGGAACACACTCCAATAAGGTATTAATGTGGCGTTCCCGTGCTTGAAGTCGTGCTGACTGAATGCTGATGAGCACGGTCAATATGCCGATCGGCATTATTCCCCTAGCCAATTCCTTGACAATGTCCTGCGTCTGCGTTGAAAGCTTCCCGCTCACGATACTCAGCGCGGGTTGCCAGAACACAAACAACAGTAATGTGATGACACTACTGACCATCAACCCGCATCCCTGCAATTCGGCAATGAATTCACGTCTCTCTGGAGGGGGAGCGTGTCTAAGCCGAACCAAGGTTGGGATAAGAACGGTACTCAGTATCGTTACTAATGTACCGGGTATCCATGTTACAAGAGTGAGCGTAAGCTGATAGGCGTCAACGATCGAACTCACGCCATATCGATACGCGATTGCCATCTCTTTGAAGGCGCCCGCGAATTTTCCAATGAATACAAAGAAAGATACCCACGCGGCACCTTGAATAATTCTCCGGTGCATCGCGTGCGAATCTTGAAAACGAAAAGAGTGGCGCGCCCTAAGGCGCGCCATTATTGAAGCAATCATTTCTTAAGTTAAAGCGACTTCATTTCCGACCAACCAATTTCACGCTCAAAACGATCGACATACCAATTCATGGCGATCGCCAATCCCTCCTGAATATGGATAGGGTCACTGTATCCGAGTAATCTGCAAATTTTCTCGATACTAGCCTGCGAATGGAGAACATCTCCCCCTCGGAATTCACCGTAACGTATCGGGCTGCTATTCGCTATTTTCCGGTTACGCAATTGCTCGGCAAGAATCTCCAGCAGTTGGTTCAACGTTGTCCTCCCGCCAACTGCAACGTTATAGACTTCGTTTTTCGCATTGTTTGCCGCCGTAGCCGCAAGAATATTTGCCTGAACAACGTTTTCGACGTAGCAAAAATCTCGACTAGTCTTGCCATTGCCGTTAATCTGGATTCCCTCTCCTCGAATCAGCGCGGCTATCCATCTCGGAATGACAGCAGCGTACGCACCATTCGGATCCTGACGTTTCCCAAATACGTTAAAGTAGCGCAGGCCGACGGTGTTGAAATCGTAGCTTCGCGCGAAAACATCTGCGTAAAGCTCGTTCACATACTTTGTTACTGCGTACGGTGACAGAGGCTTACCGATGAGATTCTCCACCTTGGGTAGGCCAGGATGATCCCCGTAAGTTGAGCTTGACGCAGCGTACGTGAAACTCTTTACCTCCTCATCGCGCGCCGCAACCAGCACGTTGAGAAAGCCACCAATGTTGACGTCGTTCGTTACGACAGGGTCCAGCAACGATCTTGGGACCGATCCCAATGCGGCTTGGTGCGACACGTGATCAATACCCTGGGTTGCCCGGGCGCAGTCCGAAGCATTGCGGATGTCACCTTCGATCAGCTTGAATCTTGCCCATCGCTCCGAACCGACGGAGGAACTTACCTCCTCCAGATTGCTGTGGCTTCCCGTCGAGAAGTTGTCCAGACCGACTACCTGCTGATCCAACTTGAGAAGAGCCTCAAGAAGATTTGAGCCAATGAACCCAGCCACGCCGGTTATTAACCAGCGTTGCGGACAGCGTGCCAAATCCTCACAGGCAATCGTATAGCGATTTTTCATTTCGGCGCGTTCTAGCTGGATGTGGTTACAGGCGAAGATCGGATGAACCGGCCGGAAAGACATACTTGAGGTCGTAGAGTACGTGTTCGAGCTTTCCGAATCTCCGAATGGCTTCTACACCCATATCGGCAAATTCCTTGTGTGCCACCGCAAGGACGACTGCGTCGTAGCTTTGCAAGGACGGCTGCGCCACGAGTTCAATGCCGTATTCGTGACGAGCTTCCTCGGCAGAGACCCAAGGATCGAACACGTCGACATTCATTTCGTATTGCTTGAGCTCGTTGATAATGTCAACGACTCGCGTGTTGCGGAGGTCGGGGCAGTTCTCCTTGAACGCAAAGCCCAACATGAGCACGCGCACATTATTCATCGTGATTCCGCGCCGTGTGAGCGCCTTCACGAGTTGCGAAGCGACATAGACCCCCATGTTGTCATTGACTCGCCGTCCGGCGAGAATAATCTCGGGGTGGTAGCCAATCGCCTGTGCCTTGTGCGTCAAGTAATACGGATCTACGCCAATGCAATGGCCGCCCACGAGACCCGGCCGAAACGGCAGGAAATTCCATTTCGTCCCTGCGGCTTCAAGTACCGATTCGGTGTCGATATCCATCCGATTGAAGATGATCGACAATTCGTTGATAAGAGCAATGTTTACGTCGCGCTGCGTGTTCTCAATCACCTTCGCCGCCTCGGCAACGCGGATACTGCTAGCTTTATGCGTACCCGCCGTGATGATCTCGCCATAGAGTGCGTCAACTACGTCGGCGACTTCAGCCGTGGACCCTGAGGTAACCTTCCGGATAGTGGATACCCGGTGTGATTTATCACCCGGGTTGATTCGTTCCGGGCTGTACCCCACGAAGAAGTCAACGTTGAATTTCAGCCCGGAAACTCGCTCAAGTACCGGCACGCATTCTTCTTCGGTGGCACCCGGATAGACCGTGGACTCGTAAATGACAATATCGCCCTTCCTCAACACCCGGCCGATCGTCTCACTTGCTCCATAAAGCGCGGACAGATCCGGACGCTTATATTGGTCGATTGGCGTCGGCACCGTGGCAATGAATATGCTGCATTCACGCAGATCTTCGATCGTGTGGCTGAATTTCAGGCGCCGCGCCTCAGCAAGCTCCGCCTCGCTGACTTCAAGCGTGGCATCCCGCCCTTCCTTTAGCGAGTCAATGCGAGGCCGGTTGATGTCGAAGCCTACGACATCCCGTCGCTTTCCAAACTCCACCGCTAACGGTAGCCCAACGTAGCCCAAGCCGATGATGCCAATTTTGGTTTCACTGGTTAACTTCATGAACATTTCCCTGGTAGCCTAAACCTTGTCCCGCTTCTCGTAGCCGTACGAAACGTAGCGATAGCTCGCATATTTCCCACCGTATGAGAACTTTCCGCGCGACTTCATACCATTGACCAACAACCCGGCGACCTGCGTACCCACTTGGTCCAGGCGCTTGACTGATTCATCAACTTCGCCAACCCGCGTCTTTCCAGACCTGGCCACAAGGAATACGCGCGCGGCGTGCGGAGCCATAATTTCTGCATCAGAAACAGCAAGTACAGGTGGGGCATCGACAAGGACAATGTCGTACTGGGCCGTCGCTTCTTCGAGAAGAGACGACCAACGACCATTTTCCAGAAGGTCAGACGGATTGGACTGGAACTCGCCGGTAGCAAGGAAATCGAGCTTCGGCCTCACTGAGCGCATGGTCGCGGCCGCCAGCGTCATCTTCCCCAGCAATACGTCAGCCAGCCCACGCTCTCTTTCGACCCCCAAGTACTGGTTTAGATAGCCACGTCGCAGATCGGCGTCGATTAGCAGAACGCGCTTTCCGGAAGCTGCGAACAAATCGGCGAGGTTTGCTGATATAAACGATTTACCGATGCCAGGCGTAGCGCCACTTATCATCACAACGTTATTTATCGCTTCGAGTAGCGAGAATTGAAGAGCGGTTCGCAGACTGCGAAGACTTTCCACAGCGGGATCTCCGGGTGCTACCGACGCTAGCACAGCGGATTTGGCATCCAGCCCATCAATCTTGCGAGCGAGCGCAGCCTGCGCGTCGCTATACGGAATAGTCGCAATAACATTGAGGCCGGTATATGTCTCGAACGTATGCGGATCGCTGACCCCGTGGAATAGCGCTTCACGCAACCAGGCCAAGCCAACGCCGCAGGCCAGGCCTAACAGTGTCGCGGCAGCAATGACTAGAAGCTTCTTGGGCTTGACGGGCATTTCGGGCACGTATGCACTGTCAACGATTCGAACGTTTCCAATCTTGCCGGCCTTTATGAGGCGCAACTGCTCCATGTTGTTGCGCAACGCGATATAGAGATCCGTATTCACGCGCACATCGCGCTCAAGTCGTACCGCACCTTGTTCGTCCAACGGCAATGTTTTGATGCGCTCAGATACCCGGCCGATCTGCGTTTGCGTCGCGTTGACTTGCTCGTCGATTGCCTTGACTGCGGGGTGTTCGTCACCAAAGCGGGTCAGCAACTCCTGCCGCTTTTGACGCAGCGTGAATAATTGATTCTCGAGGTCAGCGGATTGCTGCAGTACGACTTTCGCCTCCTGACCGATGTCGATGATCCCGTGCTCATTGCGATACTGGTTGAACCGGTCCTCGGCTTGCTCCAGTTCGCGCTTCATATCGGGCTCTTGCTCGGACAGGAACTGTAGGGACTGCTCCGCCTGCGCTGCTTTCCTATCAGCGTTCTGCTTCAGATACTGCCCCCCGATCTCATTCAGCGTTGCGGCAATGAGCTGAGGATCGCGACCTTGGAGTGAGGCTGTAATGACGTCAGAGTCTTTCCCCGCCGATGCAATCTTCAAACGCTTCTGCACATCATCAATGGTTTGCAAGCGCGAATGCCGCTCGAGCACGAAGGCGGCGCCTGCTTCGGCGAACAATTTCCGGACGACGAGGCGCCCCGGCCCGGCGGACGTAGAAATGGTCAGCGGCGTTCCGACGTTGCCTCTGGCGATCTGGGTCAAGCTATCGCCTTCCAATGTGTAGCCGCCGTTGCCGGTCGCCGTGAGCTTGAGCTGATGATCGTAGAGATCGGAAGGCAAATCGAAGTCTGCGACCTCGATGCGCTCGGTTCCCCACGTGTATCCGCCAACGCCAAGGAAACCCGGACTAGAGAGCGACTTGGCCCGGCGTGAAATCCACTCGCCGATGAATGGAAATCTGACGGTTCTGGCTGTGATGTAGAGTCCCAATTCGTCCACGGCACGTGAAACAACGAGCCGCGAACCGAGAATCTGTATTTCGGAGTCTGAAGTCGATTTGACGTCGAACATCGAAGACAAATTGCCGATCAGGCTTTTCGCGGCGCTGTCTGCACTATCCTCGACCTGGACAACGATATTCGTCTCGTACACGGGAGTCGCTAGATATGCGTATAGCGCCCCCAGCAGCATAAACACCGCTGTGACGACTGCGATCAACAGTTTGTGTTCGACCAGTACATCCAGTAGGGCTGTGAGGTCGATTTCATCGGACTCGATCTTCGCGTCGGCAGAGGATTGTTTCAAGGGAGACATGGTTGCTACAGACCTGCTGGTTCAAGACTTCCGGGGTTGCCGAACTTCAATCGGATGGTTGGGGGTGACAAACGTGTCAACGGGGCTAAATGGCCGCTATTCGGCCTACCCAGTCGGAAATCCCCTGTTCAATCAAATCGGCACAATCGGAGAACTGTTCGCGGCCACGCTGATACGGATCAGGCACATCGAAGCGGCTGAACTGACCAATCTGGAAAACGCGTCCGCAGGTGAATGTGTAGTTTTGTTCGACGGCATATTTCTGCTCCGCATCCATAACCAGAATAAGTTCCGCGTTCCGGCAAATCGCAGCGGAAACCTGCCGCGCGCGATGCGACGAGATGTCAATGCCGCGGTCTCTCATCACGGAGACCGCGTGAGCCTCTGCCCCAGAGTCGACAAGGGCTCCAATGCCCGCTGACTCCACGCGGCAACCCGGCAAGCGCTTGCGCATCATCGCTTCGGACATCGGGCTGCGACACACGTTGCCGACACAGACCATAAGAATCGACGAGATCATCAATACCCTCCCCAAGCCTGACGGCCCACATTGATGCCCTGCGCACTCGGCAGGAGCAGGTTCATCACGCGGCTCCATCGTGCGAGCCCCGTCGAATCGACGTACACGACGTCCTTGGCTTGCAGCTCAAAGTGCTCGGCGAGTGCGAGACCAACCGGCGAAGCGCTATCCAGACGGAAGACGTCGGGCTTGGACGGATCCTCGGTTGCGCGCACCACATAGATCGCCGCCGGCTCTGCGCTCGTCGGATTCACGCCAAGCGCGGCTCCCAACGCCTCGTTGAGCGTCAAGCGGCCATCGTGCATGGGCAATGCAACTGGACGCGTGACCTCCCCAGTCACCAGCACCTGGTTATAGGTTTGCGGTAGAACTCGCACGACATCACGATCCTGCAGAAAAATCTTCGATGCATCGATCTGACGATCAGCCAGCGCTGGTAGATTGATATGGATCATCTTCCCGTCGCGAATGATCTGAATCTGGCTCGTATCGCCTACGCCGGGCGTCACGCCATTTGCCTCGCTCAATGCCTCGGCAAGCGACATTGGGATATTCGTGATCGGCTTTACGCCAGGTTGCGTCACTTGTCCCTCGACGAAGATCCGCTGACTGCGATAGGCCACCACGCTAACCGTCATCTGCGGATTACGCAGATAAGCTGCGAGCGACTGCTTGAGTTTCACCTGCAACTGAGGAACCGTGAGACCGACCGCTTTAACACTTCCTATGTAGGGGTATTGAATCGTTCCGTCATCTCCGACAACAAAGCCGGGAATGGCCTGAGTGCTCAGACCCGGCCCACTTGGTAGTTGCCCGGCAGTGTCGCCAATTGTGTAAGTCAAGTTGGGAACGACCAGTTCCGGGTGGTCCCACGTAATGATGGAAAGAACGTCCCCCGCCCCAATCCGATATGCACGAGGGCTGCCGACCAGTGCTGCGACGTCAGAGCCAAACGCATCGCGTGCGGCTTTCTGATCTCGAACCAGCTCTGGCGTGATTCGCTTCACGAGAGGCACCGAATTCGGGTCGAGCGGATCGACCGGCGCGTGTGCGTCGAAGCGCATGCCCGGAGCCATTGCACATGCGCCAAGCGTTGCAACCAGCGTAGCTGCGGTCAGTGCAGATCTAAGGAGACGAAATAGCGACATTTACGAGTAGATCAACGGAACTTCACACAGCGAAGACGCACAGCAGTCCTGCTGCCCATACCAAAACACAACCTCCGCTCGCTATCGGGATTTCAACCACGACGGCGTTTTGAAGCGTGCGATCGAGAAGTACAGCCAGACATAGGTCATGCAAAAGAGGACCGAAAAGAAGACCAGCGCTAAAGGCTCGTTCCAAAAGAGCGTTGCCGGCACCACCGCCGCAAATGTCAGAATCCACAAACGTGGCGTCGTACGAGAATTGCGGTTGTTCCAGACGTTATCGGCCGAGTCTGCTTTCACGGCACGCCGGAACAACAGCGCATGCAAGTGCCCTCTATCTGGCGCACCTACTGGCACGCCCCGGAGGAACATGCGTCGGTACATGGAGAAGAGTGTTTCGAACACCGGATAGATGGTGACGAGCAACGCATAGAACGGCGAGACTTCCTTGTGCCGCGTAATCAGCAGGATGAGGAGTTCCGCCGTAAAAAAGCCCGTGAAGTACGCGCCGCCATCGCCGAGAAATACCTTTGCGACTGGATAGTTCCACTGCACGAAACCGAGGATCGCGCCAATGAGCGCGAGCGCCATCGACACAATCAGGCTGTCCCCAACTGCGTGCGCCACGTAAGCCAGCGAGGCGAGAATGATCATCGTCACTACGGACGCAAGCCCGTTGAGCCCGTCGATGAGATTGATCGAATGAACCACGCCTGCGACGCCCAAAATCGTGAAAGCCGTCGCGGCGATTGGCACGAGCAGTACGAGATCGAGCCCCGGCACGTTGGTATGCGTAACGATCGCCTGCAATGCCCAGCAGGCGAGCGCGGCTGCGCCCGCAGCACAAACAAGCCGCAGACTCGCACTGATCTGTTTGGTCAGATCTTCGGCGAATCCGGAAAGGAACACGGGCGCCGAGCAGATCAGGAGTTCCCAATGTTCATGCGCGCTCAGACGCCCGTTGTATTCCTCAAATGCAAACGCGAGGGCAAATCCCGCAAAGATTCCCAAGCCACCAATTCGGGGCACGGCAACACTATGGATTTTTTGAATGCCTTCAAGGTCGTGATCCATGGAGAACACGCCGTGGAAATGCGTCCACCGCACGATCATCGTGACGACCATGGACGACACGAGAAAAGCTATCAGTAAGATAGACATCGAGCATTCCCATCAGATGACGTGAAGGATCCGCCGACGCAGCTCAAAACAAGGCGGATCATTGGCAAGCCCAGAATTTCGATAAAGTGCCTGCATTTCGCTCATCGCTGTCAGCGGATTCGGAGGCGGCACCCACGCGTGCAAGAGATGACCTTGAGATTGAAGTGCGCAATCTCGAACGCTACATTTCACGCGCAAGCTTTTTGCTTAACCGTTGTATGTGTCATGACGAAGGGTAGAAGTCTCTTCCGCCTGCACTTCCGCGTATATAGGAACAGTCTTAAATACCGTGGGAATACGCAGCAGCCCCCCGGCATGTCATCCCAAAGCCCGCAAACACCCTCCTTCAGTGCTGGACCAGCCTTCGATACGCCAACGACAAAATTTGTAGTCCGAATCATTTATATCGACGTATTCATGTGCAATACAAACAAGGGAACTTGATCACTGTGGTGTTCGGATGCACAGGCCACAAACGGCCGCGACCATAACCTTGACGAAATCAATCAAGGACAAGATTTACATTTCTATAAATTTCCGGTTATTTTATTTTTGATTACCGGAACACTATTAGTCCCATTTAAAACTCAACGAGCTTTAAAAAGCGGCGCCAGATCATTTGACACCGCCCCAGAAACCACCCTACTTCTTCTGAATAAATTCGATCTTGTACCCATCCGGGTCGGTCACGAACGCGATCACCGTGCTCCCGTGCTTCATCGGACCGGCTTCGCGCACCACCGTGCCGCCTTGCTCCTTGATCTTCGCGCAAGCGGCGTAAGCATCTTCCACTTGCACGGCCAGGTGACCGAACCCCGTGCCGAGGTCATAGGAAGCCGTGTCCCAGTTGTGCGTCAGTTCGATCACGGTGCCGTCGCGCTCGTCCGTGTACCCGACGAAGGCCAGCGTGAACTTGCCATCGGGGTAGTCTTCGCGGCGCAGCAGTTTCATGCCGAGCAGTTCGGTGTAGAACTTGATCGAGCGATCCAGGTCGCCGACCCGGATCATCGTGTGCAGCAGGCGCATCGTGTACTCCGTTTTGCCGTCGTCAAAACCCGGACTCTACCAAAAACGCGCCGGCCCTGCCCGCCCCGGCAAGATGTGCCGTTTTGCTCTAGCATGGACGCCATCCTGATATTGCCGCGGCAATTTCACTATACGAATGTAAGCAACGTGCGTAAGGAATGAGGAGTGGACATGCGAATTCTGGTTGTCGGTGCCGGTGCAACGGGTGGCTATTTCGGCGGGCGGCTCGCCGCCGCGGGGCGCGACGTGACGTTTCTGGTGCGTGAAGCGCGCGCCGCGCAACTGCGCGAAGACGGCCTCGTGATCCGCAGTCCCGCGGGCGATCTCACGCTGCGCGACGTCAAGTCGGTCACGCGCGAGACGCTTGAGGCGCAAGGCGGCCAACCCTTCGATCTCGTCCTCCTGAGCTGCAAGGCGTACGACCTCGACAACGCCATCGATTCCTTCGCGGCCGCCGTCGGCCCGAATACGCTGATCCTGCCGCTCCTGAACGGCATGCGCCACCTGGAGGTCCTGCAAGCCCGCTTCGGCACGCAGGCCGTGCTGGGCGGCGTGTGCCTGATCGCCTCCACGCTCAACGAGAAGCGCGAAATCGTGCATCTGAACGACGCGCACGCCATCACGTTCGGCGAGCTTGGCGGCGGCGTGTCGCCGCGCGCGCAAGCCGTGGCGGAACAGTTCTCCAACGCCGGCTTCAACGTGAAAGCGAGCGATCACATCCTCCAGGAGATGTGGGAGAAGTGGGTGTTCCTCGCGTCGCTCGCGGGCAGCACGTGCCTTTTCCGCGCGCCCGTCGGCGTGATCCTCGCGACGCCCGACGGCGCCGCGACCGTCGAGCGTCTCTTTGCCGAATGCCGCGCGATCGCCGCCGAGCACGGCCATGCCGTGCGCGACAGCTTCCTCGAGCGTTCGCGCGCGATGCTGTTCGCCACGGGTTCGACGCTCACGGCATCGATGCTGCGCGATGTGCAGAACGGTTCGCGCATCGAGGCCGATCATGTGCTTGGCGACCTGATCCGGCGCGGCGGCGCGGCGCAGCGCGCGTCGAGCGAGCTTTCGGTGCTGCGTGTCGTCTATAGCCAGCTCAAGGCCTACGAGGCGCAGCGCAAATAAGTGGGCTGAAAAGCGGCCCGAGCGCCGCGCGTTCGCCTTCCATTGCCCCGGTAGGGCCATCGTCGGTTAGTAGTAAGCTTTTTTGCTATCGTAACGCTCCGCCCTTTCCCGCCGAGCGTGATTCGATGAGCACCGTCGCTTTGCCCGCGCGCCGCGCGCCCGACTTCCAGGCCGTCCTCCTGATGGTCGTGATTTGTGCGATCTGGGGCTTTCAGCAGGTCGCGATCAAGACCGCCAACGCGTCGGTGCCGCCCGTTTTCCAGGCGGGCCTGCGTTCGGCCATCGCCGCTTTGCTCGTGTGGGGCTGGGCGCGCGCTCGCGGCATGCCGCTCTTTCGCGCGGACGGCACGCTCGCCGCGGGGGTGCTCGCGGGCGGGCTGTTCGCGGCGGAATTCGTCTGCATCTTCGTCGGCCTCACGATGACGAGCGCCTCGCGCATGGCCGTCTTTCTCTACACCGCGCCGTGTTTCACCGCGCTCGGGCTGCACTGGTTCACGCCCGGCGAGCGCATGCGTCGCACGCAGTGGATCGGCGTGACGGTGGCGTTTCTCGGCATGGCCCTCGCTTTCGCCGATGGTTTCGCGCGCAAGGGTACGTCCGGCGACACGCACGCGATGCTGATCGGCCTCGCGGGCGACGGGCTCGGCGTGCTCGGCGGCCTGGTCTGGGCGGCGACCACGGTGATCGTGCGCTCCACCCCGCTTGCGCATGTGAGCGCGAGCAAGGTGCTCTTTTATCAGCTTGCGGTTTCGGGGGTGGCGCTGCTCGCGCTCGCGGCGGGCATCGGCCAGATGGAAATGCACGCGGTCACGCCGCTCGCCATCTTGAGCCTCGGCTATCAGGCCGTAGTGGTGGCGTTCGTGAGCTATCTGACGTGGTTCTGGCTGCTCACGCGCTATATGGCGTCGCGGCTTTCCGTTTTCTCATTTCTCACGCCGCTCTTTGGCGTCACGTTCGGCGTGGCGTTGCTGGGCGAGTCGTTCAGCAGCCGCTTCCTCGCGGCCGCCTTGCTCGTGCTCGCCGGCATCGCGCTCGTGAACGCGCCAGCGAAGGTACCAGCAAAGGTACCAGCGAAGCGGCGCACCTGACGCCGCCTCACCCGCTCTCTCAAGCGCCGCTCGCGCCTTCCAGCGCCTGCGCGAGACTCACGTATTCCTCAACCGGCACTTCTTCGGCGCGGCGCGCCAGGTCGAAGCCGAGCGCGTCGAAGTCGAGACGATCGCGATAATCGCCCAGCGTGTTGCGCAGCATCTTGCGGCGCTGCGAGAACGCGGCCGTCACGAGTTCGCCGAGCACGGCCTGATTCACCTTCGGCAGTTCGTGCGGCGCGAACGGAATCATGCGCACGATAGCCGAGTCCACCTTGGGCGGCGGCTGGAACGATTCGGGCGGCACGTCGAGCATCTTGTCCATCACATAGCGATACTGAAGCATCACCGTGAGGCGGCTAAAGTCCTTGCTGCCCGGCTCCGCCACCATGCGTTCGACCACTTCGTTCTGCAACATGAAGTGCTGGTCGATCACACGGTCGGCGAACGTGGCGAGATGAAACAGCAGCGGGCTCGAAATGTTGTACGGCAGGTTGCCGACAATGCGCAGCGTGGGCTTTTCGCCGGGCGCCGCAAGCGAGCCGAAGTCGAACTTGAGCGCGTCGCCCGCATGGAGTTCGAGCAACGGGCCAAACTTCTTCGTGAGGCGCGCGATCAGGTCGCGGTCCAGTTCGACCGCGTGCAGCGGCGACTCGGGCGTGGCGAGGCGCTCGATGAGCGGTCCGGTGAGCGCGCCGAGACCCGGCCCGATTTCGACCATGCGCTCGCCGCGCTGCGGACGAATGACGTCGACGATCGAATCGATCACGCCCGTGTCGACGAGGAAGTTCTGGCCGAAGCGCTTGCGCGCGAAGTGGCCCTGGTGCTGTCTGCTGCTATTGGACATCTTGTCTGGAATCAATCAGATAGCGCGCCGGTGGCGCGCCATCGAAACGGCGGTGTCGAGGGCGGCGATCAGGCTGCCCGCGTCGGCGCGGCCGGTGCCGGCGAGGTCGAGTGCGGTGCCATGATCGACCGAGGTGCGCACGATCGGCAAGCCAAGCGTCACGTTGATGCCTTCGCCGAACGTCGCGTATTTCAGGACCGGCAGGCCCTGGTCGTGGAACATCGCCAGCACGCAGTCCGCGTCCTTGAGGTAGCGCGGCTGGAACAGCGTGTCGGCGGGATACGGGCCGCGTGCGTCGATGCCTTGCGCGGCGGCGGCGGCCAGCGCCGGGGAAATCACGTCGATTTCTTCGCGGCCCAGGTAACCGTTCTCGCCCGCGTGCGGGTTGAGGCCGGTCACGAGAATGCGCGGCAGCGGCACGCCGAAATGATGGCGCAGATCATGGTCGATGATGCGCAGGGTTTCGACAAGGCTTTCGACCGTGAGCGCCGCCGAAACGTCCTTGAGCGGCAGATGCGTGGTGGCGAGCGCCACGCGCAGCGGCCGCGCGCCAGTGCCCGCCAGCATCATGACCACACGCGGCGTATGCGTGCGTTCGGCGAGGTATTCGGTGTGGCCGGTGAAGGGCACGCCGGCGTCGTTGATGGTGCTCTTTTGCAGCGGCGCGGTGACGATCGCGTCGAACTCGCCTGCCAGTGCGCCGTCGATGGCGCGGTCGAGCAGCGCAAGCACGTAGCGGCCGTTTGCGGCGTCGAGCTTGCCCGGCTTCGCGGGCGTCGCGAGCGCGACATGTTCGACCTGCACGGGCTGGTTCGCCAGCACGGCGCTCCAGTCAACGTGCGCGGCTTGCGCGCGGGCTTCGATCAGCGCGCTGTCACCGAGCACGACGAACTGTGCGTCGGGCCAGTGCGCCGAAGCGCCCGCCAGCGCGGCGGCGCTCAGCTCGGGGCCGACGCCGGCCGGCTCGCCGGTGGTGATGGCGATGCGAATCGGGCCCGCCTTCCGCGGAGCCGGCGACGACGATGCGGAGGCGTTCATGGCTCGAATCCTTGGCTGGGCGCTCAGTTGTGCGGCGGCGTCATGCCCGCGATCTTATAGCTGACGTAGGCGCTGTCGCGCAACTGGCGCAGCCAGTCGGCGTAAGCCTGCTCAGCCTTGCGCTGACCGATGGCCTGGCGCGCGAGCTCCATCTGCTGGGCGATCGAGCCTTCGGCGTCGCGGCGGCCCAGCACCTGGATCAGGTGGTAGCCGTACTCGGTGCGCACCGGTTCGCTCAACTGGCCGTCCTGGAGCGTGTTCATGGCGCGCTCGAATTCAGGCACCGTTTCACCCGGACTGATCCAGCCGAGGTCGCCGCCCTGCGAGGCCGAACCGTCCTGCGAATAGGTGCGCGCGAACTTGGCGAAGTCGCCGCCCGCTCCGATTTCCTGGCGGATTTCGAGCAGCTTCTGGCGTGCCTGCGGTTCGGACATGCCGTCGCCCACGCGCAGCAGAATGTGGCGCACGTGCGTTTGCACGAGCTTCGGCGCATCGGCTGCCGTGCCCTGGCCCTGGCGGCGCTCGACGAGACGTACGATCTCGAAACCGTCGTTGGTGCGGATGACCGTGGGGTTCACCTCGCCCGGACGCAGCGTGGCCGCGGCGGTCACGAACTCGGGCGGCAGCTTCGACGGCGGCAGGAAGCCCATGTCGCCGCCCTTGGTCGCGTCGCTCGCCTGTGAGTTCGACTTCGCGAGGCTCGCGAACTTGCTGCCCGACTGCGCCTCCTTGAGCAGCGCGTTGGCCTTCGCCTGCGCGGCTTCGATGTCGGTTTCCGAGGCGTTCAGCGGCGCCTTGAGGAAGATGTGCTCGAAGTGCAGGTCGTTGCTCTGGCCCGCGTTCGGTCCGCGCTGGCTCGCGATGTAGTTCGCGACTTCGGCGTCGGACACCGTGACCTTGCTGTCCACTTCCTTCTCACGCAGCTTCGAGAGCGTGAGTTCGGTGCGCGCGTCCCGCATGAAGGTGGTCCAGGGCACGCCCGCCGCCTCGATGCGCGAGCGGTAGCTCGCGAGATCCATGCCGTTCGCCTGCGCGAGGCGCTCGAGCGTGCGGTTCACGGCGGCGTCGTCGACGGTGATGCCGTCTTCCTTGGCCTTCTGGAGCTGGATGCGCTCCAGCACCATCTGGTTGAGCACCTGCGCGCGCAGCTGGTCCATCGGCGGGACCGGCGCGTTCTGCTGCTGGAGACGATGCGAGATGAGTTCGACACGGCCGTCGAGCTCGCGCTGCGTGATGACGCCGTCATTGACGACTGCGGCGATCGTGTCGACTGTCTGGCCGCTGCCGCCAGGAAGCCCTTGTGCTTGCGCCGGCGCGACCGGCAACACGAATGCGACGGCGAAGAGACTCGCAGCGTACGCTGCCAGGCGAAGCTTTTTCATGATTCCCACAGATACTCCAATGTTGGCGGGCACGCTTCGCCCGTCTCTATGCAACTCACACCGCGTTGCCCCAAGGCGCCTTTTCAGGAAAAGCACGCCGGATCACGCGTTATTGATAATCGGTGAAGCGCGACGGCGACGGAGCCTGCCCCGGCAGCTGCGTATACCCCGGCACGCTGGCCTTGAACGCCGCCACCAGCCCGTTGTCGACGTTCGACAGCCCCTTGAGCGTGAGCTGCGCGAGAAAGCGCGTGGCCGAATTCGGCAAACCCGACGTATTCACGCCGTTCGCATAGCGCTGCAAGCCAACGCCGAGCACCCAGCAGTCCGCGTCGTACTGCATGCCAACCAGGCCGTCGACAACCCGGTGGCCGTTCAGATCGTAGTTGAAGCGGCCCACGGCGTACACCCGGTGCGACAACGGCCATTGAGCCGAGATCAGAACCTGGTTGATCGGCGTGTAGTCGAGCGTGGTGTTCGCGCGCGTGTAGCGGTAGGCCACGTTCAACACCCGGCTCGGTCCCGGGCTGTACCCGAAACCGATGCTCGCCTTCGTGAGCTGGTTGTTGTCGGCATTATATTGGAACGCCGTTTCCGAAGCGAAACCGCCCCCGATCTTCAGCGACGCGCCCGCGATCAGGTCCGAATGCGTCGCCTGCTCGGTCGTCTCGCCCGGCAAGAGCGTGACGCGCTGGTCCTGGAAGTAGTACTGCTGCGCGATCACGAAGCGCGCGCGTTCGTCGCCCGTCGCCGGGTCGATGAAGCGCGTGGTCAGTGCGGCCGTGATGCGGTTCGCGTCGGCGATGCGGTCGTTGCCAACGAAGGTGTTCGGCGTGAAGATTTCCGCGAGACCGAAGTCCGACTCGGCCGTGTCGAAAAGGGGCGCGAACTGCTGGTTGCGGTACGGCGTGTACACGTAGTACAGGCGCGGTTCCAGCGTCTGGATGTAATCCTGACCGAACAGATGCACCGAGCGGTCGAACACGAGGCCCGTGTCGAAGCTGAAGGTCGGGATCGATTCGGTGAAACTCTTCGGCGTGCCGGCCGGCGAACCGAAGGTCGACCCCGGCGTGCCGATGTTGCTCAGGTTGTACGACGCGAAGTGCCACTGCACCTTCGGCGTGACGAAATAACCCGGCCCCATCAACGAGTACGACACGTACGGGTTGAAGACGACGCGGTCGCCTTCGGTCGCGTTGTCTTCCGTGATGCGGAAGCGCGAGTAGTCCGCTTCCATGCCGTAGTCGAAGCCGCCGACGTTGTACTTCGCGTACTTCACGTTCAACTGCGGCTCGCGGCCGTACGGCGGCGTGGACGACTCGACCGTCTGCCAGTGCTGGTAGCGGCCCAGCACGGACCACGGTCCGTTGTTGTACGTGAGGCCGGCTTCCTGCTGATACAGCGTCTGCGTGCCGTTCAGGAACTGGTTGGCCGGCGACGACAGGTCCGACGGATAGGTGTTGTCCGAGACCTTGTTGTAGTAGATGTACCCGCCGAACCCGTTGCCGAAGTTCTGGTTGTGCTGGATGAACAGCGCATAGCGGTTCGTCTTCGTGATCGCGTCGTCGGGCAGGAAGGTGCCGGTGATCGATCCCGAGTAGTTCGTCGAGAGATACCGGTAGTTGCCCTGCAAGAACACGCCCCGCTTCGAGATGATCTCGGGCGTGAACGTGAAGTCGCGATTCGGCGCGATGTTGAAGTAATACGGCAGCGAGATTTCGTAGCCGTTCGTCGAACTGATCGAGAACGTGGGCGGCAGGATACCGCTGCGCCGGTCGCCCGAGAGCGGGAACGACAGCCACGGGCTCGCGAAGACCGGCACGTTCTGGAAGAACAGCACGGCGTTGTGCGCGACGCCTTCGTCGCTGCCCGTGTCGAAATCGAACTCGCTACCCTTGATGTACCACGCCGGATTGGTCGAGCACTGGCACGCGGTATAGGTGCCGTTCGTGAGCACCGAGCGCTCGCTGTCCAGCAGGTCGGCGCGCGCGGCGCTGCCCGAGCCGCCCGTGACCGTGAAATGGTATTTCGGCGCGGGCATGAAGCCCTCGTTCGCCTCCACCTTCAGGTGCGCCTCGGGCCCCGCAAACGTCGTGCCGTTCTGCGAAACCACGACATGGCCATACGCATTGGCCATGTCGGTGTCCTGGTCGTAGTGCAGGGCGTCGCCCGTGACCACGTTCGTACCCTGGCGCAACTGCGCCGCGCCGCGCACCGCGAGGTCGGTGTCCGCCGTGCCGGTGGTCGAATCGCCGAGCACGAAGGTCGCCGGGTGCTGGCCCGGCGCGTTGGGGTGATCCTCGAGTTGCGGCGCGAGCCACAGGCTCCACGGGCCGTCCAGCGGCTGGGGCTGCGCGGCCGCGCCGGAGAGCTGGGCGTGCGCAAGCACGGGCACCAGACCCGGTACGGCCATGAGTGCCGCGATGAGCCGCCGCTTGCCCGGCACGCCGTCGTCACTGTTGGAGATCGTCTGGAAAAACTGTCTGGGCGGCATGTATGGTTTTGGCGAATCGGCCCGGCCGCCTGCCCTCTGCACGATGGTGGCCCGCCAGCGCGCCCGCCTCCCGATGAACCGGATCGAGGCCGGGCTGCACACAATTAATTACAATTCATCGGACGATGGACCGGCGATGAATGCGGCGAGTGAACCGTCATGCGGGCTTTGGCGCGAGTCGCGTCAAAAAAGTCGTGGGGTATTATATGGCAAGACGTTGATCCACTGATTTTGCCTCTGGCTTTCATGACCTTTTCCGCCGCGCATTCCTCCACCGATTCCCCCGCCGGGCCCCCAGCCGACAAGCGTCGCGACCTGCTCGCCGCCTGGCTCGGCAGCCACGCCGAACGCTACGCCCTGAGCCTCGACACGCTCGCTGCGGCCTCCGCCGACGCGAGCTTTCGCCGCTACTTCCGCCTGTCGAGCGCGGGCGAGCACGGCGCGACGCTGATCGCCGTCGACGCCCCGCCGCCCGAGAAGTGCCGCGAATTCGCCCAGGTCGCGCAGTTGCTCGACGCGGCCGGCGTGCATGTGCCCCGCGTGCTGGAAGTCGATTTCGACGCGGGCTTCATGCTCGTGACCGATCTGGGCACCGCGCCCTATCTGAAAACGCTCCAGCAAAGCGGTCCCGGCCCGCGCTCGCGCGAGCTGATGCGCGACGCGCTCGACGCGCTGATCCGCTGGCAACTGAGTACGCGCGAAGGCGTGCTGCCCGCGTTCGACGAAACCTTCATGCACCGCGAGATGGAGCTGATGCCCGAGTGGTATCTGGAGCGCCATCTCGGCCGCAAGGTGGACGAGGCCACGCGCGGCATGCTCGACCGCACCTTCGCCCTGCTCGTGGCGAGCGCGCGCGCGCAGCCGCAAAGCTTCATGCTGCGCGACTTCATGCCCCGCAACCTGATGATCGCAACGCCCAACCCCGGCGTGCTCGACTTCCAGGACGCCGTGTACGGCCCGATCACCTACGACGTCGTCTCGCTGCTGCGCGACGCGTTCCTGACCTGGGACGAGGAGTTCGAGCTCGACTGCTTCGCGCACTACTGGGAGCGCGCGAAGAAGGCGGGCCTGCCCGTCGATGCCGATTTCGGCGAGTTCTATCGCCAGCTCGAATGGATGGGCTTGCAGCGCCACATCAAGGTGCTCGGCCTCTTTTGCCGCATCAACTATCGCGACGGCAAGCCGCACTACATGGACGACCTGCCGCGCTTTCTCGGCTACGCGAGCAAGGTCGCGCACCGCTATCGACCGCTCGTGCCGTTCGCGCGGCTCATCGACGACCTGCAAGGCAGCGCCGTCGAAGTCGGTTACACGTTCTGAGCCGGGCTGCCATGACCCCATCGAATCACGCGCCGGCAACGGCGAGGGCCGGCAGCGGCCGCACCGCGATGATCTTCGCCGCCGGACGCGGCGAGCGCATGCGCCCGCTCACCGACACCTGCCCGAAGCCGCTCCTCGAAGCGGGCGGCAAACCGCTCATCGTCTGGCAGATCGAGCGGCTCGCCGCGTCGGGCTACACACGCATCGTCATCAACCACGCATGGCTTGGCGCGCAGATCGAAGCCGCGCTCGGCAACGGTTCGCGCTTTGGCGTGACGCTGCACTATTCGCCCGAGCACGACGCGCTCGAAACGGCGGGCGGCATTGCGCAGGCGCTGCCGCTCATCGAGTCGAACGGCGTACCCGAAGTATTTCTCGCGGTGAGCGGCGACGTCTACAGCGCCTACGATTTCGCACGCCTGAAAGCGCGCGCCCAGACGCTCGCGGCGCAGGCCGAGCCCGGCATGCATCTCGTGATGGTGCCGAATCCGCCGTTTCATCCGAACGGCGACTTCGCGCTGAACGCTGAAGGGTTGCTCTCGCTCGAAGGCGCGCCGCGCTACACGTTCGGCAATATCGGCCTTTATGACACGCGCATGTTCCGCGACCTCGCGCCCGGCACGAAGCGCGCGCTCACGCCGTACTATCGCGAGTCCATCGCGCAGGGGCGCGCGAGCGGCGAGCTGTACGAAGGCGCCTGGGAAAACGTCGGCACGCCCGCGCAACTCGAAGCGCTCGACACCGCCTTGCGCGGCGCCGCCCGCCACGGCTGAAACGCGCCGTACGCACGCCGGCCTGCGCTCGGCGCGGCGCGCATCAATGGCCACCCGCCGCCGGCGCTTCGACTTGCCCCTGCTGCCCCGCTTGCGTCTGGGGCGTCTCGCTCGCCTTTTGCTGCTGGAGCGCCCACATCTGCGCGTAGTGTGCGCCCGCGCCCAGCAACTCCGCATGCGTGCCGCGCTCCACGATGCGCCCATGATCCATCACGATGATCTGCTGCGCGTGCACGACCGTGGAGAGCCGGTGCGCGATCACGAGCGTCGTGCGCTCGCGCGCGATCTGGTCGAGCTCGTGCTGGATGGCGCGCTCCGAGCGCGAGTCGAGCGCTGACGTCGCCTCGTCGAACAGCAGAATCGGCGGATTCTTGAGCAGCGTGCGCGCGATCGCCACGCGCTGCTTCTCGCCGCCCGAGAGCTTGAGGCCGCGCTCGCCCACGGGCGTGTCGTAACCCTTCGGCAAACTTTCGATGAACGCGTGAATATGCGCCGCACGCGCCGCCGCGATCACTTCCTCGCGGCTCGCCGTGGGACGGCCATAGGCGATGTTGTAGTAGATCGAATCGTTGAACAGCACTGTGTCCTGCGGCACGATGCCGATCGAGGCGCGCAGCGAATCCTGCGTGACGTCGCGGATATCCTGGCCGTCGATCGTAATCGCCCCGCCGCTCTTGCCAGGATCGGCGCGATCGAGATCGTAGAAGCGGAACAGGAGCCGCGCGAGCGTGGACTTGCCCGAGCCGCTGTGCCCCACCACAGCCGTGGTCGTGCCCGCGGCGATCGTGAAGCTCAGGTCGTGCAGGATCTGCCGCGAAGGCTCGTACGCGAAATTCACATGCGAAAAGCGCACCTCGCCGCCGCGCACCGCGAGCGCGGGCGCGCCGGGCACATCGGCCACTTCGCGCTCGACGACGAGAAGCGTGAACATGCGGTCCATGTCGGTGAGGCTTTGCTTGAGCTCGCGATACACCACGCCGAGAAAATTGAGCGGAATGTAGAGCTGGAGCATGAACGTGTTGATGAGCACGAGATCGCCGAGCGTGAGCCGCCCCGCCATCACGCCTTGCGTCGCACGCCAGAGAATGAACACGAGCCCCGTGCCGATGATCGCCTGCTGCCCGAAGTTGAGCGCGGAAAGCGAGTGCTGTGACTTGATCGCGGCCTTGCGGTAGCGGCGCAGATTCTCGTCGTAGCGCGTGGTCTCCCACTCTTCGTTGCCGAAGTACTTCACGGTCTCGTAGTTGATGAGCGAATCGATCGCACGCGCGTTGGCGCGCGAATCGAGCTCGTTCATGGTGCGGCGGAAATGCGTGCGCCACTCGGTCACCTTCACCGTGAACACGATGTACGCCACGAGCGCGATGAGCGTCACGATCGCGTAATACGCCTCGTACTTCACCACGAAGAAGCCGAGCACGAGGCCCACTTCCACGAGCGTCGGCAGGATGCTGTAGAGCGAGCACGAAATGAGCTGCGTGATGCCGCGCGTGCCGCGCTCGATGTCGCGCGACATGCCACCCGTTTGCCGCTCCAGGTGAAAGCGCAGCGAGAGCGCGTGCAGATGGCGGAACACCTTGAGCGCGAGCTGGCGCACGGCGCTTTCCGTCACCTTCGAAAAGAGGATTTCGCGCAACTCGGTGAACAGCGACGTCGAGAGCCGCACCACGGCATACGCCACCACGAGCAGCCCGACGCCGCCCGCGAGCACGATGCCGGGCGCGTGCTCCGCCCGCCCAAGCGCTTCGAGATGACGCACGGAAGCGAGGCCGTCGACGATGTGCTTCATCACGATCGGCACGCCGAGGTTGGCCACCTTCGCGCCGATCAGGCAGGTGAGCGCGAACGCCACGCGCCATCGATAGGCGGTGAGGTAAGGCAGCAGCGAAACGATCGTCTGCCAGTCGTTGCGCGGCCCGGTGGCGGGCAGCGCGGGTTCATTGGAAGCGGGAAAGCGGCGCATGGGCGAGCGGCGAAAAGCGTGCGGGATGCGTGCGCCCGGCGACGCGCGAAGGCCGGTGCCGGGCGCGTCGCAAGCGGCACGACGAGTCTTGTGGGGTTATCGGCGACGGGTTTCGCGACGGTGGAAGGCGCGAATGGACCGCCCGCCCCACCGGATGCTTTCCCGTACAATTCCTGATCGACGTATTGTCGCAGAAGGCGGCGGGCGCCGCTGGCCGCGCCAGATTGGCCCTGGATTGGCTCCTCGCCCGCGCAGTTTCGCCGCCCGCCGTTCGATCCCTTTTCATGGATGCCCGATGACCGACTCCTTCCCGCTCCCCCCCAAATCGCCTGCCTTGCGCGTCGTGCCGCAACCCTCGGACGCCAACGTGCACGGCGACGTCTTCGGCGGCTGGATCATGGCGCAGGTCGACATTGCCGGCTCGATTCCGGCCAGCCGCCGCGCCAACGGACGCGTCGCCACCGTCGCGGTGAATTCGTTCGTGTTCAAGCAACCGGTGTTCGTGGGCGACCTGCTGAGCTTTTATGCCGAGATCGTCAAGACGGGCACGACTTCGGTGACCGTCGAAGTCGAGGTCTACGCACAGCGCATGCGCCTCCAGGACGAAGTCGTCAAGGTGACCGAAGCCACGCTCACCTACGTCGCGACCGGCGCGGACCGCCGCCCGCGCGCCCTGCCGGACGTCGAATAAGTCCACTGCGAACGCCGCGACCCGCGCCGCGGCGCTCGCCTTGCGACCGGCTCAGGCCGTCCACGCAAGCCCGGGCGGTTCCTCATAGGCCGCGCTCGCGCGCAGCAGCGCCGCCGCCTCGTCGCCGGGCAGCGGCGGCGCGAAAAAGTAGCCCTGCAACTCGTCGCACGCGCGCTCGCGCAGGAAGGCGAACTGCGCCGACGTCTCCACCCCTTCCGCGATCACTTGCAGCCGCAGCTCGTGCGCAAGCGCGATGATGGCCGCCGTGATCGTTTCGTCGTCGCTGCTCGTGCCGATGTCGGCCACGAACGAGCGGTCGATCTTGAGCCGGTCCACGGGCAGGCGCTTGAGGTAGCTCAGGCTCGAATAGCCGGTGCCGAAGTCGTCGATGGCGATGCCGATGCCGAGCGCGTGCAGTTCGTTCAACATCGACACGGCCTCCTCCGCATTGCGCATGAGCGTGCTTTCGGTCAGCTCGATTTCGAGCCAGCAGGCGTCCAGCCCGGTTTCCTGAAGCACATCCTTCACGAGCTGCGCGATGTCGCGCTGATGGAACGTCTTCGCCGAGAAGTTCACCGAAACGCGCACGGGCGGCAGCCCTGCGAGCTGCCACGCGCGATTTTGCCGGCACGCCTCGCGCAGCACCCAGTCGGAGAGCGGGCCGATCAGGCCGCTTTCCTCGGCCACGGGAATGAACTGCGCGGGCGAGACGAGCCCCACCTCGGGGTCGCGCCAGCGCACGAGCGCTTCCATGCCGACGATACGACCGCCCTCGATCTCCACCTGCGGCTGGTAGTGCAGCAAAAACTCGCCGTCGCGCAGCGCGCGGCGCAGGCGCCGCTCCAGGTTCAGGCGCACGCTCACATTCGCGTTCATCTCGGGCTGGAAGAACTGGAACGTGTTGCGGCCCATGTCCTTCGCGCGATACATCGCCACATCGGCCTTCTTGAGCAGCGACTCCGCGTCGTTGCCGTCCTGCGGGTACACGCTCGCGCCCATGCTGCAACCCACGTACAGCTCGGTGCCGTCGATCCACACCGGCTCCGAGATCAGCGTGCGCGCCCGCTCCATCCAGCCGATCAGCGACTTCTCGTCGATGGTGTCGGTCAGCACGATCACGAACTCGTCGCCGCCGTGGCGCGCGACCGTGTCGGTCGTGCGCGTGCAGCGCTGGAGCCGCTCGGCCACCACGCCCAGCAGCCGGTCGCCCACGCTGTGGCCGAGACTGTCGTTCACATTCTTGAAGCCGTCGAGGTCGATGAACACCACCGCCACGCCCGTATCGTGCCGCTGCGCCGCGAGCAGCGCGTGCTGGAGCCGGTCGCGCAGGAGATTGCGGTTGGGCAGCATCGTCAGGCTGTCGTAGTTCGCCTGGTATTCGAGCTGTTCCTGGTAGCGGATCAGCTCGGTCACGTCGTTGATGATGCCGATGTGATGCGTGATGCGGCCGTCCAGATCGGGCACGGGCGCGATCAGCAACTGGTTCCAGAAAAGCGCGCCGTCCTTGCGGTAGTTGCGCAGCACGGCGCTCACCTCGCGATTGGAAAGCAGCGCCTTGCGGATGGCGATGAGGCCTTCCTGATCGCGGTCGTCGCGTTGCAACAGCCGGCAGTCCTGACCGACCACCTCGGCCGGATCGAAGCCCGTGATGCGGCGAAACGCCGGATTCGCGTACTCGATCAGGTTGCTGCCGCCCGGCCCCGGCGCGGTGATGAGAATGGCGTTCACGCAGGCGTCGAGCGCGCGGCTTTGCAGGCGCAGCGCGAGGTCGGCGCGCTTGCTGTCGGTGGTGTCCGAATACGAACCGAGCACGCCGATCACGCGGCCGTCGCCGTCGAGCAGCGGCAGCTTGCTCGTCATGGTGGTGCGATGCAGGCCGTCGATCGTCAGATCCTGCTCGAGGTTGATGCGCGGCAGGCCCGATTCGAGCACGTCGCGGTCCTGCTCGCGCATGACGTCGGCATACGCACGCCAGGGCAGCTCGTCGTCGGTCTTGCCGATGATCTGCTCCGGGTACGAGAGGCCCGCGTCGCGCGCGAAGGTCATGTTGCAGCCGAGATAGCGCGATTGCGCGTCCTTCCAGAAGATGCGCTGCGGAATGTTGTCGATCACCGACTCGAGCATCTGGTTCGAGCGCTGCGCCTCCGCTTCGGCCTGGATCTGCTCGGTGACGTCGTCGGCGAGCACGAACACGGCGTCGCGGCCGAGGAAGGTGAGCGAGTGATGCGAGATGTCCGCGCTGATGAGCGAGCCGTCGCGGCGGCGATGGTGCCAGATGCCGGCCATCGTGCGCACGTTCTGCGTAAGCGTGTCCGAGCGCGAGAGGTGCTGCTCCAGGCGCGATATATCCTCGGCCGGACGGATGTCGCGGATCGTCATCGCGAGGAATTCTTCCTCGCTGTAGCCGTACTGCTGGATCGCGGCGGTGTTCACGGCGAGAAAGCGCAGCGTCTCGCGGTCGAACACGTACATGGGCACCGGGTGCGCGTCGAAAAGGCCCTGGAAGCGCTCGTTGCGCAGGCGCATGCCGCTCACCGCGCGCAGCTTTTCGCGGGCGGCGCTTTCGCGCGCGCCGAACGTGTAGATGAGCAGCGTCGCGCCCGCGAGCATCGTCACGATCAGCAGCAGCGAGGCGCGGCCGCCCGAGCGCGCCGAGTCGGCGAGCGCGCCGGCCAGCGCGAAGTCCTCGGCGCTTTGCAGCGCCGCGAGGCGCGCGGCGAGCCGGTCCACCCGCATGTCGATGCGGATGTATTCGTTGGCGAGCCATGCCGCCGTAGCGGGCGACTGGGTTGTGGCTTCGGTTGTGACTTCGGTCGCGGGTGTAGCGGTGGCTGATGCAGGGGCCGATGCGGGGACCGATGCGCTGTTCGCGACGCCTGGCGCATTCGTGAACGCACTGTCAGATGCAAGCGAAGCGAGTGCATCGGGCGCGACGGCGCTTGCCGCCACGACAGGCGCACCGAGCGACGGCATGATCGCGCCGGTCACCACGTGGCCGGCCGCGCGGGCATCCTTCGCGCTCGCCCACTGCGTGACTGATCGTGCGGCTGACTGCGTGACTGACTGCGCAGCCGTCGCGGCGGCGTTGCGCGCAAGTGCGTCGCGGGCGGCCGGCTGCACCTTGGGCGCGCGCGCCGCATTCGCGGGCGACGCCGAGCCGGATTCCTGCGCCGCCGCACCGCCCTCCACCCCGTTGTCCGCCACGGCCTGCGCGGCCACGGGAGCGCTCGCGCCCTGCGCAACCGCGACGGCCTGGGCGCGCTCGTCGACCAGGCGCTGCTCGGCGCGCGCCAGCGTCGTGTCGATCTCGCCCGCAATCGCCGTGGCTTCCAGCGCCGCGGCGTCGAAGCGCGCCGCGAGGTCCGCGTTGCCCGCCAGTTCCGCACGCAGCGCGCGGCCGGTTGCGTCGAGTTGCGCGGCGCGCGTCTCACGCGCCCCTGCGGCCTCGGGCACCCCTTGCTGCGCGAGACGCCCGAGCGCGCTCACGCCACCGCCCAGGGCGTCGCGATAGAGGTCGAGGTCATGGCGGATCCGGGCGGCTTCACCGGCGCGCCGGTCGATCTCGCGCTGGGCGTCGATCTGCGTCCACGCGACAAAGGCGTTCGCGCCCACGGCCGCCGCAACGACGGCCAGATTGATGAGTTGGCGCTTCGAAAAAAGAAGGTTCATGAAAGCCGAGCGTCGTTCGCGCCCGCGCCGTGTGCGCGGGATGATGGGTCACGAACTGCGCGCGACCGGTCGGCGCCTGAAGCGCCAACCCGAAATAACGGCACGGCCAGGCTCGTCTTGAGGGGCCAGGCGGGGAAAGTGGGGAAAATTCGCGCACGCTCGCTCGCACGCGGCAAGCGCGTGCGAGCGAACGGGGAAAAAGCGGAAAAAGAGCGGGAAAAATCAGCGGGGCGCCGCCAGCCCGAACTCGTGCATCGCGGGCGCGAAGTCGTGATTGCTCTCGGGCTTGCGCGCGAGCTTGGCGAGCACGTAGCGCTGGAACGGATCGAGCTGCGACCACGCTTCGACGCCGGGCGCGCGCAGGTTGGCGAGCTCCGACTGAAGCGCGATGCCGCCCGGCACCGCACTCACGTCGCGCCATGCGGGCGCTTCATCGGGCGCAAACCACTCGGGCTCGACGTTTGCATGCGTGCGCATCATCTCGAAGAGCGCGTGGTCGAAGTTGGGCTCGATCTGCGTGTCTTCGTCCACGGGAAAGCACGCCAGCAACCGGCGGTCTTCGTAGGGCAGCAATTGCCATTGCGCGAGCGAAATGCGCAGCCCGAAGCGATCCAGATTGAAGCGCACGCACATCGGGATAAAGGTGAGGTTTTCCGACGAATCGACCTCGAAGCGGAAAAGGAGCGGAGCTTCGTTTAATGCCATGACGGTGTCCTCGCGACGCGGGCATAAGCGGACACAAACGCACATCAGCGCACGCGGCCCGCTTGAGGTATTTTAGAACCTTCCGCGCGCGGCGCGGCCCCGCCGTCCACCGGCGGCGCCGCGGTGCCGCGCCGCACAAGGTCATGGAGTTTAGCGCTTGAATACCCCTACCCGCGCGCCGATTCCGGCGTCGAATCATCTGGAAACCGAAGAACAGCCCGGCGCCGTCGCATTGCGCGTGCACCGGCACCGTGGCGGCGACGTGCAAACGCGCGAGGACCACGTCGGCCAGGAATGGCCCGTCGCGCTCGTCTTCAACGGCATCTCGCACGCGGTCATGATGTGCACGCCGCGCGACCTCGAAGCGTTCGCCGTGGGCTTCGCGATCTCGGAGGGCATTGTCGGGCGCAACGCCGATATTCAGGACATCGAGGTCCACTGGCATGAGGACGCGGACCTGCCGCACGCCGAAGTCCACCTCACCGTGGTGCAGCAGGCGTTCGTGGAACTGAAGGAAAAGCGCCGCGCGCTCGCCGGGCGCAGCGGCTGCGGCGTATGCGGCATCGAAAGTATCGACCTGCTCGACCTCGAACCCGAGCAGGTGCCCGACACGGGCTTCGTCGCGCGCCTCTCGCCCGACGCCATCGCGCGCGCCGCACGCGAATTGCCGCAGCACCAGGCGCTCACGAAGCTCACGGGCGGCCTGCACGCGGCCGCCTGGTGCGACGAAAACGGCGCGATCCTGCGAGCCTTCGAGGACGTGGGCCGCCACAACGCGCTCGACAAGCTCATCGGCCGGCTCGTGATGGAGCGCGCCGACACGCAGCAGGGCTTCGTCTTCCTCTCCAGCCGCGCGAGCTATGAGCTCGTGCGCAAGGCCGCGCGCGTGGGCATTCCGATGGTCGCGACGATCTCGGCGCCCTCGTCGCTTGCCATCGCCATCGCGAAGCGCGCCGGACTGCGGCTCGTGAGCTTTTGCCGCGAGTCCGGGTACGTCGATTACGAAACGGCCTGAAGCGCCATGGGCGCTTAATCGAACTGCCGGAAATCCGGCTTGCGCTTTTCGAGGAAAGCCGTGAACGCCTCGCGCGCTTCCGGTGCGAGCAGCATCTTGCCGAAGTGCACGAACTCCTCGCTGATGCGCGTCTTGATCTCGTGATCGCTCGCGCGCTTCATGAGCGACTTCGTCACGCGCAGCGACGACGCAGGCAGCGCCGCCAGCTTCGCCAGTTGCCCGGCGACGAACGCGTCCAGCTCGGCGGCGGGCAGCACGCGATTGACGAAGCCCATGCGATGCGCTTCCGCCGCGTCGAAGGTCTCGCCGAGCAGCAGCTTTTCCGCCGCGCCCTGATAGCCCGCAATGCGCGGCAGCAACAGCGACGAAGCAGCTTCCGGGCACAGCCCCAATTGCGAGAACGGCACGCCAAAGCGCGCATTGTCGGCGGCGTAGACCATGTCGCAATGCAACAGCAGCGTCGTGCCTACCCCGATGGCCGGCCCCTTCACCGCCGCGACGAGCGGCTTCTCGAACGTCGAGATGGCATCGAGAAAGCGGATCACGGGCGAATCGGCACCGGTCGGCGGGGTCTTCAGAAAGTTCTCGATGTCGTTACCCGCCGTAAAGCTCTCAGCGTGGCCTTGCAGCAGCACGGCGCGCACCGAGGCGTCCTCGTTCGCGGCGGCGAGCGCGTCGGCCATCGCCTGGTACATCGGAGGCGTGAGCGCGTTCTTGCGCGCGGGCCGGTCGATGGTGATCGTGAGCACGCCATTCTCGCGTGCGGTCAGGATTTCGTTGCTCATACGAATGTCTCATCAGGTCGCAATCTGATACGAAAAACGGTCCGCAAACCGCGAAGTCTGCGAACCGTGTCGATAACGCTATGCGTCAGGGGCCGGTCAGGGGCCAGTGAGGGGCCGAAGCGCTTACAGCCGCTCGATGATGCCCGCCGCACCCATGCCGGTGCCCACGCACATCGTCACCATGCCGTACTTGTAGTTGCGGCGGCGCAGGCCGTGCACGACCGTCGAGGCGCGAATCGCGCCCGTCGCGCCGAGCGGGTGGCCCAGCGCAATCGCGCCGCCCAGCGGATTGATCTTCGAAGGATCGAGCCCCAGGTCCTGGATCACCGCCAGCGACTGCGCGGCGAACGCCTCGTTCAGCTCGATCCAGTCCAGATCGTCCTGCTTCAGGCCCGCGGCCTTCAGCGCCGCCGGAATCGCTTCCTTCGGGCCGATACCCATGATCTCCGGCGGCACGCCGCGCACCGCGAAGCTCACGAAACGCGCGAGCGGCGTGAGGTTGAACTGCTTGAGGATCTTCTCGGAAACGACGATCAGCGCGCCCGCGCCGTCCGACGTCTGCGAGCTGTTGCCCGCCGTGACCGAGCCCTTGTTCGCGAACACCGGACGCAGCTTCGCGAGGCCTTCGAGCGTCGTATCGGCGCGCGGGCCTTCGTCCAGCTCGATCAGGCGCTCCTTCACCTGCACTTCGCCCGAAGCGAGATCGGGGAAGCGCTCGACGAGCGTGTACGGCGCGATCTCGTCCCTGAACTCGCCCGCCTGTTGCGCGGCGAGCGCGCGGCGGTGCGATTCGACCGAGAACGCGTCCTGCGCTTCGCGGCTCACCTTCCAGCGCTCCGCGACCTTCTCGGCGGTCAGGCCCATGCCGTAAGCAATGCCAACGTCTTCGTTGCGATCGAAGATATGCGGCGAGAGCGACGGCTTGTTGCCCATCATCGGCACCATGCTCATCGACTCGCAGCCGCCCGCGATCATCGCGTCCGACTCACCCACGCGAATGCGGTCGGCGGCCATGGCGAGCGCCGTGAGGCCCGACGCGCAGAAGCGGTTGACGGTCACGCCGCCCACGCTTTGCGGCAGCCCCGCGAGCAGCGCGCCGATGCGCGCCACGTTCAGGCCTTGCTCGGCTTCCGGAATCGCGCAGCCGACGATAGCGTCTTCGATCACGCTCGTGTCGAGGCCGGGCACCTGCGCCACGGCCGACTTGATCGCGTGAACGAGCAGCTCGTCCGGGCGCGTGTTCCTGAACACGCCGCGCGGCGCCTTGCCGATGGGCGTGCGGCTCGCGGCGACGATGTATGCATCCTGCAACTGTTTGCTCATCTTTGACTCCAGTATCTCGTATGCGTCGTGCCGCTTAGTTGCGCACCGGCTTGCCGGTTTGCAGCATGCCCATGATGCGTTCCTGCGTCTTCTGCGTGCCGAGCAGTTCGACGAAGGCGCGGCGCTCGAGCTTGAGCAGCCATTCTTCGTCGACGAGGCTGCCCGCTTCGACGTCGCCACCGCACACGGCTTCGGCGATGCGGCTCGCGATCAGGAAATCGTGGTCGCTGATGAAGCGGCCGTCGCGCATGTTCACGAGCGACGCCTTGATGGTCGAGATTGCCGAGCGGCCCGCCACCGGAATCTGCGTCGCGCGCAGCGGCGCACGGTAGCCCGCCGCGCTCAGTGCGCGCGCTTCCTTCTTCGCCGTGTCGAGCAGCTCGAACACGTTGAAGACGATGGTGTCCGAGGGCTTCAGATAGCCCATCGCGCGAGCGTCGTGCGCCGAGCTGGACACCTTCGCCATCGCCGCGTTTTCGAACGACTTTTGCAGGAAGCGCAGCAGATCGCTCGGGGCCGCGCCAATCGCCTGCGCGCCTTCGGCCGCGCGAATCGCCGCTTCCTTCAGGCCGCCGCCCGCCGGCACGAGACCTACGCCCACTTCCACGAGGCCAACGAAGCTCTCGATGTGCGCAACGCGCTTCGCGCTTTGCAGCATGATTTCGCAGCCGCCGCCGAGCGCGATGCCCGAGACCGCCGTCACGACCGGCACGTTCGCGTATTTCACGCGCAGCATCGTGTCCTGGAACTTCTTCACGAACGGCTCGATGCCCTTCGCCCCGCCCATCATGAACGCGGGCATCGCCTCTTCGAGGTTCGCGCCCGCCGAGAACGGGCCGCCCGGCGCGCCGAGCTTGAGCGACGTCGGTTGCCAGATCACGAGGCCCTTGTAGCCGTCTTCGGCGATCTCGATGGCCTTCACGAGCGAGTCGAGCAGCGCCGGACCCATCGTGTTCATCTTGCTCTTGTACGAGACGATGACGACGTCGTCCTCGCCCGCGCGGTCGTCCACCCAGGCGCGCAGGTTGTCGTTCTCGAACAGCGTCTTGCCGAAGGTCTTCGGGTCGCGTGCGTTCGTTTCGCCGAACAGCGCCGCGCGGAACACCTGGCGCTCGTACACCGGCAGAGTCGAGCGCGGCACGAAGCGCGCCTCAGCCGGCGACCACGAACCCTGCGCGCCGTGCACGCCGCCGTTTTCGGCAACCGCGCCTTCGAACACCCAGGCGGGCAGCGGCGCATTCGAGAGCGCCTTGCCTGCGTCGATGTCTTCCTTCACCCACTCGGCCACCTGCTTCCAGCCCGCGGCCTGCCAGCCTTCGAACGGGCCTTCGTTCCAGCCGAAGCCCCAGCGGATCGCGAGATCGACATCGCGCGCGTTGTCCGCGATCGACTGGAGATGCACGCCGATGTAGTGGAACACGTCACGGAAGATCGACCACAGGAACTGCGCCTGCGGATGCTGCGTTTCGCGCAGCAGCTTCAGACGCTCGGCGGGCGGACGCTTGAGGATGCGGCCCACCAGTTCGTCCGCCTTGCCGCCGCCATCGACGTATTCGCCCGTGCCGGCGTCGAGCACCTTGATGGCTTTGCCTTCCTTGCGATAGAAGCCGCCACCCGTCTTCTGGCCGAGCGCGCCCTTCGCCACGAGCCCCGCGAGCACGGCAGGCGTCTCGTACACGGGGAAGAACGGATCGTCCTTCAGGTTGTCCTGCATCGTCTTGATGACGTGCGCCATCGTGTCGAGACCGACCACGTCGGCCGTGCGGAACGTCGCCGACTTCGCGCGGCCAAGGCGAGCACCGGTGAGGTCGTCGACTTCATCGAAACGCAGTCCGAACTTCTTCGCCTCGGCGATCACCGCGAGGATCGAGAACACGCCCACGCGGTTCGCGATGAAGTTCGGCGTGTCCTTCGCGCGCACCACGCCCTTGCCTACCACGCTCGTCAGGAACGATTCGAGCTGGTCGAGGATTTCGGGCTGCGTTTGCGCGGTCGGGATCAGTTCGACCAGGTGCATGTAGCGCGGCGGATTGAAAAAGTGCACGCCGCAAAAGCGCGCCTTCAACGTATCGTCGAAGCCATGCGAAAGTTCGGTGATCGACAGGCCCGAGGTGTTGGTCGCGAAGATCGCGTTCGGGCCGATGTGCGGCGCGACCTTCTTGTAGAGGTCGTGCTTCCAGTCCATGCGCTCGGCGATCGCTTCGATCACCACGTCGCATTCCGCGAGTTTGGCGATGTCGTCTTCGTAGTTCGCGGGCGTGAGATATTTTGCGTCGTCCTTCACGCCGAACGGCGCGGGCGAGAGCTTCTTGAGCGCTTCGATCGCCTTGAGCGCGATGGCGTTCTTCGGGCCTTCCTTCGCGGGCAAATCGAACAGCAGCACGGGCACGCGGGCGTTGATCAGGTGCGCGGCGATCTGCGCGCCCATCACGCCGGCGCCGAGCACGGCCACCTTGCGAATATTGAGGTTGCTCACGTTGTTCCTCCAGCGGGTATGCAATGTCGAGCGGATTGAGGTGTGAGGGCGGCGCGCCGCGACAGATAACGCAACGCGGACCGCCTCTGGACATCGTCGTGTTGACCGGGCGCGCGGTCGAAAAGCGCGCGCCCGTTGGCTTTTAGAACAGCGCTTCGTCGACTTCCATCAGCGTCTTCGAACCCGCGCGCGCCTGGCGGATCGACGTGGCCGTTTCGGGCAGGAGCTTGGCGAAGTAGAAACGCGCCGTGGCCAGCTTCGACTTGTAGAACGGATCGCCCGAGCTTTCCTTGTCGAGCGCGATGCGCGCCATGCGCGCCCAGAAGTACGCGAACACGAGGTGGCCCGCCGTGCGCAGGTACGGCACCGCTGCCGCGCCCACTTCGTCGGGGTTCTGCATGGCCTTCATGCCGATTTCCATCGTGAGCTTCTGCATCTTGTCGCCAATGTCGGCGAGCGGATTCACGAACTCCTGCATTTCCGGCTTGATGCCTTCGGCCTCGACGAACTCCGTCACGATCTTGCCGAACTTCTTGAGCTTCGCGCCCATGTCGCCGAGCACCTTGCGGCCCAGCAGGTCGAGCGACTGGATCGTGTTCGTGCCTTCGTAGATCTGGTTGATACGCGCGTCGCGCACGTACTGCTCCATGCCCCACTCGGAGATGAAGCCGTGGCCGCCGTACACCTGCATGCCGAGGTTGGTGCTCTCGAAGGCGTTGTCGGTGAGGAAGGCCTTGATGATCGGCGTGAGCAGCGCGACGAGGTCGGCCGCTTCCTTGCGCTCTGCTTCGTCGCCGTGCGAAAGCTCCTTGTCGATCTGCAAGGCGGACCAGTACGTGAAGGCGCGCGCGCCTTCGGCCCAGGCCTTCTGCGTGAGGAGCATGCGGCGCACGTCCGGATGCACGATGATCGGGTCCGCCGCCTTCCCGGGCGCCTTCGGGCCGGTCAGCGCGCGCATTTGCAGGCGCTCCTTCGCGTACGTGAGCGAGTTCTGGTATGCGACTTCGGTGAGGCCGAGACCCTGCATGCCGACGCCCAGACGTGCGGCGTTCATCATCACGAACATGGCGTTCAAGCCCTTGTTCGGCTCGCCGACGAGCCAGCCTTTCGCGCTGTCCAGGTTCATCACGCAGGTCGAGTTGCCGTGAATGCCCATCTTGTGCTCGATCGAGCCGCACTTGATGCCGTTGCGCTCACCGACTTCGCCCGCTGCCGTGGGGATGAACTTCGGCACGACGAAAAGCGAGATGCCCTTGGTTCCCGGCGGGGCATCAGGCAGACGCGCGAGCACGAGGTGGATGATGTTCTCGGCCATGTCGTGCTCACCGCTCGAGATGAAGATCTTCGTGCCGGTGATCGCATACGAGCCGTCGCTGTTGGGCTCCGCCTTCGTGCGCAGCATGCCGAGGTCGGTGCCGCAGTGCGGCTCGGTCAGGCACATCGTGCCGGTCCACACGCCTTCGACGAGCTTCGGCAGATAAGCCTTCTGGAGTTCGGACGTGCCGTGCGCGTGCAGACATTCATAGGCGCCATGCGAGAGACCCGGATACATGGTCCACGCCTGGTTCGCCGAATTCAGCATTTCGTAGAGCGCGTTGTTCACGAACGCGGGCAGGCCCTGCCCGCCGTATTCGGGATCGCAGCCGAGTGCCGGCCAGCCGGCTTCGACATACTGCTTGTACGCTTCCTTGAAACCGGTGGGCGTGGTGACGACGCCATCACCCGCGTAGGTGCAGCCCTCGCGGTCGCCGACCTGGTTCAGCGGAAACAGCACCTCGGAGCAGAATTTGCCGGCTTCTTCGAGCACCTGGTTGATGGTGTCGGCGTCGAGGTCGGCGTGCTTCGGCATCTGCTTCACTTCGCCTTCCACGTTCAGCAGCTCGTGCAGCACGAACTGCATGTCGCGCAGCGGCGCGGTGTACTGTCCCATGTCTTCTCTCCAAAAATTCGAGCTTCGGGTCCCTCGCGCCGCCGCGACTTCAATGTTGCGGTCTGGGCGCTACTGGGTCTCGCTCTGATACGAAACAATCAGTTTCTCGAACGCGGCCCACGTATGCTCGACCGCGTCCGGCAGATGCAGGAAGCGGCCGTCATGATGCAGGCCGAGCGTCACGCTATACAGTTCGAAGAGCATCAGCGCGGGATCGGTCTCCTTACGCAAATGGCCTTCTTCAATCGCCTGCGAAATGGCCCTCAGGAGCGCCGCACGCCACATCGACACGCTCGCGACCAGGGTCTCGCGCACCTGGCTGTCCGCGCGGTCGTCGTACTCGACGGCGCCGCTGATATAAATGCAGCCCGTCGTGACTTCGTGGATGCGCTTCTCGAACCATCGTGAGAGCATCGCACGCAGGCGAGGCAAACCGCGTGGTTCACGCAAGCTCGGAAAGAAGACTTCTTCCTCGAATCGACGGTGGTACTC
Source organism: Paraburkholderia unamae (assembly GCF_003268775.1). Lineage (GTDB taxonomy): Bacteria > Pseudomonadota > Gammaproteobacteria > Burkholderiales > Burkholderiaceae > Paraburkholderia > Paraburkholderia unamae. The sequence goes on from NZ_QLSU01000012.1 coordinate 260,800, forward strand.
GCGCACCACCTCGACTTGCAGGTCTTCCCGTGAGCCGAAGTGTGCAAAGACGCCACTCTTGCTCATCTGCATACGCTCGGCGAGCAGGCCGATGGTGAGTCCTTCCAGTCCATCGCGACCTGCGAGGTCGAGTGCTGCGTCCAGAATGGCAGCTCGTGTCTGTTCGCCTTTTCGCATAGCTTTCTTTACCGTAACGATGTGGCCGCGATGTTGCCGTCAACTACTCGTCAACTGCTCGCATCGGGGCCTGAATTAAATCGAACGGCCGTACTATTGTTGAGGACAGCCGTCCGCGAAACAAGGACTTTATTAGAAACCGATTTCTAACCGGTACTCTAATTTCCGGGGTTCGCGCGCTGCGCACAAGCCGACATTCTCTCGATTGCACACGCGGCCTGACGTATGGCAGGCGAGCCTTGCCGGGCGGTCTATTTGTCTGATTGTTCTAGTCGTAACCGCCCACCGTGATGAGCTTCATGACCGCGCGGTAAGACGCCCAGGCAAGCCAGTTCACGGCGCGCACGTGCCAGGGGCGCGCCTCGTAGCGCGCACGGTCGATCTGCCCGGCATCGCCGAACGCCGCGAGGATCGCGTCGCGCAACTGCTCGATTTGCGGATGCTGCACGAGCAGCACGTTCGCCTCGTTGTTGAGCACGAGGCTGAGCGCGTCGAGATTCGAGGAGCCGACGGTGGCCCAGGTCGAATCGACCACGGCCACCTTGCCGTGGAGCATCGTTTTCTCGTATTCAGCAATCTGCACGCCCGCGCTGAGCAACTGGTGATAGAGGAACGGCACCCCGTAGTCGAGCACCTTGAATTCATTTCGTCCGACCAGAAGCTTGACCGCCACGCCCCGCTCCGCGGCCGCGACGAGCGCGCGCCGCAAGCGCCGACCCGGCATGAAATACGGATTGGCGAGCAGCACTTCCTTGCGCGCCTCGCCGATGGCGTCGAGATACGCCTTTTCGATGGCCCGCCGGTTCACCACGTTGTCGCGCGCGACAAACGCCACGCAGGGCACGTGCGCCGTGCGCGGGTCGCGCACGCTCGCGCGCAGGCGCTCGCGCAGCCGCGTGAAGAAGCGCTTGGCGCGCGACGAGCGCACGGTGGGCGCAAGCGCGCGCAGCGCGTCGTCCACCATCTGCGTGGGACGCCCCACCGTATGGCCGGTCGGATGCGGCGACATGAAACCGGCGCTCGCGGGCACGCCGGGCGAAACCTGCTGGGGCAGCGGCGGGCGGTAGCCGAGCCGGATGCGCCGCCACTGCTGCTCGATCGCGAGGCGCACGTCCACGACCACGGGGCCGTGCAGTTCCACGGCGAAATCCCAGCGCGGAAACGGCAGCTTCCTGCCGTCCTGCTCGAAATCGTCGATCACGTTGATGCCGCCGCAATAGGCGAACTGGTCGTCGATCACGGCGAGCTTGCGATGCGTGCGCGAAAAGCCGAAGCGCCCGAAGATGTGCGGGTTGTACACGCGGTGCTCGACGCCCGCGCCCGGCCAGCCATCGAAAAGCGCGATGCGCGGCGAGCCGACGCCGTCGGTGATGACGCGCACTCGCACGCCGCGCGCCGCGGCGCGCAACAGCGCCTCGGAGAGCGCGCGGCCGATGTCGTCGTCGCAGAAGATATAGGTCTCGAGGGCGACGTCGCGCGTGGCCGCGTCGATGCGCTCGATCATCGCGCCGAAAAGACCGGCGCTCGAACTGAACAGGCGCACGTCGTTGCCGCTCGTGAAGCGGTAGCGCGAGCGATAACGGCGCCCGAGCAGCGCCTCGCGCAGCCGCACGACGCGCTGCGATTCGATGCCGGGATCGGTGCTGGTCTCGCTCATTTGCCTGCTCCGCGCAGCCGCTCGGGCAACTGGAGGATCGCCTCGCGGTTCGACCACGAGAAGCACTTCGCCGCTGCCTGCTCGTAGGGCAGCCAAACATACGCCGTATGCTCGCGCGGCGCGAGGGTCACGACCGTGCCCTCGGGCACCGCCAGGCTGAACCAGTGCTCGGTGTTGCGCGTGACGCCCGGCGCATAACGATGGCGCCAGACTGGATAGATTTCGTACTCGATCTCGTGATGCCAGTCGAGCAGCGCCGCCTGCGGCAGACCATCGGCGCCGACGGCAATGCCCGTCTCCTCGCCCACTTCGCGCACGGCGGTTTCGGCGAACGGCTCGTCCAGGCGATCCTTCGAGCCCGTGACCGACTGCCAGAAGCCGGGCCGGTCGGCGCGTTCGATGATCAGGACCTCCAGTTGCGGCGTATGGATGACGACGAGTACGGATTCCGGAATCTTCGGCGGCTTCTGCATGGTGATGGAGCGTGGTGGGAACGCGCGCTGCGCGCTTGCGGCGCGTCTAAAGGTAATTTAACGCAAAAAGCAAAAAAGGCGCACGATGCGCCTTTTCTGTTGTTGCGATGCAAAAGCCCTCGCGGGCCTTTGCGGCAGGGGTGTGGCTTACTGCGCCGTCTTCTGCTCGGGCTGACGCAGACGGATGTGGAGTTCGCGAAGCTGCTTCTCGTCCACCGGGCTCGGCGCCTGCGTGAGCAGACACTGCGCGCGCTGCGTCTTCGGGAACGCGATCACGTCGCGGATCGAGTCGGCGCCGGCCATCATCGTGACGATGCGATCGAGACCGAACGCGATACCGCCGTGCGGCGGCGCGCCGTATTGCAGCGCGTCCAGCAGGAAGCCGAACTTCGCACGCGCTTCTTCCGCATTGATCTTCAGCGCGCGGAACACCTTGCTCTGCACCTCTTCCTGATAGATACGCACCGAGCCGCCGCCGATTTCCCAGCCGTTCAGCACCATGTCGTAAGCCTTCGCGAGGCAGCGGCCCGGATCCGTTTCGAGGTATTCCAGGTGCTCGTCCTTCGGGCTAGTGAACGGGTGGTGCGCGGCCACGTAGCGGTTTTCTTCCTCGTCGTACTCGAACATCGGGAAGTCGATGACCCACAGCGGCTTCCAGCCCTTCTCGACGAGACCGTTGGCACGGCCGAACTCCGAGTGGCCGACCTTCAGGCGCAGTGCGCCGAGGCTGTCGTTCACGACCTTCGCGCGGTCTGCCGCGAAGAAAATGATGTCGCCGTCTTGCGCGCCGGTGCGCTCGAGGATCGCGGCGATGGCGGCGTCGTGCAGGTTCTTGACGATCGGGCTTTGCAGACCGTCACGGCCCTTCGCGGCTTCGTTGACCTTGATCCAGGCGAGGCCCTTCGCGCCGTAGATGCGCACGAATTCCGTGTAGCCGTCGATATCGCCGCGCGAGAGTTCTGCGCCCTTCGGCACGCGCAGTGCGGCCACACGGCCGTCCTTGCTGTTGGCCGGCGTGCTGAACACCTTGAAGTCGACGTCCTTCATGGCGTCGGTGAGTTCCGTGAATTCGAGCTTCACGCGCAGGTCCGGCTTGTCCGAGCCGAAGCGGCTCATGGCTTCCGAGTACGGCATGACCGGGAACTTCGCGTCGAGTTCGACGCCGATCGTTTCCTTGAACACGTGACGCGCCATGTCTTCGAACAGATCGCGGATTTCCTGCTCGCCGAGGAACGACGTTTCGCAGTCGATCTGCGTGAATTCGGGCTGACGGTCAGCGCGCAGGTCTTCGTCGCGGAAGCACTTCACGATCTGGTAGTAGCGATCGAAGTTCGCCACCATCAGCAGCTGCTTGAAGAGCTGCGGCGACTGCGGCAGCGCGAAGAACTGGCCCGGGTTCGTACGCGACGGCACGAGGTAGTCGCGCGCGCCTTCCGGCGTGCTCTTCGTGAGCATCGGCGTTTCGATGTCGATGAAGCCGAGCGCGTCGAGATACTTGCGCACGGCCATCGTCACGCGGTAGCGCAGGCGCAGGTTGTGCTGCATCTGCGGACGGCGCAGGTCGAGCACGCGGTGCGTGAGGCGCGTGGTTTCCGAGAGGTTGTCGTCGTCGAGCTGGAACGGCGGCGTAACCGACGCGTTGAGCACCACGAGCTCGTGGCACAGCACTTCGATCTTGCCGCTCGTGAGGTTGGCGTTGACCGTGCCTTCCGGACGATTGCGAACCACGCCCTTCACCTGCACGCAGAATTCGTTGCGCACGCCTTCAGCGACCTTGAACATCTCCGCGCGATCCGGATCGCACACGACCTGAACGAGGCCCTCGCGGTCGCGCAGGTCGATGAAGATGACGCCGCCATGGTCACGGCGGCGATGCACCCAACCGCACAGCGAAACAGTTTGGCCCAGCAGCTGTTCGGTCACCAGACCGCAGTATTCTGATCTCATCGACATGATGTTCGTCTTTCGTTATGCATGAATGGACGGCAGCGTCGCGCGACGCACGTCGTCCGGTATTAAAGCGGAGGATCGATGGGGCGGCGTGGTGAGGCGGCCGGCGCGACCACGCCCATCGAAACAATATACTTGAGCGCGGCGTCGACGGTCATGTCCAGCTCGACCACCTCGCTCTTTGGCACCATCAGGAAAAAGCCCGACGTGGGATTCGGCGTAGTCGGCACATACACGCTCACGTGATCTTCTTGCAAGTGGTTGACCACGTCGCCGCCGGGAATGCCGGTGAGAAACGCGATCGTCCACGAACCCTTGCGCGGGTATTCGATCAGAAGCGCCTTGCGAAATGCGTTGCCGTTACTCGAAAGCAGTGTATCGGAAACCTGCTGGATGCTGCCGTACAGCGGTCCGATGATCGGAATACGGCGCACCAGCGCATTCCACCACTCCACCAGCTTCTGCCCGATGAAGTTGTGCGTGAGCACGCCCACCACGAAAATGAACGCGAGCGTGAGCACCGCGCCCAGGCCCGGCAGGCGCACGCCGAACACGCGCTCCGGCCGCCACGACTCGGGCAGCAAAAGCAGCGTCTGATCCATCGTGCCGATGACGAGGTTCAACACCCACAGCGTGATGGCCAGCGGCACCAGCACCAGCAGGCCGGTCAGGAACACCGATTTCAACGTCGCTTTCTTGATCGTCATGTACACCGCCATGCGGGCCGCGCGCGGCACGGAAGCTGCCGACGCGGCTTGAGCGCAGCACGATCCGCAAGAATCGCGCCGCCGGTTTTCGTCAGGTCGAGGCCGCCGGGCTGGGCGTGCTCGCTGTGCTGCTGGTCGTGCCGTTCGTCGCATTGCTCGCGGCCGCGCCGGAATCGCCGGAGGCGCCGCTCGCGGCGCCCTCGCCGGCCGGCTTGCCGCCTTCCGACGACGCGCCCTCGCTGGCCGCCTTCGCGCCCGTTGCCGCACCACCCGCGCCAGCCGAGTTTCCACCCCGGAAATCGGTGACGTACCAGCCCGAGCCCTTCAGCTGGAAGCCGGCGGCGGTGACCTGTTTGCGGAACGTGTCCGCGCCGCAGCTCGGGCACTGCGTCAGGGGTGCATCGCTGATCTTTTGCAGCGCGTCCTTCTCGAAGCCGCACGACTCGCAGCGATAAGCGTAGATCGGCATGATCTCTATCCTGATGAAAATCTGATAATTGCTTGCAAAGCCTTGAATTATAGCCGCAAACCAGGACCGCCCCTGGCATTTACCGGGCTTGGGGGTCCTGCGGGGAGGAGCGGAAGGCTTGCGGCCGCCAGCGTGTAGATATGGGCGGGTTGCGCGCACATCAAGTGTGAACGGCGGCGAACGCATGACGCGCCCGCCGCAGGCCGCCGGGAGGCGGCCCGGAGGTGGCCTGACAGTGCTCCGGGAACGGCTCGTGAAGGGTTCGGGAGCGGATTAAGCGCGCGACGGCGCAGCGTCGTTACGACGCCACACAAGCCAGCGCTCGCGCCCGGCGAACACCGGCAGCGAGTCGGCCACGGGCTGGTCGTCCACGAGCGTGAAGAACGGCGTGAGCAAGCTGTCGAGTTCGTCGCACGCGATCGCGAACGGCGGCCCCTTGGGCGTCTCGCCGATAAAGAAGTAACCCGCCAGCAGCGCGCCGGGCTGCAACAGTTGAGCCATGCGTTCGGCGTAGCTCGTGCGCTGGTTTTTAGGCAGTGCGCACAGGAAGGCGCGCTCGAACACCCACTCGGGCGTGAACGGCGGCGTGTAGGCGTAGAAGTCCGCCTCCTCGACCACGCCCGCGTGCGGGCCCAGCGCCGCGCGCGCGCTCGCGACGGCGGCCGGCGCGAAGTCGATGGCGCGCACCGTGCGGCCGCGCTCGGCGAGCCAGCGCGCCTCCCAGGCGTTGCCGCAGCCTGGAATCAGCACGGCGGCATCGGCATGCGCGGTAGCGAAGGCTTCGAACTCGCGCTGCACGCCCGCCTGGTCCCACGGTATGAAACCGCGCTCGAAGCGCTCGTCCCAGAACGAGGGCGACGCGGGGTCGCGGGTTTCGAATTCGGGCGCATCGCCCGGTTGGCGCGGCGAGGTCGGGTCGCTCATCGTCTCACTCCTTGTCTTTATGGGCCTGTAGGCGGCTTGCCGTCAGAGCGTCAGCCGCCGTAGGCGAACGCCAGCCAGACGCGCGCCGCCACCATGCCCACGCCCACGGCCACGCCGAACACCAGCAAGCCTTGCAGCAAGCGGTTCGTGCGGCGCTGCTCGGCGAGCATCTGGCGGATCGTCTCGTCGGCCGCGAGATTGCCCGGCTCCTGGCGGTGCAGCAGCGCCTGATGCACGAGGCGCGGCAATTGCGGCAGCGTCTTGCTCCATTGCGGCGCTTCGATCTTGAAGCGCTCGTACCAGCCGCGCAGGCCGATCTGCTCGGTCATCCAGCGTTCGAGATAAGGCTTCGCCGTTTTCCAGAGGTCGAGTTCCGGATCGAGCGAGCGCCCCAGGCCCTCGACGTTGAGCATGGTCTTTTGCAGCAGCACGAGCTGCGGCTGGATTTCCACGTTGAAGCGGCGCGAGGTCTGGAAAAGGCGCAGCAGCACCTGGCCCAGCGAAATGTCCTTCAACGCGCGGTCGAAGTACGGCTCGCACACGGCGCGAATCGCGCTCTCCAGCTCCTCCACGCGGGTGGTCGGCGGCACCCAGCCCGACTCGATGTGCAGCGTCGCCACGCGGTGATAGTCGCGCTTGAAGAACGCGAGAAAGTTCTGCGCCAGGTAGTTCTTGTCGAAGTCCGACAGCGCGCCGACGATGCCGAAATCGAGCGCGATATAGCGGCCGAAATGCGCGGGATCGAGGCTCACCTGGATGTTGCCGGGGTGCATGTCGGCGTGAAAGAAGCCGTCGCGGAACACCTGCGTGAAGAAGATTTCCACGCCTTCGCGCGCGAGTTTCGGAATGTCCACGCCCGCCGCGCGCAGCTTGTCGACCTGGCTGATCGGCACGCCGACCATGCGCTCCATCACGAGCACATTGGGCGTGCTGAATTCCCAGTACATCTCCGGCACGAGCAACAAGTCGAGGCCTGCGAAATTGCGGCGCAGCTGGCTGCCGTTGGCGGCCTCGCGCATGAGGTCGAGTTCGTCGTGCAGATACTTGTCGAACTCCGCGACCACTTCGCGCGGCTTCAGGCGCTTGCCGTCGGCCCACAGGCGTTCGGCCCACACGGCGAGGTCGCGCAGCAGCGCGAGGTCGGAATCGATGACCGGGCGCATGTTCGGCCGCAGCACCTTCACCGCCACCGGCTTGCCCGCGTGCTGGCCCGACTTCACCTTGGCGAAGTGCACCTGCGCGATCGAGGCGCTCGCCACCGGCACGCGCTCGAACTCGTCGAACAGCGTGTCGACGGGCGCGCCCAGCGACTTCTCGATCAGCCCGATCGCCACGCTCGACTCGAACGGCGGCACCTGGTCCTGCAACTTCGCGAGTTCGTTGGCGATGTCGGGCGGCAGCAGATCGCGCCGCGTGGAGAGCACCTGGCCGAATTTCACGAAGATCGGGCCGAGGCTTTCCAGCGCGAGACGCAGACGCAAACCGGGCGGGTCGTCGAACCGGCGGCCGATCGTGGTGACGCGCAGGAGCAGCCGCACACGCCGGTCGTTGATCCGGCTCAACATCATCTCGTCCAGGCCGAAGCGGATGACGGTGAAGCAAATCTTGAGGAAACGCAGAAAACGCATGTCTGGGAGGCCTGTTGTCTAGCGCGAGCCGCGCGGCGCAGCGCTTTGGCTTGCGCCCCTGGCCTGTGATTTTTGTTCGAGACGCTCGATGCGCTTCTCCACGCGCGCCAGCGCATCGCGCGCGCGGGACAGCTCCTCGTTGAAGCCGTCGAGCTCGGCGCGCCGCACGAGCTGCGGATTCTCGTCGAGCAGATATTCCGTGACCGAGCCGAGCACGTTGCGCCCGGTGCGCAGCGCCTGCCCGTGCGCCGTGCGCGCGAGCGAAGCGATGCGCGAAGCCGGTGCGTCACCGATCAGCTTCGCGAGATCCTCTTCAGGCTCCCAGCGCAGATGCTCGGCGAGCTTGCCGATCACCTGGGCGAATTCGGCGTCGCCCTCGATCTTCACGTGCTTCATCACGGCCGCCTGGCCGCCCTGGAGGAACGACGAGAGCGCGCCCGCCGGCAACGAGAGCGTGACGTCGACTGCGCCCGCGTCGTGGTCCTCGACCGCGCCCAGATAGCCGTCCGGCTGCACGAGCAGCGTGAGGACGACCGGCGGGCACGAAAGCCGCGCGGTCTTGCCGGCATAGGGAGCGAGGCGCTCGCGTGCCCACGATTCGCGGGCGAGCAGGTGATTGACAGCGGCAGCGAAGGGCTTGGCGGCGAGAGTCATCGGCATGGAATAAGAAAACCCGCACGGGCACGAGCCCGGGCGGGTTCCTATTGTAGCGTTCGAGCCGTAGGATCGCGCCGCCGCTCAACCCGGCGCGGCGGCCGTCGGAAGTCAGGCTCCGTGATCTGGATCAAATCACGGGACGCCTGGCCTCACTGCGAACCCGTTGCCGACTCAGTGCGACTCGACCTGCTGAATGCCCGCGAGCAGCCAGCCTTCGCCCGAAGCGCGCGACTTCGAGAGGTTCCAGATCTCGACGAACGGCTCGGCCGGCTGGCCCATGCCTTCGCGGATCAGGCCGTTGAAACGCACGCTCGCGAGGTATTCGCTGCCGCGTTCTTCCACGGCGAGCACGTCCGCGTTAAGTTGCACGACGTCGGTCTGGTTGGGCTGCGAGCCGCGGCCGGCGAGATCGACGCGAATTTCGGCGAACATCTCGGGCGTCGTGAACTCACGGATGTCGTCCATGTTGCCCGCGTCCCACGCGGCTTGCAGGCGCACGAAGTACACCTTCGCGTTGCGCAGGAAAGCCTCGGTGTCGAAACCGGCGGGAATCGACGCAGCCGCGGCGGCCGACGTGTCGGCACCCGACGCGTTGAGCGCGTTGGCTTCAGGCGCGAGGTACTGGCCCGTGGACGACGCCGGGTAACGCGGCTCCTGCGGCTGATAACCGCCCGTCGACTGGTTCAGGCTGTTCGACGATGCGTAAGCGCCACCACCCGTCTGGTACGCCGGTTCCACGGGACGGCGGCGGTTCATGAACTTGCGGATCAGCCAGATGGCGACGAAGGCGATGATCGCGATCACGATCATGTTGGCCATCATGCCGGCGAACGCTTCGCCCAGACCGAAGTGCGAGAGCAGCGCGGCAATGCCGAGACCGGCCGCGAGACCCGCGATAGGTCCGAGCCAGCGATTGCGCGCCGGTGCGGCCGCGGGCGTGGGCGCCGGCGTGCCGGGCGCGCGCTGGGCACCGGCCTGCTGCGCGGGGTTGGTCGGGCTGGGCTGGGCCGGCGGCGGCGTGGTGCTGCGCTGCGAAGCGACCGATGACTGCTTGCCGAAGCTGCGGCCGCCACCCATGCGGCGAGCTTCCGCATCGAACGATGCGAAGCTGCCGGCAACCATCACACCCACCATGGCCAGAATGCCGATTCGTCTGGCCCATGACGTTGAAAGCTTTTTGGAAGCAACGATGCGGGGCTCAGACATGGCGAAAATTCCTTTTAAGACAGTGAGTTGGGAACACTAATACTTTGTGCCGACGTGTAAGGCTACCACGCCAGCTGACAAATTGTAATATTTGACGGCATCGAGGCCGACTTGTTCCATCATCGTCTTGAGTGTTTCCTGATCCGGATGCATGCGGATCGACTCAGCGAGATACTGGTAGCTGTCCGCGTCCTGCGCAAAGCGCTGGCCAAGCCACGGCAGCACCTTGAACGAATACACGTCGTACACCTTCTTGAGCGGCTCCCAGACCTTCGAGAATTCGAGCACGAGCACGCGGCCGCCCGGCTTGAGCACGCGGCGCATCTCGGCGAGCGCGCCGTCCTTGTGCGTCATGTTGCGCAGCCCGAAAGCCACGGTCACCACGTCGAAGTAGTTGTCCGGAAAGGGAATTTTCTCGGCGTCGCAGAGCAGCGCGGGCGTGATCACGCCCTTGTCGATCAAGCGGTCGCGGCCCACGCGCAGCATCGACTCGTTGATGTCCGTGTGCCAGACCTCGCCGGTCGGGCCCGCTTTCTTCGCGAACGCCATCGAAAGGTCGCCGGTGCCGCCCGCGATGTCGAGCACCTTCGCACCCGGCCGGATGTTCGCCTGCGCGATCGTGAACGCCTTCCACGCGCGGTGCAGCCCGCCCGACATCAGGTCGTTCATCAGGTCATAGTTCGAAGCGACCGAGTGGAACACGCCGGCCACCTTCTTCGCCTTGTCCTGTTCGTCGACTGTCTGATAGCCGAAGTGGGTTTTGCTCATCGCGCTCGTCCTTTCGCGGAAGGGTGTTCTTTGTTGGTGTGCGCCGCGTCTGTCAGATGCGCGGCGGGGCAGGATCGTAACAGGAAGCGTCAGTGGCAGTGGCCGTGCGCGGCACCGCCGGGTGCCTGCGCGGCCATCGGCGTGTCGCGCTCGACGCCCGCCGCTTTCAGTTTGGCGAAATATTCGGCCCAGAGTTCGTCCTGGCGCGTGGCCAGCTCGTAGAGCTGGTCCCACGAGTAGATGCCGGTGTTGTGGCCGTCGGAGAACGTGGGCTGGAGCGCGTAGTTGCCCACGCCCTCGAGCGCCGAGATCGTGACCTCGCGCTTGCCGGTTTGCAGCGTTTCCTGGCCTGGGCCGTGGCCGCGCACTTCCGCCGAAGGCGAATACACGCGCATCAGTTCGAACGGAATGCGGTAGCTCTCGCCGCTTGCATACTGAAGTTCCAGCACGCGCGAGACGGCGTGCACCACGACGCCGGTCGGCACCGGCGTATCGGATTTCAAACCACTCATGATCGTTCCTGCTCCTGGCTCCACGGTTGGCATGCCCGCGGCCGCCTGCATGCTCAGGCCCTAAGCCTGCTCCATTTCCTGACGCACCGCGTCGCGCAGCAGCGTGGCCTGCGCGCGGCGCTGGCCCAGCATCGCCTCGGACACCGTGCGCTGGCGCGGCGCCCATACGGGCAGCGGAAAGTGTGCGTCGTTCGTGAAGCGCGGGATCACGTGCCAGTGCACGTGCGGCACCTGGTTGCCGAGGCTCGCGAGATTGACTTTCGAAGGTTGCATGATGCGGCGCAGCGCACGCTCGACGGCGTACACGGCGCGCATCAGATGTTCCCGGTCGGCCGCGCTCAGGTCGGAGAATTCGGCGACGTGCGCATTCCAGATGACCCGGCAAAAACCGGGATAGTCGGCCTCGGCCGTCGCGAGCACGACGCGCATGCGCTCGTCCTGCCACAGCACGTCGCCGCCTTCCTCATTGCAGAATACGCATGCCATCGTCGTCCCCGAACCCGTTCACGGAAAATTGAGCGCTGCCATTAGACCAGCACGCGCTCGATTCCGCCATTGTTCGCGCTCTGAACATAGTCCGCCATCCAGTTTTCACCAAGCACGTGTCGGGCGATTTCCACCACGATGTAGTCGGCTTCGATGTTGGCGTCCTCGTTGTACCGCGACAGACCCTGGAGGCACGACGGGCAGCTCGTCAGAATCTTGACGTCCTGTGTCGTACCCTGCCCGCCCGCTTCCTGCTGCGTAGCCGGCTGCACCCCGTTCGCGCCGTTGCCGACGACCGGGATGCCGCGCAGCTTCGCCGCGCCCTTGCGGATTTCCTCTTCCTTGCGGAACCGCACCTGCGTCGAAATGTCCGGGCGCGTGACGGCCAGCGTGCCCGATTCGCCACAGCAGCGATCGTTCTTCTCGATCTTGTAGCCGTCCTTTTCCGAACCCATGAGTTCGTTGACGAGCTTCACCGGATCGATCGTCTTGATCGGCGTGTGGCACGGGTCGTGATACATGTAGCGCGTGCCGCTCACGCCGTCGAGCTTGATGCCCTTCTCCAGCAGGAATTCGTGGATGTCGATAATGCGGCACCCCGGGAAGATCTTGTCGAATTCATAACCCGCAAGCTGGTCGTAGCAGGTTCCACACGACACTACCACCGTCTTGATGTCGAGGTAGTTGAGTGTGTTCGCAACCCGGTGGAACAGCACACGGTTGTCGGTGACGATCTTCTCGGCCTTGTCGTACTGGCCCGAGCCGCGCTGCGGATAGCCGCAACACAGGTAGCCCGGCGGCAGCACGGTCTGCACGCCTGCTTCCCACAGCATGGCCTGCGTGGCGAGGCCCACCTGCGAGAACAGGCGCTCCGAGCCGCAGCCGGGGAAGTAGAACACCGCTTCCGAATCGACGTTGGTCGTCTTCGGATTGCGGATGATCGGCACGATCTTGTTGTCTTCAATGTCGAGCAGCGCGCGCGCCGTCTTCTTCGGCAGGTTGCCCGGCATCTTCTTGTTGACGAAGTGGATCACCTGCTCGACCACGGCCGGCTTGCCCGTGGATGCGGGCGGATGCGCCGTCTGCTTCTTCACGAACTTCTTCAGCACATCGTTGCCGAGGCGCTGCGCCTTGTAGCCCACGCCCATCATCACTTCGCGCGCGAGGTTGATGGTCTGCGGGTTGGTGGCGTTCAGGAAGAACATGCCCGCCGCGTTGCCCGCGTTGAACTTCTTCTTGCCCATCTTGCGCAGCAGATTGCGCATGTTCATCGTCACGTCGCCGAAGTCGATCTTGACCGGGCACGGCGTCACGCACTTGTGGCAGACCGTGCAGTGGTCGGCCACGTCGTTGAACTCGTCCCAATGCTTGATCGACACGCCGCGGCGCGTCTGCTCTTCGTACAGGAAGGCTTCGACCAGCAGGGAGGTCGCAAGAATCTTGTTGCGCGGGCTGTAGAGCAGGTTCGCGCGCGGCACGTGGGTCGCGCACACGGGCTTGCACTTGCCGCAGCGCAGGCAGTCCTTCACCGACTCGGCAATCGCGCCGATGTCGGACTGCTGCATGATGAGCGACTCGTAGCCCATCAGGCCGAACGACGGCGTGTAGGCGTTGCGCAGGTCGGCGCCTTCGAGCAGCTTGCCCGCGTTGAAGCGCCCTTGCGGATCGACGCGCTGCTTGTACGCGCGGAACTCGGCGATCTCGTCATCGGTGAGGAATTCGAGCTTCGTAATGCCGATGCCGTGCTCGCCCGAGATCACGCCGTCGAGCGAACGCGCGAGCTTCATGATGCGCGCGACCGCGACGTGCGCGTCTTGCAGCATCTCGTAGTTGTCCGAGTTGACCGGCAGGTTGGTGTGCACGTTGCCGTCGCCGGCGTGCATGTGCAGCGCCACGAACACGCGGCCGCGCAGCACCCGCTTGTGGATCGCCTGGGCCTCGTCGAGGATCGGCTTGAATTCGCCGCCGTTGAAGATCTTGCGCAGTTCCGCGCGGATCTCCTGCTTCCACGAGATGCGCACCGTGCGGTCCTGGGTCACGTGAAAGACGTTGGCGTCCGGTTGCACGTCCACGCGGTCGGCGAACTTCTCCGCGAGCGCCTCGTAGCCCAGTTGCACGAGATAGTGCTGCGCCTCGCGCAACGGCATGTCGAGCTTCTCGCCCACGAAGGTCCAGCGCTCGCGCACGCGCTTGAGCAGGTCGAGCGCCTGCTGCACGCGGTCTTCGAGCAGCTCGGCGCTCGGAATCTCGTTGGCGTCGTCGGTCTTGCCGAGCGGCAGCTTGCCTTCCTTGAAGAACGCTTCGAGCGCGTCGACCAGTTGCAGCTTGTTCTTGATCGACAGTTCGATGTTGATGCGCTCGATGCCGTCCGTGTACTCGCCCATGCGGTTGAGCGGAATCACGACGTCTTCGTTGATCTTGAACGCGTTGGTGTGCTTCGCAATCGCGGCCGTGCGGCTGCGGTCGAGCCAGAAGCGCTTGCGCGCCTCGGCGGACACCGCGACGAAGCCCTCGCCGCTCTTGCCGTTGGCCATGCGGATGACTTCCGAGGTGGCGGTTGCCACGGCATCGGCGTCGTCGCCGACGATGTCGCCGATCAGCACCATCTTCGGAAACGCGTTGCGCTTGCTCTTGGTCGCGTAGCCCACGGCGCGCAGATAGCGCTCGTCCAGATGCTCCAGACCCGCGAGGATCGCCCCGCCCTGCTTCGACGTTTCGAACAGGTAGTCCTTGATTTCGACGATGCTCGGAATCGCTTCGCGCGCCTGGCCGAAGAATTCGAGACAGACCGTGCGCGTATGCGCGGGCATCTTGTGCAGCACCCAGCGCGCGGACGTGATGAGCCCGTCGCAGCCTTCCTTCTGCACGCCAGGCAGGCCGGCGAGGAACTTGTCGGTGACGTCCTTGCCGAGACCTTCCTTGCGGAAACGCTTGCCTTCGATGTCGAGCGATTCGGTGCGCAGCAGCTTTTCGCCCGGCGCGTGCTCGCCGTCGAACCACTTGAGCTCGAAACGCGCCACGGGGATATCGTGGATCTTGCCCATGTTGTGGTCGAGGCGCGTGACTTCGAGCCAGTTGCCTTGCGGGTCGACCATGCGCCACCAGGCGAGATTGTCGAGCGCCGTGCCCCACAGCACCGCCTTCTTGCCGCCCGCATTCATGGCGACGTTGCCGCCGATGCACGAGGCGTCGAGCGAGGTCGGATCGACGGCGAACACGAAGCCCGCGGCGTCGGCGGCCTCGGTCACGCGGCGCGTGACCACGCCCGCGCCCGAATAGATCGTCGCGACCTTGCGGTCCACACCGGGCAGATCGGTCATCTCGACCGCGCCGAGTTCTTCGAGCTTTTCGGTGTTGATCACGGCCGAGAACGGCGTGAGCGGCACCGCGCCGCCCGTGTAGCCCGTGCCGCCCCCGCGCGGAATGACGGTGAGGCCGAGTTCGAAACAGGCCTTGATCAGGCCCGCAATTTCGGCTTCGGTGTCGGGCGTGAGGACCACGAACGGATATTCCACGCGCCAGTCGGTCGCGTCGGTCACGTGCGAGACGCGCGCGAGGCCGTCGAAGCGGATGTTGTCCTTAGCCGTGCGCTTGCCGAGCACCTTGGTCGCGCGGCGGCGCAGGTCGGCCATCTTCTCGAACTCGCCCGCGAAGGCGCCGATGGCGCGGCGCGCGGCGGCGATCAGCGTTTCCACGCGCGCGGCGCGGTCCATGCCTTCCTTGTCGCTGTGCTCGATCAGGTCGGCGCGGCGGCGCTTCTCGATTTCGGCGATGCGGTGGTTCAGCGCCTCGATCAGCAGCGCGCGGCGCTTCGGATTGTCGAGCAGGTCGTCTTGCAGGTAAGGATTGCGGCGCACGACCCAGATATCGCCCAGCACTTCGTAGAGCATGCGCGCCGAGCGGCCGGTGCGGCGCTCCGCGCGCAGCTCGGCAAGCGCGTTCCATGCCTCTTCGCCCAGCAGGCGAATGACAATTTCGCGATCCGAAAAGGACGTGTAGTTGTACGGAATCTCGCGCAGGCGCGGTTCGATGTCGGCGGCCACGGCGGCGGCGGCGCCGTGAGGATCGAAAACTTGAGGTGCGTTCATGGTTGGACGACTCTTTGAGTCAGTCCCGTGCGCGGCTAGCGGCCGGTGCGACGGAGGCTGACGGGGCGCGTGGGGCGCTATTCTGAATTCGTGTCCGCCTGTGGCAGGCTGCGGACGAAAGGGGTGGGGAGGCACATGGCGGCAACGCTCACGCCGATGGTTCCCCGGCGCTCGGACTTAGCGACACGATCGTGCGTGGCGGGCGTGCCGCTGCGCCGCGGGGCGGGTCTCGCGCCGTGCGGGCATCAAATGGGCTGTCCGAGGTTGCCAGTGCATCTTCCGATCCTTGTTTCAAAAAAAGATTTTACCGCATGATCCGCACCCGCGCTGACGCCTCGTGGGAACGCTGACAGACACAGAAGATTCACTTGCCTTGGCCCGTGCGGCGGGGGATTGCGCTCGCGGGCCGCGCCGCCAGAGCACAAGCCGTTGGCGCTATCATTTACGTTTTCCCGTCCAGACCCGCGCCCGACGCGTCCTCGCATGGCCTCCCACGACGATTACCTGAAGAAAATCCTCACCGCCCGCGTCTACGACGTCGCCCGCGAGACCGAACTCGAACGCGCCCCGAACCTCTCGGCGCGCCTGCGCAACGCCGTGTTCCTCAAGCGCGAGGACAACCAGCCGGTGTTCTC